>NZ_JNZY01000001.1 GCF_000717655.1 Streptomyces katrae
CCGCGCAAGTACGTCCAGTACGAGCCGCGGCCCTCCGCCTTGCGATGCACCGCACCGGACGCCGCGCCCCGGCAAACCTTTCCGGCCACAGCACTAGACACGCCAGGACCCAACCGGGAGGCACAAGCAGTGTCGTACGACCACGATTACGACTACGACGTCATCGTCATCGGATCGGGCTTCGGAGGGTCGGTCTCGGCGCTGCGGCTGACCGAGAAGGGGTACCGGGTCGGCGTCCTGGAGGCCGGACGCCGGTTCACCCGCGAGAGCCTGCCCCGCAACAGCTGGGACCTGCGGAACTACCTGTGGGCCCCGGCCCTCGGGCTGTACGGGATCCAGCGCATCCACCTGCTCGGCAACGTGATGGTGCTCGCGGGCGCCGGGGTGGGCGGCGGCTCGCTCAACTACGCCAACACCCTGTACGTGCCGCCCACCGCCTTCTTCGAGGACCGGCAGTGGGCGTCCATCACCGACTGGCGCGAGGAACTCGCCCCGTACTACGACCAGGCCAAGCGGATGCTCGGCGTACGCCTCAACCCCACGCTGACCCCCTCCGACGTCCATCTGAAGGCCGCCGCCGAGAAGATGGGCGTCGGGGACTCCTTCCACATGGCCCCGGTCGGCGTCTTCTTCGGCGACGGCGCGGATGCCGAGGGCGGCTGCGAGGCCCGCCCCGGCCAGGAGGTCCCCGACCCGTACTTCGGCGGCGCCGGCCCCGCCCGCAGGGCCTGCACCGAGTGCGGCGAGTGCATGACCGGCTGCCGCCACGGCGCGAAGAACACCCTGAACGAGAACTACCTCCACCTCGCCGAGCGCGCCGGCGCCGTCATCCACCCGATGACCACCGTCACTGCGCTCGCCGAGCACCCCGACGGCGGCCACCGGATCCGCACCGTCCCCACCGATGCGCGCCGCCGGGGCGCCGCCAAGGAGCTGCGCGCCCGGTACGTCGTCGTCGCGGCGGGCACCTACGGCACCCAGACCCTGCTGCACACCATGAAGGACAACGGGCTGCTCCCGCGGATCTCGGAGCGGCTCGGCGAGCTGACCCGGACCAACTCGGAGGGCCTGGTCGGCGCGCAGACCGACGACCGCCGCTACCGCAGACGGCACGGCGCGGGCCCCGGCAAGGAGCAGCGCGCCGACTTCACCCGGGGCGTGGCGATCACCTCGTCCGTGCACCCCGACGCCGACACCCACATCGAGCCCGTCCGCTACGGCAAGGGCTCCAACGCCATGGGGTTCATGACCGTCCTCCAGGTGCCGTTCAGCAGGCACCGGGTCCGGGCCTGGTTCGCCCGGACCGCGAAGCACCCGGTGCAGCTGGCGCGCTCGCTGTCCAACCGTCGCTGGTCGGAGCGGACGATCATCGGCCTCGTCATGCAGTCGCTGGACAATTCGCTGACGACGTACCGCAAGCCCGGCGGCCTCGGGAAGGGCCTGCTCACCGCCCGCCAGGGGCACGGCGCGCCGAACCCGGTGCAGATCAAGGAGGCCACCGAGGCGGCCACCCTGCTGGCCGAGGAGATCAACGGCTTCCCGGGCAGCAACATCGGCGAGCTGATGGGCACCCCTCTGACCGCGCACTTCCTCGGCGGCTGCCCGATCGGCGCCTCCGCCGAGGAGGGCGTGGTGGACCCGTACCACCGGCTGTACGGGCACCCGGGCATCTCGGTGGTGGACGGCTCGGCGGTCTCCGCGAACCTCGGGGTGAACCCGTCGCTGACGATCACGGCGCAGGCGGAGCGGGCGATGTCGTACTGGCCGAACAAGGGCGAGCAGGACCCGCGACCGGAGCAGGGCGGGGCCTACACCCGGCTGGCGGCGGTGGAACCGGTCCGTCCGGCGGTTCCGAAGGAGGCGTTCGGCGCCTTGCGGCTGCCCTTGCTGCTGCCGGTGCCGGAGGTGCCGAAGAAGGCGTGAGGCACCGTGACACGTGTACGCGGCGGCGGGTTCTGCGCTCCCCCTCCGAGCGCAGAACCCGCCGCCGCGTACCTAAGTGACAGGTGATCAGTCCGGATGGTTGCATGTGATGCCCGTCACGCCGCCAAGCGTGCAACTGTGAGCCGCTCCCGGCGGTCTCGATCTTCATGGACAAGCGCATCTCCCTTTTGGCAGCTACGGGGTTGGCGACGCTGAGCCTCGGCGCGGCCGCCCCCGCGCTCGCCGCGGAACCGGCCTTCCCGCTCGGCGGCCCCTCCGCCCAGGTGCTCCAGCCGTACCCGGATTCGGGCGCCTCGAAGGAGCGGAGCCTTCGCTACGACCTGGCCTACGTGGGCCCCGGCAACAGCTTCCCGGGCGAGTTCACCGTCACCGTCGACCTGACCAAGGTCGCCGGGGTGGCGTCGGTCCGGCTCGACCCGGCCAAGCCCAGGCCGAACTGCACCACGAGCGCCACCGCGATCGTCTGCAGGCAGCAGGGCCTGTCGGTCGGGACCGGCGGGAACGGCAACAGCTTCGACCTGCTCGTCTCCGCCGCCAAGGACAGCAAGAACGGCGCGAGCGGTGAGATCGCCGTCACCGGCAAGGTGACGGGGGCGAGCGTCACGCCCGTCACCACCAAGCTGACCGTCGGCGGCCCCGACCTGTACCTGGGCGAGCTGAAGCCCCGGGCCGACGTGACGGCGGGCGAGCAGCAGGACCTCCCGCTCGCGTTCGCGAACCGGGGCACGCTGCCCGCCAAGTCGGTGGCGCTGGAGCTGGACGCCTCGGCCGGCCTGGAGCCGGCGGAGACGTACGACAACTGCCGGCGGCAGGACCACGGCGGCGGGGGCGCCACCACGGTCTGCCTCGTCGAGGGCGAGTTCCTGCCCGGCGAGTCCTACCAGCTCGCCCCCGACTCCCCGCTGCACCTGAAGACGACCGAGCGGGCCTACCAGGACCGGCTGCGGTACGGGGTCGTCCCCGACCCGGCGCCGGGCAAGGACGCGCCCGAGGGCAAGCCGCCCACCGGCAAGAAGCTGAAGCTGGTCAAGGCGTCGGCCGCGGTTCCGGTCACGGACTCCGACCCGGCCCCGCGGGGCGCCAGGCGCGCAGAGAACACCGACCTCAACCCCGGTGACAACGAGCGCAGCTTCGAGTTCACCGCCAAGGGCGCCCGGGCCGACTTCGAGGCGGTCACCGCCTCGCCCTCCGGCAAGGTGGGCGACACGGTCGTGGCCGACCTCGGTTTCCGCAACAAGGGCCCGGCCGTGATCAGCCACCTGCGCTCGGGTGAGAGCGTGGCCCGTACCGACATCGTGATGCCGGCCGGCGTGCAGGTCACGGACGTGCCCCGGAACTGTCGCGCGGTCAACGTCGACGGGAGCGACCGCGCGGAGCAGCTGGGCGCGCCCCGCTACTTCTGCGACGGCGGACTGTTCGCGGACGTCCCCGGTACGTACGCCGACCGGTTCGCGATGAAGATCGAGAAGGCCGTGGCGAACGCCAAGGGCTCGGTCACCGTCGGAGCGCCGGTCGCGGGCGGTACCAAGCCGCTCGCCTTCGACCCGGTCGCGGGCAACGCGCAGGCCGCGTTCGTGGTCGAGGTCAAGGGCGGCACGAGCCCGAACCCGAGCACCTCGGCCTCCGTCTCGCCGTCGCCGTCCGCGTCCGCGTCCGCCTCGGCCACGCCGACGGCGTCGTCCTCCACCACCGCCGCGGGCGCTACGGGCGGCAACCTGGCCTCGACCGGCAGCTCCGTCGGCCCGGTCGCGCTGGGCGCGCTGGCGGCCGTGGCCGTCGGCGGTGCGCTGTACGTGGGGGTGCGCCGCCGGTCCGGCGGGCACGCGTAGGCGCGGTCGAAGAGACAGAACGGCCGGCCCGGGGCGTCCCCTGGGCCGGCCGTCCTTTTCCGGGGTGACCGGGCTGCTGTCCCCTGCCGTCCGGTCACGCGAAGGAGCGAGGTCCCACGACGCACGTCCCCGACGGGCCGTACGTCTCATCGCTCCGGCGGAGCCACGCGTGGTGCTTGGTCCCGCGCCTGGCTGACGCGGCCATCCACACCAACGAAGCCCTTCAGGGGCCGGTCACGGTCCGGACGAGTGACGAACAGGCGTCAGACGCGGCCGCGGCACAGTTCCAGCAGGGTCATGGCGAGCGTGGTACCGGGCTTCCCGAGGGCATCGCGCCAGTGCTCGAGCACCTCCATCTCGCGCGAGAGGTTCACCCGGCGGCCTCCCGAGGAGATCCGGGCCTCCTGGATGACGGTCGAGACGGCCATCCGCTCCTGGATCAGGCCGATGATCCGGTCGTCGATGGCGTCGATGCGCCGGCGGGACTCGGCGATCAGCTGCGCGGGGGTGGTGGTCACGGTCATGTTCTTACTCCTGGGGGTAGTGCCGGCAGGAGCGGAAACGCCAGAGCGCCCCGGTCCTGTCGGACCGGGGCGCTCTGGGAAGTCAGCGGCTCAAGCGAGCATCACGAGGACCCATGGCGACCGGACCGGCCGGTGCCATAGGTAAAGAGGAAGCTCAGCTGCTTGCGCATGGACTGGATTATGGCCGCCCGCCCCCTCCCGGGCCAACCCGGCCCGGATCGTGAGACGGCCCGGCCGTCCGCGTGACCGGATCTGTCCGCCCGCCGTGCTCGCCGCTCAGCTCGACCGTCTGCTCGGGGTGACCGGGCTCGACACCGTGGAGCTCGGGATCGTCCCCTTCGGGGCGGCGCTGAGGATCCCCCCGGCCACCGGGTTCTGGATGTACGACGACCGGCAGGTCATCGTGGAGACCTGGCACGCCGAGCTGTGGCTGGACGACGCCGACAGTGTCGCCACCCACCTCCGGGTCTGGAACACCCTGCGGGAATCCGCCGTGTACGGGGCCGATGCCCAGCGCGTCATCGGGGAGGCGCGGCGGGCGCTGTGACGGCTGGGTCGCGGGGCGTCACGGTGACGTGGGCCTCGGATGGTGCGACAAACCGGCGGCCTGCGCCACCGGTAGAATCGACAAAACAGCCACCCTCTTCCGCCGGAAGGCCGCCCCGTGCCAGAAGCACCCTCCGCCGCCCACGACAGCGCCCCGGACACGGTTCTCGTCGTCGACTTCGGCGCCCAGTACGCCCAGCTCATCGCCCGCCGCGTCCGCGAGGCACGGGTCTACAGCGAGATCGTGCCCAGCACGATGCCCGTGGCCGAGATGCTGGCCAAGAACCCCAAGGCGATCATCCTCTCCGGCGGCCCGTCCTCCGTGTACGAGGAGGGTGCCCCGCGCCTGGACGAGGCCCGCGCCCTGTTCGAGTCCGGGGTCCCGGTCTTCGGCATGTGCTACGGCTTCCAGCTGATGGCGACCACCCTCGGCGGCACCGTCGACAACACCGGCGCCCGCGAGTACGGCCGTACGCCGCTCGCCGTCTCCAAGGCCGGCTCGACGCTGTTCGAGGGCACCCCCGTGAACCAGTCGGTGTGGATGTCGCACGGCGACGCCTGCTCCGCCGCCCCCGAGGGCTTCACCGTCACCGCGTCGACGAACGTCGTCCCGGTCGCGGCCTTCGAGAACGACGAGAAGCAGCTGTACGGCGTGCAGTACCACCCCGAGGTGATGCACTCCACGCACGGCCAGCAGGTCCTCGAGCACTTCCTCTACCGCGGCGCCGGCCTCGAGCCCACCTGGACCACCGGCAACATCGTCGAGGAGCAGATCGCGGCCATCCGCGAGCAGGTCGGCGACAAGCGCGCCATCTGCGGCCTCTCCGGCGGCGTGGACTCCGCGGTCGCCGCGGCCCTCGTCCAGAAGGCCATCGGCTCCCAGCTGACCTGCGTGTACGTCGACCACGGCCTGATGCGCAAGGGCGAGACCGAGCAGGTCGAGAAGGACTTCGTCGCCGCCACCGGCGTGCAGCTGAAGGTCGTCGACGCGCAGGAGCGCTTCCTGAGCGCGCTCGCCGGCGTCTCCGACCCGGAGACCAAGCGGAAGATCATCGGTCGCGAGTTCATCCGCGTCTTCGAGCAGGCCCAGCTGGAGATCCTCCAGGAGGACGGCCCCGCGGTCGCCTTCCTCGTCCAGGGCACCCTGTACCCCGACGTCGTCGAGTCCGGCGGCGGCACCGGCACCGCGAACATCAAGTCCCACCACAACGTGGGCGGCCTCCCCGACGACATCGAGTTCGAGCTCGTCGAGCCGCTGCGCCAGCTGTTCAAGGACGAGGTCCGGATGGTCGGCCAGGAGCTCGGCCTGCCCGACGAGATCGTCCAGCGCCAGCCCTTCCCGGGCCCCGGCCTTGGCATCCGCATCGTCGGCGAGGTCACCAAGGACCGCCTGGACCTGCTCCGCGAGGCCGACGCCATCGCCCGCCACGAGCTGACCGCGGCCGGCCTGGACCGCGAGATCTGGCAGTCCCCGGTCGTCCTGCTCGCGGACGTCCGCAGCGTCGGCGTCCAGGGCGACGGCCGCACCTACGGCCACCCGATCGTGCTGCGCCCCGTCTCCTCCGAGGACGCGATGACCGCGGACTGGACGCGCATGCCGTACGAGGTGCTCGCGCGGATCTCCACCCGCATCACCAACGAGGTGCCGGACGTGAACCGCGTCGTCCTCGACTGCACGAGCAAGCCCCCGGGCACCATCGAGTGGGAATGATGCCGCAGCCGAGAAGCGGCGTAGTACGCTTCGGTCCTGCTTCGGCAGCGGTCAGGGCTTGGCCGTCATGAGGGGTTTCGACCCCAAGTGAGAAGCCCCCTCGTGCGCGAGGGGGAGGAGTCACCGAGTGGGAGTAGTCTCTTCAACCCCCACACGCCGCGCGCCCCCTGGGCCGCGCGCCCCCGCTGAAGCCGCCGCCCCCGCTGGGGCGGCGGCTTCGCCGTTCCTCTGGCCAGTTGCGTGCCCTGCGGGTACCTTGCGCCGCGAACCGACCGAGGAGGGGACCGTTATGCAGCCGGACCAGCCTGTACCCGTGCCCGTGGAGCGGCTCGGTTTCGACCTGCCGCCCGTGCACGCCACCGTCGAGGCGGCCCGCGCCCACCGCAAGGAGCGGCTGGCCGGGGCGCTGCGGCTGTTCGGGCGGCTCGGGTACGAGGAGGGCGTCGCCGGTCATGCCAGCGCGCGGGACCCGGAGTTCGAGGACTGCTACTGGGTGAACCCCTTCGGGCAGGCCCTGTCCGCACTCACCGCCGACGACCTGCTCCTCGTCGACGGGGACGGGCACGTGCGGCAGGGGGAGCGGCGGGTCAACGGGCTGGCGTTCGCGGTGCACGCGGCCGTGCACCGGGCCCGCCCCGAGGCGGTCGCCGTGGTGCACACGCACGCCCCGTACGGCAGGGCGCTGGCCGCGCTCGGGGACTTGCTCGCCCCGATCAGCGAGGAGGCCTGCGCCTTCTACGAGGACCACGCACTCCTGGACGGGTTCGCCGGGCCGGAGGACTCGGGGCCGATCGCCCGCGCCCTGGGCCCGTACAAGGCGCTGGTCCTGCGCAACCGCGGGCTGCTGACGGTCGGCGCCTCGGTGGACGCGGCGGCCTGGTGGTTCGTCGCGGCGGAGCGCGCGGCGCAGGTGCAGCTGATCGCGCGGGCCGCCGGGAAGCCGGTGCCGATCGACCACCGCAGCGCGGTCGCGGCGCGGGAGCGGTTCGGCACGGATCTCGCCGCCTGGGTCAGCTACCAGCCCCTCTGGCAGACCGTCGCCCCGTGACGCGGGACTGGGCCGGGCGGGTGACGTCAACATCATGAACGGTTAATCACCTGCTCTGACATCGTGCGCAATCCGGAGCACTGCCGCAGTGGTGCACAATTCGCTGGCATCGCACCGTAGTTCAGAGAGGCGGCACGCACGTGGCTGTCCAAGAGATGTCCCGAAGCACCCACGGCGGCACCTGCACCTGCGACGACTGCCCGCACGGCGCTCAGGAGGGGCACCGGCGCGCGGTCGCCGCGTTCACGGAGAAGAGGGACGAGTTCGCCGCGGGCCAGGGCCTGCCGGCGGCGGTGGCCCGGTCCGCCGGGGCGTCCCGGCAGTGGGTCTCCGACGAACTGACCCTGTCGGCCCGTACGGTCGCCGACCGGGGCCGGGAGGCCGGCAACTCCTGGCTGTACCTGTTCTCCCGGCGGGCCGTGCTCGCCGTGTGGATCGCCGCCGGAGTGCTGCTGCTGGTACAGGTCGGCACCGCGGTCGGCACCGGCTGGTCCACGGCGCGTACCGCCGGGCTGCTCGCGGCGGTGGTCCTGGCCGGGCTGCTCACGGTCGCCGCCCGCGCCCAGTCGCTGCGCGGCGGGCTGCTCGCCCCGCTGGTCGGGGAGGACAACCGGCTGTCCACCTCGAAGGCGGTGCCGACCGCGTGGGTGGTGCTGACGGCGTTCGCCGCGCTGCTGCCCGCGCTGCGGCTGGCGGCCTCCTCGCCCGGGCCCGAGCGGCAGGCGCTGTACGCGGGACTGGCGCTGGGCCGGGCGCTGCCGCTGCTGGCGGTGGTCGCGCTGACCTCCGCCGTGGCGGTGCTGGTGCGCCGGGTGGTCACCGTACGGATCATGGGCCAGCGGATGCAGAAGCTGCCGGCGGACCGGCCGCGCGGGGCGGACCTGCTGACGGACGACGCGGGCCACGGTAGCTTCCCGGACGCCCAGTACGTGCTGGTCTCCACGGTCGTGCTGGCCTTCGCGGCGGTCTCGATGGCCCGGTTCCCGGACCGGCTGCCGCGGCTGCCGTGGGCGCTGGCCATGCTGGTTGCCCTGTCGGCGGCGGTGTACCTGGCGGCGAAGTACGCGGAGGTGACCCGTCCGCTGATCCTGTCGGTGGTCCGCAGACGGGAGCCGGGCGACCTCGACGCGGCCATCCGGCCGGGCGACGACATCGAGATCCGCGGCGTGGGCTTCGTGCCGCCGGGGGCGCAGACGCCGCAGATGCTGGCCCGGCTGGTCGTACGGGTCGGGGCGGTGCACGTGCACGTGCCGCTGGTGCCGGTCTCGGGCGGGTTCACCAACCCCTCGGACTCGGTCCTGACGGTGCCGGTCCCGGCGGAAGTGGAACCCGGGCGCATCGAGGTCCAGGTGGTCACGGCCGCCGGAGTGGAATCCAACCGCTGCACCATCGACGTGGCCGAGTGAACGGGGTACACATGGGGCGTGACCCGAACTGATGTCCCTTCCGCCGGCACTTCCGGCCCTTCCGGACTGCGGGAACAGGCTGCCCGGTACGCCCTGCTGCCGCTGCGGATCTTCCTCGGCGTGACCTTCGTCTACGCGGGCCTGGACAAGCTGACCGACTCCGCGTTCCTGTCCGCCGCCGGCCCCGGCTCCATCGGCGAGCAGATGCACGGCGTGCGCGACACCTCCGCGATCCCCGCCCTGGTCGACTGGGCCCTGCTCTCGCCCGTCGGTTTCGCCGTGGTGCTCGCCACCGGGGAACTCCTGGTGGGCCTCGGCGTCCTGGCCGGCCTGCTGACCCGGATCGCGGCCACCGGCGGAGCGCTGATCTCGCTCAGCCTGTGGCTCACGGTGTCCTGGCAGGTGTCCCCGTACTACTACGGCAACGACCTGATCTACCTGATGGCCTGGATCCCGATGATCCTGGCCGGGGCGCCCTACCTGTCGCTGGACTCGGTGATCCGGTCGCGCCGGTCCCGGCGTACGGCGTAGGTCACCGTCCCGACCAGCGCGGCCAGGCAGAGCCCGCCCATGGTCATCGGGATGACCAGGAACCAGGGGAGGTCGGCCTCGCCGGTCGCGTCGAGCAGGTACAGCACGCCCGCGGCCACCAGGACCAGGCCCGCCAGCAGCCGTCCGGGCTGGAACTCATGACGCCGCACGGGCCACCTCCACTTGTCCCACACCCGCGTTCAGGTGCAGCTCGATCGTTCCCCCGGCCTCGGTGCCGGCGGGCGGCCCGAGGGTCGCCTGCTGGGTTTCGCCGCCGCTCTTGATGCGTACGTTCTGACTCGTGTCCCCGGGCAGGCGGATGTCGCCCAGCCTGACCGAGACGTCGGCCCGCGCGGTGACCTCGCGGGGCACGATCACCTTGAGCCGGCCCGCCTCCGCGGTGGCGCGTACGGACAGGGTGGTGCCCTTCGGCACGTCCAGCCGGCTCAGGTCCAGCGTGGCCAGCCCGGTGCCCGCCGTGTACAGGGGTCTGACGTCGGCCACCGCGGCCGGCCGCCATTCCACGGCCTTCCAGTCGGTGCCGATCTCGCGGGGCAGCGCGGAGGCCCCGGCGAGCAGCCCCGTGGTGATCATCGCGAGCAGGACGGTGCCGAAGCCGGTGCGGCCCTTGACCGAGCTGACCGCGAGGCCGAGACCGAAGACCGCAAGGGCCGAGGCGAGCCCGATCTGCAGCGCGTGCGAGAGGGTGCTGCCCTGCCAGACCGAGGCGGTGGCGGCGCCCCCGGCCAGCAGGGCCAGGACGAACACCCGCCCCCCGATGCCGCCGCGCGGGACCCTCGGGGCGGCGGCCCGCCCGGGCCCCGCCGCGCCCTTGCCGCCCGCGGTGGCCGGGACGGCGCCCGCCTCGGCGGAGTCGTCCGGGCCCCACAGGTATCCGGTGGCCCCGACGGGGCCCGTGGTGCCGTCCTTGACCAGCGGGTCCCGCCACCAGGAGGGGGCGCCGGGCACGGGCGGAGCCTGGGTCTCCGGCGGGCCCGGGCGGTGGGCCGCCTGGGGCTCCGCCTCGGGGGCGGCGGTGCTGCGGCGGCGCTGCGACCAGTACGAGGCCCCGCCGAGGGCCAGGATGACCAGCACGGAGAACACGGCCAGTCCGCCGTTGTCCAGCATCGACAGGAACAGCGCGCAGCCGACCAGGGCCGCGAACACCGCGGCCAGGGTGGCGCCCTCGACCCGGCCCGTCAGCAGCTTCTTCGCCTCGCTGTCGTCCTCGCCCTCCACCGGCAGCAGCAGCCAGGCGAAGCCGTAGAAGATCAGGCCGACGCCGCCGGTGACCGCGAGGACGCCGAGGACGATCCGGAAGATCGCCGGGTCCAGGTCGAAGTACCGGCCGAGGCCGCCGCACACGCCCGCGAGGACCTTGTCGCGCTTGCTGCGGCGCAGGGATGGCCGGTCGGCGGCGCCCGGCGGCGGTGCCGCGCCGGCAGCGGCCGGCGACGGCGAGGAGTCGTGCTTGGTCATGGATCCATGGTGACCGGCCGCCGCGCCCCGCGGCACCGGGCCCGACCCTGGCACAACCCTGATATCCCCCCTACAGAACTGGGGGGATGCCCTGATGCCACGCGGGCCGCGCGCGTGTGACCATCAGGAACATGCCCGTCTCCGCCGCCCCCCGTCCCCCGCACGCAGCAGAAGCCGACGAAACGCCGCAGCGCAGGCTCTACCGCAGCGCCGACGGCCGGATGCTCGGCGGTGTCGCGCGCGGTCTCGCCGGGCACCTCGGGCTGCCCGTCATCTGGGTCCGGCTCGCCTTCCTCGGCCTGTTCATGTGGGGCGACGGGCTGGGCGTCCTGCTCTACGCCGCGTTCTGGGTCTTCGTACCGCTGGGCGTCGGCGGCCGCACCGGCCACCGCTCCTTCTTCGAGGCGCTCCCCGACGGCAGCCGGCGCCTGCGCAAGCCCGACAAGGGACAGATCACCGCGCTCATCGCCCTGTGCATCGGCGCCGGGATCTTCATCTCGAAGGTCCAGGCCGGGGGCGCGTCCGGGCGTTACGTCTGGCCGACGCTGCTGGTCGGCGCCGGGGTGGTCCTCGTATGGCGGCAGGCCGACAACGCCCGCCGCGCCCACTGGGGCGCCGCAGGCGGGCGCAATGCCCGCCTCCTGCAGATGGCCCGCGGGTTCGCCGGGGTCGCACTGGTCGGCGTGGGCCTGACCGTCTTCATCGTCGTACGCGGCTCCGCGGCGCAGCTCGGCAACGTCCTGACCGCAGCGCTCGCCGTCCTCGTCGGCATCGCCCTGCTCGCCGGGCCCTGGCTGATCCGGATGACCCAGGACCTCTCCGAGGAGCGCCTGATGCGCATCCGGGCCCAGGAACGCGCCGAGGTCGCCGCCCACGTGCACGACTCGGTGCTGCACACGCTCACCCTGATCCAGCGCAACGCGGAGGACGTGGGCGAGGTGCGGCGGCTCGCCCGCGCCCAGGAGCGGGAGCTGCGGAACTGGCTGTACAAGCCGGAGGGCACCGGCAAGGACGAGGCAGAGGAGCCGGCCACCCTCGCGGAGGCCGTCAAGAAGACGGCCGCCGACGTGGAGGACCACCACGGCGTCCCCATCGAGGTGGTCGTGGTCGGCGACTGCCCGCTGGACGAGAAGCTCGCCGCACAGATCCAGGCCGCGCGCGAGGCGATGGTCAACGCCGCCAAGTACGGTGGCGAGGGAGGGCCGGTGCAGGTGTACGCCGAGGTGGAGGGGCTGACGGTGTTCGTGTCCGTACGGGACCGCGGACCGGGCTTCGACATCGACGCGGTACCGGACGACCGCATGGGCGTACGAGAATCGATCATCGGCCGGATGCAGCGCAACGGCGGGACCGCACGGCTGCGGTCCGCGCCCGACGGCGGCACCGAAGTCGAGCTGGAGATGGAGAGGGCGGCGAACGCAGCATGACCGAAGAGACCGGCAGCGGGGGAGTGGCCAGGAACGTTCGGGTGGTGCTCGTCGACGACCACCGGATGTTCCGTACGGGCGTCCAGGCCGAGATCGGCGAGACCGCCCGGACCGGCGTCGAGGTCGTCGGCGAGGCGGCCGACGTCGACCAGGCCGTCACCGTCATCACCGCCACGCGGCCCGAGGTGGTCCTGCTGGACGTGCACCTGCCCGGCGGCGGCGGGGTCGAGGTGCTGCGGCGCTGCGCCCCGCTGATGTCGGCGGCCGAGGACCCGGTGCGGTTCCTGGCCCTGTCGGTGTCGGACGCGGCCGAGGACGTCATCGGGGTCATCCGGGGCGGCGCGCGCGGGTACGTCACCAAGACGATCACCGGGACGGACCTGGTGGACTCGATCTTCCGGGTGCAGGAGGGGGACGCGGTGTTCTCGCCGCGCCTCGCGGGCTTCGTGCTCGACGCCTTCGCCTCGACGGACGCGCCGCCGGTCGACGAGGACCTGGACCGCCTCACGCAGCGCGAGCGCGAGGTGCTGCGGCTGATCGCGCGCGGGTACGCGTACAAGGAGATCGCCAAGCAGCTCTTCATCTCGGTGAAGACGGTGGAGTCGCACGTCTCGGCGGTGCTCAGGAAGCTCCAGCTGTCCAACCGGCACGAGCTGACCCGCTGGGCGACGGCGCGCCGCCTGGTCTGAGCACGCGCGGGTCTGCGCGCGTGTGACCCACGCCGCCGCGCGTGTGACCCACGCCGCAGGGGGCGGGGGCAACCGCGCGGTGTCACGCGGCCCTCTTGGGTGGCGTGATGAGCTTGACCGGGATCCCCCTCTTCGCGACGGCGATCGCCCTCACGGCGATCGCCGTCGTCCTGCCGCTGGCCGTGTGGAGCAAGGTGCGCGGCCCCGCCGTCGTACGCGTGTCGACCCGCGCCCTGATGGTGCTGTTCGCCCAGGTCACCGCCGTTGCGCTGGTGTTCATCGCGGTGAACCGGCAGGAGACCTTCTACAACTCCTGGAGCGATCTGCTCGGCACCGGCAAGTACGTCACCGCCGCCCCCGACCTGGGCCCGGACGGGCTCGGCGGGAAGAAGGCCACGGAGGTCAAGGCGGAGCCGAAGGTGCTCCAGGAGTTCCAGCCGGTCGACGGCCTCGGCGGCCGGGTCAAGAAGACCGAGCTCAACGGCAAGATCTCCGGGGTCAAGGGCGAGGTCATGGTCTGGCTCCCGCCGCAGTACGACGACCCGGCGTTCAAGAACAAGAAGTTCCCCGTGGTCGAGCTGATCCCGGGCATACCGGGGACGGGCAAGTCCTGGTTCCAGGGGCTCAAGGCGCACGAGGTGCTGGAGCCGCTGATGAAGAGCGGCAAGGTGCAGCCGTTCATCCTGGTCTCGCCGCGCGCCATGCTGCTGGGCAACGGCGACACCGGCTGCGCGAACATCCCCGGCAAGGTCAACGCGGACAGCTGGTTCAGCGTCGACGTCCGCAAGATGGTCGTCGACAACTTCCGGGCGTCGGACGAGGCCCGCACCTGGGGCGTCGCCGGGTACTCGGCGGGCGCGTACTGCGCCGCCAAGCTGGGCATCCTCCACCCCGACCGGTACAGCGCGGCCGTCTCCCTGTCCGGCTACAACGACCCGGGCCAGGAGCCCACCTCGCTGGTCGCCCAGGACCCGGAGATGCGGCGCACCCACAACCTGAAGGCCCTGCTCAAGGCCGCGGCCACGCCGCCGGCCGTCGCGCTGTGGATGTCGGGGGCCGAGCAGGACGGCTACCTGTCCGGGACGGACCTCAAGGCCATCGCACAGAACCCGACCACGGTGCACGCGGAGAAGGTGGTCGGCGGCCACAACCTCGACTCGTGGTCGAAGCAGATCCCGCAGACCTTCGGCTGGCTGAGCACGCAGGTCAAGGCGCCGTAGAGCGGCGCCGGCCTACGCCGGGCGGGAGGCGCCCGCCCAGGGCATGGAGTCGATCGGGGCCACACGGACCGTCGAGCCGGGGCGGGGGGCGTGGATCATCTGGCCGTTGCCGATGTACAGGCCGACGTGGGTGACGCCGGAGTAGAAGAACACCAGGTCGCCGGGGGCCAGCTGGTCGCGCGAGACGCGCTGTCCGGCGTTGATCTGGGTGTACGTGGTGCGGGGGAGGGAGACCCCGGCCGAGCGCCAGGCCGCCTGGGTCAGCCCGGAGCAGTCGAAGGAGCCCGGTCCCGTCGCGCCCCAGACGTACGGCTTGCCGATCGCCCCGTACGCGAACGCCACCGCGCGGGCGGCGCGCGTACCGTCCGCAGGCCCCGGGGGTGTCGTGGCGCGCGGACCGGCCGGGGCCGCGCCGGCCGACTGGGCCTCGTACGCGGCCCGCTCCTCGGCGGTGAGCTTGGCCAGCAGCCGCTTGGCGGCGGCGAGCTTGCCCTCGACGGTGGCCTTGTACCCGGCGAGCTCGCCCTCGCGGTCGCGCAGGTCGGCGAGCCGGCCGGCGGCCTGGTCCCTGAGCTGGCCGACCTCGTCGAGCCGACGCCGTACGGAGGAGATCTCGGCGGCGCTGCGGTCGCCGGTCCGGGTGAGGAACGAGGCCCGGTCCAGGTACTCCTGCGGGTCCGCGGCGAGCGCCAGCTGCATGGCGGGCCCCAGGCCGCCGCTGCGGTACTGGCCGGCGGCCAGGGAGCCGAGCGCCCTGCGGGCCGTGTTGAGCCGGTCGGTCTTGCGGGCGGTCTCGTCGCGCAGCCCGTCGAGCGCGCGCTGCGCCTCGTCGGCCTCCTCCTTCGCCCCGTTGTACCGCTCGGTCGCCGCCTCGGCCTCCTCGTAGAGCCGGTCCACCTCGGCCTTCACCTGGGAGGGCGTCTGCTGGGGGTCGGCCTGCGAGGTGCCTTCGAAGGCGGTGGCGGTGGCAGCGCCCGCGAGGGCGAGCGTGGCGGCGGTCCGTACGGTGCCGCGGGAGAGCGGGCGCTGCCTGGGCTTTCGGTGACTGGCCACGAGGGCCTCACGTCCTTCCTCGCTCGGGAGCTCGGTGCTTGGAGGAGGACGCTAGACCTGAAGGTAACGGCCGGATGACGGGATGATCGCAAGTGCTCTGACGTGATCCGAGGTGACCGGATGTGGCGCTTGCGGATCAGCGCCAGAGGACGGCGATGAAGATATTGACCACGGTCAGTCCGCCGACCGCGCCGAACAGCGCCTTCTCCACCCGCTCCTCGTCCCGCTTCACGTAGACGAGGGCGAGGATCACGAAGAGGACGGCGAGCTTCACGCCGATCTTGATGTTGTTGACGTGGCCGCCGTCCATCTCGCGGAAGCCGACCAGCAGGACGCCTGTGACGAGCATCGTCAGCGCGCCGTGCAGCATCGCGGGCACGAAGCGGGCGGTGCCGGCGCTCATCGCCTTCATCTGGGTCAGGAAGCCGCCCAGGAGGGAGGCGATACCGATGATGTGCAGGCCCACGAAGACATTGATGAGTACGTCCATGGCGCCGAGCGTACGGGGGCTCCCGGCCGGCCCGGGAAGCGGGTCGGCCCGTCCGGGAGGGTCCGTACGAGATCTGCGTACAGTGGCGGCATGCCTGCCGCCGCCGAGCCGACCCACCCCCGCGTCGAGGACCTCGACCTGGCCGAGGTGCTCGCGGCCCTCGGGCATCCCGCCCGCCTCGAGATCGTCCGCAAGCTCGCCTCCGGCGAGGAGATGTCCTGCGGCGAGGTGGTGCCGGACCTGCCCAGGTCCAGCGTCACGCACCACCTCAAGACGCTCCGCGAGGGCGGGTTGATCCGCCGGCGCCCGCAGGGCCGCAGGCTCTGCCTCACGCTGCGCAGGGACGACCTCGAGCTGCGTTTCCCCGGTCTGCTGGAACTCGTACTGGCGTGTCGGTCCCGCCCTCTAGACTCGGAAAGCGATGAGCAGCCTCTTTGACGACAGTTTCCTGGCGGACCTCACCCCCTCCGACGAGGTCCCTCCGCCGCCCGAGGAGCACGCCGCCCCGGAGACGGGAGCGGACGATCTCTTCGGGGGCCGCTTCGATGCGCCCATGAGCGGGGACGCGTACTACCGGGACGGCTCCCCGAAGCCCGTCATCGACCCCGCGACCCTCCTGCACGGCCTGAACGAGCAGCAGGCCGCGGCCGTCGTGCACGCCGGCTCCCCGCTGCTCATCGTGGCCGGCGCCGGCTCCGGCAAGACCCGTGTGCTGACCCACCGCATCGGCCACCTCCTGGCCGCGCGGAACGTCCACCCGGGCCAGATCCTGGCGATCACCTTCACCAACAAGGCCGCCGGCGAGATGAAGGAGCGCGTCGAGGGCCTGGTCGGCCCGCGCGCCAACGCCATGTGGGTGTCCACCTTCCACAGCGCGTGCGTGCGCATCCTGCGCCGCGAGTCGAAGCGGCTCGGCTTCACCTCGTCGTTCTCGATCTACGACGCGGCCGACTCGAAGCGCCTGATGGCGCTCGTCTGCCGCGACCTGGACCTGGACCCGAAGAAGTTCCCGCCCAAGGCCTTCAACGCCAAGATCTCGAACCTCAAGAACGAGCTCATCGACGAGGACGCCTTCGCCGGCCAGGCCGCCGACGGCTTCGAGAAGACGCTCGCCCAGGCGTACGTGATGTACCAGGGGCGGCTGCGCGAGGCCAACGCGCTCGACTTCGACGACATCATCATGACCACGGTGCACCTGCTCCAGGCGTTCCCGGACGTCGCCGAGCACTACCGGCGGCGCTTCCGGCACGTCCTGGTGGACGAGTACCAGGACACCAACCACGCCCAGTACACACTGGTGCGCGAGCTCGTCGGCACCGGCTATCCGGACCTGCCGCCGGCCGAGCTGTGCGTGGTGGGTGACGCCGACCAGTCGATCTACGCCTTCCGCGGTGCGACCATCCGCAACATCCTCCAGTTCGAGGAGGACTACAAGGACGCGACGACGATCCTGCTGGAGCAGAACTACCGCTCCACGCAGACGATCCTCTCCGCCGCCAACGCGGTCATCGAGCGCAACGAGAACCGCCGCGCCAAGAACCTGTGGACCCAGGCCGGCACCGGCGCGGTCATCACCGGCTACGTCGCGGACACCGAGCACGACGAGGCGCAGTTCGTCGCCGACGAGATCGACCGGCTGACGGACGCGGGCGACGCCAAGGCGGGCGACGTGGCGATCTTCTACCGGACGAACGCGCAGTCGCGCGTGTTCGAGGAGATCTTCATCCGCGTCGGACTCCCGTACAAGGTCGTCGGCGGCGTCCGCTTCTACGAGCGCAAGGAGGTCCGGGACGTCCTCGCGTACCTGCGCGTCCTGGCGAACCCGGAGGACAACGTCCCGCTGCGCCGGATCCTGAACGTGCCGAAGCGCGGTATCGGCGAGCGCGCCGAAGCGATGATCGACGCGCTCGCGATGCGAGAGAAGATCACCTTCCCGCAGGCGCTGCGGCGCGTGGACGAGGCGTTCGGCATGGCCGCCCGCTCGACCAACGCGGTGAAGCGGTTCAACGTGCTGATGGAGGAGCTCCGCACGATCGTCGACTCGGGCGCGGGCCCGGCGGTGGTCCTGGAAGCGGTGCTGGAGCGTACGGGCTACCTCGCCGAGCTGCAGGCCTCGACCGACCCGCAGGACGAGACGCGCATCGAGAACCTCCAGGAACTCGCGGCCGTGGCCCTGGAGTTCGAGCAGGCCCGAGGAGAAGACAACCCGGGTACGCTCGCGGAGTTCCTGGAGCAGGTCGCGCTCGTCGCCGACTCCGACCAGATCCCGGACGAGGACGAGGACGGCTCGGGCGTCATCACGCTGATGACCCTGCACACCGCCAAGGGCCTCGAGTTCCCGGTGGTCTTCCTGACCGGCATGGAGGACGGGGTCTTCCCGCACATGCGGGCGCTGGGCCAGACCAAGGAGCTGGAGGAGGAGCGCCGCCTCGCGTACGTCGGCATCACGCGGGCGCGCGAGCGGCTGTACCTGACCCGCTCCAGCATGCGCAGCGCGTGGGGCACCCCCTCGTACAACCCGCCGTCGCGGTTCCTCGAGGAGATCCCGGCGGAGTACCTGCAGTGGAAGCGCACGGGCGCCGCGCAGAAGCCGGCCGGGCCGATGCGGAGTCCGGGCTCGGGATACGGCTCGTCCGGGACGGGGGGCGGGAAGGCCACGTTCGGCACCTCGCCGGAGGCGTTCCTGTCCTCGTCGCGCACGAAGTCGGGGCCGTCCGGGTTCGCGACGCGCCGGGCCGCCGACAAGCCGGTCATCGCGCTGGCCGTCGGGGACCGGGTCACGCACGACCAGTTCGGGCTGGGCACGGTCATGGAGGTCCGGGGCGCCGGCGCGGATGCGCAGGCCACCGTCGACTTCGGGGACGACAAGCCGAAGCGCCTGCTGCTGCGCTACGCGCCGGTGCAGAAGCTGTAACGGGGAGAAGGGGGCCGGGGGATGATGGTTCCCCGGCCTGTCGGCCTGTCGGCCTGTCGGCCTGTCGGCCTGTCGGGCTGTCGGGCTGTCGGGCTCAGGTCGGGTCCAGGCCGTGGCTGCGGAGCCAGGGCAGGGGGTCGATCGCCGAGCCGCCGCCGGGCCGAACCTCGAAGTGGAGGTGCGGGCCGGTGGAGTTGCCGGAGTTGCCCGAGTAGGCGATGACGTCGCCCGCCTTGACCTTGCCGGACCGGATCTTGGTGCTGCTGAGGTGGCAGTACCAGGTCTCGGTGCCGTCGGGCGAGGTCACTATGGCCATGTTGCCGTAGGCGCTGTTCCACTGGGTGCGCACGGTGCCGTCGGTGGCGGCCATGACCGGGGTGCCGTAGGAGACCGGGAAGTCGATGCCGGTGTGCACGGACATCCACATGCCGCCGGCCTGGCCGAAGCTGGCGCTGAGGCCGTGCTGTGCGACCGGGATCGCGAACTTGGGGCGGGCCGCCTCCTTGGCCGCCTCCTCCTCCGCCTTCTTCTTCTTTTCCTCTTCCTGGCGCTGGCGCAGGTCGATGCGCTCCTGCGTGCGGCTCGCGCGGTCCGCGAAGTCGCCCGCGTCGGCGCTGAGGGCCGTCAGCTGGGTGTCGAGCTTGCTGTTCGCCGCAACGGGCTTCACCGAGGCCGGGTCGGGCGCGGCCATCGTGGTGGTGTCGTCGGCGGGCTTCTCCGCGGCGGTGAGTCCGCCGACGGAGGCGGCCGCGACACCGGCGACGCCCATCACGCAGGCGGAGGGTACGGCCACGGTCAGCAGGGCGGAACGCTTCACCGGGCTGCGGCGCCGGCTGTTGCCGCCGCTTCCGGACGGGGAAGCGGACGTGGACGCCGACTTGGTCTTCGCTCCGGCGCGGCGCGAGCCGCGCGGAACGGGCGCGGCGGCCGGGGTGACCGGCATGGCCTGGGTGGGCAGGTCGTGCACCGCGGCGGCCGTGAGGTCGGAATCGAGATCGAGATCGAGATCGAGCCCGAAGTCGTGCTCGTGCTCGTGCTCGTGGTCGAGGCCGTGGTCCGGCTCGGGGCCTTCGTTGCCGAGGACCTCGAAGACGGCGGTCTCGCTGTAGACGTCGGCGGCGGGGGCGGCCGGCGTCTCGTAGGCGTAAGCCGCGTCCTGGTGCTGCTGCGGCTGCGCCTCGTGCTGCTGCTGGTACTCGTACTGGTAGTCGTACGAGAAGGTCTGGGTCTGCTGCTCGTGCTGCGGGACGTTGTTCCAGGCGGTGGCGTCGTACGCGCCGGTCTCGGTGCCCGTGGTGCCGTAACCCGGCATCGCCCACTGCCCGGTCTGCCCGCTCTGCGCGGCCTGCCCGGTCTGGTCGTAGCCGAAGGCGGTGGCCTGGTAGTCCGTGCTGCCGGCCGGCTGGTTCCAGGCGTTCGCATCCCACTGTCCGGTGCCGGCGTCCTCGTTGGCGCCGCCCTGGGCGGGGATGGTCGACAGGTAGCCGCCGTCCTGCGGGTAACTGCCCTGCGCGGACCAGGCGGTGGAGTCGTACGCACCGGTCTCGTAGGAGGCGTAAGAGGCGTAGTCGTACCCCTGGCCCTGCGTTTCGTAGGAAACATAGGCCGAGTCACCAGCGAAAGTGGTGTCGGAAAGGCCGTCGTACCCGGAATCGGGGTACAGGCCCGACGAGGGGCGGTCGTTCACCAACTTCTCTTTCGCCTCGGCAGTGGGGGCCTGGGTGGCCAGGGAACTCGAGGTTCCCTGGGGAGAGCAGTGGCGTGACTGTACCCGGCGGTTACTGGCAACGACAATCTTCGAGGGGTCCCGAGCTTTCCGGAACCGGGCATTCGGCCGCCTTTCGGTCGCGGCAAGGCCGAGCCTTGGCCTTGAGTTCGAAATCCGTTCGAATCCGGATGGGTTGGTGTTCACGCGACGGAGGCGGCGTCTCCCAGGCTTTCGGCGGCGGCCGGACGGGGCCCGTCGAGCGCGCGCCGGACCTCTGCCGTCACGGCGGGATGGGCGGGGAGGGCGAGGTGTCCGATGCCGGTGACCTGCACGTTCTCCACGAGAAGATCCGGATGTTCGATGCGGGCCGTCTCGGTCGGATCCATCAGCTCGTCGAACTCGCTCCAGAACGCGACGTATCGGGTCCGGCAGCCGGGCGCGGGTGCCCGCAGTTCGGCCATCACCTCGGAATCAGGGCGCACTTGCCGGATCAGCGGGTGGGCGTCCATGAACGGAGCGATCCGCGTACCGGAATGCGGGGTGCCGAGCGTGACGAGCGTGCGGACGCGGGCGTCGCCGCCGAGGCACTGGACGTAGTACCGCCCGACCAGCCCGCCCAGGCTGTGCCCGACCAGGTCCACCTGCTCCTGCCCCGTGCGCTCGCACAGCTCCTCGACGCGCCGGGCGAGGTGGCGGGCGGTGACGCGCAGGTCGCGGGTGAAGGGGGAGTAGTTGTACGTCTCCACCTGCCGCCGTCCGCCCGCGGCGAGGGTGCGGCGCAGCAGGACGAAGACGGACCGGTTGTCGGTGAACCCGTGCAGCAGGAGTGCGGGCGTCTGCCCGAGGTGTTTTCCGCCGGTTCCGGCGGGCTTCTCCTGGCGTATCCCGGTCGGGTAGAGGAGCAGATGGCCGCCCAGGACCACCGCCTCCAGCACGCCGGCGCGCAGCGCGGCACCGGACACGGATACGGGTATGGACACCCCCATCGACGGCCCCCCCTCAGCCTTGTGGGACTGCGCCTCTCGGGTCTGCGGCCGGCCGCGCCACCGTGCCGTGCGGCTGTCGGTACGGTGGCGCGGCGCCTCCGGTGCGGCTCCCCTGGCGGTGAATCAACGCCGTCCCACGTGTGATTTCCCCCTCGTGGTTGACCGTGAAACGGGGGTGTGCGCGATGCTGTACTTAACGTTCGTTCACTCGGGAGGCAGTGCGATGGGTGTGACCGGTCCGATCCGTGTGGTGGTGGCCAAGCCGGGTCTCGACGGCCACGACCGCGGGGCCAAAGTGATCGCGCGTGCGCTGCGGGACTCGGGCATGGAGGTCATCTACACCGGCCTCCACCAGACCCCCGAGCAGATCGTGGACACCGCCATCCAGGAGGACGCCGACGCGATCGGCCTCTCGATCCTCTCCGGCGCCCACAACACGCTGTTCGCGCGCGTCCTCGAACTCCTCAAGGAGCGCGACGCGGAGGACATCAAGGTCTTCGGCGGCGGCATCATCCCGGACGACGACATCGCCCCCCTGAAGGAAAAGGGCGTGGCCGAAATCTTCACCCCGGGCGCAACGACGACGGCGATCGTGGACTGGGTCCGCGCCAACGTCCGTACCGCGTAGCCGCCGGGCCACCGCTGCGCGGATTCGACGCTGCGCAGCGGACCCCTCGGGGCGTCCTGTGGGTCAGGGCCACGGGGTCAGCTCCGCGAGCATCGTGGCGCGTAGGCGCAGTGTGGCGACCAGGCGCTGGAAGGCCTCCGACCAGTACGCCGCCGCGCCCGGGGAGGTGTCCGGCGGGCCGTCCGACGCCGTCGCCAGGGACTCCAGGTGGTCGGCCGCCGCGGGATCCAGGCAGCGCTCCGCCAGGCCCATCACCCCGCTGAAGCTCCACGGGTAGCTGCCCGCCTCCCGCGCGGCGTCCAGCGCGTCCACCACGGCCCGGCCCAGCGTCCCCGCCCAGGGCACCATGCACACGCCGAGCAGCTGGAAGGCCTCCGAGAGGCCGTGGGCCCGTATGAACTCCGCGACCCACTCCGCCCGTTCCCCCTCCGGCAGGATCGACAGCAGCTTCGCCCGCTCCGCGAGCGACGCCGTGCCGGGAGCCGTCGCGGGCGGCGCCGACGCCGCGCCGAGCAGGGCCTTCGACCAGTCCGGATCACGCTGGCGCACCGCCGCCCGGCACCACGCCGCATGCAGCTCCTCCCGCCAGCTCTCGCCCTCGGCCACCGGCAGCGCCACGATCTCCGCCGGGACGAGCCCGCCGAACCGCTCCCGCCAGCAGGACAGCGGCGCCGCCTCCACCAGCTGGCCCAGCCACCAGGCCCGCTCCCCGCGCCCGGCCGGCGGCCGTCCGACCACCCCGTCCCGGAGCATCCCCGCATCGCACTCGGCCGGTGGAGTCACCCCCTCCGGCCCCACGCAGGCCAGCGCCCGCTCCGCCATCCGCCCGGCCAGCGCGGACTCCGGCAGCGCGGACAGCAGCTCGGCTGCCGTCGCCCGGACGTTGCGGCTCCGGTCACCCAGGGCCGCCTCCAGGAACGGCTCGTCCGCCGCCGTCAGCCCCACCCGCAGCGAATCGAGGAACATCAGCCGGTCCTCGGCCCGTTCCGTGGCCCAGGTCGTCGACAGCAGCCGCGTCGCCGCCGCCGCCTCATGTGCCCGTACGGTCCCCAGCAGGGCCACGCGCTCCGCGAACAGCCCCTCCTGCCAGAGCCGTTCCACCCCGGCCCGGTCCTCGGGTCCGGGCAGTTCCCCGGCACCGCCCGCCCCGCCGCGCAGGGCGAACCGCCAGTCCGGGTTCAGCCGGGCCAGCCACAGCCCCCGCGCCCCGGCCAGGGCCAGCGCCTGCGGGCGCAGGTCCGTACGGGCCCGGGCCGCGTCCAGCAGGGCCGGCACCAGCGCGTGCGGCGCCCGGTAGCCGTGCCGTCCGGCGGCGGCCAGCCACTGCGGCAGCAGCTCCGTCAGATCCGGGGCCGCCCCGCGCCGCCCGCCCCCGCTGCCCGCGCCGGTCCGGCCGGCCAGCAGCTGGGCGAGCCGCCGCCGGGCCGGCTCCGGCGGAGCCGGGCGCGGATCCAGCGGCGCGGGACCGGGCCGCGGACCCGCCTCGGCGGGCCGCAGCCCGGCCCGGCGCCGTACGGTCTGCACGGCCGCCGCATCGAGCAGCGCCGCCGGATTTCCTTGCCGCCGCCCGGTCCCCAACAGCGCGGCCCCGACCAGCTCCTCCCACTCCCCGTAACCCGCGTCCGCGGTCGTGTTGCCCGTAGTCGTAGCCGTGCCCGTGGTCGTCCCCGTCGTGGTCACCGCGCCCCTCCCTCTCGTCGTGCAGTGCTCCGGTCCCGCCCCCTCCGCGGGACCGGAGCAGCTTTCGTGCCCCGTCTTGCGACCCTTCAGCTTGCGTGGTTGTCGTTCACAAAAGCCCCCCGGCTTCATCGTTCATGCACGTCAGCGCCCCCGCGCCAACGTTCCCTCCCTACAAGGGCCCCGGCCCTTCACCCCAACGCGACCGGTTCCGGGCAGCCCGGATGCCACGCCGTCAGGGGAGTGAATCCGCGGTGTCCGCATTCGCCGAACACCGTGACCGGGCCGCCGCCCGAGAGCGCGGCCAGCTGCCACAGGCCGGACCGCGATCCGCCGCCGGGGAGTGCGACCGGCAGCGCGGAGTTGCCCTCCGCGTCCGCCAGCTGCCAGCCCAGTTCCCCCGGTATCGGGATCACCGGACCCAGCACCACCGGCCACGAGTCGAGCCACGGGTCTTCCCGCAGCGCCGCTCCGTACGCCTCCAGTGCCTCCCCTGTACCGACCCCGGCCGGGATCCGATCGCACGGCGCGGCCGCCGCGGACCTCTCCCCGAGATCCGCCCGCAGCCCCGCCGAACCGGGCCGGAAGCGAGCCTCCGCCTCCAGCACCAGCCCCACGGGCAGTGCCAGTCCCGGAGGCCGCCCGGGCGGACCGAAGTCCAGTACCAGGGCCGGGCGCCCGCTCCCCAGCCCGCGCAGCCAAGTCCGCCGGGTGGTGAGCCGGCCGTCCGGCGACACCGAGTCGTACTGGGACAGCACCAGCCAGCGGTCCCGTACGACCTCCCCCTCCGCGGCGGTACCCGGAAGCCCCACCCTGCTCCGGACCGTCGCGGCGAGCGGCTCCGGCAGGCCTGCCAACCCGAGCCAACCCCGGTTCAGCAGGTGCAGCAGCGCGCCCTCCTCCAGCATCCGGGCGGGCCATCCGGGACCGCAACTGGGTATCGTCCCCAACTCCCGGACCCGGGCCGCCAGTCCGGGCGCCTGGGCATCGACCATCCGGGCGGCCGTCTCCTCCCAGGGCGCGTACCCCGCCTGCTGCTGGCCGGCCAGGCCCCCGCGCAGCACGTCCTCGAGCCGCTGCTCCAGCTCGCCGACGCCCGCACTGATCCGGGCCGCCCTCCGTTCGGCCCGGCGCTTCGCCGCCTCCTCGTCCACCGGTCTGCCCGCCGCAGCCGCGGGACGCCCGGCCTTCGCCATCCGCTCGGCCAGCCACCCGGCGGCCCAGTCCGGCGCCTCGCCGGGCTCGCCGAACCCCTCCGCCGCCCAGAGCAGCAGCAGCCCGAGCGCGTGCTTGCACGGGAACTTCCGGCTCGGGCAGGAGCACTTGTAAGCGGGCCCCGCCAGGTCCACGACCGTCCGGTACGGCGTGCTGCCGCTGCCCTTGCACACCCCCCACAGTGAACCGGAAGCGGAATCTCCGGTCTGTGACCACGGACCCGCCCCGCCCAGCCTGGCCCCCGCCTTGCGTGATGCCTCGTCAGGAGCCAGGGCCAGTACCTGTTCCGCCGTCCAGCGGACCGCCTGCTCAGTCATGTGTCCCACCGTAGAGACCCCCACTGACAATCGCTCTGACCTGCAACGACCGTGTGAGCGAGGGGCGTTGTCAGTGGTGTGGTGCACGGTTGTTCCAGCAGTCGGGAGCGGCTGCCGAGCATTGGAGGGGGACCATGACCATGCCCGGGAACGGCCAGGGCGCCGAGGCGCTGCGACCGCACGCCGAAGACGCCTTCGCGGAAGAACTGAAAGCCCTCGCGGCCGCCGACGACCGGCCCCGCCCGACGCGCTGGAAGCTCTCCCCGTGGGCCGTCGCGACGTACCTCCTCGGCGGCACCCTCGACGACGGCACGGTCATCGCGCCCAAGTACGTCGGCCCGCGCCGCATCGTCGAGGTCGCCGTCACCACCCTCGCCACCGACCGCGCCCTGCTCCTGCTCGGCGTCCCCGGCACGGCCAAGACGTGGGTGTCCGAGCACCTGGCCGCCGCCGTCAGCGGGGACTCCACCCTCCTCGTCCAGGGCACCGCCGGCACCCCCGAGGAGGCGATCCGGTACGGCTGGAACTACGCCCGCCTCCTCGCCCAGGGGCCCAGCCGCGAAGCCCTCGTACCGAGCCCCGTCATGCGGGCCATGGCCGAGGGCATGACCGCCCGCGTCGAGGAGCTCACGCGCATCCCGGCCGACGTCCAGGACACCCTCATCACCGTCCTGTCGGAGAAGACGCTGCCCATACCGGAGCTCGGCCAGGAGGTGCAGGCCGTGCGCGGCTTCAACCTCATCGCCACCGCCAACGACCGTGACCGCGGGGTCAACGAGCTCTCCAGCGCGCTGCGCCGCCGCTTCAACACCGTCGTGCTGCCGCTGCCCGCCACCGCCGACGCCGAGGTGGACATCGTCGCCCGCCGCGTCGACCAGATGGGCCGCGCCCTCGACCTGCCGGCCGTGCCCGAGGGCCTGGAGGAGATCCGCCGCGTCGTCACCGTCTTCCGCGAGCTGCGCGACGGGGTCACCGGCGACGGCCGTACGAAGGTGAAGTCGCCGAGCGGGACCCTGTCCACCGCGGAGGCCATATCGGTCGTCACCGGCGGCCTGGCCCTGGCGGCCCACTTCGGGGACGGAGTCCTGCGCCCGTCCGACGTGGCCGCCGGGATCCTCGGCGCCGTCGTCCGGGACCCGGCCGCCGACAAGATCGTCTGGCAGGAGTACCTCGAGGCCGTGGTGCGCGAGCGGGACGGCTGGAAGGACTTCTACCGCGCCTGCCGGGAGGTGACGGCATGAACGGTGCGAGCAGCCCGGCCGCCGGGCGGCGGGGGCCGCTGCTGCTGGGCGTACGGCACCACGGCCCCGGCTCGGCCCGCGCGGTGCGGGCCGCCCTCGAGGCGGCCCGACCGGCGGCCGTGCTGATCGAGGGCCCGCCGGAGGGGGACGCGCTGCTGGCGCTGGCCGCCGACCCGGGGATGCGGCCGCCCGTCGCCCTGCTCGCGCACGCCGCCGACGATCCGGGCAGGGCTGCGTTCTGGCCGCTGGCCGCGTTCTCGCCGGAGTGGGTCGCCATCCGCTGGGCGCAGGAGCAGGAGGTACCGGTTCCGGTGCGGTTCATCGACCTCCCGGCCGCGCACACGCTGGCGGCGGAGAAGGGAACCGATCCGGACGGGGGCGACTCCGTCCGACCGGATCCGCTGGCGGTGCTCGCCGGGACCGCCGGGTACGACGACCCCGAGCGCTGGTGGGAGGACGTGGTCGAGCACCGGGGCGCCGGCCGGGCGGACCCCCTTGCCGCGTTCGAGGCCCTCGGGGAGGCGATGGGGGCGCTGCGCGAGGCGTACGGGGACGGCGGCCACGCGCGGGACCTGATGCGCGAGGCGTACATGCGGCAGCGGATGCGGGCCGCCCGCCGGGAGTTCGGGGATGCGTACGCCGTGGTGTGCGGGGCCTGGCACGTGCCGGCGCTGCGCGCGAAGACCACGGCCGCCGCGGACAAGGCGCTGCTCACCGGGCTGCCCAAGGTCAAGGTGGAGACCACCTGGGTGCCCTGGACCCACCGGCGGCTCGCCCGGGCCGGCGGGTACGGCGCGGGCATCACCTCGCCCGGCTGGTACGCCCACCTCTTCGCGGCCCGGGACCGGCCCGTCGAGCGGTGGCTGACCAAGGTCGCCGGACTGCTGCGGGAGGAGGACCGGCAGGTCTCCCCGGCGCACGTCATCGAGGCGGTCCGGCTGGCGGGGACGCTGGCCGCGGTGCGGGGGCGGCCGGTGGCCGGGCTGACGGAGACCCTCGAGGCGGTGCGGGCGGTGATGTGCGACGGATCCGAGATACCGCTCGCGCTCGTCGAGGACCGCCTGGTCGTCGGCGACGTGCTCGGTGAAGTCCCGGACGGCGCGCCCGTCGTACCGCTGCAGCGGGACCTGACCCGGCAGCAGCGCTCACTGCGGCTCAAGGCCGAGGCACAGGAGCGTGACCTGGAGCTCGACCTGCGCAAGGACACCGACGCGGCCAAGTCGCTGCTGCTGCACCGGCTGCGGCTGCTCGGCATCGACTGGGGCACGCCGGCCGCCTCGCGGGGGAGCACCGGGACGTTCCGCGAGACGTGGCGGCTTCGGTGGGAGCCGGAGCTGTCGGTGCGGGTCGCCGAGTCCGGGATCTGGGGCACCACCGTCGTGGCGGCCGCCACCGCCAAGGCCGAGGCGGATGCGGCGGGGGCGGCGGAGCTCGGCGAGGTGACGGCGCTGGCCGAGCGGTGCCTGCTCGCCGGACTGTCCGGGGCACTGCCCGCCGTGCTGCGGGCCCTCGCGGACCGGGCGGCGCTGGACACCGACGTGGCGCGGCTGGCCAAGGCCCTGCCGGCGCTGGCCCGTTCACTTCGGTACGGGGACGTACGGGGGACGGACGCGTCGGCGCTGGGCACGGTCGCGGGCGGGCTCGCGGAGCGGATATGCGTGGCGTTGCCGGCCGCGTGCGTGTCGGGTCTGGACGCGGATGCGGCGGCGGAACTGCGGGGGCATGTGGACGGGGTTCACGGCGCGATCGGGCTCCTGGAGGTGGAGGGCCTGCGGGATCGCTGGTCGGCGGTGCTGCGGGCGCTGGCCGGGCGGGACACGGTGCCGGGGGTGATCCGCGGCCGGGCGGCCAGGCTGCTCCTGGACGACGGGCGGCTGCCGGCGCAGGAGACGGCGCGGCTGATGGGGCTCGCGCTGTCCCCGGCGGCGTCGCCGGCGGACGCGGCGGGCTGGATCGACGGCTTCGCGGGGGGCGGGGGCACGCTGCTCGTCCACGACGAGCGGCTGCTGGGGCTGATCGACGCGTGGCTGACGGGGGTGCCGGAGCGGGCCTTCACCGACGTGCTGCCCCTCCTCCGGAGGACGTTCGGGTCGTACGACCCGGCCGTCAAGCGAACGCTGGGCGAGCTGATCCGCCGCGGCCCGTCGGCGAGGGCCGCGCCGTCCCAGGCCCCCGAGGGCTTCGCCCCCACCCTGGACCCCGCCCGCGCGGACGCAGTGCTCCCCGTCCTCCGCCTTCTCCTCCCGACCCCGGGATGACCAAGCTCTCCGGGCCCGGCCCCCGCGTCTCGAACGCCGACGGGGCTGGAATCGGCCGGTGGTGCCGGGGTTCGGGTGCGGCGCGGCTGCGCGAGCGGCCCTGGCTGCGCCGGGCTGCCTGGGGCTCCACCCCGGCCCCCGCGCCTCAAACGCCGGCGGGGCTGCAATGTGCCGGAGGCGCTGAGCTGGCAGTTGGGCTGGATCTGGCCGGGTTGGCCCGGAGAGGGCGGCTTCAGCCTCGCCGGCGATTGAGGCGCGGGTCCGGGCGGAGCTGGCGGGGTGGGGACGGCTCCGCGCAGCGGTGGGGCAGGGCGGGACGCACTACATGGGCGGGTACGGGGCTCTGCTCGCCGGAGGTGGACGGCATCCGCGCCGTCGGACAAGGGCCGGTGGCCGGGACAAGCGGCTTCGGCAGGGCCGGGTGGTCGGGACGGGTGGTGTCGGCAAGGGCCGGGTGGTCGGGACGGGTGGTGTCGGCAAGGGCCGGGTGGTCGGGACGGGTGGTGTCGGCAAGGGCCGGTGTCGGGACGGGTGGTGTCGGCAAGGGCCGGTGTCGGGACGGGTGGCGTCGGCAAAGGCCGGTGGCCGGGACGAGTGGGGGGACGGGTAGATGACCAGTGCTGGGATCTCGGCAGTGGGCGGGGCCGACGCGGAGGCACGTTTGCGGCGGTGGCGGATGGTGCTCGGGGGGGATGGGGACGGGACCGGGTGGGTGCTGGGCGGGCGGGATGTCGGTATGGATGCCGCGCTCTCGGCGCTGTACGGCGGCGCCGGAGGCGGGGAGCGGAGTGGGGGGCTCGGGGGGTCCGCGCCCAATGTGGCGCGCTGGCTCGGGGACATCCGCACGTACTTCCCCAGCTCCGTCGTCCAGGTGATGCAGCGGGACGCCATCGAGCGGCTCGGCCTGGCCTCGCTCCTCCTCGAGCCCGAGATGCTGGAGGCCGTCGAGCCCGACGTCCATCTCGTCGGAACGCTGCTCTCCCTCAACAAGGCCATGCCCGAGACGACCAGGGAGACGGCCCGCGCCGTCGTCCGCAAGGTGGTCGAGCAGCTCGAGAAGCGGCTCGCGTCCCGCACCCGCGCCACCCTCACCGGCGCCCTCGACCGCTCCGCCCGGACGAGCCGCCCCCGGCACGCGGACATCGACTGGGACCGGACCATCCGGGCGAATCTGAAGAACTACCTGCCCGAGTACAAGACCGTCGTCCCCGAGCGGCTCGTCGGGTACGGGCGCGCCGCCCAGGCGGTGAAGAAGGAGGTGATCCTCTGCATCGACCAGTCCGGATCGATGGCGGCCTCCGTCGTCCACGCCTCCGTCTTCGGCGCGGTCCTCGCCTCGATGCGTTCGATCGCGACCCGGCTCGTCGTCTTCGACACCGCCGTCGTGGACCTGACGGATCAGCTCGACGATCCGGTCGACGTCCTGTTCGGCACACAGCTCGGCGGCGGCACCGACATCAACCGCGCGCTCGCCTACTGCCAGTCCAGGATCACCCGTCCCGCCGACACCGTCGTGGTCCTGATCAGTGATCTCCACGAGGGCGGCATACGCAACGAGATGCTGGGCCGAGTGGCGGCCATGAAGGCGGCCGGCGTCGAGTTCGTGGCCCTGCTCGCGCTGTCCGACGAGGGCGCTCCCGCCTACGACCGCGAGCACGCCGCGGCCCTTGCGGCACTGGGTGCCCCGGCCTTCGCCTGCACCCCCGACCTGTTCCCGGAGGTGATGGCCGCGGCCCTGGAGAAGCGCCCCCTGCCCATCCCCTGAACCGCCCCCTGAACGGTCCCCGGCCCGCGCCTCCGCGCCTGGCGGATCGCACGAATTTCCAGCTCAACCGTGAGGGGATCTGTGACAGGTATCACCGCTCAGGTGTGATCTGCGATTTAGGGACCCACGTCCCACGGGGATAACCTGCGGGACGGACATGCCGCGTCCACGGTCACCGTGTGCGCCTCCCTAGTGACAGCGCTGTCACGTTGCCCTCCGCGGCACGCCCACGCAGACAACCGCGAATCACTGCGAATCTTTGAAGACAAGGGACGGACGCGCGTGGACCTGTTCGAGTACCAGGCGAGGGACCTCTTCGCCAAGCACGGTGTACCGGTGCTGGCCGGTGAAGTCATCGACACGCCTGAGGCGGCTCGCGAGGCCACCGAGCGGCTGGGCGGCAAGTCGGTCGTCAAGGCGCAGGTGAAGGTCGGCGGCCGCGGCAAGGCCGGTGGCGTCAAGCTCGCCGCCACCCCGGACGAGGCCGTCGCCCGCGCGACGGACATCCTGGGCATGGACATCAAGGGCCACACGGTCCACAAGGTGATGATCGCCGAGACCGCTCCCGAGATCCTCGAGGAGTACTACGTCTCGTACCTGCTGGACCGCACCAACCGCACCTTCCTGGCCATGGCCTCGGTCGCGGGCGGCATGGACATCGAGCAGGTCGCCGAGGAGACCCCGGAGAAGCTCGCCAAGGTCCCGGTGAACGCCAACGAGGGCGTGACCATCGAGAAGGCCCGCGAGATCGTCGCGCTGGCGCAGTTCCCGGCCGAGGTCGCCGAGAAGGTCGCCGAGGTCCTGGTGACCCTGTGGGCGACCTTCATCGCCGAGGACGCGCTCCTCGTCGAGGTCAACCCGCTCGCGAAGGTCGCCTCCGGCGACGTCATCGCCCTCGACGGCAAGGTCTCGCTCGACGAGAACGCCGAGTTCCGCCAGCCGGGCCACGAGGAGTTCGTGGACCACGCGGCCGCGAACCCGCTCGAGGCCGCGGCCAAGGCGAAGAACCTCAACTACGTCAAGCTCGACGGTGAGGTCGGCATCATCGGCAACGGCGCGGGTCTCGTCATGAGCACCCTCGACGTCGTCGCGTACGCCGGTGAGAACCACGGCGGCGTCAAGCCCGCCAACTTCCTGGACATCGGCGGTGGCGCCTCCGCCGCCGTCATGGCCAACGGTCTCGAGATCATCCTCGGCGACCCGGACGTCAAGTCCGTCTTCGTCAACGTCTTCGGTGGCATCACCGCCTGCGACGAGGTCGCCAACGGCATCGTCCAGGCGCTGGCCCTGCTGGAGGAGAAGGGCGAGGCGGTCACCAAGCCGCTCGTCGTCCGTCTCGACGGCAACAACGCCGAGCTGGGTCGCAAGATCCTCTCGGACGCCAACCACCCGCTGGTGCAGCGCGTGGACACCATGGACGGCGCGGCCGACAAGGCCGCCGAGCTCGCGGCTGCGAAGTAAGGGCAGAGGTCACAGACTCACATGGCTATCTTCCTCAACAAGGACAGCAAGGTCATCGTCCAGGGCATGACCGGTGCCACGGGCATGAAGCACACCAAGCTGATGCTGGCTGACGGCACCAACATCGTCGGTGGCGTGAACCCGCGCAAGGCCGGCACGACCGTCGACTTCGACGGCACCGAGGTCCCGGTCTTCGGCTCCGTCGCCGAGGCGATGGAGAAGACGGGCGCCAACGTCTCCGTCCTCTTCGTCCCGCCGGCCTTCGCCAAGGCCGCCGTCGTCGAGGCCATCGACGCCGAGATCCCGCTGGCCGTCGTCATCACCGAGGGCATCGCGGTGCACGACTCCGCCGCCTTCTGGGCGTACGCGACCGCCAAGGGCAACAAGACCCGGATCATCGGCCCGAACTGCCCGGGTCTGATCACCCCCGGCCAGTCCAACGCCGGCATCATCCCGGGCGACATCACCAAGCCCGGCAAGATCGGTCTCGTGTCGAAGTCCGGCACGCTGACCTACCAGATGATGTACGAGCTCCGTGACATCGGCTTCACCTCCGCCGTCGGCATCGGTGGCGACCCGGTCATCGGCACCACGCACATCGACGCCCTGGAGGCCTTCGAGGCCGACCCGGAGACCGAGCTCATCGTCATGATCGGCGAGATCGGCGGCGACGCCGAGGAGCGTGCGGCGGACTTCATCGCGAAGAACGTTACCAAGCCGGTCGTCGGCTACGTCGCGGGCTTCACCGCCCCCGAGGGCAAGACCATGGGCCACGCCGGCGCCATCGTCTCCGGCTCCTCCGGCACCGCGCAGGCGAAGAAGGAGGCCCTCGAGGCCGCCGGCGTCAAGGTCGGCAAGACGCCGACCGAGACGGCGAAGCTCGCGCGCGAGATCCTGAACGCCAAGTAGTCGTACGTCACGGCCGACCGGCCGGCTGTACGGGCGTGGCCCGCATCCCCGAGTGGGGTGCGGGCCACGCCCGTTTCCGCGGTGGCCGCTACTCCAGGCCGGGGGCGAGCCGCTCGGGCCTGTGCGCCGGATGGGCGCGCAGCTTTTCGCGCAGCTGCCGGGTCTCGGCGGTGAGCCGCTGGGGGCCGCTGAGCGGGGGGACCCCGGAGACGCTCGCGCCGGGCGCGATGGGGGGCTCGTACTGCCGGGGCGCGGTCGCGGTGGTGTACGCGGTCGCGACGGCGAGCACGGCGCTCAGGCCCAGGACCGCGCGGGTCCACCGCTGGGCGCGGTGTTCGGCGGCGATGCGTACGACGGCCGCGGCGCGGGGTTCCAGCCGGACGGCCGGAATGACCGCGCCGAGCCGCTCTCGCAGCAGTGCGGACTGCCTCTCGGGCGGTGCGGCGGCCAGTTCCGGGATCCGGTCGGCGAGGGTGGCGTGCGCGTGCAGGAGGCGGTGGCCGGCGGTGGGGGTGCTGGCCTCGGTCTCGGCGGCGGTGTCGGGGAGGTCGAGGCCGACGCCGTCGTAGAGCAGGACGGTGCGGCGGTGGACCGGCGGGAGCGCCAGCATGGCGTCCATCAGGATCCGGTCGGCGGGGGCGGCCGGGGCCTTGTCGGGGTGTTTGTGGGCGCGGCGGAACCGGTGCCAGGGGGACAGGGCGTACTCGTAGGCGGCTGCGCGCACCCAGCCGACGGGGTCGGGATCGGTGGCCACCTCGGGCCACCGCGCCCAGGCGTGCTGGAACGCCCGCTCGACGGCCTCCTGGGAGAGCCGGCGGCGGCCGGTGAGCAGGTACGCCTGCCGCGTGAGGGCGGGGGCGGCGTACTCGTACAGCGCATCGAACACCTCCCTGGGCCCCCACGGGCCGTCCGCCGCCCCGTCAGCCGGAACCTCCGGCTCCCCCTCCGCCCCGGGCCGGGCCTCGGTGTCCCCTCCGGCCGTGTGCCCCTCCGCCCCGTCGGCCGCCTGTCCCGCCCCCTCGGGCCCGGCCGCGGAGTGCAACGCCCCGGGCTGCTCGGTGGCATCGGCCGGCGCCTGCTCGTGGCCCTCCGGGGCGGTTGCCGTGGCGTCGGCCGGGGTCTGCTCGGGGGGCTGGGGGGAGTCCTCCGGGGTGGTTCCTGACGGGGTGTGGGGCGGGTCCTGCTCCGAGGTGGGTACGGGGGCGTCGTGCTCCGGGGACCGGCCGGACGGGCCCGGGGTTGCCCGGCCGGGCGTGCCGATGCCCTGTGCGGTGGCCCTGACGTTGACCCTGGCCTCGTGCCGGGGCGTGAACATGGGGGGCCTCGTAGCCCGTTCGGCCGCGACCGGCGGCCGGGTCCGCGGACCCGGCCCGCCCATGCCGAAGGGCCGGACGCCGCCCGCCATCCGCACCGGGGGTGCTTCGAGCCCGGCCGCGCCGGTGCTCTGCGCGTCGGCGTGCGCGTCGGCGTCGGCGTCCGCGTCCGCGTCGGCTTCATGGGCAGGGCCCGGCGGAGCCACCTGGCCGGCGGCCGATGACGTGCCGTCATCCGCCGCTGAACCCGGACCGGTGGGGACGGCGTCCTGCGCCGCAGGGGCCGGCGCGGCCGGGGCCGGTGGCTGGAGGGTCGTCAGGAAGCTCGCGTACGCCGCACGTTTGCGGCCTCGGGGACCCGTGCGGCCCGCCTCCCAGGAGCGGACCGTGCTGACCGTGACGCCCACTGCCGTCGCGACGTCCTCGTACGTCAGGCCCGCCGCCTCGCGCAGTCTGCGGCGTTCCTTGGGCGAGGGGAGCCTCGGCTCCTCGACGCTGTCTGTCATGCCACACTCCCCGTGACCTTCCGGCAGCCCTGGGCGAAAAAGTACATAAAACGTATATTGAGCGACACCACGGACATTCGCCTGTTACCCGCCCATAGCGCGTGTCGTTGGCACCATGGCGGGGTGACCCAAGTGACCGAACGCGGCACCCCGTTGCCGACGGCGTTGCCGCCCGCCCCGCGGGCCGCCGGGCGGCGCCGTTCGCCGGCCGCCGCGGCCTGTGTGCTGGGCGGGGCCATGGCCGCCGGGCTGGGGCTCGGCTTCCTCGCCGTGCTCGTCATCGTGCTGTGGATCAGCTCCCCCTACCCCGACAGCGGTCCCGGCGGCGCCCTGCACCTGGCCGCCGGGCTCTGGCTGCTCGCCCACGGGACCGAGCTCGTCCGGTACGACACCCTCTCCGGGGTCCCGGCGCCCGTCGGCATGACCCCGCTGCTGCTCGTCGCGCTGCCCGCCCTGCTCATGCGCCGCGCCGCCCGCCTCGGCAGCGCCTCGGGCGACGGCAGCGACGGGGACGAGGTCCTGCCCGCAAGCGCCGTCTTCTCCGCCGTGACCTGCGGATACCTCTCCGTCGGATCGCTGGCCACCGTCTATGCGGCCGGCGGCCCCATGCCCGCCGACCCGCTCAGCGCCGCCTGGCACGTCCCCCTGGTCGCCGTGCTCGCCGCCGCCGGTGGGGTGTGGGCGGCCAAGGGGCGTCCGCTCGGGCGGCTGCCCGAGTGGGTGCCGGGGGGCGTGCGGAGGGCCGTCGCGCGCCCCCGCTACGCCCTCGCGCTGCGCGCCGGAGCCGCGGGAGCACTGGTCCTCCTGGGCGGCGGCGCGCTGCTCGTCGGGGCCTCGCTCGCCTGGCACGCCGCGGAGGTCCAGGGCTCCTTCCTGGCGCTGACCGGGGTCTGGTCCGGCCGCTTCGCGGTCCTGCTGCTCGCCCTGGCGCTGCTGCCGAACGCCGTGGTGTGGGGCGCGGCCTACGCCCTCGGCCCCGGCTTCGCCCTCGGCGCCGGCGCGACCGCGACCCCGCTCGGCTTCGCCGGATCGCCCGCGCTGCCGAGGTTCCCGCTGCTGGCGGCGCTGCCGCCGGAGGGGTCCGGGACGGTGCTGACCTGTGCGGCCGCCGGGGTGCCGCTGCTGGCCGGGCTGGCAGTCGGGTGGTTCGCGGTACGCCGGGCGCGTGAAGTCTCGTACAGGGAAACCGCGCTGACGGCGGCTCTGGGCGCCCTCGTGTGCGCGCTGGTGCTGGCCGGGCTCGCGGCGGCATCCTCGGGGCCTCTCGGCTCGCGGGGGCTGGCGAGCTTCGGCCCGGTGTGGTGGGCGACCGGCGCGGCGGCCTTCGCGTGGACGCTGCTCCTGGCGGTGCCGGTGGCGGTGGCGGTGCACTCCTGGCGGACCCGGCCCGCCCGGCAGGCGGACACGAGCGCCACGGAGGGGGAGGACGAGTGGCACGACAGCGGCGTACGGGAGCTGCGCTGGGAGGCCCTGCGGCGTGCCGCGGGCACCCTGATCCCCGACCTGACGCAGGATGCGCCCCCTGCCCCCGCCGAGCCTGCGCCCGTAGCCCCGGCACCGGCCGCACCCGTCAGATCATCGCGCCGGTTCACCGTCATGACGGGGCTTCACCTGGATCTGACGCCGGCTCCGGTCCCGGCGGAGCGGGCCGCTCCACAGGCACCCGAGCCGTCCGCACCCCTCGTACCGCCCGTGACCGGCGCCCGCGTGCTGGCCCGCCGCAAGCCTCCGGCCTGATCCGGGGCGGCCGCTGCGGCCGAACGTCACGGACGCTACTGCTGCACCTTGAGGATCTTGCCCACCATGTTGTCCGGCAGCAGCGTGTTGCACTGCAGCTCCGCCGACTTCGTGAGGGCGTCCTCACGACAGATGTAGAAGTCCTTGTACGCCAGCTGCAAGCCGTACGAGCTCAGGGCCAGCAGGATCGCCAGCGAGGCCGTGACCAGCCCGCCGATCGCCGCCGTCCGCTGCGGGCGGGCGGCCGGCCCGAGCGCCGCCAGGCCCCCCTGCGCGGCAGGGCCCGCCACGGCGTCGGCCCTCGCGTCCGAGGGGGATCCGGCCGCCGGCCTCCCGCGCAGCCCGCTGATGCCCCAGTACAGGGCGAGCGCACCCAGCAGCAGTCCCACCGACGGGATCCCGAAGATCCCGAAGAAGAAGCCCCACATGCCGGCCAGCAACGCGTACCGGGCGCGCCGCTGGACGGGGTCCGTCGGGTCCCAGCGCACGGGCCCGCCCGGACCGGTGCCGGGGTCCTCCCCGGGGCGGCCGCCATCGCCGTCGCCACCGCTGCGCGGCTGCCACGGCTGGTCGGGCCGGCCTTCCGGGGGAGCCGCGAAGGGGTTGTCGTCGGTGGAGGAGTCGGGCTGGCGGCGATCCGGCATCGAGTGCGTTTCTTCCCCTGTGTCGTGGCCGTATGCGGCTTGTACGCCAGACGCTACCGCCCGCCCGTCCCCCCGTCCCTCGGGGGCTGTCCGGTGTGCCGGTATCGTTGCAGGCGGTCGGCGGCTTCGTAGGGTCCCCCGTATTTCGGGACACCGAAGTTTTGTCTGATCACACAAGATGTACGGAAGCATTCCCGCAGAAAGGGCCTCCCATGGCCGCCTCCCGCCTGGTCGTGCTGGTCTCCGGTTCCGGCACCAACCTCCAGGCCCTGCTCGACGCCATCGATGCCCATCCCGGCGGATCCGAGGGCTTCGGCGCCGAAGTCGTCGCCGTGGGGGCCGACCGCGAGAACATCGTCGGCCTGGAGCGGGCCGAGAAGGCCGGGATCCCCACCTTCGTGTGCCCGGTCAAGGCGTACGCGACCCGTGAGGAGTGGGACGCCGCCCTCACCGAGGCGACCGCCGCCCATGAACCGGACCTCGTCGTGTCCGCCGGGTTCATGAAGATCGTGGGCGCTTCGTTCATCGGCCGCTTCGGCGGCCGCTTCATCAACACGCACCCCGCCCTCCTCCCGGCCTTCCCGGGCGCCCACGGCGTACGGGACGCCCTCGCCTACGGCGCGAAGGTCACCGGCTGCACGGTCCACTTCGTGGACGCCGGCGTGGACACCGGTCCGATCATCGCCCAGGGTGTGGTCGAGGTCCGGGACGAGGACGACGAAGCCGCTCTGCACGAGCGCATCAAGGAAGTCGAGCGCCAGCTGCTCGTCGACGTCGTGGGGCGCCTGGCCCGGCACGGCTACCGCATTGAGGGACGAAAGGTAACAATCCAGTGACCGCCGTAGAGAGCAGCACCATCTCGTCGAGCTCGTCGAAGCGGCCGATCCGGCGCGCGCTCGTCAGTGTCTACGACAAGACGGGACTGGAGGAGCTGGCCCGCGGCCTGCACGAGGCGGGCGTCGCGCTCGTCTCCACCGGCTCCACCGCCTCCAGGATCGCCGCGGCCGGCGTGCCCGTCACCAAGGTCGAGGAGCTCACCGGCTTCCCCGAGTGCCTGGACGGCCGGGTCAAGACCCTGCACCCGCGCGTGCACGCCGGCATCCTCGCCGACCTGCGCCTGGAGGACCACCAGCGCCAGCTCGCCGAGCTCGGCATCGAGCCGTTCGACCTGGTGATCGTCAACCTCTACCCGTTCCGGGAGACCGTCGCCTCGGGCGCCACCCCCGACGAGTGCGTCGAGCAGATCGACATCGGCGGCCCGTCGATGGTCCGCGCCGCCGCCAAGAACCACCCCTCGGTCGCCGTCGTCACCAGCCCCGCCCGGTACGCCGACGTCCTCGCCGCGGCCCGCGGCGGCGGCTTCGACCTCACCGCGCGCAAGCGGCTGGCGGCCGAGGCCTTCCAGCACACCGCCGCGTACGACGTGGCCGTGGCCTCCTGGTTCACGAATGCGTACGCCCCGGAGCCGGAGGCCGTGCTGCCCGAGTTCCTGGCCGGCGCGTGGGACCGCAAGTCCACCCTCCGCTACGGCGAGAACCCGCACCAGGCCGCCGCGCTGTACACCGACGGGCAGCCGGGCGGGCTCGCCAACGCCGAGCAGCTGCACGGCAAGGAGATGTCCTTCAACAACTACGTGGACACCGAGGCCGCCCGCCGCGCCGCGTACGACCACGACGAGCCCTGCGTCGCGATCATCAAGCACGCCAACCCGTGCGGCATCGCCGTCGGCGCCGACGTCGCCGCCGCGCACCGCAAGGCGCACGCCTGCGACCCGCTGTCGGCCTTCGGCGGCGTCATCGCGGTCAACCGCCCGGTGACCGTCGAGCTCGCCGAGCAGGTCGCGGAGATCTTCACCGAGGTCATCGCCGCCCCGGCGTACGAGGACGGCGCGGTCGAGATCCTCGCCAAGAAGAAGAACATCCGCGTCCTGAAGGTCGACGGCACCCCGCACCAGCCCGGCGACCTGAAGCCGATCTCCGGCGGCGCGCTGCTCCAGCAGTCCGACCTCTTCCAGGCCGAGGGCGACGACCCGAAGAACTGGACCCTCGCGACCGGCGACGCCCTCTCCCCGGAGGAGCTCGCCGAGCTCGCCTTCGCGTGGAAGGCCTGCCGGGCCGTCAAGTCCAACGCGATCCTGCTCGCCAAGGACGGCGCCTCGGTCGGCGTCGGCATGGGCCAGGTCAACCGCGTCGACTCGGCGAAGCTCGCCGTCGAGCGGGCGGGCGCCGAACGCGCGCAAGGCTCGTACGCGGCCTCCGACGCCTTCTTCCCGTTCCCGGACGGGCTGGAGATCCTGACCGCCGCGGGCATCAAGGCCGTGGTCCAGCCGGGCGGTTCGGTCCGTGACGAGCAGGTCGTCGAGGCGGCGAAGGCGGCCGGCGTGACCATGTACTTCACCGGAACCCGGCACTTTTTCCACTGAGCACCGGTCACCGGTCACCGGACACCGAGTACGGCGAAGGCCGCCACCCGCAGTGCTGGGGGTGGCGGCCTTCGCCGTGCTGACGGGGTTCGTACCGCGGCCAGGACTCTGGGCTCAGGACTGCGGGCTCAGTACTGGGGGCGCCGGAAGTACGCGCCGGCGGCCGAGTTGGCCAGGCCGACCAGGACCCAGAGGGCCAGCCCGAACTGGATCAGGGCCAGGAGCAGCGAGAACACGACGGCCCCCGCCGCCGTATCGCTGCTGAGCGCCACGAAGTTGATGATCAGGCTGATCCCGGAGAAGAGGGTCATCAGCGAGCCGTAGATGATGCCGGAGACCCGGACACCGCCGCGGCCCTTGCCCAGCTTGGCGGCGGTCAGGATCGGCCACAGCGACAGGGCCAGCGCGAAGATGCCCGCAACGACGATCACGCCGCCCGCGAGCGCGCCCGCGTCGCTCGCCGAGGAGCCGTAGTCCGAGGAGCTGGAGCCCGAGAACGCCGAGGCGAACAGCGCCCCGCCGAGGAGGACGACGATACCGCCCAGGACCTGGAGGCCACCGACGATGAACAGGATGACGCGGGCGGCCTTCACCCCGCCGGGCATGGGCATCTCGGCGCCCGGGTATCCGCCGGGACCCGCGGGGTAACCCTGGTTCGGGTAGCCCATCGGTGCCTGCTGCGGGTAGGCGTAGCCGCCCTGCGGCGGGACACTGGGCGGTGCCTGCTGCGGGTAGCCGTAGCCGGGCTGGCCCTGCGGGGCCGGCGGCTGCTGCCCGTACGGGTTGTTCGGGTCGCCGAAGCTCATCTTGGGGTGTTCCTCCGTGGAAGTGCGGGGACGCACGGCACGCACGGAGGAAAATACTGCGATTTGCGGTCCGCCCCCCGGCACTGCCCGCGGCACTCTTTCGGTCATCGTGGTCCGATCGGGCCGGAGTTGTCCAGCCGCGGCGCGACCGGCCCGTCACTTGTTGTGCAAGTGCAATGAATGGTTCAAGTCTGTGACGGACCCGCGGCGGCCCCCACGACTGGAACCGGGGGCGTCCCATCCGGGAGGATGGGACCATGACCGCCCAGATTCTCGATGGCAAGGCCACCGCCGCCGCGATCAAGTCCGAACTGACCGCCCGCGTGGCGGCGCTCAAGGCCCGGGGCATCACCCCCGGCCTCGGCACCCTGCTGGTCGGCGACGACCCGGGCAGCCGCTGGTACGTCAACGGCAAGCACAAGGACTGTGCCGAGGTCGGCATCGCATCCATCCAGCGCGAACTGCCCGCGACGGCCTCCCAGGAGGACATCGAGGCGGTCGTACGGGAACTCAACGCGAACCCGGAGTGCACCGGCTACATCGTCCAACTCCCCCTCCCCAAGGGCATCGACACCAACCGGGTCCTGGAGCTGATGGACCCGGCGAAGGACGCCGACGGCCTGCACCCCATGTCGCTCGGCCGGCTGGTGCTGAACGAGCCGGGCCCGCTGCCCTGCACCCCGTACGGGATCGTCCAGCTGCTGCGCCACCACGGCGTCGAGATCAACGGCGCCCACGTGGTGCTCCTCGGCCGCGGCATCACCGTCGGGCGCTCCATGGGCCTGCTGCTGACCCGCAAGTCGGAGAACGCCACCGTGACCCTGTGCCACACCGGCACCCGCGACCTGCCCGCCCAGCTGCGCCAGGCGGACATCATCGTCGCGGCGGCCGGCGTCCCGCACCTGGTCAAGCCGGAGGACGTGAAGCCCGGCGCGGCCGTCCTGGACGTGGGCGTCAGCCGCGACGAGCAGGGCAAGATCGTCGGCGATGTGCACCCGGGCGTCGCCGAGGTGGCCGGCTGGATCTCCCCGAACCCGGGCGGAGTCGGCCCGATGACCCGCGCGCAGCTGCTCGTGAACGTCGTCGAGGCGGCGGAACGGACGTCGACCAGTGCAGGCTGAGCACGAAGCGGAAGCCGGGACCGGCGCCGGCTCGGGAACCGGGACCGGGTCCGGGAGCGGCGCCGAAGACGTCGTCTCCGCGCCCGCGGGCGCGGAGACGGCGAAGTCGCGCCGCTTCCCCTCCGTCACCCAGGACACGGCCCGGCCCGAGGGGCACGGCCGCGCCGCGCCCGGGGACGCGCTCGCGGCCCGGCAGTGGCCGATGCTCAGCGTCCTCGCCGCCACCGCGGTCGGACTGCTCCTGACCGCACTGGGACACCCCCGGGTCGGCTGCCTGGTGATCGGCGTGGCCCTGATCGCGGCCTCCGTGCTGCGGCGCGTACTGCCGCAGGTGGGGATGCTCGCGGTGCGCTCCCGCTTCACGGACATGGTCACGTACGGGCTGCTGGGGGTGGCGGTCACGCTGCTCGCGCTGGTGATGGAGCCCAAGCCGTTGCTGCACCTCCCGTTCCTGGAGAGCGCGGTGCGCTTCACCGTCCGCTGAGGCGTGCGCCGGGGTCCGCCGGGGTCCGACGGCGCCTTTCGTGCGCCTGTGCGACACCCGTCCGCCAGCGCCGTATGGCTGAAAAGCGGGGGGAATTCCCGCTCCGCACCTTCGAACTCCCGGTCCGTGTGCCATGCACCACACGGACCGGGGGATTGGGCCGCTCGAAGGTCGGATAGCCTGACGCCGGATGTCTCTTCACGTCAAGATTCGCAGCGAAGCGGCGTCCGCCAGCACATGGGGCGGGGACGCCCCACCGCCAGCTGTCTAACGGAGAAGGCCATGACCCGCACTCCCGTGAATGTCACCGTCACCGGCGCCGCCGGCCAGATCGGCTACGCGCTGCTCTTCCGCATCGCGTCCGGTCACCTGCTCGGCGCGGACGTGCCGGTCAAGCTCCGCCTCCTGGAGATCCCCCAGGGCATGAAGGCCGCCGAGGGCACCGCCATGGAGCTCGACGACTGCGCCTTCCCGCTGCTGAAGGGCATCGACATCTTCGACGACCCGAACGCGGGCTTCGAGGGTGCGAACGTCGCCCTGCTCGTGGGCGCCCGCCCGCGCACCAAGGGCATGGAGCGCGGTGACCTGCTCTCCGCCAACGGCGGCATCTTCAAGCCGCAGGGCGCCGCGATCAACGCGCACGCCGCGGACGACATCAAGGTCCTGGTCGTGGGCAACCCGGCCAACACCAACGCGCTCATCGCGCAGGCCGCCGCCCCGGACGTACCGGCCGAGCGCTTCACCGCGATGACCCGCCTGGACCACAACCGCGCGATCTCGCAGCTCGCCAAGAAGACCGGCGCCGACGTCACCGACATCAAGCGCCTGACCATCTGGGGCAACCACTCGGCCACCCAGTACCCGGACATCTTCCACGCGGAGATCGCCGGCAAGAACGCCGCCGAGGTCGTCAGCGACGAGCTGTGGCTCGCCGACACCTTCATCCCGACCGTCGCCAAGCGCGGCGCCGCGATCATCGAGGCCCGTGGCGCGTCCTCGGCCGCCTCGGCCGCCAACGCCGCCATCGACCACGTCCACACGTGGGTCAACGGCACCGCCGCGGGCGACTGGACCTCCATGGGCATCCCGTCGGACGGCTCCTACGGCGTCCCGGAGGGCCTGATCTCCTCCTTCCCCGTCACCTGCAAGGACGGCAAGTACGAGATCGTCCAGGGCCTGGACATCAACGAGTTCTCCCGTACGCGCATCGACGCGTCCGTGGCGGAGCTCGTCGAGGAGCGCGACGCGGTCCGCGAGCTCGGCCTGATCTGATCGGCCGTACGGAGCAGGCGCCTCACCTGATCGCCTGAGCGGTACGAACACCCTTGCGCCCCGGCCAAACCTGGCCGGGGCGCTTTGGCGTGAACTGGCCTGTCGGGGGCCTGTAGGGGGAAAATAAGGTCAGCCGGTGACCGACCATCTGATTCCCCCTCAGTCGGGCGGGGGCGTCCCGGCAGACCCGCGCAACGGGCGACCGCCGGTGCACCCCTCCGTCAGCGAGGCCGGCCGCCTCCTGTGCGCGGGAACCTACCTCGACCCCTCGTACCGCGCTCGGGTGATCGACGAGCTGTACGTCCACGAGGAGCGGATCGCCGCCCCGTCCTACGGCTTCGACGCCACCCGGGTCCTGGCCCACGCGCTCCGCGCCCGCCGGGTCGAGCTCGCCTGGGCGGGCGGGATACTCGGCGCGTGGTTCGTGGGAGCCCTGCTGACCCGCGTGCTGGGTCTGTTGTTCACCCCCTTCCTGCTGCTGAGCTTCGCCAACTGGCTCCGCGGCCGGCGCCACCCCCTGGTGCGCTTGTCGGGCACGCTGCTGCGGATCTTCACCTGGCTGATGCTGGCCTTCCTCGTCTCCTTCTTCTGGACGGCCGTGTCCGACGACTCCGGGGACGGTGAGTTCGCCCGGCTCCTCCTGGGCGTCGGCTCCGGCAGCTCCGGCAGCCTCGACGGGTACGACTACGACGGCGACTTCAGCGGGTCGGGCGGGTTCGACGGCTCCGGCCGCGCCGCCGGCGGATCCGACGACTCCGTGCCCCTCACCCTGTGGCTGGCCCCCCTCGTGTACGCGGCCATCGTCTTCCTGGTGATGCTCCAGCGCGGATACGGCGCTCGCATCGTCTCCACCGACCTCGCCCCGCGCCGGTACGCCGACCCGTCCGCCGATCCCAGGACGCAGAACCCCCGCTTCGCCCGGGTCCGCGACCGCATCAAGCGCGAACAGCACGCGCACATGGTCATGTACGACATCAACGGCCCGTTCACGGGGGCCGGGGAGCCGTACCGGCCCTGGCAGCTCTCCGTGGAACTGCGCCCGCGCGAGGACCTCGGCCCCGACCGCAAGCCGCAGCCCCTCACCAACGCCGACATCGTGCGGCGCATCGTGCCCCTCCTGCTGGCCCTGCGCGTCCCGTCGCCGCACGGCTCCGCGCAGGCCCAGGCCGCCGTACTGGACCGGCTGCGCGAGCTGGTCGTCGACGAGTGCGTGTTCATGCCGGCCCGCGGGCTTCCGCACCGGGACCAGGCCCCGGTGTCGGCGCAGCAGTTCGCCGACCACCGGCTCGCCGCCGTAGAAGAGGGCGGGGAGCGGCGCAGGCACTTCCTGCGCGTGCGGGTCGGCGGCTGGGACGAGGACCTCGTCGTCACCGTCTTCGTACGGGTCCACACCCAGGGCGGGATGCTGATGCTGGAGGTCGCCCCGCACGTGCTGCTGCCCGTACGGACCACCTTCCAGAACGCCGAAGCGGACGCCGTCCGCTTCCTGAACAACACCTGGTACGGCAAGGCCGCCGCGGCCCTCGTCGCCACTCCCGGCTCGTTCGCGGGCTCCTTCGCCACCCTGGGCCGGGGGATCGCCGGCTGGTGGCGGATCGTCACCGGCGGCCATGGCGGGGCCCGTCCGGAGGGGCCGCGGCTCTCGGTGCGGGAGATCGCCGCGCAGGGGGACGGCTCGCTCTTCCACCTCATGGACCTCGACCGGTACCTCAAAACCATTCAGGACCGGGTGGTCGGCGGGGTCACCGTCGCCCTGCACGAAGCGGGCTGGCACACAGCGGAATTCGCGCAGCGCGCGATCCACGTCGCCGAGGGCGGCACCTTCATCCAGTCGGTGAGCAACAGCGCCTTCAGCGTCGGCGGCACTGACAACAAGAACACCGCGGGGAGCGGTACGGGCAGCAAGGGGAGCAGCGGTGGGAAGTAACGGCGAAGAGAGCGCGGTCCGGTTCGGCGACGTCACCGGCAGCGCCTTCAGCATCGGCGGAAGCAACAACAGGAACACCGTCCGGCAGGCCGGCGGCAGGGACGACGACGGCGTGCCCGGCGCGGCGGAGCTGCTGGAGGCCGTACGCGCACTGCGCGCCGAACTCGTGCGGATGCCCCGCAGCACCGGACGGGTGGAACTGGACGCGGAGCTGGAGGAGGCGGCCGACCGGCTGGAGGAGGCCGAGGAGATCCGGCCGGGGCTCGCCGCGCGGCTGCGCGGGGCACTGGAGCGGTGGGCTCCGCTGGTGGAGTCGGTGAGCGCGGCCACGGCGCTGGGCGGGCTGCTCGCCTCGCTGGGAGGCTGACCGGTGTCCTCGTCCGACGACGCCTGGTGGAACCCGCAGTCGCAGGCGTGGGAGTGGGGGGAGCGCCCGGCGTCCCCGGACGCGCCCCCGCCCGAGCCTGCGGGTCGGCCCGAGCAGCCGGCCCAGCCCGAGTGGTGGGCCCAGGGGTCGCCCCCGGCCCCCGCGCCGGCCCCGCCCCCGGCCCCCGCGCCGGCCCCGGCCCCGGATACCCGGCCGGCCCCGGGTACGAGCCCTGGGGCCCGCAGCCGACCCCGCCGCCGGAGCCGTACGGGCCGGGCGACGGCGGCCGGGGGCCGAAGTGGCGGACCCCGCTGCTCGTGGGGCTGGTGGCGGCGGTCGTCGGCGGGGCCTCGGTGGCGGGGTGGATGCTGCTGGGCGGGGAGGACGGGCCCGGCACGAACGCGCAGCCGCCGCTCCGGTCCGGGGCGGCCACGGCCGGCTCGTCCGCGTCGGCGCCGGCGAGCCCCGCTCCGGGCCCGAGCCGGTCGGCCTCGCCGGGCACCGGCAGCAGCCCCGGCTACACGCTGGTGCGCAACGAGGCCGGCTTCTCGGTGTCCGTCCCCACCGGATGGCAGCCCAGCCACGAGGAGCAGGGCAGCGGGTCCTTCTACCGCCCGCCCGGCGGCGACCGCAGCGCCCTGCTGCAGGTCTTCCCGATCACGGAGGACCGGTCCACCAGCTCCTGCGAGCTGCTGCGGACCTCCTCGAAGTCGCTGGAGAGCGGGACGCCCAACTACCGGCAGGTCTCCCTCGAACCGGTGGCCGCAAGCGCGTGCGAGCTGGTCTACGAGTACGACAGCGCGGAGTCCCGCGGCCGCCGCCGGGGCATCGAGCGGATCGTCACCACGGCGGACGGCCGGCGCTGGGCGCTGCTGGCCGCCGGCCGCGCCGCCGACCCGTCCACCGTACGGGCGAACCTCACGGCGGCCGCGGAGTCGTTCCGGCCCGAATGACAGGGGCCGGGCGTCCGTCCTACTTGTGCATGCCCGGCGTGTAGTGGCCCGGGACCATGCGGGTGGTCACCGCGAAGCGGTTCCAGACGTTGATCGTCGCGATCACGGCGATCAGCTGGGCGAGCTCCTTCTCCTCGAAGTGCTTCGCCGCCTTCTCGTACACCTCGTCGGGAACGAAACCGTCGGTCAGGACGGTCACGGCCTCGGTCAGCTCGAGCGCCGCGGCCTCCTTCTCGGTGTAGAAGTGGCGCGATTCCTCCCAGGCGGCGAGCTGGACGATCCGCTCGACGGTCTCGCCCGCGGCGAGCGCGTCCTTCGCGTGCATGTCCAGGCAGAACGCGCAGTGGTTGAGCTGCGAGGCACGGATCTTGACCAGCTCGACCAGGACCGGGTCCAGGCCCTTCTTCGAAGCGATCTCCAGGCCCACGACGGCCTTGTAGACGTCGGGCACGTGCTGGGTCCAGCCCATGCGCGGGGTGTGCTCGGGGGCGTGTGCGGCGGTGTGTTCGTGCGTGGTGGTCATGTCTCCACCCTAGGCAGCAGGCGGCCCGCCGATATGGTCCATATCCATGACGGAATCATGGGCCACTTTCGGCGCCGACCTGCATCTGGACCTCTCCGCCGGGCGAGGCCTGCGGGCCGGCCTGGTCGACGCGCTGCGCGAGGCCGCGCGCAGCGGGCGGCTGGCACCCGGGACCCGGCTGCCGTCCTCGCGGTCGTTCGCCGCCGACCTCGGGATCGCGCGCAACACGGTCGCGGAGGCCTACGCCGAACTCGTCGCCGAGGGCTGGCTGACGGCCCGGCAGGGCTCGGGCACGCTGGTCGCGGAACGGGCCCGGCCGCGGCGGCCCGCGGGCGCTGCCCGGGTCCGGCATCCCGCGCGGCGGCAGCCCTCGTACGACCTGGTGCCCGGCACCCCGGACCTGGGCGGCTTCCCGCGCGCCGCCTGGCTGACGGCGGCCCGGCGGGCGCTGACGGACGCGCCGAACGAGGCCTTCGGGTACGCGGCCGACGCGCGCGGGCGGGTGGAGCTGCGGGAGGCGCTCGCGGGGTACCTGGCGCGGGCGCGCGGGGTGTACGCGGACCCGCAGCGGATCGTGCTGTGCGCGGGGTTCGTGCACGCGCTGACGCTGCTGGCGGGGGTGCTGCGGGCGCGGCGGGTGCGGGAGGTCGCGGTGGAGGGGTACAGCCTCGACCCGCACCGGGAGCTGCTGACGGGGGCGGGGCTGCGGACCCGGCCGCTGACGGTGGACGCCTCGGGGGCGCGGACACCGGACCTGTCCGCGGAGTCGGGGGCGGTGCTGCTGACCCCCGCCCACCAGTTCCCCACCGGGGCGGCGCTGACCCCGTCCCGGCGGGCGGCGGCGGTCGACTGGGCCCGGACCACGGGCGGGCTGATCCTGGAGGACGACTACGACGGGGAGTTCCGCTACGACCGCCAGTCGGTGGGGGCACTGCAGGGACTGGACCCGGACCGGGTGGTGTACCTCGGCACGGCGAGCAAGTCGCTCGCGCCGGGGCTGCGGATGGGGTGGATGGTGGTGCCGCCGGGGCTGCTGGACGAGGTCGTGGAGGCGAAGGGGCGGACCGACTGGACCTCGAGTGCGCTGGACCAGCTGACGCTCGCGGAGTTCATCCGGTCCGGGGCGTACGACCGGCACGTACGCGGGATGCGGCTGCGGTACCGCAGGCGCCGGGACGAGCTGGTCGCGGCCGTCGCCGGCCGGGTGGCGGTGTCGGGCATCGCGGCGGGCCTGCACGCGGTGCTGGACCTCCCGGCGGGGACGCAGGCCTCGGTGCTGCGGGCTGCCGCCTGGCAGGACCTGGCCCTGGAGACCCTGTCCCGCTACGCCCACCCGGAGGCGGGGCTGCCGGCGCGCGAGGCGCTGGTGGTGGGTTACGGGACTCCGTCCACGAGCGCCTGGTCCCCGACGCTGGCGGCGCTGGTCTCCGCTCTGCCGTGACGCGTGCGCGGCGGTGCGGGTGCCGGTGCGCCGCCGCTGCCGGGGCTCCCGCCCCCGAACCCCGCGCCTCGGGCGCCGGCCGGGCTGGGTGCGCCTCGGCCGGCGGGCTGGGCCGGCCGGGCAGCGGCTCAGGTACCGCCGGTTCGGCTACGTCGCCGCCGGCGCGGGTTCCGGTTCCGGCGGTTCGCCGAAGCGGGTCAGGAGGAGGGCTCCGGCTACCGATACCGCGAAGCCGAGGACGGCCAGCCAGGTCAGGCCCTCGCGCGTGCGGTCGCCGAGCCAGGCCACGCCCACCACCGCGGGGCCGATCGTTTCGCCGATCACCATGCCCGCCGTGGCCGTCGTCACCGAGCCCCGCTGCAGCGCCGAGGTGAGCAGCAGGAACGCCGCGCCCCCGCCCAGCAGCAGTGCGTACAGCGCCGGGTTCGTGAGCGACGCCAACGAGATGTCGTCGATGAGACGGACCGCCACCTCCACCACCCCGAAGCCCGTTCCCGCCGCCAGGCCGAGCACCAGGGCCCGGGACGGGTCCGGGAGCCCGCCGGCCACGGCCCCCACCAGCAGCACCAGCCCGGCCACCACCAGCAGCCCCAGCTTCAGCGCGAACGACCCCGTCCCCGAGCCCTCCTCGCCCGACGCCAGCCCCAGCATCGCCAGCCCCGCGCACACCATCCCCACCGCGCCCCACTCGGCCCTGCTCAGCCGTACGTGCAGCAGCCGCGCCGAGACCACGGCCGTCACCGCGAGGCTCGCCGCCAGCGCCGCCCCCACCGTGTAGATCGGGATGTTCTTCAGCGCCACGATCTGGAGGACGAATCCGGCCGCGTCCAGCCCCAGGCCCAGCACGTACCGCCACTGCCGGGCCGCCCGCAGCAGCAGTGCCGTGTCCACCCCCGACCCGGTTCCCGGCTCCACCGCCCGCGCGGCCATCGCCTGAAGGACGGACGCCGTGCCGAAGCAGACCGCCGCACCGAGCGCGCAAACCATCCCAAGAAGCACGAATTGACTCTAGGTCATGGAGGTGATGAGAGGGTTTCGACGGCCGGATTCCATCGCTTCGCCGCCCCGTTCTAGTCTGTCCGCCATGGATGGCATGGACGACAGCAGCAGTAGAAGCAGCACCACCCGACGCCGCATGCGCTCCGGCAGCGTCGCCCTCGGCGGCATGGGCCTGCTCGCCGCAGCCCTCGTGGCCTGCGGCAGCAGCAGCGAGCCCGACAAGCGCTGCGTGGACCGAGCCACCATGGAGAAGCTGAACAGCAAGGAGTGCAAGAGCGGCAGCGGAAGCAGCAGCAGCCGCGGCGTGTACTACTACGGCGGCACCGTCTCCAACAACCGGGTCAGCGGCGGCAGCTTCGACAAGTCCGCCGTCACCCGCGGCGGCATCGGCGGCCACTCCAGCTCCAGCGGCGGCTGAACCGCGTGCGCCGTCACACCATCGAGCCGCGTCCCGACTGGCAGAAGACCGTCGAGGAGCAGGGGCTCATCTACCCCCTCACCCGCTACCCCGACGACTCCCTGCGCCCCTATTGGGACGAGAGCGCGTACTACTCCTTCTCGCTCCCCGAGGTCGAGGCGCTGGAGAACGTCGTCGAGGAGCTGCACGCCATGTGCCTGGCCGCGGCCGCGCACATCGTCGAGCACGACCGCTTCGCGGACCTCGGCATCACCGACCCGCGCCTCGCGGAGCGCATCGCCGAGTCCTGGCACCGGCGGGCCGAACAGCCGTCCCTGTACGGCCGGTTCGACCTGCGCTACGAAGGCGACGGCAGTCCGGCCAAGATGCTGGAGTACAACGCCGACACCCCCACCTCCCTCGTGGAGGCGGCCAGTCCGCAGTGGTTCTGGATGGAGGAGCGCTTCCCCGGCGCCGACCAGTGGAACTCCCTCCACGAGCGGCTCGTCGAGGCCTGGCGCCGGCAGGCCGAGCTGCTGCCGCCCGGCCCGCTGCACTTCGCGCACTCCGAGACCGACGAGCTCGGCGAGGACCTGATGACGGTCGCCTACCTCCAGGAGACCGCCGAGCAGGCGGGCCTGGACACCGAGGCGCTGGCCGTCGAGCAGATCGGCTGGGACAGCCTGTCGGGCCGGTTCGTGGACCAGAAGCTGGGCTTCATCCGCAGCTGCTTCAAGCTCTACCCGTGGGAATGGCTGGCCACCGACGCGTTCGGCCCGCAGGTCCTCGGCACGTACGACCACGGCGGCGGCTCCGGGACCACCACCTGGATCGAGCCGCTGTGGAAGATGCTGCTGTCCAACAAGGCGCTGCTGGCGATCCTGTGGGAGCTCTTCCCGGAGCACCCGAACCTGCTGCCCGCCTACCTCGACGGCCCGCGCGAGCTCGCGGAGACCACCGGGTACGCCGCGAAGCCCCTGCTGGGCCGCGAGGGCGCCGGGGTCACCCTGCACCCGGCCGGCGGCGAACCCTTCGTACCGGAAGAGGGGGAGACGTACGTCTTCCAGGGCCTGGCCCCGCTGCCCGACTTCGACGGCAACCGCGTGGTGCTCGGCGCGTGGGTCGTCGAGGAGGAGGCGGCGGGCCTCGGCATCCGTGAGTCGGCGGGCCCGGTCACGGACGAGTACGCCCGCTTCCTGCCGCACGTCATCCTGTAGCCCCCGAAGGCACCGGCCGGGAACCGGGTGGTTCCCGGCCGGGCCCCGGCGGATTGCGGTCAGCCGGCTGCGAGGACCGTCCGCAGCTGGTCCAGGCCCCAGTCCAGGTCCTCCTTGCTGATCACCAGCGGCGGTGCGATCCGGATCGTCGACCCGTGCGTGTCCTTGACCAGCACGCCCCGCTCCATCAGCGCCTCGGAGATCTCCCGGCCCGTGCCGTGCCCCGGGGCGATGTCGACGCCCGCCCACAGACCGCGCCCGCGTACGGCGGTCACCGCGCCCCCGCCGACCAGCAGGTTCAGTTCCCGGTGCAGATGGTCGCCGAGCTCGGTGGCGCGCTGCTGGTACTCGCCGGTGCGCAGCATCGCGATCACCTCCAGGGCCACCGCGCAGGCCAGCGGGTTGCCGCCGAAGGTGGAGCCGTGCTCGCCCGGCCGGAACACCCCGAGCACGTCCCGGTCCGCGACGACGGCCGACACCGGGACGACGCCGCCGCCCAGCGCCTTGCCGAGGACGTACACGTCCGGCACGACGTCCTCGTGCTCGCACGCGAACGTCTTCCCGGTCCGGCCCAGCCCCGACTGGATCTCGTCCGCCATGAACAGCACGTTCCGCTCGCGCGTGAGCTCCCGTACGCCCCGCAGGTACCCGGCGGGCGGCACCAGCACCCCCGCCTCGCCCTGGATCGGCTCCAGCAGCACGGCCACGGTGTTCGCCGTGACGGCCGCGGCCAGCGCGGTGAGGTCCCCGTACGGCACGATCTCGAACCCCGGCGTGTAGGGCCCGTAGTGGTCGCGGGCCTCGTGGTCCGTCGAGAAGCTCACGATCGTCGTCGTGCGGCCGTGGAAGTTGCCCGACGCGACCACGATCTTGGCCTGCCCGTCCGGGACGCCCTTGACCTCGTAACCCCACTTGCGCGCGGTCTTCACCGCCGTCTCCACGGCCTCCGCGCCCGTGTTCATCGGCAGCACCATCTCCTTGCCGCACAGCGCGGCGAGCTCGGTGCAGAACTCGGCGAACCGGTCGTGGTGGAAGGCCCGCGAGGTGAGGGTGACCCGCTCCAGCTGCGCCTTGGCGGCGTCGAGCAGACGCCGGTTGCCGTGGCCGAAGTTGAGCGCCGAGTAGCCCGCGAGCATGTCCAGGTAGCGGCGGCCCTCCACGTCGGTCATCCACGCGCCTTCCGCGGACGCCACGACGACGGGCAGCGGGTGGTAGTTGTGCGCGCTGTGGGCCTCGGCGGAACGCATGGCTTCAGCAGTTGTCGACACGGGGTCTCCGATCGTCGGTCAGGCGGGCCGGGTGACAGGGGTGACGAGGGTGGTGCCACCGGCGTCACATCACCTTGTATACGGCTATACGTCGCTCGTATACCGGACGGGGAAACCTTTCCTGTGGACCGCCCGCTATGGTGGGCGGCACGCACGGCGACTGGCGTACGGAGAACCAACTCCGGGGGAGTCGTGCGCGCACGACCGCATACAGGGCCGCTCGCCTGGGCCTCGCGGGGACGAGATCTGACATCGACCCCGGAGGAGCCGCCATGAGCGCGAGCCGCCACCCCGCCCTTCTCGCCACCGATCCCGAGCTGGCGTCCTACGTCACGGCCGAGGAATCCCTGCAGGCGCAGACCCTGCGCCTGATCCCCAGTGAGAACTACGTGTCCGCCGCCGTGCTCGAGGCCTCCGGCACGGTGCTGCAGAACAAGTACAGCGAGGGCTACCCGGGCCGCCGCTACTACGAGGGCCAGCAGAACATCGACCGCGTCGAGGCGCTGGCCGTCGAGCGGGCGAAGGGCCTGTTCGGGGTGGACCACGCCAACGTCCAGCCGTACTCCGGCTCGCCGGCGAACCTCGCGGTGTACCTGGCCTTCGCGAAGCCCGGCGACACGGTGATGGGCATGGCCCTGCCGATGGGCGGGCACCTGACGCACGGCTGGGGCGTCTCGGCGACGGGATCCTGGTTCCGGGGCGTGCAGTACGGGGTCTCCGCGCAGACGGGCCTGATCGACTACGACGCGGTGCGGGAGCTGGCACTGGCGGAGCGCCCGAAGATCATCTTCTGTGGCGGTACGGCGCTCCCGCGCACGATCGACTTCGAGGCGTTCGCCTCGATCGCCCAGGAGGCAGGCTCGATCCTGGTCGCGGACGTGGCGCACATCGCGGGCCTGATCGCGGGCGGGGCGCACCCGTCGCCCGTCGGGCACGTGGACGTGCTCTCCACGACCACCCACAAGACGCTGCGCGGCCCGCGGGGCGCGATGCTGATGTGCCGCGAGGAGCACGCGAAGGCCATCGACAAGGCGGTGTTCCCGGGACTCCAGGGCGGGCCGCACAACCAGACGACGGCGGGCATCGCGGTGGCGCTGCACGAGGCGGCGCAGCCGTCGTTCGTGACGTACGCGCATGCGGTGGTGGCGAACGCGAAGGCGCTGGCCGCGGCTCTGCTGGAACGGGGCTTCGACCTGGTCTCGGGCGGTACGGACAACCACCTGATCCTGATGGACCTGACCTCGCGGGGGGTCCCGGGCAAGGTGGCGGCCAAGGCGCTGGACCGCGCGGGGATCGTCGTGAACTACAACACGGTCCCGTTCGACCCGCGCAAGCCGTTCGACCCGTCGGGCATTCGCATCGGCACGCCGTCGCTGACGTCGCGGGGGCTGGGCGTGGAGCACATGCCGGTGGTGGCGGAGTGGATCTCCCGGGCGGTGGACGCCGCTTCCAAGTCCGACGAGCCGTCGCTGTCCGCGATCCGCCGCGAGGTGTCGGACCTGATGGCGGCCTTCCCCGCCCCGGGCCTCCCGGTCTCCTGACCCGGACGCGGCAGGGGGCCGCTGCGCGGAGCGGTCCCCTGCCCGCCGTTCCACGTCCCCCGGACTCCGTCCGGGGGACCACCACCCGGCTCCGCCCGGACCCGGGCCCCGAATGCCGGCGGTGCCGGGCCGGGTTTCCGGACAGGTGCGGACCGGCAGGGCCGTCATACCTGAGAGAATGGGGCCATGGCTTCTGATCGTCCTCGCGCGCTCTCCGGTATCCAGCCCACCTCCGGTTCGTTCCACCTCGGGAACTACCTCGGAGCCATCCGCCAGTACGTCGCCCTGCAGGAGACGCACGACGCCTTCTACATGGTGGTCGACCTGCACGCGATCACCATGCCGCAGGATCCGGCCGCGCTCCGCGCCAATACCCGGCTCTCCGCCGCGCAGCTGCTCGCCGCCGGGCTCGACCCCGAGCGCTGCACGCTCTTCATCCAGAGCCACGTCCCCGAGCACGCCCAGCTCGGCTGGGTCATGAACTGCATCACCGGCTTCGGCGAGGCCAGCCGGATGACCCAGTTCAAGGACAAGTCCGCCAAGGGCGGCGTCAACAACGCCACCGTCGGCCTGTTCACGTACCCGATCCTCCAGGTCGCCGACATCCTGCTCTACCAGGCGAACGCCGTCCCCGTCGGCGAGGACCAGCGCCAGCACATCGAGCTGACCCGCGACCTGGCCGAGCGCTTCAACCAGCGCTACGGCCGGACCTTCACCCTCCCCGCCGCGCACATCGTCAAGGAGGTCGCGAAGATCTACGACCTCCAGGACCCGACGATCAAGATGTCGAAGTCCGCGTCGTCCCCCAAGGGCCTGATCAACCTCCTCGACGAGCCCAAGGTCACCGAGAAGAAGATCAAGAGCGCGGTCACCGACACCGAGGCCGAGGTCCGCTTCGACGCCGAGCACAAGCCCGGCGTCAGCAACCTGCTCACGATCTACTCCACCCTCACGGGGGAGTCGGTCCCGGCCCTCGAGGCCAAGTACGAGGGCAAGGGCTACGGCGCCCTGAAGACGGACCTGGCCGGTGTGATGGTCGATTTCGTCACACCGTTCAAGCAGCGCACCCAGGAATACCTGGACGACCCGGAGACGCTGGACTCCATCCTCGCCAAGGGCGCGGAGAAGGCCCGCGCGGTCGCCGCGGAGACCCTGGCGCAGGCCTACGACCGCCTCGGCCTGGTGCCCGCGAAGCACTGAACCGGGGCTGACGAATCGGTCAGGGAAAGAGGCCCTGGCAATCCGGGGGGTGCTGGCCCCACACTGGGTCGGCAGGACCCGTACGCAGCCTGTACGCACCAGACGACGGAGGAGACATACGTGGGGACCGTAACGCTCGGCGTTTCGATCGCGGTCCCGGAGCCGTACGGCAGCCAGCTCCAGGAGCTGCGCACCGGCTTCGGGGACGCTGCCGCGCACGGCATCCCCACGCATGTCACCCTCCTCCCGCCCACCGAGGTGGAGGGGGACCGGCTGGCGGAGATCAGGGCCCACCTGTCCGAGGTCGCGGCCGCCTTCGGCCCCTTCGCGATGCGGCTCGCCGGCACCGGCACGTTCCGCCCGCTCTCGCCGGTCGTCTTCGTCCAGGTCGTCGAGGGCGGTACGGGCTGCAGCCGGCTCCAGGGCCTGGTCCGCGACCCGGACGGGCCGCTCGACCGGGAGCTGGCCTTCCCGTACCACCCGCACGTCACGGTCGCCCACGGGATCTCCGAGGAGGCGATGGACCTGGCGTTCACGACCCTCGCCGAGTACGCGGCGCAGTGGATCTGCACGGGCTTCGCGCTCTACGAGCAGGGCTCGGACGGCGTCTGGCGGAAGCTGCACGAGTACCCCTTCGGCAGCGGCCCGGTCAGTGGGGTCCCGGCGCAGCTCGGGTCACCGGTCGACGAGGCGGCGGGGGCCGCCGGTGCGGCCGAGACCGCCGTACGGCGCTCCTGACGGCGCTGCCTGAGCGTGTGGCGGGCGTGGAACCGGAGCGTGCGCAGGACCAGGGTGTGGAACGGACAGTCGTCCATCGGACGCGCTTCGCGAAAAGTCACAATCGACGACCGTAGTGCCCAAAACGGGCAATCCCGGCTATTTCCATCAGCTCCTTTACGGTGACCCCATGGACTGGCTGACGAAACTCCCGGTGATCGGGCCACTCGTGGTCCGGCTGATGCGGACGCACGCGTGGCGTGCCTACGAACGCCTCGACCGGGTCCACTGGAGCCGGCTCGCCTCCGCGATCACCTTCATCAGCTTCCTCGCGCTCTTCCCGCTGATCACCGTGGCCGCCGCCATCGGCGCGGCGCTGCTCAGCCAGGAGCAGCTGGACCGGCTGCAGAAGAACCTCGCCGAGCAGGTCCCCGGCATCTCCGGGCAGCTCGACCTGGACGGCCTCGTCGCCAACGCGGGCACGGTCGGGCTCGTCGCCTCCGCCCTCCTGCTCGTCACCGGAATCGGCTGGGTCGGCTCGATGCGGGACTGCCTGCGCGCGGTGTGGGAGAAGGACGACGAGGACCTGGGAAACCCCGTCGTCCGCAAGGGCAAGGACGCGCTCGTCCTCCTCGGCCTCGGCGGCGTGGGCCTGTGCTCGGCCGCGGCCTCGATCCTCGGCTCCAGCGCGGTCGGCAAGTTCGGCGGCTGGCTGGGCGTGCCGCAGCACGGCGCGGGCGGCGCGCTCCTGCGAACCGGCGCCTTCCTCGTCGGCGTCATGGCGGCCTTCCTGATCCTGCTCTACGTGCTGACCCTGCTGCCAGGCGTCGAACCGCCGCGCCGCAGCCTCATCGAGGCGGCCCTCCTCGGCGCAGCCGGCTTCGAGCTGCTGAAACTACTGCTCAGCGGGTACATGCGCGCCGTCGCCGCGAAGAGCATGTACGGAGCCTTCGGCGTGCCGGTCGCCCTGCTGATCTGGATCAACCTGATGGCGAAGCTGCTGCTGTACTGCTCGGCCTGGACGACCACCCGCGCCGCCGCGGACGGCGACGGCGCGCAGGACCCCGAGGAGCCCGCGAACCGGGAGCACGACACCCCCTAGGGCGCCTGGTCACCACCGCCGCCGGTGCCGGTGCGGCGGCTGCGGTGGTCGCGCGGCCAGCGGCGGTTGACGGCGTAGGCCCCGCCCGCGATCACGGCCAGCGCCCCGCCCGCGACGCCGAGGGCGGTGCTGACGCCGCCCTCCGCGCCCTCGCCGGCCGCCGAGTGGCCGTTCTCGTGCGACTGGGCGGGGGAGCCGATCGAGGAGGTGTCCGCACTCTTCGGCCGAACCAGTTCGCCGACCGGCTTGACCTTGCCGATCGCCGCGAAGCCCCAGTCGAAGAGGCCCGCGGTCTCCTCGTAGACGGAGTTCAGGCCGCCCGCGCTCGGGTTCATCACCGTGACCAGCAGCTTCTTGTTGCCCTGCTGCGCGGCGCCGGTGAAGGTGGAACCGGCCATGGTGGTGTTGCCGTTCTTCACTCCGGCGATGCCCTTGTACGGGGAGAGGCCGCTCGCGCCCGTCATCAGCCGGTTGGTGTTCTGGATCTCGAAGTACTCGCGCGGCTTCCCGGGCTCCTGCAGGCCGGGGAACTTCGCCTCAGCCGTCCCGCAGTACTCGCGGAAGTCCTTCTTCTGCAGGCCGGAGCGGGCGATGAGGGTGAGGTCGTACGCGCTCGACACCTGCTCAGGGGCGTCGTACCCGTCGGGGGACACGACGTGGGTGTCGAGGGCCTGCAGCTCCTCGGCGTGCGCCTGCATGTCCTTGACGGTCTTGCCGATGCCGCCGTTCATGGCGGCGAGCACGTGCACGGCGTCGTTCCCGGACCGCAGGAACACCCCGAGCCACAGGTCGTGCACGGAGTACTCGTGGTCCTCCTTGACCCCGACCAGGCTGGAGCCGGCCCCGACGCCCTCCATGTCCTGGTCGGTGACCTTGTGGACCTTGTCCTTCGGAAGGCTGGGCAGCACCGTGTCCGCGAAGAGCATCTTCAGGGTGGAGGCCGGGGGCAGCCGCCAGTGCGCGTTGTTGGCGGCCAGCACCTCGCCCGTCTCGGCGTCGGCCACGATCCACGAACGCCCCGTCAGGTTCGTCGGCAGGGCGGGGGCGCCGGCCAGCGGGTTCACCTGGACCCCCGGCTTGCCGAGCAGGGCTCCGCCGACCGTGGACATCGACGCCGGAGGCCCGGCCACGGCGGGGGCCTTGGCGGGCTGTCCCTTCCCGTCCGTCGGCGGGGTGGGCGCGGCGTGCGCGGGCACCACGAGCATCGCGGGGACCAGCAGCCCGGCGGAAAGGACCGTCAGCGCGGTCTTTTTGGCAGACACGCAGGTGAAAGTACATCCCGATCGGCTGTCTGCAGCCCCGGACCGGCCAACGTGGCCGAACCACCGCCGGTACAGCCCACCCCGGCGCGTCCGTCCTGGGGACCAAACCGATACTGGGGGCATGAAACTCAGCCGTGCCGTCTCCTGGTTCCTGCTCGCCTTCGGAGTGTGGAGCTGGTTCATCTGGGTGTCTTTCGTCCGGAACCTGTGGAAGGACGCCAGTGGTCTGGCATTCGACGCGGCGGGCGAGCCGACGGCCTACTTCTGGGTCCACCTTCTCCTGGCCATCGCCTCCTTTCTCCTGGGGACGGCCGTTGGTGTGATCGGGTTGCGCGGCGTCCTCGCGCTGCGGCGCGCATCACGCCGGGGTCCGGACGCGGGACCGGACGCGTGAAGACCGCAGTCTTCGCGGTGATCGCAGTGCTGGTCCTGGCCCTGCTGGTCCTGGTCCACCGCTGGCTGTGGGTCCGTCTGGTCCGGGATACGACGCGCCCGCGCGGCACGGCCCGCCGGATCGGCACCGTCCTCGCGTTCACCCTGCCGCTCCTCTCGCTGGCCGCCCTCACCACGGGCCGCGCCGGCGCCCCCTTCTGGCTCCAGCAGTCCGTGGCCTGGCCGGGTTACATGTGGCTCGCGGTCCTCCTGTACCTGACACTGGCGATGCTCCTGGCCGAACCGGTACGAGCCCTCCTCCTCCGCGGCCGGGCCGGCCGGATCCAGCCCCGCGGGGAATCCCGGCCCCGTCGGCGTTCGAGGCGCGGGGTCTGGGACGGAGCCCGGGGTGGGGGTCCCTCCCGGGCGGAGTCCGGGGGAGGCGGAAGGGAGGGTGGGGGAGCCCCGCAGGGCCCCGCGACCGCCCTCGACGACCCGCTCCCGCCCGGGCAGAGCCAGGGCCCGGCGGCCCCGGCCCACGACCCCGCAGGGGCGACCCGCCGCCAGTTCGTCGCACGGGCGATCGGCGGTGCAGCCGCCCTCGCAGCAACCGGAACCGTAGCCACCGGCACGTACGGAGTCCTCCGCGGCCCCCGCGTCAAGCGCGTCCGGGTCCCCCTCGCCAAACTCCCCCGCGCCGCGCACGGCTTCCGGATCGCCGTCGTCAGCGACATCCACCTCGGCCCGGTCCTCGGCCGCGCCCACACCACCCGCATCGTCGAGACGGTCAACCGCACGCAGCCCGACCTCATCGCCATCGTCGGCGACCTCGTGGACGGCAACGTCCACGACCTCGGCAGCGCCGCCGAGCCCCTGCGCCGGCTCCGCGCGCGGCACGGCTCGTACTTCGTCACCGGCAACCACGAGTACTTCTCGGGCGCCCAGCAGTGGATCGACCACGTCCGCGAGCTCGGCCTCATCCCCCTGGAGAACGCCCGCCGGGCGCTCCCGTACTTCGACCTGGCCGGGGTCAACGACGTGGCGGGCGAGACGGAAGGCCACGGCCCGGACTTCACCGCCGCCCTCGGCGACCGCGACCGGGCCCGGGCCGCCGTGCTCATGGCCCACCAGCCCGTCGTCATCCACGACGCCGTCCGCCACGGCGTCGACCTGCAGCTCTCCGGGCACACCCACGGCGGCCAGCTCTGGCCGGGCAACTACCTCGCCGAGCTCGCCAACCCCACCGTCGCCGGACTCGAGCGCTACGGCGACACCCAGCTCTACGTCTCCCGCGGTGCAGGCGCCTGGGGACCTCCGGTCCGGGTCGGCGCTCCGTCCGACATCACGGTCGTCGAACTCGCCTCGCACCAGGCCTGACCCGCCGTCAACCGGCCTTCTGAGGCCCGATTTCCGGAGCCGGATGCCGCGCCGGGCGCTACGCGGGCCCGGGGTCCGGGTCGGAGGCCCGCTTCTTCTTCGACACCACCGTCTGCGCCATCCCCGGCAGGAAGTCCGCGAACAGCTCGTGGACCTCGCGCACCAGCGGCCGCAGCACCCGGAACCGGGCCAGGACGATGCCCCGCGTCGTCAGCTGCGCGCCGCGCTCCGCGAGCCGCCGCGTCTTCTCGCTGTTCGGGGACCGGTCGAAGACCCAGTACAGGACGAGCCCCATCTGCGAGAGCCACATCAGCTCCGGCAGTACGTCGGCCAGCTCCTCCGGGACCTTCGTCTTCGCGCCCGCCAGCACCTCGCGGTGCATGTCGATCGCCGCCTTGCGCGCGGGTTCCGATTCGGGGGAGAAGGGGCTGAGCGGGCTCTCCGGGTCCGCCGCGTTCTTGAAGAACTGCGAGGCGAACTCGTGGTACGGCGCCGCGATGTCCAGCCAGCTCGTCAGCACGCCCGCGAGCCGCTTCTGCAGATCGGTCTCGCTGTCCAGGATGGGCCGGACCGCCGCCTGGTGGGCGGCGCCGATCCGGTCGTAGAACCCCTGGACGAGGTGTTCCTTCGACGCGAAGTAGTAATAGGCGTTGCCGACCGAGACCCCTGCCTCCTTGGCGATGGCCCGCATGGTCGTCTTGTCGAAGCCGCGCTCCTGGAAGAGACGGAGCGCGGTTTCGAGGATGAGCGTGCGGGTCTGCTCGCTCTTGGGAGCCTTCTGATCAGTCACGGTGTACGAGCCTATCCGGGTACGGCGCAGTGGTCGTCACAGGCCGGTGCCTCCGGCTCCACTTCACCCTCCGGACCGGGCCCGGTCCGTACCGCCTGCCGCCATGCCGAGGCCGTGTACATGGCAGCCCGGGCGAAGGGCCGGCCCGCCGGGGTGGCGAGCCAGTTCGCCCTCGGCCGGTGCTCCGCGAGCGCCCACAGGCACACGATGAAGGCATCCGTACCGGTCCACACCTGCCCCGAGTCCCCGATGACGGTGATCTCGCGGAGCGTCGCCGCGTGGTCGAGCTGCGGGTACTTGCGCTGCGCCTCGTAGGACCCGGCCGGGATCAGCCGGAGCGGTACCAGCCAGCGCTGCCCGAGGAGCCAGTGCCGGATGTGCACGCACAGCGGGCAGTTGGCGTCGTACAGCACCGTCAGGTGGTGCGTGGCCGATCGCGCCGGTGTCGCCTCGGTCATCGGTCAGGCCCCGGCCGGAGCGGTCCACCCCTGCGGGGCGACCGGCGGGGTCTGCTGGCGCTCCATGATCCCGCGGCGGCGCATCTTGTTCAGCACCCAGACGTTGCCGAGGTGCATGACGCCGAGGACGAGCAGGACGACGCCGAGCTTGACCGACAGGGCCTCGAAGAGCCGGCGGGCCGAGTCGATGCCGACGTCCGAGCGCAGGTAGAGCGTCACGAAGCCGATGTTGACGAGGTAGAAGCCGACCACCAGCAGGTGGTTCACGGCGTCCGCGAGCTTTTCGTTCCCGTGCAGGACGTCGGCGATGAAGATGCGCCCGTTGCGGCTGAGCGTACGGGCCACCCAGACGGTCAGCGCGATGCTGATGAGCAGGTAGATGACGTATGCGACGACGGTGAGGTCCATGCCCTCGCCCCCCTTGAACGTGTTCAACTTGTTGGCAGGACTGACTGTAGACCTATTTTTGAACAGGTTCAAGCTTTGTTGGGGAGGGCTGCTTCGAGACCTCCGCGACCGCTCCTGCCGGGAACGGCGTGCGTTTGCTCTCCGTCACCAGCCGCCGGTGGAAGCCCGCCATCACGAGCCCCGTCGCGGCGTGCCGGTCGAGCAGCGCGGCGGCCTCGGCCGGCATCCCGTCCCGCCCGCGCCCCGCGATCCACTCCCGGAGGAAGGCCTCGTGCTCCAGGTCGTCGCGCTCGTCGGCGCCGGGCAGGTGGTACCGCAGGAGATGGCTCGCGGTGTACGCGCGGTCGTAGCCCAGGTGCTGCGTCAGGAACCGGGCCTCGTCGGGCGCCAGCTCGAAGCGGTTGCTGAGCGCCAGCCCGAAGTCGGCGAAGTGGACGAGCTCGCCGTCGGTCAGGACGTTGTGGAAGTGGGCGTCGAAGTGGACCAGCCCGCGCGAGCTCATGAACTCCGCCCCGCTCAGCAGGGCCCGGTCCGCCCAGTCGTACGCGGGGTGCCCCGCCAGCCAGGTGCCGAGCCGGTGCGGCACGTGCTCCACGAAGAGCACCAGGCTGTACGCAGCGCGCCCGATGGCCTCCAGCCGCCGTCGGACGGCGTCCGACCCCTCCCACCGGGCGACGGCCGCGTCGATGCCGTCACCCCCGGGCGGGGAGTCGGGCAGCACCCGCCAGTGGTACATCAGCGGAAACCCCCCGTCCGCGCCCTCGATCACCCAGCCGGTGGTCATGGTGTGCACGGCCAGCTCCCGCCAGGCCCCGAACCCGGCCGAGCCGACCCCGTACTGGTAGTGCAGCGGCAGTTCGAAGAGGTTCGCGGTGGACCGTACGTTGCGTGGCAGCAACTCGACGTCGGTCAGCGGCACGCGCTTGACGAAGACCCGCGTCCCGTCGAGGTCCAACTCGGCGGACCGGCCGCCGGTACCGGACCCGAGGGGCGTCGCGGCGGCCGTCAGCGCGCGGAGCCGGTGGTCGCTCAGCAGGGACAGGCGGGTGGAGACGGCGGCGTACGCCGTGAGTCGCTCTCGGTACATCCGGGCGACGCTACCGGCGGGCACGTCACACCTCGGTCACCTTCGCCGCAGCCCCGATCGCCGCGCACGTCAGGACGGCCGCGACGACATGACGCCGTAGACCATCGGTACGTCGAGGCCGCCCGCCCGCATCCCCCTCGTCCATGCGGCCCAGCATTTCAAAGGTCGCCGCGCCGCCGACGGCGAATCACGGGATCGGCGGCGCAGCGGCCTCCGGGGAGCGCGCCGCCCGAGTTGGGTGAACTGTGCTCCGGATGCGTGGACTTGGAGTGCGAGTGCCTCGTCAGGGGGTAATGGTCGCGCCGGGCGGGACCGGTGTCGGCGCGCCGGGCCGTACGCCTGCGGCGGTGCCCGGATGGCGGGGCGACGGGGCGGGTGGCAGCCTGGAGGGGCGGGGGCGTGAAAGGGGAGGTGGACCTCCTTGAGCAGGCACGTTTCACTCATCTCGAGAACTGCACGGACCCTGGCCGTGGCCGGAATCCTGTCGGCCGGGCTCGTACCCGTCTCGGCGGCGCCGGCGACGGCGGTCACGTGTGACGCCGCGGCCGCTGCCCGGGCCCCGACCAGCAGCAACGACAGCGCCGCGCGGAACGCGGTGATCTGCCTCATCAATGCCCAGCGCACGCAGCGGGGCCTCCCGGCCCTCACCGTGAACCAGGCCCTGACGAACGCGGCGCAGCAGCACTCGGCGGCGGCCGTGCAGCTGAAGTGGTGGGGCCCCGGCAAGGATTCCCACACCAACCCGCAGACCGGTTCGACACCGGGGACGCGGATCAAGGCCGCGGGCTACTGCCCGAACCCCAGGTCGTGGGGCTACGCCGAGATCACGTACACCGGCTGGGGCGGCTCGGGGACCCCGAACGCCGCGGTCAACTGGTGGGTGAACGTGAGCACGTACGGCCACCGGCAGATCGTCCTCGACCCGTCGATGCGGGAGATCGGCGCCTGGGCCCAACCGGGCGCGGCGGACCGCGCCGGAGCCGGCGCGAGCCAGGCCGGCACCTACGTCGTGACGTTCGGCCGCTGCCAGCAGTGACAGAGGGCCCCTTACATCGTCCCGGCGGGGCGCGCGGCCCCCGGGACGGTGACGGGCTCCCCGGACGACGCCCGCATCACCGACCCGGCCGTCACCCGTCAGATACTGAGGGAACGGGCGTAGTTGATCTGGTTCATCACCCACGGGAACGTTCCCGCGTCGACCGCCGGGATCATCGTGGAGTGGTGGCGGCCGCCGCTCGTGACGGTGACCTGGATGTAGCCGGTGGTGGTCTTCTCCTTCATCAGGAGGAAGAGCAGACCCAGCAGGCAGAACAGGAAGAAGACGATCGCGAGCACGACCGCGTGCGTCGGGATCTTCGTCTCGGTGCGGGAGAAGTCCGAGGCGTTCCACATCGCGCCCTTGAGCGGCATCGCGCCCGAGGGGGTGATGATCTGGTCCCCGGCGATGGTGATGTCGCCGAGCGCCAGACCGGATCCGCCGGCGCCCTGCGGGGCGGCCGGGTAGGCCGGGGGCTGCATCGGCGGCTGCGCCTGGGCGGGGATGCCCGCGCCGCCGACGGTCGGCTGGTAGCCCGGTGCGGGCGGAGTGGCCTGCGGGTAGCCGTAGCCGGCGCTCCCGGGGGCCGCCGGGTAGGGCTGCGGATAGCCGTAACTGGCATTCCCGGGAGCCCCGTTGTCGTTGGCGTACGGATTCGGCTGCTGGTCGCTCATGCGCTCGATCTTTCCACAGCCGCCCCCGCTCCCATACCCCGATCCTCAGGCCCGTCAGCTCCTCGCCGATCGTGACGCCCTTGGCGGGCCCGTCGGGGACGGTGACGGAAGTGCCGTATCCGACGGTGTTCTTGGTGGCGTACGTGCCCTTCTCCGGGTCCGGGGCGCTGAACACGGTCACCGTGCCCTCGTCGTCGAAGTCGTCGAAGTCGTCGATGACGACGCAGACGGGGATGCCGGCCTGGGCGTACCACCGCTGCTTGCGGATGGGGTCCCGACCGTACTGCCATCGGCCCGGCATGCCGGTCCGATGAAAGCTTCATCCGGCCCGATCTCCGCCCGTACGAGTGAACACGGCGAAGGCCCCGCCCCCGGAGTGGATCCGGGGGCGGGGCCCAGTCGGCCGCAGCGTCAGCCGCGTCGAAGATCAGAAGCGGCGCGTGATCAGGGCGCGCTTGACCTCCTGGATCGCCTTCGTGACCTCGATGCCGCGCGGGCAGGCATCGGTGCAGTTGAACGTCGTGCGGCAGCGCCACACACCGTCCTTGTCGTTCAGGATCTCCAGGCGCTGCTCGCCGGCCTCGTCACGCGAGTCGAAGATGAAGCGGTGCGCGTTGACGATCGCCGCCGGGCCGAAGTACTGCCCGTCGTTCCAGAACACCGGGCACGACGAGGTGCACGCGGCGCACAGGATGCACTTGGTGGTGTCGTCGAACCGCTCGCGGTCCTCGGCGGACTGCAGACGCTCACGCGTCGGCTCGTTGCCCTTGGTGACGAGGAACGGCATGACGTCGCGGTACGCCTGGAAGAAGGGGTCCATGTCGACGACGAGGTCCTTCATCACCGTGAGGCCCTTGATGGCCTCGACGGTGATCGGCTTCTCCGGGTTGATGTCCTTGATCAGCGTCTTGCAGGCGAGCCTGTTCTTGCCGTTGATCCGCATCGCGTCGGAGCCGCAGATGCCGTGCGCGCACGACCGGCGGAAGGTCAGCGTGCCGTCGAGGTCCCACTTGATCTTGTGGAGACCGTCGAGCACGCGCTCCTTCGGGTCGATCTCGATCTGGAAGTCCTGCCACTGCGCCTCGTCCGAGATCTCGGGGTTGAAGCGGCGGATCCGGAACGTGACCGTGATGTACGGGGAGGCCGCAGCCGCCTCTTCCATCTTGTCCGTCTTGGACAGGGTCGGGGTAGCCATCAGTACTTACGCTCCATCGGCTGGTAGCGGGTCGTGACGACCGGCTTGTAGTCGAGCCGGACCGAGTCCGAGCCATCGGCTCCGACCTCGCGGTACGCCATGGTGTGGCGCATGAAGTTGACGTCGTCGCGGTTCGGGTAGTCCTCGCGGTAGTGACCGCCGCGGGACTCCTTGCGCGCCAGCGCGGACACGGCCATGACCTCGGCCAGGTCGAGCAGGTTGCCCAGCTCGATGGCCTCCAGCAGGTCCGTGTTGAAGCGCTTGCCCTTGTCCTGGACGGACACGTTCTTGTAGCGCTCGCGCAGCTCCGCGATCTTCTCGACCGCGGTCTTGATGGTCTGCTCCGTACGGAACACCATCACGCAGGCGTCCATCGTCTCCTGGAGCTCCAGGCGCAGGTCGGCGACCCGCTCCTTGCCCGTGGAGTTGCGCAGGCGCTCGACCAGGTCGATGACCTGCTGCGCCGGGTTCTCGGGGAGCTCGACGTAGTCGTTCTCCTGCGAGTACTGCGCCGCGGCGATACCGGAGCGCTTGCCGAACACGTTGATGTCCAGCAGCGAGTTGGTGCCGAGGCGGTTGGCGCCGTGCACGGAGACACAGGCGACCTCGCCGGCCGCGTACAGGCCCGGGACGACGGTGGTGTTGTCCGCCAGGACCTCACCCTTGACGTTCGTCGGGATGCCGCCCATGGCGTAGTGCGCGGTGGGCTGGATCGGGATCGGGTCCGTATACGGCTCGATGCCCAGGTACGTACGCGCGAACTCGGTGATGTCCGGGAGCTTCGCGTCGAGCTGCTCCGGCGGCAGGTGCGTCAGGTCCAGGTACACGTGGTCGCCGGCCGGACCGCAGCCGCGGCCCTCACGGATCTCCGTGTAGATGGAGCGCGAGACGACGTCACGGGACGCGAGGTCCTTCATGACCGGCGCGTACTTCTCCATGAAGCGCTCGCCGTCCTTGTTGCGGAGGATGCCGCCCTCACCGCGGGCGCCCTCCGTCAGCAGGATGCCCATGCGCCAGATGCCCGTCGGGTGGAACTGGAAGAACTCCATGTCCTCGAGCGGCAGGCCGCGGCGGTAGCAGGCCGCCTGGCCGTCACCCGTGAGGGTGTGCGCGTTGGAGGTCACCTTGAAGAACTTGCCGGTGCCGCCGGAGGCGTAGATGACGGCCTTCGCCTGGAACACGTGGATCTCGCCGGTGGCGAGCTCGTACGCGACCACACCGGCCGACTTCTTGACGCCGTCTTCCTCGACGATCAGCTGGTCCAGGACGTAGAACTCGTTGAAGAACTCCACGCCCTCCTTGACGCAGTTCTGGTACAGCGTCTGGAGGATCATGTGGCCGGTGCGGTCCGCGGCGTAGCAGGACCGGCGGACCGGGGCCTCGCCGTGGTTGCGCGAGTGGCCGCCGAAGCGGCGCTGGTCGATGGTGCCGTCCGGGGTGCGGTTGAACGGCAGGCCCATCTTCTCCAGGTCGAGGACCGCGTCGATGGCCTCCTTCGCCAGGATCTCGGCGGCGTCCTGGTCGACCAGGTAGTCACCGCCCTTGACCGTGTCGAAGGTGTGCCACTCCCAGTTGTCCTCTTCCACGTTCGCCAGCGCGGCGGCCATGCCGCCCTGCGCGGCACCCGTGTGGGAGCGGGTGGGGTAGAGCTTCGTCAGCACCGCGGTGCGGCTGCGCTTCGTCGATTCGATGGCGGCGCGCATGCCGGCGCCACCTGCGCCGACGATGACGGTGTCGTACTTGTGGATCTTCATTGGATTCGCCTCAGCCCCGTTGCCTAGCGGATGTTCGGGTCGAAGGTGAAGATCACCAGCGTGCCCAGAAGGATGGTGAACACCGTGGCGGTGTAGAGCAGGCCCTTCAGCCACAGCCGCGTGCCCGCGCGCTCCGCGTAGTCGTTGATGACGGTACGCAGGCCGTTGGCGCCGTGCAGCATGGCGAGCCACAGCATCAGCAGGTCCCAGACCTGCCAGAACGGGGACGCCCAGCGGCCGGCCACGAAGGCGAAGCCGACCTTGGAGACGCCGCCGTCCAGCACCAGCTGGATGACGAGGTGGCCGATGACCAGGACGACGAGGACGATGCCCGAGAGGCGCATGAAGAGCCACGCGGCCATCTCGAAGTTGCCGCGGGTCGAGCGCGGGGTCTTGCCCGTGCGCTTGCGCGGGGCCTCGATGTACGGCGCCGGGTTGTCGACGTCGTAGAGGCTCACGCCCTCCACGTCGCCGATGGCCTGGGCGGAAGAAGCGTCAGAAACCGTGTTGTTCGAAGACATGGCGCGTGTCACTTCCCGAACAGTTCAGCAGCTGCGTGACCGAGGACGGGGTACAGGGCCCCGCCCATCAGGATGATCCAGACGATCATCACGCCCCAGAGCATCTGCTTCTGGAGACGGGGGCCCTTGGACCAGAAGTCCACGGCGATCACACGGAGACCGTTGAGCGCGTGGAAGAGGATGGCGGCCACGAGGCCGTACTCCATCAGCGCGACGATCGGAGTCTTGTAGGTAGCCACGACATCGTCGTACGCCTCGGGGGAGACGCGGACGAGAGCGGTGTCGAGGACGTGTACGAACAGGAAGAAGAAGATGAGGACGCCGGTGACTCGATGAGCCACCCAGGACCACATTCCTTCCCGGCCGCGGTACAACGTTCCAGCCGGCACGGAAAACCCTCCGGAAGCGGGGCGGGGGCCAGCCGGCTTCTTTGTCGGTCGGGCCCGGCCGGGTACGGTCCTCCGGCCCCGGACATCGTAGCGACGCTTTGTCGGTTCCCTCGCGCCGGGTCCATCGGTGTGATCAAACAGGCACGGACGGACTATCCCACAGGGGCGAATAGCCGGAATCCGCGGCGGAAACCCCGTCCGGCGAGGTCAGCCAATGGGTCAGGTCGGCGAGCCGGACCTGGGCGAGGCGGCGCAGCTCGTCCGCCGAGATCGACCGCTCCTCGTCCGCCTCGAGCTCCATACGGCGCCGGACCGCGGTCAGGAGCTGGTCCGCCTGCTCCTCCGGCGGGTGGCCGTCCAGGCAGATCACGAAGGCGTGGCCGAACTTGCGCTCGTACTCCGCATGGGCCGCGTCGAGCGCCAGGAGCGCGGCGTAGGGGGCCCCGTGGTCCAGCTCCACCGGGAACTCCGAGGCCAGTGCCTCGCTCAGGTCCGCCTGGGAGAGGTCGTACGAGGCCTCGTCGGCGGCGGCCAGCAGCGCACCGGGATCCGGATAGGGGCGGTGCGCCGCCACCCGCTGGGCCCAGCGCCGGCTCCCGCAGCAGTGCAGCAGGACGGCCTCGGCGGCCTCGGGGGAGAGGGTGTTGAACCGCGCCAGCCCGGAGCCGTGCGAAGGATCGGAGCTGCCGCGGGCCTGTGCCGGAAGGTGGCTGGACAGCGGGGGGCTCCTCGGGGCGTAGCGCGGGTGTACCGCCACGCTAGCGACGCCGAACCGGGTGTGTCGTACCCATCCGAGGTTTTCACCCGGAAGTGAGCCGAAAGGATGACGTGATGACGGGCGGCGCGCCGGAAAGCCGGGAGCGCAGGAAGGGGTGGAGGGGGAGGAGGAAGACGACCGAGGCCGCCACCCCCCACAGGAGAGGCCCCGGTCGCCGTCCGTACGGGCTCGTGCGACAAGCCCGTATCCCTGTCAGCGCCGCGAGTGCGTTTTGTGTCACACCCCGCTTCGCGCACGATTGGTTGCTCCCCGTACACCACGTGGACGAAGGTACTTGAAAGCCGTAACGTGCTGATTTGCGCCACACGTACAAGACAGTGAACGGGTTGGGGACTTTGCTGGGGGACGACGCGGAGCTGACCGCCGCGGTGCTCGCGGCACAGGGCGGCGACGAGAGCGGGTTCCGTACTGTGTACCGCGCCGTGCACCCACGCCTGCTCGGATACGTACGCACGCTCGTCGGGGACGCCGACGCGGAGGACGTGACCTCCGAGGCCTGGCTGCAGATCGCCCGCGACCTCGACTCCTTCACCGGCGACGCCGACCGCTTCCGCGGCTGGGCCGCCCGGATCGGCCGCAACCGGGCCCTCGACCACATCCGCATGCGCGGGCGCCGCCCCGCCATCGGTGGCGACGAGACCGAACTGACGGGCCGCGCCGCCGACAGCGACACCGCCGGCGAGGCGATGGAGGCCCTGTCGACCGGCCGGACCATGGCGCTGATCGCACAGCTTCCGCAGGACCAGGCCGAGGCCGTGGTGCTCCGCGTCGTCGTCGGCCTGGACGCCAAGAGCGCGGCCGAGACCCTGGGCAAGCGGCCCGGAGCGGTACGCACCGCAGCCCATCGGGGCCTGAAGAAACTGGCCGAGCTGCTCGGCCAGGAGGACGGCTTCGGGCCGGACCTGGATCCGGGCTCGGATCCGGCGGGGCCGGTCGGCCATAATGCCGAGGGCCAGGCGCGGGACGGCAGGGGCGGGAGGGATCTCGACGCCGTGCCCGCTCAGCGTGGCCGGGGCGGTGGCCTCGTAGAGCAAACCGGTGTGACGCATTCACGTTGGCGGACGCAGAAGGACATGTGATGGCCGACGAGCGCAACAGGTGGCTGGACAAGGCCGCGGCGGAACGAGTGCTGCGCGGCGGCCCTGCCGCACCTGGCGCCGACCGGCGCGCCCAGGAAGCGGAGGCCCGGCTGCGGGCCGCCCTCGACATGCTGGCAGCGCCGCAGCCGCCCGCCGGGGTGGAACTGCCCGGCGAGGCCGCGGCAGTGGCCGCCTTCCGTGCGGCGCACGGCGGGGCCGTGGCGGGCGGGGCATCCGGGGCGACGTCGGCACCAGGAGCATCCGGGGTGGCTTCGGCGCCCGGATTGGCCGCGATGTCCGCACTGCCTGGGGTGTCCGGACCGGTCGGCGTCGACACCACGCCCCTCGTGGAACTCGGCACGGCCGCCGCCCCCCTCACCGTTGCCGCATCCCGGCGCGGCCGCCCGGCGCGGTTCGCCCTGGTCGCCGCACTGGCGGGCGTCGCCGTCGGCAGCCTGGCGGTCGCCGCAGGGGCCGGCCTGCTGGACCGGGTCACGCACGACACGGCGGGTCCCGCACCGGCGGTCTCCCTGAGCGCCGACGAGAATCCGACGACGGCCGGCGACACCGCGGGCCCGACCCTCGCACCGCAGCTGCGGCCCGCCCCGCTCCGCGGCACCGACGGCTCGGAGCCCGGCCCGGGCGCGTCACAGACGCCGGGCGCGGACGCGGGCGCGGTCCAGGGATTCGGAACCGGAACGGGAACCGGCCCCGGCACCTCGTCCGGCGGCGGCGCCGGCAACGACGACGCGGGCGGCAAGGGCACGGGGGACGGCAAGGACGCCTTCGCCGGCGGGACCACCTTGCTGAAGGACGCGGACAAGCAGGACCGCCTCAAGGCGGTGGACCTGTGCGAGGCCTACCGGTCGGGACACATGACCTCCGACCGCCGCGAGCGGCTCTCGAAGCTGGCGCAAGGCCTCGCGCGCATCCCGCACTTCTGCGAGGCGCTGCTCGACGGGCCCATCGGGAGCGGTGCGCCGGCCGTTCCGCGCACGGCCGACGACGGGAGTCCCGTACTCAAGGCCCCGACGTTCGTCCCGGCGAGTCCGGTCGCGTCGTCCGCGGCGGCCCCCAAGCCGCGCTGACGGCTGCTGCCATTGCGGCTGCCGGCTGTCAGGCGTTCCTTCGGGTGGTCCGCGAGCACTCCTCGAGCGGGTCCCGAGCGGCGGCGTGAACGGGCTGTAACACTTTTCGAACCTGCGGCGCAGTACATAACGAGCCGACTGGTCATCGGCCGCGTATGAGCCGGGGTTCCCCCCGTACCCCTGGGCTCTGCGCACCCGGCGCGGGCGGGGTTCGTTCCCCCGGCCCTGCCCGCGCCTCTACTTCTCCGACCGGATCACCGGGATCGCCGGGATCACGCGGATCGTCAGGATCTTCCGGAAACCCGGGATCACCAGTAGACGACGACCTTGTCGCCGACGTGCACCTGGTCGAACAGCGTCGCGAGCTTGCCCTTGTCCCGGACGTTCACACAGCCGTGCGAGGCGCCGGCGTAGCCGCGGGCCGCGAAGTCGGCGGAGTAGTGGACGGCCTGACCCTGGCTGAAGAACATCGAGTACGGCATCGGCGTGTGGTAGATGGTCGACGTCCAGTCCTTGGCCTTCCACTCCACCTTGAACTCGCCCTCGCGGGTCGGGGTGTTCTCGGAGCCGAAACGGACGTCCATGGTGGAGACGATCTTGCCGTCGATCATCCAGGCGAGCGTGCGGCTCTCCTTGCTGATGCACATGACGCGGCCCGTCATGCACCGCGGGTCCGGCGCGTCGACCTCGTTGACGGTCGGCGGGCGCAGCTCGTCGGCGGTGGGCTTCTTGCTGAGGCTCTGGATCTTCTTCCAGGTGGCCTCGTCGACCGCACCGGACGCCGTCAGGCCGTTCTTCGTCTGGAAGGCCTTGACCGCGGCGGTCGTCTTCGAACCGTAGAAGCCGGTGGGCGCGACCTTCATGTACTTGAGCTGCTTCAGGCGGGCCTGGAGATCGCGCACCTGCTCGCTCTCGTCGCCGTTCGCCATGATGGCCTTGACGGTCGGCGAGGGCGACGCGGACGGCGAGGCCGACTGTGAGGCGGACGGCGAGGGCGAGGCGTCGGCGGGCTTGCTGTCCGTCGACGGGGAGCTCTCGGGGGTGGAACCCGCCGCGGACGCGGACGGAACCGAAGAGGCGGAGCCGGCCGGCTCCGTCTTCTGCGGCCCGCAGGCGGTCGCGGCGAGCGCGACGGCGGTGGCCACCCCGAGCGTGCGGACTATGAATCTCTGGCGGTGCATTGCAGTCCCCCGATTTCTACGTCGTGTATCTAGGTGATGCCTGGCGGGCGTGGAGAGTTGCAGACGGTCCAGGGATGTTGCGCCATTGTGACCAGCGGCCGTCAGGGGACGGCCGGGCCGTCGCGGGAGGTTGTATCAGTCCCGCGGCCGTTTGCTCTACATCCCCTCCCGGCCAGCGTTCCGCCGGCCAGGAGGGATATGCCACACATGTGACGACATGGTCTTGTTTGCCGCGGAGTGACCATGTGAGTGCCGAACTTGTATACGGGAAACGCCAGTTCGGGCAGCGTGCGCGCCTCGCGCTCCCTCCCGCGCTCGCCCTGAAGATGGATGACCAAGCTCACACGGCGCGCACGGCGTGGAACCTGCTGCACGCGTGGTGGCAGATGATGCCCAAGCAGAAGCGAACCCTGGCGTCCTGCACCTGTACCGGGGGGCCTCGCGCCCGTCCCGGCTGCCGGGGCGGCAGTCGTCAGGCGCGTCCAGCGCGCCAAGCCCACCGCCGCAAGGTAGGCAGGAATCTCCCGATGCGGACCGGGAGAGCACTTCAAGGAGGGCTTGGTCACATGGCGAGTACCGAGAGCGGATTTCCGATCGAACCCGTTTACGGGCCCGGCGATCTGACGGGGTGGGATCCCGAGGGCAAACTGGGTGAACCAGGGGCGTATCCGTACACGCGAGGGGTTTACCCGACGATGTACACCGGCAAGCCGTGGACGATGCGGCAGTACGCCGGGTTCGGGACGGCGGCCGAATCCAACGCCCGGTACCGGCAGCTCATCACCGGCGGTGGCACCGGGCTGTCCGTCGCCTTCGACCTGCCGACACAGATGGGGCACGACTCCGACGCGCCGCTCGCGAACGGGGAGGTCGGCAAGGTCGGCGTCGCGATCGACTCCGTCGAGGACATGCGGGTGCTGTTCGACGGGATCCCGCTCGACCGGGTCTCCACGTCCATGACGATCAACGCCCCCGCGGCGCTGCTGCTGCTGATGTACCAGCTGGTCGCCGAGGAGCACGGCATCGACGGCGGGCAGCTGACCGGGACCGTCCAGAACGACGTGCTCAAGGAATACATCGCGCGGGGCACGTACATCTTCCCGCCCGAGCCCTCGCTGCGGCTGACGGCCGACACCTTCCGGTACTGCAAGGCCGAGATCCCCCGCTGGAACACCATCTCCATCTCCGGCTACCACATGGCCGAGGCCGGGGCCTCGCCCGCGCAGGAGATCGGCTTCACGCTCGCGGACGGGATCGCGTACGTCCGGACGGCGCTGGCCGCCGGGATGGAGGTCGACGAGTTCGCCCCGCGCCTCTCCTTCTTCTTCGTCGCCCGCACCACGCTGCTCGAGGAGGTCGCGAAGTTCCGGGCCGCGCGGCGGATCTGGGCCCGGGTCATGCGCGAGGAGTTCGGGGCCCGGAACCCGAAGTCGCTGATGCTGCGCTTCCACACCCAGACGGCCGGGGTCCAGCTGACGGCGCAGCAGCCGGAGCTGAATCTCGTACGGGTGGCCGTGCAGGCGCTCGGCGCGGTGCTGGGCGGCACACAGTCGCTGCACACCAACTCCTTCGACGAGGCGATCGCCCTGCCGACGGAGAAATCGGCGCGGCTGGCGCTGCGGACGCAGCAGGTGCTGGCGTACGAGACGGACGTGCCGCACACCGTCGACCCCTTCGCCGGGTCGTACGCGGTCGAGCGGATGACGGACGAGGTCGAGGCGGCGGCGCTCGCGCTGATGCGACGCGTCGAGGACCTCGGCGGGGCGGTGGCCGCGATCGAGGCCGGCTTCCAGAAGGGGGAGATCGAGCGGAACGCGTACCGCATCGCGCGGGAGACGGACGAGGGCGAGCGCGTGGTGGTCGGGGTCAACCGGTTCGCGCTGGAGCAGGAGGAGCGGTACGAGCCGCTCCGCGTCGACCCGGCGATCGAGAACCGCCAGCGGGAGGCGCTGGCGGCCCTGCGCGCGAGCCGCGACGCCGAGGCGGTGTCGGCGGCGCTGGCAGCGCTCCGCGAGGCGGCGGCCGGCACGGCGAACGTCCTCTATCCGATGAAGGAGGCCCTGCGCGCCCGGGCCACGGTGGGGGAGGTCTGCAACGCCCTGCGGGAGGTGTGGGGGACGTACGAACCGACTGATTCCACATGGTGACGTATTTAATGGAAAGCGTCAGCCACGACAGGTGCATCGTCATGGGACACTCCTGCTCATGCTGGGTGTCATCGATCTGCCGACCTACCTCGTCGGGCTCGTACTGATCATTTTGCTGCCGGGGCCGAACTCGCTGTACGTGCTCTCCGTCGCGGCGCGCCGCGGCGTGCGCACCGGGTACAAGGCCGCCGCCGGGGTGTTCACCGGCGACGCCGTGCTGATGGTGCTCGCCGCCGCCGGGGCGGGAGCGCTGCTCCAGGCCAGTCCGGTGGCCTTCGGCGTCGTCAAGCTGCTCGGCGCCGGGTACCTGACCTGGCTGGCCGTCGGGATGATGCGCGGTGCCTGGGCGCTGTGGCGCTCGCGGGCCGAGCGGGCCGAGCGGGACGAGGCCCCGGACGCGGTTCCGGCCGAGGGGGAGCGGCCGTACCGGCGGGCGCTGCTGATCAGCCTGTTCAACCCCAAGGCGATCCTGTTCCTCGTCTCCTTCTTCGTGCAGTTCGTGGACCCCTCGTACGCCTACCCGGCGCTCTCGTTCCTCCTGCTGGGCGCGCTGCTGCAGCTCGGCAGCTTCCTGTACCTGACCCTGCTGATCTTCGGCGGCACCCGGCTGTCGGCCGCCTTCCGCCGCCGCAAGCGGCTCTCGGCCGGGGCCACCTCGGCGGCGGGCGTGCTGTTCTTCGGCTTCGCCGCCAAGCTCGCCGTCAGCTGAGCCCTCGGCTGAGCCGGCCGCTCAGCCGCCTCAGCCGGCGGACCACGCGGCGGACGGCCGGGCTTTGGGGCAGGAAGGACAGCTGGGCCGGGATGCCGCCGGGCAGTCCGAGGGTGGTCAGCCGGCGGCGTTTGAAGTAGCGCCGGGTGCGGTCGTCGAGGTGCGCGGCCAGATGGCGTTCGGCGTCCGTGCGGCGCGGGGCCAGGATCTGCGGCTGCATGGTGAACCCGACCGCGGTGAGGAGCCCGGCCAGCCCGTCGCGGACCTCGTCGGGGCCGGGCGCGGTCCAGCCGGCGACGGCCTCGGCGTCCGCGAGGGCGGGGAGCAGCGCGTCGACCACCGTGAGCGGGATCCGGTTGCTGTTCTGGTACGGGGCGAGGCGGGCCAGTATGGCCTCGGTCCCGGTGCGTGCGACGGGCAGCCCGTACAGGGTGGCGGCGGTCAGCAGCCCGGTGGAGAAGCAGCCGACGACCAGGGCGGGGCGCAGCCGCCGGTAGAGGGTCTCGGCCAGGACCGGGGTGGACATGACGGTGAGGCGGGCGCCGAGCCGTTCGGCCTCGGCCTCGGCGCGGCGGGAGTATTCGGCGGGGGCGCTGGGGTGGGGCTTGAAGACGAGCTCGCGGTGGCCGAGGGCGTGCGCGCCCCGGACCATCTCCACGTGGAGGTCCTCCTCCTCTTGCGGGGAGAGGAGTTCGAGGGCGGAGAGGTACTGGCCGAGCAGCAGCGCCGGCGCCTCGCCGACTCCGTCCAACTCCGGTCCGTACGAGGGGAGTTCGCCGAGCACCTTGAGGAACTCCGGCGTCGGGACCAACTCCGCCGGTACGTCGAACTCGGTGAGCAGCAGCGGTTCCAGACCCGGCACCAGGTCCAGGTGCAGGACGCGGCGCACGCGCATGCCGAGCTGCGGGTCGAGGCGGAAGCGGGTGGGTCCGTAGCTCATCAGCCCGTCGGCGTAGACGTCGACGGCGGCGCCGGGGAACAGCGTGCACAGGGTCCGGGCGGGCGGGACCTGGATCGACTCCACGATGATCTCGACGCGGTCCTCGTCCAGTCCCCAGATCGCCCGGAGCTGGCGTTCCCACAGGGGGACGTCCTCGGGACGCGGGGCCCAGGCGCTGGGGTGCTGCGGGGCGATGGTGGCGTTCCAGTCGAGCACCTCGTCGAAGCGGGTGCGCAGCGAGGCGAAGCCCGGCATGTCGGCGAGGCCGGGGGAGACCTCGGCGGTGAGGGCGTGGTTGCTGGTGAGCAGGATGCGCCGGCCGGCCGGCGGGAAGCTGCCCGCGTCGATGCCGGCGGCGAGCGTGGCCGTCCCGTAGAGCGTGGACGCGAGGAAGATCTGGGTGCAGGGAGGGGTGTCGTGAGTGGCCATCAGAGCGCGGCTCCCGCCCGTGCGGGACGGCGGCGCAGGCGGCGCAGCACTCCGGCGCGGTCGGCGTCCATCGAGTTCAGGGCCCGGTCGAGTACGTCCTGGGGCATGCGTCCGAGCGCGGCCGTGCTCATCGAACGGAGTTTCTTGGCCACGGCCGGTTCGTACCTTTCGATGGTCCCGATATGGTGCGCGATAATTGCACAATATGTTCGGACGGCTTTCGGGAGAAGGCGATCGCTTTCCCGGTCTTCGGCCGTATCGGCCAGAACCTGGTCGAAAGCCCTGATGAAATCGAGCTGGCGCTCGTCCTTGATCTGCGTGAGCGAGGTTGCGACCCCGCGCCGGTAGAAGATCCCCGGCAGCCCGACCGCCGCGAAGGACTCCGCACCCCGGTGCAGCCGCCAGATCCACGGCCGGTCCTCCGCCGTCCGCAGCCCGTCGGTGAAGTGCAGCAGTCCGCGGTCCAGCAGCCGCCGGTGGTACATGCCGGCCCAGGCGTACGGGTAGTCGACCGAGGTGGCCCGGGAGGCGGGCAGGATCCCGCTCCGCGGATCGCCGGCGACCAGCTGCGGACCGTACGGGACGCGCTGCACCGTGCGGCTGCGGCCGGTCACCTGGACATGGTCGTTGCGGACGAAATCGCAGCTCAGCGCCTCTATGGCGGCCAGTGTGCGGGCCAGATGGCCGGGCGCCAGCCAGTCGTCGCCGTCCAGGAACGTCACGTACTCGCCGCGGGCCGCGTCCAGACCGGTGTTCCGGGCCGTGGCCAGGCCGCCGTTGCGTTCGTGTCTGAGGAGCACCGCCCCCGGCAGCTCGCGCGCCGCCCGCTCGAGGAGTTCGGGAGTCCCGTCCGTCGAGCAGTCGTCGACGAGCAGGAACTCGAAATCGTCCCGGGCGTTGAGTTCGAGGCTTTTCAGGGCATCCGGTGCGTATGTCTGCACGTTGTAGAACGGCACGACAACAGAGAGCTTGAGCACCCGCGAGACATTAGGGCGTCGTCCGGCATTCACCATGGCCCGTATGCGGATTCCGTGTGAACGACGCAGGGCGGGCGCGTTAACCCGTGCGGTTTCGCATGACGTAGACGGGTTGTTAACCCGCTGTTGTGCGTTCGTTGGGCCGATCACCGAAATTGCGGAATAGCTTCTGCCGGGTGCCAGCCAGTCATCGTGCCGCCACTCATACGCGTACTGCCCTTCGCGTCGCCGTACTCGCCGATTCCGATACGCGATGGAAATGGGGCGCACTCACCGCCCGCCGCCTCGCGGTGGAACCGCACCTCGCCGGGTACCTGCTCCGTGGCCGGGCCACCCCGACCGCGCGCCAGCTCGGCGAGGTGGGCGTCCGCGCCGACCGGCTCTCCGAGACGACCTGCGCGCAGTTCCTCGCGGAGCTCGAGCGCGAGAAGTACGACGTCGTCGTCCTCGCCCTCGTCGGCGGAGCCGTCCAGGCGGTCCTGCACGGGGTCCGCGCCCTGTGGCCCGAGCCCGCCGCCCGCCCCGTCCTCGTCACCGGGTACGTGGGCGTCGTATACGAGAAGCTCGCCGACGGGCTGCTGCTGCGGCACGGGGCCGACCTCGTCCTCGCCAACTCCCGCTACGACGCGGGCCGCTTCCGCGCGGTGTACGAGGGCGTCGGCGCGGACGCCGGCGCCGTCACGGAGACGGCACTGCCGTTCCTGGACGGAGCGGCGTACGAAAGGGCCGGCAGCAGCGCCCGCACCGTGGTCTTCGCCGTCCAGCCGTCCGTCCCCGAGAGCCGCGCCGACCGCGCGTACCTGCTGGAGCGGGCGGCCCGGCACGCCCGGCTGCACCCCGAGCGCGAGGTGCTGATCAAGCTGCGCAGCCGGCCCGGGGAGCACACCACGCACCTGGAGGAGCAGCCCTACCAGCGGCTCGCCGATCGCGTCCCCGGCGGACTGCCCGCCAACTGCCGGCTGGTCTACGGGAACATGGGCCAGGTCCTGGACGGCACGGACCTGCTGGTCACGGTCTCCTCCACGGCCGCCCTGGAGTCCCTGCACCGCGGGATCCCGACGGCCGTCCTCACCGACCTCGGCATCCGCGAGGTGCTCGGCAACCACCACTTCCTCGGCTCGGGCTGCCTGGCGTCCTGGGACCAGCTGGACGCCGGCCTGCTGCCGCAGGGCGACCCGGACTGGCTGGCCGGCCAGGGCGTGAGGGGTGCGTCCGGCGCCCCGGACTCCTTCGCCGCCGCCCGCGCCCGGCTCGGCGAACTGCTGGACCTGGCGGTCCTCCCCGCCGTCTCCCCCTACTACACGCGGGTCACCGCGCCCGGGTACCTGCCCGGGATCCTGGCCCGGCACCATCTCGCCCCCGACGGGACACCGCTGCCCGGCGCCGTCCGGGAGAGCGGCGGGGAGTCCCGGCTGCGCCGCTGGCTCCGCTCGCACCTGCGCGACGCCGCCCGCGGGGCGTACCGGCACGGGGTCCAGCGCGTGGCCCCGGTGATCCGCCGGATGGGCGAGCTGTGAGCCCCGCCGCGAACTCCCCCGTGGGCTCCGCCGCCGACCCCGCCGCGGACTCCGCGAGGCGCCCCCGCGTCCTGGCCGTGATCCCGGCCCGCGGCGGCTCCAAGGGCGTCCCGGGGAAGAACCTCGCCGAGGTGGCCGGGGTCCCGCTCGTCGTCCGGGCCGTACAGGCCTGCCGGGGCGCCGCCACCGTCACCGACGTCGTGGTCTCCACCGACGCCGGGCCCATCGCCGACGCCGCCCGCACCGCCGGGGCCGACGCGATCCGCCGGCCCGGGGCGATCTCCGGGGACACCGCGAGCAGCGAAGCCGCCGTGCTGCACGCGCTCGACGCCTTCGAGGAGCTGCACTCCGTCACCGTGGACGTCGTCCTCCTCGTCCAGTGCACCAGCCCCTTCCTGACCTCCTCCGACGTCGAGTCGGTCGCCGCCGCCGTCGCATCCGGCGCCGCCGACTCGGCCCTGACCGTCGCCCCCTTCCACGGCTTCCTCTGGCGGGAGGCGGCCGACGGCGCCGGCAGCGGCGTCAACCACGACAAGGCCGTACGCCCCCGCCGGCAGGACCGGCCCCAGGACCTGCTGGAGACCGGCGCCGCCTACGCCATGGACGCCGCCGGCTTCCGCACCGCCCGGCACCGCTTCTTCGGGCGCACCCTCCCCGTGGCCACCGACCCCGCACGGGTCCTGGAGATCGACGACCCGCACGACCTGGCCCGCGCCCGCCTCCTCGCCCCCCTTTTCCCACCCCCTCCGCACCCCCACGCACCGAACGAAGGACCTGAGCTGCCATGACCGTCGCCACCGCCAACTCACGCCTGCGCACCTTCGGCTCACGCACCGCCGGCCCCGGCCGCCCCGTCTACGTCGTCGGCGAGATCGGCATCAACCACAACGGTGACCTCGGCAACGCGTTCGCCCTCATCGACGCCGCCGCCGAAGCGGGCTGCGACGCCGTGAAGTTCCAGAAGCGCACCCCGGAGATCTGCACCCCGCGCGACCAGTGGGACATCGAGCGCGACACCCCCTGGGGCCGGATGACGTACATCGACTACCGCCACCGCGTGGAGTTCGGCGAGGCCGAGTACCGCTCCATCGACGAGCACTGCGCCAAGCGCGGCATCGACTGGTTCGCCTCCCCGTGGGACACCGAGGCCGTCGCCTTCCTGGAGAAGTTCGACGTCCCCGCCCACAAGGTGGCCTCCGCCTCCCTCACCGACGACGAGCTGCTGCGCGCCCTGCGCGCCACGGGCCGCACCGTCGTCCTCTCCACCGGCATGTCCACCCCGAAGCAGATCCGCCACGCGGTGGAGGTGCTCGGCAGCGACAACATCCTGCTCTGCCACGCCACTTCGACGTACCCGGCCAAGGCCGAGGAGCTCAACCTACGGGTGATCAACACCCTGCAGGAGGAGTACCCCAACGTCCCGATCGGCTACTCCGGCCACGAGACGGGCCTGCAGACCACCCTCGCGGCCGTCGCCCTCGGCGCCACCTTCGTCGAGCGGCACATCACCCTCGACCGTGCCATGTGGGGCTCCGACCAGGCCGCCTCCGTGGAGCCGGGCGGCCTCGCCCGCCTGGTCCGCGACATCCGCACCATCGAGGCCGCCCTCGGCGACGGCATCAAGCGCGTCTACGACTCCGAGCTCGGCCCCATGAAGAAGCTCCGCCGGGTCCAGGGCGAGCTCGCCTCCGTCTGAGCCGCGGCCCGGCCCTCGGCCTCTCCGCCGTCCCGCCCGGTGTCCGTCCGGTACGACGCTCCGCCCCCCGCCCCTGACAGGAGTACGTGGTGACCCCCTCAGCATCCACCCTGGCTTTCGTCGAGAGTCCGGTCCAGCTCCTGAACGTGCTGGAGTGGGCGTACGCCGAAGCCGTGTCCACACCGGGCGGTGCCGTCCGGCTGGACGGCGTCCCCCGGCAGCCGGGCCCGCGCGCCTCCCGCGGCCTGCGCCCGTCGCCGGATGCAGCCCCGGAGGATGCGGCCCCGGCCGACACGGGCTCCGGGGCCGCGGCGCCTGCCGGAGCGGACGCCGGGGACTGCGGCCGCGGCGTCGGCTCCGGTTCAGCGGGCGCGGCGTCCTGGCTGCGGATCGTCGTCCTGCCCCCCACCGACCCCATGTCCCGGGGACAGCTCCGCCGGATGGCGGGCCTCGCGCGCGACGAGGGGTACCAGGTCGCCTGGCAGGAGGCCCGCGGCGGCCGGCTCGCGCCGTTCAAGGCGCTCGCCGCGCTCGCCCGGGACGTGCGGGCGGCCCGCCGGGTCGTCGTCGGCGACCCCTTCTCCCGGTACGTGCAGCTCCTGCTCACCCTCGTACGGGCCGAGGAGCTCGTCGTGGTCGACGACGGGACCGCCACCATGGAGTTCGTCGCCCAGACCGGCCGCGGCGAGCGGCTCGTACGCTGGCACCGGGCCGGCGGCGGAGGCCTGCCCGGCCGCGTCCGCGAGCTCGCGTACGCGCCGGTCTCGGCCAACGCCCGGCGCCGCTTCACCCCGGCCGCCGGCAAGGGGCGCCGCGTCGAGGTGTTCAGCTCGATGCCCGTCACCGTCCACGGAGCGATGACGCTGCGGGTCAACGAGTTCGCGTGGACCCGCTCCCGCTTCGGCCCGCCGCGGCTGACCAAGGGCACCGACCTCGTCGGCACCTCCCTCGTGGAGACCGGCGTGGTCGACCCGGCCCGCTACCTGGACGCCGTACGCGCCCTGACCCTCGAGCACGGCGCCACCCGCTACTTCGCGCACCGCCGGGAATCCCCTGAGAAGCTGCGCGCGCTCAGCGAGGCGACCGGGCTCGAGATCGTGCGCCCGGACCTGCCGCTGGAGCTGATCGCCCGGCGCGGACCGGTCGGCCGTACGGTCGTCAGCTTTCCGTCCACCGTCGTCCACACCCTGCCGTACGCGCTGACCGGAACCGGTGTGACCGTCGCCGTATGCGATGTCGACCCGGCCTGGCTCACCGGCTCCGCCTCGCCGCGGGCCCGCAGCTTCCTCGCCGGGGTCACCGAGACCGCCCGTGGTGTGCACAGACTGCCTGCCCAGACGGCCTCTGCGGCCGGATGAGCGCGCGAGTTTACCCCCGGGTGCATCCGGTCATGCGTCCAGAGGTCTGGTTTTTTTCCCCTAACGGCATGAACTTTTGGTGATCTCCAGCCAGTTGAGCCATTCGTGGGCCTACCCTTCAACGGGTGAACCAGTTGATGTCCCGCGAGTCCCAGACCGCCCTGCCCGGCACGCCCGACCGGCCCGAGCTGCCCGGCAAGCTTCCGGACCACCTGCGTGCCGAACTGATCGCCTTCCGCCGGGATTTGCACATGCACCCCGAGCTAGGACACCAGGAGTTCCGCACCACGGCGGCGATCAAGGCCCGGCTGGAGAAAGCCGGCCTGCGCCCCCGCGTGCTGAAGTCCGGAACCGGCCTGATCTGTGACGTGGGCACCTGGGACGGGTGCCGGCCCATGCTGGCCCTGCGCGCGGACATCGACGCCCTGCCCATTCCGGACACCAAGACGCACGTCGCGTACCGCTCGACCTTCCCCGACCGGGCCCACGCCTGCGGCCACGACGTGCACACCGCGGTCGTCCTCGGCGCCGGCCTGGTCCTCGCCGACCTCGACCGGCAGGGCCTGCTGCCCCGCCCCGTGCGGCTGCTGTTCCAGCCCGCCGAGGAAGTGCTGCCCGGCGGAGCCACCGACGCCATCGAAGCCGGCGTCCTGGACGGCGTGGGCCGGATCGTCGCGGTGCACTGCGACCCGCGGGTCGACGCCGGGAAGATCGGACTGCGGACCGGTCCCATCACCTCCGCCTGCGACCGGCTGGAGATCACCCTGGCCGGCCCCGGCGGGCACACGGCCCGCCCGCACCTGACCACCGACCTCGTGACGGCCGCCGCCCGGGTCGCCGTCGACCTGCCGGCCGTGCTGTCCCGCCGGATGGACGCCCGCTCGGGCATGTCGATCACCTGGGGGCGGATCGAGGCCGGGCACGCCTGCAACGTGATCCCTATGCACGCCGAGCTGTCCGGGACCATCCGCTGCCTGGACATCAACGCCTGGCACGAGGCCCCCGACCAGATCCACTCCGCGATCGACGAGATCGCCGGGATGCACCGGGCCAAGTCGGAGATCACCTACGTGCGCGGGGTGCCGCCGGTCGTCAACGACCCGGTGGTCACGGAGCTGCTGCGCGAGTCGATGGCGGCCCGGCTCGGCAAGGACTCCGTCGAGGACACCGAGCAGAGCCTCGGCGGAGAGGACTTCTCCTGGTACCTCGAGCACGTGCCCGGAGCCATGGCCCGGCTCGGCGTGCACACCCCGGGCGCGAGCGCCAAGAGGGACCTGCACCGGGGCGACTTCGACGTCGACGAGTCCGCGATCGGGGTCGGCGTGGAGTTCTTCACGGCCGCCGCACTGCTCGACGGACGGCGTTCCAGGCCGATCGGGTAAAAATTTCCACAACATCTGAGCGCCTTCCGGCACACCTGTCCAGCCCTTGGTAGACAAGGGCTGGACGTCCGGCCAGTTACCGATCGGTCACTGTCCGATTCGCGACGATCCGATAACGACTCATGAACGGCCCTTTAACTGACATCTACGCGCGTTACGATCGCCGCGAAACCAGCGCCGGTCGTGGCGCTTCGGTCAGGTTTTGAAGGAGCCTCCCCTTGCGCCGGATCACCAGGATCGCCACCGTGGGCATCGCGTCCGCGGCGCTGGCCCTCTCGGCCACCGCCTGTGGCGGAAAGAAGTCGTCCGACTCCTCCGCGTCCTCGTCGGAGTCGTCGTCGGGCAGCAAGTCCGCAGCCATCGCGTACGACATCGGCGGCCGCGGTGACCAGTCCTTCAACGACGCCGCGTTCGCGGGTCTGGAGAAGGCCGAGAAGGACCTCAAGATCAAGGGCGCCGAGGCGGAGCCCACCGAGGGCGAGAGCGAGGCCGACAAGGTCCAGCGCCTCACCGAGCTCGCGCGCAAGGGCAACAACCCGGTCATCGGCGTGGGCTTCGCCTACGCGCCGGCCATCAAGAAGGTCGCCGCGAAGTTCCCGAACACCACGTTCGGCCTCATCGACGACACCTCGGTGACCGACAAGAACATCGCCAACCTGGTCTTCAACGAGGAGCAGGGCTCCTACCTGGCCGGCGTCGCCGCCGCCAAGGCGTCGAAGACCGGCAAGGTCGGCTTCATCGGCGGTGTCGAGGTTCCGCTGATCAAGAAGTTCGAGGCGGGCTTCGCGCAGGGCGTCAAGGACACCAACCCCAACGCCGAGGTGCTGTCGACCTACCTGACGCAGCCCCCGGACTTCTCCGGTTTCGCCAAGCCCGACCTCGGCAAGGCCGCCGCCCAGGGCCAGCTGGCCAAGGGTGCCGACGTGATCTACTCCGCCGCCGGTCTCGCCGGTTCGGGTGCGATCGAGGCCACCGCCACCGCCGGCAAGTGGGCCATCGGCGTCGACTCCGACCAGTACAACCAGGCCGGTCTGGCGAAGTACAAGGACCACATCCTGACCTCGGTCACCAAGGACGTCCCGGACGCGGTCTTCAACCTGATCAAGTCGGTCGAGGACGGCAAGCCGCAGAACGGTGAGATCCGTTACGGCCTCGACAAGGAGGGCGTCGGCCTGGCCGACTCCAACCCCGAGTACAAGAAGATGACGGACGTCACCGCCGCGGTCGAGAAGGCGAAGGCCGACATCATCGCCAAGAAGATCAACGTCAAGATCGCCCCGTAAGGCCGTCTCTGATATGAAGTAGTGGTCTCCGGGGTCCGGGGGGCGGCCTGTGCCGCTCCCGGGCCCCGAGCCGTGTTTCGTGATCCTTGTGGCCAGTTGGCCGCAAGTTTTCACTTCCGACAGTGCTACGCGCGTAGAGGCATCGTGGACGCGATACCGTCCTCCTCCCGCCCACCCGCCCGGCCGATCCCCGTCCTGCCCCTGCCAACTTGGCTTTTCCAGCTCCTTCCGCGCCAAGGAGAGTGCGTCATCAACGCGTCCAGCCCCCCCGCCGTAGAACTGCACGGCATCACCAAGCGTTTCCCCGGCGTCGTCGCCAACAAGGACATCGCCATCACCGTCCGCAAGGGCACGGTCCACGCCCTGATCGGTGAGAACGGTGCCGGCAAGTCGACCCTGATGAAGATCCTCTACGGCATGCAGAAGCCGGACGAGGGCACCATCGCCATCGACGGGGAGCAGGTTTCCTTCGCCAACCCCGGCGAGGCCATCGCCCGCGGCATCGGCATGGTGCACCAGCACTTCATGCTCGCCGACAACCTCACCGTCCTGGAGAACGTGGTTCTCGGCGGCGAGAAGCTGTACGGCATCGGCGCCAAGGCCCGTAAGAAGATCCTGGAGATCTCGGACGCGTACGGCCTCGGTGTGCGCCCCGACGCCCTGGTCGAGGACCTCGGTGTCGCCGACCGGCAGCGCGTGGAGATCCTCAAGGTCCTCTACCGCGGTGCCCGCACGCTCATCCTCGACGAGCCCACCGCGGTGCTCGTGCCGCAGGAGGTGGACGCGCTCTTCGACAACCTGCGCGAGCTCAAGGCCGAGGGCCTGACCGTCATCTTCATCTCGCACAAGCTGGGCGAGGTGCTGAAGGTCGCCGACGACATCACGGTCATCCGCCGCGGCACCACGGTCGGCACCGCCGACCCGAAGACCGCCACGACCAAGCAGCTCGCCGAGCTGATGGTCGGCAGCGAGCTCCCTTCGCCGGAGACGCGCGAGTCGACGGTCACCGACGTCCCGATGCTGCGGGTCCAGGACCTGCGCCTGGCCGCCACCGACCCCGACGGCGTCGTGCGCGAGGTGCTGGCCGGCATCGACTTCACCATCCACAAGGGTGAGGTCCTCGGCATCGCCGGTGTCGAGGGCAACGGCCAGACCGAGCTCATCGAGGCCCTCATGGGCATGAGCATCCCGGACGGCGGTGTCATCTCCCTCGACGGCGCCGACATCTCCACCACGCCCACGCGCAAGCGCCGCGAGGGCGGCATCGGCTACATCCCCGAGGACCGCCACCGCCACGGGCTGCTGCTGGAGTCTCCGCTCTGGGAGAACCGCATCCTCGGCCACGTGACCGAGGCGCCGAACTCCAAGCGCGGCATCCTCGACCCCAAGGCCGCCCGCAAGGACACCGAGCGGATCGTGCGCGAGTACGACGTCCGCACCCCGGGCATCGACGTGACCGCGTCCTCCCTCTCCGGCGGCAACCAGCAGAAGCTGATCGTCGGCCGCGAGATGAGCCACAACCCGAAGTTCCTGATCGCCGCCCACCCCACCCGCGGTGTGGACGTCGGTGCGCAGGCCCAGATCTGGGACGCCATCCGGGAGGCCCGTCGCGAGGGCCTCGCCGTGCTCCTGATCTCGGCCGACCTGGACGAGCTGATCGGCCTGTCGGACACCCTGCGCGTCATCTACCGCGGCCGCCTGGTCGCGGACGCCGACCCGGCGACCATCACGCCCGAGGAACTCGGCACCGCCATGACGGGTGCCGCCCGCGGCCACCTGGAAGCCCACGACACCCCTTCCGACGCTGCCGACGGTGACACGACGGAGGACGAGGCCCGATGAAGAAATTCGACAAGGACCGGCTGATCCTCGCGGTCGCCGGACCGGCGCTCGCTCTGGTCAGCGCCTTCCTCCTGACCATGATCGTGCTGGCCGCCTCGGGCGTCGACCCGATCGACCCGCTGCGCGTCATGATCGACCAGGCCAGCTACGAGGACGTCCAGGTCCTCATCGTCAACCAGGCCGGTATCTACTACCTGGCTGCCCTGGCCGTCGCCATCGGCTTCCGGATGAACCTCTTCAACATCGGCGTCGACGGCCAGTACCGTCTCGCGGCGATGATCTCCGCGGTGGTCGGTGCCTCGATCTCGCTGCCCGGTCCGCTGCACATCCTCTTGATCGTGCTCGTGGCCATGGCCACCGGTGCCTTCTGGTCCGGCATCGCCGGCATCCTCAAGGCCAAGCGCGGCGTGAGCGAGGTCGTCTCCACGATCATGCTCAACGCCATCGCCACCGCCCTGATCGCCTGGCTGATCCTCCCGAAGAACCTCGGTGTCCAGCCGCCCGGCTCGAACAACCTGACCACCGGCGACATCGCGGAGTCCGGCCGGTTCCCGGCCCTGACCATCGGTGACGGCCTGGAGGTCTACGGCTTCACCTTCGTGGCCTTCGCCCTCGGCGTCGTCTACTGGTTCGTGCTCAACCGGACCCGCTTCGGATTCGACCTGCGCGCCACCGGCGCCAGCGAGTCCGCCGCGCAGGCCTCCGGCGTGGACGCCAAGAAGATGATCATGACGTCCATGCTCATCTCGGGCGCGGTCGCCGGTCTGACCGGCATGCCGCTGCTGCTCGGCGAGTCCTACACGTACAACCTGTCCTTCCCCCTGGGCATCGGCTTCACCGGCATCACCATCGCCCTGCTCGGCCGCAACAGTCCGATCGGCATCTTCTTCTCCGCGTTCCTGATCGCCTTCATCGACAAGGCCGCCGCCGGTCTCGACACCGCCGGCTACGCCAAGGAGATCGGCACGATCATGCAGGGCCTGATCGTGATCGCGGTCGTCGTCAGCTACGAGCTCGTCCGCCGCTACGGCATCCGCCGCCAGCAGCAGAAGGTCGGCCGGGAGCTGGCCGCCGGGCACGCCCTCAAGACCGACAACAAGGAGGTCGCGGCGTGAGCACCAGCACCGTTTCCGCGACGAGCGCCGCGCCCAAGAAGGACGGCGGCCGACGCAAGCTCACCCTGCCCTGGATCCTGCTGATGATCGCGGGCGGCCTCGCCCTGATCTCACTGGTCCGGGTCATCTCCGGCGCCGACGACCTGACCTCCGCGGGCCAGATCTCCGGCGCGCTCCAGCTCGCCGTCCCGATCGGCCTCGCCGGCCTCGGCGGCCTGTGGGCCGAGCGCGCGGGCGTCGTCAACATCGGCCTCGAGGGAATGATGATCCTCGGCACTTGGTTCGGTGCCTGGGCCGGCTACCAGTGGGGTCCGTGGACCGGTGTCCTCATGGGCATCGTCGGCGGCGCCCTCGGCGGCCTGCTCCACGCGATCATCACCGTGACGTTCAACGTCAACCACATCGTCTCCGGTGTGGCGGTCAACATCCTGGCCGTCGGCTTCACCCAGTACCTGTCGAACTTCACCTTCGACAAGGCCCCGGGCGGCTCGTCCAAGCAGTCCCCGCGCATCGACCCGATCACGGAGATCACCGTGCCGGGGTTGTCGGACTGGCTGGCCACACTGCAGGGCAAGCACTGGTTCCTGATCTCGGACATCGCCGGCGTGGTCGGCGGCCTGGTCACCAACCTCTCGCTGCTGACCGTCGTCGCGGTCCTGCTGGTCCCCGCCACCTGGTGGGTGCTGTGGCGGACCTCCTTCGGCCTGCGCCTGCGCTCCTGCGGTGAGAACCCGGTCGCCGCCGAGTCCCTCGGCGTGAACGTCTACAAGTACAAGTACATCGCCGTGGTCGTCTCCGGCGCGATGGCCGGCCTCGGCGGCGCGTTCCTCGCGATCGTCTCCACGGGCATCTACCAGGAGGGCCAGACCGGCGGCCGCGGCTACATCGGCCTCGCCGCGATGATCTTCGGTAACTGGATGCCGGGCGGAACGGCCCTCGGTTCCGGCCTCTTCGGCTTCACCTACAGCCTCAAGCTGCGCGGCGGCGCCGAGAACGTCCACGCGATGCTGCTGCTCCTGGCGATCCTGCTCGTCGTGGCCTTCGGCTGGTACCTGTACAAGAAGAAGCACGTCCAGGCGAGCGTGGCGGCGGTCTGCGCGGCCGGTCTGTTCCTCTGGTACGCCCTGACCGACGCCGTCCCGAGCCAGTTCGTCGAGGCGGCCCCGTACGTCACGACCCTGCTGGTGCTCGCCCTGTCGGCGCAGCGCCTGCGGATGCCCAAGGCCGACGGCCTGCCCTACCGCAAGGGCGAGGGCAAGTGACCGACGTGGACTGGGAGGCCCTGCGGGCCGCCGCCCGGGAGGCCATGTCCCGGGCGTACGCCCCGTACTCCGGCTTTCCGGTCGGCGTCGCGGCCCTCGTCGACGACGGCCGCACCGTGGTCGGCTGCAACGTGGAGAACGCCAGCTACGGGCTCAGCCTGTGCGCCGAATGCGGACTGGTCTCCGCGCTCCAGGCCACGGGCGGCGGCCGGCTGACGCACTTCACGTGCGTGGACGGCAAGGGCGAGAGCCTCGTCCCGTGCGGGCGCTGCCGCCAGCTGCTCTTCGAGTTCGGCGGTCCGGAACTGCTGGTGGAGACCCCAGAGGGGATCCTTCCGCTGGCCGAGATGCTGCCGCAGTCCTTCGGGCCGGACCACCTGAGATAGCCGTGCCGACGGCCCTTCGCCCTGCCGGGCGAAGGGCCGTCTCCCTTCCGTCTTTCTTTCCCCTCATCTCTATGCGCGTAGAAGGAAGCACCACATGGACGTCATCTCCGTCATCCGCACCAAGCGGGACCGCGGCGAGCTGAGCCCCGAGCAGATCGACTGGGTCATCGACGCGTACACGCGCGGTGTCGTCGCCGACGAGCAGATGTCGGCGCTGGCGATGGCCATCCTGCTGAACGGCATGAACCGGGCCGAGATCAAGCGCTGGACCGCCGCGATGATCGCGTCGGGCGAGCGGATGAACTTCGACTCCCTGTCCCGCCCCACCGCGGACAAGCACTCCACGGGCGGCGTCGGCGACAAGATCACCCTGCCGCTGGCCCCGCTCGTCGCCGCCTGCGGCGCGGCCGTGCCGCAGCTGTCGGGCCGCGGCCTCGGCCACACCGGCGGCACCCTGGACAAGCTGGAGTCGATCCCCGGCTGGCGCGCGCTGCTCTCCAACGAGGAGATGCTGCACGTCCTCGACACCACCGGCGCGGTCATCTGTGCGGCGGGCGACGGCCTGGCCCCCGCCGACAAGAAGCTGTACGCCCTGCGCGACGTGACGGGCACCGTCGAGGCCATCCCGCTGATCGCCTCCTCGATCATGTCGAAGAAGATCGCCGAGGGCACCGGCTCGCTCGTCCTCGACGTGAAGGTCGGCACCGGCGCGTTCATGAAGAACATCGAGGACGCGCGCGAGCTCGCCTCGACGATGGTCGCCCTCGGTACGGACAGTGGGGTCAAGACGATCGCGCTGCTCACCGACATGTCCACCCCGCTCGGCCTGACGGCCGGCAACGCGCTGGAGATCCGCGAGTCGGTCGAGGTCCTGGCCGGCGGCGGCCCCTCCGACGTCGTCGAGCTGACCCTGGCGCTGGCCCGCGAGATGCTGGACGCGGCGGGCATCAAGGACGCCGACCCGGCCAAGGCGCTGGCCGACGGCTCCGCGATGGACGTCTGGCGCCGGATGATCGCGGCTCAGGGCGGCGACCCGGACGCGGCCCTCCCGGTCGCCCGCGAGCAGCACGTCGTCACCGCCCCGTCCTCGGGCGTCCTGACCCGACTGGACGCGTACGGCGTCGGCGTCGGCGCCTGGCGCCTGGGCGCCGGCCGCGCGCGCAAGGAGGACCCGGTGCAGGCGGGCGCGGGCATCGAGCTCCACGCGAAGCCGGGCGACACCGTGACCGCGGGCCAGCCGCTGATGACCCTGCACACGGACACCCCGGAGAAGTTCGAGTACGCCCTGGCCTCCCTGGAGGGCACGTACGACATCGCCCCGGCCGGCACGGCGTTCTCCGCCACGCCGATCGTCCTGGACCGCATCGCCTGACCTGCGGCCCCCCAACGCGTCGGCGCGGCTCCCCGTCCGGAGCCGCGCCGACGTCTTTCCGCGTACCGATGAGTTCGGGCGGGCCCGGCAGTCACCCCTGCGTGGAGATCATGCGACTCGTGCTGCCCGGACCCCGACCGACCGCGAGGGACGTGGAGGGGCTGTGCGCCCGTCTCGTCCGGCTGTACGAGGGCGGGGCCACCGCGGTGGTGTGCGACGCCGGCGCCGTCACCGCTGCGGACCTCGCCACCGTCGAGGCCCTGGCCCGGCTGCGGCTCGCCGCGCGGGGGCGGCCGTTCCGGGTGACCGGAGCCGGGCCGCCGCTACGCGCCCTGCTGGACCTCGTCGGACTCGTCGAGCTGCTCGGGGAGGCCGAACAGGGGGAACCAGCGGGCGGTGTCCAGGAAGGCGTTCAGGCCGGTGATGCGGCCCCCTGAGATCTCCAGGACCTGCAGCGCCCACGGCGTCCAGCCCGGCTTCCCGTCCTCCCGGGGCCGGTACTGGCCGAAGGCCGGCAAGCCGTTCGCCGTGGTCGGGATCAGGCGGGAGCCCTTGCAGCCGATGCCCTGGTTCAGATGCCAGGCCGCGATGTCCGCCGGCCCCTGCAGCCACAGGTCGAACGGCGGCATCGACAGCACCGCGTCCTCGTGCAGCAGGGTGGTCAGCCGCGAGATGTCGTACGCCTCGAAGGCCGAGAGGTACTGCTCCAGCAGTTTCACCTGCTCCGCGTCCAGCGGGTCCGCCGCCTCGCTCTCGCGCATGCGGGTGGCGGACATCTTGGCCCGGGCCCGCTGCAGGGCACTGTTCACCGAGGCCACCGTCGTGTCCAGCAGCGCCGCGACCTCGTCCGCCTTCCACGCCAGCACCTCGCGCAGGATCAGCACCGCCCGCTGCTTCGCCGGCAGGTGCTGCAGCGCCGCCACGAACGCCAGCCGTACGGATTCCTTCGCCAGCGCCCTCTCCGCCGGATCGGCGGTCTGCGGCAGCACCCGCCCGTCCGGGACCGGCTCCAGCCACGTCGCCTCCGGCGACTGGCTCAGTACCGCGGACGCCTGGTGCTGCGGGGCGCTGAGGTCCATCGGGCGGGCCCGCTTCTTCCCCGCGCTCAGCAGGTCCAGGCAGACGTTGGTGGCGATCCGGTACAGCCACGAGCGCAGCGAGGACCGGCCCTCGAACTTCTCGAAGCTGCGCCAGGCGCGGACGTACGTGTCCTGCACCGCGTCCTCGGCGTCGAAGGAGGAGCCGAGCATGCGGTAGCAGTAGCCGGTGAGCTCGACCCGGTAGCGGTCCATCGCCGCATCCAGGTCGGAGTCGATGCCGGTTCCGGTCGCGAGGTCACTCATGGCGTCTTCCCCCAGTCGGTGCGATACCTCGAAAACTACCGGAGGGGTCTGACAACGGCAGCCGGAAAGCCCTGGCTAGGTACCGGGCTTGCGGCCGTACACGTACACGTCGTCGCCCTTGGCCAGCAGGTTCCAATAGGCCTTCGCGTCCGCGGGCCGCATGTTCACGCAGCCTCCTGAGCCCGGCGGGTTCCACATGCTCTTCTCGACGGAGTGGAAGGCGATCCCGCCGTCGAAGAACTGCGCGTACGGCATCGACACGTCGTAGATCGTCGACCAGTGGTCGATGCTGCGGTGGTAGATCCGCTTCAGGCCGGTCCGGGTCTCGGTGCCGTCCTTGCCGGTGCGGACCGGAACCGGGCCGTACTCCAAGGTGGCGCCGTCCTGGACCCAGCTGAGCTGGCGGGTCAGGTCGACGCAGGCGATCCGGCCCAGGTTCACCGGGCACTTGCCGTCCTTGTCCGGCGTCGTGCCCGCCGCCCGCTGCGCCAGCATGGTGCTCATCGTCTGCCAGGTCAGCGGCCCGGCGTACCCCGCGGCCGGGGCGATGCCGTGCTGCGCCTGGAACGCCTTGACCGCCTGGCAGTCGGCCGCGGACTGCCACCCGTCGACCGGCCGCCCCAGGAACTGCTCCACCTGACGCTGGTACGGCCCCGTGGTGACGTTGCACGAGCCGGCGGCCTGCGCCGCCCCGCCCGCGCCGACCACCAGCGGGGCCGCGAGCACCACCGCCCCGCAGACCACCGCCGCCGCACGTCGCCACGTGCGCGTCCGTCCCGTACGCATCCGTCCCGTACGCATCCGCATGGATTTCACGTCGGACTCCCTCCCACCCCCTCATGCCTTCCCGGCGGTGAGGGACAACGCGCCGGAGCCCGGGGCGGCTTGCGCCTCCGGGCTCCGTAATTCCGCTCGTACCGATGCCGTACGGGCGATCCGCGCGCGGCCGTATCAGCGTGCGGCGGCCAGCGCGCCGTGACGCCGCTCCGCGCGGGCCGCGTGCGAGCCGTACAGGGTGATCGACACGACGCCGAGCACGGCCAGCAGCGCGATGCCCACCGTGGCCGCCCAGCCCGCCGAGTGGTAGGCGAGCGCACCGAGCGTGCCGCCCGCGCTGGAGCCCAGGTAGTACGCCGACTGGTACAGCGCCGAGGCCTGCGCGCGGCCCGACGTCGCCGTCCGGCTCACCGCGGCGGACGCCACCGCGTGGCCGGCGAAGAAGCCGGCGGTGATCAGGACCAGTCCGACCAGGATCGCGGCGAGCGAGTCCGCCAGGGACAGCAGCAGGCCCAGCGCGGTCGTGGTCACCGCCAGGTACAGCGCCCCGCGCCGCCCGGCCCGGGCCACCAGCTGCCCGGCGGCGGCGGAGGAGACCGTACCGACCAGGTAGATCAGGAAGATCGACCCGATCACGCCCTGCCCGAGCGAGAACGGCTCGTCGACCAGCCGGTAGCCGATGACGGTGTACACGGCACCGAAGACGGTCATGAACAGCGCGCCGATCCCGTACAGCCGCATCAGCAGCGGATCGCGCAGATGGCGGGCGACGGTACGGCCCACCGCGCGCGGGTTCAGCGAGGCCGGGCGGAAGAACCGGGCCCGGGGGAGCAGCACCAGGAAGGCGGCCGCGCAGGCCAGCGCCATCACGCCGACGGCCAGCAGCCCGCCCCGCCAGCCCCACACCTGGGCCGCCCAGCCGGTGACGAGGCGGCCGCTCATGCCGCCGATGGAATTGCCCGCCACGAACAGGCCGATCGCGCCCACCAGGGCCTTCGGCTTGACCTCCTCCGCCAGGTACGCCATCGCGGAGGCCGGGATGCCGGCGATCGCCGCGCCCTGGACGGCGCGCAGCGCGACCAGCCACTCAAGGTTTGGCGCGAACGGCACGAGGAGGCCGACGCCGACGGCGACCAGCATGGAGACCGTCATCATCCGGGTCCGGCCGAAGCGCTCGGAGAGCGCGCTGAGCGGCAGGACGAACAGGGCGAGGGCGCCGGTGGCCGCGGACACGGTCCAGCTGGCCTGACCCGCCGTCACCCCGAACCCGTCGGAGATCGCGGGCAGCAGCGCCTGGGTGGAGTAGAGGAGGGCGAACGTCGCGAGTCCGGCGGCGAAGAGCGCGAGGCTCATGCGGCGGTAGCCGGGGCGGCCGGGGGAGCGGGGTTCCGGTGCGGCAGGAGACGACGGGGTGGAGGCACCCGTGGTGACGGGCGCCCCGGTATGAACGGGAGGCATGCAACGACCGTAGACCCGTCCCGTTTCATGCGTCCAATGCACAGAATCGCGATAATCGATCCACTGGTGCATGACCACAGCTCAGAGGGGTGCCTGTCAATGAACCGTTACGAAGAAGACATCGCGGTGACAGGTTTGCTGGCACCGCGCCTCGCGCATTTCGCCGCCGTCGCCCGCCACGAGCACGTCACCCGGGCCGCGCACGAGCTGGGCGTTCCGCAGTCCACCCTGTCCCGGGCCATGGTCAGGCTCGAACAGGACCTCGGCGTCACGCTGTTCGCCCGCAAGGGCCGCACCGTCGCGCTCACCACGGCCGGCCGGACCTTCCTCGCCTCGGCCGAGCGGGCCCTCGCCGAAATCGCCCGCGCCGCCGAGTCGGTGCAGCAGGACGCCGACCCGGCCTTCGGCAAGGTGGCGTTCGGTTTCCTGCACACCCTCGGCCCCGAAACCGTGCCCGGCCTGATCCGCGCCTTCCGCGCCGACCACCCGCGCGTGCGCTTCTCCCTGGTGCAGAACTACGGCGAGGCCATGCTCGAGAAGCTGCGGGCCGGCGAGCTCGACCTCTGCCTGACCTCACCGCTCCCCGACGCCCCCGACCTGGTCACCCGCCGCCTGGACGTGCAGCGGCTGCGCCTGGTGGTCCCCGACGACCACCGGCTGGCCACCCGCAAGCGCATCCGCCTCGCCGAGGCCGCCGAGGAAACGTTCGTCACCCTGGAGCCCGGCTACGGCATGCGCCGCATCACCGACGACCTGTGTGCGGAGGCCGGGTTCACCCCGCGGGTGGCCTTCGAGGGCGAGGAGGCCGAGACCCTGCGCGGCCTGGTAGCGGCCGGTCTCGGCGTGGCCCTGCTGCCGCCACCGGCCGTGGCCCGCCCCGGCGTGGTCGAGCTGACGGTGACGGCCCCGCGCGCGGTCCGCGAGATCGGCGTCGCCTGGCTCGACGGTCACCCCGACACGCCCCCGGTCGCCGAGTTCAAGCGCTTCCTCCTGTCCCGCCGCGGCCGGCTGATCCCGGAGCTGCACGGCGGTCACCCGGGTCAGGATCCGGCCTCGTCCCCGGAGGCGGCAGCAGGCGCAGCCGAGGAGAGCAAGTAGCCTGCCTGGAAGCGGGACTTGGCGCCGACAGCGCGCATGATCTCCGCGATGTGGCGCTGGCAGGTCCGTTCCGACATGCCCAGCCGGCGCGCGATCACCTTGTCCTCCAGCCCCTCCGCCAGCAGCCGCACGATCGTCTGCCGCAGCTCGTCCGAGAGCGAGCGGGCCGCCTCCGGGCTCACCGTCGTGGGGAACGGCTCCGCCTCCACCCAGCACCGCTCGAACGCCGAAGCCATGAAGTGCACGACCGCCGGCTCCCGCACCACCAGCGCCGCCCCGCTGCGGTCCGGCACCGCCATCAGCCCCGTGTGCCCGTCGAAGACCAGCATCCGCATCAGGGCGTCGCCCAGCGTCCGCACCTGCGCGCCCAGCGCCGTCACCCGCTCCACGTACGCTGCCGTGGGCCGCGAGTAGCGCGCCGTGTGCTGGTAGACCGTGCGCATCCGCACCCCGCGCGCCAGCAGCGACTCGTCCCGCCCGATCGCCTCCTCCAGCGTCTCCACCGGCCGGCCCCCGCCCGGCTGCGAGGTCAGCAGCTCCCGCTCACACCCCGCGACCAGCTCCGCGATCAGCGCGCGCACCGCCCCCAGATCGGTGATCAGCTCCAGCTTCGCCCGCCCCGACCCGTTGCGTTCGAGGTGCGCCGCCCCCGCCTCGTACGCCGGGACCAGCGTCTCCAGCCGCCCGCGCAGCCGGTCCATCTCGTCGTGGGTCTCCCGTACGAGCAGGGCCAGCGGGGCCAGCGCCCGGGCCGCCGCCGCCCGCGGAGCGACGGCGCTCCACCGCTCCGGACCGTCGCCGGAGGCCCGCTGGAGCAGGTGCGCGGCGGCCAGTTCGGTGATCGCCGCGGCCGCCCGCGCCCCGAGGGCCTCGGTGGCCTCCGCCTCGGCGAACGAATGCCGCTCCACGGCGTACGCGTACAGCCGCCGGGCGGCGCGGCTCAGGTCGCCCCCGCGCGGCTGGTCGGCTTCGTCGGCTGGCATATGCATATTCGTCCCGGCTTGCGGATGTTTATAAACCCCTCGTGTTCCCGCAAGGCGGCAAGACGACCCCCGGTCGGGCACCTTGTGGATAGGCCGAACCGGCACAGTGGTCACACCGGGTGAAGGGGGAAACGCGGTGACGGGAGCGGGAGCGGGTGCGCAGGACCGGGCGGGGGCCCATGGCGGTCCTGCCGAGCCCGCACACCGCGTGGTGGTCGCGCCGGTTCCGCCGGTGCCCTCCGACCGTGAGGGGGCGGAACGGCGGGTACGGGCGGACTGGCGCGACCACCGCCGCCTGATCGGCGCCGTCGGGCGGCTCGACGCGGTCCGCCGCGGGCGCGCCCGCGTCTTCGGCTCCGACCACGCCGGGGCGCTCGCCGCCGCCCGTGCCGACGAGGCCCTCGGCCTGCCCGGCACCCCCGCGGCCGTCACGGCCTCATGGACAAGGCCGCCCGCGCCCCCGCTCCAACGCGTTACACGTCGACCGGCCCCTCTCGTTCGTCCGCTGCGGACGCGCCGCGTTGATCCCCTTTCCTGGCGGGCCTCATCGGCTTCCCCTGCGCGATCGAACCCCGCGCCGGCTTCCTCGGCGAGGGCGTACGGCTCCTGACCGGCCCGGCCCGGCCGGGGCGGAGGCCGCCGTACGGCACTACCCCGAGGTCACCGACCTCCTCGTCGAGGAGCACCTCGAAGGCCCCGAGCTCGCCGTCGAAGCCCTCTCCCGCGACGGGCGCCACCGCATCCTCGCCCGGTCCCGCCGGTCCCGCCGGTCCCGCCGGTCCCGCCGGTCCCGCCGGTCCCGCCGGACCCCGGGGCCGGGAGTGGCCGCCGCCACCGCCACCGGGAACGAACTGCCCGTCGCGCTCACCACCTGCGCCGCCGAGGCCGTACGGCGCCTGCGGGCGGCCCCGGACGCGGACGTGCTGATCCGGCTCTCCGTCACGGGCGCCCCGGGCTGCGAGCTGCGGCTGATCACCGATCAGGGCCCGGCCGTCACGGCCCCACCGCTGCCGGGCGCCCCGGCGGCGTTCACGAACCCGGTGTGGCTGCCGGTCGGCTGAGGCGGGCGGGGCCGGCGGAGCTCAGCCGGCCGGCTTCGCGTACTGGCCGAAGCCGGTCCAGTCCAGCGCGACGCACTGTTCGTCGCCGACCACCCAGGCGTCGTGTCCGGGTGCGATCTGCATGAGGTCGCCGGGGCCGTACTCCTCGCTGGCCCCGTCGTCCATGACGACCTTCATCCGGCCGCTCACCACGTACCCCGTGTGGGCGGCCTGGCAGCTGTCCGTGCCCGCCAGCGGCTTGATGTGCTCGGACCAGCGCCACCCCGGCTCGAAGACCGCGCGGCCCACGGCGCCGTCGTCCGTCTGGATCACGTCCAGCCTGCCCTTGCCGTCTTCGAACGGACGGGTCTCGTCCGCCTGGTCGAAGCTCTTGCGCACGATCCCGGCCATGCCGAATCGCCTCCCGCGAAGAAGGACCCCGAGTCCACTCCTCACGATACGCTGGGGCGGCCGCCCGCTCTCGGCGTAGCCCCCGCAGGTCAGCCCCGCAGAGACCGCCCGAACCCGGAGGCGAGCGGCATCCGCAGCCCCAGCGGCGGCGGCGCCGCCAGCGCGTCCGTCACCGGCCGCGAGTACCGCCCGGAGAACATCGCCCCCAGGACGAAATCCACGGACAGCGCCACGACTTCCGCCTGGTGCTCCCGCAGCCGGTGCCCGTCCGAGTGCACCTCGAACCGGCACGTCGCCCGGTTCGCCTTCTTCGCCCGCGCCGCCAGGCGAAACGATGCTTCAGGATCGCTGCGCGCGTCGTTGGTCCCGTGCACGATCAGCACCTGCCGCCCGGACAGCTGCTTCACCGGTTCCGGGGAATCCGCCGAGACGACCTCGCCTAAGGAAGGGGCCAGCGCCAGCACCGCGTTGACGGCGTCGTGGCCCGCCGCCCGCAGCGCCGCCCGGCCGCCCGCGTCGTAGCCGACGAGGCACACCGGCACGTCCCCGTACCGGCGCACGACCTCGCCGGCCGCCCACCGGGCGTCGTCCTCCCGGCAGGCCCCCCGGCCGTGCAGGACCATGTGCGCGACCAGCCCGTCCGCCCCGCCCGCCCGGACCAGTGCCCGCGCGAGGGGACGCACCGGACCGGGGAACAATCTGGACGCTCCGGGGAGCAGGAGGACCGCTCCGTTGACTGTGCTTCCCGTCGAGACCGAGCCGTTCGCGCCGGCCGCCCGCCCCAGGCGGGCCCCGCGCGCCGGCGGCGCATGCTGTGCCATGGCGGAAGATTCTCAGACTGACAGGTGTACGCGACCCGTCCGTACGGTCTCTGTTACGTATCGACCCCCGTCGCCGACACGTTGCTCTACGCGCGTAGGAGTAGAGTGCCCGGATGACGAGCGAGACCCCCAACCTGCCGACGCCGGATCAGATCCGCCGGTCCCCGAAGGTGCTGCTCCACGACCACCTCGACGGTGGCCTGCGCCCCGGGACCATCATCGAGCTGGCTCGCGAGGCCGGCTACGAGAGCCTTCCCGAGACGGACGCCGACAAGCTCGGCATCTGGTTCCGCGAAGCCGCCGACTCCGGCTCCCTGCCCCGCTACCTGGAGACGTTCGCGCACACGTGCGCCGTCATGCAGACGAAGGCGGCGCTGTTCCGCGTCGCCGCCGAGTGTGCCGAGGACCTGGCCGAGGACGGCGTCGTGTACGCCGAGATCCGCTACGCCCCCGAGCAGCACCTGGAAGCCGGCCTGACCCTCGAAGAGGTCGTCGAGGCCGTGAACGACGGCTTCCGCGAGGGCGAGCGCCGCGCGAAGGCCAGCGGCCACCGCATCCGCGTCGGCGCGCTGCTCACCGCGATGCGCCACGCCGCCCGCGCCCTGGAGATCGCCGAGCTGGCGAACCGTTACCGCGACAACGGCGTGGTCGGTTTCGACATCGCCGGCGCCGAGGCCGGGTTCCCTCCCACCCGCCACCTCGACGCGTTCGAGTACCTCAAGCGCGAGAACAACCACTTCACCATCCACGCGGGCGAGGCCTTCGGCCTGCCGTCGATCTGGCAGGCCCTGCAGTGGTGCGGCGCCGACCGCCTGGGCCACGGCGTGAAGATCATCGACGACATCGAGGTCGCCGAGGACGGTTCCGTGACCCTGGGCCGCCTGGCCTCGTACGTCCGGGACAAGCGCATCCCCCTGGAGATGTGCCCGACCTCGAACCTGCAGACCGCCGCGGCCGCCTCGTACGCCGAGCACCCGATCGGCCTGCTGCGCAAGCTGCACTTCCGCCTGACGGTCAACACGGACAACCGCCTGATGAGCGGCACCAGCATGAGCCGCGAGTTCGAGCACCTGGTCGACACCTTCGGCTACACGCTCGACGACATGCAGTGGTTCACCGTCAATGCGATGAAGTCCGCCTTCATTCCTTTCGATGAACGACTGGCCATGATCAACGAGGTCATCAAGCCCGGTTATGCGGAGCTGAAGTCGGAATGGCTGTTCCAGCAGACCGCTTCGACCAGTGGTTCTGTCTCGGTCTAGGCCACGGCATGACGTAAGGAAGGCGCCCGGGGAAGGCAATTCCCGGGCGCTTTCTCGTATTTACGTATGTTTGCGGCCGGGGGTTTGAAGTGACTAGTTTGCGGAGCCGCTCAATTCCCCGTCGCAAGGACTCAATCTTCATGAAGAAGTCAGCTGCCAAGACTCTCGGTGCCGCCGCCCTCGGCGCCGCCTTCGTCGCCGCCGCCGCCGGTTCCGCGTCGGCCGCCGTGCCCGCGATCGGCCTCTCCGACGCGCTGGGCACCGTGACCGGCGCCACCCAGGGGCTCACGAGCCAGCAGAAGGTCACCCCCGACGGCGGCCAGCAGAGCGACGTGGCCAGCCCCCTCAACCAGCTCACCGACGCGGTCGGCCCCACGCTCGGCGGCCTGCCCGTCGGTGGCGCGCTCGGCGGCTGATCCCCGCCGGATCCGCGTGCGGATCCGGACGCGGGTTCGCCTGCGGATTTTTCGTACGCGCACGCACGTGGCGCACGCCGGTTCGATCGGGTGTGTGCCACGGCGTGCCGTGTGCCACGATCACCACCAACTGCCCGCCGACGCACTGGGTATGAGGTCATCGGTCATGCGCTTGAACGCACGAGTCACGGTCGCAGCGGCCACCGCCGCCCTGCTCCCCGCCCTCCTCCTGGGAGCCGTGGGATGCAGCAGCAAGGACGCCCCCGCGGCCGGCAAGACGCCCGACCCGAAGGGCTCCGCCCCCGCCGACTCCCCCGCCGCCTCCCCGGGCGGCGCCCCGGGCGGCTCGGCCGCGCCGAAGGCCGCGGCGAGCAAGCTGGAGCGCTCCGCGCTCGAACAGGGTGATCTGCCCGGCTACCAGGTTTCCGCACAGGGCAAGAACCCGAACGCCCCCGACGGCCAGCCTCAGGCCGACCGCAAGGCCTGCCAGCCCCTGGCCGACATCATGGGCGACAAGCCCGACCCGGCCGCCCGCGAGACCGTCAACCGCGGAGTCGGCTCCCAGAAGCAGGTGGGACTCGCCGTCTCCGCCTCCGTCAGCTCCTACGCCGAGAGCGACGCCAAGGCGCTGATCGCCCGGCTGAAGGACGCGGTCGCCGCCTGCGGTACGGGCTTCTCCGCCACCGTCGACAAGCAGAGCGGCAGCTACCGCGACGTACGGTCGGCCGAGTACAAGACGGTCGGCGACGAGAGCGTCAGCTGGACCACGACCGCGGCCGCCCAGGGCGTCTCCGCGCAGGTGCACGTGGTCGTCGTACGCCAAGGCGCCACGATCGTGAGGCTGATGGCCCTCAACGTGGCGGCGGACCGGCAGAAGCCGCAGGTCCCGCACGAGGTGGCGGACAAGCAGCTCGAGAAGGTCCGCAGCGCGCGCTGAGCAGCCCGGACGGGCTACCAGGCGTGGGAGGCGGACTTCTCGTTCGGCAGGAGCACCCACAGCGCCAGGTAGATCAGGAACTGCGGGCCGGGCAGCAGGCACGACACGACGAATATCAGGCGCATCGTATTCGCGGAAATTCCGAAGCGGCGCGCCAGTCCGGCGCAGACGCCGCCGATCCAGCGGCCGTCACGGGGGCGGGCAATGGCGCTCATGGGTTTCTCCTCTGTGGGCTCTGCGGGCCGCCGAATCGGTATGCGGCGGCTCCCGCGTTACCTCAATACTCCCGCGGCACTGCCGACAGAACGTCGGTCCACGGACCGAGGCCGACCCTGGGAATTCTCGGGGTGGACCCCTGAGAGGAGCGCTGCGACCGCTGCGAGCGCCGCAGCCGCGCCCGGAGGGCCGGTACGACGGCCACGTGCGCGAGCACCACGCCGAGACCGTTCAGCAGAACCGAGTCCACGTCGACCACCTGCCCGGGCACCGCGCTCTGCAGCATCTCGATGCTGAGCGAGACCAGCGCGCCCGCGGCCGCCGTCCGGCCCAGCGAGGACCACGCGGCCAGCGGCGAAGGAGCCAGGTTCCCGTTGACGAGCGGCAGCAGTACCCCGAGCGGGGCGAGCAGCGCCAGCCCCTCCCCGATCCGCCGGGCCGCCTCGAGCGGCCCGTACGAGAGGTCCGCCCGGATCCCCTCCAGCGGGGCCAGATTGGCGGCGGCCGCCCAGGGCACGTCCAGGGGCCGCAGGGTCAGCCAGCCGACGAGGAGGAGATGAGCGACCAGCAGCCCCCCGCCCAGGAGCCGGAGCCGGAGGTGAATGGCGGTGGCGGCACTGCGGCCGACCTCATTGCGCTGCACACCTGCGAGGACGCAGCGCCCGGTGGCTGCGGTTCCGGTCGGATCCGGCGAGCGGACGGCATATGACGATCCGATCGGATGAAACCACGGCGGGTCGGCGCTGCACCCGCCTCCGCCGCCGACGTCGCCCCGCACAGTGGGCGCGGTCCACCGGTGGCAGCCGAAGGAGAACAGCCATGCCCGCACGACGCAGCAACGTACGACGCACAGCAGCGAGCGGCGGCGCACGACGGCCGCTGCACACGATCGTGGCCGGCTTCTGCGGCCGCGCCCTGTCCGCGGCCCTCGCCGGCCTCGGCATCCCCCGCGCCTAAGGGCTGTCCCGTAATCCCCGGCGGGCGCACGACGCCGGCTACGGCACCTCGCCGCGTTGTCGGAACGCCCGAATACGCCCAGGATGGGGTCGCCCCTCCGCCTTGCGATGCACCGTATCCGACGCCGTGCGCTGACCCACCGGGGATGACGGGGCAGTCCTTAGGAGCAGCCGGGCCCCGTCAGCGGGTGGCGAAGAGGACGATCAGGAACACCGCGCCCGCGACGGCGGGCGCGATGACCTCGTACGACCACCGCACGCGCACGCTGCCCTGGGCGCCGGCCCGCGAGGCGCCGCGCTCGGCGAGCTCGCGCAGCTCGTCCACCACCTGGTCCGCGTGGGCCCGCGATGGTTCGGCGGCGGCGGCCGCGTCGCCGCCCTCGGGCGCGCCGAGTCCCTTGCCGGTCAGCCCGCCGCGGCGGGAGAACTGCTGCCGGTTCGCCTTCTTCCGCTCCCGCAGCGAGACCGGGACGGACCACAGCTGGTACTTCGACCCCTCGGCCAGCACCTCCGCCGAGTACCCGGCACGCACCGCGTCCACGGCGGCCCACGGCAGCTCGATGACCCGGAACGGGTTCCGTACGCGCATCCGGTTGTCGTTGGCGAAGACCGCCGGCCGGATGGTGAAGGCCACGGTCAGCGGTACGGCCAGCAGGGCGATCGCCGCGGCGAACCACCGGGCGTTCCCCGATCCCCGCACGATGGCGTCCCCGCAGAGCCACGCGATGAGCGCGAGCAGCAGAACGCCGGTGACGACGGCCATGGGGGAGCGGTAGACCCGGTCGTCGTACACCGGTTCATCAGTGGGCTGCTGGCTGCTCATGCGCCCGATTCTGCCTCAAGCCGTCTCAGCCCACGAGATCGGCGTACACGACGACGTTGTCGGGGCGGTGGCCGTCGGTGATCTCGTCGCCGCAGGTGATCGGCCGCAGCTCGGGGCGCGCGGTGTTCCCGTACACCTTGGCGGTCGGGAAGCTCTTCATGCCGACCGGTTCCAGCCGTGTCGAAGTGCCCGATCAGCACGGCCGGACCGGTCTCGCCCGGGGCGACGGCCTTGGTTCCGGTGGGCTGCCGAAGAGAAATTTACGGATCCTGTTCGACCGGACGGCCGGGTTCCCGTCCTCGCCGTGCAACAGGAAAAGCGGAGGTCAGCGGTCCGCAGGCGCGGACCCGGCCGGGCCCTCGCCGCGCCCGGATGTGGCCAAGCCCGCACAGATGTGCGGGCCCGGGGGGTGACAGGCCGCTACGCGCGTAGATATGCTCATCTTGTGACCATGCCCACCACCCTCACCGCATTCGCTGACGTGACGACGTCCGACAGCGCGCTGCGCCGCTTCCTGCACGGGCTGCCCGGCGTAGACGCCGTCGGCCTGGAGGCCCGCGCGGCCGCGCTCGGTACCCGTTCGATCAAGACCACGGCCAAGGCGTACGCCATTGACCTGGCCATTTCGATGATCGACCTGACCACGCTTGAGGGTGCGGACACCCCGGGCAAGGTCCGAGCGCTCTCCGCCAAGGCCGTCCATCCCGACCCGACCGACCGTTCGACGCCGATGACCGCCGCGGTCTGCGTCTACCCCGACATGGTGGCCACCGCCAAGGCCGCCCTGAACGGCGCCGACGTCAAGGTGGCCTCCGTCGCGACGGCCTTCCCGGCCGGCCGCGCCGCGCTGCCCGTCAAGCTCGCGGACACCCGTGACGCCGTCGCCGCGGGCGCCGACGAGATCGACATGGTCATCGACCGTGGCGCCTTCCTCGCCGGCCGCTACCTGGACACGTACGAGCTGATCAAGGCCGTCAAGGAGGCGTGCGTGCGCCCCGACGGCAGCGCCGCCCGTCTCAAGGTCATCTTCGAGACCGGCGAGCTGTCGACGTACGACAACATCCGCCGGGCCTCCTGGATCGGCATGCTCGCGGGCGCCGACTTCATCAAGACCTCCACCGGCAAGGTCGGCGTCAACGCCACCCCCGCCAACACGCTGCTGATGCTCGAAGCCGTCCGCGACTTCAAGGCGCAGACTGGAATCCAGATCGGCGTGAAGCCGGCCGGCGGCATCCGGACCACCAAGGACGCCATCAAGTTCCTGGTCCTGGTCAACGAGACCGTGGGCGAGGACTGGCTGTCCAACCACTGGTTCCGCTTCGGCGCCTCCAGCCTGCTCAACGACCTGTTGATGCAGCGCCAGAAGCTGAGCACCGGCCGTTACTCCGGTCCCGACTACGTGACGGTGGACTGATCACCATGGCATCTGCATTCGAGTACGCACCGGCTCCCGAGTCCCGCTCGGTCGTCGACATCGCCCCCTCGTACGGGCTCTTCATCGACGGTGAGTTCACCGACGCCGCCGACGGCAAGGTCTTCAAGACCGTCTCGCCGTCGTCCGAGGAGGTCCTCGCGGAGGTCGCCCAGGCCGGCGCCGCCGACGTCGACCGCGCCGTCAAGGCCGCCCGCAAGGCGTTCGCCACCTGGTCCGCGCTGCCCGGCTCCGAGCGCGCCAAGTACCTCTTCCGCATCGCCCGGATCATCCAGGAGCGCAGCCGTGAGCTGGCCGTCCTGGAGACCCTGGACAACGGCAAGCCGATCAAGGAGACCCGCGACGCGGACCTCCCGCTGGTCGCCGCGCACTTCTTCTACTACGCGGGCTGGGCCGACAAGCTCGACCACGCCGGCTACGGGCCGAACCCGCGCCCGCTGGGCGTCGCCGGCCAGGTCATCCCGTGGAACTTCCCGCTGCTGATGCTGGCGTGGAAGATCGCCCCGGCGCTCGCCGCCGGCAACACGGTCGTCCTCAAGCCCGCCGAGACCACCCCGCTCTCCGCGCTGTTCTTCGCGGACATCTGCCGCCAGGCCGGCCTGCCCAAGGGCGTCGTCAACATCCTCACGGGTTACGGCGACGCGGGCGCGGCCCTCGTCGAGCACCCGGACGTCAACAAGGTCGCCTTCACCGGCTCGACCGCGGTCGGCAAGGCCATCGCCCGCCAGATCGCCGGTACGGACAAGAAGGTCACCCTGGAGCTGGGCGGCAAGGGCGCCAACATCGTCTTTGACGACGCCCCCCTCGACCAGGCCGTCGAGGGCATCGTCAACGGCATCTTCTTCAACCAGGGCCAGGTCTGCTGCGCGGGCTCGCGCCTGCTGGTCCAGGAGTCGATCCACGACGAGCTGCTGGACTCCCTCAAGCGCCGCCTGAGCACCCTGCGCCTGGGCGACCCGCTCGACAAGAACACCGACATCGGCGCGATCAACTCCGCCGAGCAGCTCGCCCGGATCACCGCGCTCGCGGAGACCGGCGAGGCGGAGGGCGCCGAGCGCTGGTCCCCGGCGTGCGAGCTGCCGTCGTCCGGCTACTGGTTCGCCCCGACGCTCTTCACGAACGTCACCCAGGCGCACACCGTCGCCCGTGACGAGATCTTCGGCCCGGTCCTGTCGGTGCTGACGTTCCGTACGCCCGACGAGGCCGTCGCCAAGGCCAACAACAGCCAGTACGGCCTGTCCGCCGGCATCTGGACGGAGAAGGGCAGCCGCATCCTCGCGGTCGCGAACAAGCTCCGCGCCGGTGTCGTCTGGGCCAACACGTTCAACAAGTTCGACCCGACCTCGCCCTTCGGCGGCTACAAGGAGTCGGGCTTCGGCCGCGAGGGCGGTCGCCACGGCCTGGAGGGCTACCTCGATGTCTGAGACGACCACGCGTCTGAACGTCTTCAAGACCTACAAGCTGTACGTGGGCGGGAAGTTCCCGCGATCCGAGAGCGGCCGGGTGTACGAGGTGTCCGACTCCAAGGGCAAGTGGCTGGCCAACGCCCCCCTGTCCTCCCGCAAGGACGCGCGTGACGCGGTCGTCGCGGCCCGCAAGGCCTTCGGCGGCTGGTCGGGCGCGACCGCGTACAACCGCGGGCAGATCCTCTACCGCATCGCCGAGATGCTGGAGGGCCGCCGCGAGCAGTTCGTCCGCGAGGTCGGCGAGGCCGAGGGCCTGTCCAAGTCGAAGGCGGCCGCGGTCGTCGACGCGGCCATCGACCGCTGGGTCTGGTACGCGGGCTGGACGGACAAGATCGCCCAGATCGTGGGCGGGGCCAACCCGGTCGCGGGCCCGTTCTTCAACCTCTCCACCCCGGAGCCGACCGGTGTCGTCACGGTCGTGGCCCCGCAGGACTCGTCCTTCCTGGGGCTGATCTCGGTGATCGCCCCGGTGATCGCGACGGGCAACACGGCGGTCGTGATCGCCTCGGAGAAGGCGCCCCTCCCGGCCCTGTCCCTGGGCGAGGTGCTGGCCACCTCCGACCTGCCGGGCGGCGTCGTCAACATCCTGTCCGGCAAGGCTTCCGAGATGGGCCCGCACCTGGCGTCCCACCAGGACGTCAACGCGATCGACCTGGCGGGTGCCGGCACGGCGCTGGCCAAGGAGCTGGAGATCGCGGCGGCCGACAACCTCAAGCGCGTCCTGCGTCCACAGCCTGTGGACGACTGGAACGCCGACCCGGGCACGTCGCGCATGACGGCGTTCCTGGAGACGAAGACGGTCTGGCACCCCACGGGTTCGCTGGGCTCGGGCGGATCCTCGTACTAGGGGTCCCCCTCCGAAACCGGCCCCGGCAGCGTCCCCCGCGCTGCCGGGGCCCTTTTCGTGCCCCTTTGCGGGCTACTTCGGCAGCAGCGGGCCGAGCAGCGAGGACGCGGCCGTCTCGGGCAGCTCGCCGATGGACGGCCCCTGCGTCAGGATCCCCGTGACCATGGTGGTGCCGACCGCCGGGAAGTCGGCGACCTTGGTGGCCACCCCGTTGTCGAGCGGGTCCACCCCGGTGTGCGCCAGGGGGTTCACCTTGAGGTTCGCGATCGGGTCGGTGGCCCCGGCGAGGGCCGCCGGGACCGAGAGCTCACCGGCCTGGGCCCCGCCCGCGGCCATGGCGAGGGCCGCGCCGGCCAGGGAGAGCGTGAGGCCTGCGGAGCGCAGGGTGGAGCTGCCGGGGGCTGCGTGACGTGCCATTGGGTTTCCCGCCTGAGGTCGTAGTCGCGTGCGCACGCAGCGTAGTTGAGGTGTGATCCTGGATACCAACCGGCCACCGGAGGCATCCCCTGCGCGGGGGAATGGTTCAGACTGGTGTCCCGTGAGCTCTTCCTCTCCTTTGCCTACGCGTGTCGTCCTGTTGACCGGGCCTTCGGGCTCCGGCAAGTCCAGGTTGGCTGCCCGTTCCGGGCTGCCGGTGCTCCGCCTGGACGACTTCTACAAGGAGGCCGACGACCCGACCCTCCCGCTGGTCGAGGGCAGCTCCGACATCGACTGGGACTCCCCGCTGTCCTGGGACGCGGACGTGGCGGTCGCCGCGATCGTGGAACTCTGCGCGGCAGGCCGTACCGAGGTGCCGGTGTACTCCATCGCCACGTCCTCCCGTACGGGAACCGAGACGCTGGACATCTCCCGCACGCCGCTCTTCATCGCGGAGGGGATCTTCGCGGCGGACATCGTGGCCCGGTGCCAGGAGCTGGGGCTGCTCGCGGACGCCATCTGCCTGCGCGGGCGGCCGTCGACGACGTTCCGGCGCAGGCTGATGCGGGACCTGCGCGAGGGCCGCAAGTCACTGCCGTTCCTGCTGCGCAGGGGATGGCGGCTGATGCGGGCGGAACGGGGCATCGTGACCCGCCACATCGCCCTGGGCGCGCACGCCTGCAACCGCGACGAGGCCCTCGGCCGCCTGGCCGCCTGCGCAGCCGGCCGCCACCGCACGGCCGCCCCGGCGTAGTGAAACGAGAAGGCGGGATCATGCGGACCCCCGGCCGCCTGATCCCGCCTTCTCCCCCCGCAGGCCCCCGTCCCACCCCCGTAGGACGGCCCCCCTGGCCCATGGTCTGTGGTGTGCCGCGTTACGCGACGAGCTCCTCGAAGGACTCCGCCTCGTCGCGGCCGAAGCTCAGCACCTCGTCGTCCCGCAGGCGCCGCAGCGACCGCCAGATGCTCGACTTCACGGTGCCGACGCTGATGCCCAGGATCTCCGCGATCTCCGGGTCCGTGCGGCCCTCGTAGTAGCGCAGCACCAGCATCGTGCGCTGCGGCTCCGGGATGCGGGCCAGCGCCTGCCACAGCACCGCGCGCAGCTCCGTACCCCGCATCGCGTCCGTGTCCGAGGCCGTCTCCGGGAGCTCCTCGGTCGGGTACTCGTTCAGCTTCCGCCGGCGCCACGCGCTGATGTGCAGGTTCGTCATCGTGCGCCGCAGGTACCCGCCGACGGCGGCCTTGTCGCTGATCCGGTCCCAGGCGCGGTACGTCGAGAACAGCGCGCTCTGCAGCAGGTCCTCGGCCTCGTAACGGTCACCGGTCAGGTGGAAGGCCGTCGCGTACAGGGCGGCACGCCGCTCCTGGACGTACGCCGTGAACTCGGCCTCCGAGGTGGAGGAGAGCTCGGGCGTGTGCTTCTCCGGGACGGAAGGCCGGTACGTGTTCGCGTCGATGGCCACCGTGTGCGCCGGCCGCGGACGGGCGACCGTCACCGAACGGACACCTGCCCGGCGGTTCACATCGTGCAGCCGCGTGACAACCGCGCTGGTGGTGGTGCTGTGCAGCGTGTTCATCTCGCGCCCCCCGTCGTGGAGTCTGCTTCGGGTCCTGCTCGGTTTCGTTGGTAGAAGACTGCCCGGCCGACTTAACCGGGGTGTCCGCCGACTGTCACAGGCCTGTCACAGCGACCTCTGTGCGATCCCGTGCACCCGACGGTCGAACTCCGAACGGTCGATGGGACAGAATGAGCCCGTGCCTTTCCTGTTGCTGATCGAGGACGACGACGCCATCCGCACGGCCCTCGAACTCTCCCTGACTCGCCAGGGCCACCGTGTGGCCACCGCGGCGACGGGCGAGGACGGCCTGAAACTGCTGCGCGAGCAGCGGCCGGACCTGATCGTGCTGGACGTGATGCTGCCCGGGATCGACGGTTTCGAGGTGTGCCGGCGGATCCGCCGCACCGACCAGCTGCCGATCATCCTGCTCACCGCGCGCAGTGACGACATCGACGTGGTGGTGGGCCTCGAGTCCGGCGCCGACGACTACGTCGTCAAGCCCGTCCAGGGCCGGGTGCTCGACGCCCGGATCCGGGCCGTGCTGCGCCGTGGGGAACGGGAGGCCACCGACTCCGCGGTCTTCGGCTCCCTGGTCATCGACCGGGCCGCGATGACGGTCACGAAGAACGGCGAGGACCTCCAACTGACGCCGACCGAGCTGCGGCTGCTGTTGGAGCTCAGCCGCCGGCCCGGGCAGGCGCTCTCCCGGCAGCAGCTGCTGCGGCTGGTCTGGGAGCACGACTACCTCGGCGACTCCCGGCTCGTGGACGCCTGCGTGCAGCGGCTGCGCGCCAAGGTCGAGGAAGTGCCGTCCTCGCCGACCCTCATCCGGACCGTTCGTGGTGTCGGCTACCGGCTGGACTCGCCGCAGTGATCAAAGCTCTGTTCGCGGGCCGGCGCTGGACCAGCCTGCGGCTGCGGCTCCTGATGGTGTTCTGCCTGGTCGCGCTGGTGGCCGCGGTTTCCGCGTCCGGCATCGCGTACTGGCTCAACCGCGAGGCGGTGCTCACCCGTACCCAGGACGCGGCCCTCGGCGACTTCCGCCAGGAGATGCAGAACCGGGCCGCGGCCCTGCCCGCCGACCCGACGCCCGAGGAGATGCAGCGCACCGCCGAGCTGATGGCGGGCAGCAGCCCCGGCTACAGCGTGCTGCTGGTCGACGAGCGGGGCGGCCGCAAGGTGTTCGGCGCGGCCGGGCCCGACTCCTTCGGGCTGGACGACGTACCGGCCTCGCTGCAGCGTGCGGTGAACGACCAGCAGAAGGCGACGGCGGCCAACGACTCCGAGTACCACGTGTACTGGCAGCGGACGAAGCCGCGCGGCAATCCGTACCTGGTCGGCGGGACGCGGATCGTGGGCGGCGGGCCGACCGGCTACATGTACAAGTCCTTGGCGCAGGAGCGGGACGACCTGAACGCGCTGGGCTGGTCGCTGACCATCGCCACGGGTCTCGCGCTGCTCGGGTCGGCGCTGCTGGCGCAGGCCGCGGCCCGGACCGTCCTCAAGCCCGTGCAGCGGCTGGGGGACGCGGCGCGGCGCCTGGGCGAGGGCGAGCTGGACACCCGGCTGGAGGTGTCGGGGACCGACGAACTGGCCGATCTGTCGCACACCTTCAACAAGACGGCGGAAGCGCTGGAGAAGAAGGTCGCCGACATGAGCGCCCGGGAGGAGTCGAGCCGGCGCTTCGTCGCGGACATGTCGCACGAACTGCGCACTCCGCTGACGGCGTTGACGGCCGTCGCCGAGGTGTTGGAGGAGGAGGCCGACGACCTCGATCCGATGATCGCGCCGGCGGTGAAGCTGGTCGTCAGCGAGACCCGGCGGCTGAACGACCTGGTGGAGAACCTGATGGAGGTCACCCGCTTCGACGCGGGGACGGCACGGCTCGTGCTCGACGACGTGGACGTCGCCGACCAGGTGACGGCGTGCATCGACGCGCGGGCGTGGCTCGACGCGGTCGAACTCGACGCCGAGCGCGGCATCGTGGCGCGGCTCGATCCGCGCCGCCTCGACGTCATCCTCGCCAACCTGATCGGCAACGCGCTCAAGCACGGCGGCTCGCCGGTGCGGGTGTCGGTGGTCGTCGAGGGCGAGTGGCTGGTCATCGCGGTCCAGGACAACGGGCCGGGCATCCCGGAGGAGGTGCTGCCGCACGTCTTCGACCGGTTCTACAAGGCGAGCGCCTCGCGGCCGAAGTCGGACGGCAGCGGGCTGGGCCTGTCGATCGCCGTGGAGAACGCGCACATCCACGGCGGTGACATCACCGCCGCCAACGGGCCGGAGGGCGGCGCACTGTTCACGCTGCGGCTGCCGGTGGACGTGGGGAAGGTGATCGCCGGTGACGCGGACGCGTAGGGCGGCAGTGCTCCTGCTGGTGTCGGGCCTCGTGTCGGGCCTGGCGTCCGGCTGCGGCATCAGGGCGACGACGGTGCCGGTGGACGTCGGTCCGGCGCCTTCGCGGGTGTCGTGCGACACCCCGGAGCTGCAGACCGGGGTACAGGGCTTCCGCGCCACGGTGGAGCTCGTGTGCGGATCGCAGCTGGTCGGCGTGGAACGGGTGGTGCCGGTGCCGGAGAAGAAGCCGGTACGCGACCCCGTCGTGCTGGTCGCCGAGGCGCTGCTGGAGGCGCTGGAGCGGGAGCCGTCGGCGGAGGAGCGGGACGCGGGCTTCACGACGTCCGTCCCCGACGGGCTGACGGTCGCACCGGTGCGCCCGGGCGATCCGGCGGGCACGATCCGGCTCAGCCGCAAGCCGGAGGACCTGCCGCCGGTCGCGCTGTCGCAGGTGGTGTGCACGCTGGCGGGCAGCGAGGCCGTCTCGGCGGGCCCGGGCCCGGTGGTCCTCGGCGGCCCGGACGCGGATCCGCCGCGGGCATGGGAGTGCACGGAAGCCGTCCGCTCCCGCCCGGAATCGGTCCCCACCCTGGGCGAACTGGTCCGCCCGACGCCCAGCCCCGCACCTTCTTGACGCGCCGCTTGCACCGCTCGGCCCTGGCGGGCCTCCCCGGCTTCGCGCCGCTGCGCCGGCCTCCGACCGGCGGCTGCGGCCCGGGGGCTCCGGCCCCTGCCCGGCCCGGGGCCTTCGGCCCTTGCCCGGCCGCCTGAGCTCCCTGGCCAGGGGGTGGGGGGTGCCGTCCCCCGCCCCCGACCGAAACGGCGACGGCCCCCCGAGCCGGAGCTCAGGGGGCCGAGGGGCCGGGTCCCGGTGGACGGACCGGGGCCGGGCGGGGGCCGGAGCCCCGGGACTGCACCCGACGGACGGAGTCCGGCGCAGCGGTGCGAGCGGCGCGTGACGGATCAGATGCCCGCGGCTGCCGACAGGTCCTTCTTGATCGCGTCCAGGACCTCCTGGCCGCGGGTGCGGGCCGGTGCGAGGTCCGCGGCGTCCGCCACCGGGACCACGACCTCCAGGTAGCACTTCAGCTTCGGCTCCGTACCCGACGGCCGCACGATCACCCGGGCCTTGTAGTCGCCCTCCAGGTAGTAGCGCAGGCCGTCCGTGGGCGGCAGCGTCTCCGTACCCCGGTTCAGGTCCTCCGCCGAGGAGACCCGCAGGCCCGCCAGCGACACCGGCGGCTGCGCCCGCAGCGCAGCCATCGCCGAGGCGATGACCGACAGGTCCGAGACGCGGACCGACAGCTGGTCGGTGGCGTGCAGGCCGTGCTCCATCGCCAGGTCGTCCAGCAGGTCGGTCAGCGTGCGGCCCTGCTCCTTGAGCTCCGAGGCGAGTTCCGCCACCAGCAGGGCGGCCGTGACGCCGTCCTTGTCGCGGACGCCCTCGGGGTCCACGCAGTAGCCGAGCGCCTCCTCGTAGCCGTAGCGCAGGCCCTCGACGCGGGCGATCCACTTGAAGCCGGTGAGGGTCTCCTCGTAGCCGACGCCCGCCGCCTGCGCGATCCGTCCCAGCAGGGACGACGACACGATGGACTCGGCGAAGACGCCCGTCGCGCCCTTGTGGACCAGGTGGGCCGCGAGCAGCGCGCCGACCTCGTCGCCGCGCAGCATGCGCCAGCCGGTCGCCGAAGCGTCGTCCGGGACGGCCACCGCGCAGCGGTCCGCGTCCGGGTCGTTCGCGATCACGATGTCCGGCCCGGCCTCGGCGGCCTTGGCGAAGGCCAGGTCCATCGCGCCCGGCTCCTCCGGGTTCGGGAAGGCCACCGTCGGGAAGGCCGGGTCCGGCTCCGCCTGCTCGGCCACGAGGACCGGCTCCGGGAAGCCGGCGCGGGCGAAGGCGGCCAGCACGACGTCCTTGCCGACGCCGTGCATGGCCGTGTAGACGGTCCGCACGCCCCGGGGGGAGCCGGGGGTCAGGACGGCGTCCGTACGGGCCAGGTAGGCCTCCAGGACCTCGTCGCCGAGGTCCTCCCAGCCGGACTCCGGACGGGGGACCGAGGCGAGGGTGTCCACGCGCCCGATCTCCGCGGCGATCTCCGTGTCCGCCGGGGACACGATCTGCGAGCCGTCGCCGAGGTAGACCTTGTAGCCGTTGTCCCGGGGCGGGTTGTGGCTCGCGGTCACCTCGACGCCGGCGACGGCACCCAGGTGCCGTATGGCGTACGCGAGGACGGGCGTCGGCAGCGGGCGGGGCAGGACGGCCGCGCGCAGGCCCGCGCCGGTCATCACGGCGGCGGTGTCACGGGCGAAGTCCGCGGACTTGTACCGCGCGTCGTAGCCGACGACGACCAGGCCGCCGGCGTGGCCCTGGGCCTTCAGGTAGGCCGCGAGGCCCGCCGCGGCCCGGATGACCACCGAGCGGTTCATCCGCATCGGGCCCGCGCCGATCTCGCCGCGCAGTCCGGCGGTGCCGAACTGGAGGGTGCCGGAGAAGCGGTCCGCAAGCTCCGTGACGTCCCCGGCCTCGATGAGCTTCGTGAGCTCCTCGGCCGTCTCGGGGTCCGGGTCCTCCGCCAGCCAGGCCCGGGCCCGGGTGATCAGGTCGTCCTGTTCCTGCACTACTTCCGCCTTGTCTCTCGTACGGTCTTTTCTCGTACGGTTCCGGTGCCTCAGATGCGGGCGAGGACCTGGGTCAGCAGCTTGCCCATGCGCGCGGCCGAGTCACGGCCGGCCTGGAGCACCTCTTCGTGGTTCAGCGGCTCGCCGGAGAGGCCCGCCGCCAGGTTGGTGACCAGGGAGATGCCGAGCACCTCGGCGCCGGCCTCGCGGGCGGCGATCGCCTCGAGGACCGTGGACATGCCGACCAGGTCGGCGCCCATGACGCGGATCATGTTGATCTCGGCCGGGGTCTCGTAGTGCGGGCCGGGGAACTGGACGTAGACGCCCTCTTCGAGGGTCTCGTCGATCTCCTTGCACATCGCGCGCAGGCGCGGCGAGTACAGGTCGGTCAGGTCCACGAAGTTCGCGCCGACGATCGGCGAGGCGGCCGTCAGGTTGAGGTGGTCGCTGATCAGGACGGGCTGGCCGGGCTTCATGCCCTCGCGCAGACCGCCGCAGCCGTTGGTCAGGACGACGGTCTTGCAGCCGGCGGCGACGGCGGTGCGCACGCCGTGGGCGACGGCGGCGACGCCGCGGCCCTCGTAGTAGTGGGTCCGGCCGAGGAAGAGCAGCGCACGCTTGTCGCCGATCTTGTACGAGCGGATCTTGCCGCCGTGGCCCTCGACCGCGGGCGGCGGGAAGCCGGGCAGTTCGGTGACGGGGAACTCGGCGTCGGGTGCGCCCAGCGCCTCTGCGGCGGGGGCCCAGCCGGAGCCCATGACGAGGGCGACATCGTGGGTTTCGGCGCCGGTCAGCTCACGCAGGCGGGCGGCTGCGGCGGTGGCGTCGGCGAAGGGGTCGGTAACAGATGCGTTCACGCAGACGAGCGTAGCCGAGCATTGCCTACGCGCGTAGATGGCGCAGCTCACGGTGTTCGGATCGTTGCCTTGTCGTTTCCGCCGAATCGACCGCTTTCCGACGCGCCGCGGCCGGGCGCCGACCGGACGAGTTCGGCCCATCGCAAAGGGAGAGGAGGCCTCAGCAGGGCCGCTTGCGCAGTTCCATCACGTAGTCGTGCGGTGCGCCCGCCGATTCGGCGGCGTCGGCGAGCTCACCCAGGTAGCGCGCCGAGGGCAGGCCGCCCTCGTAGCCGTTCAGCACGTAGCACCACGCCGCCTCCTCGCCGTCCAGCGTGTGGACGCGGATCCGCATCCGGCGGTAGATGTCGAGCCCGACGCCCTCCCACCGGTCCATGGAGTCCTCGTCCAGCGGCGCGATGTCGTACAGCGCGACGAACACCTGGTGCCTCGGGGCCTCGACGATCGTGGCGAGGGCGCCCTCCCACCCCATCTGCTCACCGCCGAAGGTCAGCCGCCAGTCGTTGATCCAGCCCGTGCCGCGCAGCGGCGAATGCGGAGCGCGGCGCGTCATCAGCCGCGGGTCGAGGTTGCCGGCGTACGCGGCGTAGAGCGACATGAGGTCGAGGGTACGGGAGGGGCGGGGATGGCCGCGTGCCCGGATGGTGCCCGGACGGCGCACGGATGGCCGGACCGGGGGAGAAGCACCTTGAAGCGTGCGGGACAATGGGGCACGGAATGCATCCCCCGGGGAGACCCCCCGGAAGCCCCGGCCGGGGCGGCAGCCGGCCGGGTAGACGTGAGGCGGAGTTTTCGTGACCCGGATCGTGATCATCGGCGGCGGACCCGGCGGGTATGAGGCGGCCCTCGTGGGGGCCCAGCTCGGCGCGGAGGTGACCGTCGTCGACTGCGACGGCCTCGGTGGCGCGTCCGTCCTCACCGACTGCGTACCCTCCAAGACCCTCATTGCGACCGCCGAGGTCATGACGACCTTCGACTCGTCGTACGAGGAGCTCGGCATCGTCGTCGCCGACGACACCCCGCACATCGAGCAGGCCGCGCGCGTCGTCGGCGTCGACCTCGGCAAGGTGAACCGGCGCGTCAAGCGCCTCGCGCTCGCCCAGTCGCACGACATCACCGCCTCCGTCACCCGGGCCGGCGCCCGCGTCGTACGGGGCCGCGGCAAGCTCGGCGGCCCGCAGGGCATCGACGGCACGCGCGACGTCATCGTCACCGCCGCCGACGGCACCGAGACGATCCTCACGGCCGACGCCGTGCTGATCGCGACCGGCGGCCACCCCCGCGAGATCCCGGACGCCATGCCCGACGGCGAGCGGATCCTGAACTGGACCCAGGTCTACGACCTGGACGAGCTCCCCGAAGAGCTCATCGTGGTGGGCTCCGGCGTCACCGGCGCCGAGTTCGCCGGCGCGTACCAGGCCCTCGGCTCCCGGGTGACGCTGGTCTCCTCCCGCGACCGCGTGCTGCCCGGCGAGGACCCGGACGCGGCCGCCGTCCTCGAGGACGTCTTCCGCCGCCGCGGCATGAACGTCATCGGGCGCTCGCGCGCCGAGTCCGCCAAGCGCGTCGGCGACCGGGTCGAGGTCACCCTCTCCGACGGCCGCGTCATCACCGGCACGCACTGCCTGATGGCCGTCGGCGCGATCCCGAACACCAAGGACATGAACCTGGAGGAGTCCGGGGTCCGGCTCAAGGACTCCGGGCACATCTGGACCGACAAGGTCTCCCGTACGTCCGCGCCCGGCGTGTACGCGGCCGGCGACGTGACGGGCATCTTTGCGCTGGCCTCCGTCGCCGCCATGCAGGGCCGCATCGCGATGTACCACTTCCTCGGCGACGCGGTGGCCCCGCTGAACCTCAAGACGGTCTCCTCGAACGTCTTCACCGACCCGGAGATCGCCACCGTCGGCTACACCCAGGCCGACGTGGACGCCGGCAAGATCGACGCCCGCGTGGTGAAGCTGCCGCTGCTGCGCAACCCGCGCGCCAAGATGCAGGGCATCCGGGACGGTTTCGTGAAGCTGTTCTGCCGCCCCGGCACCGGGATCGTGGTGGGCGGTGTGGTCGTGTCGCCGCGCGCGAGCGAGCTGATCCACCCCATCTCGATCGCCGTCGACAACAACCTGACCGTCGAGCAGATCGCAAACGCGTTCACGGTGTACCCCTCGCTGTCGGGATCGATCGCCGAGGTCGCGCGCCAGCTGCACACGCGGAAGGCCGCCGGCGAGGCGTGAGAACGGCAACCGCCGCACGTCGCAAGGGGACTTGGGGTGGGTCGCCGGTGAGTGAAGAGACGTTCACTCAGTCGTCCGGACGCGTATACCACTAGTCGCCCTGTTTTATGGACAACTTCGGTATTCCGGCGCAAGGAGCTGAAACAAGACGGTCGTTGGGGTTACTGTCAGTTTCGTGTTCGCTGCAGAACGTCGCCAATTGATTCTCGAAATGGTGCGGGCCAACGGAGCGGTATCGCTCCGTGAGCTCGCCCGCGTCGTCCAGACCTCCGAAGTGACCGTACGGCGGGACGTGCGGGCGCTGGAGGCAGAAGGACTCCTCGACCGCCGACACGGCGGTGCGGTATTGCCGGGCGGTTTCACGCGGGAGTCCGGGTTTCCGCAAAAGTCCCATCTCGCGACGGCGGAAAAGACCGCCATTGCCGACGTGGCGGCCGGCCTTGTCGAAGAAGGCGAGGCCGTCGTCGTCGGCGCGGGCACCACGACCCAGGAGCTGGCCCGCCGGCTCGCCCGGGTGCCCGGACTGACCGTCGTCACCAACTCGCTGCTGGTCGCGCAGGCTCTGGCCCACGCGAACCGGGTGGAGGTGGTCATGACCGGCGGGACCCTGCGGGGCTCGAACTACGCGCTGGTCGGCAGCGGTGCCGAGCAGTCCCTCCAGGGGCTGCGGGTGTCGCGGGCCTTCCTCTCCGGGAGCGGCCTGACCGCCGAGCGCGGGCTGTCCACGTCCAACATGCTCAGCGCGAGCGTGGACCGGGCGCTGGTGCAGGCCGCGGCGGAAGTGGTGGTACTGGCCGACCACACGAAGCTCGGTACCGACACCATGTTCCAGACCGTGCCGACGGACGTGATGACCCGTCTGGTCACGGACGAGCCGCCGCCGCACGACGACCGGGCGGCGACGGAGCTGCAGGCGCTCGCCGACCAGGGAGTGCAGATCACCGTGGCGGGGGCCGTTGCCTCCGGCGGTGAGGGGATGGTGGGCCGGCGCCCGCGCAGGGAGTCCCCGCTGCCGGTGCAGAGGCGTGGGGGGCCGTCGGCGCAGCTGCGCAGCGCGCCTGCCTCGCTGCTCGAGCAGGCTGCGGCCGGGGACCGCCCCCGCGTCGCGGACATGAGGCGCAGGTAGGAGCCCCGGGGCTCCGCCCCGGACCCCGCGCCTCAAACGCCGGCGGGGCTGGATCTTCCAGCCCCGCCGGCGTTTGAGGCGCGGGGGTTCCCAGGGGCCGGCCCCCGGCAGCGGCGCCGCAGACGAAAAAACGGGGTCCCCGGGGCGGTGGCCCCGGGAACCCCGTCAGGAGTGCAAGGACCTCAGTCCTTGATCTCGCAGATGGTGGCGCCGGAGGTGAGGCTGGCGCCGACCTCGGCTGTCAGGCCGACGATCGTCCCGGAGCGGTGCGCATTCAGCGGCTGCTCCATCTTCATGGCCTCGAGTACGACGACCAGGTCGCCCTCGTTGACCTGCTGGCCCTCCTCGACCGCGACCTTGACGATCGTGCCCTGCATCGGGGACGCGAGGGTGTCGCCGGAGGCCGCCGGGCCGGACTTCTTGGCCGCGCGGCGCTTCGGCTTCGCGCCGCCCGCAGCGGCCGTGCGCGCCAGGGTCATGCCCAGCGAGGACGGCAGCGAGACCTCGAGGCGCTTGCCGCCGACCTCGACGACCACCGTCTCGCGGCCCGGCTCGTCTTCGGCGTCGTCCGCAGCCGGAGCCGCGAACGCCGGGATCTCGTTGACGAACTCGGTCTCGATCCAGCGGGTGTGCACCTGGAAGGGGTCCGAGGTGAACGCCGGGTCGGCGACGACCGCGCGGTGGAACGGGATGGCCGTGGCCATGCCCTCGACCTCGAACTCGGCCAGCGCGCGGGCGGCACGCTGGAGCGCCTGCTCGCGGGTGGCGCCGGTGACGATCAGCTTGGCCAGCAGGGAGTCCCAGGCCGGGCCGATGACGGAGCCGGACTCGACACCCGCGTCGAGGCGGACGCCCGGGCCGGTCGGCGCGACGAACTTCGTCACCGTGCCGGGCGCCGGGAGGAAGCCGCGGCCCGGGTCCTCGCCGTTGATGCGGAACTCGATGGAGTGGCCGCGCAGCACCGGGTCCCCGTAGCCGAGCTCCTCGCCGTCGGCGATGCGGAACATCTCGCGGACCAGGTCGATGCCGGCGACCTCTTCGGTGACCGGGTGCTCGACCTGCAGGCGGGTGTTGACCTCCAGGAAGGAGATCAGGCCGTCGGCGGAGACGAGGAACTCCACCGTGCCGGCGCCGACGTAGCCGGCCTCCTTCAGGATGGCCTTGGAAGCGGCGTACAGCTCCGCGTTCTGCGCCTCGGTCAGGAACGGCGCGGGAGCCTCCTCCACCAGCTTCTGGTGGCGGCGCTGCAGCGAGCAGTCACGGGTGGAGACGACGACCACGTTGCCGTGGCTGTCGGCCAGGCACTGGGTCTCGACGTGCCGCGGCTTGTCGAGGTAGCGCTCGACGAAGCACTCGCCGCGGCCGAAGGCGGCGACGGCCTCGCGTACGGCGGAGTCGTAGAGCTCCGGCACCTCTTCGAGGGTGCGGGCGACCTTCAGGCCGCGACCGCCGCCGCCGAAGGCGGCCTTGATCGCGATCGGCAGGCCGTGCTCCTTGGCGAACGCCACGACTTCTTCGGCACCCGAGACCGGGTCCGGCGTACCGGCGACCAGCGGGGCGCCTGCGCGCTGCGCGATGTGCCGGGCGGCGACCTTGTCGCCGAGGTCGCGGATGGCCTGCGGCGGCGGGCCGATCCAGGTCAGGCCGGCGTCGAGCACGGCCTGCGCGAAGTCGGCGTTCTCGGAGAGGAAGCCGTATCCGGGATGGATGGCGTCCGCGCCGGAATCGGCTGCGGCCTGCAGGACCTTGGAGATGTCCAAGTAGCTGGCGGCCGGGGTGTCACCGCCCAACGCGAAAGCTTCGTCGGCCGCGCGGACATGCAGAGCGTCCCGGTCCGGATCGGCGTAGACGGCTACGCTTGCGATTCCGGCATCCCGGCAGGCCCGAGCAACGCGGACAGCGATTTCGCCACGGTTGGCGATGAGCACCTTGCGCACGATGGCTCCCTCCTTGAAACAAGCTGAGTTTAGGGACAGCCCACACGGCGTTTCGACCCTTCCCTGGTGGTGACCTTGCCCACACGCAGTGTGATTCGAGTCCACCTCCAGGCAGGAAAGCCCTTGTGGCGCCCCAGGTCAGGGGGATCCCCAACTGCACAGTAACCCCGTCATGTATCCAAGGTCTCTGTCCGCCGGGTCAGCGGCCCCCTGTGATTCTTTGTCGAGTCCCTACGAACGGCCCACACATTCTTTGCGTGTCCGCGGTACGGGGGCCCTTCGCGTAACGAAGCTGCCCGGACCCCTTGTCCGTACGTTTACCCGTTAGTAGCCTCCAGGCGTCGAACAGGCTTGTGGCCGGGGACGTGTGGGGAGGGGTGGGTCGTCGTGGGCGTCGTGCTGCGCAGACTCGTGGCCGGGCTGGCCGCGGTCGTGCTCGTCGCCGAGGCGGCGGTGCTCGTTCTCGTGCACTTCGTGCTCGGCCGGACCACCCACAACCAGTCGATGTCCATCGCCGGCATGGACCCGGATGTCATGTCCCTGGCGACGTACGGGATGGGGGCCGGCATCGGCGCCTTCCTGCTCCTGTGCGCCGTGCTGCTCGCCGTGGTGGCCGTACGCGACCGGGCCCCCGGCACCTTCGCCCGCATCGTGCTCGTCACCGCCGCCGTCACCCACGGGCTGCTCGGCGCCCTCGCCGTCGGCCTGGTCGGCTGGGGCGCCTTCGCCGTGATGATGCTGATCCTCTGCCTGCTCGTCCTGACCCTGGTGCTCTACGCGGCCCAGGGCGGGGCCGGGGCGCCCGCAGGGGGCGCCGGGGGCGGACCGGACGGCCAGGAGGGGCGGGACGCCCAGGACGCCCCGCCTCCGCCCCTCGGGGAGCTCAAGCCCACAAATCCGTGATGGACACACCGAGTTCGCCCAGCAGGGAGCGCAGCAGCGGCATCGACAGCCCGATGACGTTCCCGTGGTCGCCGTCGATGCCCTCGATGAACGGCGCCGACAGCCCGTCCAGCGTGAATGCCCCGGCCACGTGCAGCGGCTCGCCGCTCGCCACGTACGCCGCCACCTCCGCGTCCGTCGGCTCGCCGAACCGGACCGTCGTGGAAGCCGTGGCCGAGACCTGACGCCCGGTCGCCGTGTCGATCACGCAGTGCCCGGTGCGCAGTACACCGGCCCGTCCGCGCATCGACTTCCAGCGGGCGGTGGCCTCCTCGGCGTCCGCCGGCTTGCCGAGCGCCTCGCCGTCCAGCTCCAGCACCGAGTCGCAGCCGATCACCAAGGCGCCCGCGGCCTCGTCCAGGGCCGCCACCACGCCCGCCTTGGCCTCGGCCAGCGCCAGCGCCAGCTCGGCGGGGGTCTCCGCGCTGAGCGCGTCCTCGTCGAAGTTGCTGACGATCACGTGCGGGGCCAGCCCGGCCTGCCGCAGCAGGTTGAGCCGGGCGGGTGAGGCGGAGGCGAGGACGAGGGCGTGGGCCGGGGCCTGGGCAGCAGCAGTCATGCCGCCATCGTAGGGGCGGGGATCCGGCACCCGGCACGCACCGGGACACCCTGCACGGAGGCTAGAAGCCCACGCCCAGCACGTACACGACCACCACCATCGCGAGGACGACCACCAGGGTCATCCGCCGGACCATCGCCTGCACGTCGCGCATGTCCTTCGGCGGCTCGTTCTTCGGGTCTGACCAGAGCATGCCTCGATCCTGGCCCCGGCGACCGGAGTGGCGCCTGAGTACGCGTACTCAGGCGCCACGGTCCGTTCACGCCATCTTCACCACCGGAAGGCGGCCTAACCGGGCCAGTAGGTACGCGCCCACGCGCGCGGCCCCGGCTGCGGCAGCGTCCGCCGCGCCACCCGGGCCGGCGCCGACCAGTCGTCCGCCACCCGCGGCGCGTCCGACGGTGCCGAGGCCAGCACCGCCGCGCGCGCTTGGACCACCGCCAGTGCGGCGGCCAGCTCCTCGGGCGTCGGATTCCCCTTGACGACCTTGATCACCACAGGACTGACCTCCTACAGGGGGATGTTGCCGTGCTTCTTGGGGGGCAGGGACTCGCGCTTGGTGCGCAGCTGGCGCAGCCCCTTGACCACGTGGGCCCGCGTCTCGGACGGCATGGTCACCGCGTCGATGTAACCGCGCTCGGCGGCCGTGTACGGGTTCAGCAGGGCGTCCTCGTACTCGGTGATGAGCCGGGCCCGGGTCTCCTCGGCGTTGCCCGCCTCCTCCGCCTCGGCGATGGCACGGCGGTGCAGGATGTTGACCGCGCCCTGCGCGCCCATGACGGCGATCTGGGCGGTCGGCCAGGCCAGGTTCAGGTCCGCGCCGAGGTGCTTGGAGCCCATGACGTCGTACGCGCCGCCGAACGCCTTGCGGGTGATGACGGTGATCAGGGGGACGGTGGCCTCGGCGTACGCGTAGATCAGCTTCGCGCCGCGCCGGATGATTCCGTTGTACTCCTGGTCCGTGCCCGGCAGGAAGCCCGGCACGTCCACGAACGTCAGCACCGGGATGTTGAAGGCGTCGCACGTCCGCACGAAGCGGGCGGCCTTCTCGGAGGCGTTGATGTCCAGGCAGCCGGCGAACTGCATCGGCTGGTTGGCGACGATGCCCACCGGGTGCCCCTCGACCCGGCCGAAGCCGGTGAGGATGTTCGGCGCGAAGAGCGCCTGCGTCTCCAGGAACTCCGCGTCGTCGAGCACGTGCTCGATCACGGTGTGCATGTCGTACGGCTGGTTCGCGCTGTCCGGGATCAGGACGTCGAGCTCGCGGTCGGCCTCGGTGACCTCGGTGTCCGCCTCCTCCGGGAAGGCGGGCGGCTCGGAGAGGTTGTTCGACGGCAGGTACGCCAGCAGGTTCTTGACGTACTCGATGGCGTCCTTCTCGTCCCCGGCCATGTGGTGGGCCACGCCCGAGGTGGAGTTGTGGGTGCGGGCGCCGCCCAGCTCCTCGAAGCCCACGTCCTCGCCGGTGACGGTCTTGATGACGTCCGGGCCGGTGATGAACATGTGCGAGGTCTGGTCGACCATCACGGTGAAGTCGGTGATGGCGGGGGAGTACACGGCGCCGCCGGCGCACGGGCCCACGATCAGGCTGATCTGCGGAATGACGCCCGAGGCGTGCACGTTCCGGCGGAAGATCTCGCCGTACATGCCCAGGGCGCTGACGCCCTCCTGGATGCGGGCGCCGCCGGAGTCGTTGATGCCGACGAGCGGGCAGCCGGTCTTCAGCGCGAAGTCCATGACCTTCATGATCTTCTGGCCGTAGACCTCGCCGAGGGCCCCGCCGAAGACGGTGAAGTCCTGCGAGAACACGGCCACCGGGCGGCCGTCCACCGTGCCGTAGCCGGTGACGACGCCGTCGCCGTAGGGGCGGGTCTTCTCCAGCCCGAAGTTGGTCGACCGGTGCCGGGCGAACTCGTCGAGCTCGACGAAGGACCCCTCGTCCAGCAGCAGGGCGACCCGCTCACGTGCCGTCAGCTTCCCCTTGGCGTGCTGCTTCTCCACCGCGCGCGCTGACCCGGCGTGAGTGGCTTCGTCGATGCGGCGCTGCAGGTCCGCGATCTTGCCCGCGGTCGTGTGCATGTCGATCGGCTCTGAGGGTTGTGACATCGGGGTCGCGGCTCCCTGTGTGGTGTCAACTGCCTGGTCAATTGATTGACTACTGCTGGCTACTGGTGCGTAGCGTATCGGCGGGCATGGCGCTCGGCAGTGCGGCGTTTGACACACCTACTGTGGGTTGCATGACGCCATCAGATGCATCAGGAGGGGCTCCGTCCGGAGCCGCCGCCGGCCGCTGGTCGAGCCTCGACCGGCCGCCGCTGAACGCCGCCGCGCTGGAGCGGGCCCTCGTCGGGGACGGGGGGCTGTGGTCCTCGGTCGAGGTGGTCGCCGCCACCGGGTCCACCAACACCGATCTCGCGGCCCGGGCCGGGCAGCTGCCCGAGGGGGCCGTGCTCGTCGCCGAGGAGCAGACCGCCGGGCGCGGGCGGCTCGACCGGAGCTGGGTCGCGCCCCCCCGGTCCGGGCTGTTCTTCTCCGTCCTGCTCAAGCCGGGCGACTCCGTACCGCAGGAGCGGTGGGGGTGGCTGACCCTGCTGGCCGGGGTGGCCGCCGCGAGCGGGGTGTCGCGGGCCGCGGGCGTGGACACGGCCCTCAAATGGCCCAACGACCTGCTGATCACCGTGGAGGGGGAGGAACGCAAGACCGGCGGCATCCTCGCCGAACGGGTCAGCGACGGGGTCGTCCTCGGGATCGGGCTCAACGTCACCCTCACCGAGGACGAGCTGCCCGTACCGGAAGCCGGGTCGCTGATCCTCGCGAAGGCCGCCGTGACGGACCGGGAACCCCTGCTGAAGGCCGTACTGCGGTCCCTGGAGCACTGGTACGGGCAATGGCGGGCGGCGGGCGGGGACCCGGCCGCCAGCGGGCTCCAGGAGGCGTACGCGGCGGACTGCGTCACGCTCGGCCGGCACGTACGGGCGGACCTGCCCGGCGGCCGCACGCTCACCGGGACGGCCGAAGCGGTGGACGCGGACGGGCGGCTCGTCGTACGGACGGCGGAGGACCGGCACGAGACCGTGGGGGCCGGGGACGTGGTGCATCTGCGGTCGGTGCGGTAGCCCGGCCGCAGCTGCAGGGAGTGGGGAGTGAGCTACGGCACACCTGCCGTATGGTTTAGGCGATCCCGGTCCTCCCGGTGATCACCCGGTTCGGCAGGGCAGTGCGCACGGAATGGACAGGAGGCGGCCCTTGACCGTCGGCGACTCTACGTCCAGCGCGTCCGCCCCCCGGCCCGGCGGCCAGGGGTCCACCGGCTCGGGGTCCACCGGTCCGGGCACGCCCATCGGGCGCGACCAGCACACTCCCCACCACGAGGTCGACCACACCGCACAGCCGACGGCGGACCCGCTCGCCATCCGGCTGGAGCAGCTGATCCTGGGCGCGGAGCGCCGGTACACACCCTTCCAGGCGGCCCGCAGCGCCGGTGTCTCGATGGAGCTCGCCTCCCGCTTCTGGCGGGCGATGGGCTTCGCCGACATCGGCCAGGCCAAGGCCCTGACCGAGGCGGACGTACTGGCGCTGCGCCGGCTCGCCGGCCTCGTCGAGGCCGGGCTGCTGAGCGAGCCGATGGCCGTGCAGGTGGCGCGGTCCACCGGGCAGACCACCGCCCGGCTGGCGGAATGGCAGATCGATTCCTTCCTGGAGGGGCTGACGGAGCCGCCCGAGCCGGGAATGACCCGTACGGAGGTCACGTACCCGCTGGTCGAGCTGCTGCTGCCGGAGCTGGAGGAGTTCCTCGTCTACGTGTGGCGCCGCCAGCTGGCGGCGGCCACCGGCCGGGTCGTGCAGGTGGCGGACGACGAGGAGATGGTCGACCGGCGGCTCGCGGTGGGCTTCGCGGACCTGGTCGGCTTCACCCGGCTGACGCGGCGGCTGGAGGAGGAGGAGCTCGGCGAGCTCGTCGAGTCCTTCGAGACGACCTCCGCGGACCTGGTGGCCGCGCACGGCGGCCGGCTGATCAAGACGCTCGGCGACGAGGTCCTGTACTGCGCCGACGACGCGGCGACGGCGGCGGAGATCGCGCTGCGGCTGATCGAGACGATGGAAGCCGATGCCCAGATGCCGGAGCTGCGCGTCGGCATAGCGTTCGGGACGGTGACGACCCGGATGGGCGACGTCTTCGGGACCACCGTGAACCTGGCCTCGCGGCTGACGTCGATAGCCCCGAAGGACGCGGTGCTGGTCGACGGGGCGATGGCGGAGGAACTGGGCAGGACGGGCGCGGCGCCGGTCTCGGAGAAGGAGGCCGAGGCCGAGGAGGGCGGCGGGACGTACCGCTTCGCGCTCCAGCCGATGTGGCAGCGCCCGGTGCGCGGGCTCGGGGTCGTGGAGCCCTGGTCGCTGACGCGGCGGAAGCCTAAGATCCCCGGGTAACGTTCGTTAACCGGGAGGGTCTCTGTGTCTGAGTTCGTGGCTGTGCGCCGGCATGAGGACGGGGTCGCGGAGCTGGTCCTGGACCGGCCGAAGGCGATGAACGCCGTCTCGACGGACATGGCGCGGGCCATCGGCGAGGCCTGCGCGGCGCTCGCGGCGGACCCGTCGGTGCGGGTGGTCGTGCTCTCGTCGGCCGCCGAGCGGGCGTTCTGCGTAGGGGCCGACCTCAAGGAGCGCAACTCCCTGTCGGACGCCGAGCTGGTGCGGCAGCGGCCGACCACGCGGGGCGCGTACGGGGGCGTACTGGAGCTGCCGATGCCGACGATCGCGTCGGTGCACGGGTTCGCGCTGGGCGGCGGCTTCGAGCTGGCGCTGGCGTGCGACGTGATCGTGGCCGACGAGACGGCGGTGGTCGGCCTGCCGGAGGTCTCCGTGGGCGTGATCCCGGGCGGCGGCGGCACGCAGCTGCTGCCGCGGCGCGTGGGTGCGGCGCGGGCGGCGGAGCTGATCTTCACGGCGCGGCGGGTGGAGGCGGCGGAGGCGCTGTCGCTGGGCCTGGTGGACTCGGTGGTGCCGGCGGGCACGGACCGGGACGAAGCGCTTGCCCTCGCGGCCCGGATGGCGGCGAACTCCCCGGTGGGCCTGCGCGCGGCGAAGCGGGCCCTGCGGCTGGGGCACGGGATGGACCTGACGGCCGGCCTGGAGATCGAGGACGCGGCCTGGCGGACGGTGGCCTTCTCGGGAGACCGCGCGGAGGGCGTGGCGGCGTTCAACGAGAAGCGCAAGCCGCAGTGGCCGGGGAAGTAGGGGCTGGGGCAGGGGCCGGGGCGTCCGGTCCCGCGGTCCCTGCATCAAGCTGCACGAAATCGGATGAAACTCCCTAACCTGGGGTGATGGGAGTCGACGGGCGGCTGCGAGCCGTCGTGGGCCTGGCTCAGGCCATGGCCGCCGCATGCGCGCCGCGGGACAGTGTCCGGGCGGCCGCCCGTGGGGCCCGCCTCGCGATGGACGGCTCGTTCGCCGCGATCTCCGCGTGGGAGCGCGAGCGGGGCCGGCTGCGGGTCCTCGTGAACGAGGGGGAGCTGCGGGCCGGGGAGGAGACGTTCCCCGAGGACGAGTCGTACCCCGTCCACGACTTCCCCGAGATCACCGAGTTCCTGCACGAGCGCTGGGTCGGCGGCAGCGGCCCGCACGCCTGGGTCGAGAGCGCCGGCGGGAACCGCCCGGGGCGGCGCGGCGAGGCCCTGCGCCGCCGGGGCCGCGGCACCTGCGTCGTCGCGCCCATCGTGCTCAGCGGGCGCGCCTGGGGCGAGCTGTACGTCGCCCGCGACGACGGCCTGCCCGACTTCGACGAGGACGACGCCGAGTTCGCGACCGTCCTGGCGGCGGTGGTCGCGGCCGGGCTCGCGCAGAACGAGCGGCTCGAAGAGGCCCGGCGGCTCGCCTTCACCGATCCGCTGACCGGCCTGGCCAACCGCCGCGCCGTCGACATGCGGCTCGACGAGGCCCTGGAGGAGCACCGGCGGAACGCCGCCGTGGTGAGCCTGGTGGTGTGCGACCTGAACGGGCTCAAGAGGGTCAACGACACCCTGGGGCACGCCACGGGCGACCGGCTGCTGGAGCGGTTCGGGTCCGTGCTCAGCCTCTGCGGGGCCATGCTGCCCGGCGCGCTCGTGGCCCGGCTCGGCGGCGACGAGTTCTGCCTGGTGAGCGTCGGGCCCCCCGCCGACGAGGTGGTCCGGGTGACCGAGGAGCTGTGCCTGCGCGCCGCCGAGCTGGAGCTCGGGGAGGGTGTCGCGTGCGGGGTCGCGTCCACCGGCGACCCGATCGGGCCGGGGAAGTCCTCCCGGCGGCTGTTCCGGCTGGCCGACGCCGCGCAGTACAAGGCCAAGGCCGCCCGCACGCCGAAACCCGTCGTCGCGGGCCGGGACACCGCCGTGGTCCGGCTGGCCGATGCCGCCCCGCAGGAGGCGGCCGGCGAGCGGCGCCGCTTCCGCGGCCGGGCGTAGGCCTTGTGGCGGAGGCGTAAGGGTCCCTCGCGAAACTTGCTAGTGACATGAAGCGATTCAGTCCGTAGGCTGCTGAATATGGATATGCACACTGTCGTGGTGGGGACGTCCGGGACCACCGCCGAGGACGTCATCGCCGTCGCCCGCGGCAACGCGCGGATCGAGCTGTCCGGCGAGGCGCTCGACGCCCTCGCCCGCGCCCGCGAGATCGTCGACGCCCTCGCCGCCAAGCCCGAACCCGTCTACGGGGTGTCCACCGGCTTCGGCGCCCTCGCCTCCCGGCACATCAGCCCCGAGCTGCGCGCCCAGCTCCAGCGCAACATCGTCCGCTCGCACGCCGCCGGCATGGGCCCGCGCGTCGAGCGGGAGGTCGTGCGCGCCCTGATGTTCCTGCGCCTGAAGACCGTCGCCTCCGGCCACACCGGCGTCCGGCCGTCCGTCGCGCAGACGATGGCCGACGTACTCAACGCCGGCATCACGCCCGTCGTCCACGAGTACGGCTCGCTCGGCTGCTCCGGCGACCTCGCGCCGCTCTCGCACTGCGCGCTCACCCTGATGGGCGAAGGCGACGCCGAGGGTCCGGACGGGGTCGTGCGCCCCGCCGGCGAACTGCTCGCCGAGGCCGGGATCCAGCCGGTCGAGCTGAGGGAGAAGGAGGGTCTCGCCCTCCTCAACGGCACCGACGGCATGCTCGGCATGCTGGTCATGGCCCTCGCCGACCTCGACAAGCTGTACAAGTCCGCGGACATCACCGCCGCGCTGACCCTCGAGGCACTGCTCGGCACCGAGAAGGTGCTCGCGCCCGAGCTGCACGCCATCCGCCCGCACCCGGGCCAGGGCGCCTCCGCCGCGAACATGGCCGCCGTGCTGAAGGGCTCCGGGCTCACCGGCCACTTCCAGGAGGAGTCCGCCCCGCGCGTGCAGGACGCGTACTCGGTGCGCTGCGCCCCGCAGGTCGCCGGCGCCGGCCGCGACACCATGGCGCACGCCGCCCTGGTCGCCTCGCGGGAGCTGGCCTCCGCCGTCGACAACCCGGTGGTGCTGCCCGACGGGCGCGTGGAGTCCAACGGCAACTTCCACGGCGCCCCGGTCGCGTACGTCCTGGACTTCCTGGCCATCGCGGCGGCCGACCTCGGCTCCATCGCCGAGCGCCGCACCGACCGGCTGCTCGACAAGAACCGCTCGCACGGCCTGCCGCCGTTCCTGGCGGACGACGCCGGTGTCGACTCCGGTCTGATGATCGCCCAGTACACGCAGGCCGCCCTGGTCAGCGAGATGAAGCGGCTGGCCGTGCCGGCCTCCGCCGACTCGATCCCGTCCTCCGCCATGCAGGAGGACCACGTCTCGATGGGCTGGTCGGCCGCGCGCAAGCTCCGTACCGCCATCGACAACCTGACGCGGATCATCGCGATCGAGCTGTACGCGGCCACCCGCGCCATCGAGCTGCGCCACGGGCTCACCGCGGCCCCGGCCAGCCTGGCGGCCATCGCGGCGGCTCGGGCGGCCGGCGTGGAGGGTCCCGGGCCGGATCGTTTCCTCGCCCCCGACCTGGCGGCGGCCGACGCGTTCGTCCGTACGGGCGGCCTCGTCGCCGCGGTGGAGCCGGTGACGGGTCCGCTGGCCTAGCCGTATCGCTTGGTCCGCATCGCTCCGCATCGCTGCCGCGAAGGGCCGGGCCCGGGAATCCTTTCCCGGGCCCGGCCCTTCGGCGTATTCGGCGTATTCGGCGCTTTCGACGTCCGCCCGTGGGGCCTACACGCGCGAGCGGCGTACGGAGAACGTGACGAACCCGGCCCCGAGGCCCAGGCAGAGCGTGCCGCCCAGCAGGTACGGGGTGGTGTCGATACCGCCGGTGTCGGCGAGCCCGAGGGGCATCTGGCCGGCGGTCTGCGGGGAGGCGCCCGCGGGATCGGCCTCGAGCGTCGTCACCGACCCGCGCCCGGCCCCGGACCCGGGCGCGTTCGCGGACTCCGGCGCGGCGGAACCGGAATCGGACGCCGTGGAACCGGGCGCCGCGGACCCCGGTGCGGTGGCGTTGGCCGAGGGCACGAACCAGAGGGCGGCGAGAAGGGTGGTCGCTCCGAGAGCGGTGAGCAGCGGTCGACGTGCGGACACGGTGCGATCCCCCTTGCGGAAGCAGCGAATTGGCCGTGTGCGGTGATGCTACGGACAAGGGCGGGTCGTGGGAAAGTCGGGGCTTCCTCGGGCTTAGTCTCCGTCGTATGAACCCTTCTGACACATCACGATACGTACGGCTTCGGGTGGATTTGGTACTGGAGGTGCCCGACCCCGAGGCCCTCACCGGAGCCGCACTCGAGCACATCGAGGCCGACGAGTTCATGCCGGACGAGGAGCGGGGCCACGCGGAGTCGGCCGTCCGGGAGGACGAGTCGGAGGCGCTCGCGTACCTCGTCGACCCCACTGACCTGGTCGCGGAGATCCCCGGCGTGGAGCTGGCGCAGGCCTCCTGGAGCAGCGAGCCCGTCGAATACGACCCCGAGTCCATGGAGTGGGACCTGGGCGAGGAAGATGGGGACTTCGACGAAGAGACGACCGACAACGCCTGACCGTGTGGTTGCCCACATTCAAGCGGAATGTGGAACCGATCCGGGCCTTCAACGCGTTGACTGGTGCGGGGCAGGGGGCGTGTCTCCCTGCCTTGATCGGGGCACCACCCGGCGGCAGCCGGGGGAAGCTCGGGGGTTCAGGCAACGATGGAGTGGCGTGTGAGGACGGACAAGAAGCGGCGGAGAAGGTCCCTCGTGGCCATATCCGCCGTCCTCGGTGGCGTGCTGGTGCTCTCGGCGTGCGGCGGTGGGGACGACAAGCCCAAGGGCGGCGGGGACGCGAGCAGCAAGTCCCAGTCGGACGTGGACGCGGCTGCGGCCAAGGACGCCTCCAAGGCCAAGATAACGATCACGCCCAAGGACGGTTCGACCAACGTCGGCCTGAACGACGCGGCCAACGTCGCCGTCAGTGACGGCACCCTCACGGCGGTCGAGCTGAAGACCTCCGAGGGCGCGGCCGTGCCCGGCAAGATAGCCGCCGACGGCAAGAGCTGGAAGCCGGACGGCGCGCTGAAGCGCTCCACGAAGTACGCCGTGTCGGCGACCGCCAAGGACGCCTCCGGCAAGGAGGCGCACGAGAACGCCTCCTTCACCACCGTCTCGCCGGAGAACAGCTTCGTCGGCTCCTTCATACCGGACGACGGCCAGACCGTCGGCGTGGGCATGCCGGTCTCGATCACTTTCAACAAGCCGATCAAGGACCAGAAGGCGGTCCAGGCGGCCATCTCCGTCACCTCCAGCAGCGGCCAGGAGGTCGTCGGGCACTGGTTCAGCGCGCAGCGCCTGGACTTCCGCCCGGAGCAGTACTGGCAGGCCGGCTCCACCGTCACGCTGAAGCTGGCGCTGGACGGGGTGCAGGGCGCCCCCGGCGTCCAGGGCGTGCAGAACCGGACCGCCACCTTCAAGATCGGCCGCAGCCAGGTCTCCACGGTCGACGCGAAGACGAAGAAGATGACCGTCACCCGGGACGGCGCGGTCCTCAAGACCATCCCGATCTCGGCCGGCTCCCCGGAGAACCCGACGTACAACGGCCAGATGGTGATCTCCGAGAAGTTCAAGGAGACCCGGATGGACGGCTCGACCGTCGGCTTCAAGAACAGCGAGGGCAAGGGCGAGTACGACATCAAGGACGTCCCGCACGCGATGCGGCTGTCCCAGTCGGGCACGTTCATCCACGGCAACTACTGGGGAGCGGACTCGATCTTCGGCAGCGTGAACACGAGCCACGGCTGTGTCGGTCTGAACGACGCCCAGGGTGCCAACGACCCGAACCAGCCGGCGGCCTGGTTCTACGACAACTCGCTCATCGGTGACGTGGTCACGGTCGTCAACTCGCCGGACAAGACCATCAAGCCGGAAAACGGCCTCAACGGCTGGAACATGAGCTGGGCGGACTGGAAGGCCGGCGCGGCCTCCTGACCCCGCCCCGGTTCCGGCCGACCTCCCGCGGATGGCGGGGAGCCCCTGACGGGGGTTCCCCGCCATCCGTCGTTTCCGGGGGACTAAGGTCCAGGTCATGAAGTTATCCCTCACCCAGCTGTCCGTACCGCCGACCGATGCCGAGGTGGACGCCTGGACATCGGTCCTGACCGCTGCGCACGCCGCCGACCTGCCCGGCCTGCCCGTACCGACCCGGGTGGAGATCGCGGGGCGGCTGCGCGTGGCGCCGACCACCGGCCGCTACGTGCACTTCGCGGCGGACGAAGGCGTGGCGAGCCTGCTCCTTTTCACGGACGCCGGCAATGCGCACACCGCTTCGCTGGACGTGCTGCAGGTACGTCCGGACGCGCGGCGGCGGGGGATCGGCACGGCCCTGTGGCACCGGGTCCGCGAGGAACTGCTGGCCCAGGGCCGCACCTCCGTCTCCACTTTGGCCGACCTGGGCGGGGCGGGACAGGCGTTCGCCGAGTCGCTGGGCTTCGAGAACGTGCTGCCGCTCGCCTGGTACGTGCAGGACGTGCGGGACGTGGCAACGGGGACGGCCGGCGCCGAGCACGTCCTCCCGGCGGGCTACGAGCTGCTGTGCTGGGAGGACCTGGTCCCGGAGGCGTGGGTGGCCGCGGCCGCCGTCGCCCACGGATCGATGGAGGACGCGCCGACCGGGGACATGGACGAGCAGACCCCGGCCTGGACCCCGCAGCGCCTGCACACGGTGCAGCGGCTGGTCCTGGACCGAGGCGGCCGGATGCTCATGGCCGCGGCGGTGACCCCCGCCGGCGAGGTGGCCGCGTACACCTCCCTGGTGCTCCCGGACCCGGCCGCCCCGCGCGCCCTCCAGTACGACACGGTGGTCGTCCCCGCTCACCGCGGCCGCGGCCTCGGCCGCGCGGTCAAACTCCGCATGCTGGGGGAGGCCACGGCCCGCTTCCCCGCCCTCCGTGAGATCGCCACCTCGGTGGCGGACGAGAACACCCCGATGCGCGCGGTGAACGCCGCCCTGGGCTACCGCCGCGAACGCGGGGCGGGCATCTTCCAGATCAAGCTGTAGCCCCGTCCGGGGACGAAGCGGAGGACGGGGCGGGAGGGGTGGCAGTGGCTACGGGGGCGGCGGACGGAGCCGACCAGGAGGCCAGCAGCCGGAGCGCGTCCGCCGAGGGCGAGCCCGGCGGCGCGTGGAAGGTCACCAGGAACTGCGCCGAGTCGTCCGGCAGCGCCAGCGTCTCGAAGGCCAGGTCCAGCTCACCCACCAGCGGGTGCCGCAGCCGCTTCACCCCGTGCGTCTTGTTGTCCGCCACCGTGTGCGCCGCCCACAGCCGCCGGAACTCCTCGTTCTTCACCGACAGTTCCCCGACCAGCGCGGACAGCTGCTCGTCCTCCGGGTGCTGGCCCGCGTACATGCGCAGGTTGCTCACCACCTCGCAGGCCCGGCACTCCCAGTCCACGTACAGGTCGGCCGTCGCCGGATCCAGGAACACCTGCCGTACGAGGTTCCGCTCCTGCGGCGGCAGCGCCCCGAAGTCCCCGAAGACCGCGGCCGCCAGCCGGTTCCAGCCGATCACGTCCTGACGCCGCCCCACCAGGTACGCCGGCACCCCCTCCATCGCGTCCAGCAGCGTCCGCAGCTCCGGGCGGACGCGCTGTGCCCGGTGCTGCTTGCCGCGGTGCCGGCGGGGCCGGGGGCTGGCCAGGTGGTTCAGGTGGGCCGTCTCCGTGCCGTCCAGGCGCAGGGCGCGGGCGATCGCGTCCAGCACCTCCGCCGACACGTTCTGCCCGTGTCCCTGCTCGAGCCGTGTGTAGTACGCCACTGACACGCCCGCCAGCTGCGCCAGTTCCTCGCGGCGCAGCCCGGGCACGCGGCGGTGGCGCCCGTAATCCGGCAGGCCCACGTCCGCGGGGCGCAGCCGTGCGCGGCGGGATCGGAGGAACTCGCCGAGCTCGGCACGCTGATCAAGCTGGTCCATGACGTCAGTATCGCCGGGCGGCCGGCGCGCGGGGACCGTGTTCCTGACCCCGCCAGGGGTAGGACCGCCAGTCCTAGGCACGACAGGGGCGTGGCTGCCGGCGGTCCGGCGCGGAATCGTTCGCTGTACGCAGACCGTCAGCAGCGTTCGAGGAGTTTTCATCCATGTCCGTCACCCAGGCCGCCGCCTACGCCGCTCCCACCGCGAAGGCCCCGCTGGAGCGCACCACCGTCCCGCGCCGCCCCGTCGGCGAGCACGACGTCCTCATCGAGATCAAGTACGCCGGCATCTGCCACTCCGACATCCACCAGGTCCGCGACGGGTGGGGCGAGGGCATCTACCCCATGGTCCCGGGCCACGAGATCGCCGGTGTCGTCGCCGAAGTCGGCCGGGGCGTCACGAAGTTCGCGGTCGGCGACCACGTCGGCGTCGGCTGCTTCGTCGACTCCTGCCGCGAGTGCGAGTACTGCCTGCGCGGGCAGGAGCAGTACTGCGTGCAGGGCATGACCGGCACGTACAACGCCCGTGACAGGAAGGGCGACCCGACGTACGGCGGCTACTCCACGCACGTCGTCGTCGACGAGAACTACACCGTCCGCATCCCCGACGGCCTCGCCCTCGACATCGCCGCCCCGCTGCTGTGCGCCGGGATCACCCTCTACTCGCCGCTCAAGCACTGGCAGGCGGGCCCGGGCAAGAAGGTCGCGATCGTCGGTCTCGGCGGCCTCGGCCACATGGGCGTGAAGATCGCGGCCGCGCTCGGCGCGGAGGTCACCGTCCTCTCCCAGTCCCTGCGCAAGCAGGAGGACGGCCTGCGGCTCGGCGCCTCGCACTACTACGCGACGAGCGACGAGACCACCTTCGAGAAGCTGGCCGGCAGCTTCGACCTGGTCATCTCGACGGTCTCGGCCCCGCTCGGCCTCGAGGCGTACCTCGACCTGCTGAAGGTCGACGGCGCGCTGGTTAACGTCGGCGCCCCGGAGGAGCCGGTCGAGCTGAACCTGTTCTCCGTCATCACCGGCCGCAAGACCCTGGCCGGCTCGATGATCGGCGGCATCGCCGAGACCCAGGAAATGCTGGACTTCTGCGCCGAGCACGGCCTGGGCTCGGAGATCGAACTGATCCGCGCCGAGCAGATCAACGAGGCCTACGAGCGCGTCCTGTCCAGCGACGTCCGCTACCGCTTCGTCATCGACGCCTCGACGATCTGACCGGCGGGCGCTACAGGGCGTCGAAGGGCGGAATGATCCGGACCACGACGATCAGCCGGGCGCGGGGTGCGGCGAGGAAGTAGAACCAGCCGTCAGCCGCGCCCATCCGCCGCAGGCCACCAGGCCTGGGTCCGTTGCCCAGCTCGCCGATGTCGACTCCCATGGCCGCCAAATCGACGAGTGCCCCATGAGGCGCTCGACCTCGGCCACGACATGGGAGGGAATTCCGCCCGCGACGTGTGCGTGATCGGGGTCGTACTCCCAGCGCCAGTCGGCACTCACTGCTCGTCGGCGGCGAGTGCCGCGTGGGCGGTGTCGAGGATCCGGCCGATTTCGGCGGCAGCCCGCCGGGCCTCGGTGGCGCTTCCCGTGGCTGCGGTGTCCTCCCAGTGCCGCAGTTCCTCGGCGAGCCGTGGCTGGCGCTGGATGTGTACGTATGCCGTCCACTGAGCGACGAAACGCCTGAGGGGGGCCAGGTCGGAGCCCTGGCGGGACTGGTCCGCCGCCTCGTCCGGCTCCCGGGTGAACGCGGGCAGCGCGGCTGGGGCGATCTGCGCGACGGCCTGGCGCAGGGCGGTCACCGTCGACGGCGGCTGCGGAATGAGCGGCCGCCCGGCAGCGGACGTGGTCATGGATGCTCCCATGGGCGAGATTCCGGGCCCCGGAGTCAGCCTACAGAGCTGAACTCCGGCGCCGCCGCCCGAAAGGGTGAGGGCCGCGCCGGAGGGCCGCCCGGAGTGTCAGCCGTTGGCCTTGGCCACGCCGATCGGGCAGCTGACGCCCGTGCCGCCTATGCCGCAGTAGCCGTCCGGGTTCTTGTCCAGGTACTGCTGGTGGTACGGCTCTGCCGGCCAGAAGGGGCGGGTCGTGGCCGGGAGGACCGCCGTGGTGATCTCGCCGTAGCCCGAGGACGTCAGGACCTGCTGGTACGCGGCGCGGGAGGCCTCGGCCTCGGCCTGCTGGGCCTCGGAGTGGGTGTAGACCGCCGAGCGGTACTGGGTTCCGACGTCGTTGCCCTGGCGGAAGCCCTGGGTGGGGTCGTGCGACTCCCAGAACAGCTTCAGGAGGGTGGCGTACGAGACCTGCGCCGGGTCGAAGACCACCCGCACGACCTCGGTGTGGCCGGTCTGCCCCGAGCACACCTCGTCGTACGTCGGGTTCTCGGTGAAGCCGCCCTGGTAGCCGGCCAGCGTGGTCCACACCCCCGGGGTCTGCCAGAACTTGCGCTCCGCGCCCCAGAAGCAGCCCAGGCCGAAGTCGGCCGTCTCGAGCCCGTCCGGATAGGGCCCCGCGAGCGGGTTGCCGAGGACCGTGTGCCGGTCCGGGAGCTGGAACTGGGGGGTCGCGCGGCCCTGGAGGGCCTCCTCGCGGGTGGGGAGCTCGGGCGTGCGGCGGTACGAGAACATGATTCCCTCCTAGTGGTACCCCCTTAACGGGCAGGGGCGGGCCGGGATTCCCCCCGGACCGCCCCCGGCCGCCGCGTAAGACTTCCGTCATGTCCCCGTGCCGCTACTGCGTCACCGATCGGCGCACGCAGAAGTCCCTCGCAGCGACCGCAGGCGCCTCAGTGCGGCAGCGTCGCCGGGGAGCCGCCGTTCGCCTCGTAGCCCGCCACCGCCAGGGCGCGGTACACCGCGTACTGCGCCGCAGGGTCCGGGGAGGCCGACCACGGCAGGGCGCCCACGTAGCCGTCGATGTGGCGGACCTGCTCCATCGCCTCCGCCCAGCGCTCCATCGGCACCAGGAACGACAGCAGCATGTGCCGGACGTGCGCCAGCATCGGGTCGTCCTGGCGTGCGGTGTGCACCGCGTACAGCGCGCCCTCCACCGCCCGGGTCACGACCGCGCCCTGCCAGAAGTTTGTCAGGACGACCTCCGGGACGTGCTCGTACACCGCGAACAGCGGCAGCGCCGCCAGCAGCGAGCCCTGCGGGGCACGGGCCGCCGCCGCGTGCGCGAAGGCGTCCGCCTGCTCGCGCGAGCCGTGCCACTTCTCGCACCAGTAGTGCAGGGCCGCCAGGTGCGCGCCCATGTGCGCCGGCGCGAGGTCGATGACCTTGGCCCAGAGGGCGTCGAACTCCGCCTCCGAGTAGCCGAGCGCCCGCGCGACGGCCAGCTCCGTGATGTACGGGACGGGGTCGCCCGGGGCCAGCAGCGCCGCCTTGCGGCACGCCTCCCGGGCCTCCTCCAGGATGATCCGGTGGTCGGTGGAGCCCACGCCGCCCGAGTGCCGCCACGCCTGCTGCACCAGCAGCTCCGCGTGCACCTGTGCGCCGCCCGCGTCCTTCTCCGCCTCCAGCCGCCAGGCCTTCAGCCACTGCGCGCCCACGCCGGGCCGCTCCACCAGCTCCAGCGCCGCGGCGCCACCGAAGGCCTGGACCCGCTGCCAGCGCAGCTCGCCCTCCTTCGGGGTTCCGGCCAGCAGCTGGGACGCCGCCTGCCAGCGGCCGCTGCGCTGCACCGCTTCGAGGGCGTCCATCAGGTCCTCGTCGGGGCCGGGGACGCGGATGTCCAGGTGCTCCTGGCGGGCGAAACCGTAGTTCTCGGGGTCGGCCGCGTCAGGGCTGCCCGGCGCGACCAGGCGTACGCCGCCGCCCCGCCGGCGCCGTATGTACGGGCTGAAGGCGGCCACGAGCAGGCCGAGCGCGATCAGGAACCACAGAATCTCCATGCCCCCAAGCGAACCAGACCCACCCGCGCATAGGCCAATGCCCCCACCCGCCGTCCGGCCGGACACCCCATAAGCTCTGCTTCATGAGCGACGACAGCCACGAGCACCAGAGCTTCGAGACCCGCGCGATCCACGCGGGCAACACGGCGGACCCGCTGACCGGCGCGGTCGTGCCCCCGATCTACCAGGTGTCCACGTACAAGCAGGACGGCGTCGGCGGACTGCGCGGCGGCTACGAGTACAGCCGCAGCGCGAACCCGACCCGGACCGCGCTCGAGGAGAACCTCGCGGCGCTGGAGGGCGGCCGGCGCGGCCTCGCCTTCGCGTCCGGGCTCGCCGCCGAGGACTGCCTGCTGCGTACGCTGCTCTCCCCGGGCGACCACGTGGTCATCCCGAACGACGCGTACGGCGGCACCTTCCGCCTCTTCGCGAAGGTCGTCTCCCGCTGGGGCGTGGAGTGGTCGGTGGCCGACACCTCCGACGCGGCGTCCGTACGGGCCGCCCTGACGCCGAAGACGAAGGTCATCTGGGTAGAGACCCCCTCCAACCCGCTGCTCGGCATCACCGACATCGCGGTCGTCGCCGACATCGCGCGGTCGGCCGGCGCCAAGCTGGTCGTGGACAACACCTTCGCCTCGCCCTACCTCCAGCAGCCCCTCGCGCTCGGCGCGGACGTGGTCGTGCACTCGCTGACCAAGTACATGGGCGGCCACTCCGACGTGGTCGGGGGCGCGCTGGTCACCGCCGACGCGGCGCTCGGCGAGGAACTGGCCTACCACCAGAACGCGATGGGCGCCGTGGCCGGCCCCTTCGACTCCTGGATCGTGCTGCGCGGCATCAAGACGCTGGCCGTCCGCATGGACCGGCACGCGGAGAACGCGGCGAAGATCGCCGAGATGCTGACCCGCCACCCCAAGGTGCACAAGGTCCTCTACCCGGGCCTGGCCGAGCACCCGGGCCACGAGATCGCCGCCAAGCAGATGCGCAACTTCGGCGGCATGATCTCCTTCTGCGTCGTCGGCGGGGAGCAGGCGGCGGTCGACCTCTGCGCCCGCACCAAGATCTTCACCCTGGCCGAGTCCCTCGGCGGCGTCGAGTCCCTCATCGAGCACCCGGGCCGCATGACCCACGCCTCGGTGGCCGGCTCGGCCCTGGAGGTCCCGGCGGACCTGGTCCGCGTCTCCGTCGGCATCGAGAACGCCGACGACCTGCTGGCGGACCTGACCCAGGCCATCGGCTGAGCATCCCGTACGGCTCTTACGGCAACAACCGCCGAGCGGTGGTCACCAGCCCTCCAGGGGCGGGGAGACACCGCTCGGCGGGATCTCCCACGGCCGGGCCAGCGAGGCCCACACCGCGAAGGCCACCGCCGCCGCGAACAGCAGGGCCCACCCGGCCCGGCGCAGGGCCCGGCGGCGGCGCAGCAGCCGGTCCCCGCGGGCCGCGGCACTGGCCGCCAGCCCGGCCGGGACCACCGGGTGGGGGCCCTCCAGCAGCCGCCTGACCTGGTCCTCCTTGCGGTCGGGGACGCTCATGCGGCCTCCCGCGAGCGCATCGCGGCCACGGCCCGGTTGCACAGCACCCGCACCCGCTCGACCGGCATCCCCAGCTGCGCGGCGGTGACCTCCTCCGCAACGCCCTCGTACACGCGCAGCACCAGCACGAGCCGTTCCAGCGGGCCGAGCCGCGCGAGCAGCCCCCGGCCGCCGTGGTGGCGCCAGCCGGTGCGGGCGAACGCGTCGCACAGCTCCCGGCGGGTGTGGTCGTACGGGTCGTCGCCGCGCACCCGGCGCCAGTTCGCGTACGTACGGGCCAGCGCGTCCGCGAGCAGCCGGCGGGCGGCGGCGGGCCCGGTCTCCGGCTCGGCCGTCAGCAGGACGGCGACATGCAGGAGCCGCCCCGCCGCACCCGCGACGAAGGCTTCGAACTCCGCGTAGGCGCCCGGCAGGTGGTCGTCCACAGGCCACATAGTGCGGGCAGCGGGACCGCCCCGGTCAAGGGGTCGGACGGCCCCGGCTCACGTCCGCGCTCAGGAAGCGGGGCCCGCCTCCGAGACGGCGCCCATCAGCTCCGACAGCGAGCCGTTGAAACGGGTCAGCAGGACGGTGAACGACTCGCGCTCGTCCTCGCTCCAGTCCTCGGTCACCCGGGCCATCAGCTCGCGCCGCGAGGAGCGGACCTCCTCGAGCCGGGCGAGGCCGCGAGGGGAGAGCGCGAGGACCACGGCGCGCCCGTCCTCCGGGTGCGAGGTGCGCTTGACCAGACCGCTGTCGACGAGCGGCGCGACCTGGCGGGTCACCGTGGAGGAGTCGATGCCCATGCCGCCGGCGAGCGCCTTGACGCCCATCGGGCCTTCCAGGTCGAGCCGGTTCAGCAGCAGGTACGCGGCGCGGTCCATCGAGTTGCGGGCCTGGCCGACCCCGCCCAGGCGGGTCTGCTCGGCGCGGCGGGCGAAGACGGCCACCTGGTGCTGGAGCGCGTCGAGGAGACCGGCTTCGGCGGACGCCTCGGCCGCCGTGGGCAGGTCGGAATTGGCCGGGGTGGAAGGCATGGCCGTGAGCTCTCTTCACGTGGGGCCGACAAGGATGGGGGACAGAGTACGCGGCCGTGGGGCGGCTCGTACGTCTCGTACGAGAACTGGTACGGGCGGCGGGGACCAAGGCCCCGAGGTCGTCCCGGATGGCCGGATTTCGCCCCCTGTGGGCTTTCCCTGCCGGGCCGTTGGCGGGCTGCCGGCCGGGCGGCCGGGCGGTGGGCGGGGCCGTCGGGCGGGTTGCCGGGCGGCCGTCGGCCGGGCTGCCGGCCGGCCGCCGTGATCCGCGCGGGCTGCGAGACTGGCGGCATGAACTACCGCGTGCCCGTGCCCGTCCCGCAGGTCATCCTCGACGACGTCCGGGGGGCCCAGAAGATGCTCTCGGGCGTCGCCCGGGTCACGCCGATGGAAGGCAGCCGGCACCTGACCGCCCTCACCGGCTCCCCGGTCCACTTCAAGTGCGAGAACCTCCAGAGGACCGGCTCCTTCAAACTGCGCGGTGCGTACGTGCGCATCTCGGGCCTGCGCCCCGAGCAGCGGGCCGCGGGCGTCGTCGCCGCCAGCGCCGGCAACCACGCGCAGGGCGTGGCCCTGGCCTCCTCCCTCCTCGGCGTCCGCTCCACGGTGTTCATGCCGGTCGGGGCGCCGCTGCCGAAGGTGGCGGCCACGCAGGAGTACGGCGCCGACGTGCGGATGTCCGGGCAGGTCGTCGACGAGACCCTGGCGGCGGCCCAGGAGTACGCGGACCGCACCGGGGCGGTGTTCATCCACCCCTTCGACCACCGCGACATCATCGCGGGCCAGGGCACGGTCGGCCTGGAGATCCTCGAGCAGTGCCCCGAGGTGCGGACGATCCTCGTCGGCATCGGGGGCGGCGGCCTCGCGGCGGGCATCGCGGTCGCGGTGAAGGCGCTGCGGCCGGACGTCAAGGTGATCGGCGTTCAGGCGGAGGGCGCCGCCGCCTACCCGCCCTCGCTGCGGGTCGGGCACCCGGTCTCGATCGACAACCCGGTCACGATGGCGGACGGCATCAAGGTCGGCCGCCCCGGTGACATTCCCTTCAACATCATCGGCGACCTCCTCGACGGCGTGCGCACGGTTTCCGAGGACGCCCTCTCCAGCGCCCTGCTGCTCTGCCTGGAGCGCGCCAAGCTCGTCGTCGAGCCCGCCGGCTGCAGCCCGGTGGCCGCCCTGATGAGCCGGCCCGAGCTGTACGGCGGGGGCGGCCCGGTGGTCGCCGTCCTGTCCGGCGGGAACATCGACCCGCTGCTGCTCCAGCGGATCCTGCGGCACGGCATGGCGGCGGCGGGCCGCTACCTCTCGCTGCGGCTGCGCGTGGCCGATCGGCCGGGGGCGCTGGCCGGGCTCCTGGGGGTGTTGTCAGTGGTGGATGCGAACGTGCTGGACGTGAGCCACGTACGGACCGACCCGCGCCTGGGGCTCACCGAGGTGGAGGTGGAGCTGCACCTGGAGACGAAGGGCCCGGAGCACTGCAGGGAGGTCGCGCGCTCGCTGCACGCGGCCGGGTACACGGTCATGGGCTGAGCCGAACCGAGCTGAGCCGAACCGAGCTGAGCCGAACCGGGGCGCCCGGCCCCCGCGAAACGGCGGCAGTCCCGTAGCGGCACGCGATATAACGCGATAGCGTATGTCACCCGAACGGCCGGGCGAGGACGGCCCGGCGTCCCTAGGATTGCGTGGGAATGTAACGATTCTGCTGGCCCGATGCACACTGGGAGAACCCAAATGCCAGGCGCCATCTATGCCGAAGGCCTGGTCAAGACCTTCGGCGAGGTAAGGGCACTGGACGGCGTGGACCTCGATGTCCCCGAAGGCACCGTGCTGGGCCTGCTCGGCCCCAACGGTGCCGGCAAGACCACGGCCGTGCGTGTCCTGACCACCCTCCTCAAGCCCGACAGCGGCAAGGCCGTCGTCGCCGGGATCGACGTCCTCAAGCACCCCAACGAAGTCCGCCGCGCCATCGGCCTGTCCGGCCAGTTCGCCGCCGTCGACGAGTACCTGACCGGCCGCGAGAACCTCCAGATGGTCGGCCGGCTCTACCAGATGAGCGGCAAGGCGGCGAAGGCCCGGGCCGGCGAACTGCTGGAGCGCTTCAGCCTCGCCGACGCCGCCGACCGCACCGCGAAGACGTACTCCGGCGGCATGCGCCGGCGCCTGGACCTCGCGGCCGCACTCGTCGTCCGCCCGCCCGTCATGTTCATGGACGAGCCGACCACCGGCCTCGACCCGCGCAACCGCCAGCAGCTCTGGGACGTCATCCAGGAGCTCGTGGCCGGCGGCACCACCCTGCTGCTCACCACCCAGTACCTGGAGGAGGCCGACCACCTCGCGCACGACATCTGCGTGGTCGACCACGGCAAGGTCATCGCCCGCGGCACCTCCGACCAGCTCAAGGCCCGGACCGGCGGCGAACGCGTCGAGGTCGTCGTCCACGAGCGCGACCGCATCCCCGACGCCCGCACGGTGCTCGCCGGCTTCGGCAAGGGCGAGACCACCGTCGAGGAGCACACCCGCAAGCTGACCGTCCCCGTCACCGGCGGCGCCAAGCTGCTCGCCGAGGTCATCCGCGAGCTGGACGCCCGCAGCATCGAGATCGACGACATCGGCCTGCGCCGGCCCACCCTCGACGACGTGTTCATCTCCCTCACCGGCCACGCGGCCGCCCTGGCCGACGAGGAGAACGGCGAGGGCGTCCCGCCGGACGCCAAGGGCCGCCGCGGCCACCGGGCATCGGTGCCGGCCTCGGCGCCGGCGCCGGCACCGGAACCGGCCTCGGCACCCGTATCGAAGGAGGCGGCCCAGTGACCACCGCCTCCCCGGCCCCGCAGCTCGCGGCACCGCGCCCGCGCGGCGGCATCGTCCAGGGCGTCAACGACTCCCTGGTCATCGCAAAGCGGAATTTGATCCGCATGTCCAGGATTCCCGAAATGATAATTTTCGGGGTCATCCAGCCGGTCATGTTCGTCGTGCTGTTCAGCTACGTCTTCGGCGGCTCGATCAGCGTCGACGGCAACACCTCGCCCGCCGCCTACCGCGAGTTCCTGATGGCCGGCATCTTCGCCCAGACCGTCACCTTCGCCACGGCCGGCGCGGGCGCGGGCATCGCGGACGACATGCACAAGGGCCTGATCGACCGGTTCCGCTCGCTGCCCATGGCCCGCGGGGCGGTCCTGACCGGCCGCACACTCGCCGACCTCGTCCAGACCACCCTCACGCTGGTCATCCTGGCCGTGGTCGCCCTGCTCGTCGGCTGGCGCACCCACACGAGCGCCGGCGAGGTGCTGGCCGGCTTCGCCCTGCTGCTCCTGCTCGGGTACGCGTTCTCCTGGATCGGCGCGCTGATCGGCCTGTCGGTGCGCACCCCGGAGGCGGCCACCTCGGGCGGGCTGATCTGGCTCTTCCCGCTGACGTTCATCTCGAACGCCTTCGTCCCCTCCGACAACATGCCGACGTTCCTGCGGACCATCGCCGAGTGGAACCCCTTCAGCGCCACCGTCCAGGCGGCCCGCGGGCTGTTCGGCAACTTCCCGCCGGGGTACGAGGCCCCGGCGGCCTGGCCGATGCAGCACCCGGTGCTCGCGTCGGTCCTGTGGTCCGTACTGATCATCGCGCTCTTCCGGACCCTGTCGGTCCGCAAATACCGCTCGGCGACCGCGTAAGGCGCACAGGAACGGGAAAGCCCCCGCCGGATCGCTCCGGCGGGGGCTTCTCGATCTCGTGGGGTGATCAGCCGGTGAAGGGCTTGACGTCGAGGATCTTGACGGTGGCCTTCTTGCCGTTCGGCAGCTCGTACTCGGCGTCCTCGCCGATCTTCTTGCCCATCACACCGGTGCCCAGCGGGGACTGCGGGGAGTAGGTCTCGAAGTCGGAGGACGCGTACTCGCGCGAGGCGAGCAGGAAGGACATCGTGTCGTCCTCGTCGCCGTCGAAGGCGATGGTGACGACCGTGCCGGGCGCGACCTCGCCGTCGGCGGCGGGTGCGGTGCCGACCTTGGCGTTCTCGAGGAGCTGCGTCAGCTGGCGGACACGGAGCTCCTGCTTGCCCTGCTCCTCCTTGGCCGCGTGGTAACCGCCGTTCTCGCGCAGGTCGCCCTCCTCGCGGGCGGCTGCGATCTTGGTGGCGATCTCCGTGCGTGCGGGACCAGAGAGGTAGTCCAGCTCGGCCTTCAGCTGGTCGTACGCCGCCTGGGTCAGCCAGGTGACGCTCTCGCTCGTCTGGGTCACGGGTGCTCCTCGTCGGTACAGGGGACTACATAGCCGCCAGCGGCGGGCGAAACCACGAGCCTAACAATTCGGGAAGAAAAGGGGGAGGACACCATGTGTATGAAGTGTGTCATTGGGCCCGTGAGCAGGAAAGAGCTCAGTCTGCCGTGGGCGTGGTGCCCGTCGCTGCCTGGCAGCCCACCAGTTCGATCATCGTCGCGCGGCCGGTGGTCTTCAACGAGAGCATCTCGTCCACCCGCGTGCCCTTCTGCCCGAAGGTGAAGTCGGCGCGGCCGACCTCCGCGTGCTCCTCGTTCTGGGAGCTCAGCGTGCACACTCCGGTGACCGAGGCGTCCTTGCGCACCTCCAGGTGCACCTTCACCTCGGTGTCGGAGACCACCTGGAACTTGATCACCTCGGCGCTGACGCTCTGACCGGCGACGTAGTCCCAGCCGATCCAGCCCACCAGCGCCAGCAGCCCGACACCCAGCACCGAACCGACGATCTTGAGCTTCCGGTCCGCACGCTCGTCCGCCGACCGCCCGTAACGACCCTCGGGCAGCCCCTCGCGCACCGCACTCATCGATCGTTCCTTTCGGGAGGGCCGGACTCCAGCATCCCAGGGGCAGCCCCGGAATTTTTCCACCCCCCGATTCGGTCACTATAGGAGGCGATGCCCTGACGACTTAAAGAGGATCCTGTCTTGACCGAGCAGCTTCGACTGATGGCCGTCCATGCCCACCCCGACGACGAGTCGAGCAAGGGCGCGGCCACCATGGCCAAGTACGTGTCCGAGGGGGTTCCCGTGCTCGTGGTGACCTGCACGGGGGGCGAGCGCGGCTCGATCCTCAACCCCAAGCTCCAGGGTGACGAGTACATCGAGAAGAACATCCACGAGGTCCGCGCCAAGGAGATGGACGAGGCGCGCCAGATCCTCGGCATCGACCAGGAGTGGCTGGGCTACGTCGACTCAGGCCTGCCGGAGGGCGACCCGCTGCCCCCGCTGCCCGACGGCTGCTTCGCCCTGGAGGACGTGGACGAGGCGGCCGGCCGCCTCGTGAAGAAGATCCGCGAGTTCCGGCCGCAGGTCATCACCACGTACGACGAGAACGGCGGCTACCCGCACCCCGACCACATCATGACCCACAAGATCTCGATGGTGGCCTTCGACGGCGCGGCCGACACCGAGAAGTACCCGGAGGCCGAGTTCGGCCCCGCTTACCAGCCGCAGAAGCTCTACTACAACCAGGGCTTCAACAAGCCGCGCACCATCGCCCTGCACGAGGCGCTGCTCGCGCGCGGCATGGAGTCCCCGTACGGGGAGTGGCTGGAGCGCTGGAAGGAGTTCGAGCGCACCGAGCGGACGCTGACGACGCACGTGCCGTGCGCCGAGTTCTTCGAGATCCGCGACAAGGCGCTCATCGCGCACGCCACGCAGATCGACCCGGACGGCGGCTGGTTCCGCGTGCCGATGGAGATCCAGAAGGAGGTCTGGCCCACGGAGGAGTACGAGCTCGCCAAGTCGCTCGTCGACACTTCCCTCCCCGAGTCCGACCTCTTCGCGGGCATCCGGGAGAATGCGTAGCCATGAACGCTACGCAGGCAGCACTGACCGAGCTCCTTCCGCTGGCGGGTGACACCTTCGACAAGAACAAGGTGACCCCCGGAGTCCTGGGCTTCATCGTGTTCGCGGCCCTCGCCCTCGCGGTGTGGGGCCTGATGAAGTCGATGAGCCGCCACATGGGCAAGGTCGACTTCCAGGAAGCCCCGGAGGCGGGCGCGGCAGCCGCAGCCCCCGCCGCGGACCGGGCTCCGTAGGGAGCCGTCCCCCGGACATGCGCCGCCGCCCTCCCGCCGGGCGGGTGGGGCGGCGGCTGCGCGTGCCTGCGGTCGGGCCTGCCGCCGGGCCGTACGGCTCAGGCGGTCATACGGCCGCCGGCGAGGCCGGTGGCATCGGGACGCCCATGATCTCCCGAGAGTGCAGGTTCGGGACCAGCGCGAGCCGCCACGCCTGCCAGCCCTCCGCCGGGTCGACGCCCCGCCCCAGCACCACCGCGTAGGTGTCCAGGCTGTCCTCCAGGCGCCCGTCCCGCATCGGATGCGGCGACGCGGCCAGCCGGGCCAGCTCCGCCCGGGCCTCCTCCACGCCCGCGCCCGGGAGCGCGTACGGCAGCAGCGTGCAGCGCAGGAACCGGGCCCAGTCCTCCCCGCGCCGGTCCCCGTACGAGATGAACAGCCGGGCCGCCTCCTCGCACAGCCCCAGAGCCTGCGACGCCCGGCCGTTGCCCGCGTCCACCACCGCCAGTTCCAGGCAGGTCCACGCCTCTCCGTGCGCCAGCCCGATCCGCCGGAAATCCGCCCGCGCATCCACCAGCAGCTGCCGCGCGAACCCGGAGTTCTTCAGGTTCCCCGTCTGCGCCGCCCGCTGGTCGCGCGTCACCCGGCCCGAATGGTGCCGGGCGTGGGCCAGCCCGTACACGTCCCGCATCCGCGAGAACATCGTCCGGGCCCGCTCCAGCTCCCGCACCGCCTGGTCGCGCTCGCCGCCCTCCTCCAGCGCCTGCCCGAGGTAGTACAGCGTCCACGCCTCCCCGCGCGCGTCCTCCTGCTCCCGGTGCCGGGCCAGCGCCTCGCGCAGCCGCTCCACCGCCGGTCCCGGATCCCCGTCCACCACCCGGGCCCGGCCCAGCTGGGTCAGCGCCCAGGCCTGGCCGCGCTCGTCGCGCGTCCGCCCGTACAGCTCGAGGGCCAGCTTCAGCTCCGCCTCCGCCCGCGGAACGTCGCCGAGCCGCAGGTGCACCTGCCCCAGCTGGAAATGCGCCCACGCCTCACCGTGCACGCTCTCGCTCTCCCGGTGCAGGGCCAGCGACTGTTCCAGCAGCTGCATCGCCTCCGCCAGGTGCGCCCGGTCCCGCTCCACCGCCGCCAGCGCGTGCAGCCCCCACGCCCGGTCGCCGGCCAGCTTGTCCGGCTCCTGCAGCACCAGCGCCTCGCGGATGCGGGCCGCGGCCTCCGGCAGCTGCCCCTGGTGGTGCAGCGTGATGCCGAGCGAGATCAGCGCCATGCCCGCGCCCGCGTCCTGCTGCGCCTCGATGTACTGGTCGACCACCGAGGTCAGCGTCGTGCGGGCCTTGTCCAGCTCGCCGAGCTGGCGCGCCGCGATACCCGTACGCCACTGCACCGAGCGGACCATCCGCCCCTGGCCGGGCTCGCCCTGCCGGGCGGCCTCCACCGCCTGCGTCAGCTCGTTGATCTCGCCGAGCCGGTACAGGTCGCCGCGCAGCAGGCAGAAGTCGCACAGCGCGCCCAGCAGGTCCAGCACCGCCTGCTGGTCCACGTCCTCCGAGTGCCGCAGCGCGGCCGTGATGAAGCTCGACTCGTCGTCCAGCCAGCGCAGCGCCGCGTCCAGCGAGGCGAAGCCGTGCCCGCCGAAGTGGTTCGCCCGGGTCGACATCTTCCCGTCGACCATCCGGATCACCGAGTCCGCGAGCTGCGCGTAGTTCCGGATCAGCCGCCCGTGCGCCGCCGAGGCCTCGGCCCGGTCCTCGTCCGCCGCGAGCCGCGCCGCCGCGTACGAGCGCACCGCGTCGTGCATCCGGAACCGCTCCCCGCGCACCGGGTCCAGCAGGCCCGCCTGCGCCAGCTCGCGCAGCAGCCGGCCGGCCGCCGCCTGGTCCGCGTCGATCAGTGCCGCCGCGGCCGACGGGCCGAGCGAGGCCCGCCCGGCCAGCGTGAGCCGCCGCAGCAGCCGGCGCCGCTCCTCGGGCAGGCGCACGTAAGCCAGGCCGAGGGCACCCTCCAGCGCATCGGCGCCACCGGGGCCGTGCGGACCTTCTCCCGGTGCAGCCCCCAGCGGGGCCAGGACGCGCAGGGCCAGCGGGAGCCCGCCGCCGAGCGCGAGCAGCCCCCGCGCATCCTCCTCCTCGTACGGGGCCCCGCCGGCCGCCTCCGCCCCGGCGCGCACCAGCTCCGCGCCCTCCGGCTCCGTCAGCCGCTCCACCGGCAGCTGGTGCACCCACGCCGCCAGGTCCGGCAGCTCCAGCGGCTCCCGCGCCGTCACCAGCACCAGGCTCTCCGACCGCTCCGGGACCAGCATCCGCACCTGCGCCGCATCCACCGCGTCGTCCAGCAGCACCGTCACCGGCAGCCCCTGGAGGTGCTGGTGGTACAGCTCGCCCAGGCGCCGTACCTGCTGCTGCGCCGAGGACCCCTCGCGGAACAGCAGCTGCTCGCGCGGGGCGCCCAGCCGGTTCAGCAGGTGCAGCAGCGCCTCCCGGGTCGACAGCGGCGCCTCCCCGCTGAGCGAGCCGCCCCGCAGGTCCACCACGCAGGCGCCGCGGAACTGGTCCCGCAGCGCGTCCGCGGCCCGCAGCGCCAGGGCCGTGCGGCCCACGCCCGGCTCGCCGTGCAGCACCACGACCACCGGGCGGGTCTCCGTACTGGCCCGGGCCGCCTGCACCCACTGCGCGATCCGCGTCAGCTCCGCCCGCCGGCCCGTGAACAGGGCCCCGGACTGCGGGAGGTGGCCGAAGGACTGCTCCAGCACGCTGCGCCGCCGGGCCTCCGCACTGCGGTCGGTGCCGCGCAGCTGGGGAGTCGTGCTCCGGGAGGGCTGCCGGGGCGCCCGCGCCGCGGCGGCCACCGCGCGCTGCTGCTCCAGGAACGGGCGGATCCCGCGCACCTCCAGCGCGGTCAGCCACTGCAGCCTCAGCTGCTCCGGCCCGCCGGGGCGGCCGCGCACCCCGGCCCGGCGGTTCGCGGCGGGCAGGTGCAGGGCCGTCACCTTGGCGACGGTGGCCGCCGCCCCGGCGATCCCGGTGACGGCCCCGGCGGTCAGGGCCGTGCCCGCCGCCACGCCGAGCGAGAGGTCGGCCCCGACGGCGGCGGCCGCCGCAACCGCCGTCACGAGCAAGGCCGTCGAGGTGTTCCCGCGCCGGAAGGCCTCGCCGAGGGACTCGTCCCCGGCAGCCGCCTCGTCCAGGGCCCGGACGTACGCCTCGTACTCCTGCGCGGCGCTCGCCGCGAGGGCGTCCAGCGCCTCCAGGCCGCGCGCCAGCAGCGCCGCCCTGTCAACCGGTTGCCCCGTCCCGGCAGCCCGCTGGGCCTCCTCGTCCACGGCCCGCTCCCACAGCCGCTCGGCCTCGTCGCGATGGCTGTCCCGCATCGGCATCCCCCTCAAGAGAGCTCCGGCAACGTGCCCCAAGTGTCCGCCGGGACAGCCGCGAGCGCGAGGGAACTTGAGCTAGATCAGAGGGAGTTGGCCCAAGTCCGGTCGCTCGCGTGCATATATGTACGTTCTAGACTGGGCCGGTGAGCCGACGGTGGAAGACCCTCGTACCGTGCGTGTCCGTACTCCTCGCCCTGGCCGGCTGCGGCGCACAGCCCGGGCCCGCGCCACACGGATTCGTACCCCGGTACGAGGAACCGGCGGCGGCCGACCCCGCCCCCGCCCGCTTCCTGCGCGAGCGGCGACTGGCGGAGCGCGCGGCCGACGCCCTCAACGCCTACCTCGACCTCCCGTACCAGGTCACGGTCCTCGCCCGCTCCTGCGCCGGGGAGGGTTCCGGCTACGACCCCGAAACCCGGCGGATCGAGCTCTGCTACGACGACCTGACGGAGGAACGGGAGCTCGTCACGACGGACGGGGAACTGGCCGACGTGATGACCGAGACGCTCTACCACGAAGCCGGCCACGCCCTCGTCGACGCGCTCGACCTGCCGTACGGCGGGGACCGCGCCGAGGAGGACGCCGCCGACCGCTTCGCCGCGCTCATGCTGATCCGCGAGGGCCCGGACGGCGAACGGGCGCTCCGCACCGCCGCCGAGGCCTACGCCCGTACGCCCCCGGACCCCGACGGCGGCCGCGACGAGCACGCACCGCCCGCCGCCCGGGCCGCCGCCCACCTCTGCCTGCTCCACGGCGCGGCCCCCGAGCGCCACGCCGACCTGGCCGACCGCACCCGCGGCTGCACCCCCACCTGGCCCCAGGCCCGCGACGCCTGGACCCACGACCTGGCGCCGCTGCTCAGGTGAGGCGCGGCCGTAGACTCGTGCAAGATCCAACTGAACGACTCCGGGGACCTGGTGACGGTACGAGAGATACGCGCGGCGGCCCGCTTCGTCGGCCGCCGCACCGCCCTGCGCTACCTCGCGCTCGGCGCGGGCGCGGCGCTGCTGTCCGCCTGCACGGGCAAGGACAAGCCCACCACCCCGCCCCCCGCAGCGGCTTCCCCCTCTCCATCGCCCTCCCCTCCGGCACCCACCGCCGCGGCGGCCTCCGGAGTGGTGGGCCGGGCCTTCGCCGAGTTCGTCAAGGGTTCCTGGGAGATCCGCTCGACCCTGTCCGGCGAGAACCGCAAGGACACCGGCCGGGCCGCCGTCCGCCCCGACGGCACCTGGACCATCGTCTGGTCCGGCATCGCCGGCACCTGGACCGGCCGCTGGTCCCTGCATCGCGGCCGCCTGGACCTCCAGGTCCTCTCCGGCCCACAGCACCTCACGGACCCCGACATCGCCACCTCCGTCGCCGAGAAGGTCCCCGACACCGTCAAGGAGGACTCCCTCGCACTCCAGCTGCCCTGGTACCCGATGGGCGCCCAGGACGTGTTCGGCCGCCTGGAGATCGCGTACAACGGCACCGAACTCCGCATCCGCCACATGGACCCCTCCGGCACCATGTCGATCCACATGTGCACCCGCACCTGACCTCCGGCCACGCCGCCTCCCGCTCCCGCCGCCGTCCCGTCGGGTGCGCGAGGAAAGAGGTAGCCCGGATTCAGGGTCACTTCGTCACCGCTCGCGCTTTCCGCCGCTCTCACGCGCTGCCCCGGCTCGGCACGCTGCCACTGAGCCTTTTCCAACCTCACTCTGAGCTGGCCAGGTGCAGGGTGAGGACGGCCGGGACGAGACGCGTGATGCGGGTGGCGGAGCATCGGAGCTTGCGGAGGAGCCGCCAGGATTTGAGGGTGGCGACGGCTTGCTCAACGAGGGCTCAGATCTTCGCGTGGGACCGGTTGACGGCCTGCTGGCCTGTGGAGAGCGTCTCCCATCGGCCGCGGTAGGGAACCCGGACGGCGCCTCCGGCACCCTGGTGTCCCTCGTCCGCCCAGCAGGTGATGTCGGCCTCGCCGAGAGCGCCGAGTATGCCGTGTTCGCGGGCCGCCCGGATGTCCGGATGGCTTCCGCGAGGGTGGGGGCGAGGGCGGCCAGAAGCGCGACGGCCTCGTTGATGTACCGGTAGGCGGTGGTGGTCCCGATGCCGAACCCGGCGGCGAGTTGAGCATAGGTGTAGCCGTTGCGCAGATGAGCGACGGTGAGCAGGGCCTTGCCGGCCCGCGCTCAGGCGCCGCCAACGGGTACCGAGCTCCCGGCGGTGCCGACCAGCTCGGCGGACAAGAAGCGCGGGGATCAGCTCACCTCACGAGCTTTTCGGCAATCGCGCTCTTCAGATCTCGAATAACGACTACGCCGAGCGCGCCAAAAGCTCCAGATTGTGTGACCCACCATGGCAAGCGCAGCCACAACCGCAATGACGCGAATCACCGTCCAGAGATTGACGATAATCGAATCCAGCCCCCGTGCCTCGTCAGCCAAGCGCATAGACATCTCATAATAGGCCACGAGTGGGATGAGCAGCCGAAAGAAGAGGCCGCCAACACCTGGCACTCGTGCGACGTTACCCAAGAACCCAAGAGGTGCCCCGAATGCAAACGCGAAAAATGCCCACGCTTCGATCTTAGAGGACGTTCCTCCACTTGAGACGCCGGTCGCCATTCCGTCCTGACCGACAGAACCCCAATCTTTCGAAATATAGTAAGCGACTACACCGATAGCCAACCCAAAAGAAGCCAGTATGGTTGATTCGATTTTTGATTGCCGAAAATATCCCACCAGAAATGCAAAACAGGCCCACGACCACCCACTGGAGAAGATAACACCCACAACCACACCAACGGGGCTACCCGACTTTTCAGCAAAAGGACCCACCAGCCCAAGTAGCAGGCCAGCCCCTAGCGGCAACGCCAGGGATACAGCGCGAGCGAGCGAAAGGTCTTTGATATCCCTCTCTCCTATCCATTCGGAAAATATGCAGGGACGGCACAACTCTGGGCCCACACGATTCCTCGTGCAGGCCCCGAGTCGCACACTAGCTGCCCCAGTTGGGACGGCTTGAACCCGCGCCGCGGGAACTAGGCGTTGGAGTAGTAGCTGTAGCACGTGTACTGCAGGCCCGAATATGCATACGCATAGGAGGTTCCACCTGCACCCACCCAGCCGCTGGAGTAGTCCACGTTCTTTACACGCACTGTGGATTTATGTTCCACACTTGCCATGTAGTTTGAGTAGCACTTCTTTCCAGGATCGACCTTGTCCCATCCGTAGCACCAGGTGCCGCGAGTGACGTTTTGGCAGGTATTTGCCAGCGGCTGAAAAGAACTCGTCGACGCATTGACTTCGATCTTTACCACACCCCATTCAGAGGGGTTTCCCAGCTCTGCGGGCGGCTTCACTCCGTCGCCGCGCTTGTGGATGACGGGCTGCCCGACCTTGAGACCGGCGGTCGCGTCAAGGCCAGCGTCGCCCGTAACGGTGCCAACCTGAGCACCACCTGCGGCTGCTGGGGTGGAAATGCCAAAGACTGCGAGTACCACGCTCACGAAGCCGAAAGTTATCGCTCTTCCGAAATTCCTCATGCTACATCCCCCTCCTAGGATCCCCATGTGGGAGTTCCAGGAGCATCCTCAGCCAGGGAATAACGGCAGTCAATCTCATTAAGCATCGCTGCAGAGCACTTTGGCTGGTTTGTCGACTCGATCCAGTGCAAGCTGTACCATTTCCCACGGTTTGCAGCGAACCGATTCCCCAAGTCTCGCCGGTAGGCACTGCAGCAGATGGCTTGATCTGTGTGCACCTGCTTAACGTCACGCCTTCATGAAGCAGGCTGTCCGACAGGTGGTCAGGTAAGCGAAAAATGCCCCTGACCAGCAAGAATGAGGATTGTCGAGGTTCTTGAGCCTTTTCCAACCTGTCGGCAGGATGCGGTGGTTGGGCTGACAACGTAGCGAAGCCCCTGGTAGATGGTTTTCGACCAAGAAGAACCGTCTCCACCAAGGGCTTCGTGTGCTTGTCTACCCCTCCCGAGTGGACCTCTCCAGCTCTGTCCTGCGCTTCCTCACCACTTGCCTGAGAGAACACCGCCGGCTGCTCGGCACCCGATGGCGGCGCCTGAGTGCCGGCCGGCAGGCCCTGCTCGCCCTTGCCCACCTCCGCAACGGCCCCCCGACGCCCAACTCGCGGCCGCGTTCGGCATCGGCACCACCACCGCCTACCGCTACATCACCGAAGCGCGTACGTCCTGCTGGATGGCAGGCTCCCGCCGTCGACCGGATCGCCGCCGACCGACCCTTCTACTCCGGCAAGCTCAAGAAACACGGAATGAATGTGCAGGTCATCGCCGAACCTTCCGGACGTCTGTTGTGGGCATCTCCCGCCCTTCACGGAGCCGTCCACGACGTCCGCGCTGCTCGCGAGAACGGCATCATCGATGCTCTTGCCGAGGCCAGCGTCCCGTGCTGGGCCGACAAGGCGTACCGCGGAGCCGGCGGCACGGTCCGTGTCCCTTGGCCGTCGCCACCCTCAAGTCCTGGCGACTGCTGCGCAAGCTGCGATGCTCGACCACTCGCATCACGAGCCTCGTCCAGGCTGTCCTCTGCCTGCATCAGGCCAGCTCAGACTGAAGATGGAAAAGGCTCACTGTGGGCCGATCGAGTGACGGCCCCATGCGCTTGTGCAACCCCCTGGAGGGGGAGGGTGGATCGGAAGTTCCCGCGCGTGCCCGCCGGCGACCCTGGTCCTAGCTCGGGGAACACGCCCTGGGCACGGCTCCAATTTTGGACGGCCGACCCCTGCGGTTACTGGGCAAGACCCTGTTTGAACCCTGGAGAAAGACCCCGTCAAGGGGTTGATCGGCTCTGAGTCCCGCATGAGGCCGTCGCGCACTGAGTCGGGCCTTCTCCGACCCGTGCGCTGCCCTGTGGCGCATGGGCGGGGCGGAGGCCGGGTGCGCGAGGATGGCTCCATGCCGAACCGCCTCGCGAACGAGACCTCGCCGTATCTGCTCCAGCACGCAGACAACCCCGTCGACTGGTGGCCCTGGTCGCCGGAGGCCTTCGCGGAGGCGCGGGAGCGGGGGCTCCCCGTGATGCTCAGCGTCGGGTACAGCAGCTGCCACTGGTGCCATGTCATGGCGCACGAGTCCTTCGAGGACGAGCTGGCCGCCGCCTACATGAACGAGCACTTCGTCAACATCAAGGTGGACCGCGAGGAGCGGCCCGACGTCGATGCCGTCTACATGGAAGCCGTGCAGGCGGCCACCGGGCAGGGTGGGTGGCCCATGACCGTGTTCCTCACCCCCGACGCCGAGCCCTTCTACTTCGGGACCTACTTCCCGCCCGAGCCCCGGCACGGGATGCCCTCCTTCATGCAGGTGCTCGAGGGCGTGCGGACCGCGTGGGCCGGGCGGCCCGAGGAGGTGGCCGAGGTTGCGCAGCGGATCGTGCGGGACCTCGCCGGGCGGCAGTTGGACTACGGCAAGGCCGGTGCCCCCGGCGCCGAGGAGCTGGCGCAGGCGCTGCTCGGGCTGACCCGCGAGTACGACGCCGTGCGCGGCGGCTTCGGCGGGGCGCCGAAGTTCCCCCCGTCCATGGTCCTGGAGTTCCTGCTGCGCCACCACGCGCGCACCGGGGGCGAGGGGGCGCTGCAGATGGCCGCCGACACCTGTGAGGCCATGGCCCGCGGCGGGATCTACGACCAGTTGGGGGGTGGGTTCGCCCGGTACTCCGTCGACCGGGAGTGGGTCGTGCCCCATTTCGAAAAGATGCTGTACGACAATGCGCTGTTGTGCCGGGTGTACGCGCATCTCTGGCGGGCCACCGGCTCCGGCCTCGCCCGGCGCGTCGCGCTCGAGACCGCCGACTTCATGGTGCGCGACCTGCGCACCGCCGAGGGCGGCTTCGCCTCCGCGCTCGACGCGGACAGCGAGGATCCGCTGACCGGCAAGCATGCGGAGGGCGCGTACTACGCCTGGACACCCGCCCAGTTGGACGAGGTGCTCGGCGAGGACGACGGGGCCCTGGCCGCCGCGTACTTCGGGGTCACGCAGGAGGGCACCTTCGAGCACGGCGCGTCGGTGCTCCAGCTGCCGCAGGACGGGCCCGTCGTGGACGCCGGCGTGATCGCCGGGATCAGGGAGCGGCTGCTGGCGGCGCGCGCCGGGCGGCCCGCGCCCGGGCGGGACGACAAGGTCGTGGCCGCCTGGAACGGCCTGGCGATCGCGGCCCTCGCCGAGTGCGGGGCGTACTTCGACCGGCCGGACCTGGTGGAGCGGGCGACCGAGGCCGCGGACCTCCTCGTCCGGGTGCACATGGACGGCCGGGCGCGGCTGGCCCGGACCAGCAAGGACGGGCGCGTCGGCGCCAACGCCGGGGTGCTGGAGGACTACGGGGACGTCGCCGAGGGCTTCCTCGCGCTGGCGGCCGTGACCGGCGAGGGGGTCTGGCTGGAGTTCGCCGGGTTCCTCGTCGACCTGGTCCTGGACCGGTTCACGGCCGAGGACGGCTCCCTCTACGACACCGCGCACGACGCCGAGCAGCTCATCCGCCGGCCCCAGGACCCGACCGACACCGCGGCCCCGTCCGGCTGGACGGCCGCGGCCGGCGCGCTCCTCTCGTACGCGGCGCACACCGGCTCGCAGGCACACCGCACGGCGGCCGAGCGGGCGCTGGGGGTGGTGCACGCGCTGGGTCCGCGCGTGCCGCGCTTCATCGGGCACGGGCTCGCGGTGGCGGAGGCGTTGCTCGACGGTCCGCGCGAGGTGGCGGTGGTGGGGCATCCGGACGATCCGGCTCTGGCCGGGCTGCACCGGACGGCGTTGCTGGGGACGGCTCCCGGGGCTGTGGTGGCGGTCGGTCTGCCGCGGGCGGCGGACGGCAGCGGGGGCGAGTTCCCCCTCCTGGCCGAGCGCACACTCGTGCACGACCTTCCCACGGCGTATGTGTGTCGACATTTCGTCTGCGCGCGGCCTACGACAGACCCGGTCGAGCTTGCGGAGCAGTTGGGCGCGGTTCATCCCTGAATCTGTCGGAGTGCCGTCAATTCCGGTTACCTGTGGGCAAGTTCGGAAACGCATTTTTAACTGCGCAGCGCCTGAGTTTCATTTTTGCTGCCTAGTCTCGTGTCTTCGGGAGTCGCTGGGGAGTTGCCGGAACAGCGCACTGGGGGGTGCGCCCGAGGGGGAAGCAGGGGCGGGCGGGCCGGGGGGCCCGCCTTGATCCCCTGGGGGGTTTGCCGATTGCCGCCGGGTGTCGCGGCATGTCTGTGGGGGACGTTTTGTACACCTCTGTCGTCATATCCATGATTTCGTTTGCGCTCTTCTGGATGGCCGCGTTCACGCTGTGGTGGCAGATGCACGCGTGGCGCACGCCCGAGACGCTCGCCTCCACCCGGTTCGACCGGCCCGACGGCGAGGGCCGGCTGGCCTTCTCGCTCCTCCTGCCGGCGCGGCACGAGCAGGCGGTCCTGCAGCACACGATCGAGCGGCTGCTCGAATCGAGCCACACCGACTACGAGATCATCGTCATCGTCGGGCACGACGACCCGGAGACGGCCGCCGTCGCCGGGGCAGCCGCCGCCAAGGCGCCCGAGCGCGTACGGGTCGTCGTCGACCACCACGAGACGAAGAACAAGCCGAAGGCGCTCAACACCGCCCTCCCGCACTGCCGGGGCGACATCGTCGGGGTCTTCGACGCCGAGGACCAGGTCCACCCGGAGCTGCTCGCCCACGTCGACCACGCGTTCCGCTCCACCGCGGCCGACGTGGTCCAGGGCGGGGTCCAGCTCATCAACTTCCACTCGAGCTGGTACAGCCTGCGCAACTGCCTGGAGTACTTCTTCTGGTTCCGCTCCCGGCTGCACCTGCACGCCGAGAAGGGGTTCATCCCGCTCGGCGGCAACACCGTCTTCGTCCGCACCGAGGTGCTCCGCGAGGCCGGCGGCTGGGACCAGAACTGCCTGGCCGAGGACTGCGACCTGGGCGTACGGCTCTCCTCGGTCGGCAAGAAGGTGGTCGTCGCGTACGACTCCGACATGGTCACCCGTGAGGAGACGCCCGGCTCGCTGATGAGCCTGCTGAAGCAGCGCACCCGCTGGAACCAGGGCTTCCTCCAGGTCTACCGGAAGAAGGACTGGCAGCAGCTGCCCGGCCGCGGCCAGCGCTGGCTGGCCCGCTACACGCTGATGACGCCGTTCATGCAGGCCGCGTCCGGGGTGATCATCCCGGTGAACTTCGCCGTCGCGGTCTTCCTCGACGTGCCGGTCGGCGTCGCGATCATCACCTTCCTGCCGATGATCACGGCGATGGTGACGTTCGTGTTCGAGATCGTCGGCCTGCACGACTTCGGCCGACAGTACGGCCTGCGCGTCCGCTTCGTGCACTACCTCAAACTCATCGTCGGCGGTCCGTTCTACCAGGTGATGCTGGCGGGCGCCGCGATCCGTGCGGTCTGGCGCGAGCAGCGCGGCCGCAACGAGTGGGAGCTGACCAGCCACACCGGCGCCCACCTCGCTCCGATCAGCGCCACCGCCGCGGCCTCCGCCGCCGGCGCGTCCACCGCGATCCGAGAGGACAGCCACCAGTGACCGCCACCCTGCCCACGGCCACTGATCCCCAGTCCGGCGCCGCGACGACCACCGCCACGGCCTCCGCCGCCACGACCGTCGCCGAGCCCCGCGTCCCCGCCCAGCGCGGCCCGAGCAGCCCCGGCGGCCGCGGCAGCCGCGGCGGCCTCGGGGTGCGGCCGCCCGCCCCGGCCCACCCCCTCGTCCGCTTCCGCTCCTCCCGCCCCGACCTGCTGCTCTGCGGGGTGGTCCTGCTCGCGATCGTCCTCGTCCAGGGCTGGAACATCACGCACTTCCCGACCCTGAGCGACGACGAGGGCACGTACCTCGCCCAGGCATGGGCCGTCCAGCAGGGAGACGGCCTCGCGCACTACACGTACTGGTACGACCATCCGCCGCTGGGGTGGATACAGATAGCCGGCCTGACGTACCTGCCCTCCCTGTTCGTGCCCGACTGGATGACCGTCGCGCCGATGCGCTTCTCGATGCTCGCCGTCTCCGCCGTCAGCTCCGTGCTGATCTACGTCCTCGCGCGCCGGCTGTGGCTGCCGCGCTGGGCGGCCGGACTGGCGATGGCCCTCTTCGGGTTCTCCCCGCTCTCCGTCGTGCTCCAGCGGGAGATCTTCCTCGACAACCTCGCCGTGATGTGGATGCTGCTGGCCTTCTGCCTGGCCGCGTCCCCCAGCCGCCACCTGTGGCACCACTTCGGGTCCGGACTCGCGGCCGCCACCGCCGTCCTGACCAAGGAGACGATGCTGGTGGTGCTGCCGGCGCTGCTGGTGACGATGTGGCGCCACAGCCACCGCGACACCCGCAAGTTCGCCCTCACCGGCGCCATCACGGCCTGCGCGCTCATCGGGCTCTCGTACCCGCTGTACGCGCTGCTCAACAGCGAGCTGCTGCCCGGCGCCGGGCACGTCTCGCTGATCGACGGCATCACGTACCAGATGAGCCGCCCGGGCTCGGGCTTCATCCTCACCCCCGGCTCCGGTTCGAACGGGGTGTTCCGGTCCTGGCTGTACTACGACACCGTCCTGCCGCTCGGCGGACTTGCCGGGGCGCTCCTCCTGATCCTCACCGTCCGGTGGTCGGTCACCGCCCGTGCGCTCGCCGGCCCGGCGCTCGCTGCCGTCATCCTCGCGGCCGTCGCCCTGCGGCCGTCCGGCTACCTGCCGGCGATGTACGTGATCCAGGCGCTGCCGTTCCTCGCGCTGGTCCTCGCCGGGGGCGCGGCCAGCGTCACGCACGCCGTGCTGCGCCGCCGCCGTAGGCCGGGGGAGCGCCGGTCCATGACGTACGGGCGCCGGGCGCTGGTCGGCGTACTCGCCGCGGCCGCCGCGGTGTACGTGCTGCCGCGCTGGTACGACGGCAACCGCACCGCGCTGACGGCCGACGCGAACGCCCCGTACCGGCAGGCGGCCGCCTGGCTGGGCCGGGAGGTGCCCGACCCGGGGCGCACCCGGATCCTGGTCGACGACGCGCTCTGGCTGGACGCCGTCCACCACGGTTTCGAGCCCGGGCCCGGCGCCATCTGGTTCTACAAGGCCGATCTGGACCCGGCCGTCACCAAGACGCTGCCGCGCGGCTGGCGGGACATCGACTACGTGGTCTCCTCGCCCACCGTCCGCCGGGACGCGGTGGACCTGCCCAACGTGAAGGCCGCGCTGGAACATTCAACCGCGGTGGCCGTCTTCGGCTCAGGCGAGGACCGCATCGAGATCCGCAGGACCGACCGAGTCGACGGGAGCTGATCGGCCATGAGCGAGGACCTGTGGACCCCGCATGCCCTCAGCAAAGCGGAATTTCCTGTTCCGGAGGAGGGGGAGGAGGAGGCGGGCAGCGTCACCCTCATCATCCCGACCTTCAACGAGGCGGGGAACATCGGCGAGTTGCTGAGCCGGCTCGCCGACTCGCTCCCCGCCCACCTGCCCTGCGAGGTGCTGTTCGTGGACGACTCCACGGACGACACCCCGGCCGTCATCGAGAAGGCCGCGCTCGACCTGCCCTTCCCGGTGTCCGTCCTGCACCGGGAGCGGGCGGTCGGGGGCCTGGGCGGCGCCGTCGTCGAGGGCGTGGAGCGGGCGGACACCGACTGGATCGTGGTCATGGACGCCGACCTCCAGCACCCGCCGCACCTGGTGCCCGAGCTCGTCGGCGAGGGCGAACGCACCGGCGCCGACCTCGTGGTCGCCTCCCGCTACATCCCCGGAGGCAGCCGGGCCGGGCTCGCCGGGAGCTACCGCATCGCCGTCTCGCGCGGCGCCACCTGGCTCACCAAGGGGCTGTTCCCCCGCGCCCTGCGCGGGATCAGCGACCCGATGAGCGGCTTCTTCGCCATGCGCCGCGCGGCGGTCACCGCGGACGCCCTCAAACCCCTCGGCTACAAGATCCTGCTGGAACTGGCGGTGCGCTGCCGCCCCGCCGAGGTCGCCGAGGTGCCGTTCGTCTTCCAGGACCGCTACTGCGGCGAGTCCAAGTCGAGCGCCCGCGAGGGGATGCGGTTCCTGGCCCACCTGGCCACGCTGCGCTCGGCGACCCCGCTGGCCCGGATGATCGGCTTCGGGCTGATCGGGCTCTCCGGCTTCGTCCCGAACCTCCTGGCCCTGTGGCTGCTGACGCACGCCGGGATGCACTACCTCCCGGCCGAGATCGCCGCCAACCAGGCCGGGGTGCTCTGGAACTTCGCCCTCATCGAGACCCTGCTCTTCCGTGACCGGCGCCGCCACCGCCACTGGGCGGACCGGATCGGCCGCTTCGCCGTGCTGGCCAATGCCGACCTGCTGCTGCGCATCCCGCTGATCGCCCTGTTCGTCGGCAGATTCGGCATGGAGGTGCTGTCCGCCACCGCCCTCGCCCTGGTCGCCACGTTCGTCCTGCGGTTCGCGGCCACCGAGGCCCTCGTCTACCTGCCGCGCAAGGCTCGTACGCGTGCACAAACGCATGCACGCACGCGTCGTACGGCACGCACCACCAGGAGCTGAGCCGCACCGAACCGCACAGAACAGAAGGGAACTCGTCCATGCCAGCGAACATCCGGCGGAAGGCCGGGCGGCGCGCCGCCCTGCTGGCCGTCGGGGCGATGACCGCGGGTCTGCTGCTCACCGCACCGCAGCAGGCCACGGCCGGACCGCCCAATCTGCTCACCAATTCCGGTTTCGAGACCGCCGGCGCCCCCGGCGACGACATGCCCTCCTGCTGGGAGAAGTCCGGCTGGGGCGACAACGACTTCAGCTACGCCACCGTCGCCGACGCGCACAGCGGCACCAAGGCCATGAAGGTCTCGCTGACCCGCCGCCTCAGCGGTGACCGCAAGGCGCTGGTCACGGAGAACACCACCTGTGCCCCGACCGTGGTGCCGGGCAGGCAGTACGACCTGTCCGCCTGGTACAAGTCGAACACCCCGGACGTGTCGGTGACCGTGTTCCGCCACGACACCACCGCGGGCTGGCAGTACTGGACCGACCTGCAGAATCCTCCGGTCAGCGCCGGCTGGGCGCGTACGGAGGTCCGTACGCCCGCCGTTCCGCCCGGTACCGACAAGATCACGTGGGGGCTGTCGGTCTACGGGGTGGGCACGCTCACCACCGACGACTACGCGCTCGAGGAGGTCGGCGCGGCCCCGCCGCAGCCGGGGTGCACGGGCACGGCCGAGCAGTGTGCCAAGGGCAAGTGGGAGGTGATCCCGGCCAAGAACCCGGTGCGCTCGATGCACGCCGTCGTCCTGAATGGGGGCACCTCCCAGGCCGGAGGCTCTGGGGGAGGCAAGGTGCTGCTGATCGCGGGCTCGGGCAACGACATCGCCCAGTTCAACGCCGGCACGTTCACCTCGGCCGTGTACGACCCGGCGAACGGGTCCTTCAAGACGATCCCGACGCCGGTGGACATGTTCTGCGCGGGGCACGTGCAGCTGTCGGACGGCCGGGTGCTCGTGATGAGCGGCAACAAGGGGTACCCGTCCGCCGACGGCAAGATCGGCTACCAGGGGCTGAAGGACAGTTACGTCTTCGACCCCGCCACCGAGGCGTACACGAGGACCAACGACATGAACGGCGGGCACTGGTACCCGTCGGCGACGATCCTCGGCAACGGCGACGTGATCTCCTTCGGCGGTCTGAAGGAGGACTCGACGGGCAACGTGACCGCGGAGAAGTTCTCGGCGGCGCAGGGCAAGTGGCTCCCGATGAACGAGGTCAACCAGACCTGGTCGTACTGGGGCCTGTACCCGTCGATGATCCTGATGCAGGACGGGCGGCTCTTCTACTCGGGCAGCCACACCTTCGGCAACGGCACGCAGGGCAGCGGCGCGTCGCTCTACGACTACAACGCCAACACGATCACGGACGTGCCCGGGCTGCGCAAGAAGGACGAGCGCGACGAGTCGGCGAGCGTGCTGCTCCCGCCCGCGCAGGACCAGCGGGTCCTGACGATCGGCGGCGGCAACAACGAGTCGAACCCGGCGGCCCACCGGCTCACCGAGCTGATCGACCTGAAGGCGCCGAGCCCCGCGTACACCGCGGGTCCTGATCTGCCGCAGGGCCTCGTCGACGTGGGCGGCGTCAAGCGGGCGCAGACCGGGGCCGAGGGCAAGATGTACGTGTCGGCGGTGCTGCTGCCGGACGGCAAGGTCCTGGAGACCGGCGGCGGGCTGCACGACCGGGCCGACCCGGTGTACGAGGCCTCGTTCTTCGACCCGGTGACCAACACCTACAAGGCCGGGCTGCCGGCCGACCCGATCCCGCGGACGTACCACTCGGGCGCCTTCCTGCTGCCCGACGGGCGGGTCATGACGGTCGGCGACAACCCGGGCAACGGCACGTACAACAACAACGTGTCGATCTACACCCCGCCGTACCTGTTCAAGGGCGCGCGCCCGAAGCTCACCTCGGTGATCGACACGCAGTGGGTGTACGGGGACACGCAGCGGATCACCGTCGACCGGCCGATCGCCAAGGCGGAGCTGATCCGTCCGGCGGCGGTCACGCACTCCTCGGACCCGAACCAGCGGTTCGTGGACCTGCCGATGTCGGTGGTCGACAACACGACCATCGACCTGAACGTCACCAGCAACCCGAACCTGGCCCCGCCGGGCTGGTACATGCTCTTCGGCGTCGACGCGAACGGCATCCCGTCGGTGGCGACCTGGGTGCACCTGGGCGGCCCGTCGGCGCTCGCGGCCACGGCGGAGGCCCCGTCGCCGCACGTCCACGACTTCGCGGACGCGCCGCAGGCGGCCCCCAAGCAGAACCCCGGCAAGCGGGACTCGGTGCCCGTCGCGCCGAGCGTCGCCGGCTGCGACCGGCACTACGGCACGGTCAGCCAGTGCGTCCCGGCGAACTTCCCGGCGGAGGTGAAGGCGACGACGAAGGCCCGCTGCGACTGGCTGGCCTCCCACCAGTACCCCCGGCGCATGAAGGTCAACGGCAGCGACCCGCTGCGCCTGGACCCGGACGGCGACGGCTACGCCTGCACGTAGCCGCCCCGGCAGAACGGAGCCCCGCCGCGCACCGCGGCGGGGCTCCACCGGTTCGACCCCCTAGTGCTGGTAGGCCGCCAGCGAGATGCCGACGTAGTGGGCCACGAAGGCGGCCAGCGTCAGCGAGTGGAAGACCTCGTGGAAGCCGAAGAAGCGGGGGGAGGGGTTCGGGCGCTTCATGCCGTAGATCACGCCGCCCACGCTGTAGAGGAGCCCGCCGACGATCACCAGGACCAGGACGGCGATGCCGCCGGTGCGCATGAAGTCGGGGAGGAAGAAGACCGCCGCCCAGCCCATCGCTATGTAGCAGGGGGTGTAGAGCCAGCGCGGGGCGCCGACCCAGAAGACCCGGAAGGCGATGCCGGCCGCGGCCGCGATCCAGACCGCCCACAGGAGCGTCCGTCCGGTGGAGGGCGGGAGCAGGAGCACCGTCAGCGGGGTATAGGTCCCTGCGATGATCAGAAAAATGTTGGCGTGGTCGAGACGCCGCAGGATGGCTTCACCCCGGGGGCCCCAGGTGCCGCGGTGGTACACCGCGCTGACGCCGAACAGCAGGCAGGCCGTGAGGACGTACACCCCGCACGCCACCCGGGCCCGGGTCGATTCGGTGAAGGCCATCAGTGCCAGGCCCGCGATGACGACGGCAGGGAACATCCCGGTGTGCAGCCAGCCGCGCATCAGCGGCTTGGCTTCCGGTGCCTCGGAGGCGTCGGGTACGGCCGGTACGGCGTCGACCGGCATGGCGGCGGCGTCAGAACTCATGGCCGCCATGCTACCTACGGGTCCGTAGGTTTCCGTTGGTGCGCTTTACGGAAGATTGACGGGAGTGGCGATGCTCACGTGAGAGGCCCCCTGGACATATGCGCACATCCACCGGATGATCAGATGAGTGCGGTCGGCACCGGATGAGCGGAGCGCGAAGCGTCCGGGTCGCAGCCCCCACGGGGCAAACACCAAACAACCCCTCAACAAGGAGCAATCGTGGCGCGCGAGAACGCGGCTCCCCTTTCCCTCCCGACGTCCCACCAGGAGCTGATCTCCTGGGTGGACGAGATCGCAGCGATCACCCAGCCCGACCGGGTCGTCTGGTGTGACGGCTCCGAGGCCGAGTACGAGCGCCTGTGCGCGGAGCTCGTCGCCAAGGGCACGTTCAAGAAGCTCGACGAGGGCAAGCGCCCCAACTCGTACTACGCCGCCTCCGACCCGTCCGACGTCGCGCGCGTCGAGGACCGGACCTTCATCTGCTCCGAGAAGGAGGAGGACGCGGGCCCGACGAACCACTGGAAGGCTCCTTCCGAGATGAAGGAGATCTTTGCCGGGCAGGAAGGTATCTTCCGCGGCTCCATGAAGGGCCGGACGATGTACGTCGTCCCCTTCTGCATGGGCCCCCTCGGCTCCGAGCTCTCCGCGATCGGCGTCGAGATCACCGACTCCGCCTACGTCGCGGTCGCCATGCGCACGATGACCCGCATGGGCAAGCCCGTCCTCGACGAGCTCGGCACCGACGGGTTCTTCGTCAAGGCCGTCCACACCCTCGGCGCTCCGCTCGCCGAGGGCCAGGCCGACGTGCCGTGGCCCTGCAACACCACCAAGTACATCTCGCACTTCCCCGAGACCCGCGAGATCTGGTCGTACGGCTCGGGCTACGGCGGCAACGCCCTGCTCGGCAAGAAGTGCTACGCGCTGCGCATCGCCTCCGTCATGGCGCGCGACGAAGGCTGGCTCGCCGAGCACATGCTGATCCTCAAGCTCACCCCGCCGCAGGGTGAGGCGAAGTACGTCGCCGCCGCGTTCCCGAGCGCCTGCGGCAAGACGAACCTGGCCATGCTGGAGCCCACGATCCCCGGCTGGACGGTCGAGACCATCGGCGACGACATCGCCTGGATGCGCTTCGGCGAGGACGGTCGCCTGTACGCGATCAACCCCGAGGCCGGCTTCTTCGGCGTCGCGCCCGGCACCGGCGAGCACACCAACGCCAACGCCATGAAGACGATGTACGCGAACACCGTCTTCACCAACGTCGCGCTCACCCCGGACGGCTCCGACGTCTGGTGGGAGGGCATGACCGAGGAGCCCCCGGCCGAGCTCATCGACTGGAAGGGCAACGCCTGGACCCCGCAGTCCGAGACCCCGGCGGCCCACCCCAACGCCCGCTTCGCCGTCCCGGCGTCCCAGTGCCCGACGATCGCCCCCGAGTGGGAGGACCCCAAGGGCGTCCCGGTCTCCGCGATCCTCTTCGGCGGCCGCCGCGCCTCCGCCGTGCCGCTGGTCACCGAGTCCTTCGACTGGAACCACGGCGTCTTCATCGGCTCGAACATCGCCTCCGAGAAGACCGCCGCCGCCGAGGGCAAGGTCGGCGAGCTGCGCCGCGACCCGTTCGCCATGCTGCCGTTCTGCGGCTACAACATGGGCGACTACATGGGCCACTGGGTCGACGTCGCCAAGGGCAAGGACCAGTCCAAGCTCCCGAAGATCTACTACGTGAACTGGTTCCGCAAGAACGACGCCGGCAAGTTCGTGTGGCCCGGCTTCGGCGAGAACAGCCGCGTCCTGAAGTGGATCGTCGAGCGCCTCGACGGCAAGGCCGAGGGCGTCGAGACCCCCATCGGCATCCTGCCGACCGTGGCCTCCCTCGACACCGACGGCCTCGACATCGCGGCCGAGGACCTGGACTTCCTCCTCACCGTCGACAAGGAGGTGTGGCGGGACGAGGCCTCCCTGGTCCCCGAGCACCTGAACACCTACGGCGACCACACTCCCAAGGAGCTGTGGGACCAGTACCACGCGCTCGTCGAGCGCCTGGGCTGAGGCCGCGCCCTGAAGAAGGGCCAATGAACGTGGGAGCCCCCGACCAAGCGGCGCCCACCGCTGTGGGAGCCCCCGACCAAGCGGTTCCCACCGCAGCACCGGCCAAAAGTCATACCTGTCAGGAGTGTTGTCCGCGCTCCTCCAGGTAGGTCGTGTGCGTCTGCTGACGGCGGGCCTCTGCTTCGCGGAGGTCCGCCGTCACGCTTTCCGCCTCCTCGAACAGCAGCGACAGCTGCCGCTCCAGGTGGCGTTCCGGCGACTCCCCGCCCGGGGTGAGCCGGTTCCACCAGCGCGTCCGGTTGTACGTGTCCACGCACTCCGGCACGTCCAGCTCGATCGCCCGCGACAGCGCGTGCACCGACTCCGGATCGGCGGCCAGCACGTCGGCCACCCACCCCGGCTCCAGCAGCGCCCCGTACAGCTCCATCAGCTCCGCGAGCCGCCCCCCGGCCGGAGCGGGCAGCTCCACCTCGGCCACGTACTCCCGCAGCCGGCCGAACTGCTCCCGTACGCCGTTCAACTGCGCGGTGGGCCCCTCGGGCTCCGGCGGGGCCGGCCGCTCCGGCGGGGTGATCAGCGCGCCCGCGCCGTACAGCCCCGCCACGACCACCGGCCAGTACGTGCCCGCGACCCCGGTGAGGGTCAGGCCCAGCCCGGCCATGCCGCAGGCGCTGCCGGCCAGGTTCTTCTTCGATTCCAGGTAGTCGAGAAGGCGCGTGCCGAGCCCTCTCCCGCCGGCGGCGGGTCTATTGGTATCCACGGATCTCCTCGAAGGCTCCGTCCAGCGATCCGTTGCCGCCGGTGGCGTCGAAGAGCCGACCGCCGGTCAGTTCGGTGATGTGGGCGAGCTCCTTGCGGTCCGAGTCCCCGAACAGCACCGCGAAGACCGGCGTGTGCTTCTGCGCGTCCGGCAGCCCGGCGTAGAAGGAGTCGAAGTCCTTCGCCTTGTCGCCGCTCTGCCCGTCCGTCATCAGCACGATCGAAGTGAACGCGTCCGCGTTGCCCTTCCCCAGGTGCTCGTACGCCGCCTTCAGACTGCCGTACACGGCCGTACCCCCCTGCGGCCGGAGCGATTTCACATCGCCCCGGATCGCATCCAGCGCGGGCCCCGGATTGCCCGGCTCGACGACGTGCGTCAGCACCTCCTTCACCTTGTCGCCGAACGGCAGGAGCGTCACCTCCTCGCGGTCCCGGAACCGCTGCCCGGTCCCCGAACCGCCCGTGCCCGTCAGCTCGGTGAGCGCCGACCGCAGCCGCCCGATGCGGTCCTCCTCGGCCATGGAGCCCGAGGTGTCCAGGACGTACACCGTGCGCGAGGGCCGGCGCAGCTCGTTCTCGTACGAGGCCAGCAGTCCGTCGGCGACCGACCGGGTGCCCGGGAACGGCAGTTCCCTCCGCTTGTCCGCGTTCAGCCCTGCGGCAGGCTGCACCCCGGCCGTGACCGGCCGGCGGAAGGTCTTCTCGGTGATCGCCTTCTGCGCCTCGGCGCCGCTCAGGTAGTCGGTCAGTGCCCGCCCCGACTCGCGGGCCCCGGCCGGGGCCGAGGTCAGCAGGGTCAGCGGGTAGTGGGCGGTGACCACGCCGTCGCGCGGCCGGATCACCGTCAGGCCGGTCTTCGCGTCCCGGTTCATGGACAGCAGCACGGACTCGTAGTTCACCAGCGCGTCCACGTCCCCGCGCTTCGCGTACGCGGTGGCCAGCCAGCCGGAGGAACCCGAGGTCAGCTTCTGCCCGGCGAAGAACTCCTTCAGCTTCGGCCGGGCCGTCTTCACGTCCTCCTCGGTCAGCGCCGCCTGCGCGCCCGACAGCCCGGAGGCCACCGAGACCAGCGCGGAGAAACCGGAGTTGGAGCGCACCGGGTCGGTCATCCCGTACGACAGCTTCCCGGCGGCGACGGCCTCGTGCACCGCCGACCAGGTGACGTCCTCCGGCTTCCAGCCGAGCCGGGCCAGCGCGTCCGCCCGGACGCCGAGCGCGACCGGCGAGGACATCACCGGGGTCTCGCTGCTGAGCTTCCCGGCGGTCTCGGGGCGCAGCCGCAGATAGTCGTTGGAGGAAAGCCAGATCGCGTCGTACTTGCCGTCGGCCTTGCCCGAGGCGACCTGCTCGGCCGCATCCAGGGTGCCGGACCAGGTCAGCTCGACGGTGACCCCGGTGGCGGCCTTCGCGGCCTTCAGCACCGGCTCCATGTCGGCCAGTTCGCTGGAGGCCAGCACCCGCAGCTTGCCCTCCTGGTACCTCGACCGGCTGGGCTTCGCCGGATCCGGATCGTCGGAGGTGCAGGCCGAGGCCCCCAGCAGGGTCGCGGCCAGCGCGACCGCCGCCGCAAGCCGTCTGCGCACCGAAGCGGTACGGACGCCACGGACGGTCATCGGTCCCCGCCTTCCAGGGCGCCGGAGGTACGCGTACGGGCCAGGTAGGCCGACGCGGTCTGCAGTTCCCCGGTCAGGGACTCGACGGTGGCGGCCATGTTCTCGGTGGCCTGCACCTTGAACGTGTCGATCGCGTCCAGCGTCCGGTAGATCTGCGCGAAGGCCGTACGCAGCGTCTCCGCGCCGACCGCCGGGTCGGCGGCGATCCGCTGGATCTCCCCGCTCTGCGTGGACAGCATCTCCGCGTTCCCGCGGATCAGGTCCTCGGTGGTCGTACGCAACGTGTTGACCTGCTCGATCACCCTGCGCTGGTGGTCGAGGGCCGAAGCCAGCATCACGGCGATCCGCAGCGCGGACACGGTGGTGGTGGCGGCCCGGTCGACGCCCTTGATCAGCTCGTCGTTGTTGCGCCGGACCACGTCCATCGCCAGGTAGCCCTGCGCGCACACCGCCAGCTGCGTCAGCAGGTCCTGGTGCTTCTGCCGGACCGGGAAGAGCAGGTCGGCGCGCATCGTGTCGGCCGCCTGAGGGTCGCTGTGCTCGGCCTCGGTGATCCGCTGCCCGACCGCCGTGTCGAGGGCCTCGGTGAGGACGGCGTACTCCTGCAGCTTGCCCATGGTCTCCCACAGGCGGGCCCGCTCGGTGTGCAGGGCCGCGTTGTCGCGGCGCAGCTCGTCCTGGCCGCCGCGCAGCGCGCCCACGATCTTGTTGAGGGTGGCCTGCGACGAGGCGTACTTGGCCACGTGGTCGCGGAACTTGTTGCCGCCGGGCAGCTTCGCGAGGAGCGCCTTGACGCCCTTGGCGGGCGTGTCCCGCGGGTCGAGGTCCTCCACGGTGCGGCGCAGCTCGACCAGGGAGCCCGCGACGCGGGCCTGGGCGTCGCCGCCCCCGTCGGAGCCGAGGGAGCGTACGGCCCGCTCGAGCATCCGGTTGGACTGCTGGGCGGCGCTGCGGATGTCGGCGGCGCCGAGCCCGGAGATCTCGCCGATGCGGCTCGCGAACTCGGGGGAGCGGGGGTCGATCCCGGCGAGCGAGCCGACGTACTCCCCGGCCCGGCGGGCCATCTCCTCGCGCACCCCGTCCTGGAGCGGTACGAGGCCCGAAGCCTGCTCCCGCTTGACGGGGGCGACGGGCTCGGGGGCGGTGAGGACGAGCGGGCCGTCCTCCGGTGGTGTCAGAGTCATGTACGTAGCCCCCCTAGCCCTTGGCGCGCGCGGCCAGCGCCATCAGGATCTTGACGGTCGGTGCGCTGACCTGGCGGATGCCGGCCAGCTCCGGGTTGAGGTACGCGGCGTGTGCGGCGGTGGCCGCGGTGAACTCGGGCACGCCGTTCTGCGGCCGGAACCCGTGCCGGACGGCCAGCTCGCGCAGCTTCGGGTCGGTGGCGAGGAGGGCGCCGAGCTCCTTGGCGTTCTCGCTGATCGGCACGAAGGTGTGCGGGGAGTTGACCGTGGTGTCCGGGTAGAGCACCACCATGTCCCCCGGAACCGGATTCTGCTGGAGCAGGGAGGCCACCTGGGACTCGTACGCGAGGATGAGCGGTTCGCCGCTGCCGGAGATGAAGGCCCGGAAGGGGTCGTCGGTGCTCGGCTCCAGGGCGCCCTGGACGGAGATCAGCTTCTGCATCAGGGGCGCGGTGCGGTCGATGCCTGCCTGGTCGGAGACCACGTTGTTGCCGTTGGCGACGTTCGAGGTGGCGGCCAGGAAGAGCGCGCCGGAGTTGGACGTCGCGGGGTCGGTGGTCTTGATGAACACGGTGCCGGTCAGCTCCGCGTGGGCGGCGGAGCCGGACAGCTGCTGCCAGCTGCGCTTCTCGTCGGCGGCCTTGAGGTAGGGGCCCATGAGGAGGGTCCCGGAGTTCTTGCCGGTCATCTTGGCGAGGTGGTTGTCGGCGAGCACCTTGGCGGCGTTGGAGCGGGCGATGACGACGAGCGGCGAGAAGAAGGGCTTGGTGGTCTGGGCTCCCTTGACGCCGGCCGCGGCCTCGATCTCCGGGGCGGGTTCGCTGCTGCTGGGGAAGGCGAAGTCGAAGTGCCTGAGGGCGAGTTGGTCCATGGCCCAGGAGCCGGACGTTTCGGTCTTCACGGTGTAGCCCCTGTCGGCCAGGGCTTTGACGACGTCGGGATCGCGGAAGTATTCGGACTTCTCGGATCCGATGACGCCTTTCACGGTCTTCGTTGCCGTGCGCGGGGTCTTGTCTCCTCCGGCGAGGGCGACGGCGACCACGCCGCCGAGGAGGAGGACCGCCAGGGCGATTCCTAGGATGCGTCTCACGGGTGCAGCGTGCTCGCGGAAACCCACATTCCGCGCGAAGTTGAGTGAACGCCAGGTGGCCAGGCGGTCCCACTTCGAAATGCTGTGTGGATCGGCCGGTGCTGGCAGGCGGGGCGGCAGGCCGGGAGGATCGTCCCATGGGCGTGAGCGCGTTGAAGTGGCAGGGCTGGGCGGTCGGCCTGATGGTCGTGGCCGGTCTGCTGGTGTTCGCCCCGCTGGGCCTGTACGTCTGGGCCAGCGGCGAGCCGGGCGCGGCGCCGCCGCGACCGGCGGTGGAGGACGTACGGGTCACCGGCTGCCGGATCGACCCGGGCAGCCGCCGTGTGGTGGCGACGGTGGAGGTGACGGGCCGCCCCGAGGGCACGGGCGCGTACGTGGTCACGGTCGAGTTCCGCGAAAAGGCCGCCCCGGACCCGGCCACCCGCTCCGCCCAGGCCCTGGTCAAGGTCCCGGGCGTAGCCCCGGCCGTCACGGAACACGCCGAAGTCCTGGGCCCCCTCTGGCCCCCGGCAACAACCCCCTGGTGCGGAGTCGCCGCCGCGGACTTCACCCCATGGAGCCCCGTCGGCGTCCTCTGACCCCGCCGGCGTTTGAGGCGCGGGTCCGGGCATAGTCCGGGGAGCGGTGGAAGGGCGGGTGGGGCACGAGCCCCGCGCAGCGGCACACCGGACACGGCCCCGAGGGGCCGGCCCGGCCATACCCCGGCCCGGCCAGGGCGGTGGCGCCCGGTCCGGAGCCTCCGCGGCCCCGGACCGGGGCCGATCAGAGGCTGCCGGCCAGGTTCTGCGAGGCCAGGGCGGCGGCGTGCGCGTCCATGCGCTCGGCGGCGAGGATCGCGACGGTGGTGTCGGCGCGGGACGCGGCGACGACCAGCGCGCGGCCGGCGAGGTCATGGGCCCGCCGGTGCAGGGCGGTGAGCTCGGCGGCCCCGGCGATGTCGGCGCGCGGCGCCCGCGTGGGCTCCGCGCCGCCCCGCAGCCGGGTCACCTGGGCGGCGATACGGGCGGCTGCGCCGTCGAGGCCGAGCTCGTCGGTGACGGTCAGCAGGGCCGCCAGGTGCCCGGCGAGCTGGGTGTCCAGAGCTTCGGCGCGGCTGCTGTGCGGATAGCCGCCGGCGTGGGCGTCGGAATGGCGGCCGCCCAGACGGTGGACGACCGGCTTCGTGCGGATCGGCTCGTACATGAGGGGGCCTCCTGCGTGGTCAGGAGGCCATCCTACATTGGATCCGTTCTAAAGTTGTGCTCGATCCGGTATCGAGTGCCTCGTGCCTGGCGAGCCCTCCCTAGGGCTGGCCGTATCCGTCGAGGAACTTGCCGATCCGCGTCACGGCGTCCGCCAGGTCCTTGGGGTTCGGCAGCGTCACGATGCGGAAGTGGTCGGGCTCGGGCCAGTTGAAGCCCGTACCGTGCACCACCATGATCTTCTCGGCCCGCAGCAGGTCGAGGACCAGCTGGCGGTCGTCCTTGATCTTGTAGACGGCCGGGTCGAGCTTCGGGAAGAGGTACAGCGCGCCCTTGGGCTTCACGCAGGTGATGCCGGGGATCTGCGTCAGCAGGTCGTACGCCGTATCGCGCTGCTCCAGCAGCCGCCCGCCCGGGAGGACGAGGTCCGTGATCGACTGCCGGCCGCCGAGGGCGGTCGCGACGGCGTGCTGCGAGGGCATGTTCGCGCACAGCCGCATGTTGGCCAGGATCGTCAGGCCCTCGATGTACGACGCGGCGTGCTTCTTGGGGCCGCAGACCGCCATCCAGCCGGACCGGTAGCCGGCGACGCGGTAGTTCTTGGAGAGCCCGTTGAAGGTGAGCGTCAGCAGGTCCGGGGCGATCGCGGCGGTGTTCGTGTGCGTGGCGCCGTCGTAGAGGATCCGGTCGTAGATCTCGTCGGAGCAGACGATCAGGTTGTGGCGGCGTGCGATGTCCGTGAGGCCGCGCAGCATTTCGTCGTCGTAGACGGCGCCGGTCGGGTTGTTCGGGTTGATGATCACCATCGCGCGGGTGCGGTCGGTGATCTTGCGCTCGATGTCGGCGAGGTCGGGCATCCAGTCGGACTGCTCGTCGCAGCGGTAGTGCACGGCGGTGCCGCCGGCCAGCGACACGGAGGCGGTCCACAGCGGATAGTCCGGTGCCGGGACGAGCACCTCGTCGCCGTCGTCGAGCAGCGCCTGCATCGACATCTGGATCAGCTCGGAGACGCCGTTGCCGAGGTAGATGTCCTCGACGTCCAGCTCGATGCCCTTGGTCTGGTAGTGCTGCATGACCGCGCGGCGCGCGGAGAGCAGCCCCTTCGCGTCCCCGTACCCGTGGGCGTTGCCCAGGTTGCGGAGCATGTCCTCAAGGATCTCCGGCGGGCACTCGAAGCCGAAGGCCGCGGGGTTGCCGGTGTTGAGCTTGAGGATGCGATGACCTGCTGCTTCGAGCCGCATGGCCTCTTCGAGGACGGGGCCGCGGATCTCGTAGCAGACATTGGCGAGTTTCGTTGACTGGATCACCTGCATGACGGGAGCTTACGGGCCGTACGGGCGCTCCGCCGAGGTATTCGGTGCGGGATCAGAGGAGCGATATGTCCCGTTTCGCATGATGGGACGGTGGCGGCCCGATCCACCCTTGGAAACGGCGGCACCACGGCGCTCCCGCCTGCGGAATCGGTGGGGGCCGCGAGCGGGCGGGCGGCGGTGTTGCGCTCGTCACGCTCGTCGCTTCGGGCGCGCGTACGGGGCTCGAACAGGGCCGGGGCCCCCGGGCGCCGCCGGCGTACCGATGTCAGTGACCGCCCGTACCGTGGTGGGTGGGGGAAAGGGGCGGAACATGGAACATCTGCGCACCATCGCGGGGGACGCGACCAGCCCGCAGGCCAAGGGGCCGAAGATCATCGCGCACGTCTGCAACGACATCGGCGGCTGGGGCAAGGGCTTCGTGGTGGCGCTCTCGAAGCGCTGGCCCGAGCCCGAGAAGGCGTACCGGGCCTGGCACCGGGGCCGCAGCGGGAACGACTTCGGGCTGGGTGCGGTCCGGCTGGTCCAGGTGGAGCCGGACGTCTGGGTGGCCAACATGGTCGGCCAGCGCGGCATACGCACGGGCAGCGGCGGCCCCCCGATCCGCTACGACGCGGTGGAGCGCTGCCTGGCGGCGCTCGCCGGGCACGCGCTCGAACGGGAGGCCTCGGTCCACATGCCCCGCATAGGCTGCGGCCTCGCCGGCGGCAAGTGGGCCCGCATCGAACCGCTGATCACCCGGGCCCTGTCCGCGCGGGACGTGCCCGTGACGGTCTATGACCACGAGTGAGCGCGGACCGGCCGCCGGGCCGGCCGGTCCGATGCGGGGCGTGATCCGTACGGACGGCCTCAGGCGCAGCGGCCGGGGGCCGGCTCCAGGATGACCAGCGGGATCTCCCGGGGAGCCGCCGCCGTCCGGTAGTCGTCGAACAGGGGCCACAGGGCCGTCATGGCGGGCCAGTAGACGTCCCGCTCGACCGGGCAGGCCGTACGGGCCGTGGCCTGGAAGACGGCCGGGCCGACCTGGAGGCGGACCTCCGGGTGGGCGGCCAGGTTCCGGTACCAGGCCGGGTGCTCCGGGGCGCCCCAGTCCGCGGCGAGCACGATGTGGCGGCCCGCGTCCTCGACGTAGATCAGCGGGGTCCGGGCGGTCCGGCCCGTGGTGCGGCCGACCGTGGTGAGCAGGAGCGTGGGGACCCCGTGCCACAGATGGCCGTCGAGTCCGCCGGTCGTCACGTACTCCCGTACGTGCTCCCGGACGTGATCCCGTTCGCGCCCCGGCTTCGGGTCGGTGGGGTGGTCCCAGTCGATGGTGATCGTCTGCATGGCGGTGCCTCCGAGTCAGGGCCCCCGCGAGGCTTAACGATCCTTCATCGATTCTGGATGCGGTCGGCCTCGGGCCGGCGCAGCCGACGTGTGGCCCCGGTCCGGGAGTGCGGCCCCCGGACCGGGGCCACCAGCAGCTTTCGTGCCGCGCTACCGTCCGCGCTACGGGAGGTAGCGCTCGATGACCGCCGGGCCCTCCTTCTCGATCAGCTGGCGCGCCTTCTCGAGCCGCTCCGGAGTCGGCTCCATGCCTTGCACCATCACGAGGTCCTCGGGGTCGTACGGCCGTTCCCCGCCGCTGAAGAGCTTGGCCGGCCGCTTGGGCTGCTGGTCCGATTCACTGTCCATCGGTTACCTCCTCGGAATGTCCCCCGATCCCCTACATCCTCCGGCGGCATCGCCATGAACGCACCTGCAGGGCACCGGCCCGCGCCGTCACGCCGAGGCGACCGCCGCGAACGCCGTCAGGGCGACTATCGAGGCGCAGATGCTCAGGTTCACCGCCCGGTGCTCCCAGAACACCGCGACGAACTCGCGGAGGGTGGCGCTCGGCCAGAAGTACGTCGCCGTCGGGGAACCGAGCACCTGCCCGTTCACCCCGGCCCTGCGGGCCGTCATGGCGGCCCGGAACGCGTGGAAGTTGTTGGTGACGACCACGCAGCGGTAGCCGGGGTGCGCCTCGAGCATGATCGTGCGGCTGAAGGCGAGGTTCTCCTTCGTCGTACGGGAGCGGTCCTCGAGCCGTATCTGCTCCTCCGGGACGCCCTGCGCGATCAGCCAGTCGGCCATCGCCCGCGCCTCCGACATCCTCTCGTCCGTCCCCTGTCCGCCCGAGACCAGCAGCAGCGGCACCCGGCCACCGCGGGCCACCTGGGCGGCGTGGATCTGTCGGCCTTTCTCCAGGCGGGAGGCCAGCAGCGGAGGTACCCGCTCGCCGCAGATGAGGCCGGAGCCCAGCATCACCACGTAGTCGACGTCGCCGCGCACCGTGATCCGCCCGTAGAGGAAGGCGTACGTGAGGAAGCAGAGGAAGAGGAAGGAGACGTAGCCGACGAGCATGATCAGGCCCGCCACCATCGTGTCCACGACGCGCGAGCCCCGGCCGGCCACCCCGAGGACCAGCGCGATCAGCGCGAAGATCCCGAGGCCCGCCGCCATGGACAGCATGTTGGTCGGGCTGCGGCCCTCCTTGCGGATCATCGTCAGGCCGTTGCGGATCAGGTAGCCGCCGAGTACGAGCGTGCCGACCGTCGGCACGAGCAGCACCAGCAGCACCGCCATCGCGTCCAGCGGTGACGGCAGCTCAGGTATCTGGAACAGCAGGCCCGTCGACCCGAACATCAGGGTGAGGCCCAGCAGGACCGCGTTCCGGAAGCGCCGGCGGTCCTCCCGCACGCTCACGCAGAAGAGGACGAAGAAGAGCGCGGCGGGGACGAAAGCGAGCATGCCGCCCATCGTAGGCGGACGGCCCGAACCCCCAACGGACCCAACGGCTGAGCGGCCTCACCGGACTCGCCGGCCTCGCCGCCTCAACGGCCCCGGTACGGCGTCCTGCGGACCGACCGGCCGGCCAGGACGTCCGTCCTGCGCCCGTCCCGCATCACGAACCGGCCGTCGACCAGCACGTGCGGGATGCCGGCCGGCAGCGCGCGCGGGTTCTCGTACGACGACCCGGCCGCGACCGTCTCCGGATCGAACAGGACGAGGTCGGCGCGGTGGCCCGTGCGCACCAACCCCCGGTCGGGCAGGCGCAGTCGGGCCGCCGGGCGGCCGGACAGGTGGGCCACGCACTCCTCCAGCGAGAGCACGCCGAGCTCGCGCACGTAGCGCCCGAGGTAGTGCGGGAAGGTGCCGTACGCCCGCGGATGCGGTTTCGCGCCCCGGAGGATGCCGTCGGAGCCGCCGGTGTGGACCCGGTGGCGCATGATCGCCCGGACGTTCTCCTCGTGGCCGACGTGCTGGAGGATCGTCGGCCCCAGCCGGTCCTCCACCAGCAGCCGCCGCGCGGTGTCCCAGTCCCGCAGGCGCGTGCCGACGTACGCCCCGTGCGCGGGGTCAGCCGTCCCCGAGATCTCGATCGTCGTCCAGTCGACGGGGACGCCGTGGCAGCCGTCGGCCCCGGTCACCTCCAGCGCGTACCGGATGCGCTCGGCCTCGGCGTCGTCGCGCAGGCGGGCGAGGACGGCCTCCGGGCCGCCCTCGTTCGCCCAGCTCGGCAGGAGCGCGGCCAGGGTGGTGCAGCCCGGGGTGTACGGGTACGAGTCGAGGGTGATGTCGGCCCCGGCGGCGAGGGCCTCGTCGAGGAGGGCGAGGAGCGCGCCCGCCCGGCCCTCGTTCTCCGCGAAGTTCATGGTGGCGTGCGCGAGATGGAGCGCACAGCCGGCCTCCCGGCTCAGCTCGACCATCTCGGTGTACGCGCCGAGTGCGCCGCGCCCGTACGAGCGGTGGTGCGGGCAGTAGTAGCCGCCGTACCCGGCCACGACGCGGCACAGCTCGGTCAGTTCGGAGCCGGACGCGTACATGCCGGGGGTGTAGGTGAGCCCCGAGGACATGCCGACGGCGCCCTGCGCGAGGCCCTCGGCGACGAGCGCCCGCATCCGGTCGAGCTCGGCGGGGGTGGCCGGGCGGTCGTCCCAGCCGAGGGCGTACGCGCGGACGGTGCCCTGCGGGACGAGGTACGCGGCGTTGACGGCGATGCCGGTGCGGTCGAGCCGGTCCAGGTACCCGCCCACGTCCCGCCAGTCGAACTCGATGTCCTCGCCCGCGCCGTTCCACCCGGTGATGGCGGCCCGCACCTCGGCGAGCGTGCGGTCGTCGACGGGCGCGTACGAGAGCCCGTCCTGGCCGAGGACCTCGAGGGTCACGCCCTGGGCGGCCTTGGCGCTGTGGTCGGGGTCGCGGAGCAGGGCGAGGTCGCTGTGGGCGTGCATGTCGACGAAGCCGGGAGCCAGCGCGAGGCCGTGCGCGTCGACGGTGTGCCGGCCGCCGGAGCGGATCCGGCCGATCTCGGCGATCCGGCCCCCGTGCACGCCGACGTCGGCGGTGTACGAGGGCCCGCCCGTGCCGTCGACGACGCGGGCTCCGCGGATGACCAGGTCCACGGCGCGGCTAGAAGAAGGTGCGCACGTAGTCGGTGACCGTCCCGTCGGCCGCGACGACCGGGATCAGCGGCCACTTCTCGAAGATCGTGCAGGGGTGGGACATGCCGAGGGCCACCCAGTCGCCGACGTTCACCCCGTCCGCGGAGCCGGTCTCCAGCCAGGCGTGCTGGTCGGACAGTCTGACCACGCGGACGCCGGTGGCGGGGCGCTCCTCGCCGGTGAGGGCGTCGCGGATGAGCTCGGCCTCGGGCAGGCCGAGGTCGTAGGCGATGTCGCGCTTGCCCGCGTTGACGAAGGCCTGCGTGGGGGAGGGGCGGGAGACGACCTGGGTCCAGAGCCGGAAGGCGGGACGCAGGCCGCCCTCCTCCGGGACGCGGTTGAAGGGGGTGAGGCGGGTGTACCAGCCGTGGTCGTGGGAGACGTACGCGCCGGAGCGCAGCAGCCGCAGCGTCGGCCGGGACAGCTCCGGGAGCTCGGCGAACACGTCGGCGACGGCGTCGAACCAGGCGGAGCCGCCGGCGCTGACGACGATCTCCTCGACGCCGGGCGCGAACCGCCCGGCCCGGTCGAACTCGACGGCGAGCGCGGTCATCCGGCGCAGGTAGGCGTGGACGGAGTCCGGGTCGGCGCCGGGGACCTCTGCCTCGTACCCGGCGATGCCGACGAGGCGCAGGGCGGCGGCCTCGGCCACGGCGTCGGCGACGGCCCGGCAGTCCTCGTCGGTCCGCGCGCCGGTACGGGCGCCCTCGCCGGCGCCGAGCTCGACGACGACGTCGACGACCTGGCCCTGCCCCTGCAGGGCCCGGTCCATGAGCTGGACCCCGCGCACGGAGTCGACGTAGCAGACGAAGCGGAACTCCGGGTCGGCGGCGAGCTCGGCGGCCACCCAGCGCAGGGCGGCCGGGTCGACGAGCTCGTTGGCCAGGAAGATCCGCTGGATGCCGAAGGCGCGGTAGACGCGGGCCTGGTGGGGGACGGCGGCGGTGATGCCCCAGGCGCCGTGTTCGAGCTGGCGCTGGAAGAGCTGCGGCGCCATGCAGGTCTTGCCGTGCGGGGCGAAGGCGAGGTCGTGCCGGGCGGCGTACGTGCCGAGGGCCGTGAGGTTGTGCTCCAGCGCGTCGGCGTCGAGCGTGAGGACGGGGGTGGTGAAGCCGCCCGTGTAGAGGTCCCGCTTCTCGGCGGCCAGCTGCCCGACCGTGAGCTTCGCCTGCTCGGCGTCGGGCGGCAGCCCCTTGAACCGGTGGTCGACCGGTTCGTCGGCGAGCCGGCGGACTGCGTCGGTGCCCATGCGGATTCCTCCTTGCGTTGCATGTGCTGCAACGCTCGTTGCGTGCTGTGCTGGTGGCTGTCTAACATTCCTGGTGTGAAGGGTCAACGTCCCGCAGCGCGTCCAGGGTTCCGGAAGGGCGTGGCGTGAGTCAGTCGGTGGAGCGGGCGCTGCGCATCATGCCGCTGCTCGCGAAGGGCGCGGCGGGGCTCGGCGAGGTGGCCGAGGAGCTCGGCGTGCACAAGAGCACGGCCCTGCGCCTGCTGCGCACCCTGCACGAGCACGGCTTCGTCTACCGCCAGCCCGACGGCCGCTACCGCCTCGGCGCGCAGCTCTTCGCGCTGGCGGGGCAGGCCCTGGAGAACCTGGACGTCCGCGCCGTCGCGCACCCCCACCTCGTCGAGCTCAACCGGCTCACCGGGCACACCGTGCACCTCGCCCTCCACCAGGACGACGAGGTGGTCTACGTCGACAAGGTCGACAGCCGCTACCCCGTCCGGATGTACTCCCGCATCGGCAAGCCCGTCCCGCTCACCGTCGCCGCCGTCGCGAAGCTGCTGCTCGCCGACCTCCCCGACGCCGAGCGGCGCAGCCTCGCCGAGCGCATCGACTACCCCCGCTACACCGCCCGCTCCACCCCCGACGCGCAGGCCTTCCTGCGCGAGCTGGACCTCGTACGGGAACAGGGCTGGGCCACCGACCTGGGCGGGCACGAGGAGTCGATCAACTGCGTCGGCGCACCCGTGCGCGGGCCGGACGGGCGGGTGGTCGCCGCGCTGTCCGTCTCCGCGCCCGGCGTGGTCGTCCCCGCCGAGGGCCTGCTCGAACTGCTGCCGCTGGTCCTGCGCACCGCCGACACCGTCAGCCGCGAGTACTCCGGCTCCCCGGAGCACCCCGGCTCCCCAGAGAAGGACGAGGACACCCCGTGACCGAGAAGACCGCCCTCACGACCGACGCCCACACCACCCCGCCCGCGAAGTTCTCGCACGGCGTGCGCAAGGGGAACATCCTCCAGGTCGCCGGCCAGGTCGGCTTCCTCCCGCACGTGGAGGGCCGGGCGCCCACCCCCGCCGGACCGACGCTGCGCGAGCAGACCCTCCAGACGCTGGAGAACGTCCGCTCCGTCCTGGAAGCCGGCGGCGCGGGCTGGGACGACGTGATGATGATCCGCGTCTACCTCACCGACACCGGCCACTTCGCCGAGATGAACGCCCTCTACAACGCCTACTTCGAGGAACAGGGCCTCAAGGAGGCCCCGGCCGCCCGCACCACCGTCTACGTCGGCCTGCCCGCCGGCCTCCTCATCGAGATCGACGCCCTCGCCGTCCTCGGCTGACCGCGGCCCTCAGAACGGCCAGTTGACGCCCAGCCATACCCCGCCCCCCGAAACGAGCGCGGAGCCCATCCAGCCGATCAGCCGCGCGGGACGCCGGGCGAGACTCATCTCGAAGGTGCCGACACGCAGTTCGAAGTACGGGCGGGGGCGCGGGGGCGTGGACTCGGACCGGGACGGGGACGCGGGCATGGCGGGGCTCCTTCGCATCACGGCCGGGGCCTGTCCACGGCCGGTGGAGCCACAGGCCATCATGTCCCGGCCCGGCGCAGCGCGTTCCGGGAAGTCACGGCCCCGTCCCGGACGGCGCCGCGTGCGTCCCGGAAACGGCCCGCACCGTCCGGACGTCCGGGAAAATCGGCGCCATGAACGACTCATGGGGCCAATTCCGCTCGGATCTCCGGTCCTTGAAGGAAGCCGCCGGGATGAGCTACCGGGAGATCGGGGACGCGGCCAAGGAGAGGGACGCCTGCCTGCCCAGGTCGACCGTGTCGGACCTGCTGGGCAAGGCGGACAAGAGGGCCGGGAAGGAGTGCACCGGGCTGCTCGCGCACCTGGTCGCGATCCTGCTCGCCAACACCGCGCAGGACCACCCGTCCGCCGCCCCGTGGCGGGACCGGGCGGCCTGGCAGCGCCGCTGGGAGGCGCTCGACGACCGGGACCGCGCCGGTGCCTCGCCGCCGAAGGCCACAGGAACCGAAGGACTGTTCGGCTGGGACGGCGCCCTCGCGAAACCGGGACGGGGGGGCGATACCGAGGTCGCCTGGCTCGGAGACCGGCGCACGTCCCGTATGGCCGCCGTCATCAGTGAACTCGCGGCCTTGGGCATGTACCGCCAGGCCTGCGATGTCGCGTGGGAACTCCAGCGCTGCGTCGAGGGGACGCGCGGGCCGCAGGACCCGGGGTCGCTCCCCGTCCGGCACGTGGCCGCTTTCTGGACCGGGGCGGCGGGGGACCCGTACACGGCGCGGGACCTGACCGCCGCCCTCCTGGCCGACTGCCGCGCGGCCCTCGGCGAGAAGCACCCGTTCAGCCGGCTCGCCGTCCTGCGATTGGCTGCCTGGACGGCGGCCGCCGGAGACCCGGCTGAGGGGCGCAGACTTTACCGGGAGCTCACCCGCGACGGCTCGGACGATCGGATCGCGCTGCTCGCCCGGCTCGGCGGGGCCCGTGCTGCCCTGCGGGTCGGCGAGGCCGACGAGGCCGGGGACCAGTTGTCCCGCCTGCTGCCCGACCTCGTGGCGGAGTACGGGGAGCACCACCCCGTGGTGATGGGTGCCCGGATCACCGAGACGAACTCGTACTGGAGGGACACACGGTGCGCCGCGTGTAGCCGGGTGCGGCTGGAGGATCTCGTGGCCGACGCCACCGATCGCCTGGGCCGGGCGCACCCGCTGACCCTGCGCGCGCGGGCTCTGCACGCCCGGCTCGTCTTCGCCGACGGAGACCGGCGCCTCGCGCTCGAACTGGCCGAGGAGGCTTACCGCGAATCCGTCCGCGTAAGGGGCGCTGATCACCCCGACAGTCTCTCCGCCGGCAACATCCTGGGCCTCACCCTGGCGGCCGCGGACGTGCTCGCCGCCACGGAGATGCTCAGAAACCTGCACGAACGCGCCGGCAAGGCCCTGGGACCCGAGCATCACCGCACGCTGGCCATCGGCCACAACCTGGCCGTCGTGACGCATCACAGCGACCCGCGGACCGCCAGGCTGCTGTACGAGGAGGTAAGGGATGCGCGGATCCGGGTGCTGGGCGCCGAACACCCCCATACGCTGCTGACACGGCTGGCCCTCGCGTACGCGGTGCTTGGGCTCGACGGGGCGGATGCGGCCCGCCCGCTCATCGAAGAGGTCCACCGCGCGCGCGTCCGGGTGCTCGGGTCCGGGCACCCGGACGTCGAGCGAACCCGCAAGCTCCTCCGGGTCGCGGCGTCGGCGGTACCCGCCCTGCCGAGCGGTCCGTCCGAACGCTGAGCGGGGCGCCCCCCTGGCGGTGAGGCGCCCCCGGGCGAGCCCTCAGATCACGTGCAGTACTGCGACTGCTTGCCGATCGAGCGGTACATGCAGTCCGCGTTCTCCAGCAGTTGCAGGACGGCGTCGCGGTTGCGTGCCGTCTCGCGGTCGATCACCTCGTCCGGCGGGTAGAAGCCGCCCCCGCCGCCCGTCTCGGACGGGTACATCTCGAAGGTGTAGGCGAAGATCTTCTGGTTGCCCCACAGCCAGTCGTCGATCGTCCCGTCCGTGATGTACAGGTCGCTCGACTGCTCCGGCGTGTAGCCGTTGCTGTTGGCCATGCTCGTGCCGATGGTCTTGTACACGGCGAGGTCGTCGGCCGTAAGGCCCGGCGCCGTGTCGTTGTACGTCCACCCGAACGGCCAGAGCACCAGTTCGCTGTACGTGTGGAAGTCGATGGCGGCGGTGATCTGCTGCTTGCCGCCGACCACGCGGCTGCGGACGAAGTCCGAGACCACCTTCACCTCGGGCCCGGACTCGGCGGCCGCACCGCGGTAGGTCTCCGAGCTCTTGCTGCCGCTGGAGCCGCCGCAGCAGCCCCACTTGTAGTTCCAGTTCCGGTTCAGGTCGGTGCCGACGTACGAGGAGCCCGAGTTCGGCTGCCGGTTCTTGCGCCAGGAGCGGTAGGAGCCGGTCGCGATGTCGTACTCGCCGCCGTCCGGGTTGAGGTCCGGCACGATCCAGATCTCACGGCCGTTGACCATGTTGGTGATCCGCGTGTCGCTGCCGTACTTGGAGCCGAACTCCTTGAGCAGGTAGAGCGCCATTTCGACGGTCAGGTGCTCGCGGGCGTGCTGGTGGTGCGTGAAGAGCACCTCGGGCTCGTTCTCGTCGGTCGCGACGTTGTCGCTGATCTTGATGGCGACGATGTCCCGGCCCTGGTACGACTTTCCGATCACCTTCTTGCTCATGATCGAGGGGTACTGCGCGATGCGCTGGTCGATCTCCGTGTTCGCCTCGGCGTAGTTGTGGTACATCGAGTCCTTGGACGGGAAGTCCATCGGGCTCGCCGCCACGCCCCGCTCGGAGCGGTCCGGCGGCCCGGGCAGCGCGGTCAGCTTGTAGCCGAGCGCCCGCAGTTCCTTGGCCTGCATCGGGTCGGCGCTGACGACGACCGAGCGGGCGTCGACCTCGTCGATCGAGACGCCCGTACGGAGCAGGGCCGTTCGCTCGGCCGCGGTGGACGGGCCCTTGACCTCGTACTGGACGACGGACTCGTCCTGGGTGGCGGTCGACGGTGTGGGCGGTGGGGCCGCCGTCGCGCTCATGCCGTAGGCGGGTGCGCCGAGCGCGAGAGCGAGCAGGGCCGCCGTGACGGCGGCCCTGCGTCGGGTGTGGAGCCGCATGCGTTCTCCTGGGTGGGAGTGTGGGGTAGCCGTGCGGACGCGCACAGCGTGCTCTTATGGCATGTCCCGGTCAAGGACTGCATTCCGGCCAAATCTGCCGGACGGCCACCCGCCGGGACGGCCACTCCCACACGTACCGCCTAGGGCAGGCCGTGAACCTTCGGCCCCACCGAGTTGGACCAAGCGCTCCCCGCCTTGGCGTCCCAGTTGGTCGACCAGGTCATCGCGCCGCGCAGCCCCGGGTAGGTCTTCGAGGGCTTGAAGGATCCGCAGTTCGTGCCCCTGGTCAGGCAGTCCAGGGCGTTGTTCACGATGGTCGGGGAGACGTACCCGCTGCCCGCGCCGCTCGGCGAGGCCGGCACGCCGATGCCCACCTGCGAGGGGTCGAGGCCGCCCTCGAGCTGGATGCAGGCCAGCGCGGTGAGGAAGTCCACCGAGCCCTGGGAGTAGACCTTGCCGTCGCAGCCGTTCATCGAGCCGCTGTTGTAGTACTGCATGTTGACGACGGTGAGGATGTCCTTGATGTTCAGCGCCGTCTTGAAGTAGCCGCCCGCCGTCGACTGCATGTCGATGGTCTGCGGGGCCATCGTGATGACGAGCGAGGGGCCGGCCTTGGCAGACAGCGAGCGCAGCGCCTGCGTCATGTAGGCCGGGTTGAGCCCGTTCTCCAGGTCGATGTCGATCCCGCTGAAGCCGTACTCCTGCATCAGCGCGTACGCCGAATTCGCCAGGTTGTTCGCGGAGGCCGAGTCGTTGACCGAGATGGTGCCCTTCTCGCCGCCGATCGAGAGGATGACGGACTTGCCGTCAACACCCAGAAGGCGACCCGCGTCCGGGTCTTCGGGTTCACCGACGACCAGGGCAGCTACGAGCACGGCAAGGAGCTCTCCAAGCAGCGCGCCGACGCCGTTCAGGCGGAGCTCGCCAAGACCGTCACCAGCCCCGGCGTCATCTACGACGTCCGGGGCTACAGCGAGGACTACCCGATCGCCGACAACGGCACCGAGGAAGGCCGCAAGAAGAACCGCCGCGTCGAGATCACCTTCCCCCGCACCACCGCCGCCGGCGGCAGCTAGAGGACGAGTCCCGCCAGGCAGCCGGCGAAGAACAACCCGGGGACCACCGCCAGGAGGCAGGCGAGCGCGGTCACGGCCGTGGCCGGTCCCTGGTGCTCGCGCGGATCCGCGAACGCCGCGCACAGCAGGAGCAGCGCCGAAGGGAAGAAGATCAAGGTGCCTTCCCACGCGCCGAGGATCGACCACCCCGCCAGCGCGATGCCGAGGACCACGCAGGACGTCGTGAACCGCGCCCGGTCCGCCCGGAAGAGCAGAGGCACCGAGAACGACACGGCGGTCACGGCCGGCCGGAACGCCGGCACGCCCCCGACGAGCAACGCGAGCGTGACCGGCGCCGGGAGGATCAGAGCCGCCAGTGCGATCTTGGTCTGCCAGGGGTGGGCGGCGCGCAGTCGGCGGCTCCGGGCTCCGCTGCCCCTTCGGGCCGGTTCCGTCGCGGTCATGGCCGCCCCCGCACTCTGCTCCGCAATGAATTGAACGCGTTCAATCTATCGCACGCCCGCCCTCCCGGGCGAGCAGCAGCGCCGACGCCGCCTCGCGGGCGCGGTGGGCCGGCTCCGGGCCGGGGGTCAGGGCCGCCACCACCGTCGCGCCCTCGACCAGGATCAGCAGCTGGTCCGCGAGCTCCTCGCGGCCGGGGCCGGCCAGCTCCGCCAGCAGCTCCCGCAGCCCCGCCTTGTGGCGGCGTACGACGTCCAGGACCCCGGCGGGGCCCGCGCCCAGCTCCCCGTACGCGTTCAGGAAGGCGCAGCCCCGGAAGTCCGGCTCCGAGAACCACTGGGCCAGCCAGTCGAAGACGGCCTCGACCGGATCGGCGGAATCCGCCACCGCGCCGCGCAGGCTCGCCGTCCAGCGGCGGTCGCGGCGCTCGAGATAGGCCGCGACCAGGGCCTCCTTGGCCGGGAAGACCTTGTAGAGCCGCTTGAGCGGCACCCCCGACTCCGTGCGGATGCGGTCCATGCCGACGGCCTGGATGCCCTCCGCGTAGAACAGCGCCTCCGCCGCGTCCAGCAGCCGGGTGCGGGCCTCTTCGTCGTTCATGAAGGCAGCGTAGCCCAGAACCGCTTGCGCAGAGAACGGTCGTTCTCTATCGTCGCTCCCTGTTGAGAACGATCGTTCTCCATCCCCTCCGTCCGACCGAGGTGCGCCCATGACCGACCACGCAGTACGCCCGCCCGTGCCGCCGTTCACCGAGGAATCCGCCCGGGCCAAGGTCCAGGCCGCCGAGGACGCCTGGAACAGCCGCGACCCCGAACGCGTCGCCCTCGCCTACACCGAGAACTCGTTCTGGCGCAACCGTGACCGCTTCCTCAGCGGCCGCGACGAGATCCGGGAGTTCCTCACCGAGAAGTGGGAGCGCGAGCTCGACTACCGGCTCCGCAAGGAGCTCTGGGCGTACACCGACAACCGGATCTCCGTCCGCTTCGAGTACGAGTGGCACGACGCCGCCGGCCAGTGGTGGCGCAGCCACGGCAACGAGCAGTGGGAGTTCGACCGCGACGGGCTGATGCGCCGCCGCGAAGCCAGCATCAACGACATCCCGATCACCGCCGAGGACCGCCGCCTCACCTGGTGACCCGCGGGGAGGTGTGCCGTTCGCCGGCCCGCGGTATGTCTCCGCGCGGGCCCTCGGCCCCCGGTGTCCCAGGTGAGGAGACTCGGCGTGGCGCGGGCTCGTGTGAACGGCGTGGACCTCTGCTGCGAGGTCGTGGGCGAGGGTGAACCCCTGGTCCTGGTCCACGGCTCGTGGGTCGACCACGAGCCCTGGCGGTTCGTCGTCCCCCGCCTCGCGCAGTCGTTCCGCGTACTCGTCTACGACCGGCGCGGCCACAGCCGTAGCGAGCGCCCGCCGGGCCGGGGCAGCCGGCGGCAGGACGAGGACGGCCTCGCGTCGCTCATCGAGACCCTCGGCGCGCCGGCCCACGTGGCCGGGAACTCCTTCGGGGCCTCGACGGCGCTCGGCCTGGCCTCCCGTCGCCCCGAGCTGCTGCGCAGCCTGGCCGCGCACGAGCTCATGGGCATCGTCGGTGACGAGGACCGGGAGCTGCGCCCGGTGCTCCAAGCCATGGAGGCCGCCGTCGGCGCAAGCGGTTCGTGGACGACGTCGTCATCGGACCGGGCGGCTGGGAGCTGCTGCCGGAACCGTTCCGCGAGACGTTCACAGCGAACGCGCCCACCTTCCTGGACGAACACGGCGACCCGGACTGGGCGAGCCTCGACCTCGCCCGCCTCTCCGGCTACGAGGGCCCTGCCCTGCTCACCTTCGGCAGCGAGAGCCCGCCGTGGTTCCCGGTGATCGTCGGCAAGCTCGCCACCGCGCTCGGCGGCCGTGCGCAGATGCGGACGCTGGTGGGGGACGGCCACGTCCCCCACCTCACCCCTCCCGGACCGCTATGCCGACGACCTCACGGCGTTCATCCGGTCCTCGGGGCCGTAGGCGCCGAGTTCCGCGGTGGTCACCTACAGCAGGTGGTCGGCCTTGCCCGCCTTGATGTCCCGGATCATCTGCCGGAGCGCGTCCGCCGTGTCGCTGAGGTACGCGTCCTCCTGACCGGCCACGGCGATGTAGCTCCCGCCCTCCCCGTCCACCCCGATCCGGTAACAGGAATTGCCTTCCCCGCAGAACGGCTCTTCCCAGGTCACGGTGGTCATGGAGTCCCCTCTCACAGCTGGCTTGCGACGGTTCGGATGAGGTCCCGGGAGGCGTCGGCGGACAAGGCCAGGCTTTCCATCAGAGCGAAGTGGGCGCGGTACTTCAGGAGTTGTGCCTCCGCATGGATGAAGTCAGGGCCATGTGAGTTGTCGACCTGAACGGTGTCTAGCTGCGCTGTCGGGCCCTCCGCGTAAATCACGGTCTGCCCGGCACCCGGGAAGCCTCCCGCGTCGAACGGAAGAACGAGCACCGTCACATTGTCCTGCTCGGACCGGTTGAGCAAGTGGTCGAGCTGAGCACGCAAGACGGCGCGCCCGCCGAACTGCATACGCAAGGCGGCTTCATGCACCACGGCTACGAACTCGGGTGCGTTCTCACGATCCAGGACTTGCTGGCGCTCGATGCGCAGTGCCAGCCGCAGTGCGACCTCGTGCTCCGGCAGGGGAGGAATGACCATCCGGAATACGGCGAGTGCATGGTCTGAGGTCTGTAGAAGCCCGGGCATGTGAATGGAGTAGGCGCCCCGCATGCGGGTGCAGTGAGCTTCCATTGCCGCGATGTCCAGGAGGCCCTGCGGGAGTTGACCCCGGTAGCGATCCCACCACTGGCGCCCGGTGGGCTGCGCCATTTCCATCAGCCCTGAGAGGTACAGCTCATCGGTCACCTCGCAGTTACAGGCCAGCGTCCGCAGACGCTCGGCCGAGATGGCGCGCGTACCTGACTCCATGGCGGAGATGGCTCCCCGGTCCACGCCAAGCAGCCCGGCTGCAAACTCGGCCGAAACCCCGGCAGCCGTACGCATCCTGCGTAGCTCGTACCCCAACCTCTTCTGGCGCTCTGTCGTGGCAGTCCTCGCGGTCATGCCGTGAAGTCTTGCGCCTTAAGCGCCTCTCTGGCCACGAGAGGCTGACTTCTCCCGTCGGGAGGGCCAAATTTGGCCCGCTCACGCTACATTGGGTAACGCACCGCTCACGCAACGGGAGTTGAAGTGCATCGCTACGGCATGCGCATGCTGCGGCGACGGGCCACCACCCCGCGGCGGAGCCACTCGCAACCACAGGGAGTTCGCGATGCTCAATCCCTTCATGCAGTCGGCCCAGGGCCGGTTCACGGGCTGCCCGGCCTCGCCGGAAGCGCCCGCAGGGGACGAGCCGCCCCCGCCGGACGCGCTGACGTGCAGCCTTACCGTGCCCGGCGAGGCGTACAGCGCGCAGATCGCCCGCCGGACCGTACGGTCCGCCCTGCACGCGCACCGGCTGGATGCGATCGCGGTCGCCGCCGAGCAGGTCACCGGTGAACTTCTCGCCGCATCCTGGCATCTGGACCCCGGGCGGAGTCTCTACCTCTCTGTTCGGTATCGGGACGATGCATTGCGGCTCACCGTTTACGACGGCCACGCGGCCCACTCCCACCCCCGGCTGGCCGCCCACTGCGAGGCCCGGCGGCGGGCGGCCCTGCGGCTCATGGCCGTCGTCGTCCGCGAGTGCGGCGGGGCCTGGGGCTTCGGGGAGTCCCGGGAGCCGGACGGCGGGACCCGGACCTGGGCGTCGCTTCCCCGGGCCGGTGCCCTCGGCTACGGCGAACCGGACGGTGGGCGATCCGGCCACCGCCCGGGATGAGACCGGGCCGGTCGCACCGAAGGGCATTTCCCGGATGGCGACCGGAGGTCATCTCCACCATGCCCGCGGGCCGCCCTCGGCCCGCCCGCGCCCGGAACGGTCGAGCGCCCGTTCTCGTGCCCGGAAGGCGGTGTCAGGATGCCTCGTGCGCCTGCGTGATCAGGTCCGTGGCGACCTCCAGGGCCGCCAGGCGGGTCTCCTCCGGGTCGCCCTCCACGTGCTGGAGGAACATCATCCCCGCGTGCAGCGTGAACAGCGCGCTCACGCACCGCACCTGGTCCGTCAGGGGCCCGTCCTCCGTGCGGAGCAGCTCGACCAGCGTGAACAGCCGGCGCTTCACCGTCTCGCCGATGCTCAGCTCCCGCATCGTCGCCTGATTCTCCTGCATGAAGCGGTACAGCGGCGCGCCCGCCGCCATCGCCTCGCTGTAGCGCCGGAGCACCTCGCGCTTCATGTCCAGCGTCGGCGGCTGCTGCTTCGCCCAGTCGATCAGCTCGTCGATCGGCCTCGTCAGGTCCTCGAAGACGCTGATGATGATGTCTTCCTTGGTCTTGAAGTGGTAGTACAGCGCCGCCTTCGTGACGTCCAGCCGCTCCGCGATCTCGCGCAGCGAGGTCTTCTCGTACCCCTGCTCGGCGAAGAGCTCCAGTGCGATGTCCTGGATGCGCTGGCGCGTGTTGCCGCGGCGCGCCGGCGGACTGCTGCTGGACATGGCTCTCCCCAAACTACTTACTTGACGCCCGGCTAGTGACGGGTCTACCTTCCCCAGTGTAGTGAACTAGCCGGGCGGCAAGTAAGGGTCCGGAGCATGTGAGTGAACGGGGAGTGGACATGGCTCTAAACACGAACGCGGCGGGAATCTCGAAGGAGGTGAAGCCGCGCAGCGTCCGAGTCGTCCTCATGGCACTCATGATCGCGATGCTCCTGGCCATGCTCGACAACATGATCATCGGTACCGCGATGCCGACGATCGTCGGTGAGCTCGGCGGCCTGGAGCACCTCTCCTGGGTGGTCACCGCGTACACCCTGGCCACCGCGGCCTCCACCCCGATCTGGGGCAAGCTCGGGGACATGTACGGACGGAAGGGCTCCTTCCTCACGTCCATCGTCATCTTCCTGATCGGCTCCGTGCTCAGCGGCATGGCCCAGGACATGGGCCAGCTGATCGGCTTCCGCGCCATCCAGGGCCTCGGCGCCGGCGGTCTGATGGTCGGTGTCATGGCGATCATCGGCGACCTGATCCCGCCCCGCGAGCGCGGCAAGTACCAGGGCATGATGGCCGGCGTGATGGCCCTCGCCATGATCGGCGGACCGCTCGTCGGCGGCACCATCACCGACCACCTGGGCTGGCGCTGGTCCTTCTACATCAACCTGCCGCTCGGCGCCGTCGCGCTCGCCATGGTCAGCGCCGTCCTGCACCTGCCCAAGAAGAAGGCCCAGGGCAAGATCGACTACCTGGGCGCCGCGCTGCTGACCGTCGCCATCACCTCGACCGTACTGGTCACGACCTGGGGCGGCACCGAGTACGCCTGGGGCTCCGGGGAGATCATCGGCCTGATCGTCGTCGGCGTCGTGTCGATCGCCGCCTTCCTCTTCGCCGAGACCAAGGCCGCCGAGCCCGTCATGCCGCTGCACATCTTCCGCAGCCGCAACTTCACGCTCATGTCGGTCATCGGCTTCCTCGTCGGCTTCGCGATGTTCGGCGGCGTGCTCTACCTCCCCCTCTTCCAGCAGTCGGTCCAGGGCGCCTCCGCCACCAACTCCGGCCTGCTGCTCCTCCCGATGCTGCTCTCGATGATGGCCGTCTCGCTGATCGCGGGCCGGATCACCACGAGCAGCGGCAAGTACAAGATCTTCCCGATCATCGGCGGCGCGCTCATGGTCGTCGGGCTCTTCCTGCTCGCGCAGATGGACACCGACACTAGCCGACTGATGTCCGGCGTCTACATGGCGATCCTCGGCGCCGGCCTCGGCTTCCTGATGCAGATCACCATGCTCGTCGCGCAGAACAGCGTGGACATGAAGGACATGGGCGTCGCGTCCTCCTCGGCCACCCTCTTCCGTACGCTCGGCGGCTCGTTCGGCGTCGCCCTGATGGGCTCGTTGTTCACCAGCCGGGTCACGGACACCATGAGCGAGCGCCTCGGCCCGCAGGCCGCTCAGGCCGCCGGCTCGGCCCAGCTCGACGCGGCCAGCCTGGCAAAGCTGCCCGAGGCCGTCCGCGACGCCTACCAGCACGCGGTCGCCGCCGGTACGCACTCGGCGTTCCTCCTGGGCGCGGTCGTCGCCGTACTGGGCTTCGCGGCCGCCTGGTTCGTCAAGGAGGTCCCGCTGCGGGGTGCGGGCCCGGCCCAGGGCGCCGACGCGGGCGGCGACAAGGCGGCGCAGGCTCCGCAGGAGTCCTTCTCGCACTGACCACGCCCTGCGTTCACCAGCCCGGCCCCGGCGGATTTCCGCCGGGGCCGGGCTTTTTGCTGCGCCGAAGCCGGGTACCCATGGGTTCGGTGAACGCGGGTGATACAGGGGAGGTTGATGTGGTTCCGCCCTGTTTCAGGTGGGGTTCAAATCGGGGCGATCAAGGACCAAGGTCATATTAACTGGATTTTATGGGGGAATGAGTGGGAACCCCATCGCTTCGCGGGTCGTCCTGGAGTGCAGAGCGCACACAAGAGCGGATGGGGAGGGGACGGTTCATGGGCTTCATGGCGCGCGCGAACAGGCAGGGCATCCGGGCCGGGGCAGTGGTCGTGGCCGCGGCCGCCGCAGTGGCCGGGACGGTGTGGGGGGTGACGGCCCTCGTGGAACCGGGGCCCGCCCGGCCCGGGAACGCGGCACGCCAGACCGACACCGCTGGCACGGGCGGCGGTTCGGACGACGGCGCGAAAGGCGGCGGCGCCCAAGGCACAGGCGGCGGCGACGCGCCGCAGTCGCGGATACCCGACGGCATAGCGCACGCCTCCGAGAGCGGCGGCAACGCCGTCAACATCACCATCGACGACGGCCCCGACCCCCAGTGGACCCCCAAGGTCCTCGAGGTGCTGAAGAAGTACGACGTGAAGGCGACCTTCTGCATGATCGGGCCGCAGGCCAAGGCCCACCCCGACCTCGTCAAGAGGGTCGTCGCGGGCGGCCACCGGCTCTGCGACCACACCATGAACCACGACACGGCCATGGACAGGAAGCCCGTCGACTACCAGGAGAAGCAGATCCTGGACGCGAAGAAGATGATCGAGGACGCCGCGGGCGGCGGCGCCGAGGTGGCGTACTACCGCGCCCCCGGCGGCGCGTTCACCCCCGACAGCCGCCGCATCGCCGCCGCGCACGGCATGCGCCCGCTCGGATGGAACGTCGACACCAAGGACTTCGGGAAGCCGGGCGTCGCCGCCATCGTCAACGCGGTCAAGTCCGAGATGGGCAACGGCCCGACCGTCCTCTTCCACGACGGGGGCGGCAACCGTGCCCAGACCGTCGCGGCCCTCGACCAGGTGCTCGCCTGGCTCAAGGACCAGGGCCGACCCACCGGCTTCCCCGTCCGCACCGCCCCGGACGCCTCCTGACACGCCGTCCGGCGGCGAACGGGTGAAGGTCGCCGTCCCGCCGCCGCCCACGGTGTTCCCTGGTCGCGCACACAGCCCGTACGACCGCCAGGAGCTCCGCGTGATCGCGCCGAACCAGCTGACCGACCCCATCGTCCGCGCCTTCGTCACCGCCGTCAACGCGGGTGACCAGAGCGCCTTCCGTGCCGTCCTCGCCGAGGGCGCGACCATGTCCGACGACGGCTCCGACCGCGACCTCACCCAGTGGGCCGAGAAGGAGATCTGGTCCTCCAACGGCCACATGGACATCGAGACCGAGGCCGACGGCGGCCGTGCCCTCGTCGCCAACTACCGCAACGACACGTGGGGCGAGATGCGCACCGCATGGCGGTTCACCGTCACCGGCGACGGCCGCATCAGCCGCTTCGAAACGGGTCAGGCCTGACCCGTCGCCCCCGCTGCCGCGGCCGCCCGCAGCACCGCCGCCGTCAGGCGGCCGTTCTCCGGCGCGGCCCCGCCGGGGAAGGCGAACCGGCGGCGCGTGTACCCGTACGCGAGCCCCGTCGCCGGGTCCGCCCACCCCAGCCCGCCCGACGCGCCGCAGTGCCCGAAAGCCTGCGGGCCCACCGCGTGCTGCCGCTCGAAGCCCAGCCCGAAGTGGTCCGTCTCGGCGGTCACCCGGTCCTCGCCCGGGGTGTGGGGCCGAGCGAACTCGGCCGCCGTCTCCGGCTTCAGCAGCGGAGGCCGGCCGTCCAGCCCGCTGATCGCGGCCGCGTACATCCCCGCGACGCCGCGCCCCGTGCCGATGCCGCCGGCCGACGCCGGGCCCAGCGCCTTCACCTTCGGGTGGTTGCCGTACTCCAGCAGGTCCATCGCCGGATCCCGGTGCGCATTGAAGGCGACCGGCAGCAGCTCCGGCACGGCCGCCCCGGCCATCGCCGTCAGCTGCTCGGGCGTGGGGAGCATCTCCAGGACCGGCTTCCAGCGGCCCTCCAGCTGCTGCGGCAGGCCCATGTACAGGTCCAGCCCGTACGGCGCGCGGATCCGCTCCTCGAACACCTCCTGGAGGGACCTGCCCGTGGCCCGCCGCACCACCTCGCCGATCAGCGCGCCGATCACGAAGGCGTGGTACCCGTACGCCGTCCCCGGTTCCCAGTACGGCTCCTGCCCGGCCAGCCGCGCCGCGATCAGCGCGTCGTCTGCGATCTCCGCGTAGTCGAAGCCCTCGGCGCTGTTGACCAGTCCGGCCTGGTGCGAGACCAGCTGCCGCACCGTCAGCCGCTCCTTGCCGCCGCCCGTGAACTCCGGCCAGTACTCCGAGACACGGCGCTCCAGCTCCAGTACGCCCTCCTGCACGAGCAGCGCCACCACCAGGTGCGCGCCGCCCTTGGTGATCGAGTAGACCCCGGTGAGGGTGTCGGCGCCGGTGTCCTCGCCGGCCCACAGGTCCACGACGCGGCGGCCGTCCCGGTACACCGCCAGCTGCGCCTCGGGAGAGTGCGCCTCGGCCGCGACGAAGGCCTCGAACTCCTCTCTCACGGGCTCCCAGCCCGCCGCCACCGTGCCGTACACGTTCGTACCCGCACCCGCACCCGCACCCGCACGCCCGCTCATCGGGACTCCCTGTCGCTCGGTGTCGTCGCTTCACTCGCTGGAACGGAAGATGATCATGCGATATTCCGGAGCGCGGGCCCCGTACGGGTGAAAGCCCGCGCGGCCTCGTTGCAGCCCGCCGCGGGTCCCCGTTGGGCGGGGCATGAAGCGCACCCGCATCGCCGCTGTCGCCCTCGCCACCGCCGCAGCGGCCCTCGGCCAGCCCGCCACCGCCGCGGACGGTCCGTACCTGCAGGACCCGGCCGGCGGCGAGAAGGCGATGAAGTCGCAGTGGACCAAGGACGAGATGCACAAGCTGGAAGGACAGCTCCGCTTCCACCCCGGGATCCGGTACAGGACGGTGACCCGCCCCGGCCCCTCGGGCGCCTCCGAGTACGAGCGGCAGGTCGCCGACCCCAAGTCCCTGGGCTGGCAGCCCTCGTTCGACTTCGGCTGGGCGGTGTCGGACTCGCAGCTGGTGAAGAAGGCAGTGACGACCAAGGACGGCAGGCACCCGATCGTCGTGCACGCCGTACTGCGCTCCGCGGACCACGCCAAGGCGGTCGAGGTGCGCCAGGAGCTGGCGGACCGGCCGGCGACGGGGCGCGCCAAGGTCGAGGGCGGAAAGCGGATCGCCTGTGACACCGGTGCTTACACGGTGGAGTGGTCGGTCACGCGCTCGGGCTACGGGACGCTCACGGGGACGCTGCGCTGGGACTCCAGCTGTGAGCAGTACCGGACGGCGTTCTCGACGGAGAACGGCAAGGTCTGAGCCGGAGGCGGGCAGGGGGGCGGGAGAGGGCCGGCCGCCCCGTGCACCTTGTGAGTACGCGGCGGGCGACTGGTCCGAGGCCTTGGATCAAGAGCCGTGGCAGCCATTCTGCCGCACGGGGTGCGATGCGGCAGGGACGAAAGTCCCGTGTCGGGCGGGAAGTTCAGAGTTTCAGTGCTTCTTTCCGGCCTCGTTCGCCTTCGCGGCGATCTCCTCGAGGACGGACTTCGCGTCGCCGTTCGGTTCCACGGCGCGCCCGATGTTGCGCTTGATGGTGTCGCTGACCGTCACCCACGACGGGTCGTTCACCGGGTACAGCTGGGCTCCGCGCAAGGCGGTCAGGAAGAACTGGTCGTTGCTGTCGAGGCCGGCGCCGGAGGGGTTGCGGGAGGCCGAGACGGTCGAGGGCAGCAGGTGGTAGCGGCCCGCGAAGTCCGACAGGTTCTTGTCCTTGTAGATGAAGTCCAGGAACTTGCCGATTTCGGCGCGCTTGCCGTTCTGCTTGAACGCCATCATCCAGTCGGCGACACCCACGGCCGGCGGGGTCTCCCCGGAGCCGAGCGTCTCCGAGACCGGCATGGTCGTGGTGCGGACGTCGATGCCCTTGGCGCGCGCCTCGTGGAGCAGCTGCGGGTAGCCGTTCAGCATGCCGACCTCGCCGCGCACGAACGCGGCGAAGGCGTCGGCGCGGTTGAGCCGGGACGGCGGGACGGGCCCGGTCAGGCCGGGGCCGACCAGGTTGTCCTTCAGCCAGCGGAAGGTCTCGATGTTCTGGTCGGAGGCCAGGTTGTAGTTGCCGGCGCTGTCGGCGTAGCCGCCGCCGTTGCTCAGCTCCCAGATCATCGCCTCGGCGTGCGCCTCCTCCGGGCCCAGGGGCAGGGCGTACGGGTACTTCACGCCCTTGTCCTTGAGCGCCTTGGCGGCGGACTTCAGGTCGGACCAGTTCTTGGGTTCGCTGACGCCGGCCTGCTTGAAGAGGCCCTGGTTGTAGAAGAGGAGCCGGCTGCTCGCCACCCAGGGCAGGCCGTAGAGGGTGCTGCCGACCGAGCCGGCTTCGGCGAGCGGCTGCAGGAAGTTCGCCTCGGCGGTCACTGTGAGGAGTTCGTCCGCGGAATAGAGCTTGTCCTGGGCCGCGAAGTCCGAGTACGAGCCCATGAGGGCCATGTCCGGCGCATTGCCGGACTTGACCATACGGGTGACCTCGCGGTCGATGTCCGCCCACGGCAGGAGCTGGACCTCGACCTTGAGGCCGGGGTTGGCGTTGGTGAAATCGGCCGTGACCTTGTCCCAGAAGGCCTTGGAACTGGTGGCCTGGCTGTCACCGTATTCCGCGGCGACCAGGCGGAGCGTGCCGCTGCCACCTGCGTCGTTGTCTGAACCGCCACATCCGGCCAGCGGGATCAGCAGACCGAGCACGACCGCGGTCGCGCCCGTGCCGAAGATTCTTCGTCGCACGGGTGTATTCCTCTGAATTTCTTTTGAGTCCCGTTACTGCTTATGAGTTGCTCCGGGCCGGGGTGTCCGTCCGTGGCCCGTTGGCCGGAATTCTCTCCTGCGGAAGGGCGGTTGATTCCATTGGGTCAGAACTTGTGGTCAATGCTCCAAGTGCGGCCTTTCCGGCTGGTGTTTTCCGATATGTGATCAACAAATCGGACGCGCGTAGACATGCCGAAAGGCCCGATTCCGGCGCATTGGGCTGCGGAACGGGACGGGGGCGCGGATCAGGTCAGCGGATCGGCTCAGGGGGCGGTGTGCCCGGGACCTTTCAGTCGGCGAACTCGCCCGCGTAGGGGTCGGGCTCGCCCGTCTCCGGGTTGCGGCCCTCCTGCCAACGGCGCTGGGCCTTGCGCCAGTGCACGAAGCTGAGGTGCCCGCCGTCCCAGAAGGTGATGCTGACCGGACTCACGTCGAACTCGTCGGAGCAGAGCCGGTACAGGAACTCGGCCATGCCGTACGGGTAGACGGCGAAGGCGTCGGCGGTGTGCCGGCCGACCACCAGGACGGGCCAGCGGTCCGGATCGGGGTCGGTGGTGAGCCAGCAGAGGATGTCGGAGCCGCCGGTGACGCCCCAGGCGATGATCGCCTCGGGATCCACGCCGAAGGCGGCGCGGCCGCCCTCCGCCTCCCAGAGCTGGCGGGCGTTGTCGGTCTCCTCGGCCATCTCGGCGGGGTCCCACTGGAGGCCGGGCTTGGGGAGGGGGAGGAGGATGCTGGCCTCGCCGTTGATGGAGCCGGCGCCGAAGCGGCCCATAAAGGCGATGAAATCGGCCGGAAACCGGGTGTGCCACGTGGCCTCGGCGGCCGGCCAGTCGATGTCCTCGTCGGCGCCGTGCGTCGCCGGCATGATCTGCTCCAGCGCCTTGATCCGCGCGTTCTCCGTCATGCCGCTCCCCTGAGACCCCAGCTCAACCGCCCCAACCTACCGCCGGGGGCGCGCGGGGCCTAGCGGCGGTTGAGACGGTCCGGGCCGGCCGGACCCTCGATGTGGAGCTGGGAGCCGATCTGTAGGCCCCAGGCGGCCATGGCGCCGGCCTCGGCCTCCAGAACGTGCCGGGAGCGGAGCCGGGGGAGCCCGAGCCGGCCGGGGGGCATGGTGGTCAGGGCGATGACGCGCAGGCGGCGGTCGAGGTACGCCACGTCGATCGCGAACCGCATCCGGAACGTGTGCACGCTCCCGGCGGGGGTGAGGAGCAGGGCGGCGCCGGGTATGCCGTCGCGGCCGAGGAGGCCGCGGGTGCGGGCCCGGTAGGAGGCCGCGATCTCCAGGGGCACCGGGTCCCGGTCCGGCCCGAGGCGGAGCAGGCCGTGGCTGGTGGTCATGCCGGCCAGGGTAGGGCCCCCGGGCCCATGCGGGTGGGGGCGTCTGCGCCTACCGTCGGCGGATGGGCCTGTTCGCGATCACCGCCGCCGCAGTGGCCTACGGCGTGGCTGCGGGTCTGATGCTGCCGCGGGCCGCGTATCGCCTGTCGGTCGAGCCGGACGAGCCGTGGCGGGACCGCTGCCCCGAGGGCCACCCGATCCGCGGCTGGCTGGGCCTGCCCCGCTGCCACCCCGCTGCGCGGGCTTCGTCGCGTGCACCGAGCCGCTGCGGAGGGCGCCGCCACCAGACCCTCGGGCCTCCGGCGGGGCCGGACGGAGCCACCGGCACGGACGCCGGGCGCGCCGCCTCTGCCGGGGGCCGGCCCCCTGACTCCCGCGCCTCGAACGCCGGCGGGGCCGGAGGGTGCGGCGGGGCCGCATCGTGCCCCGAGGCGACAGGCGTGCACGGGCTCCGCCCGGCACCCCTGCGGGCCGAGTTGCCCGGAGGGCGGCTTCGGCCTCGCCCGGCACCTTGGCGGGCCGGGTGGCCCGGAGGGCGACTCCAGCCCCGTCGGCGTTCGAGGCGCGGGTCCGGGCGGAGCCCGGGGAACGGAGGAAGGTCGGGGCGGGGAGACGGCGCAGCGCAGCGGGAGCCCGGGCCGGCCGGGGCGGCCGGTCAGGGGGCTCGCCCCGGGCAGCGGGAGCCGGGGCTCCCGGGTCGGGGCACGGCCGACGGCACCGCCCGGCGGGAGCCGGGGCTGCCTGGGCGAGGTGGTCAGCCGGATCGCGCTGCGCAGCCGCAGGCGGATCCCGCGCCGGCAAGGCGGTCGCACCGGTATGGGCCGTCCGTTGCGTGGAGCGGTGGCCTGGCCGGGGTGGTGTGCGGCGTGGTGGGGGGAGCCGTCGGGGGGCGGCCCGAAGGGGTGGTGTTCGTCGGGGTGGTGCCCGTGCTGCTCCTGCTGGCCCTGGTGGATCTGGGCGTGCAGCGGCTGCCCGACCTGCTCACCCTGCCCCTGGCCGGTGCCACCGCCGCCGGGCTCGGGGGAGCCGCACTGCTGCCCGGCGCCGGTGGGAACTGGCGCGGCGCGCTGCTCGGTGGCGCCGCGCTCGCAGGGGCGTACCTCCTGCTGTTCCTGATCAACCCCGCCGGCATGGGCTTCGGCGACGTCAAGCTGGCGCTCGCGCTCGGGGTCATCCTTGGGTGGTACGGCTGGGGGGTATGGGCCGTCGGGGCGTTTCTCGGGTTCCTCTACGGCGCCCTGTACGGGCTGGCCCTTGTGCTGCGGGGCCCCGGAGGCCGCCGGACGGCGTTTCCGTTCGGCCCCTTCATGGCCGCCGGAGCCCTCACCGGAGTGCTGCTGGGTGGTTTCGGAGCGTAATCATCTTGCGCCGATGCACGCATCACGCTTTACGAAGGGTTATGGTGGAACCCCCCCCTCGGGCCGGTCCGTATCCCCCCCACGGACCGGCCCGTTTTTTGTTTCCCCTGCGGGCCGAGTAAAAGCGCAGGTCAGCCGCGTTGGGCCCAGATGTTGGTGCCGGGGGTGGACACCGCGAAGGAGTCGATCTCCTTCAGCTCCTCCTCCGAGAGCGGCGCACCGCCCAGAGCCGCCACGTTCTGCTCCAGTTGCGACACGCTCGAAGCGCCGATCAGCGCCGAGGTCATCCGCTCGTCCCGGAGCACCCAGTTCAGCGCCAGCTGCGCCAGCGACTGCCCGCGGCGGGCCGCGATCTCGTTCAGGCCGGCCAGGCGGCGGACCACGTCCTGCGACAGCAGGTCCGGGTTCAGGGACTTGCCCGCGGCGGCCCGCGAGTCCTCCGGGATGCCCTTCAGGTACTTGCCGGTCAGCAGCCCCTGCGCGAGCGGCGCGAAGGAGATGCAGCCCATGCCGGCCTCCTCCAGGGTGTCCAGCAGGCCGTCCTCCTCCGTCCAGCGGTTGATCATGGAGTACGAGGGCTGGTGGATGAGGGGGCGGACACCCATCTCGCGGAGGATGCGCGCGGCCTCGGCCGTCTGCTCGGCCGTGTACGAGGACACGCCCACGTACAGCGCCTTGCCCTGCTGGACCGCGGACGCGAGCGCGCCCATGGTCTCCTCCAGCGGGGTCTCCGGGTCGAAGCGGTGCGAGTAGAAGATGTCGACGTAGTCCACGCCCATCCGCTTCAGCGAGGCGTCGAGCGAGCTCATCAGGTACTTCCGGCTGCCCCACTCGCCGTACGGCCCCTCGTGCATGAAGTAGCCGGCCTTGGTGGAGAGGATGAGCTGGTCGCGGTAGGACGCGAAGTCCTGCGCGAAGATCTTGCCGAAGTTCAGCTCGGCCGAGCCCGGGGGCGGGCCGTAGTTGTTCGCCAGGTCGAAGTGGGTGACGCCGAGGTCGAAGGCCCGGCGCAGGATCGCCCGCTGGGACTCGAGGGACTTGTCGTCACCGAAGTTGTGCCAGAGGCCGAGGGAGATGGCGGGGAGCTTGAGGCCGCTGTGGCCCGTGCGCCGGTACTGCATGGAGTCGTAGCGTGAGGGCTCTGCCCGATAGGGATTGTTATCAGTCACGTTGTCCTCCCTATCACGGACTTGTGACAGACCGAGTTGGGTACCCGATCCCGCCGCGCAGTAATGTGGCGGCCTCGGGGGAAGGACCGCATTTCGCACGGGGGCATTGCACGGAGGGGCTGGAAGATCGTGAAGCTGCGCGACCTGGTGTACAGGCTCTACGCACGCCGGGTGGAAGGCCGCCTCGACCATGACGCGTCGCCCAAGCACATCGGCGTGATCCTGGACGGGAACCGGCGCTGGGCGAAGGCGTCCGGAGGTACGACGGAGCAGGGCCACCAGGCGGGGGCCGACAAGATCTCCGAGATGCTGGGCTGGTGCACCGAGACCGACGTCGAGGTCGTCACCCTGTGGATGCTGTCCACGGACAACCTGGACCGGCCGGAGGTCGAGCTCCGCCCGTTGCTCAACATCATCGAGAACACGGTCCGGGGACTGGCCGCGGACGGCCGCTGGCGCGTCCACCACGTCGGCAACCTCGACATCCTGCCCGCGCAGACGCAGTCGGTGCTGAAGGAGGCCGAGCAGGCCACCCACGACATCGACGGGATACTCGTCAACGTCGCCGTCGGCTACGGCGGCCGCCAGGAGATCGCCGACGCGGTCCGCTCCCTGCTGCTCGAGCACGCGGAGAAGGGCACCTCGTTCGAGGAGCTCGCCGAGATCCTCGACATCGACCACATCGCCGAGCACCTCTACACGCGCGGCCAGCCCGACCCGGACCTGGTCATCCGCACCAGCGGCGAGCAGCGGCTCTCCGGGTTCATGCTGTGGCAGAGCGCGCACTCCGAGTACTACTTCTGCGAGGTGTTCTGGCCGGCCTTCCGCAAGGTCGACTTCCTGCGGGCGCTGCGCGACTACGCCGCCCGCCACCGCCGCTACGGCGCCTGACGCCCCCTCGGCACGGCACTTTTCGGAACCTCTCGCGGCGCGCCCCGGACCTCCGGCGGCGCGCCGTCGCCGTATTCCGGGGGGTCCCCCCGGCCCAGGCCGTCCTTCCTGCAAGGCCTTCACCAGGGATTCACCGAGCGTCCGTCATATGCCATGGCATGGCCGGGCCTGATCGGGGAATATCCCTTTCAGGTCGATGCCCGATCCACGGGTGTCGAGTCTCAGCGGACGGCATGGGGTCGTCCGCCCGGGAGGCCCTTTGCGCCAGGACGCACGTGCGGTTCGCACGGACGAATGGGAGGGCCGGAAATCGGCCCCGGCATGGGTGCCGATGACCGGTCCGGTCTTCATGGCCCGACCTCTTCCGAGGGGGTACGTCCTTCCGTGGTGACCAGCACAAAGCGCCGCCTGCCCGACAGGCGGACCTACGTCCTCGACACCAGCGTCCTGCTGGCAGACCCCAACGCGATCAAGCGGTTCGACGAGCACGAGGTCGTGCTCCCGATCGTGGTGATCACCGAGCTGGAGGCAAAGAGGCACCATCCCGAACTCGGCTACTTCGCCCGTCAGGCCCTGCGCCTGCTCGACGACTTCCGGGTTCGCTACGGTCGCCTCGACGCCCCCATCCCGCTGGGCGATCTGGGCGGCAGCCTTCGTGTCGAGCTCAACCACTCCGACCCCGGTGTCCTGCCGGCCGGCTTCCGGTTGGGGGACAACGACTCGCGGATCCTCGCGGTCGCCCGCAATCTCCAGGCCGAGGGCTACGACGTCACGGTCGTCTCGAAGGATCTCCCGCTGCGCATCAAGGCCTCCTCCGTGGGGCTGCTCGCCGAGGAGTACCGGGCGGAGCTCGCGATCACCGACGCCGGCTGGACCGGCATGAGTGAGCTCGCGCTGTCCGGGGAGCAGGTCGACCTGCTCTACTCCGAGGAGCGGCTGTACGTACCGGAGGCCGCCGAACTGCCCGTGCACACCGGGCTGGTCCTCCAGTCCGAGCGCGGCAAGGCCCTGGGCCGGGTCACCGCGGACGGCAACGTCCGGCTCGTACGGGGCGACCGCGAGGCCTTCGGGCTGCACGGCCGCAGCGCCGAGCAGCGCATCGCCCTCGACCTGCTGCTCGACCCGGAGATCGGGATCCTCTCCATGGGCGGCCGGGCCGGCACCGGAAAGTCGGCGCTGGCGCTGTGCGCGGGCCTGGAGGCGGTGCTCGAGCGGAGGCAGCATCAGAAGGTGATGGTCTTCCGGCCGCTGTACGCGGTGGGCGGCCAGGACCTCGGCTACCTGCCCGGGGACGCGTCCGAGAAGATGAGCCCCTGGGCGCAGGCGGTCTTCGACACCCTCTCGGCGGTGGCCGGGCGCGAGGTCATCGAGGAGGTGCTGAACCGGGGGATGCTGGAGGTCCTGCCGCTCACGCACATCCGCGGCCGCTCGCTGCACGACGCCTTCGTGATCGTGGACGAGGCGCAGTCGCTGGAGCGGAACGTCCTGCTGACCGTTCTGTCCCGAATCGGAGCGAATTCGAGGGTTGTTCTGACCCACGACGTCGCCCAGCGGGACAACCTGCGGGTCGGCCGGTACGACGGAGTGGTGGCTGTCGTTGAGAAGCTGAAGGGGCATCCCCTCTTCGCGCACGTCACGCTCACCCGCTCCGAGCGCTCCCCGATCGCCGCGCTGGTCACCGAGATGCTCGAGTCCCTGTAGGAGCGAAGGGGGTAAAACCCCCATAGCGGGAAAGTGAGTTGGCGCCGCCCGGCAAAGGCCCGAGAGCCTAGCCGGGCGGCGTCGTGCTGCACAGCCCTTTGGGCAAACCAACGGCAACATCCCAGGTGTGACCTTTCCCACGCAACGGATAATTGCCTTGCGGTGTCGGGGTCCGGCAGAGTCTGTTTTCCGTCAGGCCCCGCATACGGCACACCTGTATCTCCCGTTACTACGACGGGAGGTGCAAGCAGCACCACAACTCCACAGTCGTTCGCCGTATGCCGCCCGAGCACCACGCGGCAGCCCCCGCAAGGGAGTTGCCCACGGGCCCGCGCCTCCAGTGATCGCAGCACCACGGAGGCCAGTGTCGAGGGGCACTATTGCGCCCGCCCGGTCACTGCGGACGCTGCTGGAAGGACACCGTGTGAGCCGGATCTCGGTCCGGGGATTCGCTGTGGCTTCGGCCACCGCAGTCACCACCGTCGGCGCAGTCGTGGGCGTTGCCGCTGGCGACCCCGCCTCGAACGATCTCGAGACCACCGCGTCCGGGGCGACCCTCCTCGCCGACATCCCGGTCGGCGAGCAGGCACAGGTCCAGAACGCGTCCCTGACGCAGCAGGCCGATGCCATCGCCCAGGGCGCCGACACCGACGCCAAGCGCGTCGCCGAGGAAGCCGCCCGCATCCAGGCCGCCGAGGACGCCAAGTCCAAGAAGGCCGAGGCGCAGAAGGCCGCCGACGAGAAGGCGAAGAAGGACCGCGAGGAGAAGGAGCAGATCGCCAGCCGCTCCGCGTCCCGCAGTGCCGGCGACTTCGCCGTCCAGAGCTCCTACACGGTCGCCCAGGTCAAGGACATCGCCCGCCAGATCGTCCCGGCCGGGCAGTTCCAGTGCTTCTCGAACATCATCAACCAGGAATCCACCTGGAACTACAAGGCCGTGAACTCGTCCTCGGGCGCGTACGGTCTGGTCCAGGCGCTCCCGGGCTCGAAGATGTCCTCGGTCGCCGACGACTGGCGCACCAACCCGGCCACCCAGATCCAGTGGGGCCTCAACTACATGAACGGGCGCTACGGCAGCCCGTGCAGCGCCTGGAGCTTCCACCAGGCCAACGGCTGGTACTAGTACCGGCCACCCGCTCAACCCCGGGGAGCCCCGCACCGTCCTACGGTGCGGGGCTCCTCGCGTGTACGGTCTTTCGAGGTGTGTCCACGGGCGGGGGAAGGGAAGATCATGGCGAAGAGGGCAGGCTGGCTCGGCCGGCTCGGGAACAGGCTGAGCCGCATGGAGGCGCAGCTCCAGGCGCGGCGTGCCGAGGTCGAGGCGGAGACCATCGACGCCGCTCCGGTCCCGGTCGCCGCTGCGGTCGCCGCCCCTACGGGCGCCGGTGCGGGGGCCGCTGCGGGGACTCCGGCAGCCCCGGCGCCCACCCCTGAGCCCACCGCTCCCGCCGGGCAGCCCGGCCACCCGCACCCGCCCGTCGTGCGCGGGCGTCCCGACCCGGTGAGCGTCGTCCCGTGGGGCATGCGCGTCGCCGCCGAGGTCAGCTGGCGGCTGCTGCTGCTCGCCGGGATGCTCTGGGTCGTGATGAAGGTGATCAGCGAAGTCCGCCTGGTCGTCCTCGCCTTCGCCGCCGCCCTGCTCGTCACTGCGCTGCTCCAGCCCTTCGTGGTCCGGTTGCGCCGGCTCGGGCTGCCGCGCGGGCTCGCCACCGCCGTCACCGCGATCCTCGGGTTCGTGGTCATCGGGCTGGTCGGCTGGTTCGTGGTCTGGCAGGTCATGGAGAACCTCGACGACCTCTCCGCCCGCGTCCGCGACGGCATCAACGAGCTCAAACTCTGGGCACTGGACAGTCCGTTCCACGTGACCGAGAAGCAGATCAACGACATCGCGAAGAACCTCAGCGAGACCATCGGCACCAACACCGAGCAGATCACCTCCGCCGGCCTCCAGGGCGTGACGGTCCTCGTCGAGGTGCTCACGGGCATCCTGCTCGCGATGTTCTCGACCCTGTTCCTGCTCTACGACGGCAAGCGCATCTGGACCTGGGTGCAGGGCCTGGTCCCGGCCGCCGCCCGCCCCGGTGTGGCGGGCGCCGGTCCGCGCGCCTGGCGCACGCTGACGGCGTACGTCCGCGGTACGGTGCTCGTCGCGCTCATCGACGCCATCTTCATCGGCCTCGGCATCTACTTCCTCAAGGTGCCGATGGCGGTGCCGCTGGCCGTCTTCATCTTCCTGTTCGCCTTCATCCCGCTCGTCGGCGCGGTGGTCTCCGGCGCCCTCGCGGTGGTCGTCGCCCTGGTGACCCAGGGGCCGTGGACCGCGCTGATGGTGCTGGCCGTGGTGCTGGCCGTGCAGCAGATCGAGGGGCACGTGCTGCAGCCCTTCATCCTGGGCCGGGCGGTACGGGTGCACCCGCTCGCGGTGGTGCTGTCGGTGGCCGCGGGCGGCATGGTCGCGGGCATCGGCGGAGCGGTGGTCGCCGTCCCGCTGGTCGCCGTCACCAACACGGTGGTCGTCTACCTGCGGGCCTACTCCCGGGAGCAGCTCCTGCACGGTGCGGCGGCGATCGGCCCCGGCCCGCACGGCTCGACGGCGTTCGAGCAGGCCGCGCGGGAGGCCGGGCGTGATCAGCGAGCCTGAGCTCGAGGGGGACTGGGACTCCGGCCGGCCGGCCGCGCCGGCGCAGGAGCCCGACGCCCCGCGCGAGCGCGTACGGGGGCCCCGTACGGCCTGGTTATGGGCCCTCGGCGGGGCCGTGGTGGCCTCGGCCGTCTGGGCGGGGGCCTTGGTGGCGCAGGATCGTTTCGCCGCCACCGTGCCGCGGATCTCGTACCGGCACGCCGAGGACCTGTGCAAGGTGAAGCTGACCGCGGTGTCCGCGGCCACCGTGCAGCTCACGGGGGACTACGCGCGCCACGGCGAGCACCCCGCGCTCGACTGGGCGTACTGCGTGCACGGCGGGCGGTTCGCCGAGGGCCACATGTCGTACGGGGCCGAGGTGGCGGTCGCGCTGCACAAGAAGACCGATCCCCGCACGGAGTTCGGCGCGGACCCCGCCGGCCTCAGGGGCATCGGGGGCATGGCGAGTTCAGGCGGCGAGGTGGAGCAGGTCCCCGGGCTCGGCGAGCGGGCGCTGCTCACCCGGCGGGTCGGTGGCTCACGGCTCCAAGTGCTCGACGGGGGCGCCGTCTTCACCATCACCGTCGAATGGTTCGGGGAGCAGGACGAGCCGGACCCGGACGAGGACGCCGTCCAGGCGGCGATGATCGAGGACATGCGCGCCCTGATGACGGCCCTGCGCAAGTGAACGACCGGCGCAGGTGAACGACAGGGCCCCCGCTGCCGGGACGGCTGCGGGGGCCCTGTCGTTCACGTACGAGGAGGACTACTCGGCGGCGAGGGCGGCCTCGGCGTCGAGGGTGACCGCGACGGCCTGGATCACCGAGGCGATCTTGAAGGCCTCCTGGATCGTCTCGCGGTCGACGCCCGCCTTGCGCAGGACCTGCTCGTGCGAGTCCAGGCACTGGCCACAGCCGTTGATCGCGGAGACGGCGAGCGACCACAGCTCGAAGTCGACCTTCTCCACGCCCGGGTTGCCGATGACGTTCATCCGCAGGCCCGCGCGCAGCGTGCCGTACTCCGGGTCGGAGAGCAGGTGCCGCGTGCGGTAGAAGACGTTGTTCATCGCCATGACCGCGGCCGCGGACTTGGCGGCGGTGTACGCCTCCGGCGACAGGGCCGCCTTCGCCTCCGGCTCCAGCTCACGCAGGACGCGCGGGGAGCGGGCGGCGATCGCGCAGGACAGGACCGTGCCCCACAGCTGCTGCTGCGGGAGGCCGCTGTTGCCGATGACCGAGCCGAGGTTCAGCTTCAGGTCCTTGGCGAAGTCCGGTATGGCGGACTTGAGGGTGTCGAGGGACATCCGTCACTCACCGGCCAGCAGCGCGCCGGCGTCCAGGGTGCCCTCGCCCTTGTTCCAGTTGCAGGGGCACAGCTCGTCGGTCTGCAGGGCGTCGAGGACCCGCAGGACCTCCTTGGGGTTACGGCCCACGGAACCGGCGGTCACCATCGTGAACTGGATCTCGTTGTTCTGGTCGACGATGAAGACGGCGCGCTGCGCGAAGCCGTCCTCGCCCTGCACGCCACAGGCCTGCATGAGCTCGTGCTTGGAGTCGGCCAGCATCGGGAAGGGCAGGTCACGCAGGTCGGCGTGGTCCTTGCGCCAGGCGTGGTGGACGAACTCGGAGTCGCCGGAGACGCCGAGGACCTGGGCGTCGCGGTCCTGGAACTCCTCGTTCAGCTTGCCGAAGGCGGCGATCTCGGTCGGGCAGACGAAGGTGAAGTCCTTCGGCCAGAAGAACACCACGCGCCACTTGCCCTCATAGGTCTTGTGGTCGATCTGGGCGAACTCGCTGCCGGCCTCGAGCGAGACGCAAGCGGTCAGATCGTAGGTGGGGAACTTGTCACCGACAGTGAGCACGTGCTCTCCTTGCAGAAGTGGAAAATAGCCCTTTTGGGGGTTTTCCGAGGGGGTTGGACGGATCTCACATGCTGGCACAGCAGGATTGATTACGGAAATAGCTAGACTCGAGGCGGGTGATCGGAGGTGCCTATCAGTGGCTGTCGGTAATAGGGGAGCGAAGCAGGCGACGCTCGCGCAGCTGCGCGCGTTCGCGGCCGTCGCCGAGCACCTGCACTTCCGGGACGCCGCGGCGGCCATCGGAATGAGCCAGCCGGCGCTCTCCGGCGCCGTCTCCGCGCTGGAGGAGGCCCTCGGCGTGCAGCTGCTGGAGCGCACCACCCGCAAGGTGCTGCTCTCGCCGGCGGGCGAGCGGATCGCGGCCCGGGCCCGGGCGGTCCTCGACGCCATGGGCGGGCTGCTGGAGGAGGCCGAGGCGGTACGGGCCCCTTTCACCGGGATCCTGCGGCTCGGGGTGATCCCGACGGTGGCCCCGTACCTGCTGCCGACCGTCCTCGGGCTGTTCCACCGGCGCTACCCGCGGATGGACCTCCAGGTGCACGAGGAGCAGACCTCCTCGCTGCTGGACGGGCTGGCCGGCGGACGGCTCGACCTGCTGCTCCTCGCGGTCCCGCTCGGCGTCCCCGGGGTCACCGAACTGCCCGTCTTCGACGAGGACTTCGTCCTCCTCGCACCCCGGGAGCACCCGCTCGCCGGGCTCAGGGACATCCCGCGCGAAGAACTGCGGGGCCTGCAACTGCTGTTGCTCGACGAGGGGCACTGCCTGCGCGACCAGGCCCTGGACATCTGCCGCGAGGCGGGCCGGAGCGACGGGGCGGACGTCACCACGACCGCCGCCGGGCTCTCCACCCTCGTACAACTGGTCGCCGGGGGACTGGGGGTGACGCTGTTGCCGCGTACCGCGCTGCGGCTGGAGACCGCCCGCAACGAGTACCTGGCCACGGGGTACTTCGCCGAGCCCGCACCGTCGCGGCGGATCGCGCTCGCGATGCGCACGGGCACGGCCCGCCAGGAGGAGTTCCGGGCCATCGCGGGCGCCCTGCGCGAAGCCGTACGCCCGCTCCCGGTGTGGCCCGCCGACTAGGGCGGACCGGCCGGGGGCGGGCGTACGGGCCTGCGCACGCCCGGCGTCCCTCCGGTGGTGACCAGCAGCAGCGCGACGCCGAAGCCCACCCCTATGCCCGGTGAGGACCCCCTCGACCTCGACGAGGCCGTTCTCCGGGAAGCGGGACATGGTCCGAATCTCTTGGGGCCGAAGACCTAGACCGTGGGGAGGGCGAGCCCGGTGTAGATCTGGTTGAGGAGGGTGGGCAGCAGGGCCTGGGCGGTCATGCGGCCGTCGGGCGACAGGGTCAGGTTCGTCCAGATCACGAGCGTGACGTCGTTGTCCGGGTCGTGGCCCATGAAGGAGTTGAAGCCCGGGAGTTCACCGCCGTGGTAGTACATCGCCGCGTTCGGGGCGAAGCGCTGGTAGGCGATGCCGTAGCCGTACTTCTGGCCGTCGGGTGCCTTCGGGTCCTCGGCCTGCGGGCTGCGCAGCCACTGCTGCTGGGCCGCGGAGCCGAGGATCTTGCCCGTCACCAGCGCCCTGATCCATGTGGCCAGGTCGTCCGCGGTGGAGACGGCTCCGCCGGCGGCGTGGGCGTACGAGGGGTTCTGGTGGGTGTAGTCGAGGGGCGCGAGCTTCCCCGCCCGGGCCGCCTCGCGCATCGCGGCGGGATAGGGCTTGTCCACCATCGCGTACGAGGTCCCGCCGTACATGTAGCCGTGCGCGTAGGGCTCGGGGAGCGACACGTCGCGGATGCCGGGGAGTGACGTCCCCTTCAGCCCGAGCGGGGTGAACAGCCGGTCCTGGAACTGCCGGGCCAGGGGGCGGCCGCCGGCCTTCTCGGCGACGAGGCCCAGCAGGACGTAGTTGGTGTTGGAGTACTCGTAGGACGCGTCGGGCGCGAAGTTGGGCGGCCGGCGGAAGGCCATGGCCAGGACGTCCTGCGGGGTGTAGGCCTTCGCAGGGTCGGCGTCGAGGGCGGCCGCGAGCTCGGGGGCGTTGGTGTAGTTGTAGAGCCCGCTGCGCATCTTCAGCAGCTCGGCGATGGTGATCTTCCCACCGCCCGGCACCCCCGGAACGTAGGCCGAGACCGGATCGCTCAGCCGGAGCTTGCCGTCCTGGGCGAGGAGCGCGATCAGGGCGGCCGTCATCGTCTTGGTGTTGGAGGCGATCCGGAAGTGGACGCCGGTGTCGGGCGGCTCGGCCGTGCCCCGTTCCGTGGTGCCGACGGTCGCGCGGAAGGTCCCCTGGGGGGTGCGGAGCAGGACCACCGCGCCGGGCACCATGAGCTTCTTCGCCGCGCGGTCCACGGCGGCCTGGAGCGCGGCCGGATCGATCGGCTTCAGTGCCGAAGGAGCGGGGGTGGGGTCGGCGCTCGCCGTCGCGGCGGGCGCGGCCGACGGATCCTCGAGCGCCACGGCGGGCGTCGCACCGCCGGGAAGGGCGCCGGCCGCGATCAGCAGGGCCGCGCAGGGTGCCAGCACAGCCGTACGGCGGGCAGGGCGCGAGGGTCCGGTTCGGGAGGTCCTCATGCGTCCATTGTGGGCAGGGGCGCCCGTTCCGGCAGGTCGGGGCGGACCCTTGCGAGTGCCGGCGGGCGGGCCTGCGGGTATCTCCGGCCTGAGGGCCTGGTCGGCCGGAGATACCCGACAGGGGTACGCCCCCACACGCTCACCGTGGTGCCGTCAGGAGTCGGGCGCGCTGCGCGGGCGGCCGCGCGGCCGTATCGGGGCCGCCCCGCCCGGGAGGCGGCCCGTCTCCGACAGGGCCCGCCGCAGCAGGAACTCGATCTGTGCGTTGGCGCTGCGCAGTTCCTCGCCCGCCCAGCGCGCGAGGGCGTCGTACACCTGCGGGTCGAGCCGCAGCAGCACCTGCTTGCGCGCCTGCCGCCCCCCGCGCGGGGCCCGTTCCTGGCCCCGGCCCTCGCCGGGACCCTGTCCCAGCGCCGGGTCCTGCGGCTCGTCGGCGGGGCTCACTGGTAGAGCGTGCCCGCGTTGACCACCGGCTGGGCCGCCCGGTCGCCGCAGAGGACCACCATCAGGTTCGAGACCATGGCGGCCTTGCGCTCCGGGTCCAGGTCCACGATGTCCTCCTCCGCCAGGCGGGTCAGGGCCAGTTCGACCATGCCGACCGCCCCTTCGACGATCTGCTTGCGGGCCGCCACGACCGCGCCCGCCTGCTGGCGCTGGAGCATCGCGGAGGCGATCTCCGGAGCGTACGCGAGATGCGTGAACCGGGACTCGATGATGCGGACGCCGGCCGCCTCCACCCGCGCGTGCAGTTCGAGCGCCAGCTTCTCGGTGATCTCCTCGGCGTTGCCGCGCAGCGAGAGCCCGCCCTCCTCGTGCGAGTCGTACGGGTACTCGATGGCGATGTGCCGGACCGCCGCCTCGGTCTGGGTCTCGACGAACTGCGTGAAGTCGTCCACCTCGAACGTCGCCCGTGCGGTGTCCTCCACCCGCCACACCACGACGGCCGCCAGCTCGATCGGGTTGCCGTACGCGTCGTTGACCTTCAGGACGGCCGTCTCGTGGTTGCGGACCCGGGTGGAGATCGTCTCGCGCGACGTCAGCGGGTTGACCCAGCGGAGGCCGTCCGTACGGATCGTTCCCCGGTACCGGCCGAACAGCTGGACCACCCGGGCCTCGCCCGGGGCCACCGTGTTCAGCCCGCTCATCGAGATGACCGCGACGAGGATCAGCAGGACGCCCGCCGGTATCAGGGACGCGTGCATCACCGTGCCGTCGGCGGTCACGCCGAGGGCGATCAGGCCCGCGCCGGCCACCGCGCCCAACAGCCCCAGTACCAGGGCCAGTCCGCCGCCCATGCTGCGCGCCGTGAACTCCCGTACCGCGCCAGCGGTTGCCGCCGTGTTCGTCATCATCTGCCCCGTTTCGCTTGGTCGCGGCCGGTCGAGCCGCTTAGCAAAGTGATATCACTTTTTGGGGCTGCCGCAACCCTATGGGCTTGCCGCGCGTCGGTTCCCTTGATGTGGGTGCTGATTCTCACGTCCGAATTGACCGATATTGGCCATGGTTGGCCAACCTTTGTCACAACCTGCGGTGTTAGCTTTCTGAGCTGACGTCGGGGGGGAAATCGAGCGGAGCGGGAGCGATGGGCCGAGCAGAAGCGCGAAAGGCGCAGCAGCGCAGTGCGCGACGGGCGCCGCGCGGGCGCGCCACCGGGAAGGGGCGCACCGGCAAGCCGACCGGCATACGTCGCTTCTTCACCTGGAAGAAGATCCTGGGGACGCTGTTCGGGCTGCTCCTGCTCGGCATGGGCGCGCTCGTCGCCCTCTACTTCTGGGTGGACGAGCCCGACCCCAACGCCGACGCCCTCAAGCAGAGCAACGTGTACAAGTACGCGGACGGCTCGATCATGGCGCGCGACGGCCAGATGAACCGCGAGATCGTGCCGATCAGCCGGGTACCGAAAGACGTCAAGACCGGCTTCATCGCGATCGAGAACAAGTCCTTCTACAAGGACCGCGGTGTCGACTTCCTCGGCATCGGGCGCGGCCTGTTCAACACGGTCACCGGCAAGGGCAAGGCCGGCGGTTCGACGATCACCCAGCAGTACGTCAAGAACTTCTACCTGAACCAGGACCAGACGGCGACCCGCAAGCTCAAGGAGCTGGTGATCTCCCTCAAGGTCGACCGGCGCATGGAGAAGGACGACATCCTCGAGGGGTACCTGAACACCAGCTACTTCGGGCGCGGCGCGTACGGCATCCAGGCCGCCGCCCAGGCGTACTACGGTGTCGACGTCGACAAGCTGACCCTGGAGCAGGGTGCGTACCTCGCGGCCGTCCTCCAGGCGCCCAGCGACTACGACCTGGCGACCGCGGGCCCGAACGGCACGCGGCTGGTCAAGATCCGCTTCAACGGCGTGCTCGACAACATGGTCGAGATGAAGGCGCTCGACCCCGCGAAGCGCAAGGACCTCCAGCTGCCGATGCCGATCAAGCCCAAGGCCGCCCCCGGCATGGAGGGCCAGAAGGGCTACCTGAAGCAGGCGGCCGACGCGGAGCTGCGCCGGCAGACCGGCATGACCAGCTCCATGCTGCAGGCCGGTGGCTGGGAGATCACCCTCAACATCGACCCCAAGAAGCAGGCCGCGCTGGAGAAGGCCGTCCAGGACGAGCTGGAGTCCAAGCTCGACCGCAAGGACCGGCCCGTCGACGCGAGCGTGCAGGCCGGCGCCACCTCCGTGGACCCGAAGACCGGCGCGGTCGTCGCGATGTACGGCGGCACCGGCCTCGGCGACCACTGGGCGAGCAACGCCCTGCGCCAGGACTTCCAGCCCGGCTCGACCTTCAAGCCGATCGTGCTCGCCTCCGCGCTGGAGAACAAGTCCACGACGCACGACGGAAAGCCGATCACCCCGAACGCGCTCTACGACGGCACCAGCAAGCGCCCGGTCGTCGGCAGCGACACCCCGTTCGCGCCGCAGAACCAGGACAACACGAACTACGGCGACCCGCTCCTCACGGTCCAGGCGGCCACCAACTCCTCCGTGAACTCGGTGTACGCCCAGATGATCGTGGACGTGGGCCCGCCGAACGTGAAGAAGACGGCGCTGCAGCTCGGCATGAAGGACCGTGACGGCTGGCCGGAGGACAAGCCGGCCATGTCGCTCGGCACCATGAGCGCCAACACCCTGGAGATGGCCGGCGTCTACGCCACCTTCGACAACCACGGCAAGAAGATCACCCCGACGGTCATCAAGAGCGCCAAGCACGCCACCCGCGAGTTCAAGCCCGTCGAGTCCGTGGGCAGCCAGGCCATCACCCGCGAGACCGCCGACACGGTGACCAAGGTGCTCACCGGCGTCGTCAACGAGGGTTCCGGCAAGGCCGTCAAGAGCTCCGCCTACGAGGCCGCCGGCAAGACCGGTACCACCGAGTCCAACGTGGCCGCCTGGTTCACCGCGTACACGCCGGAGCTCGTCACCGTCGTCGCGATGTTCGGCGAGGAGCCCGGAACGGCCAAGCAGGTCACCCTGACCGGTACCGCGGGCGGTGGCCGAGCGGGTGGTTCCAGCTTCCCGGCCGAGATCTGGAAGGCGTACACGCTGGCCGCGCTCAAGGGCGTGAACACGGCCGAGTTCGACCTCTCCGAGGCGAAGATGGGCGCCCCGCAGGCGCCGAGCCGCAGCAGCTCCCCGTCGTCGAGCTCCTCGGCCTCCAGCTCGCCGTCGGCCCCCGTCTCGCCGTCGCAGAACTCCCCGGACCCGGGCAAGAGCTCGCCGAACCCGACCAAGAGCCCGACCAAGAGCCCGGACCCGACGAAGAGTCCGGACCCGACGAAGAGTCCGGACCCGACGAAGAGCCCGCCGATCACGCTCCCGTAGCGCGCACCGCCGGATCCGGCACACCGCCGCCCCGCAGATCCATGCTGCGGGGCGGCGGTGTTTTCGCTTCAGCCCTGGACCGCCGCCGCGATCCGGTCGCCGACCGCCTTGTCGATGTTGCGCCAGTACTGCACGGCACGTGCCAGCACCGGAGCGCTGACCCCGTCCTTCAGGTGCCCGCTGACGTTCGCCACGAGCCGGTCGCGGGCCGCGTCGTCCAGCACCCGCCGGACCATCGTGCCCGGCTGGCCCCAGTCGTCGTCCTCGCGGTGCAGGGAGTACGCCTCCCGCACCATCTCGCCCGCCGAGGCCCAGCCGGCCGGCTCGCCGAAGCGGTCGAAGCCGGCGGCCGGCCCCCCGTACGAGTTCGGCGCGTACGGGCGGGCCGCGGCCGACGGCTCGAAGCGCATCGCGCCGTCCTTCGCGTACGAGGAGACCTGCGCGCGGGACCGGTTCGGCGGGAGCTGGGCGTAGTTCGCCCCGATCCGGTAGCGGTGGGTGTCGGGGTACGAGAACAGCCGGCCCAGCAGCATCTTGTCCGGAGACGGGCCGATGCCCGGCACCAGGTTGGAGGGCTCGAAGGCCGCCTGCTCGATGTGGACGAAGTAGTCCTCCGGGTTCCGGTCCAGGGTCATCCGGCCGACCTCGATCAGCGGGTGGTCGCCGTGCGGCCACACCTTCGTCAGGTCGAACGGGTTGAACCGGTAGTCCGCTGCATCCTCGAACGGCATGACCTGGATGTTCATCGTCCAGCTCGGCGGCTCGGAGCCCGCGATCGACTCGAACAGATCGCGGCGGTGGGCGTCGGGGTCCTCGCCCGCGAGGCGGTCGGCGTCGGCCTGGGTGAGGAACTCGGCGCCCTGGTCGGTCTTCAGGTGGTACTTCACCCAGAACTTCGCGCCGCCGCCGTTGACCCACAGGTAGGTGTGCGAGCCGTAGCCGTTCATGTGCCGGTACGACCTCGGGATGCCCCGGTCGCCCATCAGCCACGTCACCATGTGCGCGGACTCGGGGGACAGGGTCCAGAAGTCCCACTGCATGTCGTGGTCGCGCAGCCCGTTGTCGGGACGGCGCTTCTGCGAGCGGATGAAGTCCTGGAACTTGCTCGGGTCGCGCACGAAGAAGACCGGCGTGTTGTTGCCGACCAGATCGTAATTGCCCTCGTCCGTATAGAACTTCAGGGCGAATCCGCGCGGGTCCCGCCAGGTGTCCGGTGAGCCCTGCTCGCCGGCGACCGTGGAGAAACGGGCCAGCATCTCGGTCCGGCGGCCCGGCTGGAACAGGTCGGCCCTGGTGAACTGGCTGACGTCGTTGGTCACTTGGAAGACGCCGTACGCGCCTGCGCCCTTGGCGTGCACCACCCGTTCGGGGACCCGTTCCCGGTTGAACTGGGCCATCTTCTCGATCAGGTAGTGGTCCTGGAGCAGGACCGGGCCGTCGGGGCCCACGGTGAGCGAGTGCTCGTCGCTCTCCACCGGGATCCCGGCGTTGTCCGTCGTGTACGGGATCTTCTGCGCGTCCTGGGTCACGAGGGTCCTCCCGAGGGGCGGCCGGCTCCCCCTGGCTCCCCCCTCGCGCCTACCCAGTCAACGCCGATCGTTCGCCCCCGGCAACGGGAGCTCGAACCAGACCACCTTTCCGCTGCTCAGCCGGGTGGCGCCCCAGCGGCGGGCCATCCGGTTGACCAGGAACAGCCCGCGGCCGCCCTCGTCGGTGTCCCTCGCGCGGCGCTGGCGGGGCAGCTGCGGGGAGTCGTCGCCGACCTCGCAGCGCAGTACGTCCGTCCGCAGCAGGCGCAACGTCACGGGCCGCTCGGCGTACCGCACGGCATTGGTGACCACCTCGCTGACCAGCAGCTCGAGGGAGTCCTGGAGCTCCTCCAGGCCCCACCGGGTCAGCGCGCGGCGGGCGAACCGGCGGGCCCGGCCCGGAGCGGTTTCCTCCGGGTCCAGGAACCAGTACGCCACGTCACTGGGCGCGATCCCGTCGAAGCGGGCCGCGAGCAGCGCGATGTCGTCGTCCCGGTCGCCCGGGCCGAGCATGTCCAGCACGTCGTCGCACAGGGCCTCCAGCGGCGGCGGATGGTCCAGGCCGGTCAGCTGGGCGGTGGTGGCGAGCCGCTCGCGGAGCTGCTCGATGCCGGTCCACACGTCCCGCAGCCGGGACTCCACCAGGCCGTCGGTGTACAGCAGCAGGGTGGCCCCGGCGGGGGCGTCCAGCTCCACGGCCTCGAAGTCCACGCCGCCGACGCCGATGGGGGCGCCGGGGGGCACGCGGAGCACCTCGGCGCGGCCGCCCAGGTGCAGCAGCACGGGCGGCGGGTGGCCGGCGTTGGCGATGGTGATCCGGTGCGAGACGGGGTCGTAGACCGCGTAAAGGCAGGTCGCCATCCGGTCGGAGCCGAGGCGCTGGGCCTGCTCGTCCAGGTGGTGCAGGACCTCGGCGGGCGGCAGGTCCAGCTGGGCCAGGGTCTGGGCCGTGGTGCGGAGCTGGCCCATGATCGCTGCGGAGGTCATGGAGTGGCCCATGACGTCACCGACGACGAGTGCGACCCGGCTTCCGGGCAGCGGTATGGCGTCGTACCAGTCGCCGCCGACCCGGGCCGTCTCGGCGGCGGGCAGGTAGCGCGAGGCGAGCCGCACGCCGGTGGGCTGGGGGAGGCTGTCGGGGAGCATGGTGCGCTGGAGCTCGTCGGCGATGTACGCCTCGCGGCCGTACAGGACCGCCTTGTCGATGCCGAGCGCGGTGTGCGTGGCCAGCTGCGCGGCGACCAGCAGGTCGTTCTGCTCGAACGCGGGCCGTTCGGGGCTGCGCAGGAACACCGCCGCGCCGATGACGCGACGGCGGCCGCGCAGCGGCGCGAGGATGGCCCGCTGGCCGCGCGGTACGGGGTGTTCCGAGCCGAGCAGCTCCGCCAGCGCGTCCTTGGCCCCTGCGGCGGACCCGAAGACGGGCCGTACGCCGCGCAGGACCTCGGCGAGCGCCCCGCCGGTGCGGATCTCGCACAGCTCGGCCGCGGGCAGGTCACCCTGCGGGCCGACCATCGGCAGCTGGCTGAAGTCGAGCTCCCCTGCGGCCCCCGCGGCCCCGGCGCCTTCCGCTCCGGTCAGATCGTCGATCGGCCGGAGCCGGTCGGTACGGCGCAGCCTTAAAACGACCGGGCCGACGGGACGCTCGTCGCCCACCGGCAGGGGATCGCGCAGGTAGACGAGGATGGCGTCCGAGAACGTCGGCACGGTGGCCCGGCACAGTCCCAGCACGATCTCGTCGAGGTCGATGCCGCGGGCGATCCGCCGGGTGGCGGCCCCGACGAAGCGCAGCCGGTCCCCTTCGCGCCGCGCCGTCCCGCCGTCCGGCGGGGGCGCGCTCCCGCCGAGGACATCGGCCACAGCGGAACTCTGCCCTTCGTACGCCGTGCCGCCGGCACCGGCCGCACCGGCTTGGCCGTCGGCTGCGGCGCCTTGCCCGGCGTCGTCGGCCCCGGCTTCACTGCTCGCGGGGGCGTTCCCGGGGGCGGCGCCGGCCCGGGCTGCACCGGCCCGCCCGGCGGCTGCCGCTGCGTCAGGCCCGGTTTCACGGGCGCGGGCCGAGGTGGTGGTCCCGTCCGGGGCCGGGGGCGTCTCGCGGGGGCGGGAGCCGCCCGGCATCACGGGCGCCTGCCGGTCCTGGCCGTCGGCCTGCCGGTCCTGGTCGCCGACCCGGGCCTCGTGGGCCCGCCCGGCGGGCAGGGCCGCGGACGCAGGGTCCTCGTCGGGGGCGGCCGCCGCGTGCGCGGCGTTCCGTGCGGCTTCGCCGTCGCGCCGCCGCGATCCGCCCGCCGCGGTCTCGCGCGCGGCGTTGCGGGCCGCCTCGCCGTCGCGGGCGCGGCGGCCGGCCGCGCCCTGCGCCGCGGCGGCGCGCGAGCGGCTGCGGCCCGGGCGGGGCGTGCCGTCCTGCGGGGCGGGGACACCCTCGCCGCGCGGCCGCGGGACGTCCGAGGCCCGTCCGGCGCCCTCCGCATGCGCGCGGACCGGGTCGTCGCCGGCCGCGGCCGAACCGCGTACGGCCTCGGCGGCGGGGACGGGGGCCTTGCCGTGGCCCAGTTCCTCCGCCGCACCGCCGGAGGCGGCAGGCATGGTGGAGCCGCCCGGGGCCGGTGTCGCGGCGGCCGCGGCAGGCTGCGGGCCCTCCTGCGAGGTGGGGTACTCCGTCACGCGTGGAATTCCGTCCGTTTGCGCTCGATGTGCGCTGCACTCAACTCGGTCAGTCGCGGTATACCCGCTCAGCGGCGGGGACACCATCACCCCGCGGTACCGCGTCCCGCTCGTTACCTCTCGCCCTGCGTTGACCTCCGGTCAAGTCCCGCGTACGGCACGACATTTACGGATGTGCTGCCGAGCGCGCCTTCCGCGCGCGACCCGCGGAGGGAGATCTTACGTTTGAACCCCGGGGGCGCATCAAGGGTCTCATGAGGTCATATGCGCAGGAGTGCGGTCCCAGTCCTCGGGAAGGGCCGGAACTCCCCAGGCCGGATCCGGCCGCCAGTCCTGCCAGCCGTCGGAGAACGGAGCCCCCCACGCCTTGATCACGTCCACCGCGGCACGCCCCGCGACCTGCACTTGGCGGGCCTGTCCCGCGTCCATCAGACCGGACCGCTGGGCCTGCGCGAACTCGTCCTCGTCCAGCCACTTCCACGTGCGGTCCGGGTAGACGGAGATGTCCAGGAAGTGGTCCACGGAGTCGATCCCGCCGGACCACCGGGTCCGCGGCTCCTCGAGGTTCACGTACCAGTTCTTGAACCGCCAGCCGCGCTCCCAGAACAGCCACACCGACCACGCGTCCCCGGGCCGGGCCAGCTTCAGCACGCCGGCGCCGAACCAGCGCGACCGTACGGTGGTGCGCGGCGCGGTGTACCGGGTGGCGAGCGGCTCCTCGTGGACGGGGCTGCCGTCGGCCAGCACCGGCTTGACGCACTCGGTGCCGGGGGCCATCCACACCGCCAGCAGCTCGTCGGTGTCCTGCACCACGGTCACCGGACGGCAGATGTGGACCGCGCCCTTCAGGCCCGGGGCGTGGTCGCGGTAGCGCCAGAGGATCTGCTCCCCGGGCCGCCAGCGGATGCCCTGCGCGTCGCCGCCCCCGCGGCCTCCGGTACCTGTCATGCGCAGATCTTAGGGCGGGGGCCCCTGCGCCCGCTGCGGTGCAGGTCACGGAGGTGTGCGGGGACGGGAAACGACCGAATCCGGCCCTCCTGGGGAAACGTTTTCAGGGCCGGGTCATCCGCAGGACGTCGAGCGCCTCGTCCAGCTGCTCCAGCGTCAGGTCGCCGCGGTCGACGTAGCCGGCCTCGAGTACGACCTCCCTGATCGTCTTCCGCTCCGCGAGCGCCCTCTTGGCGACCTTGGCCGCCTCCTCGTAGCCGATGTACCGGTTCAGCGGGGTCACCACGGAGGGGGAGGACTCGGCGAACTCCCTGGCCCGCGCCTCGTTGGCGGTGATCCCGTCGATCGTGCGGTCGGCCAGCAGGCGGCTCGCGCTGCCGAGCAGCCGGATCGATTCCAGGAGGTTCTTCGCCATCACGGGGAGCATCACATTGAGCTCGAAATTGCCCGCCGCGCCCGCCACCGCGACGGTCGTGTCGTTCCCCGTCACCTGCGCGGCGACCATGAGCACGGCCTCCGGGACCACCGGATTGACCTTCCCGGGCATGATCGAGGAGCCCGGCTGGAGATCAGGGAGATTGATTTCGGCCAATCCTGTCCGCGGTCCCGAGGCCATCCAGCGCAGATCGTTGGAGATTTTGGTCAACGAGACGGCGATCGTGCGGAGCATCCCCGAGGTCTCCACCAGCGCGTCCCGCGCCCCCTGCGCCTCGAAGTGGTTGCGCGCCTCGGTCAGCGGCAGTCCGGTCGCCGCGGCCACCTCGGCGATCACGGCGGCCGAGAACCCGGGCGGGGTGTTGATGCCGGTGCCCACGGCGGTTCCGCCCAGCGGCAGTTCGGCCAGCCGGGGCAGCGCCGCCCGCAGCCGCTCGACGCCGTAGCGCACCTGGGCGGCGTACCCGCCGAACTCCTGGCCCAGCGTCACCGGGGTGGCGTCCATCAGGTGGGTGCGGCCCGCCTTGACCACGCCGGCGAACTCGGCGGCCTTGCGCTCCAGGGCGGCGGCGAGGTGCTCCAGGGCCGGGATCAGTTCGCGGGTGACGGCGGCGGTCGCGGCGATGTGGATGGACGACGGGAACACGTCGTTGGAGCTCTGCGAGGCATTGACATGGTCGTTGGGGTGGACCTCGCGGCCGAGCCGCTCGCCGGCCAGGGTGGCGATGACCTCGTTGGCGTTCATGTTGGACGAGGTCCCGGACCCGGTCTGGAACACGTCGACCGGGAAGTGCTCGTCCCAGCGCCCCTCGGCCACCTCGGTGGCGGCGGACCGGATCGCCCCGGCGATGTCCTCGTCCACCACCCCCAGCTTCGCGTTCACCGCGGCGGCCGCAGCCTTGACGAGGGCGAGCGCCTCGATGTGGGCGCGCTCCAGACGCTGCCCGGAGACGGGGAAGTTCTCCACCGCGCGCTGGGTCTGAGCTCGCCATTTGGCGTGCACGGGCACCCGCACCTCGCCCATCGAGTCGTGCTCGGTCCGATAGGCGCCCTGGTTCTGATCGTCGGTCATGTTCGTTGCCTCCTCAAAAAGTTGAGCAATTGTCTTGTTCGAAGTGTTCCCAAGTCCCCTACCGGCCAGTAAATACCGTGGGTAACACCGACAGGGGAGACGTTCATGACACGTGTACGTACGAAACCCGGGCTCAGATCTACCGTCGCCGCCGTCGCGGCGATCGCGGCCGCCCTCGGGGGCGTCACCGCCATCACCCCCATGGCCCAGGCCGCGACCGGCCCCGCAGCGGCCGCCACCCCGCTCTCGCCCGAGCTGGAGGCCGTCCGCGCCGCGGAGGCCGTCAAGATCTACGGCGACCCGGCGATCCGCCCGCTGAACGAGCGCAAGACCGGCCTGATCTCGCTCGGCGACAGCGAGATTTCGGGCGAAGGCGTCGGCAACTACGACCCGGCCACCAACACCCCGAACAACCAGTGCCACCGCTCGCCGGACTCCGCGATCCACCGCACCGGCATCCCGGCCGACCTGACCTTCAACGTCGCCTGCTCCGGCGGCTACACCGGCAACATCCGGATCGGCGGCAGCAAGCAGTACGCCGACGAGCTGGTGCAGAGCGACAGCCTGGCCGTCAAGGCGCGCAACACGAAGATCAAGATGGTGCTGCTCGTCGCCGGAGCCAACGACGACCTCCAGTTCGGCCCCGTCATGACCGACTGCGTGACCCGCTGGGTGCTCAGCCAGGGCACGTGCGAGCCCAAGTACGGCCCCGGCTGGCAGGCGCGCGTCGACGGCCTGAAGCCCAAGGTCGAGTCCACCGTCGCCGACCTCAAGACCGTCATGCGCGACGCGGGCTACGCCGACTCCGACTACAAGCTCGTCGTGATGGGCTACCCCAGCCCCATCGGCCCCGACTTCTACGACAACCCCAACTTCCCCGGCAAGCTCCCCGGAGGCTGCGCCGGCTACGACTCCGACGCCGCCTGGGGCCGCAACTACGCGGTGCCCACCTTCGAGAAGGGCATGCGCGCGGCGGCCCTGGCCTCGGGCGCCACGTACCTGGACAACTCCCGGCTCTTCCAAGGCCACGAGGTGTGCATGGAGGACGCCTGGGCCCGCGGCCTCTACCTGGACCTCGGCGACCACTTCCCGTGGGACGAGAACACCGCCCGCCAGTCCTTCCACCCCAACTACCGCGGCCACGGCGCCTTCGCGTCCTGTCTGACCCAGCTCTACGACTCGGGCCTGCGCGAGGCCTCCTGCGCCGACCCTGCGAGCACCGGCACCCCGGTCCTGCAGGCCGGTGCCTGGGACGACCTGTACCGGCCGCTGAAGAACGAGGCGACCGGCAACTGCCTCGACTCCAACGGCGGCGCCAGCGCCAATGACACCAAGGTCATCGGCTGGGACTGCCACGGCAGCCGCAACCAGGGCTGGTGGTACGACTCCGCGAAGAAGTCCGTCCACATCGAGCTCACCCACGACCGCTGCCTGGACGCCCCGGGCGCCAACTACGGCGCGGGCACCGGCCTGATCCTCTGGAACTGCCACGGCGGCGCGAACCAGCAGTGGGTCCGCGACGGCGCCACCCTGCGCCCCGCGGCCGCCCAAGGCATGTGCCTGACCGTGGCCGCCGCCCACGACCAGCTGCGCCTGCAGACCTGCAACGGCTCGGCGAACCAGCGCTTCGTGTAGAGGGCACAGCGCGCAGACCCGCACCTGCACACGCACCGAACCCCCCACACCCGGCCGGCGCACCCCGGCCGGGTGGCCGTACGCAGGGCCGGTCACAGGCCGTTCAGGTACTCCCGTACCTCGCGGGGCCGGTTGGTGATCAGCGTGTCCACGCCGAGGCGCAGGCACAGCTCCACGTCCTCCGGCTCGTCGACCGTCCAGACCCGCACCCGCAGCCCCTTGGCCTTCAGCCGCGCCACCAGCCCCGGATCCTTGCGCAGCAGGTCGATACCGGGCCCGGCGTGCCCCGCGAACGGGGGCCGGGCCGGCCGCAGCCGCCGCTCGATCAGGTAGACGGCGGGCAGACCGGGAGCCAGCCGGTTCAGCCGGGTCAGGGCGTTGCGGGAGAAGCTCATCACCTCGATGCGGCCGTCGGAGCCGCCGGCCAGCCCGTGGTCCTTCAGGACCCGTACGAGCTCGGCCTCCAGGCGGCCACCGGCGCGGGTGGGGTGCTTCGTCTCGACGGCCAGCCCGACGGGCCGGTCGGCGGCCAGCGCCTCCTTGAGCAGGTCCTCGAAGAGCAGCACCTGCGCCCCGCGGTGCTCCTCGCCCTTCCAGCGGCCGAAGTCGAGGCCGGCCAGCTCCTCGTACGTCATGGCGGAGACGACCCCGCGCCCGTCGGAGGTCCGCTCCACCCGCCGGTCGTGCACGCACACGAGCCGCCCGTCGGCGCTCAGCCGTACGTCGCACTCCAGCGCATCGGCGCCGTCGGCGATGGCCTGCCGGTAGGCGGCGAGGGTGTGCTCGGGGTGCTCGTGGGAGGCCCCCCGATGGGCGATGACCCGCACGTCGCGGGCGGTGAAGGACTGCGCGTACTGCCGATTCATGGATCAGACGTTATCCGCATGCGGTGACCGGCCCGGTGCAGCATGCTGCACCGATGGCCGAACACTTCGTGACATTGCACTGCGAGCCTTGCGCGTCCTGCCAGGACGAGTCGTGGCAGGGCGTCGTCGACGGCCGCCTGCGCTGGGAGCGGCAGCACTACTGCCCGGTGTCCGCAACACAGGCGTGCGACGGCGGCCGGGGCCCGGCCCCGGACCTCATCCGCGAGGAGATCACCGCCCGCGACGGCACGGAACGCCTGGAAGCCGGCGGCCCGTACGGCGTGCCGCTCAAAGCCGTCCGCGAGGTCATGGGCCTCACCCTGACGCAGCTGAGCCGAGCGCGGACCCATGGCTTCGAAGCACCGGGGGGAGGGGCCCTCGGGCCGTCGTACTACAGGCCCGGGCCGCGGACCGGGATGCTGGTGAACGTCGGCTGCTCGGGTTCACGCGAAGTGAAGAAGTCGTTGCCCTTGTCGTCCACGACGATGAACGCCGGGAAGTCCTCGACCTCGATCTTCCAGACCGCCTCCATGCCGAGCTCCTCGTACTCCAGGACCTCGACCTTCTTGATGCAGTCCTGGGCCAGGCGCGCCGCCGGGCCGCCGATCGAGCCCAGGTAGAAGCCGCCGTGCGTGCCGCACGCGTCCGTCACCTGCTGCGAGCGGTTGCCCTTGGCCAGCATGACCTTCGAGCCGCCCGCCGCCTGGAACTGCTCGACGTACGAGTCCATGCGGCCGGCCGTGGTCGGGCCGAAGGAGCCCGAGGCGTAGCCCTCGGGGGTCTTCGCCGGGCCCGCGTAGTAGACCGGGTGGTCCTTCAGGTACTGCGGCATCTCCGCACCCGAGTCCAGCAGCTCCTTGATCTTGGCGTGCGCGATGTCGCGCGCCACGACCAGCGGACCCGTCAGGGAGAGGCGGGTCTTGACCGGGTGCTTGGTCAGGGTCGCCAGGATCTCGTCCATCGGCTGGTTCAGGTCGATGGACACGACGTCCGAGGAGTCGCTGAGGTGCTCGTCGGTGGTGTCCGGCAGGAAGCGGGCCGGGTCGCGCTCCAGCTGCTCCAGGAAGACGCCCTCGGCGGTGATCTTCGCGGTGGCCTGGCGGTCCGCCGAGCAGGACACGGCGATCGCGACCGGCAGGGACGCGCCGTGGCGCGGGAGGCGCACGACGCGGACGTCGTGGCAGAAGTACTTGCCGCCGAACTGCGCGCCGATGCCGATCTTCTGGGTCAGCTCGAAGACCTGCTGCTCCAGCGCCTCGTCGCGGAAGCCGTGGCCGAGGGGGGAGCCCTCGCGCGGCAGCTCGTCCAGGTAGTGCGCCGAGGCGTACTTGGCGGTCTTCAGCGCGTGCTCTGCGGAGGTGCCGCCGACGACGATCGCCAGGTGGTACGGCGGGCAGGCCGCGGTGCCCAGCGAGCGGATCTTCTCCTCCAGGAACTTCATCATGGAGGCCTCGTTGAGGACCGCCTTGGTCTCCTGGTAGAGGAACGACTTGTTGGCCGAGCCGCCGCCCTTGGCCATGAAGAGGAACTTGTACGCGCCGCCGTCCGTCGCGTACAGCTCGATCTGCGCGGGCAGGTTCGAGCCGGTGTTCTTCTCCTCCCACATCGTGAGCGGGGCCATCTGCGAGTAGCGCAGGTTCAGGCGGGTGTACGCGTCGTAGATGCCGCGCGAGAGGGCCGCCTCGTCGGCTCCCTCCGTCAGCACGTTCTGGCCGCGCTTGCCCATCACGATCGCCGTGCCCGTGTCCTGACACATCGGCAGGACGCCCGCCGCCGCGATGTTCGCGTTCTTGAGGAGGTCGAGCGCGACGAACTTGTCGTTCGACGAGGCCTCGGGGTCGTCGATGATCCGGCGCAGCTGCGCGAGGTGCGCGGGGCGCAGGAAGTGCTGGATGTCGTGGATGGCCTCTTCGGCGAGCTTGCGCAGCGCCTCCGGCTCGACCTTGAGGAACGTACGGCCGTCGGCCTCGAAGGTCGAGACGCCCTCCGAGGTCACCAGCCGGTAGGGGGTGGTGTCCTCGCCCAGGGGCAGCAGGTCGGTGTACGCAAACTCTGGCATGACGGCAGTCATTCCTCACTCGGCAGACGGCGCTGGCGACCGGTTTGGCAGCGCGGCTATCCAGCGTAGGACCTCCGTCCCGGGCTGTGTCTGTGAGGTAAGGCTCACTGGCGACTATCGCGATCTATCGCGTATCGCTATGCTGGCTGACGTGGACCTGGAAAAGAAGCCCGCCGCGCCTGCCGCCACCGGAGCCGCCCCCGCCGAGCTGCGGGCCTCCGACGCCGACCGCGACCGGATCGCGCACATCCTGGCCGACGCCCTCGCCGAGGGCCGGCTGACCGCCGAGGAGCACTCCGAGCGCCTGGACTCGCTGTACGCCGGGAAGACGGTCGGGGAGCTCGAGGTCCTCGTACGGGACCTGCCCGCGCCCGGCGCCGCGCCCGCGACGCCCGCGTACGCACAGGCCCCGGCAGGACCGGCGCGTCCGGCGCCGGCCGGCCGGGCGGAGGCTGCGGAGACCGTGGTCGCCGTGTGCAGCAGCGCCACCCGCAAGGGCCGCTGGCGGCCGGGCGCGCACACCCGCGTGGTCTCCGTGCTCGGTGACGTCGGCATCGACCTCACCGAAGCCGTCTTCGAGCAGCAGGTCACCGAGGTCAACGTGACGAGCGTGCTGGGCAACGTCGAGATCCTGGTCCCGGAGAACGTGACGCTCCGCGGCTACGGCAGCGGGGTCCTCGGCAACTTCGAGGTGCACGGCGAGGGCCGCGCCGGGACCACCGATCCGAACGCGCCGGTGGTGATCGTCCGGGGCTTCGCGCTGCTGGGCAACATCGAGGCCCGGCCCAAGGCCGGCGCCCGCCTGGTCGACCTGGCCCTCAGGCTCCGCAAGCGCCGGGAGGGGTAGCCCCGGGATCGGCAGTGCCGGTCAGCGGTACGCAACGGGCGTCCGTTCCCTGGCGCGGGCGCCGACGTGGATGCCGCCGCCGCTCGCGCCGGGCGGTGCGTCGGGTTTCGGTCGAAGTTCCCCACCGTGGCGCGCTTGCTCCACGCAGTGCTTAGGGGCGCGTACAGCGGGTAGGGACAGGTGCATCGTCTCTCGCTTGCGTATACGTCGTCAGGAGTAGACCGTGCAGCATCCGCCGCATCAGTCCCTGCAGGTAGCCGCCGTACAGACCCTCCAGGCGCGTCCGGCCGCCGTACCGAAGCCGCGGGTGGCGGCGAGGGAAGAGGACGGGCCATGGCACGCGGAGGCGGTGTGCCGCCGGGACGAGGCGGGGCTGTTCTTCGCGCCCTCCAAGGAGCCGACCGCGGCGAGGCTCTCCCGCGAGGAGGCCGCCAAGCGCGTCTGCGCGCGCTGCCCGGTGATGGTCGCCTGCCGCGAACACGCACTGCTCCAGCCCGAGCCGTACGGGGTCTGGGGCGGGCTCACCGCCGCCGAGCGGCGGGTGGTGCTGGCCCGCCGCCGGCGCCGGGCCGCGGAACTGCGCCAGGCGCCGGGGGCCGGGCCGATAGCCGCCGCGGGCTGAGGGCCCGTACGCACGCGACGAGAGGGGCGTTACCGCCGCACGCGGTAACGCCCCTCTCGCTGTGCCGGCCGCCGGCCGGCCCGTCCGTCGGCCCTTACTTCGCGCGGTCGAAGTCGACCGCGCTGTACGCACGCAGCTTCGACAGGCGGTGGGTCGAGTCGATCTTCCGGATCGTGCCCGACTTCGAGCGCATGACCAGCGAGGACGTGGTCGCGGTCTCCGAGCGGTAGTGGACACCGCGCAGCAGCTCGCCGTCCGTGATGCCGGTGGCGACGAAGAAGACGTTCTCGCCGGACACCAGGTCGTCGGTGTGCAGGACCCGGTCCAGGTCGTGGCCCGCGTCGATGGCCTTCTGGCGCTCGGCCTCGTCCTTCGGCCACAGCTTGCCCTGGATCGTGCCGCCGAGGCACTTGATCGCGCAGGCCGAGATGATGCCCTCGGGGGTGCCTCCGATGCCCAGGAGCAGGTCCACGCCGGTGCCCTCGCGCACCGCCATGACCGAGCCCGCGACGTCGCCGTCCGAGATGAACTTGATCCGGGCGCCGGTCTCGCGGATCTCCTTGACGATGCCCTCGTGGCGGGGGCGGTCCAGGATGATCACCGTGACGTCCTCGACGGCCATGTTCTTGGCCTTCGCGACGCGGCGGATGTTCACCGAGACGGGGGCGTTGATGTCGACGAAGTCGGCGGCCTCGGGACCGGTGACCAGCTTCTCCATGTAGAACACCGCGGACGGGTCGAACATGGTGCCGCGGTCGGCGGCGGCGAGCACGGCGATGGCGTTCGGCATGCCCTTGGCGTTCAGGGTGGTGCCGTCGATCGGGTCGACGGCGATGTCGACCTCGGCACCGGTGCCGTCGCCGACCCGCTCGCCGTTGAACAGCATCGGGGCTTCGTCCTTCTCGCCCTCGCCGATGACGACGACGCCGTTCATCGAGACGGTGGAGATCAGGGTCCGCATCGCGTTGACCGCGGCGCCGTCGGCGCCGAGCTTGTCGCCGCGCCCGACCCACCGGCCGGCGGCCATTGCGGCGGCCTCGGTCACCCGGACGAGTTCCAGGGCGAGGTTGCGGTCGGGGGCCTCCGGAGAGACTTCGAGCTGGGGCGGCAGGTTGTGCTCGGTCATCGGAGCGCACCTTTCTGTACGGCGACGGCCGGGAAGTGAGGGTGCTGGAACTCTATCGGTACGTCGACAAATTGAGCAGACCGGGTCACGTATGAGCGGAATATCGGTCAGGCGATTGGCGTGAGCGGACATCTTGCGGGCCCCCGCGGTCGCCGCGCGGACCCCGGCGGAGATCGCTCCCGGCCATGGGGGACGATGGTGGCGTGGCAGGTATGAAGGGCAAGCAGACGGTCTGGGACATGGTCCGGTCGCTGGCGGTGATCGGTGTCGTCGTCGCGGGGATCTACATCTTCGTCCCCCATGACGAAAAGGCCGATCCGACACACGTGGTCGACTACCGGGTGGAGACGATCACCGCCCGGCGCGCGGCGCCGTACCCGGTGGCGGCCCCCGCGGGGCTCCCGGCGCAGTGGCGCGCGACGTCGGTGACGTTCGACCGCAAGGCCGCGAACGCCTGGCACCTGGGCTTCCTGGACCGCCAGGGGCAGTACGTCGCGATCGAGCAGTCCAGCGACGCCTCGGCCAAGCACCTGGCCGTCCTCACGCAGCAGGCCAAGGCCACCGGGCAGACGCAGCAGGTCGGCGACCTGGCCTGGGAGCGCTGGGAGGGCGAGAAGTACGACGCCCTCGTCCGGCAGGAGCAGGGCTACGTCACGGTGGTGACCGGGACGGCCTCCTTCGAGGACCTCGGCACGATGGCGGCGGCGCTGGAGTTCAAGCAGGGTGCCGCGCAGTAGCCGACCGTACGCCCGCCGGCCCGCCGGCCCCGTACAAGCGCCGACCTGCAAAAAGGCCGCTCCCCCGGAATCCCGGGAGAGCGGCCTTCTGTATGTCCGGGTCAGGACTCAGACGGTGGTGATGACCTCGTCGAAGCTCAGGCGCGGGCCGCGCGGGTGCCACGCGTCCTCGCCCGGCTTGCCGATGTTGACCACCATCAGGGGGGTGTGGTCGTCGTCCAGGAACTCCTTCTGGACGCCGGCGAAGTCCAGGCCGCCCATCGGACCGGCGGCGAGGCCGGCGGCGCGGATGCCGACGATGAAGTACGCGGCCTGCAGGGCGGCGTTCATCACGGCGGCCTGCTCGCGGACCGGGCGCTCACTGAAGAAGGCGTCCTTGGCCTGCGGGAAGTGCGGCAGCAGGGTCGGGAGCTCCTCGTGGAACTCGTTGTCCGCGGAGAGGATCGCGACCAGCGGCGCGGCGGCGGTCTTCGCCTGGTTGCCCTCCATCATGAGGTTCACCAGGCGCTCGCGGGCCTCGGGGGAGCGGACCAGCGTGATGCGCAGCGGCGTCGAGTTGAAGGCGGTGGGGCCGTACTTGACCAGGTCGTAGATCGCCTGGACCTGCTCCTCGGTCACCGGCTCGTCGGAGAACGAGTTGGCGGTGCGGGCCTCGCGGAACAGCAGGTCCTGAGCGGCGGAGTCAAGAACGAGAGACATCGGAAAGCCTTCTTCCATACGGAGGTGAAGCGATGTCCCGACATTAAGCCAAAAGTTGTAGAACTTTCAACTAAATGGGCATCGAGGTGACTCGGATCACGTTTGGCCTCGCTTCCGGCCCGGCCTCAGGCGTCCCGCTCGTCACTCCCGCCACCCCCGTCGGCCCCCGCTTCGCGGGCTGCCAGCGCCGAGTCGAGCCGGGCGCGGGCCCCTTCCAGCCAGTGCCGGCAGACCTTCGCGAGCTCCTCGCCGCGCTCCCAGAGCGCGAGCGAGTCCTCGAGGGAGGTGCCGCCGGCCTCCAGCTTGCGAACGACCTCGATGAGCTCGTCCCGGGCCTGCTCGTACCCCAACGAGGTATCTGTTTCAGTCATTCCCGTCCCACCTTGTGTGTGCCGTGCATCGAATATGTGGTGCGGGGCGCGCGGCTCACTCCCCGCGCTGCCCGGCGTCCGGTGCGACCTGCGCGACCTGCGCGACCCGTACGGAGAACTCGCCCTCCGCCACCCGCGCGCGCAGCGCCTCGTCCGCCGAGACGTCCTCCGGCGAGCGCACCACGTGCCCGTCCGCCCGCTGCAGTACGGCGTACCCGCGCTCCAGCGTCGCCGCCGGGGACAGCGCCACCACCCGCGCCAGGGTGTGGGCCAGCTCCGAATCCGCCCGGTCCAGCAGGTGGCCGAGGGTGCGCCGGGTGCGGCCCAGCAGGGCCTCCAGCTCGGCCTCGCGGGTCTCGACCATCCGCTGCGGATGGACGAAGACGGGCCGGGCGAGCGCCTGCGCGAGCCCCCGCTCCTCCCGGTCGAGCAGCCCGCGCACCGCCCGGAGCCCCCGGCCCTGCAGCTGGCGTACCCGCTCCAGCTCCTCGCCGACGTCCGGGACCACCTTCTTCGCGGCGTCCGTGGGCGTGGAGGCCCGCAGGTCCGCGACCAGGTCCAGGAGCGGGGAGTCCGGCTCGTGCCCGATCGCCGAGACCACCGGCGTCCGGGCCGCCGCGACCGTCCGTACGACCTCCTCGTCGGAGAACGGGAGGAGGTCCTCCACGCTGCCGCCGCCGCGGGCCACGATGATCACGTCGACCTCGTCCAGGGCGTCGAGCTCCCTGACCGCCCGGATCACCTGGGGCACCGCGTTCACCCCCTGGACGGCGACGTTCCGGACCTCGAAGCGGACCGCCGGCCAGCGCCGCCGGGCGTTCTCCAGTACGTCGCGCTCGGCCGCCGAGGCCCGCCCGACCACCAGCCCGATCAGCTGCGGCAGGAAGGGCAGCGGCTTCTTGCGGTCCAGCGCGAACAGGCCCTCGGAGGCGAGGGACCGCTTGAGCTTCTCCAGCCGGGCGAGCAGCTCGCCGATGCCGACGGGCCGTATCTCGGTGGCCCGCAGCGACAGCTGCCCGCGCGGGGCGTACCACTCCGGCTTGGCCAGTACGACGACCCGCGCGCCCTCCGTCACCGCGTCCGCGACCTCGTCGAAGACCTGGCGGTAGCAGGTCACGCTGAGCGAGATGTCGTGGGAGGGGTCGCGCAGCGTCAGGAAGACCACCCCCGCCCCCGGCCGCCGCGAGAGCTGCGTGATCTGCCCCTCCACCCACACCTGGCCGAGCCTGTCGATCCAGCCCCCGATGAGCCGGGACACCTGGCCGACCGGCAGCGGCGCGTCAGCCGACGTATTCAGACCCATGCACGAAGGCTAGCCGCCCGGGCTGACAGCGTCTCAGGGTCGGGTGATGGTGTCGTGTTTCGCGGTCCGGGTCCGGGTCCGGGTCCGGTGGCGGTGTCGCGTCTCAGGGTCAGGTCACGGTGTCGCCGTCCGGCCGCCGGCCGCGCTGGACGAACAGCACCCCCAGGCCCACCGCCAGCCACACCGCTCCCACCACCTGCGCCGTCCAGGCCGCCTCGACGATCACCGCCACGGTCACCGCCGCGCCGAGCACCGGCACCACGAGGTGTCTCCACCAGTTCGGAGCTCCTGCCCCGCGCCGGACCACGAACCAGCCGACCACCGAGGCGTGCAGCAGTGTGAACGCCACCAGCGCCCCGACGTCCACCACCGAGACCAGCTGGTCGAGCCCGTCGTCGCGGCGGGCCGCCCACACCGCCGCGATCAGCGTGATCGTCGCCGCCACCAGCAGGGCCGGCCGCGGAGTCCCGTCCGAGGTCCGCGCGAGCGCCCCCGGCAGCCGCCGCTCCCGCGCCATCGCGAACACCAGCCGGCCCGCCGCAGCCTGCCCGGCGAGCGCCGCGAAAGCCGCCCCGATCGCCTTGCTGACCGCGACCAGGTCGTGCAGCCACGGGCCGACCGAGGAGTCCACCGCGTCGTAGAAGGCCGGCCCCTGCTGCGCCGGCTCGGCGGCCAGCTGCGCCGAGGACACCGGCATCAGCAGCGCCGCCAGGTAGCTCTGCGCGATGAACAGCACCCCGGCCAGCGCCAGGCAGAGCAGCACCGCGCGCGCCACCCGCGCCGAGCCCCCCGTCACCTCCTCCGCGAAGGAGGCGATCGCGTCGAAGCCGAGGTACGAGAGGACCGCCACCGACACCGCCCCCAGGACGGCCGTCAGGGAGAAGCCCGGCGTGCCGTCTCCGGTCAGCGGCGAGAGCCAGCCGCGCTGCGCCCCGTCCCGGACCAGCACCGTCACCGCGGCCACCGCGAACACCAGCAGCACCGCGATCTCCATGGCCAGCACGGCGAAACCCACGCGCGCGGCGGCCCGTACGCCCCACAGGTTCAGCGCGGTGGTCACCAGCACGGCCAGCGCCGTCCACACCCACCGGGAGACCTCCGGGACCAGCGCGTTCATCGCGATGCCCGAAAAGAGGTACGCGACGGCCGGGATCAGCAGGTAGTCGAGCATGGCCATCCAGCCGGCGATCAGCCCGGCCCCCTCGCCGAGCCCCTTGCGCGCGTACGTGAACACCGAGCCGGCCTGCGGGGCCACCTGGACCATCTGCGCGTACGAGAACGCCGTGAACGCCATCGCGACCGTCGCGAAGACGTAGACGAGGGCGACGGCGCCGTGCGATTTCGCGTCCAGGGTGCCGAAGACCCCGACCGGGGCCATCGGGGCGATGAAGAGGAGCCCGTAGACGACCAGGTCCCGGAATCCGAGGCTCCGCCGGAGGGCCGGCTGCGGCGCCGTACTGGGCTCCGTAACGGACGCCATCATTCCTCCGAGGGGCGGTCGGTTCGCACGTTCGACCCAGTCTGTGCCGAACGGGCGACGCCCGGCCTCCCGGAGACCCCCGTACGATGGACCGCATGACTGCTGCCGCACCTGCTCCCGCTTCCCGACGCGTCCTGCTCGCCGCCCCTCGCGGCTACTGCGCGGGCGTGGACCGAGCCGTGATCGCCGTCGAGAAGGCCCTCGAGCAGTACGGTGCACCGGTCTACGTCCGGCACGAGATCGTGCACAACAAGTACGTCGTGCAGACGCTGGAGAAGAAGGGCGCCATCTTCGTCGAGCGGACGGAAGAGGTGCCCGAGGGCTCCATCGTGATGTTCTCCGCGCACGGCGTGGCGCCGGTGGTGCACGAGGAGGCGGCGGCCGGCAAGCTCGCGACGATCGACGCGACCTGCCCGCTGGTCACCAAGGTGCACAAGGAAGCGATCCGGTACGCGAACGAGGACTTCGACATCCTCCTCATCGGCCACGAGGGCCACGAGGAGGTCATCGGCACCTCCGGCGAGGCCCCGGACCACATCACGATCGTGGACGGTCCGGACGACGTGGACAAGGTCGTCGTGCGCGACGAGTCGAAGGTCGTCTGGCTCTCCCAGACCACCCTCTCGGTCGACGAGACCATGGAGACGGTCGACGCGCTGAAGACCAAGTTCCCGCTGCTGGTCTCGCCGCCGAGCGACGACATCTGCTACGCCACCTCGAACCGCCAGGCCGCGGTCAAGGTGATGGGCGCGGATTCCGACCTGGTCATCGTCGTCGGTTCCAAGAACTCCTCGAACTCGATCCGGCTGGTCGAGGTCGCGCTCGACGCGGGCGCCCGCGCCGCGTACCTCGTCGACTTCGCGAGCGAGATCGACGAGGCCTGGCTGGAGGGCGTCGGCACGGTCGGCCTGACCTCGGGCGCCTCGGTGCCGGAGGTGCTGGTCGAGGAGGTCCTCGAGTGGCTGGCGGCGCGCGGCTTCGAGGACGTGGAGATCGTCAAGACCGCCGAGGAGTCGATCGTGTTCTCGCTGCCGAAGGAGCTGCGCCGCGACCTGCGCGCCGAAGCGGCCGCGCTGGTCGCCGAGAAGTAGCCCGTTTCGTTTCGTACGGTGAGTCCATGCAGATCTTCGGTGTGGACATCGGCGGTTCCGGGATCAAGGGTGCTCCCGCGGACCTGGACCGTGGCGAGCTGGCGCAGGAGCGCCACAAGGTACTGACACCGCAGCCGGCCATCCCCGACGGGGTGGCCGGCTGTGTCGTCGAGGTGGTGCGCCACTTCGACTGGGACGGCCCGGTGGGGGTGACGTTCCCGGGCGTCGTCACCGGCGGCGTCACCCGCACGGCGGCCAACATGGACAGCGCGTGGATCGGCGTCGACACGGCGACCCTGCTGTCGCAGCGGCTCGGCGGCCAGCCCGTCACGGTCCTCAACGACGCGGACGCCGCCGGGATCGCGGAGATGACGTACGGCGCGGGCAAGGGCCGCGGCGGCACGGTGATCATGCTGACGCTGGGTACCGGCATCGGCAGCGCGCTGTTCACGGACGGCCGGCTGGTCCCGAACACGGAGCTCGGCCACCTGGAGCTGAAGGGCCACGACGCGGAGAAGCGGGCGTCGGTCAAGGCCAAGGAGGACGGGGAGCTCACCTGGGAGCGCTGGGCGCACCGGGTGCAGCGGTACCTGGAGCACGTGGAGATGCTCTTCTCGCCGGAACTCTTCATCATCGGCGGCGGCGTCAGCCGCAAGCCGGAGAAGTTCCTCCCGCTGATCCAGGACGTCCGGGCCGAGATCGTCCCGGCGAAGCTCCAGAACAACGCGGGCATCGTGGGGGCGGCGATGGCGGCGCGGGGATCGAGCAGCTAAGCGGTCCGGCGGGGGAGCCTGCGCCGGGAGATCAGCACGGCCTTCCGTACGACGACGATCAGCGCGGAGATCAGGGTCCCCCCGTACAGCCAGCCGGCGTGCAGCGACAGGGCGGACACGATGCCCATGAGCTCCGCGCCGAAGCCGCCGGAGCCGCCGGCGACGGGCCAGACTCCGACGGCGAAGGCGATCGGCGCGGAGATCGGCGCGGTGATCAGGTCGGCGGGGCGCACCCAGAGGGCGGTGGCGGCCGCGACGGGCAGGAAGAGCAGCCCGTACGCGAGCAGCGAGCCGCCGAAGAGCAGCCAGGCGATCCCGGCGACCAGGGTCATCGCGACGCAGGCGAACAGCCCCCCGCCGAGCCCGGTCAGCCGGGCCCGCGGCAGCCGCCTGGCCCGCGGCAGCCGCCGGGCCGGCGCGGGCCGCGGCAGGCCGCCCTGGGCGGGCACTGCGCCGACGGTCGGGGCCGGGCGCCGCGGCTGCTGCCGCTCCGGCTGCTGCTGTCGCTGCGGGTGATCCACCGAACGCGTCCTGTATTGCTCCACCCCACCAAGCTAGGCGGGCCGAGCGCGGTATCGGGGTGGGGACACGCGTACAACGACTGCCACTCATCTGAAAGTAAACTGTCCGGTGGCCCACTCCCGGGCCGCCGCCCCCTCCAGCTACGGGAAGTCGCCAACGTGTCGCTCACGATCGGAATCGTCGGCCTGCCGAATGTCGGCAAGTCGACCCTGTTCAACGCCCTGACCAAGAACGACGTGCTGGCGGCCAACTACCCGTTCGCCACCATCGAGCCGAACGTCGGCGTCGTCGGCGTCCCGGACCCGCGCCTGGCCGTGCTCGCCGGCATCTTCGGCTCGCAGCGCGTCCTCCCGGCGACGGTCGACTTCGTCGACATCGCGGGCATCGTCCGCGGGGCCTCGGAGGGCGAGGGCCTGGGCAACAAGTTCCTCGCGAACATCCGTGAGTCGGACGCGATCTGCCAGGTCATCCGTGCCTTCAAGGACGAGAACGTCGTGCACGTCGACGGCAAGGTCTCGCCGAAGGACGACATCGAGACGATCAACACCGAGCTGATCCTCGCCGACCTCCAGTCCATCGAGAAGGCCGAGCCGCGCCTGACGAAGGAGTCCCGCCTCCAGAAGGAGAAGGTCGCGGTCCTGGCGGCCGTGGTCGAGGCCAAGAAGATCCTCGAGGGCGGTGACACCCTCTTCTCCAAGGGCATCACCAAGGGCACGGAGCAGGGCGACCTCCTCCACGAGCTGCACCTGCTGACCACGAAGCCGTTCCTCTACGTCTTCAACGTGGACGAGGACGAGCTGGTGGACGACGCCTTCAAGGCGGAGCAGAGCGCCCTGGTCGCCCCGGCGGAGGCGATCTTCCTGAACGCCAAGCTGGAGCAGGACCTCTCCGAGCTGGACGACGAGGAGGCCCTCGAGCTCCTCCAGTCGGTCGGCCAGGACGAGCCCGGCCTGGCCACCCTCGGCCGCGTCGGCTTCGCCACCCTGGGCCTGCAGACGTACCTGACGGCCGGCCCGAAGGAAACCCGCGCCTGGACGATCAAGCAGGGCGCCACGGCCCCCGAGGCTGCCGGCGTGATCCACACCGACTTCCAGCGCGGCTTCATCAAGGCCGAGGTCATCTCCTTCGCGGACCTGGTCGCCTGCGGCTCGGTCGCCGAAGCCCGCGCCAAGGGCAAGGCCCGCATGGAGGGCAAGGACTACGTCATGCAGGACGGCGACGTGGTCGAGTTCCGCTTCAACGTGTAGTCGTTTATTGCTAGACGTTAGCTAGTTTCGTCAACCGCGCAGGCCGGAAGGGGTCGGACTCTGACGAGTCCGCCCCCTTCTGCATTCCCGCGCTGACTTGGTGCTGGCTTTTCAGCTTCTTAGGGGCGGTGTGAGCTTGTCGAGGTCCAGGCTGACCTCGAAGGGGACGGGGCGCTGGAGGGTGCCTCGGAAGATCCCGGCGGGCGCGTATGCGCCGGTGGGTTCGTCGAGCTCGTAGACGTGGACGACGGGTGCCCCGCGTTCGTCCTCAATGCACCAGTAGTGCGGGATACCGGCCTCCGCGTACTTGCGGAGCTTTACTGTGCGATCGCGATGGGCGGACTCGGGGGAGACGACTTCGATGACGAGCTGAACGTCCTCTGGTGCGAACCAGGTGCGGTCACCGTCGAAGTCGGCCGTCGTCACCAGCAGGTCCGGCTCGGGACGGTTGCGCGGGTCGAGCTTGATGGTCATCTCGCGGCCGACTCTGGTGTCGGCGGGCACCTGCTCCATGAGTGCGACCGTGAGCATCGTGACGAGGTGGCCATGCCACCACCTCTGGGGCGCCATCATAAAGACGAGGGCTCCGTCGATCAGCTCGGTGTGGCGGGGCGCCTCGGGGAGGCGGTCGAGGTCCTCCGCGAACCAGCCTTCCGCGCGCGGCGGGCGCATCCAGTCGGGCAGTGCGGTCATGGCTTCACGGTAGCGGCCTGAAGCTCAGGCTGGAGAGCCAACGATCTCAGCCAGATGATTTTCGGCAACTTTCCACGCTGTAACCAGCCATCTGCCTGGCATCCGGTCATGAGCGACTCGGTTGTTCAGATCGGCACGGTGGGCATTTCCGTGGCGGCTCTCGTCTTCTCCACGACGGCCGCGTCTTGGGCTCTCGTCTACAAGCAGCGTCAGACGAGGGCGGTTGCCCACGCCAACGCCGTCACGGAGAAGGCCCAACGGGAGCAGGCCCGCAATGTGAGCATCTCGGCGAGTCCTCCGCTCCAGACCACTCTGGGGGCCGAGCGGGCCGGGACCCTCAGGCTCTCGCGTGATGGATGACGTAATCCCGTGCTGATTCGGTGCTGACTTGGACCGCCCAGAACCGCGTTTGCGCAGGTCAGAGCTCCACGCCACACGTTCCGCTTCCACGTGTGATCGCAAACGCATAGGCGGCCTGACCGGCGAGAACGCGGGTCGGCCGTTGTGCTGTCCGCAACGGTCCGCGAAGCCTGGAGCAGCTGAGTCTCGTAAACGGGGGACCGGTGACCCACGTGAACGACCCAGACCACCAGCCCTAGGGATTGCGGCCGTCGGGAGGCGGCGTTGTGCCGCTGCTCCATAATCGGCGCATGGATGTCGTCGGGATGCTCGAGGCCGCCTCGCTGCTGGTACCGGAAGGGGTCGCCACCGAGGACGACGTCACGGTGTCCGAGGTCTGGGAGTACCTCGCGCACGACGAGTGGGAGGTCGCGCTCGACCTGCTGGAAGGGCTGGGTGGCGCGTGGTCGGCGCCACCGGGGTTCTGGGACGACCTGGAGCGCGCGGCCGACATGATGGGGTTCGAACGGAGCCGGGAGTGGTGCCGGTGGCGGGGCGCCGAGGCGCGGCTGGGCGTCATCCGGGCCGATCTCGTGCTCCGGCCGGCCGGTGAGACGTTCCGGCGTACGCCGATTCCCGGAGCGGGGGTGCTGCGGCCGATGTGGGACATCGGCAACCGGAGGGACGACGGAGCGCGTGAACTCGACATCGCCCGGCTGTGGGTCGAGTTCGCCGGTGACCTCGCGCCCGGCGCTCGGGCTCCGGTGCGGCTCCTGCCTCTGACCGCGGAGCGGTGGAGGCACCTCGCGCCCGGCGCCCGGATCACCCTGTACGAGACGGCAGTGGCCGGCGGGACGGCCGAGATCCTGGAGGTTCGGCCTCCGTCGGCGTAGGCAAACGGGGGCGTGGGTGGGGGCGGGCGGAGAGCCTCGTTGACCGGTGGATCTTGGTGAGTAGGGTCACGGAGCGCGTGCGGTCTCGACGGCAGACCCGGGGGAGCGTTGGCGCTTGGGAGGCTCAGGCCGTGACCAGATGGCGATTCCGCACGAGGCTGTGGACCGCGGTGACCGCCGCGAGCCTGCTCCTGGCCCTGTCGCCGGGTCTGGCCGCCGCCGCGCCGCCGGGGATCGACGACCCGGCCGATCCGACCGTACGGCGCGACCCCGCGACCGGACACGCCCGGATGATCTTCAACTCCGGTGGTTATCTGACCCCGCCCTCCAAGCGGGCTCCCGAGCACGTCGCGCTCGCCTACGTGCGTGACCACCGGGGCGAGTTCGGGCTCACCGCCGAGCAGGCCGCGCAGCTCGTCGTCGTCTCCACGTACCCCACCAAGCACAACGGGGCGCAACAGGTGACGATCGGTCAGGTCATCGACGGCATGCGCGTCCACGGCGGGCTCCTCACCGCCACCGTCGACAAGCGCGGCCGCCTCGTCATCCTCGGCGGCGCCGTCGTGACCGCCGAGCCGGCCGGCAGGGTCGAGCTGACGGCCAGGCAGGCCCTGGACCACGCGGCGGAGGCCCAGGGCGCCAGGGCCCAGCACGAGCTGACGGGCACGGACAACCGCGACAAGGGCAAGCAGAGGTTCAAGAACGTCTACGCCAAGAGGCTCACGAAGCCCAACGACGTGACCGCCGAGCTGGTGTGGTTCCCCACTGACTCCGGCCGCGAGCTGCGCCCGGCCTGGCTCACCGACATCGAGGTCTCCGGTACGTCCTGGTACCAGACGGTGGTCGACGCCGCCGACGGCACGGTGCTGAGCCGCGAGAGCCGGTACCACCACGCCGGCCCCGAAGGGACCGTCTTCACGGCGCAGCACCCGGACGCCGCCGGCGCCGCCCGTACGGTCACGCCGTTCACCGGGCGCGACGGCTCCTGGGTGGCGGACCGGCTGACGCAGGGCAACAACGCCCACGCGTACCGGGACGAGGACGGCGACAACACGGTGCCGGACACCGGGAACGACGCGCTGCGCCCGCAGTCCCCGGCCAGTGGCGACCCCGCCCACCAGCACTTCGACTACACGTTCAACGACACCTGGCGCACCAACGCGAGCGCGACGCAGGCCAACCTCGACGCGGACGTGAACCCCGTCGTCACGCAGCTCTTCTACTACACCAACGTGATGCACGACTACCTCTACGGCCTGGGGTTCGACGAGGCGTCGCGGAACTTCCAGGTCGACAACTTCGGTCGCGGCGGCTCGGGCCACGACCCGGTGCTGGCCGAGGCGCAGGACGGCTGGGACCTCGGCTGCCTGGACAACAGCACGCCGCCGAACGCGATCCGGTGCACGAACAACGCCAACTTCGGCACCCCCGGGGACGGCGCCAGCCCGCGCATGCAGATGTACATGTGGCAGTCGCCGGGCCGGCCGTGGCGTGACGGTTCGCTCGACGGCGACGTCATCGCGCACGAGTACGGCCACGGCGTGTCCAACCGCCTCGTCGGCGGCGGCAACCTCGGCGCCGGTGCCCAGACCGGCGCCCTCGGGGAGGGCTGGAGCGACACGATCTCCTTCCTCAAGTGGGGCGACGCGACGGTCGGCGAGTACGTCACCGGCAACACCGCCACCGGCATCCGCACGCAGGCGTACGACACGTCCACCGAGAAGTGGGGCACGTTCCGCCCGGCCCGCGGCGTGCACCGCAACGGCGAGATCTGGGCCGCGACGATGTACGACATCCGCGAGGCGAAGGGCGTCGCGTTCACCCAGCAGCTCGTCATCGACGGCATGAAGAACACCGTCTCCGCGCCGAGTTACCTCGACGCGCGCGACGGCATCCTGGCCGCCGACATGACCGACAGCGCGGGTGCGAACCAGTGCCTCCTGTGGCGGGTCTTCGCCGGCCGCGGCATGGGCGAGGCCGCCGCGTCGAGCGCGGACCAGACCACCGTGACGGCCGACGAGACCGTCCCGGCCGCCTGCCGGCCGGCCGCGAAGGCCGGCGGCCCGTACACGACGGGCGAGGGGACGGACGTCACGCTCAGCGCCGCCGGGTCCGCCAAAGGGAGCGCGTCCTCGGCCGGGAACCTGACGACGTACGCGTGGGACCTCGACAACGACGGGCAGTACGACGACGCCACCGGGGCCGGCGCGACCTTCGGCCGGGTGGGCCAGGACGGCGTCTTCACCGTCGGGCTCCGGGTGACGGACGGCGCCGGCAACATCGACACCGACTCGACGACGGTCACCGTCGAGAACGCCGCGCCGGCCGTGTCCCTGGAGTCGGTGCCCCCGGCCGCGGAGAACGGCCCGGTCACCCTGACGGGCGGCATCGGTGACCCGGGCTGGCTCGACCCGCTGACCGCCACGGTCGACTGGGGCGACGGAGCGGGCCCGCAGGCGCTGGCCGGCACGCCGGAGAACGTACGTCCCGACGCGACCCTGGGCTTCACCGCGGCGCACACCTACGGGGACGACGGGATCTTCACGATCGAGGTCTGCGGAAGCGACGACGACACCAACTCCTGCCGGTCGCTCGAGGCAACGATCACCAACACCGACCCGAACGCGGCGATCTCGGCCGACGGCCGGACGACGTACAACGGGCAGAAGGCCTTCATCGCCCACGCCGGCACGCCGATCACCGTGAAGGGCACGTCGACCGACCCCGGAAGCGACGACCTGGACCTGACGTGGCTGTGGGGGGACGGGGCCTCGGACGACCTGGTCTCGCTGGTGAACCCGCCGGCCACCGACCCGGACCCGAGCCCCTCGGTCCAGGCACGCAACGTGACGGCGGCGAAGTCGCACGCGTACCCGGCCGCCTGCCTGTCCACGCTGACGTTGACCGGCCGGGACGACGACGCAGGCACCGTCTCCGACACGGCGGCCGTCGTCACCACCGGCAATGCGCTGCGGGCGCGCAACCAGGCGTACTGGACGGGCGAGTACGAGGGCCGGGCGCAGAACCGGTTCACGACGGACCAGCGGGCCTGCCTGTTGGGCGTGGCCTCGTTCATGAGCGCGGTGTACGGGCCGCTGACCGAGGCCCAGGCGTACGCGATCCTGAGCCCGGGCTCCCCGCAGCCGAGGCCGCTGGTGTCCCAGCAGCTGCTCGCGGCATGGCTCAACTTCGCGAACGGGTCGTACGACCTGGCCACGCCGGTGGACACCAACGGCGACTGGAAGACGGACTCGACCTTCGGAGAGGCGATGGCACGCGCCGAGGCGGTCTGCAACAACCCGGCGTCGACGCGGAACCAGCTGCTGTCCCAGGTCGACGTCCTGCTGCGGTTCAACGTGCGTGATGGTGGCTGACCGGCGCCTGGTGTGCCTCGCCGCCCTCGCGCTCTTCACCGGGTGCGGGGGCGGCCGGGCCCGCCCGCCGGCGAAAGCGGCGCATGACCCGGGCGGTACGGGCGCCACGGCAGCCGGCGCACCGACGCCGGCGCAGGGCCGCGTACTCACCGGGGCCGACGACGGCTTCACGGGCCGGCTCGAGGTCGGGCAGACGGCCCAGCTCCGCCTCCCCCTCCCGGAGGGCGGCCCGGAACCCACCGCGCAGGGCCAGTCGGTACTGCTGATCCCGATCAGCAACGTGACGGCCACGGGCCACCGGGCATGGGAACTGCGCGCGGTCCGCCGGGGCACGACGAACATCACCGTCCCCCGCCCCACCGCCCCGCCGGCCACCGTGACCTTCGTGGTCCCGTGAGCCGACCGGTCGGCCACGGAACGCACAAGGCGCGCCCGGGGGAGCCGGGCGCGCCTCGTGGGGGCCGCTAGTACTGGGACTCGGAGGAGCCCGACGGGCGGGGGCGGTCCTGGGGCATGTCCATGTCCATGTCCTCGGACGTGCGGTCCGGGTTCTTCGCCTGGCTCTTGGCTTCCTGCATCTTCTGCTTGGCCTGCTCCTTGAGCTTGTTGGCCTTGTCCTGGGGCGGCTGCTTCTTGACCATGCCGGTTTCGCTCCTCGAAGAGGGTGAGGGGACGTCCACTGGGGGACGTCCACCACCCTGGCACCGGGTGGTGACTCGCGCATGTCGAAGGGTTACGCACAGTGATGGCTCAGGCAAAGCTGGCCTTCGCGAGGAGCGTGCCGTCCGGGGTGAGGAGACTGGCGCCCGCGAGGGTCGTGGGGTTCACGTCGGCCGCCGCGACCCAGTAGCCGTAGCCGCCCTGGAGCGAGAACGTGCCGAGGCGGGTCGTCGTGCCGTCCTTGTTGTCGAGCACGCAGCTGACCTCCGGCGTCGCCCTCTCCAGGTCCACCGACATGTACACCCAGCCCTGCTGGCCCGGATGGGCGAAGACCCGGCCCACCTCCCCGCCGTCCGCCATCAGCGGCGCCTGCAGCAGCTGGGCGTTCGCGTCGGCCGTCGGCGTCGCGGGCCGCCAGGCCTGCTCGATCGCCGTGCCCGCCGCCCAGCCGGCGAAGCCGCACGCCACCACCAGGGCCGCCGCCGCAGCCGCGACCCGGGGTCGCAGCAGCCGGCGCCGCACCGGCGCGGGCTTCGGGGGAGACGGCGGCGCCGGCTGGAGACCGGCCGTGACGCGGCTCTCGAAGCCGACCGGGGGCTCCGTACCCGGCAGCAGGCCCAGCAGCCCGTCGCCTACCAGCGCCAGCTGCTCGATGTGCACCCGGCAGCCGGGGCAGCGGTCCAGGTGGGCGACCGCACGGGCGCGCTCCCGGGCCGGAAGGACGTCCAACGCCAGTTCGGCGTCGAGCTCCCTCAGCTGCTCGCAGGTCATCTCGCTCATCGCCGGCTCTCCTCGGCCCCCAGGGTCCTGCGCAGCTTGTGCATGGCCGTCCGGATCCGCGTCTTCGCCGTCCCCAGCGGGATCCGCTCCATCTCGGCGACCTGCTGCGCGGTCATCCCGTAGATCCCAGCCATCACCAGGGCGCGTGCCTGCTCCCTCGGCAGGGCCGCCACTGCCGTCCGTATCCCGGCGGACGTCTCGGCGGCCAGCGCCTGCTGCTCCGGGGTCTGCGTCACGATGTCGAGGAGGGCGTCCAGGTCCTCCGGGGCGACCGGGTTGGCCCGGCGGGCCCGGACCGCGTCGATCGCCAGATGGTGTGCGATCGCCGTCAGCCAGGTCCGTACCGAACCGCGGCGCGCGTCGTAGACCTGGGCGTGCCGCCACGCCCGCTCGAACGTCAGCTGTGCGATGTCCTCGGCGAGCTGCGCATCCCCGACGACGGCGACGGCCACGCCGAACACCGTGCGCTGGAAGCGGCGGACGAACGCGACGGCGATCTCCGGATCACCCGTCGCCAGGCCCGACAGCAGTGCCTCGTCCGGCGCACGTCCGAGCGGGAGGCCCATTCTCTGCACATCAGGGGATACGTTCGGCCTCCCCGAATGGATTGGTTCGGGTTCGCGCGGAAGCACTCCTTCATTGTCCTCCTCCCCCCGGCCTGCGGCCCCGTCGCCAATCTCCCGGCGCCGGCCGGCCGTATCCCTGCCATGACAAGGACACGCACCACCCGGACCGCGCGCGCGGGGCTGGGGCTGGCGGCCGGAGCACTCGCGGGGCTGTCGGCCGCCTGCGGGGGCGGCGCCGGCGGAGCCGGGAACGGCCCGGCGGCGCCCGCCGCCCCACCCCCACCCGCGCCCGCCGCGACGCAGGTCACGGCGGAGCTCAGCGACTTCCACATCACCCTGTCCCAGAAGACGTTCAAGGCCGGGGCCCACTCGTTCACCGTCAAGAACACCGGCCACCACGAGCACGCCCTGGAGGTCGAGGGACCGGGCGGGGAGCAGAGTTCCCCGACCCTGGCACCGGGGCAGAGCGGGAAGTTCGACATCACCCTCAAGGACGGTACGTACGAGCTCTACTGCCCCGTCGACGGGCACAAGGACCTCGGGATGAAGACGGAGATCACCGTGGGCGGCGCCGTGAACGGCTACTGAGGGCCCCGCCGAACGGCGGTAGGTTGCGTGCATTCGTTACCCGGCAGCGCAGCCGGGACCGGTCGAGGGGAGGGGCATGCGGCACAGGGCGGCCGAGGCGATCCACGCGGGCGAGCGGCTGCACGCGGCGGCCGGCGCGCTGCTGGCGGACCACCGGCGGGCCGTCGAAGCCGTACGGGAGGCCTGGGCGCCGATCCACGCGGAACTGGCCCGCCTCGAACTGCAGCGGATCCCCGTCGACCGGCTGGCCCAGGTCACCGAGGGGCGGCTGCGGGTCGCCGCCATCGAGGCGGCCGGGTTCGACACCGTGCAGCAGGTGCTGGACGCCGGACGCCCCCGGCTGCGGCAGATCCCCGGGGTCGGGCAGCAGACCGCCGACCAGGCGCTCGGCGCCGCCCGGCAGCTCGCCGAGGCCGTCGGGGAGACCGTCGCCGTGCAGCTCGACGTGGACCGCCCCGAACCCCGGACCACCGCGCTCGTGACCGCCCTGCAGCTCCTCGTCGAGGCCGGGCCCGAAGCCCGCCGGGCCGTGGCGGCCGCCCGGCAGCTGGACGCCGGGCTCGGGCCGCTGCTCGCCGACGCCGGGCCCGCCGCGGGCCGGCTGCGGATGTGGTTCGCGGGACGGGAGCGGCGGGAGCGGGCCCTGGCCGCCGTCGGGGAGATCGGCCGGCTGACCGCGGAGGCCGCCGGGAACGGGGTGCCCGTACTACTCGGACAGGCCTCGGTCGACCTGCTGCGCGGCCCAGCCGACGAGGCGGCCGCCTGGGTCGGCTTCGAGCTGCGCTCCGCCGAGTACTACGGGCTGCTCGCGGAGCTCACCGAGCGCGCCGGGAGCGGCCCCGGCCCGGCCGCCGCCCAGGGGTTCCTGCCCGAGGCGCTGGCCGAACGGGTCCGCACCCAAGACCTCGACGACACCCACCGCAGGGTCTCGCTGCGCGGCTACCAGTCCTTCGGCGCCCGCTTCGCCCTCGCCCAGCGGCGGGTGATCCTCGGCGACGAGATGGGGCTGGGCAAGACGATCCAGGCGCTCGCCGCCCTCGCGCACCTCGCCGCGCAGGGGCAGCGCCACTTCCTCGTGGTCTGCCCGGCCGGCGTCCTGATCAACTGGACCCGCGAGATCGAGGCGCGCAGCACCCTGCGCGCGGTCGCCCTGCACGGCCCCGGCCGGCACGACGCCTTCGCGGACTGGCGGGGGGAGGGCGGGGTGGCCGTGACGACGTTCCAGGCGCTGACCGGATTCCCCGAACCCGCGGCCGGGGAGCTGGGGATGCTCGTCGTGGACGAGGCCCACCACGTCAAGAACCCGCGCGCGCAGCGCTCCCTGGCCGTCGCCGCCTGGGCCGCCCGCTGCACGTACGTCCTCTTCCTGACGGGCACCCCCATGGAGAACCGGGTCTCCGAGTTCCGCAGTCTCGTACGACTCCTGCAGCCCGAGGCGGTCTCCGGGACCGGGGACGTCGACACGGTCGCCGGGTCCAAGGCGTTCCGCAAGGCGGTGGCGCCCGCGTACCTGCGGCGCAACCAGCGCGACGTACTCGCCGAGCTGCCCGAACTCCAGTGGACCGACGAGTGGGAGGAGCTGAGCGCCGCCGACCGGGAGGCCTACCGGGCGGCGGTGCGGGCCGGCAACTTCATGGCGATGCGCAGGGCCGCGTACGCGAAGCCGGAGAAGTCGGCGAAGCTGCAACGGCTGCGCGAACTGGTGGCGGACGCGGCCGCCAACGGGCTGAAGGTCGTGGTGTTCTCCTCCTTCCGCGAGGTGCTCGGGGCGGTCGAGGACGCGCTCGGCCGACCGTCGCACGCATGCGGTGGCCGCCTCTTCGGGCCGATCTCCGGGAGCGTGCCGCCGGAGCGCCGGCAGCGGCTCGTCGACGGGTTCGGCGCGGCGGCCGGGCACGCCGTACTCCTCGCGCAGATCGAGGCGGGCGGCATCGGGATCAACCTGCAGGCGGCGTCCGTGGTGATCCTCTGCGAGCCGCAGGTCAAGCCGACCATGGAGCAGCAGGCGGTGGCCCGCGCGCACCGGATGGGGCAGGTGCGTGCCGTACGGGTGCACCGGCTGCTGGCAACGGACGGGGTGGACCAGCGGATGCTGGAGGTGCTGGAGCGCAAGGCGCGGCTCTTCGACGCGTACGCCAGGCGCAGCGTGGTGGCGGAGTCGGCGCCCGAGGCGGTCGACGTCTCGGACACCTCGCTGGCCCGGCGCATCGTCGAGGAGGAACAGGCCCGGCTCGGTGCCGCCCGCTGAAGGCGCCGCCCACTGACGGCGCAGGCCCTGGCGGGCCGCCGGACCACCGGGTCGCCGGACGGAGTCTCCCCCCGGCTACCGCTGGGAGGTGCCCCCCAGCGACGTTAGAAGGAGACCGAGGCGATCGTGAAGGACGTCGGCGTGCCCGGACCCATCGGGCCGCCCTTGTCGAACTGGGAGCGGACCACGAGCGTGCGGCCCGGGGTGTGGCTCAGCGTGGTCGGGATCTGCAGCGACGGGTCCGTGATCGTCCGGATCAGCCGGGCCCGGGTGCCGTCGGGGCTCAGGCGCCACCGGGTCAGGGTGTTCGTGGTGTTGTGGGCCGCCCGCAGGGTGCCGTCGGGAGCGAGGTCGAGGCCGTCGGCGTGGGTGAGGTCGCCGCCCCGGAGGGCGACGCGGGATATCACGCCGGTGCGCAGGTCGATGCGGTGGAGGTCGCCCGCGGTCATGTCCACGGCCAGCAGGAAGCGGCCCGCCGGGTCCGAGACGATCCCGTTGAGGGCGAAGCTGCCCGCCGGGGACGGTGTGAGGTGCCCGCTCAGGTCGTACGCGGGGAGCAGCGCGCCCGAGCCGGCCGCCAGCTGGGCCGGGGTGACGCGGTAGATCACCGAGCGGATGCTGTCGGTCAGGTAGGCGGTGCCGTCCGGGGTGATGGCCAGGTCGTTGACGAACAGCCCGCCCGCCCCCGCGACCTCGAAGTGGGCCAGGCGCCTGCGCGACACGGTGTCGTAGACGGAGACCCCGGAGGTGGAGTCGGTCACCCACAGGCGGCCGCGGGCGTCGACGCGCAGGCCGTTCGCCGTGTGGCGGCCGTCGGTGCCGGCGGGCAGGAACACCTCGGCGGTGCGCTGCCCGGGGCGGGCCCGGTAGACGGTGCCGTCCGCGTACGAGCCGACGTAGACGGTGTGGTTGCGGGGGTCGGTGGCTATGCCTTCGGGGTAGACCTTCTCGCCGGGCAGCGTGAAGGCCGTCGAGACACGGCCGTCGGAGGCCGGGGAGGCGACCGGGGCGGAAGCCGGGGAGGCGGCCGGGGCAGCCTGCGCGGCCGGGACCGCGCCCAGGGTGAGCGCCGTGGTCAGGGTCAGGAGCGTGGCGGGCAGGATCTTCTTCAGCACAGCGTGTGTCCTCTTCCGATGGATTGAACACGAAGATAAGTTAGAGCTCTAATGCTTGCAAGGGCCTTAGGATGCACGAATGACCTCCATGCCTCCCGAGGAGCGCATCGGCTCGCACGTCAAGCGCGCCGAGCAGGCGCTTCTCGCGGCCAAGAACGCTGCGCTCAAGCCCGCCGCAGTAACGGTTCCGCAGTACGCCGCGCTGCTCTGGCTCGCCGAGAAGCCGGGCATCTCCGCGGCCGGGCTCGCCCGGCTGTGCGGGGTGACGCCGCCGACCATGAACACCGTGCTGAAGAACCTCCAGGAGCGCGGGCTCATCGAGCGCACCCCGCACGAGTGGCACCGCAACGTGATCGAGACCCGGCTCACGGACGAGGGCCGGGCCGCGATGGAGCTCGCCGACGCCGGCGCCGTACGGGTGGAGCGGGCGCTCGCCACCGCGTTCTCGGCGCAGGAGCGGGAGCAGCTGATCAGCCTGCTGGGGCGGTGCGCGGAGGCGCTCGACGCCCAGAGGTGAGTTCTGCTGCCGAGGTTCCGGGCGAGCCGTATTCCGACCGTGTTCTTGCCGGGTTCTGGAACTGTCCGCGGGATTCGCGCATCAGGACTCATGGAACCCAGCCGTTCTGTCCCGACCTGGGGCAGTCATGACCGTTCGGAGCGAAGTTCGTGCACCAAGACCCGCCCCGGCGTTCCCGCCGGGCGATATGGATATCCGCCGTCGTGGCCTTCGTGCTGCTGCTCGGCACCGGAGGCTTCGCCGCCTGGAAGCTCGAGTGGTTCTCCGGCGACGGTGACTCCGTGAGCTTCGGCAAGGCCCCTGCGTCCGCCGCTCCCGACGCGGTCGAGCCGTCCCCGGGCGCGCCGTCGGCCCCTCCCACGCCGACCGGCGATCCGGACGTACTCCTGCCGACCGGCCCGAAGTCCGACTTCAAGCAGACCGCCAAGCTCGACGACGGCACGATCATCGCGAAGACCCGCCTCGCGGGCGCGAAGTCAGGTTTCGAGGGCGACGTCTGGGTGTGGACGCCCAAGGAGTACGACGAGGCGAAGTACGAGAAGAGCGCCTTCCCCGTGCTCATCGCGCTCCCCGGCGGCAACGGCTTCCCGAGCAACTACTGGTCCGACCGCAGCCTGGGTCTGCAGAAGGCCATCGGCGAAGGCGTCCGGGCCGGGACGAGCCTGCCGTTCATCGTGGTCATGCCGGTGCTGAACCCGGACAGCAAGTACTACTACGACGGCGCCGACATCCCCGGCCAGCCCAAGATGGGCACCTGGATCGCCGAGGACGTCCCGGCGTTCGCCAAGGCCAACTTCCGGACGTACAAGTCCCGCGACGGCTGGGCCTTCATGGGCTCCTCCTCCGGCGCCTTCGTCGGCATGAAGACCGTCCTGCAGTACCCGGACCGGTTCAAGGCCGTGATCGCCAGCGGCGGCGAGATCGTTCCCGACTCCCCGCTCTGGAAGGGCCACCAGGCGGAAATGGACGCGAACAACCCCGAGAAGCTCGCGAAGAAGCTGATCGACGGCAACGGCCCCGAGGTCTACATCAACTTCCAGGTCGGCACCAAGGAGACCGGGAAGGAGCGGATGGCCAGGTTCCAGCAGCAGTACGGCAAGGGCCCCGTCAAGACGACCATCCGCGACATCCAGAACGGCGAGCACAACGGCTGGCACTACGTCCGGGGCATGAAGGAAGGCTCCCTGGAGTGGATCAGCAAGGTGCTGAAGGGCCCGCAGCCCGCGACCGGCTGACCAGGCCGTACGCACGGAGCCCGGGGCCGGGGTGGTGGACGCCACGTCCCGCCGGTCCCAGGCAACCCATCCGATCGTTGACACCTCTGTAAGGGGTGTAAGGGGGACCGATCGGTCCGACCCGCGCTCTTCGGGAGCGCCGGAGAAGGAACGGGACAAATCCGTGCAGCATGACCAGCTTCAGGGTGATGGCGGCCTCATGACCGAGGAAGGCCCGCTGACCACGGGCCGACGCCGCCCCAAGCGCCTGCGCAGGCTTCTGATCGGCGGTGCGCTGGCGTTCACGCTCGCCGCCGGCGGCGGTGCGGCGGCGTACAAGTACGGGCTCTTCTCGGACATAGGGGATCCGGTCTCCTTCGGGAAGGTGCAGGAGTCGGCCGCGGCCGAGGAGATCCGGCAGGGGGTGAGCATGCCGACCGGGCCGAAGTCCGAATTCGTCCGGACCCACCGGCTGCCCGACGGCACGCAGATCGGCCGGACGACCCTGACCGGCGCGAAGTCCGGGTTCACCGGTGACGTGTGGGTGTGGGTCCCGAAGGAGTACGACGAGCCGAGGTACGCCAAGAGCGCCTTCCCGGTTCTGATCTCCCTGCCCGGCGGCCGGGGCTACCCCACGAACTACTGGGGGACGGGCCCCGGCCTCGGCCTCCAGAAGGCCGTCAGCGACGGGGCGAAGGCGGGTACGAGCCTGCCCTTCATCCTGATCATGCCGGTGCACAACGCGGACACCAAGCACCACTTCGACGCCTCGGACATCCCCGGCGAGCCCAAGATGGGCACCTGGATGGCCGAGGACATCCCGGATTTCACGAAGGCCAATTTCCGGACCTTCACCTCCCGGGACGGGTGGGCCTTCATGGGCTCCTCCGCGGGCGGATTCGGCGCCTTCAAGCACGTCCTGAAGTACCCCGACCGCTTCAAGGCGGCCATCGCCAGCGGGGTCGACATCGTCCCCGACTCCCCGCTGTGGAAGGGGAACACGCAGGCCATGGACGAGAACAACCCCGAGAAGCTCGCCGAGAAGCTGATCAAGGACGGCGGTCCGGACGTGTACATCAACTTCCAGATCGGCACCAAGGAGAACGGCCGGGAGAAGGCCGAGAGGTTCATGAAGGAGTACGGAAAGGGCCCCGTGCACACCCGGCTGCAGGTGATCCAGGATGGTGAGCACAACGGGAAGTCGTACGTCCGCGGTATGAGGGAGGGCGCTCTGGAGTGGATCAGCAAGGTCATGTCGGCACCGACGCCCGACCCCGGCGTGCGATGAACGTAGTCGTCAAGGGTGTGTCGGCGGCGGCCGCCGCCGGGGTGGCGGCGGCGCTGGCCGTCGGCTTCCTCGCGGCGACGGACGTGGACGCGAACGCGGTGCACGCGTTCCCCGGCGTCGGCGTGCTCATGGCGAACGGGGAGCACTGGTGCACGGCGAGCGTCGTCGACAGCCCCAAGGGCACGGTCGTCGCGACCGCCGCGCACTGTGTGGCCCCGGCCGGCGAGGACGGCGAGCCCGGAGCGGTCGCCCCCGACGGCCGGGCCATCGGCGACCTCTCCTTCGCCCCCGCCTTCACGGGGGAGGGCGCGGGCCGCCAGCCCCTGGGGGTGTGGAAGGTCCGCGCGGTGCACGTGGACGAGCGCTGGACCAGATGGGGCGAGGACACCGCCGACTTCGCCTTCCTCAGCATCGAGCCGGACGAGGACGGCCGTACGGTCCAGCAGGCGGTCGGCGGTGCCGAGGAGGCCCCGAAGCCCGACTGGACCTCCGGGTACGAGCGCGAGGTGACGGTGGTCGGCTATCCGGAGTCGGACCGCAATCCGCAGAACAAGCCCGTCTCCTGCACCACGCAGACCAGCCACGACCAGGAGGACCCCGCGATGCTGTACATCGGCTGCGCCGGCTTCTGGTCGGGCACCAGCGGCAGCCCCTGGATCGCCGACCGGGGCGGTCCGGGCCATCCGGGGCGGCTGATCGGGGTGCTGAGCGGCGGCGAGACGGACGTGGACTCCACGGCCGCCCTGTTCGACGAGAAGGCCAAGGCGCTGTACGAGCAGGCCGCGCGGGACTGAGCCCGGGCCCGGCCCCCGCTACAGTCTGCGCTCGGTGCTGACGATCACGCACACCGCCACGACGACGACCGCACCGCCGACCAGGATCGGCCAGGTCAGGGCTTCGTCGAGGATCAGCGCACCCAGCGCGACGGCGACGACCGGGTTGACGTACGCGTACGTGGCGACCAGAGACAGCGGCGCCGACTGGAGCAGCCATGCGTACGCCGTGAACGCCACCAGCGAGCCGAACACGACGAGGTAGCCCAGCGCCAGCCACGAGGCGGTGGAGTAGCCGGCCCAGTCCAGCCCCCGGTGCTCGCCGCGCAGCAGGCCGACGACGATGCCGCCGGCCCCGCCCGCGAGCATCTGGTACGCGCTGCCCGTGAACGGGTTGCCCGGCAGCGACAGCTTCGACGCGGAGAACGAGCCCAGCGACCAGAGCACCGACGCCAGCAGCACCAGCAGCACCCCGGAGAGCGCCACCGCACCGCCGATGCCCGGACTGGTCAGCACCGCGAGCCCGGCGAAGCCCAGCAGTACGCCGCCCAGCGTGCGCAGCGGCGGCCGGTCGCCGGTGGCGGTCCGCAGCACCACCAGCCACATCGGCACCGCCGCGATGAGCAGCGCGGCCAGGCCGGAGGGCACCTCGGTCTCGGCGAGCACGACGAGGCCGTTGCCGCCGAGGATCAGCAGCAGGCCGACCACGACCGCCGAACCGACCTGGGCCCGGGTGGCCCGGAGCGCGGCCGGCCCGTACCGCCAGACGACGAGGCCGAGCAGCAGCAGGCCGGCCGCGATGAACCGGGCGCCGGCGGACAGGAAGGGCGGCATGGTCTGGACGACCACGCGGATGGCGAGGTACGTCGAGCCCCAGAGGACGTAGACGAGGGCGAGCGCGAACCAGACCGCGCCGGTGACCCTGCGGGCGGTGGATTCCGGCGGCTTGCTCTCAGCGGTCTCCGAGGTGCGCATGACGGGATCCTAGGGTCATTGGCGCGTACAAGCTTCCTGGGTCTCAGCCCTTGAGCAGGGCGTTCAGCTCCCCGTACGGGAGGGAGGCGTCGAGCGCGGTGTACGTGCCGCCCGCGATCAGCTCCTCGGCGGCGCGGCGGACCACGTCGTACGCGGCCGACGCGACCGAGGAGCCGAGGCTGACGCGGGCGACGCCGAGGGCGCCGAGCTCGGCGACGGACGGGGCGCCGGGGCCGACGAGGACGTTGAGCGGGGCGTCGATGCCCTTGACCAGCTCGGTGACGGTCGCCGGGTCGGTGACGCCGGGGACGAAGATGCCGGTGGCGCCCGCGCGGAGGTAGGCGGCGGCGCGGGCGAGGGTCTCGTCGAGGCGGTTCGCCTCCTCCCCGAGGCCGAAGAGGAACGTGTCGATGCGGGCGTTGATGTACAGCGGGACCCCGGCGGTGTCGGCGGCGGCCCGGGCCGCGGCCACCCGCTCCGCGTGGTCGGCGGCGTCGCGGGTGCCGTCCTCGATGTTGATGCCCACCGCGCCGGCGGCGAGCACCCCGGTGACCGTCTCGCCGACCCCGGCGGGGTCGGCGCCGAAGCCGCCCTCGATGTCCGCGGTCACCGGGACGGAGACGGCCGCGGCCACGCGGGCGACGAGGTCCAGGGCGCGGTCGCGGGTCAGGGCGTCCCCGTCGGGCGCGCCGAGGGACCAGGCGACGCCGGCGCTGGTGGTGGCGACGGCGGGGGCGCCGGCGGCCTCGACGAGGCGGGCGCTGACGACGTCCCAGGCGTTGGCCAGGGACAGCGGCGCGGCGGGGGTGTGGAGTGCGGCGAAGCCGCGGGCGAGATCAACGATGTGGGTCATGGGCCCAGTTCAGCAGACCGGGCCGGGCCGCGGCTGGCGATTTCCCGCCGTGTACGGGGCGGCCGCGGCGCCGTTGCCGGGGGCGCTGCCCCTGCCTCCCGCGCCTCGGACGCCGGCGGGGCTGGACCGGCCGGCGGGGGGCCGGAACGGGTGGGGCCGGGGCCGGACTACGCCAGGCCCCCCTTCAGGCCTGCTCCGCAGAGGGGGAGGACCGTAGTGCGGCCCTGGAGGGGGTCCGCGGGGGCGAGCGGGCCCACTGCCGCCCAGCAGGCCGCCGCCGTCGGTTCCACGAAGAGCCCGCGCCGGGCCAGGTCCTGCCGGGCCGCGCGCAGGGCCGGCTCCGGGACCGTCAGGAACGTGCCGCCGGACTTGCGGACCGCCGCCAGGATCTGCCGGGCCCGCGGCGGGGCCGGGATCGCGATGCCCTCGGCCAGGGTGGGCCGCTGTTCCACCGGGCCGGCGTCCTCCGCGCCCGCCGCGAAGGCCGTGGCCAGCGGGGACACCGCCTCCGCCTGTACCGCGATCAGCGCCGGCGGTTTCACCCCGCGCCGGGCCAGCTCCTCCACCGCCAGCGCCGCCCCCAGCAGCAGTGTGCCGTTGCCGACGGGGACGACGAGGGTCTCGGGGAGCCGGCCGCCGAGCTCCTCCCACACCTCGTACGCGTACGTCTTCGTCCCGTGCAGGAAGTACGGGTTGAAGACGTGGCTCGCGTAGAAGACCCCCGGGAGGTCGGCCGCCTCCCGGGCCGCCACCGCCGTCGCCTCCCGGCCGCCCGGCACGACGCGGACCGCCGCCCCGTGCGCCCGCATCTGCTCCGTCTTCTTCTCCGACGTGCCCTCGGGCACGAAAACTTCACACGTCAGCCCGGCCCGCGCGCAGTACGCGGCCACGGCCGTCCCCGCGTTCCCGCTGCTGTCCGCGACCACCCGCTCCGGGGCCAGCCGCCGGGCCAGCTCCGCGAGCATCACCGCGCCCCGGTCCTTGAACGACAGCGTCGGCATCAGGAAGTCCAGCTTGGCGTGAATTCGCTCACCGAGCGGGACCAGCGGGGTGTTCCCCTCCGACAGCGTCACGGAGAACGCCCCCGGCAGCGGCAGCACGGACCCGAACCGCCAGAGCGAGTTGGGTCCGGCGGCCGGTTCGAGCGGACTGGCCGGATCCGGCGTGAAGTCGAGATCCCACGGTCCACCGCAGAGCGGGCAGCACCAGGGCGCCGTCCGGGCGTCCGCGCGCGTGGCGTCCTCGGGGCAGACGTAGCCGGGCAGTGCGTGCGTCATGTGCAGAGCGCCTTTGCTCATTCATGGCCGTTGTGTGGCACGGATGTTACGCGTTCGCCGGCCTCTTGTGGTGGGGCGAACGCGTGGGTCAACCTTTCGGAGGCGGCAGCCGGGCAAACCCCGAAAGGGTTGTCATGCACATGTCTTAACCCATGTCCTTTCTGCCGCCCCACCCCCCGCAATGCACCACCTATGAGGAGGACCCCTCGTATGTCCGTGATGCGTCACACCCGCCGGAAACTCGCCGGCATGAGCGCGACCGCCGTCGTGGCCCTCGCGCTCGGCGCGGCCGCCGCGTTACCCGCCTCCGCGGCCGACAACGGCCCCCAGGGCGTCATCGAGAACGCCGGTGCGCCCGGCTCGGTCGCCGGCAGCTACATCGTGACCCTGAAGGACTCGGCCGCCCGCTCCACCGCCGACAGCGGCAAGGCCGTCGCCCGGCGCTACGGCGCGACGATCGGCCGGACCTACAGCGCCGCCCTCAACGGCTACTCCGTCAAGGTCTCCGAGGCGCAGGCCAGGAAGCTCGCCGCCGACCCGGCGGTCAAGTCCGTCGTGCAGAACCGGACGTTCACCGTCGACGGCGCCCAGGGCACCCAGCCCAGCCCGCCGTCCTGGGGCCTGGACCGCATCGACCAGCACCCGCTCCCGCTCGACAACAGCTACACCTACCCGGACAAGGCCGGCGAGGGCGTCACCGCGTACATCATCGACACCGGCGTCCGCATCACCCACGGCGAGTTCGGCGGCCGCGCCTCCTACGGCTACGACGCCGTCGACAACGACAACACCGCCCAGGACGGGCACGGCCACGGCACGCACGTCGCCGGCACCGTCGCGGGCACCTCGTACGGCGTCGCCAAGAAGGCCAAGATCGTCGGCGTCCGCGTCCTCGACAACAACGGCTCCGGTACGACGGAGCAGGTCGTCGCCGGCATCGACTGGGTGACCCAGCACGCCGTCAAGCCGGCCGTGGCGAACATGTCGCTCGGCGGCGGAGCCGACTCCGCGCTCGACACGGCCGTACGCAACTCCATAGCCTCCGGCATCACGTACGGCGTCGCCGCGGGCAACGAGTCCACCGACGCGAGCACCAAGTCCCCGGCCCGCGTCGCCGAAGCCATCACGGTCGGCGCCACCACCAGCACCGACGCCAAGGCCAGCTACTCCAACTACGGCTCGATCCTGGACATTTTCGCCCCGGGCTCCTCCATCACCTCCTCGTGGGGCACCGGCGACACCGCCACCAACACCATCTCGGGCACCTCGATGGCCACGCCGCACGTCGTGGGCGCGGCCGCCCTCCACCTCTCGCAGAACCCCTCGAGCACCCCGGCCCAGGTCTCCGCGGCCCTGGTGGCCGCGGCCACCCCGAACGTGGTGACCGGCCCCGGTTCCGGCTCCCCGAACCGCCTGCTCTACGTGGGCGGCGGCACCACCCCGCCGAACCCGGGCACCCGCTTCGAGAACACCGCGGACTACGCGATCAACGACAACGCCACCGTCGAGTCGCCGCTCACCGTCAGCGGCGTCTCCGGCAACGCCCCGGCGGCGCTGAGCGTTTCGGTCGACATCAAGCACACGTACATCGGGGACCTGAAGGTCGACCTGGTCGCCCCCGACGGCTCCGTGTACACCCTGCACAACCGCAGCGGCGGCAGCGCGGACAACATCATCAAGACCTTCACCGTCAACGCCTCTTCGGAGGTCGCCAACGGTGTGTGGAAGCTCCGCGTGAACGACAACGCCAACATCGACACCGGCAAGATCGACTCCTGGGCGCTCCAGTTCTGACCCACCGGGAGTGAACGCGGCACGGTGCCGCGGTGAACTGCGGGGGCGACCGTCACGGCGGTCGCCCCCGCTGCGTACTATTTCGCGCATTCGTTCGCGCCCCCCTGATGGAGCCCCACGCCCCGTGAGCACCCCGCCCCCGCCCTACTGGCCCGCTCCGCCCCCGCAGCCGGCGTACCGGGAGCCCGCCCTCAACGGTTTCGCGCTCGCGTCGCTGCTGGTCGGGCTGTTGTGCGTGCCGCCGCTCGGGGTCGTCTTCGGGATCGTGGCGCTCGTCCAGATCGCGCGGAAGGGGGAGCGGGGCAGAGCGCTCGCGATCACGGGTCTGGTGGTGTCGCTCGTGATGACCGCCGCCGTCGTCTTCGCGGCGGACCGGGTGGCGGAGCGGCTGTTCGACCGGCTGGACACGCTCGAGCGATTCGAGGGCGTCGAGGGCGAGTTGACCGCCGTGGACGACATGCGCGCGGGCGACTGCTTCAACGTCCCCGGCGGCGACCTGCTCGACGAGAGCCCGCTGATCTACCGGATCGCCTGCACCGAGGTGCACGAGGGCGAGGTCACCTCCTCGACCCGGTTCGACGACGAGGTGTTCCCGGGCGGGCCCGAGCTGAAGAAGACCGCGACGGACGCGTGCTGGAAGGCGCAGGACGCGTACGCGATGGACACGTGGGCGCTGCCCCCGTACGCGGAGATGTTCTACTTCGCGCCCTCGCGCGAAGGGTGGAGCGGCGGCGACCGGCGGCTGCTCTGCGTCATCGGCACGGCGGAGCGGGAGCACCGCGGCAGCCTGCGCAAGGACGCCGGGACGCTGAAGCCGGAGCAGGTGGCCTTCCTGCACGTGATGAACGAGGCCGACCTGGCGCTGGGGGGCGGGCCGGAGGAGGAGATCGACGAGGCGCTGCCGCAGTACCGGGAGTGGGCCCGCGCGGTCGACCGGGCGCTGGCCGCGGAGGCGGGGCTGCTGGACGGGGTGAAGGCCCGGCCCGAGCTGGCCGGGCCGGTGCGGGCGCAGCTCAAGGAGGTGGAGGCGGCGCGGGCCGCGTGGCAGCGGGCGGCGAAGGCGACGAAGCCGGCGGAGTTCCAGGACGCGTGGGACGCGGCCTCGGGTGCGCTGTCCGTGGACACGGAGAAGGCGCTCCGCGGGGCGTACGGGCTGTCGACCCGGGTGCCGGACTGGCTCGTGCGGCGGCCGGGCGACTCGGAGGGTGAAGTGGACGGCGACTCGGACGGGCCCCCTTCGGCCGCAGTGTGAGGAGCTGTCGAGGGTAGCGTGTGGTAACGCGCGGTAACGGGTTTCAGTGACCTGGCTTCATCACTTCGGGTGAAACTCTGGCCCTTGCTTGCGGTCTACAACCGTCGGTTGCCAGGGTGTAGCTGTCTGTCAACCTGATGGGAGTGGCCAGTGACTTTCGGTGAGCAGCCGGCCTATCTGCGCGTCGCCGGGGATCTGCGACGGAAGATCGTCGATGGGTCCCTGCCCCCGCACGCGCGGCTCCCCTCGCAGGCCCGGATCCGCGAGGAGTACGGGGTCTCCGACACCGTGGCGCTGGAGGCGCGCAAGGTCCTCATGGCGGAGGGGCTGGTCGAGGGCCGGTCCGGGTCGGGTACGTACGTACGGGAGCAGCCCGTGCCGAGGCGGGTCGCCCGCTCTGGATACCGCACGGGCGGGACGTCGACGCCGTTCCGGCAGGAGCAGGCGGAAGCCGGCGCCCGGGGCACCTGGGAGTCCAGCAGCGAGCAGGCGGCGGCGCCGGCGGAGATCGCCGAGCGGCTCGGCATCGAGCCGGGCGGGCGGGTGATGCGGACGCGGTACGTGTTCCGCGACGCGGGGGAGGCGATGATGCTGTCGACCTCCTGGGAGCCGCTCGCGGTCACGGGCCGGACACCGGTGATGCTGCCGGAGGAGGGGCCGCTCGGGGGCATGGGGGTCGTCGACCGGATGGCCGCGATCGACGTCGTCGTGGACAACGTGGTGGAGGAGGTCGGGGCGCGGCCCGGCCTGGCCGAGGAGATCATGCTGCTGGGCGGGGTGCCGGGCCATGTGGTCCTGGTGATCGGCCGTACGTACTTCGCGTCCGGACTGGCGGTCGAGACGGCCGACGTGGTGGTCCCGGCGGACCGCTACCGCCTGTCGTACCACCTGCCGGTCCGGTGAGCGGCGCTCCCCGGGGGCCACGGCCCCGGGGAACCGCCCACGGGTGACGGGGTGTCACCCGGCGGATTTCGGCGCGATGGTGATCGCTCCCGTCGCCCCGGTCCTCGCCCTTCTCCGGGCCGTCCGGCGTCCGGGCCGCGGCCTGCTGTGCTTCGCCGCCTTCGTCGCGGCAGGACTCGCCCTCGTTCCGCGCCCGTTGAGCGCGTGGAGTGTCCTGTGGTGCGCCGGTTCTGAACCGGCGCACACGGCCCGCTCGTACGCGTGGCCGGATGCGTACGCCTGCGAGGTACCTCTTCGTGAAAAACCGTATCCGCTCCGTAAAGGTCGGGCGTAAGCTCGGGCATATGCGCAATGCGGTTTCCTGGGCAGGTACATCGGCGGAGGGTGAAACGCGATGAACGACAGCGGTGCCCTGCTCCCATGGCTGGTCATACGTCAGGACGACAACGGCAACCGCTACCGGGTGGGCCGGTACTCCACCCGGGCCGAGGCCCAGACGGTCGTCGACAGCCTCGAAGACGGGGGCCACAAGCAGCTGTACTGGGTCGAGCGGATCGGTCAGACCGCCACGACGAACTGAGCGTCCCTGTGTTGACATAGGCTCCGCCCCATGACGGTACGAGTGGTCGTGGGCGGAGCCCTTTGTCATGAGGGCCGCCTGCTGGCCGCCCGCCGCAGCGCACCCCCGGAGCTGGCCGGACGCTGGGAGCTGCCGGGCGGGAAGGCCGAGCAGGGCGAGTCCGTGCCCGAGGCGCTCGTACGCGAACTGCGCGAGGAGCTCGGCGTGGAGGCCGAGCCGCTGGAGCGGATCCCGGGGGAGTGGCCGCTCAGGCCCGGGCTCGTCCTGCACGTGTGGACCGCACGGCTGCTGTCCGGCGAACCCGCACCGCTGGAGGACCACGACGAGCTGCGCTGGCTCGGACCCGAGGAGCTCGACTCGGTGGACTGGCTCGAGCAGGACCGGCCGGCGGTCGCCGAGGCCGGACGCCGTCTGCGCGCCGAGCGCGACGAGCAGCACGCCAGGTCGCACGGGGGTGCGTGACGCGCGGGCGCTGGGCCGTCTGCGCCACAGTGCGCCGGTGCGTGAAGGATCGGGTGGTACGACGCCCCGAATATCGGGTATGTCGCTATTAGTCCCTATCGTGTACTGCCCCTCGTGGCTCTGTCCCTGATGAATCGGACTGGGGTCGATGCCGGCCCGGGAAGTGATCGGCGTGATCGACACAGACGGTGAATGCGCCGAGTGGGCCTTCCCCGCCGAACCCGGAGTCGTACGCACCGCCCGGCACGCCGTGCGCGGCACGCTCGGATCCTGGGGCCTGGACTCCGTCGGCGACGTCACCGTCCTGCTGGTCAGCGAGCTGGTCACCAATTCACTGAGGTACGCCTCCGGTCCCATCGGCGTCCGGCTGGTGCGGCGCAATCCGGCCAGTGGAAGTGTGACGGGGGGCGCCGCCCTGCTGGTGGAGGTTTCCGATCCGCTTCCGGATCCGCCCCGTGAACGGGTCGCGAAGCCGGACGACGAGGGGGGCCGGGGTCTTCACCTGGTGGCCGCCTCCGCGCAGCGCTGGGGGACGCGGCACGGGAAATCGGGCAAGACCGTGTGGTTCGAGTTGGCACTTCCTGGTGAGTAACAAGGTGAAGGATGGCCGACGATCACAGGACATGGCTCGAAATAGTCGGGACCTTTTTGTGATCGTGAACGCCGTGCCGTGCGGGGCCGTGGTGCTGAATACTTCGGTCATGGCCGGTCCGGTTGCGGTGAGCTGGAGGGGACGGTCGCGTGAGCGAGATACCTGCGCAGGCACATCAGGCCCGTGTGCCCGGGGAGACATGGCACGACTCCCTGTGGCACAGCAGCCCGCCTGGCTCGATATATGACTACATAAAGGTCGCGTCCTTCTCCATCGGACCCGACGGGCTCATCGACCAGTGGAGCCTGCGCGCCGAGGAGCTGTTCGGGCTGACCGCCGCACAGGCCGTGGGCCGGGACCCGGTGGACGCCTTCATGCCGCCGGAGCTGCGCGCCGGCGGGCACCGCAGGGTGGCCGAGATCCTCGACGGCAAGGAATGGACCGGCCTCGTCCCCTTCCGGATCCCCGGCGGGAACGGCGCGCACGGCGTGGCCGAGATCTATGTGATGCCCACCCAGACCGAGACCGCAGAGCGGGCCGCGCTGTGCGTCGTGGTCGACGTACGTGCGCTGCGCCGGATCGAATCCGACCTCGCCGCCTCGCAGGCCATATTCGGCCAATCTCCTTTCGGCTTCCTGCTCTTCGGCACGGACCTCACCGTGCAGCGCGCCAACCGCCGTTTCGCGACCGTCTTCGGCGGCGCCGTCGAGGAACACCGCGGCCGCACCGTCCACGACTACCTCCCGCCCCAGGAGGCCGACCGGATGGCCGAGGCCCTGCGGCGGGTCCTGGAGACCGGCGACTCCGTCACCGACCTCCGGATCACCGGCGCCGCCCCCGGCAGCCGGGAGCACCGCCACTGGTCCATCAACCTCTACCGCGTCCACGGCGGCACCGGCCGCCCCATCGGCGTCGCGGGGCTCGGCACCGACGTCACCCGCCGCCACCTCGCCGCCCGCGAGGCCGCCGGGGTCCGGCGCAACCTCGCCCTGCTCAACGAGGCCGGGCACCGCATCGGGAACTCCCTCGACCTCGAGACCACCGCCCGCGAACTCCTGGACGTGACCGTCCCGGGCTTCTGCGACCTCGCCGCCGTCGACCTCTACCAGGGGCTGCTGCTCGGCGACGACGACCGGCCGGCCCGCCCGCAGGGTCCCGGCGTGCCCTCACTGCCGCCCGGGCTGGGCCCCGGCCGGGCGCCCTCCGCGCCCCTGCGGCGCGTCGCCTTCGCCTCGGCCGTGTCGGACGCCCCGCTGTCCGGCCCGGGCGCGCTGGTCTCCGTAGGGGAGATCCACCGCTACCCGGCGGCCTCGCCGGGCGCCCTCGCCCTGCGCACCGCGCGGCCGCGGCTGATCGAGGGCGGCGGAGCGGACGACCTCGTGCAGTCCACGCTCGTCGTACCGATGGTCGCGCACGACACCGTCGTCGGGCTCGCCCAGTTCTCCCGTACGAAGGGCAGCGAGCCCTTCGGGGAACGGGACCGGGCGGTGGCCGTGGAGCTCGCCGCCCGCGCCGCCGTCTGCATCGACAACGCCCGCCTCTACCGGCGCGAGCACGAGCGGGCCCTGATACTGCAGCGCAGCCTGCTGCCGCCCGGGGACCCCGAGGCGGCCGGCCTGGACATCGCCTGCCGGTACCTGCCGGGGAACGCGGCCACCGAGGTCGGCGGGGACTGGTTCGACGTCATCGAGCTGCCCGGGCACCGCACGGCGCTGGTCGTCGGCGACGTCATGGGCCGCGGGCTGCGGGCGGCCGTCGCGATGGGCGAACTGCGCACCGCCGTACGGACCCTGGCGCTGCTGGACCTGGAACCGGCGGAGGTGCTGACGGCGCTGGACGAGATCGCCCGCGGGCTCGGCGCGCCCGGCGGCTCCCAGCAGGCCTCCCGGGCGGCCCTGCACTCGCGGGACGCGGACCGCTCCGAGGTGTACCTCGCGACCTGCGTGTACGCCGTCTACGACCCGGTGACCCGGCGCTGCACCATCGCCAACGCCGGCCACATGCCGCCCGTACTGGTGGAACCGGCGGAGCCGGGCGCCCCGCCGCGGCCCGCACTGCTGCTGGAGGTACCGCCCGGGATGCCGCTGGGAGTGGGCGGAGAGCCGTTCGAGGAGGTCGAGGTGGACCTCCCGGAGGGGGCCCTGCTCGCGCTGTACACGGACGGGCTGGTGGAATCGCGGGACCACCCGCTCGAAGAAGGGCTGCGGGGGCTGCGCGACGCACTGTCCGACCCGGTGCGGCCGCTGGAGGACGTGTGCGACCACGTGCTGAACACGCTGGACACGCGGCACGGTGAGGACGACATCGCGCTGCTGATGGCGCGGGTGCAGGGGCTGCCGGTGGAAGCGGTGGGGGACTGGCAGCTGCCGCGCGAGGCGCGGTCGGTGGGCCGGGCGCGGGAGCTGGCGCGGGGAAAGCTGCCGGCATGGGGTCTGGAGGGGCTGCTGGACACCACCGAGCTGCTGGTGAGCGAGCTCGTGACGAACGCCCTGCGGTACGGGGAGGGCGAGATCCGGCTGCGGCTGCTGCTGGACCGGACGCTGGTGTGCGAGGTCTGGGACGGCAACCTGGTCCAGCCGCGGCGGCGGCGGGCGCGCGACACGGACGAGGGCGGGCGGGGGCTGCAGCTGGTCGGCATGCTGTCGGCGGGCTGGGGCACGCGCCGCACCCACCGGGGGAAGACGGTCTGGTTCGAGCTCCCGCTCCCGGGCGCGGCGGCCGAGGCCGTCTCGGAACTCTCGGCGGAGCAGCTGCTGAGCATGTACGGCTGAACCCCGGCGAACGGGTCCCGCAGCGCGGAGCCGCTCCCCGCCCCGCCCCTCCCCGAAACCGGGGCTCTGCCCGTGGGGCACCTCCCAGCGGTGGCTGGGGGAGAAACGGTGAAAGGGCGGGGCGGTTGAGAAAGCCCGCGCAGCGGAACCCGTTAGGCGGCCCGGGACTTCAACGCCGCCAGGCGGGCCTCGATCTCCGATGCCTTGTCGAGGTCGTCAAGGGCCTCGAACTGGGCGTCCAGGGAGGACGCCGCCAGTTCCTGCCGGCCCAAGGCCCTGGCCTCCTCCCGGCGGACCTTGTCCTCGAAGCGGGCGATGTCGCTCGTCGGGTCCATGACGTCGATGCTCTTCACCGCGTCCAGCATGGTGTTCTGCGCCTGCGCGGTCCTGGCCCGGGCCACCAGCTCGTCCCGCTTGGCCGTCAGCTCGGTCAGCTTGTTCTTCATCGCGTCCAGCCCGGACTTGAGCTTCTCCACGACCTCCGTCTGCGCGGCGATCGCCGGCTCCGCCGTCCTCGCCTCCTTCTCCGACCGGAGCTGGCGGCCGAGGGCCACCTTCGCCAGGTTGTCGAACCGGTCCGCATCCGCCGCCGAACCCGACGCCCGCAGTTCGTCCGCCCTCCGGCTCGCGGCGAACGCCTTGCCGCCCCATTCCGAGGCCGCCTCCACGTCCTCCTTGTGGTCCGCCTCCAGCAGCCGCAGATTGCCGATCGTCGTGGCGACCGCCTGCTCCGCCTCCGAGATGTTGTCCGTGTAGTCGCGGATCAGCTGGTCCAGCATCCTCTGCGGGTCCTCCGCCTGGTCCAGCAGCGCGTTGATGTTCGCCTTCGCGAGCTGGGTGACGCGGCCGAGGACGGTCTGCTTGCTCATCGGTGACCTTTCACGGAGTGAGGGAGAGTGGGTCAGAAGCGGCCGCCGCCCATGCGGCCGCGGGTCCCGCCGCCGCCGAACGAGCCGGGGCCCGGGCCCCCGCCCCCGAAGCCCCCGAACCCGCCGCCGAAGCCCCCGCCCCCGCGGCCGCCGCGCAGGATCTCGCCCAGGATGATCCCGCCGAGGACCGCGCCGCCCATGCCGCCCCCCTGCTGGCGCTGCCCGCCGCCGTACGGGTCCTGGTACGCCCGTACGTCCTGCTCGGCCAGCTGCTGCGCCTGTCGCGCCAGCCCGTCCGCCTGCTGGGCCTCCGCCAGCGCCGCCGCCGGGTCCGAGCCCGCCAGGGCCGCCGACCGCTCCATGCGCCGCTGCGCCTCCGCCAGCCGGGTACGGGCCTGGCTGCCGACCGCGCCCCGGCTCGTGGTGATGTAGTCCGCCGCCGCGCCGATCGCGCTGCGCGCCGAGAGCACCGCCTGGTCCAGCAGGGCCGCGGCCCGCCGGCTGCCCGCCTCGCGCTCCCGGGCCCCGGCCAGCGCCTCGTCGAGGACGGCATCGGCCTCCTCGACCCGGCGCAGCGCGTCGATCGGGTCGTACCGGCCGGCGTCCTGCGCCCGCCGTACGTCGGCCAGGACCGCCTCCGCCCGGCCGATCCGGCCGCGCAGGTCCGCCGTGGAGGCCCCCTCGGCGGTGCCGGTCAGCAGGCCGCGGGCATCGGCGAGGTCGGTCTCCGTCTCCGTGAGCGCGCCGGGCAGCTTCCCGGCCGCCTCCGCCAGCTCCTGCGCCCGCCGCTCCACCGCGTCGACCAGCGTCGCCGTCTGGTCCACCGCGCCCTCGGCGGCCCGTACGTGGACGGCGGCCTTCCCGTTGTCGCCGCTCTCGAGCGCCGCCCGGGCCTCGCCGAGGCTGGTCGTCGCGAACAGCAGCCGGTCCTCGGCCTGTCCGGCGTTGGAGGCCACCGGCGCGGACGCCGAGTCCGCGTAGCGCCCGGCGAGCGCGGTCAGGGTGGCCACGGCCGTCGTCGTACGGCCCGTCAGCGCCCGCACGTGCGCCTCCACCGTCGCCACGGCCTGGGGGGCGTTCTTCTCCAGGTCCCGCAGCCGGTCGAAGTCCGCCGACTCCGCGTCGAGCCGCCGGTTCGCCTCCGTGCAGCGGGCCACGATCTCGTCCAGCATCCGCCGCCGGGTGGGGTCGTCCTCGGGGGAGGCGTCGTCGAGCTGCTGGCGCAGCCGGAACGCGGCCGTCAGCTCGCTCTGCGCGAGGGCCACGGCCTCGGTGAACGTGCCGACCGCCGCGTCCCCGAACTGCGCGGAGGCGAAGCCGAGCTCCTCGGTGCTGGTACGGATCGCGTCGTCGGTCTCCACCAGCAGCGCCTTGGCCTTGGCGTCCAGCTCGGGCAGCGGGAGGGCGGTCGTGGTCGCGGGCTGCGCGCCCCAGCCCGTCGTACCGCTGCGGCCGGCGCCGCCCTTGCGCTTGCGGCGGCTGTACGCGTACGCACCGAGGGCGCCGGCCGCGCCGACGACGACCACCGGGAGCACGAAGTCGCCGGCCCCGGTCTCGCCGCCCGCACCGCCGCCGGGATTCGCCACGCCGGGGGTGATCGTGGGCACGGGTACGGGCTTCCCGCCGAGCACGGCGCCGTACCCGTCGGCGGCGCCGATCGCGGCGCCCGCCCAGTCGTTCTGCTTCAGCGCGGGCTCGATGGCCGTACGGGCGACATCCGCGAGCTGCGCCTCGGTGAACCCGGAGTCGACATCGGCCGAATAGGCGTACTGGCGCGCCCCGGTCGCCACGGCCAGCAGCAGGTCGTCCTGGCCGAGGCCGTTCTTCTGCGCGGTGGCGTCCGCCCAGCTCTGGGCGGAGCGTTCGGAGAAATCGTGCACGTACGTCACGAAGAGCTGGATCCGGTGGTCCGCGTACAGCTTGTCCAGCGCGGCGGTGACGGCGGCCTTCCGGTCGCCGAGGGCGCCCACGCGGTCGGTGATCTGCCCCTGCCGGGACAGGCTGACGGGATCGTCGGCCCGAGCGGCCGGCGCCCCGGTCACCCCCCAGCCGCCGAGCCCCAGCAGCGCGGCGGCCAGGACGAGCCCGGCCCGTACGGAGATCCCGGCGGCGGTGGGTCGTCGCTTCGGCGGAGTCACATTCCGGAGGCTATGACCACACTCCGGCCCCCGCGACCGGAGCACCCAGCCGGTCTGGGCAGGCAGGGAGGCTCGCGGGACGCAGCGCCCGGCTGCCCCGCCGGCCCCGGGCCGGGCTGGTGGCCGGGGCCCCCTCTCGGGCGCTCCTGGAGCGCCGGGCCGGGAGGACGTGCACCCGGCCGGTCAGGGCAGTGCGAGGGCGGGCGCCCACCCGCTCGCCCCGCCACTGCTCCGGCGCCGTGTACGCGGGCGTGCCGAACATCCGGCCCATGCCGCCCCGGCCCAGCCGCTGGCCGGCCGGTACCGGCCGGCCAGCCGATCCCCACCCGCAGCGCAAAGCCCCCTGACATCACGTCATGCGTCGTTCTCCCAGGGGGCATTGTCCTGCGCAATGAACGGCCGGGGGCGCTACAGGTCAGCACGCCTGCGGATCTTGTTGCCCAGCCACACCAGCGGGTCGTACTTGCGGTCCACCGCCCGCTCCTTCAGCGGGATCAGCGCATTGTCGGTGATCTTGATGCCCTCGGGGCAGACCTCCGTACAGCACTTGGTGATGTTGCAGTAGCCGAGCCCGTGCTCCTCCTGGGCCGTGCGCTTGCGGTCCAGGCCCGCCTCCGCCGCCGCGTCCAGCGGGTGCATGTCCAGCTCGGCGACCCGCATCAGGAAACGGGGACCGGCGAAGGCGGGTTTGTTCTCCTCGTGGTCGCGCACCACGTGGCAGGTGTCCTGGCACAGGAAGCACTCGATGCACTTCCGGAACTCCTGCGAGCGGTCCACGTCCACCTGCTGCATCCGGTACGCCCCCGGAGCCACCCCCTGCGGCGGGACGAAGGCCGGGACCTCGCGCGCCTTCTCGTAGTTGAAGGACACGTCCGTGACCAGGTCCCGGACGACCGGGAACGCGCGCAACGGCGTGACCGTGATCGTCTCGGCCCGGTCGAAGGTCGACATGCGCGTCATGCACATCAGCCGGGGCCGGCCGTTGATCTCCGCACTGCACGAGCCGCATTTGCCCGCCTTGCAGTTCCAGCGCACCGCCAGGTCCGAGGCCTGGGTGGCCTGCAGCCGGTGGACGATGTCCAGGACGACCTCGCCGTCGTGCACCTCGACGGTGAAGTCCCGCAGCTCCCCGCCTTCCGCGTCGCCCCGCCAGATCCGGAAGCTCGCGTCGTACGTACTCATTCGTACAGCTCCTCTTCGGCGAGGTACTTGACCAGCTCTTCCTTCTCGAAGAGCGCGAGCAGGTCGGGGCGGATGGGTTCGGTCCGGGTCCGGACGAGGGAGATCCGGTCGGCGGCCGGGTCCTCGGGCGCCGGGTCGACCGGACGGCACAACAGGTTCACCGGGCGCCAGTCGCGCTCCATCGACGGGCAGTCCTCCCGGGTGTGCCCGCCGCGGCTCTCGGTGCGTTCCAGGGCCGCGCGGGCCACGCACTCGCTGACCAGCAGCATGTTCCGCAGGTCCAGGGCGAGGTGCCAGCCCGGGTTGAACTGCCGGTGTCCCTCGACCCCGGCCCGGGCCGCCCGTACGCGCAGGCCCGCCAGCCTCTGCAGGGCCTCGGCCATCTCGCCCTCGCGGCGGATGATCCCGACCAGGTCGTTCATGGTCGTCTGGAGTTCCTGGTGGAGCGTGTACGGGTTCTCCGCGCCCTCGGCGGCGTGGAACGGGGCCAGCGCCTCCGCGGCGGCCGCGTCGATCTCCGCCTGGGAGACCGCGGGCCGCGCTTCGGCGAGGCCCGTGGCGTACTCGGCCGCGTGCAGCCCGGCCCGCCGGCCGAACACCAGCAGGTCGGACAGGGAGTTCCCGCCGAGCCGGTTCGAGCCGTGCATGCCGCCCGCGACCTCGCCCGCCGCGAACAGGCCCGGGACCCCGACGGTGGCCGCGGTGTCGGAGTCGACCGCGATCCCGCCCATCACGTAGTGGCAGGTCGGGCCGACCTCCATCGGCTCGGCGGTGATGTCCACGTCCGCCAGCTCCTTGAACTGGTGGTACATGGAGGGCAGCCGCCGCTTGATCTTCTCGGCCGGCATCCGGGTGGACACGTCGAGGAAGACCCCGCCGTGCGGGGAGCCGCGGCCCGCCTTGACCTCGGAATTGATGGCCCGGGCCACCTCGTCGCGGGGGAGCAGCTCGGGGGGACGCCGGTTGTGGTCCGGATCCTCGTACCAGCGGTCGCCCTCCTCCTCGGACTCCGCGTACTTCTCCTTGAAGACGTCCGGGACGTAGTCGAACATGAACCGCTTGCCCTCGCTGTTGCGCAGCACCCCGCCGTCGCCGCGCACCGACTCGGTGACGAGGATGCCCTTGACCGAGGGCGGCCAGACCATGCCGGTCGGGTGGAACTGCACGAACTCCATGTTCAGCAGGGGCGCGCCCGCGAGCAGCGCCAGCGCGTGACCGTCGCCGGTGTACTCCCAGGAGTTGGACGTCGTCTTGAAGGACTTGCCGATCCCGCCCGTGGCCAGGACCACCGCCGGGGCCTCCAGGACGAAGAACCGGCCGGACTCGCGCTCGTAGCAGAAGGCCCCCGAGACCCTCCCCCCGGGCTTTCGGCCGGGAGGGCCCCCCGTCCCGCTTCGCTCGCCTTCCTTCAACACCCTGGTGACCGTGCACTCCTGGAAGACCTTGAGCCGGGCTTCGTAGTCCCCGAACTCCTTGAAGTCCTCCTGCTGGAGCTGGACGATCTTCTGCTGGAGGGTTCGGATCAGCTCCAGACCGGTCCGGTCGCCCACGTGCGCGAGGCGCGGGTACTCGTGCCCGCCGAAGTTGCGCTGGGAGATCTTCCCGTCCGGGGTGCGGTCGAAGAGCGCGCCCCAGGTCTCCAGCTCCCAGACCCGGTCGGGGGCCTCCTTCGCGTGGAGTTCCGCCATCCGCCACTGGTTCAGGAACTTGCCCCCGCGCATGGTGTCGCGGAAGTGCACCTGCCAGTTGTCGCCCTCGTTGACGTTGCCCATGGAGGCGGCGATCCCGCCCTCCGCCATCACCGTATGGGCCTTGCCGAACAGGGACTTGCAGATCACGGCCGTACGCTTGCCCCGCTCGCGCGCCTCGATCGCGGCCCGCAGCCCGGCGCCGCCCGCACCGACCACGACCACGTCCCACTGCTGCCGGTCGACTTGAGCCATGTCAGAAGAACCTCGGATCGTTGAAGGCGCCGCTGGCCAGCAGGTACACGTAGAAGTCGCACAGGGCGACGCTGATCAGCGAGGCCCAGGCGAGCAGCATGTGGCGGGTGTTGAGCCGGCTGACCCAGCCCCACAGCCGGTAGCGCACCGGGTGTTTGGAGAAGTGCTTCAGACGGCCGCCCATGATGTGCCGGCAGGAGTGGCAGGAGAGCGTGTAGGCCCAGATCAGCGCGATGTTGACGACGAAGAGCAGGGTCCCGAGGCCCATGTGGCCCCAGTCGTAGTGCTCGTCGCGGAAGGTCAGCACCGTGTCGTACGTGAGGATGCCCGCGACCGGCAGCGCCGCGTAGAAGAAGTACCGGTGGATGTTCTGGAGGATCAGCGGGAAGCGGGTCTCGCCGGTGTACTTCGCGTGCGGTTCGGCGACGGCGCAGGCGGGCGGCGAGGCCCAGAAGCCCCGGTAGTAGGCCTTCCGGTAGTAGTAGCAGGTCAGCCGGAAGCCGAGCGGGAAGATCAGGATCAGCAGGGCGGGGGACAGGCCCCACCAGCTGCCGAACAGGTCCAGGTTGGGGCCGTCGCGCATCTCCTGGCAGTTCTCCGCGAGACACGGGGAATAGAACGGGGAGACGTACGGGGCCGCGTAGTAGTCGGCGTTGGCGAAGGCCCGCCACGTCGAGTAGACGATGAAGGCGAGCAGTCCGGCCGCGGTGACGGCGGGGGCCAGCCACCACCGGTCGGTGCGCAGGTGCCGGGCGGCGATCGCGGCCCGGGAGGCGTCGTGGACGCCGGTCAGCTGCCGGGGTGGTTCCGTGCCTGTGGCCAAAGGGGACTCCGGGTGGAGTGATGACGGATGACCCACGAGGCCCAGCCGCGGACGGCTGGGCCTGGTGGGGTGCGGGGGTACCGGCGCGTGCGGGGTGCGGGGCCGCGTACGCCAGGGTCAGGGTGCCCGGCGGTCGCGGGCGCCGAGACCCTCGTCGTCGACGTCCTTCCACAGCGAGCTGTCGTACGGGGTGTCCGGAACGGTGACCATCCCCTCCCGGCGTGGGGCCCGCGGTGTGTCCGGGGCCTGCCGGGCTGCGTCCTCGACGTCTCGCTCCAGCCGCTCGACCGAGCGGACCAGCTCGTTCAGGTTGCGTCGTACGGCGGTCAAATCGTCTTGCAGGGACATGACTTGCCCTCACTTCCGCTGGTTGCGGTGGCAACGCTCATGTGCGCCTGCGAGTGTCGCGCCTCCCGTCCCCCGTTGTGAAGGGACGTGCAGCGATTGCGGGCGCGCAGGCGCAATCCGTGCGCCCCTCCCTGCTTCCATTTTGATCCCTCTTCCGAGGGAACGCCCGTCCGTGACGCAAGGGGATTGGTCCGCACGGGTGGGGTTCGCGGCGTGGCGAGGGCCGGCTGCGAGAGGTGCGGCGGCCTGTGGATTTCAGTGTGTTGCGGCACCCAGTGTGATCAGCTCCATATACCGCCAAACGTGATCAAGCTGCCCCTTTCACGCCCCGCCCCGGAGGTACCACCCATGTCCCAGAGAAGGCGCAGGTCCTTGGCGCTCCTGACCTCGGGAGTCCTCGCACTGCCGCTGCTCGCGGGCTGCGGCGCTGGTGACGACGAGGGCGGTCCCGTGGCCGCCGGCCAGGACATCGCGGCCACGGCCCGCGACAAGGTCGCCGACGGCGGCGTGCTGCGCTGGGCGGTGGACAGCCTCCCGGACACCCTGAACACCTTCCAGGCCGATGCGGACGCCACCACCCACCGGATCGCCGGGGCGGTGCTGCCCCAGTTGTTCACGCTGGACGGCAAGGGCCGGCCGGTGGCCAACCCGGACTTCCTCGAGAAGGCCGAGGTCGTCGAGCGCGAGCCCAAGCAGGTCGTGCTGTACAAGCTGAACCAGCAGGCGGTGTGGAGCGACGGCCGCGAGATCGGCGCCGCCGACTTCGTGGCGCAGTGGCGGGCCCTGAACGGCAAGGACTCCGCGTACTGGACGGCCCGCAACGCCGGCTACGACCGGATCGAGAAGATCGAGCGCGGCAAGACCGACCTCGAGGTCAAGGTCACCTTCGCCAAGCCGTACACCGACTGGCGCTCCCTGTTCTCCCCGCTCTACCCCAAGCAGGTCACCGGCACCCCGGACGCCTTCAACGAGGGCGCCCGCGGCACCCTCAAGGTCACGGCGGGGCCCTTCAACCTCGGGGCCGTCGACAAGAAGACCGGCACCGTCGCCCTGACCCGCAGCGCCCGCTGGTGGGGCCGGCCGGCCAAGCTGGACACGCTGGTCCTGACCGCCGTGCCGCGGACCCAGCGCCCGGCCGCGCTGGCCGCCGGCAAGGTGGACCTGGCGGAGATCGACCGCGCGGGCGCCGACCGGATCGCGCTGGCCCGCCGGGACGCGGAGCGCACCCGGGGCTCGGGCGGGGCCGCCGCGCACGGACCGGGCGCCTCGGTGACCCCGGCAGAGGCCACGCTGTCGTGGGCGGTCGCGTACGGCGCCGACGACGAGGGCAAGGCGACGACGGAGCGGGAGAACCGCGCGCAGGACGCTGAGGCGGCGAAGAAGTACGCCGACGAGCAGGCGGCCCTGCGCACCTTCACGGTCCGCAAGTCCCTGGAGCCGGCCTACACCCAGCTCGCCCTGAACGGGGCCGCCGGCCCGCTGGCCGACGAGCGGGTCCGGCGGGCCGTGGCCAGGGCGCTGGACCGCAAGGAATTGGCCGAGATCGTACTGAAGCCGCTGGGCCTGCCGGCGAAGCCGGTCGGCAGCCACGTGGCGCTGGCCGGGCAGCGGGCGTACGCGGACAACAGCGAAGCGCTCGGCGGCAAGGACATCCACGCGGCCGAGGCCCTCCTCGCGGACGCGGGCTGGCGCCGCGGCGGCAAGATCACCGAGCCGGCGGGAGCCAAGGCCGGCTCCGAGAACGCGGAGGACGACTCGAAGACCCCGTCGGGTCCGGGCACCGGCAACGACGGCCTCTACATCGTGGGCGAGACCGACGAGCGCAACGGCGACAGCCTGGACCGGGGGCTCCCGGCGGTCAGGTCCGCGATCAGGACGGACACGGACACGTCCGCGCAGGGCGACCAGGGTTCCGACCCCCTCGCCCAGGGCGCCCGGGGCGAGCGCCTCTCCCCGGTCCTGGCCGCGGCCGGGCTGGCGGACGAGCAGCGGGCCGCCCTCCTCGCCCAGGCCGAGGCCCTCGGCGCCGACGCCCCCGACACGGCGGACGCGGCGGACCCGGCGGACCCGGCGGGCTCCGCCGACGCCGCCGACTCCGCCGACGCCAAGAGCGGCCCCGCCCGCGACGGCGCCGCCCCCGATCCCGGCAAGGCCGGGACCAGCCCCAGCCCGGCGCCGGCCCCGGCCAAGCAGACCCGTACCTCCGGAAACATGCTGGCCAAGGACGGCAAGGCGCTCTCGCTGCGCTTCGTCCTCCCGTCCGGCCCCGGCTCGGAGGCCCTGCGCACGGTCGGCGAGCGGATCGCCCAGATGCTGCAGAAGGTCGGCGTGCACACCGAGCTGACCAAGGTGGCCGACGAGAGCTTCTTCAAGGACCACGTCGCCTCGGGCCAGTACGACCTGGCGCTCTACTCCTGGCCCGCGACGGCCTACCCGGCCACCGACGCCCGCCCCATCTTCGCCAAGCCGGAGCCGGCCGCCGACGGCTCGCTCCTCGTCGAACAGAACTACACCCGGGTCGGCACCGACCACATCGACCAGCTGTTCGACCAGGCGCTCGGCGAGCTCGACGAGGAGGCCTCGCGCGAGCTGATCCGCAAGGCAGACGCCCGGATCTGGGCCGCCGCCGGCTCCATCCCGCTGTACCAGCGCCCCGAGCTGGTGGCCGCCAAGCCGAACCTGGCCAATGCCGGCGCCTTCGGCCTCGGCACCCCCCGTTTCCAGGACATCGGCTGGAAGAAGGCTCAAGGCGCCAAGGAAAAGCAGGAGAAGAAGAAGTGACAAAACGGGGCCAGACAGATTGAGCTTCGGCTCACAAGCTCAGATGTGACTCAAGTCGCTTGCCCGCCGGATCTCCGGCGGGCAAGGTCGTGTCATACCCATTGACCAAGCCTGTTGACCCGCAGCAAACGCGCAGGACGAACGGCCGGGACACCCCACCCCACACCCGGTCCTTCTCAGTCGTCCGGCCTCTTGACAGACCCCCCGGCGAGCGGTTCCCGCCACGCGACGTACCATGGGGTAAGGCCGTGGCAGGTTTTCCGCCCGGTCGAGGCGCGCGTGCCGGACCGTACGCGACGCCATCCACGATCCCGGGAGAAGCGCCGAAGTGCCCACGCGCCACGACATCCGTAACGTCGCCATCGTCGCCCACGTCGACCATGGCAAGACGACCATCGTCGATGCCATGCTCAAGCAGGCCGGTGCCTTCGCCGCCCACCAGCACCTCGACGACCGCATGATGGACTCGAACGACCTGGAGCGTGAGAAGGGCATCACGATCCTCGCCAAGAACACGGCGGTGAAGTATCACCCCAAGGACGGCGGGGCCCCGATCACGATCAACATCATCGACACCCCCGGCCACGCCGACTTCGGTGGTGAGGTCGAGCGCGGTCTGTCGATGGTGGACGCCGTCGTTCTGCTGGTGGACGCCTCCGAGGGTCCGCTGCCCCAGACCCGCTTCGTCCTGCGCAAGGCCCTGCAGGCGAAGATGCCGGTCATCCTCTGCATCAACAAGACCGACCGTCCGGACTCCCGGATCGACGAGGTCGTCAACGAGACGTACGACCTCTTCCTCGACCTGGACGCGGACGAGGACCAGATCGAGTTCCCGATCGTCTACGCCTGCGGCCGTGACGGCGTCGCCTCGCTGACCAAGCCCGAGGACGGCACCGTCCCCGCGGACAGCGACAGCCTGGAGCCGTTCTTCTCCACCATCCTGGAGCACGTCCCCGCTCCGGTGTACGACGAGGAGGCCCCGCTCCAGGCCCACGTCACCAACCTGGACGCCGACAACTTCCTGGGCCGCATCGCGCTCGTCCGCGTCGAGCAGGGCGAGCTCCGCAAGGGCCAGACCGTCGCGTGGATCAAGCGTGACGGCACCATCTCGAACGTCCGCATCACCGAGCTGATGATGACCGAGGCGCTCACCCGCAAGCCGGCCGAGGTGGCGGGCCCGGGTGACATCTGCGCGGTCGCCGGTTTCCCCGACATCATGATCGGCGAGACCCTGGCCGACCCGGAGAACCCGATCGCCCTGCCGCTGATCTCGGTGGACGAGCCGGCGATCTCCATGACCATCGGTACGAACACCTCGCCGCTGGTCGGCCGCGGTGGCACGGGCAAGGGCGCGGACGCCAAGTCCGCGGTCAAGGACCGCAAGGTCACCGCCCGCCAGGTCAAGGACCGCCTCGACCGCGAGCTGGTCGGCAACGTCTCGCTCCGCGTCCTCGACACCGAGCGTCCCGACGCCTGGGAGGTCCAGGGCCGCGGTGAGCTCGCGCTCGCCATCCTGGTCGAGCAGATGCGCCGCGAGGGCTTCGAGCTCACCATCGGCAAGCCGCAGGTGGTCACGCAGGAGATCGACGGCAAGGTGCACGAGCCGGTCGAGCGCATGACGATCGACGTCCCCGAGGAGCACATGGGCGCGGTCACGCAGCTCATGGGCGTCCGCAAGGGCCGCATGGACAACATGTCGAACCACGGCTCCGGCTGGGTCCGCATGGAGTTCGTGGTCCCGTCGCGCGGTCTCATCGGTTTCCGTACGGAGTTCCTGACGGGTACCCGCGGTACCGGCATCGCGCACTCCATCCACGAGGGCTACGAGCCGTGGTTCGGCCCGCTGGTGACCCGTAACAACGGTTCGCTGGTCGCGGACCGCGCGGGTTCGGTCACGCCGTTCGCGATGATCAACCTGCAGGAGCGCGGCGTCCTGTTCACCGACCCCGGCACCGAGGTGTACGAGGGCATGATCGTCGGCGAGAACTCGCGCTCCGACGACATGGACGTGAACATCACCAAGGAGAAGAAGCTCACCAACATGCGTGCGGCTTCCGCGGACAACACGGAGAACGTGGTCCCGCCCCGCAAGCTCTCCCTGGAGCAGTCCCTGGAGTTCTGCCGCGACGACGAGTGCGTCGAGGTGACCCCGGAGGCCGTCCGCATCCGCAAGGTCGTCCTGGACCAGAAGGAGCGCTCGCGCACCGCGTCGCGCGCCAAGTCCGGCAAGTAACACCTGCGCAGTACGGCTCACAGCCCGGCCCCGCACGGATCTCCGTGCGGGGCCGGGCTTTTTCGTGCCCGCGACGGCCAGGACAAAACCCGGGACAGCCGCCTCATGAATGCGGGACCGAATTCGACCATCCTGGCGGAGTTCACTCCGAGGCGGCGGAGCGGGGGGACGACGCCGCGGCCTCCGCCCGGCTGGGAGCCGCGCCGGCCCTGTGGCGGGGAGAAGCCCTGGCGGGCAGCCGTGCGGAGCAGCTGACCCAGGTCGAGGCGCCACGGCTCGACGACTCCCGCAGGGCCGCCTTCGAGCAGAGGATCGAGGCGGAACTCCGCCTCGGCCGGCATACGGCCGTCCTCGTGGACATCGAGTCCGCCATCGCCCGGAACCCGTTGCGCGAGCGGCTGTACGGCCAGCTGATGCTCGCCCTGTACCGCTGCGGACGGCGGGGCGAGGCACTCACCGCGTACCAGCGCGCGCGGGCGCAGCTGGTCCGTGAACTCGGTCTGGAGCCCGGCCCGGAGCTGCGCGCGCTCCACCGCCGGGTGCTGGCCGACGACCCCGGGCTCCTCGACCCCCGGCCCCGCCGGACGGTGTCGGCAGGGGCGGCCGAGGGGACGGCGGCCCCCTCTCGGCAGCATGCCCTCCCCGCCCAGCTGCCCGCTTCCACCCCGGTGTTCACCGGCCGGACCGATGCGCTCCGGCGCCTCGACACGCTGCTGCCGGTCGGTGGGGACGACGCGTCGGGCGCGGTGCGGATCGGTCTGGTCACCGGGCAGGCCGGGGCGGGGAAGACCTCCCTGGCCGTCCACTGGGGCCACCGCAGACGTGACCGGTTCCCGGACGGACAGCTGTACGTGAACCTCTGCGGCCACGCCGCCGGCCAGCCGCTCCGGCCCCTCGACGCGCTCAGCGGATTCCTCCAGGCGCTCGGCGTGCCCGCGCAGCACATCCCCGCCGAGGAGTCCCGGGCGGCCGCCCTCTACCGCTCGCTCTGCACGGGCAAGCGGATGCTGGACATGTCCTACGTCACACTCCCGCAGGCCGACGCCAGGATGTTCCGGCTGCTCGGTCTCGTCCCGGGCCCGGACGTCCCCCTGCCGGCGGCGGCAGCGCTCGCCGGTGCCGGACTTCCGGAGGCCTCGCAGCTCCTGGCCCGGCTGACCCGGACCCATCTCCTGGAGGAGCACGCGCCGGACCGGTACGCCTTCCACGACCTGCTGCGCGCGTACGCGCTGGAACGGGGCGAGGAAGAGGACGGGCCCCAGGAGCGGGCGGCCGCGCTGGAAGGCTGCACGACTGGTATCTGGGCAGCGTCGACACCGCGGCCCGGATGTTCCAGCCGGAGGCCATCCGGCTGCCGGTGGAGCACGGCGGCCGGGGCCTCGTCTTCGCGGACACCCTCGAGGCGATCGCCTGGCTGGACGCCGAGCGGGCGAACACCGTGGCCCTCGTACAGCGGGCCACGGACCTGGGGTCGTGGCGGTTCGCCTGGAGCCTAGCCGACGCGCTCCGCCCGTACATGATGCGGCGCGCCTACGCCGCCGACTGGCTCGCCGTGGCTTCGGCCGGGCTGGTCGCCGCGGAGGCGGACGGGAATCCGGCCGGGCAGGCAACGGCCCACCGGAGCCTGTCGAGTGCCTACCTGAACCGGAGCGACTACGAGAAGAGCACCTTCCACGACGGCCGGGCGCTCGAGCTGTACCGCAGGACGGGCTCGGCGGAGGGACAGGCGGCGACCCACAACAGCCTGAGCCTCGCGCTCTGGTACGGGGGCCGGCTGGAGGAGGCGCTGGCTCACGGCCTGCGGGGGGCGGACCTGTGCCGCGCGACCGGTTTCCGGCTGGGCGAGGCGATCACGCTGGGCAACCCGGGGGCGATCCTGCACGAGCTCGGCCGGCGACCGGTCTGCCGCTCTGGACTACATTGAGCAGGGGTTCGAACTGGCGACGGGGGAGCTGCGCGCCGAGTCGTACCTGCACACGGGCCGGGCCCTGCTCTCGCAAAGCCTGGGCAGTCACGACGTCGCCCTGCGGCACTTCCGGCAGGCGGCCGAGCTGGCCCGCCGGTGCGATGCCCGCACGCCGGAGCTGCGGGCCCTGACCGGGCTGGCCGAGAGCAGCCTGCGGCTGGGCCGGCACGGCGAGGCCGGGGAGCACGCGGAGACCGCCCGGGCCCTGGCCACCGCGAGCGGGTACCGCCTCTTCGAGGCGCGGTCCGCGCACTGCTCGCGGAACTGGACCTGGCGCGAGGGGGGTTCGAGAGGGCCGCCCGCCGGGCGAACCGGGCTCTCGACATCCAGACGGAGGCCGGGCACCGGATCGGACGGGCCGAGACCCTCCTGGTCCTCGGCCACGCCCTGCGGCAGGCGGGCGACGAGGGGGGAACCCTCCGGGCCTGGGCGCAGGCCCTCGAGGTGTACGAGTCCCTCGGCGCGGCCCGCCGGCACGAGGTCCGGGCCCTGATGGGCCTTTGACCGCGCCGGGCCCGTTCGCGTTTGTCAACCGGATTGACTCGTTCTTGCGTCCGGATACCGTGCACCGCTCTCCGGAAGGTGCGCCAACCGTCCGTTTCGCACGTGTCTGTCTCCTATCCGTTTGTCCGGATTTCGGGTTTTCGCCAGGTGGTGATGTTGTGAAAACGAGACCACTTAAGTGTGGTTTACGGTCTGGCGGTCCCCGAGGATGGCTCCATTGAGCTCGGGTCAATGGGTCACACGCTGTGGGGAGCGTCGACTCACGAGCACACACGATGGGGCCGGATTTCGCTGTCAGGGGTGTCAGCGGGGCCGGGTCCTTCACGTATCCACAGTGACTCCTGAGGAGGCAATTACCCATGCGCGGAGCAACGAGCGCCAAGTGGGTCGCGGGTGCCGTCATCGTGGCGATGGCCGCCACCGCATGCAGCACCAGCAAGGACTCGAACGCCGGTAAGTCCGGCGGAAACATCACCGTGGTGCTCGGCGAGCCGCAGCACGGCCTGGTGGGTCAGAACACCGCAGAGTCCGAGGGCGCCGAGGTTCTCAACGCCCTCTTCGTCGGCCTCGTGGACTACGACAACAAGACCAACGAGCCGAAGCTCGCGGTCGCGGAGTCGATCGACACCACGGACTCGAAGACGTGGACCATCAAGCTGAAGGACGGCTACACCTTCCACAACGGCGAGAAGGTCGACGCCGCGTCCTTCGTCCGCGCCTGGAACTGGGGCGCCAACCAGGACAACGCGGCCGAGGGCCTGCCGTTCTTCTCGAAGATCGAGGGCTCCGACGAGCTCGCGCCGGGCAAGGACAAGAAGCCCACGGCCAAGGAGCTCAAGGGCCTGAAGGTCGTCGACGAGAAGACCTTCACCGTCACCCTGAAGGACCCGTTCTCCCAGTTCAAGACCATGCTGGGCTACAACGCCTTCTACCCGCTGCCCAAGGCGTTCGAGGCCGACCCGAAGAAGTTCGGCGAGGCTCCGATCGGCAACGGTCCGTTCCAGATGGACGGCGCCTGGGAGCACAACAAGCAGATCAAGATCAAGAAGTACGACAAGTTCCCCGGCGAGGGTCGCGCCAAGCTCGACGGCGTCACCTTCAAGATCTACGACAACCTGGACACGGCGTACAACGACCTGCGCGCCGACACCATCCAGATCGTCGACAAGCTCCCGATCTCGGCGATGGCCACCGTCTCCCAGGAGTTCGGCGACCGCTACATCTACAAGCCCGAGTCCGGCGTCGGCTACATCGGTCTCCCGCTGGAGCAGAACCCCGAGGCGTTCGGCAAGGTGGAGATCCGCAAGGCCATCTCCATGGCCATCGACCGGGACGCCATCACGAAGACCATCTTCAACGGCACCCGCAAGCCGGCCGACGACTTCATCAGCCCGATCATCCCGGGCTACCGCAAGGGCGCGCTGGGCGAGGCCGGGACCTACAACCCGACCAAGGCCAAGGAGCTCTACACCCAGGCGGGCGGTGTTCCGGGCAACAAGATGGAGCTCGGCTACAACGCCGACGGCGGCCACAAGGAGTGGATCGAGGCCGTCGCCAACCAGCTGAAGGCGAACCTCGGCATCGAGGTCACCGCCAAGCCGTACGCCAAGTTCGGCGACATGCTGGACGACCTGGGCGCCTCGAAGTACAAGGGCGGCTTCCGCATGGCCTGGTCGATGGACTACCCGGCCGCGGAGAACTACCTCCGTCCGATCTTCTCGAAGGTCGCGATCGAGAACGGCTCCAACTACGGCCACTACGTGAACGAGGCGTTCGAGGCGAAGCTCGCCGAGGCCGACAAGGCCACCGACGCCGCTCAGGGCCAGAAGCTGTACCAGGAAGCCGATGACATCATCATCAAGGACCTGCCGTACATCCCGGTCTTCACGTACATGTCTTCTTCGGCCTACTCCAAGACCGTGAAGAACGTCGAGGTCGACGCCCAGGGCCGCATGGACCTGGCGAACGTCGAGCTCAACTAACACCCCTCTTCACTAAGGGGATCCCGGGGGCGGGCAGGCGGAATCAGGTTTCCGTCTGCCCGCCCTTTCCCCCTGTTCTTCTGTTGGAGGTCTGATGGGCCGCTACCTCATCCGCCGACTCATACAGGCGATCCCTGTACTGATCGGCGCCACGTTCCTGATCTACGCGCTGACGTTCGCCATGCCGGGCGCTGACCCGATCCAGCTGCTCGCCGGCGAGAAGAAGGCAGACCCGCTCGTCACGGCGATGCTGCGCGCCAAGTACCACCTCGACGACCCGTTCCTGCTGCAGTACTGGAACTACATCACCGGTGTGTTCCAGGGCGACCTCGGTGAGACCCTCACCGGCCGCAAGGTCCTCGACCTGTTCTCCGAGGCGTTCCCCTACACGGTGAACCTGGCCCTCGTCGCGTTCGTCATCGAGGCCGTCGTCGGCGTGCTGGCCGGTGTCATGGCCGCCCTGCGCCGCGGCAAGTTCCTCGACCAGCTGGTGCTCATCTCCACGCTGATGGTCATCTCCATCCCCGTCTTCGTCACCGGCTTCGTGCTGCAGCTGACCCTCGGCGTGCAGCTGAAGAACAACTGGGGCATCGACTTCTTCCCCGTCTCGTTCAACGAGAACGACGGGATCCGCGCCTACCTCCTGCCGGCGTTCGTCCTGGCCTCCACGTCCCTCGCGTACGTGGCCCGCCTGACGCGCACCAGCCTGATGGAGACGATGCGCGCCGACTACGTCCGCACCGCGACCGCGAAGGGCCTGCCCCGCCGCCGCGTCGTCGTGAACCACGCACTGCGCAACGCCCTCATCCCGATCGTCACCTTCCTGGGCGCCGACCTCGGCTCCCTCATGGGTGGTGCGGTCATCACCGAGCGGATCTTCAACATCCACGGAGTCGGCGGCCTGCTCGCCCAGTCCGTGTACCTCAAGCAGGGTGCGGTCGTGGTCGGCGGTGTGACGATCCTCGTCCTCGTCTACCTGATCGGCAACCTGCTCGTGGACCTGCTCTACGCCGTGCTCGACCCGAGGATCCGCTATGCGTGACACAACTACGGTGGAGGACTCGATGACCGACACCCAGCTCGCCGGAGCCACCTCCGCCGGCGCCGCGGTCAAGGACGGCGGAAAGAAGAAGAAGGACCGCGAGGCCAGCCTCTGGTCCGACGCCCTGAGCGACCTGCGCCGCAACCCGGTCTTCCTGATCGGTGCGTTCCTCGTCGTCTGCATGCTGGTCATCTCCGCGTTCCCGCAGTGGTTCACCGACGGCAGCCCCTTCGACGCCACGGCCTGCAAGCTCCAGGACTCGCTCAAGAAGCCGAGCGGCGACCACTGGTTCGGCTACGACATCCAGGGCTGCGACGTCTACACCCGTACGGTGTGGGCGGCCCGCAACTCGGTGATCGTCGGCATCGTCACCACCACGCTGGTGGTCGTCGTCGGCGGTGCCCTCGGCCTGCTGGCCGGCTGGGCCGGCGGCATGCTGGACAGCTTCCTGTCCCGCTTCACCGAGATCTTCTTCGCGATCCCGCTCCTCCTCGGCGGCATGCTGATCATGTCCGCCCTGCCGGGCAACGCCTGGACGGTTTCCCTGGTGCTCGCGATCCTCGGCTGGCCGCAGATCTTCCGCATCATGCGTTCCTCGGTGCTGCAGAACAAGAACAACGACTATGTGGTCGCCGCCCGCGCCCTCGGCGCCGGCACCCTCCGCATCACGCTCCGGCACATCCTGCCGAACGCCATCGCCCCCGTCATCGTGGTCGGTGCGATCAGCCTGGGTGTGTACATCTCCGCCGAGGCGGCCCTGTCGTACCTCGGCATCGGCGTCCAGCCCCCGGAGATCTCCTGGGGCCTCATGGTCAGCGACGCTTCCGTCCGCTGGCTGCAGGCCCCGCACGTGCTCCTCTTCCCGGCCGCCGCGCTGAGCGTCACCGTGCTCGCGTTCATCATGGTCGGCGACGCGGTGCGCGACGCCCTCGACCCGAAGCTGCGCTGAGGAAGGGCGTACGTTGACTACCATCAGCAAGAACTCGACCGTCCCCGCGCCGCGCTCGGCGCCGGAGGGGACCCCCCTGCTCGAAGTGCGCGACCTGCACGTCGAGTTCCACACCCGCGACGGTGTCGCCAAGGCCGTCAACGGTGTCTCGTACTCCGTGAACGCCGGCGAGACCCTCGCGGTCCTCGGCGAGTCCGGCTCGGGCAAGTCCGTGACGGCGCAGGCCATCATGGGCATCCTCGACATGCCCCCCGGCAAGATCGCGGGCGGTGAGATCCTCTTCCAGGGGACGGACCTGCTCAAGCTCCCGGCCGAGGAGTACCGCAAGATCCGCGGTTCGAAGATCGCCATGATCTTCCAGGACGCCCTGTCCTCGCTGAACCCGGTGCACACCGTCGGCGCCCAGCTCGGCGAGATGTTCCGCGTCCACCGCGGCATGTCCAAGAAGGACGCCACGGCCAAGGCCGTCGAGCTCATGGACCGCGTGAAGATCCCCGCCGCCAAGGAGCGCGTGGGCGACTACCCGCACCAGTTCTCCGGCGGTATGCGCCAGCGCATCATGATCGCCATGGCGATGGCCCTCGAGCCCGACCTGATCATCGCCGACGAGCCGACCACGGCCCTCGACGTGACGGTCCAGGCCCAGGTCATGGACCTGCTCGCGGAGCTCCAGCGCGAGATGAACATGGGCCTGATCCTGATCACCCACGACCTCGGCGTCGTCGCCGACGTCGCGGACAAGATCGCCGTCATGTACGGCGGCCGGATCGTCGAGACCGCCCCGGTCCACGAGATCTACAGCCGCCCCGCGCACCCGTACACCCGCGGTCTGCTCGACTCGATCCCGCGCCTGGACCAGAAGGGCCAGGAGCTCTACGCGATCAAGGGTCTGCCGCCCAACCTGCTGAACATCCCGTCGGGCTGCGCCTTCAACCCGCGCTGCCCCAAGGCGCAGGACATCTGCCGCACCGACGTGCCGGTCCTGCACCCGGTGACCGAGCAGGACGGCACCGAGCTGCCCGGCCGCGGCAGCGCGTGCCACTTCTGGAAGGAGCAGATCCATGGCTGAGCTCACCAAGAACGCCACCGAGCGAGAGCCGATCCTCCAGGTCCGCAACCTGGTCAAGCACTTCCCGCTGACCCAGGGCATCCTGTTCAAGAAGCAGGTCGGCGCGGTCAAGGCGGTCGACGGGGTCTCCTTCGACCTCTACCGGGGCGAGACCCTCGGCATCGTCGGCGAGTCCGGCTGTGGCAAGTCCACCGTCGCCAAGCTGCTGATGAGCCTCGAGAAGGCCACCGCAGGCGAGGTCTTCTACAAGGGCCAGGACATCACCAAGCTGTCCGGCAAGGCCCTCAAGGCCGTCCGCCGCAACATCCAGATGGTGTTCCAGGACCCGTACACCTCGCTGAACCCCCGCATGACGGTCGGCGACATCATCGGGGAGCCCTTCGACATCCACCCCGAGGTGGCTCCGAAGGGCGACCGGCGCCGCAAGGTCCAGGAGCTCCTGGACGTCGTGGGCCTCAACCCCGAGTACATCAACCGCTACCCGCACCAGTTCTCCGGCGGCCAGCGCCAGCGCATCGGCATCGCCCGCGGCCTCGCGCTCAACCCGGAGATCATCATCTGCGACGAGCCGGTCTCCGCGCTCGACGTGTCGGTGCAGGCGCAGGTCATCAACCTGATGGAGAAGCTCCAGGACGAGTTCGACCTGTCCTACGTCTTCATCGCGCACGACCTGTCGATCGTCCGGCACATCTCGGACCGCGTCGGCGTCATGTACCTGGGCAAGATGGCCGAGATCGGCAGCGACGCCCAGATCTACGAGCACCCGACGCACCCCTACACCCAGGCGCTGCTGTCGGCCGTCCCGGTCCCCGACCCGCAGGCCCGCGAGGGCCGCGAGCGGATCATCCTGACCGGTGACGTCCCCTCCCCGGCCAACCCGCCCTCGGGCTGCCGTTTCCGCACCCGCTGCTGGAAGGCCGAGGAGCGGTGCGCCACGGAGGAGCCGCTGCTGGCGATCCCGACGCGCTTCCAGGGTGTGAACACCCCGGCCGCGCACGAGTCGGCGTGCCACTTCGCGGAGGAGAAGGCCATCCTGGCCGTCTGATCCCGCACCGCCGTACGCAGTCAAGGGCGCCCGGACCGGATTCCTCCGGCCCGGGCGCCCTTGCGTACGCGCCCCCGTACGCGACGCCCTTGCGTACGGCGGTACGCCGAAAGGGAGTTGCGGCGCCGCCGCGGCCGGGCGGACAGCGTCCGGATGGCCGAGACCACGTACGACCACCGGGGCCGGCGCATGCTTGCCGTACGGCCCGCAGGGCGACGCGTCCGACATCTGCGCCCTGCTCAACGCCGTCGACGTCTTCGAGATCGGCAGACCGGAGACCGACCTCGGGACCGTCGAGGCCGACCTCCGCCACCCCGACGTCGACCTGGCGAGGGACTCCTGGCCGGCCTTCGAGGGCGGCCGGCTCGTCGCGTACGCCCTGGTGTGGACCGACTCCGGACCCGGCAGGGTCGATGCCGACCACTACGTGCTGCCCGGCCACCGCGAGGCCGCCGTCCGGCTGCTGGAGCTGATGGAGGTCCGGGCCCGCGAGCTCGCCGCCGGCGCGCAGGAGGCCGCCCTGCGGCTCCAGCTCAACGTGAAGCCCACCCTCGACGCCGACCTGCTGCCCGGCCGCGGCTACCAGGTGATGACCCGCGCCCTGAGCGGCCGGGGGGAGGTCCCCGCCCCGCCCGAGGGGCTCGCCCTGCGCGACTGCGCCGCCGACGAGGCCGACCGCCGCCGGGCCCACGCCCTGGTGGAGGAGACCTTCGCCGCCCACTTCGGCCACGCGCAGCGCCCGTACGAGGCCTGGCCGGACCACCTCGACGCCCGCCGCCTCGACTGGTCGCTGGTCTGGATCGCGAACCTGCCCGGCGAGGGCGACGTGGGCGTCCTGCTGAGCCGCGACGACCGCACCAGCATGGGCTGGATCAGCCACATCGGCGTCCGGGCGGACCTGCGCGGCCGCGGCATCGGTGGCTTCCTGCTGCGCCACGGCTTCGCCGCCTACGCGGCCCGCGGCCGGGACACCGTCGGCCCTCGGGGTGGACATCCACAACGAGACCGGCGCCCTCGCGCTCTACGAGGCGCACGGCATGGGCCTGCACTACGCGGTCGACACCTGGGAGCTGAGTTTGCACCCGTGCGGGTGACAGGCACGAGACGCAGGGGTGCAATCGAGTTCACCGGGAGTGCACGGAGCGACACATGGGGTGACATTGGCGGGTACGCTGTGGCCCTGCCTTCGGGCAGCGGTCAGGGCTTGGCCGTCGCGAGGTTCCACGGAACCGAGTGAGAAGTCCCCCGGATCCGTCCGGGGGAAGGAGTCACAGGAGGCACTCCATGCGTGGAGCCATCCAGGCCCAGTGGGCCGCATGTGCAGTGGCCGTCGCCCTCGTGGCGACGGCCTGCGGCGGCGGCAGCGACAGCGGCGGAGGCGGTGGTGGCGACACCGGGATCGTCAGCTCCTCGTGGGGTGACCCGCAGAACCCGCTGGAGCCGGCCAACACCAACGAGGTGCAGGGCGGCAAGGTCCTCGACATGCTCTTCCGGGGCCTGAAGCGGTACGACCCGAAGACCGGCGAGGCCGTCAACATGCTCGCCGAGAAGATCGAGACCACCGACAGCCAGAACTTCACCGTCACGCTGAAGGACGGCTGGAAGTTCAGCAACGACGAGCCGGTCACCGCGCAGTCCTTCGTGGACGCCTGGAACTACGGCGCGGACGTGCGCAACAAGCAGAACAACTCGCCGTTCTTCTCCGACATCGTCGGCTACGCGGACGTCCACCCCGCGTCCGGCCAGCCCAAGGCCAAGACGATGTCCGGGCTGGTCGTCAAGGATGCCAAGACCTTCACGGTCGCCCTGAAGAACAAGTTCTCCACGTGGCCCGAGACCCTCGGCTACCAGGCCTTCTCCCCGCTGCCCAAGGCCTTCTTCACCGACCACGCCGGCTGGCTGAACAAGCCGATCGGCAACGGCCCGTACACGGTGGACTCGTACACCAAGGGCACCGGCATGAAGCTGCGCGCCTGGGCCGGCTACCCGGGCGAGGACAAGGCGCAGAACGGCGGAGTCGACCTCAAGGTCTACACCGACAACAACACCGCCTACACGGACCTGATCTCCGGCAACCTCGACCTCGTCGACGACGTCCCCGCGCAGCAGCTGAAGAACGTCAAGAACGACCTCGGCGACCGGTACATCAACCAGCCGGCCCTCATCATCCAGACCCTCACCTTCCCGCTGTACGACCCGCAGTGGAGCAAGGAGGGCATGGAGAACGTCCGCCGCGGCATCTCCATGGCGATCAACCGCGACGAGATCACCAAGCAGATCTTCCGCGAGACCCGCACCCCCGCCAAGGACTGGACCTCCCCGGCCCTCGGCGAGAAGGGCGGCTTCAGCGCCACGCTCTGCGGCGACGCCTGCAAGTACGACCCGGCCGCGGCCAAGAAGCTCATCCAGGACGCCGGGGGGCTCCCCGGCGGCAAGGTCACGCTGACGTCCAACGTGGACACCGGCTCGCACCGCGACTGGATGGACGCCGTCTGCAACAGCATCAACAACGCGCTCGGCGAGGGCCCGGTCTGCACGGTGAACCCCATCGGCACCTTCGCCGACTTCCGCAACCAGCAGAGCTCCTTCAAGCTGACCGGCCCCTTCCGCTCCGGCTGGCAGGCCGACTACCCCCTGATCCAGAACTTCCTCCAGCCGCTCTACTACACCGGCGCCTCCTCCAACTACGGGAAGTTCAGCAACCCGGACTTCGACAAGCTCGTCGACGAGGCCAACCAGGAGAGCGACGCGGCCAAGGCCATCGTGAAGTTCCAGGACGCCGAGAAGATCCTCGTCGCGCAGATGCCGTCCATCCCGCTCTGGTACCAGAACGGCAGCGCCGGCTACGCCGAGCGGCTCACGGACGTGGCGCTCAACCAGTTCAGCGTCCCCGTCTACAACGAGATCAAGGTCAGCTGACCCTCCGTCGGATCGATCCTGGAGCAGTCCATGGGACGTTATGTGATCCGGCGGCTGCTCCAGATGATCCCGGTGTTCATCGGCAGCACGTTCCTGATCTTCTTCATGGTGTACGCGCTCGGCGACCCGGTCGCGGCCCTCTTCGGCGACAAGGCGCCCGACCCCGCCACCGCCGCGCGCATCCGCAGGGACCTCTACCTCGACCGCCCGCTGTGGGAGCAGTACCTCCACTACATGGGCCAGATCTTCCAGGGCGACTTCGGCACGGCCTTCAACGGCCAGCCCGTCACCGAGCTGATGGCCTCGGCCTTCCCCGTCACCCTGCGCCTGACCATGGTCGCGATCTTCTTCGAGATCGTCATCGGCATCACCCTCGGCGTGATCAGCGGGCTGCGCCGGGGCAAGTCCGTCGACACGAGCGTGCTGGTGCTCACCCTCGTCGTCATCTCCGTACCGACGTTCGTGACGGGCTATGTGCTCCAGTACCTCTTCGGCGTCGAATGGGGCTGGGTCCGGCCCACCGTCTCCCCGGACGCCCCCTTCAACGAGCTGATCCTGCCCGGCATCGTGCTCGCGCTGGTCTCCCTCGCGTACGTCACCCGGCTCTCGCGCACCTCCATCGCCGAGAACGTCAAGGCCGACTACGTGCGCACCGCCGTCGCCAAGGGCCTGCCGCGCCACCGGGTCGTCACCCGCCACCTGCTGCGCAACTCGCTCATCCCCGTCGTCACCTTCATCGGCACCGACATCGGCGCCCTGATGGGCGGCGCCATCGTCACCGAGCGGATCTTCAACATCCACGGCGTCGGATACCAGCTCTACCAGGGCATCCTGCGCAACAACTCCCCGACGGTCGTCGGCTTCGTGACCATCCTCGTCATCGTCTTCCTGCTGGCCAACCTGCTCGTCGACCTGCTCTACGCGGTCCTGGACCCGAGGATCCGTTATGCCTGAGCGCAACGAGCCCGTCTTCGACCCGCTGCAGCCCGCAGAGGGGGAGGCCATGGCACCCACCGGCCAGGGAGGGCCCATAGACCTCGCGATCGAGGAGGCCGAGAGCCTCGAGAAGAAGCTCGGCGACGCGCCCACCGGCCCGGGCGAGAAGGCCCGCTCCCTGTGGTCCGACGCCTGGCACCAGCTGCGCCGCAACCCCGTCTTCATCATCTCCTCGCTGATGATCCTCTTCCTCGTGATCATCGCGATCTGGCCGCAGCTCATCGCCAGCGGCGACCCGCTGCAGTGCGACCTGTCCAAGTCCCAGCAGGGCTCCGCCCCGGGCCACCCCTTCGGCTACGACACCCAGGGCTGCGACGTCTACACCCGTACCGTCTACGGGGCCCGCGCCTCCATCACCGTCGGCGTCTGCGCCACCCTGGGCGCCGCCCTGCTCGGCTCGGTGCTCGGCGGGCTCGCCGGGTTCTTCGGCGGCTGGGGCGACTCGCTGCTCTCCCGGGTCGCGGACATCTTCTTCGGTATCCCCGTCGTCCTCGGCGGCCTGGTCTTCCTGTCCGTGGTCACCAGCACCACCGTCTGGCCGGTCGTCGGCTTCATCGTCCTGCTCGGCTGGCCGCAGATCGCCCGCATCGGCCGCGGCTCCGTCATCACCGCCAAGCAGAACGACTACGTCCAGGCCGCCCGGGCCCTCGGCGCCGGCAACGGCCGGATGCTGCTGCGGCACGTCGCGCCCAACGCCGTCGCGCCCGTCATCGTCGTCGCCACCATCGCCCTGGGCACGTACATCGCCCTGGAGGCCACGCTGTCCTTCCTCGGCGTCGGCCTGCGCCCGCCCACCGTCTCCTGGGGCATCGACATCTCCAACGCGGCCTCGCAGATCCGCAACGCCCCGCACATGCTGCTCTATCCGGCGGGCGCGCTGAGCCTGACCGTGCTCGCGTTCATCATGCTCGGCGACGCGGTGCGCGACGCCCTCGACCCCAAGCTGCGCTGAGGAGTGGGCACATGCTGCTCGAAGTCCGCGACCTCCATGTGGAGTTCCGTACGCGGGACGGAGTCGCCAAGGCCGTCAACGGTGTCAACTACTCGGTGGACGAGGGCGAGACGCTCGCCGTGCTCGGCGAGTCCGGCTCGGGCAAGTCGGTGACCGCGCAGGCCGTGATGGGCATCCTGGACGTGCCGCCGGGCCGGATCGCGGGCGGCGAGATCCTCTTCAAGGGCAGGAACCTGCTGAAGATGAAGGAGGAGGAGCGGCGGAGGATCCGCGGCGCCGACATGGCGATGATCTTCCAGGACGCCCTGTCCTCCCTGAACCCGGTGCTCAGCGTGGGAGCCCAGCTGGGCGAGATGTACGAGGTCCACCGCGGGATGTCCCGCAAGGCCGCCAAGGCCAAGGCCGTCGAGCTGATGGACCGGGTGAAGATCCCGGCGGCGAAGGACCGGGTGGGGGACTACCCGCACCAGTTCTCGGGCGGCATGCGCCAGCGCATCATGATCGCGATGGCGCTGGCCCTGGAACCCTCCCTGATCATCGCGGACGAGCCGACGACGGCACTGGACGTCACCGTCCAGGCCCAGGTGATGGACCTGCTGGCCGAGCTCCAGCGCGAGCTCAACATGGGTCTCATCCTCATCACCCACGACCTCGGCGTGGTCGCGGACGTCGCCGACAAGATCGCCGTCATGTACGCGGGCCGGATCGTCGAGGCGGCCCCCGTCCACGAGATCTACGCCGCGCCCGCGCACCCGTACACCCGCGGTCTGCTCGACTCGATCCCGCGCCTGGACCAGAAGGGCCAGGAGCTGTACGCGATCAAGGGCCTGCCGCCCAATCTGCTGGCCATCCCGCCCGGCTGCGCCTTCAACCCGCGCTGCCCGATGGCGCGGGCGGTCTGCCGCACCGACGTCCCGCCGCTCGCGCAGGCCGGCCCGGACCGCGCGAGCGCGTGCTTCTTCTGGAAGGAGTGCCTCGGTGGCTGAGTCCATCCTGGAGGTCAGGGACCTCGTCAAGCACTATCCGCTGACCCGGGGCATCCTGTTCAAGAAGCAGGTCGGCGCGGTCAAGGCGGTCGACGGGGTCTCCTTCGGCCTCGCCCGGGGCGAAACCCTCGGCATCGTCGGCGAGTCCGGCTGTGGCAAGTCCACGGTCGCCAAGATGCTGGTCAACCTGGAACGTCCGACGGCCGGCGCGATCTCGTACAAGGGCGAGGACATCACCAAGCTGTCCGGCAAGGCGCTCAGGGCCGTCCGCCGCAACATCCAGATGGTGTTCCAGGACCCGTACACCTCGCTGAACCCCCGCATGACGGTCGGTGACATCATCGGGGAGCCGTACGACATCCACCCCGAGGTGGCTCCGAAGGGCGACCGGCGCCGCAAGGTCCAGGAGCTCCTCGACGTGGTCGGGCTGAACCCGGAGTACATCAACCGGTACCCGCACCAGTTCTCCGGCGGTCAGCGCCAGCGCATCGGCATCGCCCGCGGGCTCGCGCTCCAGCCGGAGGTCATCGTGGCGGACGAGCCGGTCTCCGCGCTCGACGTCTCGGTCCAGGCCCAGGTGATCAACCTGCTGGAACGCCTCCAGAACGAGTTCGACCTGTCGTACGTCTTCATCGCGCACGACCTCTCGATCGTGCGGCACATCTCCGACCGGGTCGGCGTGATGTACCTGGGCCGGGTGGTGGAGATCGGCACCGACACCCAGATCTACGACCATCCGACCCACCCCTACACCCAGGCCCTGCTGTCGGCCGTACCCGTCCCGGACCCGCAGGCCCGCGCTCACCGCGAGCGGATCATCCTGACCGGCGACGTGCCCTCACCGGCCAACCCGCCCTCGGGCTGCCCGTTCCGCACGCGCTGCTGGAAGGCGCAGCAGCGCTGCACGGACGAGGTCCCGCTGCTGGCCGTCCCGGAGGCCTTCCCGTCCGGCCCGGCGGCCCACCCCTCGGCCTGCCACTTCGCGGCGGAGAAGCAGGTCGTCCCGCCTCCCGGCGAGCTCCCCCCGCCTCCCGCCCCGGCGGCCCCGCCGGTGAAGGAGTGACCGGCGCATTCCCGAGGGGTGAAATCCGGCCACCCCGCGCGGATTCGCTCCGTCAGGGCCGATTTCCTGCCAACGCGGTTTACACGCAGGCAACTTGACCGTTTCTGTCCCGAGATCTGGGGCGTGCAGCCTGGGTCCCGTGCGGCCGTGCGGGTGCCGACAGCCGGCCGGGGAGGCGTACAGGCTCCCCGGCCGGCCTCCCCCGTGACCCTGTGCATGCGCGGCGTGCGCCCCTCGTGCTGCCGGAATTCGATCGATGCGCTGGTACGGATAGTTATGATCCGTAGCGCACGGTGGGTATGACTCCGCCGAGCACTGAGTACGAGTACGCGTACCGATGTCCGCTCGACGTGGAGGTGAAACGCCGTGGCACTCTCGATCTCGGCCGTGGTGCTGCTGGCGATCGTCGTCTTCCTGCTGGTCCGCCGGTCGGGCCTGAAGGCGGGACACGCCGTTGTCTGTGTGCTCCTCGGGTTCTATCTGGCGAGTTCGACCATCGCGCCGACCCTCAGCCAGCTGACCACGAACGTGGCCAGCATGATCAGTGGGCTCAAGTTGTAGGCCGGTCCTCGTAGTCTTGGCCCCATGAACGGTCTTCCCGCCCGTCGGCTTCTCCTGGTGCACGCGCACCCGGACGACGAGTCGATCAACAACGGCGTCACCATGGCCAAGTACGCGGCCGAGGGTGCCCACGTCGCGCTCGTGACCTGCACCCTCGGCGAGGAGGGCGAGGTCATCCCGCCCGGGCTCGCCCACCTGGCGCCCGACCGCGACGACACCCTGGGCGCCCACCGCATCGGCGAGCTCGCCGCCGCCATGGAGGAACTCGGGGTCACCGACCACCGGTTCCTCGGCGGCCCCGGCCGCTTCCGGGACTCCGGGATGATGGGCGCCGAGCAGAACCGCCGGCCCGGCTCCTTCTGGTCCGCCGACGTGGACGAGGCCGCCGCCCACCTGGTCGAGGTCATCCGCGAGGTCCGTCCGCAGGTGCTCGTCACCTACGACCCCGACGGCGGTTACGGGCACCCCGACCACATCCAGGCCCACCGGGTCGCCATGCGCGGCGCGGAGCTGGCCGCGGAGGCCACGTACCGCCGGGACCTCGGCGACCCGTGGGAGACCGGGAAGATCTACTGGAACCGGGTCCCGCGCTCGGTGGTCGAGGAGGGCTTCGCCCGGCTGCAGGCGGCCGGGGCCAAGCTGCCCTTCCCGGGGCTGGCTTCGCCGGACGACGTGCCCGGTGTCGTCGCCGACGAGAAGATCACCGCCGAGATCGGGGCCGACGGGGCGTTCGTGGCGGCCAAGGCTGCCGCGATGCGCGCCCACGCCACCCAGATCGCCGTGGAGGGGCCCTTCTTCGCCCTCTCCAACGACCTCGCGCAGCCGCTGTTCTCCCGCGAGTACTACGAACTGGCCGCGGGCCGGCCGGGCGCCCCGGCGGGCGAGCGCGAGCACGACCTGTTCGCGGGGGTGCAGGCATGACCGGGACCCTGACGCCCACGCGGATCGCCGTCCTGCTCGGCCTGTTGGTGGCGGGTGTGCTGACCGGCATCGCCGGCTGGCTCGTCGTGGACCTGTGGTTCCCCGGCGGGCTGCTGCTGGGACTGCTGGCGCTCTTCGGGCTGTTCCTCGGCGGCCGGATCGCCGTCGGGACCGGGCTCGGGGTGGGCGCAGGTGTGATCGGCTGGTTCCTCGCGTACGTGCTGCTCGGCGTCCCGCGCCCCGAGGGGGACTTCCTGCTCGGTTCGTCCGGAATCGGTATGTACGCCTACCTTTTGGGCGGGACGGTGCTGGCTGTGATGTGTGCCACGCTGCGCGGCCCGTTCGAGGGGCCGGTTTCGGCCGCGCAGTCCGGCAAGTGACGTGCCGTTGAACTCCGTCGAGGTGCGCGTTCACGGGGGTTGGGCCGGGCCTCCCGGCCCGCTCGGAAGGTCCTTGGAGGGAGCGAAGGGGAACCCCTGATTCCCCCAGGACAGTTGCGCGAGGGCGACGGCCAGTATGGTGGTCGGGCCGCCGAGCTGCCCGCGCACGGCACGCGGGCGGCGGAGCCAACCGGGAGAACCTGCCTTGAGTCGTGAAACCGACAGTTCGTCCTCCGGGCCCCAGGGGCGCGGTGGAGCCGCCTACCCCTCGGGTACACCGCCGTACGGAACCGGCCAGCACCCGTCCCTGCCCGTGCCGTCCGGGCCCGGCGCGGCGACTGCCTCGGAGGAGAACCCTGTGACCTCGAACCCGTCCACGCCCGACACCGACGGGCCGAAGACCGAGACCACCCTGACGACCCGGATCCGGATCAACATCCCGGGTTCGCGGCCGATCCCGCCGGTGGTCGTACGCAAGCCCGTGGCGGCTGCCGCCGCCGAGCCGGAGGCCGAGGCCGAGGCCGCCGCCGAGCAGGCCGCGGCGGAGCCCGCGCCGGCCCCCGAGCCGGAGGAGCCGGCCAGCAACTGGTTCGCGCCCCGCAAGCCGGGCGCCGCGGCGCCCGCGCCCGCTCCGGCCCCCGCGCTGCCGACCCGTACCCCGGCCGCGGCGGGCCCTGCGCCCGCGCTGCCCACCCGTACCCCGGCGCCGCCCGCCGGGGGAGCTCCGGGCGCTCCGGTGTCCGGCTTCGCCCCGGGAGCCCCGGGTGTCCCCGGCCCCGCGGGCCCGCGTACGGCCGCCCCGGCCGGTCCCCGTTTCGACACGCCCGCCCAGGGCTTCGCCCGGCCGCCCGCTCCCGCCGGCCCCGGCTACGGAACCGGCGGCCCCGGCCCCGACGCGCCCCTCGCGCCCCGGCGGCCCGGCGGCCCCGGCGTCGGCACGCCCCCGGGCCCCCCCGGCTACGGCGGCGGTGACGGCGGCCCCGTCACCGAGCCGTTCCCCGCGTACGGCGGCCCGGTCGGCCCGGCGGGCCCCGGCGGCCCCGGCGCCCCGGCGGGCCCCACCGGCGGCCCCGCGCTCGGCACCGCCCCGCTCGGCGCCCCCCACGGCGGCGAGGCTCCCCGCTGGCCCGGCCCGGAGCTGGACGAACCGTTCCCGCCGGTCCCGACCCCGGTCCCCGCTCCGGCACCGGCCGCCCCCGCGCGCCCGAAGCCGGCCAGCGCAACGCCGACCAAGATCAAGAAGGGCCGCTCCAAGCTGGTCCTCCTCGGCAGCGGCCTCATCGCCCTGCTCGGCGTGGCCTACGGCGCCGGGCTGCTCCTCAACCACTCCGACGTCCCCAAGGGCACCACCGTCCTCGGCGTCGACATCAGCGGCAGCCGCGACGAGGCCGTCGGCAAGCTCCAGACGGCCTTCGGCAACCGGGCCGCGACCCCGCTCACGCTCGCCGTCGGCGGCAAGCAGGTCGAGCTCAAGCCCGAGAAGGCCGGCCTGAGCCTGGACGCCCAGACGACCGTCCGCAACGCGGCGGGCAGCGACTACAACCCCGTCACGGTCATCGGCTCGCTCCTCGGCAACGAGCGCATCGCGGACCCGGTGATGCCGATCGACGAGGAGAAGCTCCAGGTCGCGCTCCAGGAGCTGGCCGGAACCGCCGGCACCGCCACCGAGGGCACCATCAAGTTCGACACGGGCAAGGCCGTCGCCGTCCCCGGCAAGCCCGGTTCCACCCTGGACGCGGACGCCTCCGCGGACCTGGTCAAGAAGGCCTTCCGCGACATGGTCGCCACCGGCAAGTCGGCCCCGGTCGAACTCCCCGTCGCCACCAAGAACCCCGTCATCGACCAGGCCGAACTCGACCGGGTCATGAAGGAGTTCGCGGAGCCCGCGATGTCCGCCCCCGCCACGGTCAAGGCCGGGACCAAGTCCATCCCCTTCGGGGCCAAGTCCCTGCCCAAGATCCTCAGCATGCAGGTCGTGGACGGGCACCTGGTCGAGAAGTACGACCTGGAAGCGCTCAAGGCGACGTACGGGAACACCTTCGACGGCGTCCTGATCACGCGCGGTACCGGCGAGAAGACCCCTGTCACCCCGCAGGACGTCGCCGGCGCCCTCGGCACGGCCCTGCGCGGCAAGACCACGGCCGAGCGGACCGCCACCATCAACACCAACCCCAACTAGGGGCCGGGCCGCACCGAGCCCCCGTCCGACCTCCGGGCGGGGGCTCCGCCACGTCCGCCGCGGGCCCGGACGCAGGGGCCGTCACGCCGACCGCATGACATCCGTCATCCGCCGTTCACGACGCCAGACACTGCCGCGCGCACCCCCGCACGGGGGAATCTTCCGTCATGACGACGACGACTTCGGCGCACACCACCGCCGCACAGGACACCGGACCCGGCGCCGGCCCCGTGGTGGCCTTCCACGACGTGACCAAGAACTACGGCGCGGTCCGCGCGGTCGACGGCCTCTCCCTCGAACTCCACCCCGGCGAGACCGTCGCCCTGCTCGGCCCCAACGGCGCCGGCAAGTCCTCCACCCTCGACTTGCTGCTGGGCCTGCGCCCCGCCGACTCCGGCAGCGTCCGGCTCTTCGGCACCACCCCGCGCGAGGCCGTCGCGGCCGGCCGGGTCGGCGCGATGCTGCAGAGCGGCGGCCTGATGGAGGACGTGACCGTACGGGAGATCGTCGCCCTCGGCTGCGCCCTGCACCCCCGCCGCCACCCGGTCGAGGAGGTGCTCGGCCGCGCCGGGATCACCGAGATCGCCGACCGCATGGTCAACAAGCTCTCCGGCGGCCAGGAGCAGCGCGTCCGCTTCGCCCTCGCCACCGCGGGACACAACGACCTGATCGTCCTAGACGAGCCGACCACCGGCATGGACGTCACCTCCCGCCAGGCCTTCTGGGCCACCAGGCCGCCCAGGGCCGCACCGTCCTCTTCGCCACCCACTACCTGGAAGAGGCCGACGCGATCGCCGACCGGGTCCTGGTCCTCAACAAGGGCCGGCTGCTCGCCGACGGCACGGCCGCCGAGATCAAGGCCAGGGCCGGGGCCCGCCGGATCGCCTTCGACCTGGCCGCGGACGCGCCGGTGGACGAGGCGGCGCTGCGCGCCCTCCCGTACCTGACCTCGTACGAACGCCACGGCGAAACGGTTCGGCTCCAGTCGCGCGACGCCGACGCCACCGTCCACGCCGTGTACACCCTGGGGCTCTACCCCCGGAACCTGGAAGTCGCCGGGCTGGGCCTGGAGCAGGCCTTCATCGCCCTCACCGAGGCCGAGGAGGCCAAGTAATGCCGACCACCGGAACGCTCCGGCTCATCAAGCTGGAGATCAGCCGAGCCCTGCGCAACAAGAAGTACCTGTTCTTCACCGTCCTCTACCCGGCCGCGCTGTTCCTGATGCTCGGCGGCACCCTGGACGGCACGACGAAGGTCATGGGCACGGAACTGACCATGCCCGCCTTCTACATGGTCGCCATGGCCTCCTTCGGCGCCCTGACGGCCGTCCTGATGGGCAACAGCGAGCGCATCGCCAAGGAGCGCGAGAAGGGATGGGTCCGCCAGCTCCGGCTGACCGCCCTGCCCGGCCGCGGCTACGTCCTGGGCAAGACGGCCAGCGCCGGGGTGCTCTCCCTGCCCGCCATCCTCGTCGTGTTCGCAGTCGCCGCGGGCGTGAAGGGCGTCCGGTTCGACGCCTGGCAGTGGCTCGCCCTCACCGTGTCCATCTGGGCCGGCAGCCTGGTCTTCGCTGCCCTCGGCGTCGCGATCGGCTACCTCGCGAGCGGCGACACCGTCCGCCCGATCACGATGCTGTGCTACTTCGGCCTCTCGATCCTCGGCGGCCTGTGGATGCCGACGGCCAATTTCCCGCAGTGGCTGCAGGACATCTGCGAGTGGCTGCCGACCCGCGCGTACGCGGGCCTCGGCCAGGCCATCGAGCTCGGGGGCGCACCGCACCTGAAGGACGTGGCGATCCTGGCGGTGTACTTCGTACTGTTCACCGGTGCGGCCGCCTGGCTGTACCGCAAGGACTCACTGAAGGCTTGAACCCGTGGCACTGACGCAGGAATCCGAAGGCCTGGGCCGCATCGGACGGGCACCGGAAACCGCCACGCACAAGGTGGTGAAGAGCCTTTGGATCACCATCTGGCTCTTCTACCTCAGTGCCCCCGTCACCGACCTGGTCAGCGGGGGACACAGCACCGGGGCCCGGCTGCTCGGCGGGCTGGGCCTCGCGGCCTTCGTCGCCTGGTACCTGGTGCTGGTGTTCCACCCGGACCGGCAGATGCCGGTCCGCCGGGTCCTGTTCTCGGTCGCGGTGCTCACCACCCAGGCCACGGTGCTGTCGCTGGCCCTGGGCCGCGAGTGGCTCGTGCTCTTCGTGTACGTATCCATCTCCTCCGGCGCCGCCCTGCCGGCGGAGATCTCCCGCTGGACGGTGCCGGGCGCGACCGCGCTGATGATGGTGGTGGCCCCGGCGCTGCCCGGCTGGGACGCCTACCTGGCCGGGCTGGTTGTCCCGGCCCTGATGGGCGGGTTCGCGATGGTCGGGGTCCGCAAGTTGATCCAGACCACGATAGAACTGCGCCAGGCCCGGGCCACGGTGGCGCAGCTCGCGGCGAACGAGGAACGCCTGCGCATGGCCCGCGACTTGCACGACCTGCTGGGCCACTCGCTGTCCCTGATCACGCTGAAGAGCGAGCTGGCGGGGCGGATGCTGCCCGCGCAGCCCGAGGCGGCGGCCCAGCAGGTGGCCGACATCGAGCGCGTCGGCCGGCAGGCGCTGGTGGACGTACGGGAGGCCGTGAGCGGCTACCGGAGGGCGACCCTGCCCGGCGAACTGGCCGGTGCGCGGACCGCTCTGACGGCGGCGGCCGTGCTGGCGGACCTTCCGGCGGAGCCGGTGGACGACCTCCCGGAGGAGGCGGAGTCCGCCCTGGCCTGGTCGCTGCGCGAGGCGGTGACGAACGTGGTCCGCCACAGCGGGGCCAAGCGGTGCACGGTCACGCTGGAGACCCGGCAGACGCTGGCGGGCCGGTTCGTGGAGCTGATGGTGTCGGACGACGGCGGCGGCGGACCGGTGGCCCCCGGCAACGGCCTGACCGGCCTGACCGAACGCCTGGAGGCGGTGGGCGGCACGCTGACCGCCGGTCCGGCAGGCAAGACGGGGTTCCGGCTGCTGGCGCGAGTCCCCCTAGGATCGGGATCATGACCCCACGACCCATCCGGATCCTCCTCGCCGAGGACCAGTCCATGGTCCGTGAGGCCCTCGCGGCCCTGCTCGGCCTGGAACCGGACATCGAGGTGCTGGCCCAGGTCGCCCGCGGTGACGAGGTCGTGTCGGCGGCCCGCGCGCACGACGTGAACGTCGCCCTCCTGGACATCGAGATGCCGGGCATGACGGGGATAGAGGCGGCGGCCGCCCTGCGCGCCGCCCTCCCCGACCTGCGGATCGTCATCCTGACCACCTTCGGCCGCCCCGGCTACCTGCGCGGCGCGATGGAGGCGGGGGCCTCGGCGTTCCTGGTCAAGGACGCCCCGGCCGCGCAGCTGGCGGAGGCGGTGCGCAAGGTCCTGGCGGGCGAGCGCGTCATCGACCCCACGCTGGCGGCGGCGGCCCTTGCGGAGGGCGCGAACCCGCTGACCGGCCGGGAACGGGAGGTCCTGCGCGCCGCCGAGGACGGCGCGACGAACGCCGAACTGGCCGCCCGCCTCCACCTGTCCCAGGGCACGGTCCGCAACTACCTCTCGACGGCGATCCAGAAACTGGCCTCCCGCAACCGCGCAGAAGCCATCCGCACGGCCCGCGAAAAGGGCTGGCTGTAGCACCTCCAGCCCCGTCGGCGGTTGAGGCGCGGGGCGGGTCCGGCGCGGAGCCCGGGTCAGTTCAGCAGTGCCCTGGCGGACAGGGCCTCCGAGCGGATCCGGGCCGCGGCCTGCGCATCGATCGCGTCGACGACCACCGCGTACGCCTCCAGCTCCGCCGCGCCGGAGGCGAACTCCCCCCGCTCCACCAGAAGCTTGGCCCGCTCGTACCGCAGCGACGCCGGATGCGAGGGCAGCAGCAGCGACAGGTCCAGCGCCCAGAGCGCCACCCCCGACTGCTCGGGCCGGGCCGAGGCCCACGCCCTGATGTTGTTCAGGATCCGCAGGACGACGTCCAGCGTCCGGGCCGGCGTCCGCGGCTCCGCGGCCAGCTCCGCCGGACCGGCGCCCAGCGAGGCGCCCCCGGCGAACGGGTCCACCACCAGCCCCTCCTCCGGGTCCCCGAACCCCACCACGAAGTGCCCCGGCAGCCCCAGCCCGTACACCGGCGCACCCGCCCGCCGCGCGACCTCCAGCCAGACGACGGACAGGAGGATCGGCAGGCCCCGGCGCCGCCGCAGCACCTCGTGCAGCAGCGAGGACGACAGCCGGTCGTAGTCCGCGGGGGTGCCGTGGAAGCCCATCCGGCCGCCCAGCAGCTCGGTGACCGCCGAGGCCCACGCCTTCCCGCCGCGCAGTCCGTACGGCAGCATCCCCGCCAGCCGGTCCAGCTCGATCTGCGCCCAGTCCATGACCCGTTCGTCCAGCTCCGGGTCCGCCTCCGCGGCGAGCAGCAGGCACAGCAGCGCCAGGTCGGGCCGCTCCGAGCGGGCCTCCTGCGCGAACCGCTCCCGGGATTCCGCGCTCATCGCGCCGCCCGGAAGTGGTGGTACGCGTGGTGCGTCGCGAAGCCCAGGCCGTCGTACAGCGCCCGCGCCCCCGCGTTGTCCGCCTCCACCTGCAGCCACGCCGCCGACGCGCCCTCCTCCAGCGCCTGCCGGGCCAGTACCGCCATCACCGCCGTGCCCAGCCCCGCGCGCCGGTGCTCCGGGTCGACCTCGACCGCCGCGAAGCCGGCCCACCGGCCGTCCACCACCAGCCGCCCGATCGCCCGTCCGGGCAGCGTCGCGAACCACACCGACGGCCCCGCGACGAGCACCCGCCGGGCCACCTCCGGGTCCTTGACCCGCCCGTACCGCCCGAGCCACTCCTCGTCCGGGGTACGGGTCAGCCGTATCTCCGGGGCGGTGGCGGCGGTGTCCACGTCCGCGATCGGCGCAAGCGCCGCGATCCGGACCTCCGCCGACACCTCGTTCACCCAGCCCCGGCGCTCCAGCTCCGCGCCCAGCAGCTCCTGGGTGCCCACCGCCCCCGTCGCCGTCTGGACGTACGCCGGAAGCTCACGTTCCGCGTACCAGGACGTCACTCGCGCGAGTGCTTCGTCCAGCGGGGCCCCCGGGTCGCCGAGCGGCAGCACGGAGTTGGCCCGCCGGGTGAACCCGCCGGCCGCCCGCAGCGTCCACTCGCCCAGCGGCTCGCTCTCCAGCGGCTGCCAGGCCCGCGCCCCGACGCGCGCCAGCTCCTCGAAAGAGGCCGCGGGACCCCGCCGCCGGGCCGGGGCCGGCGGTACGATCTTGCCCGCCACCAGCGCCGATTCCGCGATGTGGACGGACTCGCCGCTCTTTCGTGTGATCGTCAGCACACCCTGGTTCCAGGATGTGAGAACCCCTACCGTGTCGGTGAACGACGGTGACCCTCTCGAGCCACTCTCCACCCGTCGTACAGAGACACGTTTACCCACGTCAGCTGGGGTGATACGGATCTCCAGCAGCCCACCGGCAGTGATTTCCACAGCTCTGTCCGCCCCTCCTGTTCGGATCGTGCCCGGGAACGGAGATACTAGGCGTGGGCATCGACGACGCCGCGCTCCCGCGCGATATGGAAAGCCCTACCGAGGAGGAACGAGAGCGTGACCTACGTCATCGCGGAGCCTTGTGTCGACGTCAAGGACAAGGCATGCATCGAAGAGTGCCCCGTCGACTGCATCTACGAGGGCCAGCGGTCCTTGTACATCCACCCGGACGAGTGCGTCGACTGTGGTGCGTGTGAGCCGGTCTGCCCGGTCGAGGCCATCTTCTACGAGGACGACACTCCGGAAGAGTGGAAGGACTACTACAAGGCGAACGTCGAGTTCTTCGACGAGCTCGGTTCGCCCGGTGGTGCCTCCAAGCTGGGCCTGATCGAGCGCGATCACCCCTTCATCGCCGCACTGCCGCCCATGGGCGAAGGCCACTGACGGCCACTGCCCCACACGGCAGAACGCGTGCTCCGGTCCCGTACGGCCCCCGTGCCGCGCGGGACCGAGTCGTTTGGCCGTACGTCCAGCACGTCCAGCACCAGTAGAGAGCAGAGAACACCGTGGCCGCAGTATCCGCACGTCTTCCCGCCTTCCCCTGGGACAAGCTGGAGCCGTACAAGAAGACGGCGGCGGCCCACCCGGACGGCATCGTCGACCTGTCCGTCGGCACGCCCGTGGACCCGGTCCCGCGGCTGATCCAGGACGCCCTCGTCGCGGCCGCGGACTCCCCGGGCTACCCCACGGTGTGGGGCACCGTCGCGCTGCGCGACGCGATCACCGGCTGGCTGCAGGGCCGCCTCGGCGCGAGTGCCGCCGGGCACCGCAACGTCCTGCCGGTCGTCGGCTCCAAGGAGCTGGTGGCCTGGCTGCCGACCCAGCTGGGCCTGGGCGCCGGCGACAAGGTCGCCTACCCGCGGCTCGCGTACCCCACGTACGAGGTCGGGGCGCGGCTGTGCGGCGCCGAAGCCGTGGTCTACGACGACCCTGCGGACCTCGACCCGGCCGGCGTGAAGCTGCTGTGGCTCAACTCCCCGTCCAACCCCACCGGGAAGGTCATCCCGAAGGAAGACCTGATCCGGATCGTGGCCTGGGCGCGCGAGCACGGGATCCTGCTCTTCAGCGACGAGTGCTACCTGGAGCTCGGCTGGGAGGCCGAGCCCGTCTCCGTCCTGCACGACGACGTCTGCGGCGGCTCGTACGAGGGCATCGTCGCCGTCCACTCCCTCTCCAAGCGCTCCAACCTGGCGGGCTACCGGGCGGCGTTCATCGCCGGTGACGCCGACGTGCTCGGCGAACTGCTGGAGATCCGCAAGCACGGCGGCATGATGACCCCGGCCCCGGTGCAGGCGGCCACGGTCGCCGCGCTCGGCGACGACGCGCACGTCGAGGAGCAGCGCGTGCGCTACGCCGCGCGGCGCGAGGCGCTGCGGGCGGCCCTGGTGGCGCACGGCTTCCGGGTCGAGCACAGCGAGGCCAGCCTGTACCTGTGGGTGACCCGGGACGAGCCCTGCTGGGAGACGGTCGCCCACCTCGCCGAGCTGGGCATCCTGGCCGCGCCGGGCGACTTCTACGGCGAGGCGGGAGCGCAGTTCGTCCGCGTCGCCTTCACGGCCACGGACGAGCGCGTCGAGGCGGCGGTCAAGCGCCTCGCCTGATCCGGCGCCGGGTCCGTCCGCACCCTGCACAGGCCGAGGGGCCGGGAGTTCGTGCTCCCGGCCCCTCGGCGTTCGTGCTTGCGGCGGATCAGCCGCCCAGGGGGAGGCCGCCCAGCGGCAGCCCCTGGGTGGGAACCGCGCTGGTGAGGTCGCCGGCGGGCACGGCGTCGGTCGGCAGGTTCCCGGTCGGCAGCCCCTTGGCCGGGAGCCCGCCGAGCAGGGTGCCCGCGGTGTCGGTGACCTGGGCGGGGGCGCCGGGTACGGCCTTGGCGGCGGTGTCCGTCGCGGTGGTGGCAGCGGCCTCACCGGCGCCGACCACGTCGCCCGCGGTGGCTTCGGCGTCCGGGCTGGTGAGGGCGCCCAGCTGCGGCACGGACTCCAGGCCCGCGGCGCTGGCCGCGCCGGCCGCACCGACCACGGGAGCTGCCCCGGCTGCGAGCAGCAGCGCGGTACGGGCGATCCGGCGGGTCAGGGGGAGGGACATGATGCTCCTAAGCGGTAGCGGCTGAGTACGCCGTGTACAACCGCTCGGGGGGCGGGTGGAGTTGCGGAGCCACCGGGTAAAGGATCAGTAACGCATCGTTTAATCGGCTTCCGGGAAAAGCCCATTGAATGGGCGCCGACCAGGGCTTCCGTCCTCCCGGGGGTGGATCGGGCCGCCCGTCGGGTCACCCCCGTGCGGGGGACGTCTCGTACGCGCGACCGCACCGCGCGACGGGCGTGTCAGCGGGCCACGAAGATCCGTACCTCGTCGTGCTCGGCACCGTAGGGATCGCCGGAGCGCGACTTGCCGCCCTTCCCGCCCTTCTGCTGCCACTTGCCCTTGGCCGCGCCCGCCACCCAGCCGTTCGGGCCGTACGAAACGCGCACGATGCCCATGCCCCGCGAGTTGGCCACCGCCCAGCCCGCCATCGCCTTGCTGCCGCGCGCCGCGGACGCGCCGCCGTCCTGCTTCTCGACGAAGGTCACCTCGGCCTCCTTGACCTCCTGGCCCGCGACCGGCGTCCGGCGGGGCTGCGCGGGGGCGGAGTGCAGCTTGTCCTTTGCGAAGATCCGGGTGAGCTCCGTGCGCACCTTCTCCGGGTCGCCCGGTGCGGTGGGCGCGGGCCCGCCGCACGTCAGCTCGCCGTCGCCGGCGAAGGCGGCCGTCAGGACGGTCGCGTCCGGCTCGTGCTTCGCGTACGCCTGGGGGAAGCCGCTGAGCTGCACCTGCTGCGCGGCCTCCGTCAGCGGGAGCCGCGAGTACCCCTTCACCGCGACGAGGCGCTCGTAGAAGATCCCGGCCGAGTACACCGGATCCATGATCTGCTGCTCGGTGCCCCAGCCCATCGAGGGCCGCTGCTGGAACAGGCCCAGCGAATCCCGGTCGCCGTGGGGCAGGTTCCGCAGCCCGGACTCCTGCATCGCGGTCGCCAGCGCGATGGTCACGGCCCGGTCCGGCAGGCCCTTGGCCACGCCGACCGCGGCTATCGTCGCCGCGTTGCCCGCCTGCTCGGGGGTCATGTCGACGAGGGCCGGACTCGTCCGCATGGCGGCCGTGCAGTGCGGGGCGCCGCCACCGCCGTTCGTGGAGTCGTACTGCACGGCGAAATAGCCGATCAGCGCGAGCAGCACGAACGCACCGGCGAGTTTGAGCAGCGGCCGGCGGCGGCGAGGGCGGGGGTGATCGCTCTTGGACACGCCGCCCACCGTACTTGAGCCATGTGACGCGTCCACCGGCCGGACGTGGGACGTTCGTCGCAGCCCGGGGCGTTAGGGTCAGAGCCATGTCCGAATCCGAGCTCGACCTCACCCTGGACGCCGCCGAGCTGACCGCCCGGCTCGTCGACATCCCGTCCGTGAGCGGCGACGAAAAGGTCCTCGCCGACCTGGTGGAACACGCTCTGCGGGCCCTGCCGCACCTCACGGTCGACCGGTACGGCAACAACGTCGTGGCCCGTACGAACCTCGGCAGGGCCGAGCGCGTCGTGCTCGCCGGCCACCTCGACACGGTGCCGATCGCCGACAACGTCCCGTCCCGCCTGGACGAGAACGACGTCCTGTGGGGCTGCGGAACCACCGACATGAAGTCCGGCGTCGCCGTACAGCTGCGCATCGCCGCGACCGTGCCCGAGCCCAACCGGGACCTCACCTTCGTCTTCTACGACCAGGAGGAGGTCGCCGCCGACCTCAACGGCCTGGGCAAGGTCGCCGGGGCCCACCCCGACTGGCTGACCGGCGACTTCGCGGTCCTGCTGGAGCCGTCGAACGCCGAGGTCGAGGGCGGCTGCCAGGGCACCCTGCGCGTCCTGCTCCGCACCTCCGGCGAGCGCGCCCACTCCGCGCGCAGCTGGATGGGCTCCAACGCCATCCACGCGGCGAGCCCGATTCTCGCCAAACTCGCGGCGTACGAGCCCCGCAAGCCCGTCATCGACGGCCTCGAGTACCACGAGGGCCTCAACGCGGTCCGCATCGAGGGCGGCGTCGCCAACAACGTCATCCCGGACGCGTGCACGGTGACCGTGAACTTCCGCTTCGCCCCCGACCGCAGCATGGACGACGCGATCGCCCACGTCCGGGAGGTCTTCGAGGACTGCGGCGTCGAAGAGTTCGTGATCGACGACTTCTCGGGCGGCGCCCTCCCCGGCCTCTCCCACCCCGCGGCGGCGGCCTTCATGGAGGCGGTCGGCGGGCGCGCCATGCCGAAGTTCGGCTGGACGGACGTGTCCCGCTTCAGCGCCCTCGGCGTCCCGGCGGTGAACTACGGCCCTGGCGACGCCCTGCTGGCCCACAAGGTGGACGAGCGCGTGGAGACGAAGGCGATCCTGCACTGCGAAGAACGACTCCGCGCCTGGCTGACCTCCTGAATTCCGCTTCTCGTCACCTTTGTGCGCCTACCCTGATCCAACGATCAGCAGGAGGGAGCACATCATGGGCAACCCCGATGGCAACGCTCGTCGTCGGCCCGAGGAGCAGCAGCTCGGGCCGGTGCTGCGCAGGCGGAGCCAGGTGCAGGCGGGCAGTACGACGGACCAGCGGCTGCTGGATTCGGCCGGGCCTTCCGAGTGGGTGCACACCGATCCCTGGCGGGTCCTGCGCATCCAGTCGGAGTTCATCGAGGGCTTCGGCACGCTGGCGGAGCTGCCGCCGGCGATCAGCGTGTTCGGCTCGGCCCGTACGCCCGCCGGCTCGCCGGAGTACGAGGCCGGCGTGCAGATCGGCAGCGCGCTCGTCGAGGCGGGCTTCGCGGTGATCACGGGCGGCGGCCCGGGCGCGATGGAAGCGGCCAACAAGGGCGCCCGGGAGGCCAACGGCATCTCCGTGGGCCTGGGCATCGAGCTGCCCTTCGAGCAGGGGCTCAACCAGCACGTGGACCTCGGGCTGAACTTCCGGTACTTCTTCGTCCGCAAGACGATGTTCGTGAAGTACAGCCAGGGCTTCGTGGTCCTGCCGGGCGGACTCGGCACGCTGGACGAGCTGTTCGAGGCGCTGACCCTCGTCCAGACCCAGAAGATCACCCGGTTCCCGATCGTGCTGTTCGGGTCGGAGTACTGGTCCGGCCTGATCGACTGGCTCAAGAACACGGTGATCGCGCAGGGCAAGGCCTCGGAGCGCGACCTCTACCTGTTCCACGTCACGGACGACGTGGACGAGGCGATCGCGCTCGTCACCAAGGAAGTCGGCAAGTAGCCGCGCCGCCACGCGAGCCCCCGGCGGGCGACCGCCGGGGGCGCCGCTTCACTTCGGTACTGCTGCGGCTCAGGCCAGTCCGCGGCGCGCCACCGCGGGCGGCCGGTGGCCCTGGATCGAGCGGACCATGTCCAGGACCTGCCTGGTCTCCGCGACCTCGTGGACGCGGTAGACCTGGGCGCCCAGCCAGGCGGAGACGGCCGTGGTGGCCAGGGTGCCCAGCAGGCGCTCCTTGACCGGCTTGTCGAGGGTCTCGCCGACGAAGTCCTTGTTGGACAGCGAGACCAGCACCGGCCAGCCCGTGTCCGTCATCTCGCCCAGGCGGCGGGTGGCCTCCAGCGAGTGGCGGGTGTTCTTCCCGAAGTCGTGGCCCGGGTCGATCATGATCGCGTCCCGGCGGACGCCGAGTGCGGCGGCCCGTTCGGCGAGGCCCACCGTGACGCGCAGGATGTCCGCCACCACGTCGTCGTACGTGGTCCGGTGCGGCCGGGTACGCGGCTCGACCCCGCCCGCGTGGGTGCAGACCAGGCCGACGCCGTGCCGGGCGGCGACCTCCGCCAGCTTCGGGTCCACGCCGCCCCAGGCGTCGTTCAGGAGGTCGGCCCCGGCTTCGCAGACCGCCTCGCCGACCTCGTGCCGCCAGGTGTCGACGCTGATCACCACGTCCGGGTGGCGGCGCCGTACCTCCGCCACGAAGCCGACCGTGCGCCGGGCCTCCTCGGCCGCGTCCACGTGCTCGCCCGGGCCCGCCTTGACCCCGCCGATGTCGATGATCGCGGCGCCCTCGGCGACCGCCTGCTCGACCCGGTCCAGCGCGGGCTCGTCGCGGAACGTCGCGCCCTGGTCGTAGAAGGAGTCCGGAGTCCGGTTCACGATGGCCATGATCACCGGCTCGTGGGTGTCGAACTCGCGCCTGCCCAGTCGCAGCATCCCGTTCTTTCCTCCTCCGGCGGCCCTCGCGCCTCGCTGCGACCTTAACCTGGTGGCCGGTGGCCCGATGTCTCTCAGGGAGTTGCTCGTGTTCTGGTTCTTGCTGATCGCGCTGGTCGTGGTCGTCGCCGCGGTCACCCTGGCCGTGGTGGGCGGTGGTTCCGAGGCCGTGCTGCCGGACGCGGAGCCGGACCGGGTGGCCGACGCGCTGCCGGAGAGCCGCCCGGTCGTACGGGCCGACATCGACGCACTGCGGCTGCCGGTCGCCCCGCGGGGGTACCGCATGGCCGAGGTGGACGACGTACTGGAGCGGCTCGCGGCGGAGCTCGCCGAGCGGGACGCGCGGATCGCGGAGCTCACGGCCGCGGCCGCGCACAGCCGCGCGCAGGCGCAGGCCGGCGCGGTCGACCTGCACAAGGAGGAGCAGTGACGGCCGTCGCGGGTCCGGACGGGGACCTGCGCTGCCCCTGGGCGCTGGCCACCGAGGACTACATCGCGTACCACGACACGGAGTGGGGCCGAGCGGTGCACGGGGACGACGCCCTGTACGAGCGGCTGTGCCTGGAGGCCTTCCAGTCCGGGCTGTCCTGGCTGACGATCCTGCGGCGGCGGGAGGGCTTCCGCAAGGCCTTCGCGGGGTTCGTGATCGCCGAGGTCGCGGAATTCGGCCCGGCCGACGCGGAGCGGCTGCTCGCCGACGAGGGGATCATCCGCAACCGGGCCAAGATCGATGCCACGCTCGCCAACGCGAAGGTCCTGGCGGGGTGGGAGCCGGGCGAGCTGGACGCCCTGATCTGGTCGCACGCGCCGGAGCCGGGCCGCCCGGCCCCCGCGACGATCTCGGAGGTCCCGGCGGTGACGCCCGAGTCCACGGCCCTGTCCAAGGCCCTGAAGAAGGCCGGGATCCGCTTCGTCGGCCCCACGACGGCCTACGCCCTGATGCAGGCCTGCGGGCTGGTCAACGACCACCTGGCCGCCTGCGCCGCCCGTACCCCCGCCTGAGGCGGGGACGGCGGGGGCAGGCGGGCCGGGGCTCAGCGGCCCAGGTACTTCGGCGGCTGCTTGGCGAGGAAGGCCTCGACGGCGATGGAGTGGTCCTCGGAGGCGCCCGCGCGGGCCTGCAGGGTGTCCTCGTGGGACAGGGCCTCCGCCAGCGAGTGGCCGGCGCCGTAGGCCAGGGACTCCTTCAGGGCCGCGTAGGCCACCGTCGGGCCGGCCGCCAGCGTGCGGGCCACCGCCTCGGCCTCGGCGTGCAGGGAGTCCGAGGGGACCAGGCGGTTCACGATGCCGAGCTCGTACGCCTCCTGCGCCTTCACGGAGCGGGGGAAGAGCAGCAGGTCGGAGGCCCGGGAGGCGCCGATCAGGCGGGGGAGGGTCCAGGAGACGCCCGAGTCCGCGGTGAGCGCCACCCCCGCGAAGGAGGTGTTGAAGGAGGCCGTGTCGGCGACGACCCGGAAGTCCGCCGCGAGCGCGAAGCCGAAGCCCGCTCCCGCCGCGACGCCGTTGACGCCCGCCACCACCGGCTTGGGCATCTCGGTCAGGGCGCGCACGATCGGGTTGTAGTGGTCCGCGACCGTGCTCATCGTCAGCGAGGACCCGTTCTTGCGGTCCGCCGCCAGGTTCCCGATGTGTTCCTTGAGGTCCTGGCCGACGCAGAACGCCCGGTTGCCGGCCGCGGTCAGCAGCACCGCCCGGACGGCCGTGTCCGCGGCCGCCGCCTGGACCGCGTCGCGGAGCGCCACCTTGGCCTCGGTGTTCATCGCGTTCATGGCGTCGGGACGGTTGATCGTGATCTTTGCGAGTCCGTCGGTCACTTCGTAGAGCACGCTGTCGGCCATGGCAGGGGGTCCCCCTTCGTCGCGGGCTTGGCTACCGGCCGGTACCGGCCGGTGCAAGGGCCAGCATGGCGGACCGGACCGTCCCGGGGCATGTGATGTGCGTCAAAGAAAGCGGAGGGCACACGCCGGGTGCGGCGGCGAAGTATCGCAGGCACGTCCCCGAAATGAGTGGTTTTGGCCGAGCGCGTTGCGCAAGCGTTCCCTGCCGATGTTGGTCATCGGGTCCTGACATGCGGGATAATGGCCAGGAAGCAATGTGTTCGATGCCGGGTTCCAGGCGCCTGAATGGGGCCGTCGGCTGACGATGAGCTGGTTTCAGGAAGGGGAACGAGCATGGCGGCCATGAAGCCGCGGACGGGCGACGGCCCGCTCGAGGTCACCAAGGAGGGGCGGGGCATCGTCATGCGCGTACCGCTCGAGGGCGGCGGTCGGCTTGTCGTCGAGCTGACTCCGGACGAGGCGGACGCCCTGGGTGACGCCCTGAAGAAGGTCGTCGGCTGATCCGCTGACAGCACTGCCACCTTCTGCTTTTTCTGCATACTCTGCGCTGCCCCGACCGCGATGAGCGGCCGGGGCAGCGTTGTGTCGTGTCCGGGGACGGGTCTGCGGGGGGCCTCGACTCCAGGGGCCTCGTCCCGCACCGAACCCTGCGCCCCGCGGAGCCCGTCGTGACCTTCTCCCCGCCCGCGCCGCCGGCCTTCGCCGACTGCACTCCCCGCCAGAAGGCCGCCCGCGTCGTCTCCGACGGACTGGCGCCGGCGAACATGGTCGTCGCCCTGCTGCTGCTCATCGGATGGCACAGCACTGCGTCGTGGACCGGTCTCGGCTGGGGCCTGCTCGCCGCCCTGTTCTGCGGCGTCGTCCCGATCGGGATCATCGCCTCCGGCGTCCGGCGGGGGGGCGCTGACCGACCAGCACATCCGGGTGCGCGGGCAGCGGGTCGTCCCGATGGCCCTGAGCCTCGTCTCCGTGGTCGCCGGGGTCACGCTGCTGCGCTTCCTCGGCGCGCCGGGCGAGGTGTTCGCGCTCGTCGTCGCGATGCTCGTGGGCCTCGTGTCGTCCCTGCTGGTGACGATCGGCTGGCAGATATCGATCCACATGTCGGTGGCCGGCGGCGCCGCGATGATCCTGCTGCTCGTCTTCGGCCCGCGGGTGCTCCCGGCGGCCCTGATCGCCGCGGCCGTCGCCTGGTCCCGGCTGGTGCTGCGGGCGCACACCCCGGCGCAACTCCTCGCCGGCACGGCGCTGGGCGGTGCGTCGGCGCTCACCTTCCTGCTCCTGAGCTGAGCCGGTCCCGCCGAGTCGCGAGGGCCTCAGCGCCGGACCGCGCAGAGCAGGCCGTCGCCCACCGGGAGCAGGGCCGCCTCCAGTGCCGGGCTCTCCCGGACGCTGCGCAGCAGCTCCCGTACGCGCATCACCTCGACCTGCTGGGCCGCCGAGTCGACGGTGCGGCCGTCGGAGAAGACCCCCTCGAAGCACACCAGCCCGCCGGGGCGCAGCAGGCGCAACGATTCGGCGAGGTAGTCGAGGGACTCGGACGGGTCCCCGTCGCAGAAGACGAGGTCGTACCCGCCGTCGGCGAGCCGGGGGAGCACGTCGAGTGCGCGGCCGGGGATGAACCGGGCGCGGTTGCCCGCGAATCCGGCGGCGCGGAAGGCCTGACGGGCGAAGGCCTGCCGGTCGGCCTCGGGATCCACGGTGGTCAGCACCCCGTCGGGGCGCATGCCGTGGAGGAGGTGGATGCCGGAGACGCCGGTGCCGGTGCCGATCTCGGCGACCGCCTTGGCGTCCGCGGTGGCGGCGAGCAGGCGCAGCGCGGCCCCGGTGCCCGGGGAGACGGAGCGCAGGCCCGCTTCCCTGGCCCGGTCGCGGGCCCACCGCAGAGCGTCGTCCTCGGCGACAAACGCGTCGGCGAACGCCCAGCTCGTCTGCCGGTTGCCGGTAATGACCCTCTCCTGTCCCCATAGTTGGCGCAACGGTGACTGTATCCGTTGACGTCGGGAACCCGCAGATGGGACCGGGCGTTGAAGAAAACGGCGGCGGAAACACCCAGCGAGGCAAAAGGGGGCGTAAGGGCGGGGCGCAGCCGGGATAGATGGGGACGGCACCGGGCAGATCGACGGCCCGGCGTGTCGAAGGCACGTGCAAAGTTAATGCAAAAATGCTTATCCGGAGCTGACGGGAGGGGTGGCTATGGTAGGGACTCCACTGGACACCACCAGAGCCGATAGGGGAGGTGCGGCTGCGCCTGTGGATCGTGGAGGCGTATTCAGACGCCTCCTCTGGTCGGCGGGTGAGCCGAAATCCGTGACCAACATTGCTGACCGCTTCCACGTTGCCGCGACCGCAACCACCGCGACCTTTGCCGCCGATGCGGGCACCCAGGCGTGGACCCCTCCCTCATGGGAGGAGATCGTCAGCACACACAGTGCACGGGTCTACCGCCTTGCCTACCGTCTGACGGGTAACCAGCACGACGCCGAGGACCTGACGCAGGAGGTCTTCGTCCGCGTCTTCCGCTCGCTGTCCACGTACACGCCGGGCACGTTCGAGGGCTGGCTGCACCGGATCACCACCAACCTGTTCCTGGACATGGTCCGCCGCAAGCAGCGGATCCGCTTCGACGCCCTCGGCGACGACGCGGCCGAGCGGCTGCCGAGCCGTGAGCCGTCCCCGCAGCAGGTCCTCCACGACACCCACTTCGACGCGGACGTGCAGCAGGCGCTGGACACCCTTGCGCCCGAGTTCCGCGCGGCCGTGGTGCTGTGCGACATCGAGGGCCTCTCGTACGAGGAGATCGCCGCCACGCTGGGAGTGAAGCTCGGCACCGTGCGCAGCCGTATCCACCGGGGCCGTTCGCATCTGCGCAAGGCGCTCAAGCACCGGTCTCCCGAGGCCCGTGCCGAGCAGCGGGCGCTGGCGGGAGTGGCGGTGGGCGCGCCGGGCGCCGGGGGAGAGGGCGGAGCCGAGTGAGCGGAGTCAGTCCGTCTCCTGCCGAACAGCACCTGGGCGACCGTCTCGCCGCGCTGGTCGACGGGGAGCTGAGCCATGACGCGCGCGAGCGGGTCCTGGCGCATCTGGCCACGTGTGCCAAGTGCAAGGCCGAGGCCGATGCGCAGCGCCGTGTGAAGAGTCTTTTCGTGGAGAGCGCGCCGCCGCCGCTGTCGGCCGGACTGCTGGCCCGGTTGCAGGGGCTGCCGGGCGACGGTCCCGACGGGCCGTCCGGTCCGCCGGGTCCGCAGAGTCCGCCGGGGGCGGAGCTCTTCGGGTACGTGCCGCCGACCGCACCGCAGCAGGGCTTCCGCATCCACGAGGTGGGGCGGCCGCGCCGCCGCTTCGCGTTCGTGGCGGCCGGGGCGGTCTCGCTGGCCGCGATCGCGCTGGGCGGTTCGCTGCCGGTCGACACCCTCGAGCCGAACGTGCGCGGCGAGGCCCCGGCGACGCGGCCCGGTCCCGCGGTGTCGGTGGCCGATGCGGTGGTCCGGGACCGGGCGCCGAGCCCCGGGTTCGTCGCCGGCCCGCGTCCCACCGGCCCGCTGCCACCGGTCCACCCCTCGATCTCCGCCTCGCCCCGCCCGGTCTCCCTGACCCGCTGACGCCTTAGGGGGTGTCGTCGAAGCCCCTCCCCCAGCTACCGCTGGGAGGCACCCCAGGCCGGCGGGGTCCGGGAAGCGGGGGTGTGGCCCCCGAGGGGCCGGGGACCTGGTTGAATCTGCGGCAGATGCGCCGCCCGGCGGTGCTACAGGTACCCCGGGGAGTGCCCATGGCCGACCAGCAGCAGTCCGACACGGCTCCGTCGTGGTGGAGCCGCCCAGCCGGCCCCGACGCAGCGGCCGGGGCGGAGCCCGGGCCGGCGGCGGAACCGGGCGCAGGCTCCGATCCGGCGGACGGGCCCGCGCCCCAGGCGACGGTGCCGGGGCCGCGGTACGACCCGTGGGGCGAGCGGCCGCTCCAGGTCGCCGACCAGGGGAAAGCGCCCGGCGGGCGCGGCATCCGGCTCCGGCATGCCGTCGCCCTCAGCCTCGGCACGGCCCTCCTCGCCGGCGGCATCGGCGGCTGGCTCGGCGTCCTGGCCGAACGGCAGACCAGCACCCGCCTCGAACTCCCGCAGGCCGCCGTGGAGAGCAAGGGCCGGGCCCCCGACAGCGTCGCCGGGATCGCCGCCACCGCGCTGCCCGGCGTCGTGACCCTGCACGTCCGCGGCACCGGCGGCAGCGGTACCGGAACCGGGTTCGTGCTCGACCCGCAGGGCCACATCCTCACCAACAACCACGTCGTCTCCGACGCCAAGGACATAACGGTCACCTTCAGCACCGGCGAGAGCGTCGCCGCCGAACTGGTCGGCCGGGACAGCGGCTACGACCTGGCCGTCGTGAAGGTCGAAGGCGTACGGGGCCTGCAGCCGCTCTCCCTCGGGAACTCCGAGAACGTGCAGGTCGGCGACCCGGTGGTGGCCATCGGCGCGCCCTTCGACCTCTCCAACACCGTCACCGCCGGCATCATCAGCGCCACCGGCCGGCCCATCACCGCGGGCGGCGACAAGGGCGACGGCAGCGACATCAGCTACGTCGACGCCCTCCAGACCGACGCCCCCATCAACCCCGGCAACTCCGGCGGCCCCCTCCTCGACGCCAAGGCCCGCGTGATCGGCATCAACAGTGCGATCCGCGGGGCCGACGCAGGCGGAGACGGCGAGGAGCGCGCGAAGCAGAGCGGCAGCATCGGGCTCGGCTTCGCCATCCCGGTCAACCAGGGCAAGCGCGTCGCCGAGGAGCTCATCCGCACCGGCCGCGCCACCCACCCCGTCATCGGCGTCACCCTCGACATGGAGTACACCGGCGACGGGGCCCGCGTCGCCACCAAGGGCGAGGGCGGCAAGCCGGCCGTCACCGCCGACGGCCCGGGTGCCCGCGCAGGGATCCAGGGCGGCGACGTGATCACCAAGGTGGACGGCGTCCGCGTGCACGGCGGCGACGAGCTCGTCATCAAGATCCGGGCCCACCGCCCGGGTGATCCGCTCACCCTGACGGTGCTGCGCGACGGCCGGGAGCGCACCCTGGAACTCGTCCTCGGTTCGGCGAACGGATCATGACCATACGGAGAATCCCAGGCCGATGGCGCACCGATGTAGGGGCCCGTCGGCAACGCCGGGTACCGTGTGTCGTGGCCCGAAGTGAAGAGAGCCGAGGAGCGGCAAGGTGTTCAACGACATAGGCGCACTCGAGCTGGTCACGATCGTGGTGCTCGCCATCCTCGTCTTCGGCCCGGACAAACTGCCGAAGGTGATCCAGGACGTCACCGGGGTCATCCGGAAGATCCGCGCGTTCTCCGACAGTGCGAAGCAGGACATCCGCTCCGAACTCGGTCCCGAGTTCAAGGACTTCGAGTTCGAGGACCTGAACCCGAAGACGTTCATCCGCAAGCAGCTGAGCGAGAACGAGGACCTCAAGGAGATCCGCAGCACCTTCGATCTCCGCAAGGAGCTGAACGACGTCACGGACGCCGTCAACAGCAGGGAGCCGGCCGCCCCGGCCGCCGCCGGCACCTCCGCCGCGCCCGCCGCCACCGGCCCGGACCTGCTGAAGAAGCCCGCCGCCCCGGCCGCCGAACAGCGCACCCCCTACGACGCCGACGCCACCTAGGGAGTGTCCGACAAGACACCCCCTGATTCGAGCCTTCCCCGGTGATCCGGGGTCCGGTGGCTATCCTCCATGAGTCCGGACCCAGGACGCCCCAGGGTGGGGGTCCCCCCGACGAGATGTGGGGGAGGGCGCGTTCCGGACCCCACGGAACGAGAGGCCGCATCGATGGAGACGACGAGCAGTAGCCGGGTAGGGGTGCAGCCCGCCGAGGCGCCCGCTCCCGCCGCCGCACCAGCAGAACCGGCGGAACCAGCCGCCGCACCGGCAGAGCCGGCGGCTGCATCACCGCAGCCCGCCGCCGCGCAGCCCCAGGAGGCCGCCGCGCCCGTCTCCACGGGCCGCCGGACGGCCGAGGGGTACCTGCGGGCCGATTTTCCCTGGTACGGGCTGGACGGAGCCTTCACCGGCCCCCGCTGGCTCATGCAGGTGGGCACCGGCGCGGACGGCAGCGTCGAGCACGGTTCCACCGGCCACGGCGACGAGCCCTCCGCGCGCGGGGAGCTCGCCACCGGCGAGAAGGAGCGCTTCGCGGTGGTCGTCACCGTCGCGAGCAACCCGCTGCGCCGCAGCAGCGACGGCACCGGAGTCCTGGAGGCCACCTCGGTCTCCTCGGCGGCCTGGCTGGCCGGCTCCGGACTGCTGGCGTACAGCTGGCCCGGCCAGATGGACCACACCCTGCGCGACGACTGGCTCGACCAGCAGACCGAGGCCGCGTGGGAGCTCGCCGACGACCTCGACGGCGCGGACTGGTCGACGCTCTCGCTCCCGGTCGACGGGGAGCCGACGCCGTTCCACTACCGCGAGTCGGAGTTCGGCTGGGTGCTCGCCGGTTCCACGCCGGGTGGCGTGCACCTGGGCGCGTACGGGCGGGGGATGAGCGCGTACGGGCTCGGCTTCTCGGTGATCGGCGACATCGCGTCGTACGAGTAGCCCGGGTACGGGAAAGGGCACCGCGGCCGGCGGTGCCCTTCACGTCGTACGGTGCGGGTCAGAACTTGTTGCGCGGGGTGATGCCCAGGGACATGCCGGCCAGGCCGCGGGCGCGGCCGCCCAGCTTGCCCGCGATCGAGCGCAGCGCCGCACCGGCCGGGGAGTCCGGGTCGGACAGGACGACCGGCTTGCCCTCGTCGCCGCCCTCGCGCAGCCGTACGTCGATCGGGATGGAGCCGAGCACCGGGACCGTCGCGCCGACCGTCTTGGTGAGGCCGTCGGCGACCTTCTGGCCACCGCCCGAGCCGAACACGTCGACCATCTCGTCGCAGTGCGGGCACGGCAGCCCGGACATGTTCTCGACCACGCCGACGATCTTCTGGTGCGTCTGCACGGCGATCGAGCCGGCCCGCTCCGCGACCTCGGCCGCAGCCTGCTGCGGGGTGGTCACGACCAGGATCTCCGCGTTCGGCACCAGCTGCGCCACGGAGATCGCGATGTCACCCGTACCCGGCGGCAGATCCAGCAGCAGCACGTCCAGGTCGCCCCAGAACACGTCCGCCAGGAACTGCTGGAGGGCCCGGTGCAGCATCGGACCGCGCCACACGACCGGCGCGTTGCCCGGGGTGAACATGCCGATGGAGATGACCTTCACGCCGTTCGCGGACGGCGGCATGATCATGTTCTCGACCTGGGTCGGGCGGCCGTCCACACCGAGCATGCGCGGCACGCTGTGGCCGTAGATGTCCGCATCCACGACGCCGACCTTCAGGCCGTCCGCGGCCATCGCCGCGGCCAGGTTCACCGTCACGGACGACTTGCCCACGCCGCCCTTGCCGGACGCGACCGCGTAGACGCGGGTCAGCGAGCCCGGCTTGGCGAACGGGACCTCGCGCTCGGCGGTCCCGCCGCGCAGCGTGGCCGCCAGCTCCTTGCGCTGCTCGTCGCTCATCACGTCCAGCGTGACGGCGACCGACGTGACGCCCGCGACCCGCTCGACGGCCTCGGTGACGTTCTTGGTGATCGTCTCGCGCATGGGACAGCCCGACACCGTCAGGTAGACCGTGACGGCGACGTCGCCGCCGTCGCCGATCTCCACCGATTTGACCATGCCGAGCTCGGTGATCGGCCGGTGGATCTCGGGGTCGTTCACCGTCGCCAGCGCGTCGAGGATCGCATCCTGCTCAGGCACGGCGGCGGAGCTTGTGTCGGTAGCCATGCCCCGATGGTACGGCTCGGTAGCCTGCCTCAGGAAAGGCCGCTAGCGGTCGCCTTCGTCACTCTCGAGCGGGAATAGCCGCCGCTCGTCCATCTCCTTGATCAGGTCCTGGAACTCCGACCGGATCCAGTCGCGGGTCGCGACCTCGCCCAGACCCATCCGCAGCGCGGCGATCTCCCGGGTCAGGTACTCGGTGTCGGCGATGGAGCGCTCGTTCTGCTTGCGGTCCTGCTCCAGGTTCACCCGGTCCCGGTCGTCCTGCCGGTTCTGCGCGAGCAGGATCAGCGGGGCGGCGTACGAGGCCTGCAGCGACAGCATCAGCGTCAGGAAGATGAACGGGTACTGGTCGAAGCGCAGGTGGTCCGGCGCGAAGATGTTCCACAGCACCCACAGGATGATGACCAGCGTCATCCAGACGATGAACCGGCCCGTGCCGAGGAACCGCGCCACCCGCTCCGACAGCCGCCCGAACGCCTCCGGGTCGTAGACCGGCAGCAGCCTGCGCCGGTCCGTCCGGGGCTGGTCCAACCGCCCCCGGGGCGACCGGGTCAGCGCGGTCGACCCGGTCGCGGAAGCGGCCGTCCTGGCCCGCAACCGCTCGGCCAACTCCTCCTCGCGGCCCGTGAGCCCCTGCTCGCGCGCGTGCTCGCGGGCGTGCTCGCGCGCCAGCTCGCGCCGCACGCGGATCTGCTCGCGGCGGCGTTCGCGCGCCGGCTCACCCCGTCGCTCACCGGGCACCCGGGACCTCCTCGGCGTGGTAGTCCGTCTCCCGCCAGTCGTCCGGCAGCAGGTGGTCCAGTACGTCGTCCACGGTCACCGCGCCCAGCAGCGAACCGCTCTCGTCGACGACCGGTACCGCCACCATGTTGTAGGCGGCGAGATAGCTCGTCACCTGGGGCAGCGAGGCGTCCGGACGCAGCGGCGGCAGGCCCGCGTCCACGATCGAGCTCACCAGCGTGAACGGAGGGTCCCGCAACAGCCGCTGGAAGTGCACCGTGCCCAGGTACTTGCCCGTCGGCGTCTCGTCCGGCGGCCGGCACACGTAGACCTGTGCGGCCAGCGCCGGCGACAGGTCCGCCTGCCGTACGCGGGCCAGCGCGTCCGCGACCGTCGCGTCGGGGCGCAGCACGATCGGCTCGGTGGTCATCAGGCCGCCCGCGGTGTTCTCCTCGTACGACAGCAGACGGCGCACGTCGGCCGCGTCGTCCGGCTGCATCAGCGTCAGCAGCCGCTCCTTGTCGTCCTCCGGGAGCTCCGAGAGCAGGTCGGCCGCGTCGTCCGGGTCCATCGCCTCCAGGACGTCGGCGGCGCGCTCCTCCTTCAGCTTGCCGAGGATCTCCACCTGCTCGTCCTCGGGCAGCTCCTCCATGACGTCCGCGAGACGGTCGTCGTCGAGGGCGTTGGCCACCTCGGCGCGCCGCTTCGGCGTCAGGTGGTGCAGGACGTTCGCCACATCGGCCGGGCGCATCTGCTCGAAGGTGGCCACCAGGCTTTCGGCGCCCTGGCCCTCTTCCTCCAGCGAGAAACCGGTCACCGCCGACCACTCCACGGTCAGGGTCTCGCCGCGCCGGCGCAGCGCGCCGCCCTTGCCCTTGCGTACGAAGATCTTGTCGATCTCCCAGTCGCGGCGGGCCGGCAGCTGCTGGATGGCCACGTCGAGGACGGTGACCTCCTCGCCGGTGGTGCCCAGCTTCACGCGGCGGTCCAGCAGTTCGCCGAGGACCAGCCGCTCGGTGGGCCGCTGCTCGAAGCGCCGCATGTTGACGACGCCGGTGGTGATGACCTGACCCGACTCCACGCCCGTCACCCGGGTCATCGGGAGGAAGATCCGGCGCCGGCTGACCACCTCGACCACCAGGCCCAGCAGCCGCGGCGGACGGCCTCCGACGCGCAGCATCGCGACGAGGTCGCGGACGCGGCCGACCTGGTCGCCGTTGGGGTCGAAAACGGGCACACCCGACAGATGCGAGACGAAGATCCGCGGGGCGCCACCAGCCATGCGAGCGCCTCCTAGAGCGTCGATCCTCAGTCCTGCCGCCCCTCAGGCTAGCCCGTGCCGCGGGAGACCGTCCTGGTGGGGCGGTCCGCCCGTGCGCAGCCTGGGGAGGCGGGCCGGCCGGGCGTGCCCGGGTAGGCCGACCACCCGCCCGGCACGGTCGCTACGGGCGGGTACGCTGCCTGCTGCTCGAAGACGCACGACGAGAGGCACCTGCCCGTGACCGCCTACCTCCCCGCCGCACGGCTGCGCCGGGCGGCCTTCGCCGGTGTCCTGTTCGCGGGCCTGGCCGTCACCGGCGCGGGCTGCGGCGCGGACCCCGACGAGGGCACCAACGGGGTCGGCAAGCTCTCCGCCGACCAGATCGAGGACAAGGCCAAGGCCGCGGCCGGCGCCGCAGACTCGGTCCACCTGTCCGGCACGCTCGTCAGCGGCGGCAAGTCCTTCACGCTCGACATGCGGCTGGGGAAGGACGGCGGCTCCGGTGAGGTGAAGTCGCAGGAGGACACCTTCCAGGTGCTGCGGGTCGGGGAGCAGCTCTACCTCAAGGCGAGTGCCGCCTTCTGGGGCAAGTCCGACTCGGCCGGCAAGCTCGGCGACAAGTACGTGAAGGTGCCCGAGAGCGACCCCACGTACAAGCAGTTCCGCGGGTTCACCGACATGCACGTCCTGCTCGACGGGCTGCTCGGACTCGACGGCAAGCTCGCCAAGGGCGACTACACCAAGGTCGGGCCCACCCGAGCGGTCCTGGTCACGGCGGACAAGGGCAAGGGCGGCAAGCTGTCGGTCTCCCTGGAGGGGACCCCGTACCCGCTGCGCCTGGAGCGGGCCGGCGGGGCCGGCCGGGTCGACCTCGCCGAGTGGGGCAAGGCGTTCCCGCTGGAGGCACCCGCGCAGGACCAGACGGTCGACTACGGGTCCCAGATGCCGACGACCAAGGATCAGGGCGGGGCGCCCGCCCCGGCCCCGAGCAAGGCCTCCGGCCAGGGGTCGAACCCGACGAAGTAGCCGAGCGCCCGGAAGGCCCCAAGAAATAGGACCGTCCCTAGCGGGCCGCCTTCTTCCGCTTGAGCAGCAGCTTCGGCAGGGCGGCCGGGATGGGGCGGCGGGTGACCGCCGGCGAGCCCAGCGGGGCCGCGGCAAGCGATCCGCCCGGGAGGTCGGTGCTCGCCGTCACCGGCTCGAGCCGCAGCAGCCGGCACTCGCGCGCCCACCGCTCGGTCATCTCCTCCGAGTCGGGCGCGTTCAGCCGCTTCCCCTTGAGCTCGGCGACGGCGGCCTGCCACTCCTCGCCGCGGGGCGCGAGCTCCCGTACGGTCGCGGTCCAGGCCACGAGCCGGCCGCCCTTGTCCTTGCTGCGTACGGTCACCTCGGCGGCCGCGCCGTCCGCGAGACCCGGGAACGGCTGCTCACCGGGGCCGTCGCCCAGCACGTGGGCCGCGCCGTCCACCCAGGCGTGCCACAGGGCCCGGTCGGCCCCGGAGCCGCGGACCCAGATCAGGCCGGACTTCTTGGTGGCCTCCTCGACGAGGGCCAGGTCGAGCGTGCTGAGAGTCATGCGCACCAGAGTAGGGGGTGCCCCCGGAGCCGACGGCGAAGCCTCAAGGCACCCTCTAAAGCCAGCCGTGGCGGCGCAGGGCGCGGTGGATGGTGAAGCAGATGCCGACGATCGTCGCCATCACCATCGGATAGCCGTAGCGCCACTGGAGCTCCGGCATGTGCTCGAAGTTCATCCCGTAGACCCCGCAGATCATCGTCGGGACGGCGATGATCGCCGCCCAGGAGGTGATCTTGCGCATGTCCTCGTTCTGGGCGACCGTCGCCTGGGCCAGGTTGGCCTGGAGGATCGAGTTCAGCAGCTCGTCGAAGCCGACGACCTGCTCGTGCACCCGCGCCAGGTGGTCGGCGACGTCGCGGAAGTACTTCTGGATGGCCGGGTCCACCAGCCGCATCGGGCGCTCGCTCAGCAGCTCCATCGGCCGCAGCAGCGGGGCGACGGCCCGCTTGAACTCCAGTACCTCGCGCTTGAGCTGGTAGATGCGACCCGCGTCGCCGCCGCGCGCACCGCCCTTTGCGGGTGCGGCGAAGACCGCGCTCTCCACCTCGTCGATGTCGTCCTGGACGGCCGCCGCGACCGCGATGTACCCGTCGACGACGTGGTCGGCGATGGAGTGCAGGACCGAGGAAGGGCCCACGGCCAGCAGCCCGGGGTCGTCCTGGAGCCGGTGGCGCAGCCCCTTGAGGGAGCCCTGGCCGCCGTGCCGGACCGTGATGACGAAGTCCGGGCCGGTGAAGCACATCACCTCGCCGGTCTCCACCACCTCGCTGGTGGCGGTCAGTTCGGCGTGCTCCACGTAGTGGATGGTCTTGAAGACGGTGAAGAGCGTGTCGTCGTAGCGCTCCAGCTTCGGCCGCTGGTGCGCGTGCACCGCGTCCTCCACGGCGAGCGGGTGCAGCCCGAACGTGGCGGCGATCCCCGCGAACTCCGCCTCGGTCGGCTCGTGCAGGCCGATCCACGCGAAGCCACCGCCCTCGCGCACCCGGGCCATGGCCTCACGCGGCGTCAGACGGGCCGATCCCAGGGCGCGTCGGCCGTCGCGGTACACGGCGCAGTCGACGACCGCACTGCTCGCGGACGGGTCGCGGGTGGTGTCGTAGCCGGGCTGGGCCGGGGTGGACCTGCGCAGGGCCGGACGTACGGCGGCACGCAGGTAGGGCAGCATCGACATGGCAGGCTCCTTCGCACGCACGGCTGCGGACCGTACGGGTGGGAGGCCTTCCGCCGCCGCCGGCGGGCAGGGCCGGGCAGACGGAAGGAACAGGACGGGAGGACAAAGTTCTGCCGTCGCTCTTCGACTGATCAGATGATCAAACGGGCTGGAACGTGCCCGTACCGGGAGTGGAAGAGCGGTTGGTACTGCACGATCGACTTCGATCCATTGCAGCCCCACCTCCTCCGGCCGGTCCCCCGTGGAGGACGTCCTGTCGTCGGACGCCCCGAAACAACTCCTCAGGAGTGTGGCCCCGACCAGCGGTCAACATTATCAGCCGACGGATGGTCAAGACCCGCCCTTTACCCGCCTCATACGAGTTCTATGCTCGCTTCATGGCAGAAATTCTGGCTCTCGTCGAAGCCCGGCTCCGCAGCGCACTCGGCGAACCCGACGCCCGCGCCGCCGTCACCTTCCTCGGCACCGACCGCATCGAAGTACTCCGCTTCGCCGAGGGCGACCTCGTGCGGTACGCGACCCTCGGCATGTCCGCGCACCCGATGGCCGACCCGACCGCCGTGGTCGCCGACCCGCTGCGCGGACCGCGCGCCGAGCTCGTGCTGACCGTACGGGCGGGCCTGGCGCCCACCGACAAGCTGCTGCGGCCCCTGGCGGTGCTGGGCGCCTCGCCGCAGGTGGAGGGGCTGGTCGTGGCCCCCGGCGCCTCGCTCGACGTCGGCGGCCCGCTGTGGGACGGGGCGCCCTTCACCTCCGTACTCGTCGCGGAGCCGGGCGGACTGGTCGAAGACCTGGAACTCGACGCGCCCATGGACCCGGTGCACTTCCTCCCCCTCCTGCCGATGACGGCGAACGAGGCCGCGTGGAAGCGCGTGCACGGCGCGGCGGCGCTGCAGGAACGCTGGCTGTCGCACGGCACGGATCTGCGGGATCCTCTTCGTACCGCCGTGGCGCTGGACTGAGACATCCGGACGGGTGATCGTGTCTTGACGGGGCGCCGGGCGGGGAGGAGCGTGGCTTCTTATGAGGGGCGAACCAAGTTGCCCGAAGTGCGGTGGCCGGGTCAGGGCGCCCGGGCTTTTCTCCGACTCGTGGCAGTGTGCGGTGCATGGCACGGTGCACCCCCTGCAGCCCGTCATCCCACCCAGCGTCGAGGGCCTGGGCGTCGTGGTGAACCGGGCGGAGGTGCCGGTGTGGATGCCGTGGCCGCTGCCGGTGGGGTGGCTGTTCACCGGGGTGGCGGCGGCCGGTGACGACCGCAGCGGGGGCCGCGCGACGGCGGTGGCCTGCTCGGGTCCCGGACCGCTCGGCGGGATCGGGGAGCTGCTGCTGGTCGCCGAGGAGTTGGGGGTCGGCCTCGGCGCGCGCTACGCGGGGATCGACGGGCCCGACCCCGGTACGTACATCGACGTCTCGGCCCCTCCGCACGCCAAGGTCGTCGCGGCGGGCCGCCCGACGCCGCTGTGGCACGTGAAGGGAGCCCCGGAGGACCGGGCCGTGTTCGCCGGCGAGGCGCGCGGGCTGTGGCTGTGGGCCGTGGTCTGGCCGGAGCAGTCGGGCCTGCTGATGTACGACGAACTGGTGCTGACGGACCTGCGGGACGCGGGCGCCGAGGTCGAACTCCTCCCGTGCGGCGCCCTGAGCCCGCGCGTCCTGGGTCCGTAGCCGGACATCCCCAAGGCCCCTGCCGGGGCCGGGCGTCGGGTGGCGTGGCGCCCGCGCGGCAGGCGGGCGGTATCCTGGGGTGTCCCCCCGTACCCGCGAGACCCCTGGAGCCCCGGCCGTGCGCATCGATCTGCACGCCCACTCCACGGCCTCCGACGGGACCGACACCCCCGCCGAGCTGGTCCGCAATGCGGCCGCCGCCGGGCTGGACGTGGTCGCCATCACCGATCACGACACCGTCGGGGGATACGCCGAAGCCCTCGCCGCGGTGCCGCACGGGCTCACCCTCGTCACCGGCATGGAGCTGTCCTGCCGGCTCGACGGCATCGGGATGCACATGCTCGCGTACCTCTTCGACCCCGAGGAGCCCGCACTGGCGCGGGAGCGGGAGCTCGTCCGCGACGACCGCACCCCGCGCGCCCACGCCATGATCGGCAAGCTCCGGGAGCTCGGCGTCGGCGTCACCTGGGAGCAGGTGTCCCGGATCGCCGGCGAAGGCTCCGTCGGGCGGCCGCACATCGCCACCGCGCTCGTCGAGCTGGGCGTCGTACCCACCGTGTCCGACGCGTTCACGCCGGACTGGCTGGCCGACGGCGGCCGCGCGTACGCCGAGAAGCACGAGCTGGACCCGTTCGAGGCCGTCCGCCTCGTCAAGGCGGCCGGCGGGGTCACCGTCTTCGCGCACCCCGCAGCCGTCAAGCGCGGCCGGTGCGTGCCCGAGTCCGCGATAGCCGAGCTCGCGTCCGCAGGCCTGGACGGGATCGAGGTGGACCACATGGACCACGACCCCGACACGCGCGCGCGGCTGCGCGCCCTGGCCGGCAACCTCGGACTCCTCGCGACCGGGTCCAGCGACTACCACGGCAGCCGCAAGACCTGCCGCCTCGGGGAGTACACGACCGACCCCGAGATCTACGGCGAGATCACGCGCCGCGCGACGGGGGCCTTCCCCGTTCCGGGCGCCGGCGGAGCGAACGGCGCGTAACCGCGTCTCGCCGCCCCTTCTTCTTTCTTCGTGACACCCCTCTCTCCTGCAAGGCATCACTGTGTTCGACTTCGCCGTCTTCGGATCCCTATTTCTCACGCTTTTTGTGATTATGGACCCCCCGGGGATCACGCCGATCTTCCTCGCCCTGACCTCCGGCCGCCCCGCCAAGGTGCAGCGCCGCATGGCCTGGCAGGCCGTCTGCGTGGCCTTCGGCGTCATCGCCGTCTTCGGTGTCTGCGGCCAGCAGATCCTGGACTACCTGCACGTCTCCGTCCCCGCGCTGATGATCGCGGGCGGTCTGCTGCTCCTGCTCATCGCGCTCGACCTGCTCACCGGCAAGACCGACGAGCCCAAGCAGACCAAGGACGTGAACGTCGCCCTCGTCCCGCTCGGCATGCCGCTGCTGGCCGGTCCCGGTGCGATCGTGTCCGTCATCCTCGCCGTGCAGAAGGCGGACGGCGTCACCGGCCAGGTCTCGGTCTGGCTGGCGATCATCGCCATGCACGTCGTGCTGTGGCTCACGATGCGCTATTCGCTCGTGATCATCCGGGTCATCAAGGACGGCGGCGTCGTCCTCGTGACACGGCTCGCCGGCATGATGCTCTCCGCGATCGCCGTCCAGCAGATCATCAACGGCGTGCTCCAGGTCGTGCACGGCGCCTGACCGGCGCCCGGCCGGCTCCGCGTACGCGAACGCCCCCGCACCGGATCGGTGCGGGGGCGTCGACGTCTTTGTGCGGAGGTGTCAGGAGGACGCACTCTCGGCCGGTCGGATCAGAATGCGCTGGCCTACGGCGGCCGCCTGCTGCACGATCCGGTTGACGGAGGCCGCGTCCACGACGGTGCTGTCCACGGCGGATCCGTCGACATCGTCCAGGCGCAGAATCTCGAAGCGCATGGGGCTTCTCCCTTCGTCAGTGTTCTCCTTGCACTGTTCCAACGAAGTGTAAGAGGCAAACATTCCCTACGCTAAGGAAATTTTTTCATTCGCTAACTAAACCTGGGGGTGGGCATCCCAGAACGTGGCCAGCGCACCCGCTGTGACCTGTGGGTTCTCCGCATTGGGGGAGTGCTCGGTACCCCGTACGACAACCCGCTCGGCGCCCAGTCGATGTGTCATGTCGTCCATCAGCGGGACCGGCCATGCCGAGTCGACCTCGCCGGACAGCACCAGCTTGGGCAGGTCCACGCCACGCAGTCCGTCCACCCGGTCCGGCTCGGAGACCAGGATCCGGCCCGTGGCGATCAGCTGCTCGGGCACCGTGGCCAGCCACCGCCCGCGCAGGAACTCCGCGAGCTCGGGGGTGTCGGGCACCGCGTCCTCGGGGTCGAACGACCGCATCGCCGTCCAGACGCCCGCCATGTCTTCGCGCATCGCCTCCAGCGCGGCGACCAGCAGCTTCGTGCGCTCCTGCTGCGCCTCCGAGATCGCGGCGGGCCCGCTGCTCATCAGGGTGAGGGAGGCGAAGGGCGCCGCGTCGCGCAGTACGGCGGCCCGCGCGATCAGCCCGCCCAGCGAGTGGCCGACCAGGTGGACCGGACCCCCGCCCAGCGCGGCGGCCTGGGCGAGGACGTCCAGCGCCAGCTCCTCCAGCGCGTACGCCGATTCCTCGCGCGGTCCGGGGCTCTCGTGCTGGCCACGCCCGTCGACCGCGACCACCCGGTACCCGGCGCAGGCCAGCGGCTCGAGGAGGCCGATGAAGTCCTCCTTGCTGCCGGTGAAACCGGGGACCAGCAGGGCGGTGCCGCGGACCGGCTCGCCGGCCTCGTGCACGGCGAACCCGCCGCGGGCGGTGGACAGGACGTGCGCGCGGGCACCGGACGGCAGCGTGAGGCGGGGCGGCTTGCTCATGGCCAGAGGTTACCGGCCCGTAAGGGCCTGTCCAGCCCGGGTACGCCGATGGCCCCGGCCCCCTGGGAAGGGGACCGGGGCCACCGGACGGCGGAGCGGGGGATCAGGCCTCCGCGGTCTCCGCGACGGCCTTGCGGGTCCGGGTGCGCTTCGGCTTGGCCGGGGCCTCCTCGGCGGCCGGCGCGGCCGCAGCCTCGACGACGGCAGCGGCGGCCTTGCGGGTCCGGGTGCGCTTCGGCTTGGCCGGGGCCTCCTCGGCCACCGCGGCGGCCTCGGCGACCGGAGCGGCCTCCGCGACCTTGCGGGTCCGGGTGGTGGCGGTGCGGCGGGCCTTCACCGGGGGCTCCACCGGCGGGGCCACCTGGAAGTCCGGCTCCGGGGCCGCGTCGACGACCTTGCGGGTCCGGGTCCGGCGGGCCTTGACCACCGTCTCCGCGGCCGGAGCCTCGGCGATCGGGGTCACCTGGGCGAGGACCGGCTTCTGGGTCGGGACCCGGCGGGCCCTGACCGGTTCGGCCTTGACGGGCTCGGCGTTGACCGGCTCGGCCGGCGGAAGCTGCTGGGCCTCCGGCTCGGCTGCGGCCGGCGCCTCGGCGGCCTTGCGGGTCCGGGTCCGGCGCGCCTTGACCGGGGCCTCCTCGGCGGGAGCCTCGACGACGACCGGGGCCACCGGGGCGGCCTCGACGACCGTCGCGGCCGGGGCCGCCTCGGCCACGGCAGCCGCAGCGGCGACAGCCGTCGTCACGGAACGCGTCCGGCGGCGCCGCGGCTTGCGCGGCTCGTCGCCGGCCGGAGCCTCGGGGGCCTCGGCCTCGACCACGGGGGTGACGGCAGCGTCCTCGGCACCGAGCTCGGCCCCGCCGCGCGTACGGCGGCGCTGGCGCGGGGTGCGCGTACGGGCGGGACGGTCCTCGACCACTGCAGCAGCAGCAGCGGCGGCGGCCGGGCCACGGCCACCGCGGCCACCGCGGCCGCCGGTCTCGCCCAGGTCCTCGAGGTCCTCGGCCTTCAGGCCGGCCCGCGTGCGCTCGGCGCGCGGCAGGATGCCCTTGGTGCCGGCCGGGATGTTCATCTCCTCGAACAGGTGCGGAGACGTGGAGTACGTCTCGACCGGGTCGTGGAAGTCCAGCTCGAGCGCCTTGTTGATCAGCTGCCAGCGCGGGATGTCGTCCCAGTCGACCAGGGTGACGGCGATGCCCTTGTTGCCCGCGCGGCCGGTGCGGCCCACGCGGTGCAGGAAGGTCTTCTCGTCCTCCGGCGTCTGGTAGTTGATGACGTGGGTGACGCCCTCGACATCGATGCCGCGCGCGGCGACGTCGGTGCACACCAGCACGTCGACCTTGCCGTTGCGGAACGCGCGCAGCGCCTGCTCGCGGGCGCCCTGGCCCAGGTCGCCGTGGACGGCTCCGGACGCGAAGCCGCGCTTCTCCAGCTGCTCGGCGATGTCGGCCGCGGTGCGCTTGGTACGGCAGAAGATCATGGCCAGCCCGCGGCCCTCGGCCTGCAGGATGCGGGAGACGAGCTCCGGCTTGTCCATGTTGTGCGCACGGAAGACGTGCTGCTTGATGTTGGCGACGGTCACGCCCTCACCCTCGGGCGAGGTGGCGCGGATGTGCGTCGGCTGCGTCATGTACCGGCGGGCCAGGCCGATGACCGCGCCCGGCATGGTCGCCGAGAACAGCATCGTCTGACGCTTGGCCGGCAGGTAGTTGATGATCTTCTCGACGTCGGGCAGGAAGCCCAGGTCGAGCATCTCGTCGGCCTCGTCCAGGACGAGGGCCTTGACGTGCGACAGGTCGAGCTTGCGCTGACCGGCCAGGTCGAGCAGGCGGCCCGGGGTGCCGACGATCACGTCGACGCCCTTCTTGAGCGCCTCGACCTGGGGCTCGTACGCGCGGCCGCCGTATATGGCGAGGACGCGGACGTTGCGGACCTTGCCCGCGGTCAGCAGGTCGTTGGTGACCTGGGTGCACAGCTCGCGCGTCGGGACGACGACGAGGGCCTGCGGGGAGTCGGTGAGCTGCGCGGGCGTGGCCCGGCCGGCCTCGACGTCCGCGGGGACGACGACCCGCTCCAGCAGCGGAAGGCCGAAACCGAGCGTCTTGCCGGTTCCGGTCTTCGCCTGGCCGATGACGTCCGTGCCGGAAAGGGCGACGGGGAGGGTCATCTCCTGGATCGGGAAGGGGGACACGATGCCGACGGCCTCAAGGGCTTCGGCCGTCTCGGGAAAGATCCCGAGGTCTCGGAACGTAGTCAGGGTGCTGCCTCTTCTGTGAGACGCGGCGCGAGGCGGCGAGGGGGGTCGTACCGTGCCTGGCTTGCAGTACTGCAACGTACATACGAAGCTGCGCGGGACCACTAGCCTTCGCTCAAGCGCTTGTGCCGCTGAGGGGGCCCCTCGTGGAGAGGCGGTACGCATGGACGTACGCATCACGCCGAGGGCGGTCGGGTGGAGCCGATCGGGCCACCGACCGGGCATCCTCATTCGGATGGCCCGCCGAGTATCCGGCAGGCGCATTACCACTGTACCCCGGAATCGCGCAGCTGTGTCGGGTGAATTCACCTGGTAGCCGCGTTTGGGCGGACCGCTGGTGACCGCATGCGGTGCCTTGCAGGGCGTTCCGGCGGGCTATTGTGCGGAGCATGTCGACCGTTGAAAACGCATCGCCCTCCGACGACGGCGCCGCCGCCCAGGCGACCGGGATCGCTGCCCAGGACTGGGCGACCGCCTCCGCCTCGCCGCAGTACCGGGCCGCCGTCGTGGACCTGCTGGGCGCACTCGCGTACGGAGAACTCGCGGCCTTCGAGCGCCTCGCGGAGGACGCGAAGCTCGCACCCACCCTCGACGACAAGGCCGAGCTCGCGAAGATGGCCTCCGCGGAGTTCCACCACTTCGAGCGGCTGCGCGACCGGCTGGCGGCTATCGACGCCGAGCCCACCGCCGCCATGGAGCCCTTCGCCAAGGGCGTCGACGACTTCCACCGTCAGACCGCACCGTCGGACTGGCTGGAGGGCCTGGTCAAGGCCTACGTCGGCGACTCGATCGCCAGCGACTTCTACCGCGAGGTCGCCAGCCACCTGGACACCGACACCCGCGCCCTGGTCGTGAGCGTGCTGGACGACACCGGCCACGGCGGCTTCGCCGTCGAGAAGGTGCGCGCCGCCATCGAGGCCGACCCGCGTTGCGGCGGCCGGCTCGCACTGTGGGCCCGCCGGCTGATGGGCGAGGCGCTCTCGCAGGCGCAGCGCGTGGTCGCCGAGCGCGACGCGCTCTCCACGATGCTGGTCGGCGGCGTGGACGGGATGGCGGCCGGCTTCGACCTGGCGGCCGTCGGCGAGATGTTCACCCGGATCACCAAGGCGCACACGAAGCGGATGGCCGCACTGGGCCTCGCCGCCTGATCGTTTACCTGCTCGTCCCCACGTGCCCGTACGTCGGCCCCGGCGCGGAATCCCGCGACGGGGCCGACGTACGTGGTCACTGAGAGGAGTCCGAGTCCGAGGAGTCCGAGGGGCCAGAGGAGTCCGGGGACCGGTCAGCCCTGCGACGGGAGCGAAAACGGAGCCCGGTGGGATGAGCGCCGGGGCCCTCCGCCGGGACGCAGCAGCAGCGACAGCACCACCGCGGACACCAGCACCGAGCCGATGAGGGTCGCGGTCAGCGTGTTGTGCCCCGGGCCGAGCGCGAACTGCGTGAGATAGGCCCCGAACAGCGCTCCCAGCATCCCGCTGACCAGCACCACTCTCGGGGACGGCAGCCGCTGTGCCAGCACCCGCACGGCCACTCCGGCCAGGGCGAGGCCCAGGAGGGCAGAGCCGAGCGCTTCCATCAGCAGCATGTGGGCCTCCCGCAGGTCAGGGGCAAACCGGTTCACTGCGGTCCTACCCGAAGCGGAAGAAAGGGAAACGGCCCGGTGGGATCAACCACCGGGCCGTTCCACCCAGTTCTCGGACGCCGGTCGCGCTGCGTCAGAGCGCGCCGAAACCGACCTTGCGCACGCTCGGCTCGCCCAGGTCGACGTACGACAGGCGGTCGGACGGCACCAGGACCTTGCGGCCCTTGTTGTCGGTGAGGCTCAGCAGCGGCTCCGAACCGGTCAGCGCGGCGGTGACGATGCGCTCCAGCTCCTCGGCGCTCAAGTCGCTCTCCAGCACGATCTCCCGGGGTGCGTGCTGCACGCCGATCTTGACCTCCACGGCTTTGTCCCTCCGATGGTCGGTTGTGCGCGATCAGCCGCGCCGTACCGGTCCACATTAGCCCGGAGAGGGGACGCGAATGCGGCGGTCCGGACACGCTCGCAGCGAACAGCGGCCACGTCAGACCGCGTCGGGCCGACGGGGCGGGCCGGCCCGACGGGACGAGGTCAGGCCTGCGCCGCCTGCCCGCCCTCCGTGCCGTGCAGCGGGAAGCCGGCGATGCCGCGCCAGGCCAGGGAGGTCAGCAGACCCACCGCCGTGTCGCGGGCGACCGGGCTCTCGCTGGAGAGCCAGTAACGGGCCACGACCTGCGAGACCCCGCCCAGGCCCACGGCGAGCAGCATCGACTCGTCCTTGGACAGGCCGGTGTCCTCGGCGATCACGTCGGAGATGGCCTCGGCGCACTGCAGCGAGACACGGTCGACGCGCTCGCGCACCGCCGGCTCGTTGGTCAGGTCGGACTCGAAGACCAGCCGGAACGCGCCGCCCTCGTCCTCCACGTACGCGAAATAGGCGTCCATGGTCGCGGCCACGCGCAGCTTGTTGTCCGTCGTCGACGCGAGCGCCGTGCGCACGGCGAGCAGCAGGGCCTCGCAGTGCTGGTCCAGCAGCGCCAGGTAGAGGTCGAGCTTGCCCGGGAAGTGCTGGTACAGCACCGGCTTGCTGACTCCGGCACGCTCGGCGATGTCGTCCATCGCCGCCGCGTGGTAGCCCTGCGCGACGAAGACCTCCTGGGCCGCGCCCAGGAGCTGGTTGCGTCGGGCTCGGCGCGGCAGTCGCGTGCCCCGGGGCCGCGCTGCCTCCGTCTGCTCGATGGCTGTCACGCCGCCTCCCACTTTCTCTAAGAACACAGTGCGCTCTGCGCCGCGCCGCCATCGTACTTTTCGGTAACCGAATCTGTAGGGTCGAAGCCGAGTTTTCTCGCTGTTCGGACCGCCCGGAGGCGCTGGTCAGCGGTGCTCGGCACGGGTACCGCGCGGTAGCTTCGAGCTGGGGCCGCCTCCGGGGCCGCCGGGCCCCGGGGGAGTCAGCGGTAGTCGTCCTCGTCCAGGGTCACCACCCGCGCCTGCTCGACGGCGTCCCCGTCCGCAGCCTCGTCGCGGTCCACCCCGGTGACCCGGTCGTCGTCATCGGGCTGCAACTCGGCCAGCTGCTCCGCCGCATCGGCCTCGGGCGCCTCGGCATCGAGGGTTTCCCGGAATCGTTCCTGGAAGGTTTCCGGCTCTGCGGGGTCGACGGTCATGTGGCTCCCCTTCTTCCCTCACCCCTCGTGGGCCTGCCCTATGTACGAGCCTAGGAGGATCGCGAATACCCCGCTACGCGGATCCCATGCATCTGTGACGCCGAACACAAGAGTCCGGACGTGATCGTCTCGTAACATTGGCCGCATGTCTTCGACCGAGCTGCCGGGTGTGCGATCCACATCCGAGCCGTCCCCCCAGGTGGGAGCCGTCCACGTCGCCGAGGGGGAGCAGCTGCGCACCGCCGTGCTGCCCGGACTGGAGCTCGCCGTCCGGTCGCGGCCCCCGCGGCGCACGGATCTGCCCCCCGCGCTGTTCGTACACGGACTCGGCGGTTCGTCGACGAACTGGTCGGACCTCATGCTGCAGTTGGCGGACACCGTCGACGGCGAGGCCCTCGACCTGCCCGGTTTCGGCTGGTCCCCGCCGCCCGCCGACCGGGACTACTCGGTCACGGCGCTGGCCCGCGCGGTCATCCGGCACCTCGACGCCGCCGGCCGGGGCCCCGTGCACCTCTTCGGCAACTCCCTCGGCGGCGCCGTCTCCACCCGGGTCGCGGCCGTCCGCCCCGACCTGGTGCGCACGCTCACGCTGGTCTCGCCCGCGCTGCCCGAGCTGCGGGTGCAGAGGTCGGCCGTGCCGACCGCGCTGCTCGCCGTTCCCGGGATGGCTTCCCTGTTCGGCCGGCTGACCCGCGGGCTGACGGCCGAGGAACGCACCCGGGGGGTGACCGTCCTCTGTTACGGGGACCCCTCACGGGTGACGCCGGAGGGCTTCGGGCACGCCGTCGCGGAGATGGAGCGGCGGATGGCCCTGCCGTACTTCTGGGACGCGATGACCCGGTCCTCGCGCGGCATCGTCGACGCCTACACCCTCGGCGGGCAGCACGGGCTGTGGCGCCAGGCACAGCGGGTACTCGCGCCGACCCTGCTGGTCTACGGTGGCCGGGACCAGCTGGTCTCGTACCGTATGGCGCAGAAGGCGGCGGCGTCCTTCCGGGGTTCACGGCTGCTGACCCTGCCCGAGGCCGGCCACGTGGCGATGATGGAATACCCAGAGGTCGTGGCGAACGCCTTCCGGGAGCTGCTGCACGACACCGACCGGGATACCGAAACCGAAGACGGCAGAGGCTGAGGACCGTGGGACGACATAGTCGCAAGGGGCCCGCTCCGGCCCCCGCCCCTGTCCGCCCGGCACCGGTGGCGGAACCCGCAGCGGATTTCCCGTCCGGGGAGCACGTGGCGTACGGGGAGCAGCCGCCGTACACCGAGTACCCGCCGTATAGGGAGCAGCACCCTCCGTACGAGGAGCGCCTTCCGCACCAGGAGCACACTCCGTACCAGGGGTACGGGTACCCGCCACACCAGGGGCACCAGGAGGCCCCGGGACACCAGGAGGCCCTCCCGCACGAGGAGCAGTTCCCGTACGAGGAACCGCGCGGCGGCCACCCCGAGCAGCGCGAGCCCGGCGGCGCCTGGGGCGTGGGGCCCGACGCGGTCTACGGGGACTGGCACGGCGTACCGCGGGCGCGCCGTTCGGCCGCCGCCGTCATGGACAGCGACACGCCGGCCTTCGGCACCCCCGCGGTCGGCTTCCCGCAGGTGACCCTCCCGCAGCCCCCGGCCGACCCCTTCACCTCCACCGGCACGCACGGCCTGGTGCCGGGACCCCGTGCGCCGATGACCGCGGCTGCTGCGGCGCCGCCGGTGGCGCCTGCAGAGCCCCTGGCTCCGGCCGCGCCCGCCGCCCCCGCCGAACCCGGCGAGGAGCAGACCGGGACCGGTCGCGGGCGAAAGGTGCGTGCGTACACCGGAATGGCCGCCGCGGCCGTCACCACCGTGCTCGCCGTCGTCGTCGCCGTGCAGATGGCCACCGACGGCGACAGCGGCTCCTCGCCCACCGCCCGGGCCGCCGGCGACAACCCGAAGCGCGCCGAGCCCGGCCGGTCCCCGGCCTCCCGCTCCGACGGCAGGGCGACCCCGGCCGCACCCGCCGCGTCGGCCGCACCCGCCGTGGAGCTCTCGTACGAGCAGAAGATGGCCCAGCAGCTGCCCATCGACGAGAAGCTGAAGGGACCCGGGACCTTCGACACCGTCCCCGGTGTGGCTCCGGCGCCCGGCAAGGGCAAGAAGATCCGCTACCGGGTCGACGTCGAGCAGGGGCTCGGCCTGGACGCGCAGCTGTTCGCCGAGGCCGTCCACCGCACCCTCAACGACGACCGCAGCTGGGGCCACGGCGGGACGAAGACCTTCGAGCGGGTGCCCGGCGGCGAGGCCGACTTCGTCATCACGCTGGCCAGCCCCGGCACCACCGGCGTGTGGTGCGAGAAGTCCGGTCTGGACACCACCGTCGACAACGTCAGCTGTGACTCCGCTTCCACCGAGCGGGTCATGATCAACGCGTTCCGCTGGGCGCAGGGCTCGCCGACGTACGGCGCGGACCAGATGTTCGCGTACCGGCAGATGCTCATCAACCACGAGGTCGGACACCGGCTCGGGCACGGGCACGTGAACTGTCAGACTCCGGGCTCGCTCGCGCCGATCATGCAGCAGCAGACCAAGTCGCTGGACATCGGCGGCATCCAGTGCAAGCCCAACCCCTGGGTGTTCCCCGGCAATTGACCACCGGGGGCGGCGAGCTGCCGCCGTGTCGGGCCCGGCCCGTCCGCTCCGCGCCGAGCGGGAGAGCCGTGAGGGGCGCGAGAGGTACGAGGGCCGCAGGCCCTTTGTAGCGCGCTCGAACGCGGGCCGCAGGCGAAAGTTACGACTCTTCACCCCTTCCGGTGGCGCGACGGACAACCGTCCGTCGCGTCATCGGCATATCCGCTTGAGTTTCCCGCGGCGGGTCACCGGACAGACGGCGACCGCCTGGACGGGAGATCGGGGGTGCCACTCGTGCGGATCGGACTGCTCACGGAAGGTGGTTATCCGTATGCGACGGGAGAGGCGAGGCTGTGGTGCGACCGGCTGGTCCGCGGGCTGCCGCAGCACGAGTTCGAGCTCTACGCACTGAGCCGCAGCGCCGAGCAGGAGGAGCGCGGCCGGGTCGTCCTCCCCGAGCACGTCACCCGCGTCTGGACCGCCCCGCTCTGGGCCCCGGCGGACGACGGCCGCACGTACTCCCGGCGTGAGCGCCGGCGTTTCGCCGAGTGCTTCAAGGACCTGGTCCGCGGGATCTGCGCGGGCGAGCCCGAGCGCTTCGCCGCCGGCCTGTACGGGCTCGCCGAACTCGCCCGGGAACAGGGCGGGTTGTACGCGGCCCTGCGCTCCGAGACCGCGGTCCGGACGGTGGAGTCGGCCTGCCGGGCCCCCGGCGCGCTGCGCTCCGTCCAGCGCGCCCAGGTGGCCGACCTGCTGGACTTCGTCGACGAACTGGAGCGGCTGCTGCGGCCGTTGTCCCTCGACTGGTACGAGGACCTGCGCGAGGTCGACGTCTGCCACGCGGCCGCGGGCGGGGTGGCCGCGCTCCCCGGCCTGCTGGCCAAACGCTTCTTCGGGGTCCCGCTGCTGGTCACCGAGTACGGGGTCCAGCTGCGGGCCCACTACCTGGAGCACTCGGCGGACGCTTCCCCCGGGCAGGGAGGCCCCGGGGGCACGGGAGCGGGCCGAGGCGCCCCCCGGCCCGCCGTCCGGGCCCTGCTCGCGGCCTTCCACATGCGGCTGGCGGCCGAGATCTACGCCCGGGCCGACCTCCTGACCCCCGGCAACGCGCACGCCCGGCGCTGGCAGGAGCGCTGCGGCGCCACACGGGACCGGCTGCAGACGGTGTACCCGGGGATGGAGGCGGACCGATTCGCCGCCGTCGGCGAGGACCCGGACTGCGGGGACCCGGACACCCTGGTCTGGGTCGGCCGGATGGAGCCCGCCAAGGACCTGATCGCGCTGCTGCACGCCTTCGCCGAAGTGCGCAGGGCCGCCCCGGACACCCGGCTGCGGATCTTCGCGACCGCCGTGGTCCCCGGCTACCTCGCCGACTGCCGCTCGCTCGCCGCGCAGCTCTTCCCCGACGAGGCCGCCGACGCCGTCACGGCCGGGGAGAACCCCGTCACCTTCGAGGAGATCGGCGGGCCCGAGGCCCCCTCGCCGGCCGACGCCTACGGCTGCGGGCGGGTGGTCGTGCTGTCCTCGGTGATCGAGGGCTTCCCGATCAACCTCGCCGAAGCGATGCTCTGCGGCCGGGCCACCGTGTCCACCGACGTCGGCGGCGTGTGCGAGGTCATCGGCGGCACCGGCCTCGTCGTCCCGCCGCGCAATCCGCGGGCGCTGGCCGACGCCTGCCTGTCGCTGCTGAGGGACCCCGAGCGGGCCCAACGGCTCGGCGCGGCCGCCCGGGCCCGGGCCCTGGAGCTGTTCACCGTCGAGCAGAACGTGGCCGCCTTCAAGGAGATCTACCTGCGGCTGCTGGCCCGCGGACCGGCACGGCCCGACGGCGGGATCCCCTTCGAGCAGCCCCCCGAGGCCCGGGTCCCGGGCCACTGGACGAGCCCCACCTGGGCCGCTGCGGCCGCGGCTGCGGACCGGGCACCGGCGGCCCCGGCCGGCGCGCCGGGCGCGGGTCCGGGCGCGGGCGAGGCTCCGGGCGGCGCCGGCCCGGCTCAGGCCCGGACCCCGGCCACCACCACGACCACGGAGGCGACGGTATGACCCTGGACGAAGCCGCCCCCGTCGCCCCGGCCCCCCGCCGCAGGGCCGGCGGGGATCCCGTCAAGACACTGCTGCACCGGCACCGGGCGCTCTGCGAGCGGGCCGTGGACCCGCTGGAGATCGCCGCCGGGCTGGAGGTGCAGGGCATCACCGACCGCACCGCCGCGCGCTTCCGGCACCGGGACGTGTTCTCGCTGGCCGAGGAGCTCTACGCCCGCACCCCGCGCGGGGACGAGCCGGCCGCGCCCCGTGCCGTCCGCCCGTCCGACGCCCGGGCGTTACGCGGCTTCGGGTACGCCCTGCTCCCCGGGGCCCTCGCGCTCGGGGCGGCTGCCGCCGGGGTTCCGTACGCCGGGCCCGTCGCCGTACTCGCCACCGTCGCCGCCCTGGTGTGGCCCCGGCGGACGGGGCGGGCCGCCGCGGGGCGGTTCCCGTACGCCGCGCTGCTGCTCGCCGCGGCCGTCGTCGGCTGGGCGGTGCACCGCCACGGGACGCCCCTCGGAGTCGGACTCGCACTGGCCGCGGCCCCCGGCCACCTGGTCGGCGCCGCGTACGCCGCCCGCGCCCGGAGCCGGCTCGCCGCCAGCCGCGCCCTGGAGGACTTCGCCGACCGGGCCCGGCCGCTGCTGGTCGCGACCGCCCTGGCCTTCGCCGCGACCGCCGCGGGGGCGGCCGCGCTCGCCGGGACCCCGCCGGGCGTGGCCGTACCGCTCGCCGTACTGCTCTTCCTGACCCGGCTGCTGCTCGTGCACGGCGCCCCGCGCGGGCCCGTCGCCGCAGCCCTGGCCCTCGCCCTGGTCCCGACCCCGCCGGCGGTGACCGCCGCCGCCGCGGGGCTCCTCGTACACGCCGTCCTCGTGCTGTCCCGCGCGTCCGCGCACGCCCGGTCCTGAGCCGGAGCGTCCCCTTACCGCCGCCGCTTTCCGGAGCCGTACCCACCCCTACCCCCGACCCCCCTGCCCATCGACCAAGGAGACACAGGATGACCGGCCAGCCAACCAACCGAGGGACCGCGCGATGAGGGTGCTGCTGATCGGAGCCAACGGATACCTCGGTCGCTACGTCGCCGACCGGCTGCTCGCCGACCCCGCCGTCCAGCTCACCGCCCTCGGCCGCGGCGACGACGCGGACGTCCGCTTCGACCTCGCCACCGGCAGCCCCGGCGCCCTCACCCGGTTCCTCGACGCCGTCCATCCGGGCGTCGTCATCAACTGCGCCGGCGCCACCCGCGGCGGGGCCCGGGAGCTGACCCGGCACAACACCGTCGCCGTGGCCACCATCTGTGAATCCCTGCGCCGCAGCGGCTGCGGGGCCCGCCTCGTCCAGCTCGGCTGCGCTGCCGAGTACGGTCCCAGCCAGCCCGGATCGTCCACGGCCGAGGACGCCGTGCCGAGACCGGGCGGACCGTACGGCGTGAGCAAGCTCGCCGCCACCGAGCTGGTGCTCGGCTCGGGGCTGGACGCGGTCGTCCTGCGGATCTTCTCGCCCGTCGGACCCGGCACACCCGCCGGATCCCCGCTCGGCCGGCTCGCCGAGGCCATGCGGCGCGCGATGCAGAACGGGGACGGCGAGCTCAAGCTCAGCGGGCTCGGGGTCCAGCGCGACTTCGTGGACGTACGGGACGTGGCGCGGGCCGTGCACGCCGCCTCGCTCTCCGCCGCCCAGGGCGTCGTCAACATCGGCACCGGGCGCGCGGTCCGGTTGCGCGACGCGGCGGCGGTACTGGCCCGGGTCGCCGGGTACGGAGGCGCCCTGCACGAGCTCGACGTACCGCAGCACGGGCAGGGACACGGCCACGGACCCGGTCACGGCGCCGGGCACGGCGTCGGCCACGGGCTCGGGCCCCAGGGCCGCTCGCCCGGGCTCGCCGCCATCGGCGCCCCGCGCTCCGAGGCGACGGCCGAACAGCTCGCCGCCGGCGGCGCGGCGCCGGCGTACCCGTACCCCGACGGCTGCGGCGCCTGGCAGCAGGCCGACGTGCGCACGGCCCGGGACCGGCTCGGCTGGCGGCCCCGGATCAACCTGGAGGAGTCCCTCGCGGACATCTGGATGGAGGCGGCGTGCCGCATCTGACGACGGCAGCCACGGCGGCCGCCGCGACCGGGGCGGGCCGCCTCGGCCTCGGCGCCCCCGGCTACGCCCACCCGCTGCTCGCCCCGGTCGAATGGGCCGAGCTGACCCGGCCCGGGACCCCGCTGCACTGGACGGTGCTCAATGTCACGGACGGGCCGGGCGGCCGGCCCGACCCGCACTGCACGGAGGCTGCCGCCAAGCTCCGGGAGGCCGGCGGCACCGTGCTCGGTCATCTCGCGATGCGAGACGGGACGCGGTCGTTCGGCGAGCTCGTCTCCGACGCCCACCGCTTCCTCGACTGGTACCGGGTGGGCGGCTTCTACCTGGCCGACGCCCCGGCGGACGAGGCCGAACTGGCCGAGGTGCGCCGGGTCGCCGACACCCTGCGCGGGCTCGGCGACGGCCTCCGTATCGTGCTGGGACACGGCACGCACCCGCACCAGGGCTATGCGGAGGCGGCCGACCAGCTGGTCACCTTCTCCGGGGCCTGGGCGGACTACCGCTGGTCGCAGGTGGCGGAGTGGACCGCCGAGTACCCGCCCGAGCGCTTCTGCCACCTGGTCCACGGGGTGCCGCGGACGCACCTGGAGGAGGCCGTCCGGATCGCCCGCTGGCAGGGCGCCGGCACGGTCTGGTTCACGGACCGGGGAGGCGCCGCCGGGCGCGATCCGTGGGCCTCGATGCCCGCGTACTGGGACGAAATCGTCTCGCGGATCGGGACGGGTGTCTCGGAATGAAAAGGGGCGTGGCAGTGTTACGCGACAGAACAACCTACAAATGCTCCCCGCGCCCGCGGGGATGACCCTGGAGTCCCCGTGTCGCTGCCACCCCTGGTCGAGCCAGCTGCTGAGCTCACCGTTGACGAGGTCCGCCGGTACTCGCGTCACCTGATCATCCCCGACGTCGGGATGGACGGCCAGAAGCGCCTGAAGAACGCCAAGGTGCTGGCCGTGGGTGCGGGCGGACTCGGCTCCCCCGCCCTCATGTACCTGGCCGCGGCCGGTGTGGGCACGCTGGGCATCGTGGAGTTCGACGAGGTCGACGAGTCGAACCTGCAGCGCCAGATCATCCACAGCCAGTCGGACATCGGCCGCTCCAAGGCCGAGTCCGCCCGTGACAGCGTGCTGGGCATCAACCCGTACGTGAACGTGGTCCTTCACGAAGAGCGGCTCGAGGCCGAGAACGTGATGGAGATCTTCAGCCAGTACGACCTCATCGTCGACGGCACGGACAACTTCGCCACGCGCTACCTCGTCAACGACGCGTGCGTACTGCTGAACAAGCCGTACGTGTGGGGCTCGATCTACCGCTTCGACGGCCAGGCCTCGGTCTTCTGGTCCGAGCACGGGCCGTGCTACCGCTGCCTGTACCCGGAGCCCCCGCCGCCGGGCATGGTCCCGAGCTGCGCCGAGGGCGGCGTGCTGGGCGTGCTCTGCGCCTCCATCGGGTCCATCCAGGTGACGGAGGCCATCAAGGTCCTCACCGGCGTCGGCGAGCCGCTGGTCGGCCGCCTGATGATCTACGACGCCCTGGAGATGCAGTACCGCCAGGTCAAGGTCCGCAAGGACCCCGACTGCGCGGTGTGCGGCCCGAACGCGACGGTCACCGAGCTCATCGACTACGAGGCCTTCTGCGGCGTCGTGTCGGAGGAGGCGCAGGAGGCGGCGCTCGGCTCCACGATCACTCCGAAGCAGCTCAAGGAGTGGATCGACAACGACGAGCCGATCGAGATCATCGACGTCCGCGAGATCAACGAGTACGAGATCGTGTCGATCCCCGGCGCGAAGCTGATCCCCAAGGGCGAGTTCCTGATGGGCACCGCCCTCCAGGACCTCCCGCAGGACAAGCGCATCGTCTTGCACTGCAAGACGGGTGTCCGCAGTGCGGAAGTCCTCGCGGTCCTGAAGTCGGCGGGCTTCGCGGACGCGGTCCACGTCGGCGGCGGCGTGATCGGCTGGGTCCACCAGATCGAGCCCGAGAAGCCGGTCTACTAGTCACGTCCCGGAGGGGCCGTTCCGCGCAGCCGCGGAACGGCCCCCCGGTGCGTCAGGCGCCCTGTGACCGGGGCTCCGGTGCGACGGGAGTCCCGGAGGGGTTCGGCGAAGCGGTGCAGACCGTGTCGGCGGCGGGGACCTTCCCGTCCAGCAGGTAGGAGTTCACCGCCTGCTGCACGCACTTGTCGCCGCTGTTGTACGCCCCGTGCCCCTCGCCCTTGTACGTGAGCTCCACACCGACGCCGGGGCCGAGCCGCTCCACCATCTTGCGGGCGCCCTCGTACGGGGTGGCCGGGTCGCCGGTGTTGCCGATCACCAGGACGGGCGCGGCGCCGGGGGCCGAGACGTCCGGGGTCTCCCAGGCGCCCGGGACCGGCCAGTCGGTGCAGCTCATCAGGGCCCAGCCGAGGAAGTCCCCGAAGACGGGGGAGGCGGCGCGGAAGGCGGGCAGCTTCGCCTTCGTCTGCTCGAGCGTGAACCGGTCCCTGAAGTCGGCGCAGTTGATCGCCGTGTTGGCGGCGCCGATGTTGCTGTAGTGCCCCTGCTGGTCACGGCCGTTGAGCGCGTCGGACAGTGCCATCAGCAGCTGCCCCTGCCCGCCGTCGGCCTCGTCCAGCCCCTGCTCCAGCAGCGGCCACAGTTCCTGGGAGTACAGGGCCTGCGCGATGCCGTTGGTCGCGGCGGAGTCGGTGAGCATCCGCGTGCCGATGCCGGGGATGGGCTTGTCGGCCAGGCTCTTCTGCAGCTTGATGATGTTGTCCTCGATCTCCTTGGCGGTGCTGCCCTGGAGCCGGCACTCGTCGCCGCGGTTCACGCAGTCCTGCGCGAAGTTGCCGAGGGCCAGCTGGAACCCCTTGGCCTGACCCAGTGCCCCCTCTTCGGAGGTCTTGGTCGGATCGACGACGGCGTCGAAGACGGCCCGGCCGACGTTCTTCGGGAAGAGGTGGGCGTAGACCCCGCCGAGCTCGGTCCCGTAGGAGATCCCGAAGTAGTTCAGCTTGTCGTCGCCGAGGGCCTGGCGGATCCGGTCGAGGTCGCGGGCGGCGTTCTCGGTGCCGACGTACGGCAGCAGGCGGCCGGAGTTGTCCTTGCAGGCCTGCTGGTACTTGTCGATGTTGCCGACGAAGGCCTTCTCCTCGGCCGGTGTCTCGGGACTCGAGTCCTGGGCGTAGTAGGCGTCGAGCTGCTTGTCGTCCTCGCACCGGACGGGGGCGCTGCGGCCGACGCCGCGCGGGTCGAAGCTCACGAGGTCGTACCGCGAGCGGAGTGCCTCGTACTCCTTGGCGGCGCCCGGCAGCGTACTGATCCCGGACCCCCCGGGTCCGCCGAAGTTGAACACGAGCGAGCCGAGCCGCTTGCCCTTGTCCCGCGCCTTGGCCCGGATCAGCGCGAGCGGAATGGTCTCGCCCTCGGGCTTGGCGTAGTCGAGGGGCACCTGGAGCGTGGCGCACTCCCAGTCCTTGGGCGGCGCCTGGCCCCCGCCTTGGGCGACGGTGGGCGCCTCGCACTCCCCCCACTTCAGCGGGGCGGCCCCGGGCGTCCCGCCGGCCTCGGGCTTGCCGGAACCGCTGTCGGAACAGCCACTGACCCCGGCCAGCCCAAGGGCAGCCACAACGGCAACGGCACCCCGCACCACGTTTCGACCCATGCCCCCATCCTGCGTGCCCCCCGCACCCCTCGCCCCCGCGCTGACCCATTCGGGTCGCCGTGGTCAGAGACGACCTGGCGGCTTCAGCGGCCGGGAACGCTGACGAGCAGTTCCTTGAGGCCGATCCGACCTGCTCCGCTGCCGACGAGGGCGACTTTGGCCAGCGGGCCGCGCCTCCTGGTTTCCGGCCGGGGCGGGTACCAGCGGAGCGCTGTCAGCAGAACCTCGACGCCGGGCACACCGACGGCTCGGAACACCATGCCGACCTGTGCCTCACCGGTGAGGCTTTCCGCCACGCACAGCAGCTCCTCGGCGGAGCTCTTCGCGAGCTGGGTCACGTACAGCCGCGCCGCGGTCGGCGGTGCGGGCTGCACGGCGATCGCCTGAATGATGAGTTCGATGTCCTCGGACGCGGCGACACAGAACTCCTGGTCGTGCTGGCTGATGGCCGTTGCGAGATCGTTGATGCCCGCTCCGTCCGGACCGGACTCGTTGACCAGCCTCGTCGGCATAATCAACGAGTTCTTCCTTTCGTCGAAGAACCAGGCGATGTTTCGCGGTGCATCTCGCACGATAGAAGCGAACATTCCCTTCAGCTCTGGGTGTGGCTCGCTGAAACGCCAACCGAGCGTAGGTGCCTGGACGAGCCCGGTGGCGTGATTGAATTCGCTGGTGGACTTGAGCCAGACCACAGGTGCGAATCGCTCAAGGGCCGCCCTGGCACGCTGGAAGCGCGACAGTGGTTCCTCCATGGTCACCTCCACTGCGTGTTCCTACGTAGCTGCCGCAGCGCGTTCAGGTCGGCCGGGCCTTCCAATCGTATGACTCGCTCGGGGTTCTGCGAGCGCAGAGCCCGCTCGTAGTCTCCTCGGGGTACTGGATCCAGACTCAGGGTCGGGTCGTAGACGTATCGACCGTCGGTGTATACCTGGTGGAATTCATATTCGACATTTCTGATTCCGTTGGCTTCGGCCTCAGGTGTCCTGAGTGTCCCGGAGGGGGTGATGTAGTGGACGACCTTTCCTTCGCCCCCTGCCTGCCTCATGATGAATTCAGATATTTCGGTGCAATCGACGTATTCGCCCCTGGGGGCTGCTCGCATGGCGTCGATCAAATTCTGTTTCGGCGGGTGGGCGGGGTTCGGCTCTCTGAAGTCAAAGGGGTCGCGCTCAGGGCACCCATCTGGTGCAAGACCGTGGGCGTCCGACCAGGTGTGGGGGTTGTGGACGTACGTGGCCGGATTCGGGGCCGGGGTGAGGCCCAGGGGGTCCGGGGAGAGGTAGCGGGCCGTTTCGGGGTCGTACGTGCGGAAGTAGTTGTGGTGGAGACCGGACTCCGGGTCGTAGTACTGGCCCGGGAAGCGGAGCGGGGTGTACGCCGTCGCGTCGCGGTTCCAGGTTGTGGTGCCCCACAGGGTGCTGCGGGTGCGCCACGCCGTCGTGCCGTCTTCGGCGAGGAGCTGGGTCGGGGTGCCGATCAGATCGGTGACGATCGCGAAGAAGCGGTCGTCCACCTCCGCCTCGTCGAGGCGTTCCGTTTGGGTGAGGGGGTGCAGGCCTTGGTGGGTCCAGGTGAGGGTGACACCGCCGGCGGTCTGCTCGCAGAGGGTCGTGCCGTCCCAGGTGAAGAGCGTTTCCTCGACGACCGTGCCCGTATCCGAGAGGCGCTGTTTGGCCGTGCGGCGGCCCAGGGGGTCGTACGTGTACCGCCACCGCGTGCCGTCCGGGGTGGTGACCGCCGTGAGCCGGTCTTCCGCGTTCCATTCGTAGCGCCACGTGTCCGGCTTGCGGGACAGGCGGGTCTTCTGCCGGAGCACCACGCGGCCCAGCGCGTCGTGTTCGTAGCGGATCGAGCCCGCGCGGGTGATGCGGGTGCCCGTGTACGTGCGCTCGCCCTGGGCCTCCGCGCCCGGGTGGCGGGTCGGCCAGGAAGCGTGCGTCTGGTTTCCGGCCTCGTCGTATGCGTACCGTTCCGACCAGGACGTCGCCTCCACCGCCGTGACGCGGGCGGCGGAGTCGAGGGTGAACGTGCGGGGGCCGGTGAGGGAGTCGTCGATGCCGGTGAGGTAGCCGTCGGCCCGGTAGCTGTAGCCGCGGCGCTGGAGGGTCCGTCCGTCCTGGCCGACGACCGACTGCGCGGCCCGGCGGCCCATGTCGTCGTACTCGTGGGTGAGGGAGAGCGACGGGTTCAGCGTGCGGGTCAGTTCCTGCCCCGCTGCGTCCCGGTCGAAGCTCAACGTGCGACCCGCCGTGGTCAGCGTCGAGCGCCTGCCCACCGCGTCGTACGTCCACGAGGACTCCGACCCCGTGGGGGTGATGCGGCTCGTGCGGCGGCCCAGGGCGTCGTACCCGTACGTGAGGGTGCGGCCGTCGACCGTCTCCGCGAGCAGCCGGGCTGCCTCGTCGCGCAGCCAGGTGACCGTTGCGTCCGGGGACACCGCACTCGAGAGGGCGTCGAAGACGTCGCACGCGTACGTCGTGACCAGACCGGCCGGTGGTGTGGCCGAGCGGGTCCGTGCGGGAGAGCAGGCGGTTGTACGCGTCGTGGGTGAAGTGGGTGGTCGCGCCCGTGGGGCCGATCTCCGCGGTGATCTGCGCGAGGTCGTTGACCAGGAACTGGGTCCGGTGGCCCAGGGAGTCGATCAGGGTGGTGCGGCCCGGCTCGTACGTGAAGCGGACGTCGAGGTGGCCGTTGGTGCCGGACTGGGCGACGCACCGGTGCCGGTCGTCGCAGTCGCGGCTGCCGGTGAGCCGGGCGTGGTGGCCCACGTCGTCCGGGGGGCCGCCTGCCTGTCGCCCTGGCTGGCGCCCCGCCCGTGCGGCCGGCCTTCTTCCGTTCACCGGGCCCTGCCCGGACCCGTCGCTCGGACGCCGGGATGGTCCGGCCCCGCCGGCGTTTGAGGCGCGGGCGCCGGGGCGGAGCCCGGCGCAGCCGGGGCTGTGCGACGGCGCCGCAGCCGCAGCCCTGCTGCCGCGGCCCGGCACCCCCGACCCCAGCGGAGCTAGATGGCTTCCTTGCGGGTCAGGTAGTTGAACGAGATCCAGCCCGGCAGCACCGGCAGCCAGAACGTCATCAGGCGGAACAGCAGCACCGCCGAGATGGCGACCTCCTTGTCCAGCCCGGCGGCGATCAGGCCCAGCGTCAGGGTCGTCTCCACCGCGCCGATACCGCCCGGCGTCGGCGCCGCCGAGCCCAGGGCGTTGCCCGCCAGGAAGACCACCGCGATGCTCGCGTAGCTGAGGGCCTGGCCGCCTCCGAACGCCCGGATCGACGCGTCCAGGCACATCACGAAGCAGCCGGTCAGCAGCAGCATGCCGCCGATGCCCGTCATGAGCTTCTGCGGCCGCTGGAGCACGTCCAGCATGCGCGGCACGACACCCGCGAACAGCGCCCGTACCCGCGTCGCCACGAACTTCCGCAGGAACGGGACCGCCGTCACCACCAGCACCAGCACCGCCACCGTGAGCAGACCCGCGATGACCGTCCGGGACGGGGTCATCTCCGGGGTCTTCTCGGTGCCCGTCAGGTATCCGAAGGCCAGCAGCAGCAGGATGTGGCTCGCCAGCCCGAACAGCTGCGAGGCTCCCACGCTCGCCACCGCCAGACCCGGCCGGATCCCCGCCCGCTGCAGGAACCGCGTGTTCAGCGCGACACCGCCGACCGCCGCCGGCGCCACCAGCTTCACGAAGGACCCCGCCACCTGCGCGACCACCGTCCGCAGGAACGAGACCCGCTCCGGCACGAAGCCCAGCAGGCTCATCGCCGCCGCGAAGTACGTCAGCGCCGAGAAGGCCAGCGCGGCCCCCACCCAGCCCCACTCCGCCTCGCCGACGATCGTCGCGAAGTCCACGTGCGCCAGCTGCGTGAGCAGGAAGTACGCACCGAACGCGCCCGCGATGAACGACACCAGCGTGCGCGGCCGGATCCGCTCCAGGCGGGCCGGCTCCACCGGCGCCTGCGGGCGGATCAGCAGCACCTGCTGGCGGATCTGGCTCAGCAGGTCCTCCTCGCGGGCCCCGTCGAGCGCGTCGTCCAGCGCCTTCTTCTCGGCCTTCTTCTCCGCGGCCGTGACCGCCGCCGACTTGGCCCCGGGCTTCCCCGCCTTGCCCGCCTTCCGGTCCGGCTTCGCCTCCTCCGCAGCCGCCTCGCGCGCCGACTTCGCCGCCCGCGAGGACTCCAGTACGGCCTCCCGCTGCCGGTCGGCCCGCTCGCGGGCCAGCCTGCGCAGCGTCGCCCGGGTGGAGCGGCTCAGTGCGATCGGCTGGAGCAGCGGCAGGCAGTCCGCCACCGCGTCCGGGCCGAGCACCGACACCGCCGAGGCCACCGCGCGCTCCGCGCCGATCCGCAGGCCGAGCGTGGTCAGCAGCTGCGCGATGTCCATCCGGAGCACCAGGTCGCCGGCCGCGATCTCGCCGCCGCGCAGGTCGGTGAGGACGACATTGCCGGAACGATCCACCACGAGCGCGTCGCCGGTGAGCCGCCGGTGCGCGATCCGCCGCGACTGGAGCGCCCGTACCTGCTTCCACGTGCTGCGGGTCAGGTCGTCGGTGATCTCCTCGTCGGCGAGCGCGTCGAGGGGCCGGCCGTCCAGGTGCTCGTACACGAGCATGACGGCGTCCGGGCCCAGTTCGGAGGTGGCGATCAGCTTCGGCGCGTTGGCCCCGGCCGCGATGGCCGCGTACGCGAGGAGCGCCTCCTGTTCCAGTGCCTGGCGCAGCGACTGGAGGCTGCGCCGGGTCGTGATGCCGCGCAGGGTGAGCCGGCGCCAGACCCGGTAGAAGAACCCGTGCGCCTGCTGCTCGCGGTCGACGACGGTGACGTCGAGCGGCGGGCCGTCCTCCAGAGTGACGTGGTACCGGCGGCCCCGGTCGCTCACCTCCGAGGCGTCGGCGCCGTCCGGGAGCTCCGCGCGCATGGCGCTGACCGGCTTGAAGCCGACCCGGCGCAGGCCGGCGAGGAGGGTCTGCCCGGTGGGGCGGACGTTCGGCGAGCCGACGGCGTACAGGGTCCCGTACGCGACGCTCCAGCCGATCAGCACGGTCAGGATGATCGAGAACGGAGTGGTGTACCCGCTGACCAGCATCGCGAAGGCGTCCAGCAGCAGCACCACCCACAGCGCGACCCGCCAGCGCGGCCTGCGGGTCATGCCGACGGCGGTCATGTACGCGATGACGGGCGCGAGGTAGCCGTGCACCGGGTCGGTGAGGGGGCCGCCGAAGCTGGTGGGACGGGTGAGGGCTTCCTGGATGGTGTCGGAGGCGGCCTGGGAGACCCACAGGTCGGTGGCCAGGGTGACGCCGTGCGCGAGGACCGCGGCGAGCACGCCGTCGGCGATGCGCAGCCCGTCCCGCTTGATCAGCCGCTCGATGGCGAAGGCCACGGGTACGAGCAGCACGGCGATGCTGGACACCAGCCCGGCGACCTTGATCAGCAGATCGGGTGCGGCACCGGTGCCCTGGGAGATGTCGGCTTCGAGGCCGGCGGTGGTGCGGTGGGCGAAGGCGGCGATGGCGAGGACGACGGCGATGCCGAGGACACCGACGAGCAGGCGTACGAGGTCGGAGGGGCGGTGGACGCGGGCGGCGAGCAGCGGCTCGTCGACCTCGACGTGGTCGGCGGACGCGGAGGCGCGCCCGTGCGGCCCGTCGGCGCCGGGCTCGTCCCCAGATCCGGCTCCGGCTCCGGCTCCGGTTCCGGTTCCGGCGTTGGCCCGGGCCCGGGGTCCGGGCGCGGTCCGGCCGGGTGGCTCGTCGGGGAGCTTCCCGGGCCCGGGGTGCGGGTCCGGGCGCGTGCCGTCGTCCTCAGCCGCGCCGTCCGGAGGGCTCACACCCTGCTCCTTCGTCGTCACTTCCGTCTCTTCTTGATCGCGTATCACCAGTCACCGCCCGGAAGATGGTGGCACGGACCGACCGGCGGGCGGGTCATCAGGGTGCGCGCCGGTACGGAAGGAAACCTTCCGGGAACCGGTCCGTGATGTACGGCACCATGGGCGCAATGAGCGAAGAGCTGCCCGCGTACGCGGAGCGGGTGCTGGAGGCGGCCGAGCGGATTCCGCCCGGCCGGGTGATGACGTACGGGGACGTCGCCGAATGGCTCGGCGAGGGCGGGCCGCGCCAAGTCGGGCGCGTGATGGCCCTGTACGGGGGAGCCGTGCCCTGGTGGCGGGTGGTCCGGTCGGACGGGCGACCGCTGCCCGGCAGCGAGCACCGGGCCCTGGAGCGCTACCGCGCGGAGGCCACCCCGCTGCGGCTGACCGCCGACGGCGAGGCCCGGCTGAACATGCCGCGGGCGCGCTGGGACGGGCTGGAGGAGCACGCCGCACGGGACGAGGGTCACATCTGACAGCTTGGTCCATGCGCGGCCCGGGCGGGCGGTCGAGCGCCCGTACGGGCGACGGTACGGGGGACCGGCGAGGGTTGCTGCGGCCCCCCTGCCCGTGCCCCGGGGAACTGCGCGGGACCCGCCGGTTGCCGTAGCGTTGCCTCTTCGGCAAGCGCGGCCGCGGCCGCGGAGCCCGCTGCGAGCGCAGCAACCGCAGTAACCGCAGACCCACCAGGACCTGGACCGGCACCCCACGTGATCACCTCTCCATCCGACCGCTCCGAGCGGCGGCGTACGCGGACCCCTGACGCGTACCGCCTCGTGCGCACCGGGCCGCAGCGGGTGGATCCCCCTGTTCTGGACGCAGCGCAGCAGGCGGTGGTTGATCACGCCCACGGACCGCTTCTCGTCCTGGCCGGACCGGGCACCGGTAAGACGACCACGCTGGTCGAGGCGGCCGCGGCCCGGGTCGAAGCCGGGACGGACCCCGCCCGGATCCTGATCCTCACCTTCAGCCGCAAGGCGGCGGTGGAGCTGCGCGACCGGGCCGCCCTGCGGCTCGGCGGGGCGCGGGCTCCGCAGGCCACCACGTTCCACTCCTTCTGCTACGGGCTGGTCCGCGCCCACCAGGACACCGACCTGTTCGCGGATCCGCTGCGCCTGCTGTCCGGTCCGGAGCAGGACGTGACCGTCCGCACCCTGCTGGAGGGCCAGCGGCACATCCGGTCCATCCGCTGGCCGGACGACCTGCGGGCCGCGCTGACCACGCGCGGCTTCGCGGACGAGGTCCGCGCGGTGCTCGCCCGCGCCCGCGAGCTGGGCCTCGGCCCGACGGCGCTGGACGCGTTCGCGACCCGGCTGGGCCGCCCGGACTGGAAGGCGGCGGCCGCGTTCCTCTCCGAGTACCTGGACGTCCTCGACCTGCAGGGCACGCTGGACTACGCGGAGCTGGTCCACCGGGCGGTCCTGCTGGCGGAACGCACCCCGTCCCTCACCGGCGCCTACGACGTGATCTACGTGGACGAGTACCAGGACACGGACGCCTCCCAGATGCGCCTGCTGCGGGCCCTGGCCGGGCCGGCGGGCACGCTGGTGGCGTTCGGCGACCCGGACCAGTCGATCTACGCCTTCCGCGGCGCCGACATCAACAACGTCCTGGACTTCGAGGGCTCCTTCCCGGGCGCGTCGGTGCACGCCCTGACGGTGGCCCGGCGCTCGGGCGCCAACCTCCTGGCGGCGACCCGCCTCCTGACCACCCGTATGCCGGTCCCGCGCCTCCCCTCGGCGGCGGTCCGCGCCCACCGCGCCCTGACCCCCGTCCGGGAGGGCGGCGCGGTGGAGGTGTTCACGTACCCCACGGCCGGGGCCGAGCTGGACAACATCGCCGACATCCTGCGCCGCGCGCACCTGGAGGACGGCGTTCCGTGGCAGGACATGGCCGTCCTGGTCCGCGCCGGCGGCCGCACCCTCCCGGCAATGCGCCGCGCCCTGATCTCGGCGGGGGTCCCGGCGGAAACGGACGGCTCGGACACCCCCCTCCGCCACGAACCGGCGATCACCCCCCTCCTCACGGCCCTCCGCACGGCCGCCACCCCGGCCGCGGCCGACCGCCACCCCGCCCCGGCCCCGGCCTCCGCCACCCCGGCCCCGGCCTCCGCCGCCGCGGGCACGGCCGACCCCGGCCTGCCCGGCCCCGGCACCGCACCGGACCCCGAGCCTGCCGCCGGCGACGACGGTGCCCCCGAGCCTTCCGCAGGCGACGGCGGCGAAGCCGAGCGTTCCGGCGGCGAAGGCGCCGGGTCCGAGCACGCCGCGGGCGAGGGCGAAGGGTGGGTCGGGGTCGAGGCGGCGCTCGCGCTGCTGAGTTCGCCCCTCGGCGGGATGGACGCCGCCGATCTGCGGCGGCTCGGGCGGGCCCTGCGCGACGAGGAGCGGGCCGCCGGCATCAAGGTGCCGGCCCCCTCCGACGTCCTGCTCGCCCGCGCCCTTGCCGAGCCCGAACGGCTCACCGCCCACGACCCCGCCTACGCCCGCGGAGCGCAGCGCCTCGGCCTGCTGCTGCGCAAGACCCGCGAGCTCCTCCAGGGCGGCGGCACCGCCGAGGAGGCCCTGTGGACCCTCTGGGAGGGCACCCCCTGGCCCCAGCGCCTTGAGCGGGGCGCCCGCCGCGGCGGCGCGGCCGGCCGCAACGCCGACCGCGATCTCGACGCCGTCTGCGCGCTCTTCGACACCGCCGCCCGCGCCGAGGAGCGCACCGGCGGCCGCGGCGCCCTCAACTTCCTCGAACAGCTCGAGGCCGAGGACATCGCCGCCGACACCCTCACCACCCGCGCCACCCGCTCCGAGGCCGTCCGCCTCATGACCGCCCACCGTTCCAAGGGCCTGGAGTGGCGGCTCGTCGTCGTGGCCGGCGTACAGGAAGGGCTCTGGCCCGACCTGCGCCGCCGCGGCTCCCTCCTCGAAGCCGACCGCATCGGCCGGGACGGCCTCGCCGAGCCCCTCACCCCCGGCGCGCTGCTCGCCGAGGAGCGCCGCCTCTTCTACGTCGCCGCCACCCGCGCCCGCGACCGCCTCGTCGTCACCGCCGTCAAGGCCCCCGCAGAGGACGGCGACCAGCCCTCCCGCTTCCTCACCGAGCTCGGCGTCACCCCCAAGGACGTCACCGGCCGACCCCGCCGGCCCCTCGCCGTCCCCGCGCTCGTCGCCGAGCTGCGCGCCACCACCGTCGACCCCGATGCCTCGCCCGCGCTGCGCGACGCCGCCGCCCGCCGCCTCGCCCGCCTCGCCGCGCTCACCGACGAGGACGACCGCCCGCTGGTCCCCGCAGCGCACCCGCAGCGCTGGTGGGGGCTGTACGAGCCCACCCGCAGCAGCGTCCCGCTGCGCGACCGGGACCGGCCCGTCACGCTCTCCGGCAGCGCCCTGGACCAGCTCGCCAACACCTGTTCCCTCCAGTGGTTCCTCGGCCGCGAGGTCAAGGCCGACGCCCCCTCCACCGCCGCCCAGGGCTTCGGCAACGTCGTCCACGTCCTCGCCGACGAGGTCGCCTCCGGCCGCACCCCCGCCGACCTCGCCGTCTTGATGGAACGCCTCGACTCCGTCTGGGACGCCCTCGCCTTCGACGCCCCCTGGAAATCCCGCCAGGAGAAGGACAACGCTCGCGCCGCCCTGGAGCGCTTCCTGCGCTGGCACACCACCGACCGCGCGGGCAGGGCGGCCGTGGCCACGGAGCACGCGTTCGACGTCACGCTCGAAGCGGGCGACCACACCGTCCGGATCCGGGGCTCCATGGACAGGGTCGAATCGGACCCCCTGGGGCGTGCGTACGTCGTGGACTTCAAGACCGGCAAGGCCGCGCCCACGAAGGACGAGGTCGCGCGGCACCCCCAGCTCGCCGTGTACCAGCTCGCCGTACGCGAAGGCGCCGTCGACGAGGTCTTCGACGGGCTGCGCCCCGAAGCGGGCGGTGCCGAGCTGGTGCAGTTGCGCCAGGGCGCCGCCCAGCGCGACGGCGGCGACGCGGTGCCCAGGATCCAGGCGCAGCAGCCGCTGAACGGCGAATGGGTCGGCGACCTGCTCGCCACCGCCGCCGGCCGGGTCCTGGACGAGCGCTTCGCGCCCGCCACCGGCAAGCACTGCGACCACTGCTCCTTCCGCAGCTCGTGCAGCGCCCGCCCGGAGGGCCGGCAGACGGTGGAGTGAGTCACACGGCCGCAACCTCGGGGCAACCAGCGGCTGGCCGTCGGCCGACCGGCCGGTGAGACGGCGGCCGGGAGTGTCCGTGGGTCCGGCTAGCCTCTTCACGTGTCCGCGCGTCCGTCCGTCCTCACCGGCCCCGAGCAGCTCAAGGAGCTCCTCGGCATCCCCTTCACGCCCGAACAGCTGGCCTGCATCACCGCCCCTGCCGCCCCTCAGGTCATCGTGGCCGGCGCCGGCTCCGGCAAGACCACGGTCATGGCCGCCCGCGTGGTCTGGCTGGTCGGCACCGGAGCCGTCGCGCCCGAGCAGGTCCTCGGCCTGACCTTCACCAACAAGGCCGCCGGCGAGCTCGCCGAGCGCGTGCGCAAGGCCCTCGCGCGGGCCGGCATCACCGACCCGGACCCTCCCCCCGGCTTCGCCGGGGGGACCCCCACCGCCGCCGGGCCCGACGCGGCCGGCGGCGAGCCGCGCATCTCCACGTACCACGCCTTCGCCGGCCAGCTCCTCAAGGACCACGGCCTGCGCATCGGCCTGGAGCCCAGCGCCCGCCTCCTCGCCGACGCCACCCGCTTCCAGCTCGCCGCGCGCGTGCTCCGCGAGGCGCCCGGCCCGTACCCGGCGCTCACCAAATCCGTCCCCGACCTGGTCAGCGACCTGCTCGCGCTGGACGGCGAACTCTCCGAGCACCTGGTCACCCCGGCCGAGCTGCGCGCGTACGACACGGAGCTCCTCGACGCCCTCGCCGGCGCCAAGCTCACCAACGACGACCTGCGCAAGGTCCCCGAGGCCGTGCGCGGCCGCCTCGAGCTGCTGGAGCTGACCGAGCGCTACCGCACCGCCAAACGCTCCCGCGACCTGCTCGACTTCAGCGACCAGATAGCCCTCTCCGCGCAGCTCGCCACCACCCGGCCCGAGGTCGGGGCGCTGCTGCGCGAGGAGTTCCGGGTGGTCCTCCTCGACGAGTACCAGGACACGTCCGTGGCCCAGCGCCTCCTGCTGTCCGGCCTGTTCGGCGGAGGCAGCGGACACGCCGTGACCGCCGTCGGCGACCCCTGCCAGGCGATCTACGGCTGGCGCGGAGCGTCCGTGGCCAACCTGGACGACTTCCCCGAGCACTTCCCGCACGCCGACGGCAGCCCCGCGACCCGGTTCTCGCTGAGCGAGAACCGGCGCAGCGGCGGCCGCCTCCTCGACCTGGCCAACGAGCTGGCCGCCCCGCTGCGGTCCATGCACGAGGGCGTCGAAGCGCTGCGCGCGGCGCCGGGGGAGGAGCAGGCCGGCACCGTCCGCTGCGCCCTGCTGAACACGCACGCCGAGGAGATGGAGTGGCTCGCGGACTCGGTCGCGCACCTGGTCCGCACGGGGACGGAGCCGCGCGAGATCGCGGTGCTGTGCCGGTCCGCGCGGGACTTCGCGCAGATCCAGGCCGTACTGGTGGCCCGGGACGTGCCGGTGGAGGTCGTCGGGCTCTCCGGGCTGCTGCACCTGCCGGAGGTCGCGGACCTGGTCGCGGTGTGCGAGGTGCTCCAGGACCCGGGGGCCAACGCCTCCCTGGTCCGGCTCCTCATCGGCCCGCGCTGGCGGATCGGCGCCCGCGACCTGGCGCTGCTGGGCCGCCGGGCACGGCAGCTGGTCGGCCGCGCGGCGGGTGAGGTGGACCCGGACGAGCGCCTCGCGGCGGCGGTGGAGGGCGTGGACCCGGCGGAGATCGTGTCGCTGGCGGACGCGCTGGAGACGTTCCTCGACGGCTCCGGCTCTGTTGCGGACGACCTGCCGTTCTCTGCCGCAGCCCGGGTCCGTTTCGCGCACCTGGCCCAGGAGCTGCGTGACCTGCGGCGTTCGCTCTCCGACCCGCTGATGGACGTACTGCACCGGGTGCTGGCCGCGACCGGCCTCGACGTGGAGCTGTCGGCGTCGCCGCACGCGCTGGCGGCCCGGCGCCGCGAGTCGCTGTCCGGCTTCCTGGACGTGGCGGCCGGCTTCGCGTCGCTGGACGGCGAGGCGTCCCTGCTGGCCTTCCTCGGCTTCCTCCGCACGGCGGTCCAGTACGAGAAGGGCCTGGACCACGCCCTGCCCGGCGGGGAGAACACGGTGAAGGTGCTCACCGCCCACAAGTCCAAGGGGCTGGAGTGGGACGTGGTGGTGGTCCCGGACCTCTGCGCGGGCTCGTTCCCGAAGGAGAAGGCCCCGGAGCCGTGGACCTCGTACGCCAAGGTCCTGCCGTACGGTCTGCGCGGCGACGCGGCCACCCTCCCGGCCGATCCGGCGTGGACCTCGGCAGGCCTGAAGTCCTTCAAGGCCGCCCTGAAGGAGCACAAGGCGGTGGAGGAACTCCGCCTGGGCTACGTGACGTTCACCCGCCCGCGCTCGCTCCTCCTGGCCTCGGCGCACTGGTGGGGCCCCACGCAGAAGAAGCGCCGCGGCCCGTCCCCGTTCCTGTCCTCCCTCCACGACCACTGCGTGGCGGGCCACGGCGAGATCGAAGCCTGGGCGGAGGAACCGGATCCGGACGCGGAGAACCCGTCCCTGGCCACGGAGTCCACCCCGGACCGGTCCTGGCCGCTGCCCCTGGACCCGGATTCCCTCAGGCTCCGCCGCGAGGCAGCAGCCCTGGTCGAGTCCCACCTGGCGGCCCCGGCCCCGGACCCGGCCCCGGACCCGGACCCGGCCCTGGCCCCGGCGGACCCCTTCGTCTGGCCCCCGCACTGCGAGGACCCGTCGTACGCGGACGAACCCGCCTCTGCCGACGCCGACCTGTGGGCGGCAGACGCCCCCTGGGCCGCCCCGGCCACCGCCCCGCAGGTCCCGCACGCGCGTGCCGAGGCGGGCGCCGGCCTCTGGGCCGGAGACGACGCCCTGCCCGCGCCGGACGACGCCGACCTCTGGGCGGCGGACGCGGCCTTCGCCGCTTCCGCCCCGAGCGACGGCGCGGCGGTGCCGCCCGCCCGCGCCGAGGCCGGCTCCGGTGTGCCGGGCTCCGAGGAGCCGTGGGCCGCAGACCCGCCTCCCGGCGTCACAGCCGCGCCCGGGGTCCGGGGCACCGCACGGCTCACGCCCGAGGAGGCCCGGGCCATCGCATCCTGGGACCGGGATCTCGACGCCCTCGAGGGCGAGCTCCGGCGTGCCCGCGCCGCCGTGCGCGACGTCGAGCTGCCGGCCGCCCTCTCCGCCAGCCAGCTCCTCCGCCTCGCCGCGGACGAGCAGGGCTTCGCCCGCGACCTCGCCCGCCCCATGCCCAAGCCCCCGCAGCCCGCGGCCCGCCAGGGCACGCGCTTCCACGCCTGGGTCGAGTCCCGGTTCGACGAGCTCCCGCTGCCGCTCCTCGACGTCCTCGACCCCGCCACCGAGCTGCCCGGCTCCGACCAGGAGATCGCCGACGAGGCCGACCTCGACTCCCTCAAGGCCGCCTTCGAGCGGAGCGAGTACGCCGAGCGCACCCCCCACCGCATGGAGGTCCCGGTCCAGCTCACCCTCGCCGGCCGCGTCGTCCGCGGCCGGATCGATGCCGTGTACCGCAACCACGACGGCTCGTACGAGATCGTCGACTGGAAAACCGGCCGCACCACCGAGGCCGACCCCCTCCAGCTCGCCGTCTACCGCCTGGCCTGGGCGGAAGCCACCGGCACGCCCCTCGACCGGGTCACCGCCGCCTTCCTCCACGTCCGCAGCGGCCGCGTGATCAGGCCCCGCAACCTCCCCGACCGGGCCGGTCTTGAGCGGATCCTCCAAGGCGAACCGGCCACGGACAGTGACCGGCAACCCGGCGGTTAGGCTCAGGGCATGAGCGAAACCCCGGCGGACAACGTCGTCCGCACGTACATCGAGACCCACCGCGGCGCCTTCCTCGACGACCTCGCCGAGTGGCTCCGCATTCCCTCCGTCTCGGCCCAGCCCGAGCACGCGGACGACGTACGTCGCAGCGCCGAATGGCTCGCCGCCAAGCTCAAGGAGACCGGCTTCCCGGTCACGGAGATCTGGCCGACCCCCGGCGCGCCCGCCGTCTTCGCCGAGTGGCCGAGCGCCGACCCGGACGCCCCGACCGTCCTCGTGTACGGGCACCACGACGTGCAGCCCGCCGCCGTCGCCGACGGCTGGCACACCGACCCGTTCGAGCCGGTGATCCGCGACGGCCGGATGTACGCGCGCGGCGCCGCCGACGACAAGGGCCAGGTCTTCTTCCACACCCTCGGCGTACGGGCCCACCTGGCCGCGACCGGCGCCGAGGCCCCGGCCGTGCACCTCAAGCTGATCGTCGAGGGTGAGGAGGAGTCGGGCTCCCCGCACTTCCGCGCCCTGGTCGAGCGCGAGGCGGAGCGCCTCGCGGCCGACGTCGTGATCGTCTCCGACACCGGCATGTGGTCCGAGACCACCCCCACCGTCTGCACCGGCATGCGCGGCGTCGCCGACTGCGAGATCGACCTCCACGGGCCCGACCAGGACATCCACTCCGGCGCCTTCGGCGGGGCCGTGCCCAACCCGGCCACCGTCGCCGCCCGCCTGGTCGCAGCGCTGCACGACGCCGACGAGCGGGTCACGATCCCCGGTTTCTACGACAACATCGCCGAGCTCACGGACGAGGAGCGGGCGCTGATCGCCGAGCTGCCGTTCGACGAGTCCGAGTGGCTGCGTACGGCCAAGTCGCACGCCACCGCGGGCGAGAAGGGCTACTCCACCCTGGAGCGGGTCTGGGCCCGCCCGACCGCCGAGGTCAACGGCATCGGCGGCGGCTACCAGGGCCCCGGCGGCAAGACCATCGTGCCCGCCTCCGCGCACCTGAAGCTGTCGTTCCGCCTGGTGTCCGGGCAGGACCCGTACGAGGTCGAGGCGGCCGTCCGGGACTGGGTCGCGGCGCGCATCCCGGAGGGGATCCGCCACTCCATCGTCTTCGGCGCCCCCACCCGGCCGTGCCTGACGCCGCTGGACCATCCGGCGCTGCAGTCCGTCGTGCGGGCCATGGGCCGCGCCTTCGGCGAGAAGGTCCGCTTCACCCGCGAGGGCGGCTCCGGACCGGCGGCGGACCTCCAGGACGTCCTGGACGCGCCCGTCCTGTTCCTCGGCATCTCCGTGCCGTCGGACGGCTGGCACTCGCCGAACGAGAAGGTCGAGCTGGACCTGCTCCTCAAGGGCGTCGAAACGGCCGCCCACCTGTGGGGCGACCTGGCCGCCCACCACGGGAAGCCCGCCTGACGCACGCACCCGCCACCGCACCGCACGTACCGAGACGTACCGAGTCAAGAGTCACGAGTCGCCGAGCCTGCCTGTCCCACCACCGGGGGAGTTGGAAGTACCTGTGAGCACCCATACCGAGCAGCCGATCTCGCTCACCGCGCCCAGCGGAATCGACCGCGCCGCGCACCACCGCCTCGACGAGGCCTGGCTCGCCGCCGCCTGGAGCCACCCGACGACCCGCGTGTTCGTGGTCTCCGGCGGCCAGGTCCTGATCGACGACACCCCCGACGGGGAGACCGGGATCGTGATGACCCCGGCCTTCGAGGCCCCGGTCACCGAGACGCACCGCTACTTCCTCGGCACCGACGAGGACGGCGTACGGTACTTCGCGCTCCAGAAGGACGCGCTGCCCGGCCGGATGGACCAGTCGGCCCGCGCGGCCGGCCTGCGCGAGGCCGGACTGCTGCTGTCCCCGCGCGACGCCGGGCTGATGGTGCACGCGGTGGCCCTGGAGAACTGGCAGCGGATGCACCGGTTCTGCTCCCGCTGCGGCGAGCGGACGGTGGTCGCGGCCGCCGGGCACATCCGGCGCTGCCCGGGCTGCGGAGCCGAGCACTACCCGCGCACCGACCCGGCGGTGATCATGCTGGTCACCGACGAGCACGACCGTGCGCTGCTGGGCCGGCAGGTGCACTGGCCGGAGGGGCGCTTCTCGACGCTGGCCGGGTTCGTGGAGCCGGGCGAGTCGATCGAGCAGTCGGTCGTGCGCGAGGTGTGGGAGGAGGCGGGCGTCAGGGTCGGCGAGGTCGAGTACGTCGCCAGCCAGCCCTGGCCGTTCCCGTACAGCCTGATGCTGGGCTTCACGGCGCGCGCCACCACCACGGAGATCACGGTCGACGGCGAGGAGATCCAGGAGGCCCGCTGGTTCTCCCGCGAGGAGCTGCGCGCGGCGTTCGAGTCGGGTGCGATGGTGCCCCCGTCGGGGATCTCCATTGCGGCCCGCCTGGTCGAGCGCTGGTACGGAGAGCCGCTGCCGCGCCCGCTCGCGTAGGGCGCGGGACGGACGGCGTAAGGCTTCTCACACGGCAGAAGGCCCCCGCCGCGGCGGGGGCCTTTCTGTTCACGCAGCTCTGCGTTCACGCAGCTCTGTCCACACAGCGCGCTGAGCTGCGGTTCAGACGGCGAGGGCCTGCTTGACCTGGGCCAGGCTCGGGTTCGTCATGACGGCCTCGGTGCCGGCCGGGGACACCACGAGGACGGTCGGGACCGTCTGGTTGCCGCCGTTCGCCTTCTCGACGAACGCCGCGGACTCGGGGTCCAGCTCGATGTTGATCTCGTTGTACGCGATGCCTTCCCGGTCCAGCTGGGTCTTCAGCCGGCGGCAGTAGCCGCACCAGGTCGTGCTGTACATCGTGACGGAACCCGTGTCCTGCATGCTGCGCTCTCCTCTGTGGGGTCTGGGTGGTCCGAGTACTCGAACGTACGGGACCGCGGGGCCATTCCCGCACCCGCGGTACGGCTGGTACGTCAAGTACGTCACGTCCGTCAAGGACGCCGGTACGAAGAATGCCCACACCCTGTGGACAAGTTTCCCGTGCGCCTCTGCAGACCTGGCAGCATGGCGGGGTGACATCAGCAACGCACCTCTCATCCTTCCCTGCCGGAGCCGACTCGGCCGACGCGGTGCTCCTGGGCCTGGACCCGGAGCAGCGCGAGGTCGCGACGACCCTGCGCGGGCCGGTGTGCGTGCTGGCGGGCGCGGGGACGGGCAAGACCCGGGCGATCACCCACCGCATCGCCTACGGGGTCCGCTCCGGCCAGCTGATGCCGGCGAGCGTGCTGGCCGTCACGTTCACCAACCGCGCCGCCGGCGAGATGCGCGGCCGCCTGCGCTCCCTCGGCGCCGGCGGGGTGCAGGCGAGGACGTTCCACTCCGCCGCCCTGCGCCAGCTCCAGTACTTCTGGCCCAGGGCGATCGGCGGCGAGGTGCCCCGGCTCGTCGAGCGCAAGGTCCAGCTGGTCGCCGAGGCGGGCGCGCGCTGCCGCATCCGGCTCGACCGGGGCGAGCTGCGCGATGTCACCGGCGAGATCGAGTGGGCGAAGGTCACCCAGACCGTGCCCTCCGACTATCCGGCGGCCGCCCTCAAGGCGGGCCGCGATGCCCCCCGGGACATGGCGGAGATCGCCCAGATCTACGGGACGTACGAGCAGCTCAAGCGCGACCGCGGCATGATCGACTTCGAGGACGTGCTGCTGCTCACGGTCGGCATCCTCCAGGACCGGCACGACATCGCGGAACAGATCCGCACCCAGTACCAGCACTTCGTGGTGGACGAGTACCAGGACGTCAGCCCGCTCCAGCAGCGGCTGCTCGACCTGTGGCTCGGCGAGCGCGACAGCCTCTGCGTCGTCGGTGACGCCAGCCAGACGATCTACTCCTTCACCGGGGCCACCCCGGACCACCTGCTGAACTTCCGCACCCGCTACCCGCAGGCCACCCTGGTCAAGCTGGTCCGGGACTACCGTTCCACCCCCCAGGTGGTCCACCTCGCCAACGGGCTCCTCGCCCAGGCCAAGGGCCGCGCCGCCGAACACCGCCTCGAGCTGGTCTCCCAGCGCGAGCCCGGCCCCGACCCGGTCTACGCCGAGTACCCCGACGAGCCCGCCGAGGCCGAGGGCGTCGCCATCCGGATCCGGGACCTGATCGCGGCGGGCGTCCCGGCCGGCGAGATCGCCGTGCTCTACCGCATCAACGCCCAGTCCGAGGTCTACGAGCAGGCCCTCGCCGACGCCGGGGTCCCGTACCAGCTGCGCGGCGCCGAGCGCTTCTTCGAGCGGGGCGAGGTGCAGAAGGCGATCCTCGCCCTGCGCGGCGCCGCCCGCTCCGGCGGGAACGACCCGCTGCTCGACGACGTCGTCGAGCTCGGCTCCCAGGTGCGGGCCGTGCTCAGCTCCACCGGCTGGACCAGCGAGCCGCCCGCCGGTTCCGGCGCGGTCCGCGACCAGTGGGAGTCCGTGGCCGCCCTGGTCCGGCTCGCGGAGGACTTCGCCCGGAGCCGTCCCGGGGCCACCCTGGCGGACCTGACCGTCGAGCTGGACGAGCGCCGGGCCGCCCAGCACGCCCCGACCGTCCAGGGCGTCACCCTCGCCTCGCTGCACGCGGCGAAGGGCCTGGAGTGGGACGCGGTGTTCCTGGCCGGCCTGACCGACGGCATGCTGCCGATCACGTACGCCAAGACCGACGAGCAGGTGGAGGAGGAGCGCCGGCTGCTCTACGTCGGCGTCACGCGGGCGCGGCTGCACCTGACGCTGTCCTGGGCGCTCTCCCGGGCTCCGGGCGGCCGTGCCTCCCGACGCCCCAGCCGCTTCCTGAACGGGCTGCGGCCGGGCTCTGCGGCCCCGGGCGGCAGGGCGGGCGCCGGAGACGCCACGGCCGAGCGGGGTGTCCGCAAGCGGGGCCGCCGCGGCCCGGCGCTGTGCCGGGTGTGCGGCAAGACCCTGACCGAGGCCGGCGAGCTGAAACTGATGCGCTGCGACGACTGCCCGTCCGACATGGACGAAGGCCTCTACGAGCGGCTGCGCGAGTGGCGCGCGGGGCAGGCGAAGGAGCAGGGGCTGCCCGCGTACTGCGTGTTCACGGACCGGACGCTCGTCGCGATCGCCGAGGCCGCGCCGTCCGAGGAGGGCGAGCTCTCGATGATCTCTGGAGTCGGCGGCCGCAAGCTCGACCGGTACGGGGCCGACGTCCTGGCCATCTGTGCAGGTCAGGAGCCTGGGGACGCGGATTCTGACGACGCGTAGAAACTCGTCGGAAAAATAGTTTGCACATGCCCAGCGAATCCCCATAGGTTCTTAGCAACGGAAACGGTGGCTTCTCCGAAGCTCCGGATCCGTGCTGTACTTATCCGAATACGTATGGGACAGGCCCCCGGGCCCCGTCCCCGAGACGCCGAGAGGAGGCGAGACCAGTGGCCAGCTTCATCACCAGCACCAAAATGACCGATCGCTCGGTCGCCGCTTCCTGCACGCTCGGCTCCTCCTCGCTCCTCCCGCTCCTGGGTACCGGTCTGTCTGCGATTTGCGCTGACAGCCGCGCCCTGCTGGCCGCGCCCGCCGCGCGCCTTGCGAGCGAGCGGAATGAGCGACCGACCCAGGCACCGGTGGCAGTACTGGAAGCCCAGGCGCATGGCGCCTATGGGTTTGCGGCCGCAGCCGGTGCCGCCAGTGCCGGATTCAAGACGCAGCAGACGAAGCAGACGAAGCAGCAGCACCACCTGATGTGGGCCTTCCGCGGGCTCGAACCCTGGAGTGATCCAGCCTGATTCCAAGATCAGGCCGGCGCCTTCAGGGCCGCGGAACCCCACCCGGGATCCGCGGCCCTTCTGTTTGTCCCCGAACGGGGACGACGGCACGAAGGAGCCTCGGGACTGGCAAGACCAGTCGGTGTGAGAGGTAGCCCAGCCGCCCCCGGCCGGACCCGGCCGGAACGACTAGCCAACCAAGACGAGGAAGAAAACACCGTGCAACTCGAAGCGCACGCCCCGTCCGTACCGCAGACCCAGACGATCTCCCCGCCCGCAGTCCCGGAGGACTCCACCTTGACTCCCCTCACCGCGCTCACCGCGCTCGACGACGCCATCGAGAACCTCGGCGTACCCGTCGCCTGCCGTACCTACGACCCCGAGGTCTTCTTCGCCGAGTCCCCGGCGGACGTCGAGTACGCCAAGTCCCTGTGCGCCACCTGCCCGCTGGTCGAGGCCTGCCTCGCCGGTGCGGTCGAGCGCCGCGAGCCCTGGGGTGTCTGGGGTGGCGAGCTGTTCGTCCAGGGTGTCGTCGTAGCCCGGAAGCGCCCCCGTGGCCGTCCGCGCAAGAACCCGGTTGTTGCGGCATGACCGCCATCGGAACCATCGACCGCCCCGTGACGCACGACCCCTTGAAGCAGGCCTCCATGACCGCCCACACGCCGAGCGAGCAGCCGTACGGCTCCGCCACCGCAGACTTCATCACCGCCGGCGCGATCACCTCGCGTCAGAACAGGACCCGTGAAATGCAACTCATCCCAGAAGCCCTGGCTCGTGCCCATATGGACGACCGCATGCGTGAGGTCGACGCCGAGCGTCAGGCCCTGCGCCTGGTCGCCGCACGCCGCATGCAGCGGCGAGCCGAGCGCGTCTCGCTGCGCGCCCGGCGTGCACTCGCCATGGCGGTCATGCACTGATCAGCCGCTGAACTGCCGCTGACCAGCGGCGCAGCAGCGTACGGGGGGACCGGTCCGAACGGACCGGTCCCCCCGGTGCGTTGCGGACGGTTCTCCACCCCTTGCGGAGATATCGTCTGGAGGTGGACCAGCCGACTCCCCACCCCGCCCCGTCGGGACCCGAGGCCCAGCCCGTCGTCTGCGCGCGCTGCGGCAAGAAGGCACCCGACGGCGCCCCGCCCACCTGGACCTGCTCGGTGGAGAACGGGAGCAGACAGTACTTCTGCGTCGACTGCGCGCGCGCCAACCTCAGGGCGATCGAGGGCCGCCTCGATTCGTCCTGGTGGTGACCTGGGCCCTCAGGCTTCCTCGGGCAGGAACCCCGGTAGCCAGGACTCCAGTTCGCTGCGCAGCCGTACCGTCGCGCCCAGCTGACAGAGCACGCCGATGGTGCTCAGCGTCACCCGGTGGATCAGCAGGTACGAGGGCGGCAGATTGATCTGCCGGCCCAACTGGTGTGCGGGGGAACGGGGATCGGCGATCCGGGCCGCCTGACCGCGCAGCCACGGCCGCGTGAAGGTGAACTCCTCTGCCTGGGCCGGCTCGATGATGGGCAACAGGTAGTCCAGCACCGCCTCCGGGTCCAGTTCGATGGTCTCCTTCACGAACCCTTCGGCGCACAGGTGCCCGTATATCCCCTCGGCATCGCCCTCGAGCGTCATCCGCAGCGACGTGCCGATGGGCTTGGGCCAGCCGCCGGGCAGGCGGTCGACGGTGCCGAAGTCCAGCACGCCGAGGCGCATCCGGCCGTCCGCCCCCGTCAGCAGTCGGAAGTTGCCCGGGTGCGGGTCGGCGTGCAGCAGCCCGGTGCGGGCAGGCCCCGAGAAGAGGAACCGGGCCAGCAGCTGACCGGCGCCGTCGCGCTCCTCCTCGGTGCCGTCCGCTATCACCTCCGACAGCGGGGTCCCTTCCATCCACTCGGTCACCAGCACCTGGTCGCCCTGGTGCACCACGTCCGGTACGACGACGTCCTCGTCGCCCTGGAACGCGTCCGCGTGGATCCGCTGGGCCTCGGCCTCGAGCTCGTAGTCCAGCTCCTCCGCGACCCGGTCCCGCAACTCCTTGATCAGCGGCTTGACGTCCATACCGGGAATCAGCGGCCCCAGCAGCCCGGCGAACCGCCCCAGTTGCCTGAGGTCCGACAGCAGCGCCTCGCCGGCCCCCGGGTACTGGACCTTCACCGCGACCTGCCGGCCGTCGTGCCACACCGCCCGGTGCACCTGCCCGATCGAGGCGGCCGCGGCCGGCTTGTCCTCGAACTCCTCGAACAGGTCCCGCCAGTCGGCGCCCAGCCGCTCCGCCAGCACCTGGTGCACCGTCTCGGCCGGCAGCGGCGGGGCCGCCTCCTGGAGCTTGGTGAGCGCAGCCCGGTACGGCCCGGCGACCTCCTCGGGCAGGGCCGACTCGAAGACCGAGAGCGCCTGCCCGAACTTCATGGCGCCGCCCTTCAACTCCCCGAGCGTGCGGAACAGCTGCTCGGCGGTCCGCTGCTGGAGCTCGCGCGCCACGATCTCCGCGGACTTGCCCCCGATCCGCTTCCCCAGCCCCCAGGTGACCCGGCCCGCGAAGCCGAGCGGCAGCGCGGCCAGCTTGACGGTACGGGTGACCGCCTTCCGGGGAAGATCAGACATATGCCCCTCCAGTTCCCAGACTGCTGTGCCGCAAGCGGCGGTTCAGGATGACCCCTCGGCCACCCGCATCCTGTCATGGCGCCCCCACCCCACCCCGCCCGAGGCACCCGCCCCGGACCGGACACCGATCCAGCCATCGCCGGACAGCGGGTCGAGCCTTCACGACCCCGCCGCCTGCTCCGCCGGGACCCGGGCCGCCGCGCAGGGGCAGGCGGCCTGGGGGTGCAGTGGGGTCCGGTCCCAGTGGAGGGCCGGGAGGGCGGCTTCCCAGCGGGCGGCCGTGGAGGCGGGGATTTCGCCGTCGAGGAAGGACAGGGCGTGGGCCGCGGCGAGGCCGGCCACCGCCGTGGCCAGGCCCAGGTCGCAGGCCGCGGTGGAGCGGCGGCGGTGGGCCGAGCGCCATTGGACCAGCATCCGGGGCCACGCCGGGTCCGCCTCGACCCGGTCGCGTTCCATGCAGCCCGCGCACGCCGTGGCGCCCGGCAGCACCAGCGGCCCCACCAGGCCCGTGCCCTCCAGAACACCGGCATACAGGTGCGGCGTGCCGGTGGCGATCCAGTCGGCCGCGAGGCCGGGATCCGGGGCCCATGCCTGCAGGCCGTCCCGGGGCGCGACCACCACCAGGGACACCCCCGGCTCGGGTCCCTCGTGCTCGGCGGTCCGCGGCGCGCGCCCCGGGGCCGATGCGCGGACCAGCCCGGCCGCCGCCTCGGCCCGCAATCGGCCGATGCTGCCGGGCCCCAGTCCGCCCGGAGCCACATCCGCCGGCTCCACGCGGCCGCCGTCGAGGACCTCGACGCGGCCCACGCCGGCTCCTGCCAGGACCCCGGCGATCAACCCGCCCACGCGGCCGCTCCCGCGCACCTGGACCCGTATGGCCCGGCGGGCGGCGACCCCGCGCAAGTCCCCTCCCGGGTCGCGGTGGACCAGCGAGAGCGAGCCCAGATCGGGTCCGAGCCGCTCCAGGGTCTCCGGCCGCTTGCGCACCGCCTGGGCCCGCGCCCCGCCCGCGGTGGCATCGTCCAGCAGCCCGGCCGCCGCCAGCCTTTGCACCAGCGCGTCCACCTGACCCTCGGGCAGTCCCACGGCCGCCGCCTCCGCGCGCAGCAGTTCCATGCCCCGCGTCCCGTCGATCCGGTCGAGAAGCGATCCCGTCGCCGTGTCCACCGGGCCGAGCACCACCGCATGCGCGGGCGTCACCCCGAACTGCACCGTCTGCAGATCCCGCCAGGCCCTCGCCAGCGCCGGCTTCACCTTCGGATACATGGCTTTCCCCCCTCGTATGAACTCCGCCTCTTTCCCTTCTCCCGCAGAGTGCCCGCCCGCCGCATTCCGTGCGCGCATTTGTCCACAGGCAAGGGTTATTAGGCATATGAGATGGAGAAAAAGGGTGTTTCCTGTACCGGCTCAGAATCGATCATGTTCGAACCGTGGAGCAGGGCGACTTCCGCCACGGCGAGCGGGTACGGTCTTGGGCGTGTCCGCCGACCCACAGCAGCGCGCCGTCGAAGTCCGCCGGAGCGCGCGCCGCCGCAGGACCGTATCCGCCTACCGCGAGGGTGACCGTACGGTGGTCCTCATTCCTGCCCGGATGTCCGAGGCCGAGGAACGGCGATGGGTGGGGGTCATGCTCGACAAGCTGGCCGCGCAGGAGAGCAAGCGCACCCTCGGGGACGCGGAACTCACCGAGCGCGCCGAGCGTTTGTCCGAGCAGTACTTCAGCGCCCGTGCCCGCCCCCGCTCCGTGCGCTGGGTCACCAACCAGAACACCCGCTGGGGCTCCTGCACCCCGGCCGAAGGCAGCATCCGGCTCTCGCACCGCCTCCAGGGGATGCCGGAGTACGTCGTCGACTACGTGCTGCTCCACGAACTCGCCCACCTCCTCGTGCCCGGCCACGGCCCCCGCTTCTGGGAACTGCTCGAGGCCTACCCCCGCACCGAGCGGGCCCGCGGCTACCTCGAGGGAGTGGTCGCCGCCGAGCGCCTCCCCAAGGTCCCGGCGGCCCGCGAGGAATGACCCGCCCGCGCACCGTCGGGCGCGTACGTATCGATATGTACCGGGTCGGTACCGGCTTGGCCGGATGTCGGCAGATGCGGCTAGCCTGAGCGGCACGCATTTCACTGTCGGGATGGGGGACGGTCGTTACGTATGGCCAGGGAATTCCAACGCGGTCACAAGGCCAAGATCAGCGATCTGACGGCAGGCACCGATCTGTACGTGGGTGTCCAGATCGCCGGTCCCGGACTCGCCTTCGACATCAGCTGCTTCGGGCTAGACGCCAACGAGCAGTTGTCGGACGACCGCTACTTCGTCTTCTACAACCAGCCGAAGTCGCCTGAGGAGTCCATTCAGCAGCTGGGCACGCAGGCCGGCGACACCGAGTCCTTCCGGGTGACGCTCGACCGCGTTCCGGCGAGCATCCACAAGCTGTCCTTCACCGCCACGATCGACGGCGCCGGACAGATGTCGCAGATCGGCCCGGGTTACATCCGGATCGTGGCCGGCGGCGAGGAAGTCGTCCGGTATTCCTTCACGGGCGCGGAGTTCAGCACCGAGCGCGCGGTGATGCTCGGCGACTTCTACCTCAAGGACGTGTGGCGCTTCGCCGCCGTCGGCCAGGGCTTCGACGGCGGACTCGCCGCCCTGCTCAAGAACTTCGGCGGCGAGGTCGCCGAGGAGGACGAGGCGCCGGCTCAGCAGCAGCCGCAGGCCCAGGCCCAGGCCCAGGCCCAGGCCGGTGCCGCCCCGGGCTTCGCCCCGCCGCCACAGGCAGCGGCTCCGGCGCCGTCCTTCGGCGCCCCGGTCCAAGCCCCGCAGGCACCCCAGGCACCCCAGGCACCCCAGGCACCTCAGCCCCCGCACGTCCCGCAGCCGGCCCCGGCCCCCGCCCCGCAGTACCAGCAGCCGGCCGCTCCCGCCCCGGTGCACTCGGCCCCGACCATGGTCGGCCCGATCACCACCCCGCCGGCCCCCGCGCCGTACGGCCAGCCGCCCCACGCCCCGCAGCCGCCCGGCCCGCCGCCGTACGGACAGCAGCCGCAGCCCTCGTACGGCCAGATGCCCGGCCAGGGCCAGGCCCCGCCACCGGCCCCCGCCCCGTACGGCCAGCAGCCCCCCGGCTACGGCCAGGTCCCCGGCCAGCAGCCGCCCCCGTACGGCCAGGCGCCCGGGCAGGTGCCCGGCCAGCAGCCCGGCTACGGCCAGGGCGCCCCGCAGGCCGCCGGCGCCGGTCTGGCCGCCGCCCTCCAGCCGTACAAGGAAGTCCCCACCGGCACCCGCTGGACCGCGCAGAACCAGCAGCTCATGCGGGTCGACCTGGCGATGGGCGGCCAGCCCGTCCTCGCCCGCCAGGGCAGCATGGTCCTCTACCAGGGCAAGGTCGACTTCAGCTACAAGGGCGCGGGCTTCGCCGGCCGCATCGTCGGCAACGCCACCGGCCAGGAGATGCAGCTGATGCGCTGCAGCGGCCGGGGCCAGGTCTTCCTCGCCGAGAACGGTGCGCACCTGCACGCCATCGAGCTCCAGGGCGACGGGATCTGCGTCTCCGCCGAGAGCGTCCTCGCCTTCGACGAGTCCCTCCAGCACGAGGTCCGCCGCATCGAGGGCCACGGCATCCCCGGCGGAGCCCTGTTCACCATGCTGTTCCAGGGCTCCGGCACGGTGATCGTCAAGACGCACGGCACGCCGGTCGTGCTGCCCGTCACCCCGACCACCTTCGCCGACAGCAACGCCATCGTCGCGTGGTCCGCGGCCTCCCAGGTGATCGTCTCCAGCCAGGTCCGGCTGCGGCGCAACGCCTACCCCGGCCACAGCGGGGAGACCGTGAACCTCCAGTTCCGCGGCGCTCCCGGCAACTTCATCGTCGTCCAGCCGTACGAGGTCTGAGGGAGCCCGTCATGAACGCAATGAACCAGCAGCTCGCGGGCTACGCCCCCACCCCCGTCACGGCCCGCATGGAGAACCACGGCCGGGCCATGCTCAAGGTCGCCATGCAGAGCGGCCAGGACCTCTTCGCGCGCACCGGATCGATGGTCGCGTACGAGGGCTTCGTCCAGTACGAGCCCAATCCGCCGGCCCTGCGCCAGATGGCCTCGCAGTGGCTCACGGGCGAGGGCGCCCCGCTGATGAAGTGCACCGGCGACGGCCTGCTCTATCTCGCCGACTACGGCGCCGACGTCGTCGTGATCAACCTCAACAACGACGCGCTGTCGGTCAACGGCACCAACCTGCTCGCCTTCGACGCCCACCTCCAGTGGGGCGTCGAACGGGTCAAGGGCATGGCCAAGTTCGCCGGCCAGGGCCTGTTCAACGTGCAGGTCGCCGGCACCGGCTGGGTCGCGATCACCTCCCGCGGCACCCCGATCGTCGTCGACTGCGGCCGCGGCGAGGACGAGACGTACGTCGACCCCGACGCGCTCGTCGCCTGGTCCCCGAACCTCAAGGTGAAGGGCAAGCGCAGCTTCAAGGCCTCGTCGATGATCGGCCGGGGCAGCGGGGAGGCCTACCAGATGGCCTTCTCCGGCCAGGGCATCGTCGTCGTACAGCCCAGCGAGGACAGCACCGACCGGCTCCGGACCCGGGGCTGAGGGGGAGCGGACACATCATGCAGAGCGCACTTTTCGCCCACGCCGAGGCGCAGTCCCAGGAGCGGTACGCCGTCCAGAACCCGCAGCTGCTGCGGGTCACCCTGACCGGCTCCGACGACGTACTCGCCCGCAAGGGCGCGATGGTCGCCTACCAGGGGATCATCGACTTCGACGGCGAGTACCAGAGCAGCAACCAGCGCAACGCCCGCCGCCGCACCGGCGAGGGCCTCGACCTGATGCGCTGCTCCGGGCAGGGCACGGTCTACTTCGCCAACCTCGCCCAGTACGTGCACGTCGTGGACGTCGACCACGACGGGCTCACCGTCGACAGCAGCTACGTCCTGGCCATGGACTCCACCCTGCACACCGAGGTCATCGCGGTGGACAGCCAGTACGGGATCTCCGGCTCCGGCAAGTACCAGCTCAACATCTCCGGCCGCGGCAAGGTCGCGCTGATGACCTCCGGGCAGCCGCTGATGATGCAGGTCACGCCCGACAAGTACGTCAACGCCGACGCGGACGCGATCGTCGCCTGGTCCACCTCGCTGCGCGTGCAGATGCAGGCCCAGACGCACTCCACCGGCGTCTGGCGGCGGCGCGGCAACACCGGCGAGGGCTGGGAGCTCAGCTTCCTCGGCACCGGCTTCGCGCTGGTGCAGCCGAGCGAGGTGCTGCCGCCGCAGAACGCCCAGCTCGGGCAGGGCATCGCCGCGCAGTACGGCATGGGTCAGCACGGCGCCCACGCCCAGAACCAGAACAACGCCTGGAACTGAGCGGCCACACACGGAAGGGGCGGCTCCGCGGATGCGGGGCTGCCCCTTCCGGGCTGTTCAGAGCACGTCAGAGCCGCGCTCGGGTCGCCTCCATCAGCCGGACGACCGAGGTGTCGGCCACCGCCGCCACCTCCTCGTACGGGAACCAGCGCACGTCCAGCGACTCCTCGCTGATCTCCGCCACCGCGCCGGCCGGCGCCAGCGCCGCGTACTGCACGTCCAGGTGCCAGTTGCACGGCGCCGGGATCGGGTGCCGGTCCAGGCGCACCGGGCCGCCCGGCAGCAGGGTCAGCCCGGACGCGATGCCCGACTCCTCGACGGCCTCGCGCAGCGCGGCCCCGGCGAGGGTGGTGTCCTCGGGCTCGCAGTGGCCGCCCATCTGGAGCCAGATGCCGAGCTTCTTGTGCAGGGTCAGCAGGACGCGCCCGCCCGCCGGGTCGACGACCAGCGCGCTGCCGGTGATGTGCCCGGCCTGGCAGGGCTTGTAGACCCCGTCGGGGTGAGCGGCCAGGTGCTCCAGATAGAGGTCCCGCAGTTCGGGCTGGCCCTCGTAGTCCTTGAGGACCAGTACCGCGTCGTCGTACAGGCTCACTTCTTCGCTTCACCCTCGCCGTCGGAGTCACCGTCGCCCTGATCGCCCTGCTTGCCCTGGTCGGCGGCCTGATCGCGCTTCTGCGCCGCCTCGCCGAGCATCTTGTCGATCTCGGAGAAGTCCAGCTGCTCGCGGTGCACGAACCCGTCCGGGTCGTCCAGGTCGGAGGCCGTCGGCAGCATGTCCGGGTGCTCCCACAGCCCGTCGCGGCCGTCCACGCCGCGCGCGTCGGTCAGCGAGGCCCACAGCCGCGAGGCGTCCCGCAGCCGGCGCGGGCGCAGCTCCAGCCCGATCAGCGTCGCGAAGGTCTGCTCCGCGGGGCCGCCCGAGGCGCGCCGCCGGCGCATGGTCTCGCGCATGGCGTCCGCCGAGGTCAGCCGGGGCTTGGCCGCCTCGTGCACGACCGCGTCCACCCAGCCCTCGACCAGCGCGAGCGCCGTCTCCAGGCGGGCCAGCGCGGCCTTCTGCTCGGGGGTGTCCTGCGGCTGGAACATGCCGCCCTGCAGGGCTTCCTGCAGCTGCTCCGGGTTCGACGGGTCGAGCTGGCCGACCACGTCCTCCAGCTTCGAGGTGTCGACCTTGATGCCTCGCGCGTACCCCTCGACCGCGCCGAACAGGTGCGAGCGCAGCCACGGCACGTGGGCGAAGAGCCGGGCGTGGGCCGCCTCCCGCAGCGCCAGGTACAGCCGCACCTCCTCGGCGGGGACGCCCAGGTCCTTGCCGAAGCTCTCGATGTTCAGCGGCAGCAGGGCGGCCTTGCCGGCCGGCCCCAGCGGCAGGCCGATGTCGGTCGAGCCGACGACCTCGCCCGCGAGCACGCCCACGGCCTGGCCGATCTGCTGGCCGAACATGGCCCCGCCCATCGAGCGCATCATGCCGAGCAGCGGGCCCGCCATGGCCTGCATCTCCTCGGGCAGGACGCTGCCCATGGCCGCGCCGACGCGCTCGGCGACCGGGTCGACGAGCTCCTTCCACACCGGGAGGGTCGCCTCGACCCACTCGGCGCGGCTCCACGCGACGGACGTGGTGGCGCCCGAGGGCAGCGAGGTCACCCCGTCCAGCCAGTGGTCGGCCAGGCGCACGGCCTCCTCGACGGCGGACTTCTCGGCGACGCCGACGCTGGTGTCCTTCACGCCGTCCGCCGTGCCCTGGGCGACGGTCTGGCGGGCGATGTCCTTGGCCATGTCCCAGTTCACGGGACCGCCCTCGTAGCTGAGCATCTGGCCGAGCTGCTGGAAGGCCGCGCCCAGGTCGTTCGGGTTCATCGAACCGAACATCGCGGCGAACGGATTGTCCGCGCCGCCGGGGCCGCCGGCGCCGCCCGGCAGGCCCATGCCCGGGAACCCGAACGGATTCGGGCCGCCCTGACCGCCCTGATTGCCCTTCTTCTCGCCCTCGTCGCCGTTCTCCGGCTCCTCCGGCGGAAGGCCGAATCCGAATGGGGTGTCGCTCACGGGTTTCCTCGGCTCGTAGGGCCGCCGGCAGGGCCGACGGGAAATGGTCCGACAACACCACCCAGCGTAGACACCCCGCCCGCTTCCCGGGCTCGGTGCTCCGCCGGCTCCTGGGCTGCGGCAGGATGGACATCACCTGGTAGGTACGCGTCACGGCGCGTCCCTACTGAAGACAACCGCTGGAGACGCCTGGTGAGTTCCCCAGATCCGCAGGTTCGCGCGCCGCACGACGCCGAAAACCGCCCTGAGCACGGTGAAAGCGCCGACGGCGTTCGCCGGCCGCGAAACCAGGCAGCGCGAGGTCCGGTGATCGCCGTGACCGGCGCCGCCGCCGGGGTCGGGGCGGCCCTGGTGGCGCGCCTGGCCGCCTCCGACGAGGTCAAGCAGGTCGTGGCGATCGACGAGCGGCGCGGCGAGTGCGCGGCCGCGCAGTGGCACGTCCTGGACGTACGGGACCCCGCGATCGCCGAGAAGCTGCGCGGCGCCGACGTGGTCGTCCACCTGGCGCTGGACCTCGACCTCGAGACGGACCCGGCGGCCCGTACGGCGTACAACGTGCGCGGGACCCAGACCGTCCTGACGGCCGCCGCGGCGGCCGGGGTGCACCGGGTCGTGCTGTGCACCTCGGCGATGGTCTACGGGGCCCTGCCGGACAACGACATCCCGCTGTCGGAGGACTCCGAGCTGCGGGCCACGGCCGAGGCGACCGGCGTCGGCGACCTGCTGGAGATCGAGCGGCTGGGCCGCCGGGCGCCCCGGGCGCACCCCGGCCTGAACGTCACGGTGGTCCGCCCCGCGGTCCTGGTCGGCGGCACGGACACCGCCCTGACCCGCTATTTCGAGTCCCCGCGCCTGCTGGTGGTGGCCGGATCGAGGCCGACCTGGCAGTTCTGCCACGTCGAGGACCTGGTCAGCGCGCTGGAGTACGCCGCCCTGGAGAAGGTCGAGGGCGAGCTCGCGGTGGGCTGCGAGGGCTGGCTGGAGCAGGAGGAGGTCGAGGAGCTGAGCGGCATCCGCCGCATGGAGCTCCCTTCGGCGGTCGCGCTGGGCGCGGCGGCCCGGCTGCACCGGATCGGCCTGACGCCGTCCCCGGCCGGCGACCTGGCGTACACGATGCACCCGTGGGTGGTCAGCGTCAGCGGGCTGCACGCGGCGGGCTGGCGGCCGCGCTGGACCAACGAGGAGGTGCTGGCCGAGCTCCTCCAGGAGGCCGCGGGCCGGCATACCGTCGCGGGCCGCCGCCTGGGCCGCAAGGACGCCACCGCCGCGGGCGCCGCGGGTGCGACGGTGGCCCTGCTGGGCGCCGCCGCTGTGGTCCGGGCCGCCCGCCGCCGCCGGGGCCTCTGACCCCCGCCCCGCCTGATCCGTGCCGGGCCCCGGCCCGGGCCCGGCCCCGGATCGGGCGGGGGTTCTGTAGGACGCTCCATATCCGCAGGTCGTACAGCCGGTCGAATCGGCTATTCCTGGATGTGAGAGCGGTGGTGCACGATGGCTTCATGGCACCGCACTTCGACCACCCCGGCGAGCAGGCCGCTTCGGACCCGATCCGGCTGCTCGAGATCCGCGAGACCCCGCTCTCGCTCGACGAGGTCTTCACGGCCGTCGGCGACGACGCGACGGGCGGTACGACGCTCTTCGTCGGCACGGTGCGCAACCACGACGCCGGGGCGGACGTCGAGGCGCTCGGCTACTCCTGCCACCCGACGGCCGAGGCCGAGATGCGGCGCATCGCCGAGCGCGTGGTGGCCAAGTACCCGGTCCGAGCCCTGGCCGCCGTCCACCGCGTCGGCGACCTGTCCGTCGGCGATCTCGCGGTGATCGTGGCCGTGTCCTGCCCGCACCGCGGCGAGGCCTTCGAGGCCTGCCGGATGCTGATCGACGACCTGAAGCACGAGGTCCCGATCTGGAAGCACCAGACCTTCTCGGACGGCACGGAGGAATGGGTCGGCGCCTGCTGATCAGACAGGGGCCCCCGGGCGCGGGGTGGTTTTCGCGTACCGGTACTGTCCCACCCGTTCGGCCGCGCAACACGCCCTCGATTTGCGTAACCCCCTCCCGGGCACGAGCGTTGAAGCCACCAACGACACGTACTTTCGGGGCAGGGAGGCACGTCCATGGCGTCATTGGCGTGGTTGCTGATTCCGCTGTTCGCCGCCATCGGAGCGGCGATATGGGGCAGCTGGGCGGCGCGCGACCGCACTCAAGGTGACATATCCGAACTCGCGGGTTACGCGAGGTTCCGTGAAGCGATGGACAAGGCCGATCCGGCCAGGGCGAAGGCAGCGGCCCATTCCGGTTCCGACGCGGTGTGACGCGTCCCGGGCGAGGCCCCCGGGTTCCCTGAGAATCCGCTGAGAGTTTCCGTACGTGCCCTATACGGACCGGGCCCCGGCGGCCGCCCGTCAGGGCCGTCCCGTACTGTCGATCCATGCCACGCCGCACTGCGACGATGCTCGCCTCCACCCTCATGCTGTTCGCGCTGCTCTGCGCAGGGGTGTTCATCAAGGTCCCGTACTCGGAAATGAGCCCGGGCCCGACGGTGAACACGCTCGGGGACTCGCGCGGCGAGCCCGTCATCAGCATCGCGGACCACAAGACGTACCCGACCAGCGGGCACCTCAACATGACGACGGTCCGCGTCACGGGCGCCGACTACGACATGAACCTGCTCGAAGCGGTCTACGGCTGGCTGTCCGACGACAACATCGTCGTCCCGCACGAGAACCTCTACCCGGACGGGAAGACGGAGGAGCAGTCCACCCAGGAGAACGCGGAGGAGTTCAGCCAGTCGCAGGAGAGCGCCAAGGTGGCGGCCCTCAAGCAGCTGGGCACTCCGGGGGTCACCTCCCGCGTCGTGGTCTCCACCGTCGTCAAGGGCAGCCCCGCCGAGGGCGAACTGCACGCCGGTGACGTGATCCGGGCGGTCGACGGCAACCCGGTCAACGCCCCCGAGGACGTGGCCAAGCTCGTCACCAAGCACAAGGCCGGCGAGCCGGTCGAGTTCACCATCGTGCCCACGGCCGAGGCGGCCGAGGCCGAGAAGGCGCACCGCGAGCCCACCGGGTCGGCCAAGGTCGTGATCACCACCGCCAGGGCGGAGGGCGACGGGCACGCCATCGTCGGCATCCGGGCGGGCACCGACCACACCTTCCCGTTCGGGATCGACATCAAGCTCGCCGACGTCGGCGGACCGAGCGCGGGCCTGATGTTCGCCCTCGGCATCGTCGACAAGCTCACCCCGGGCGATCTGACCAGCGGCAAGTTCGTCGCGGGCACCGGCACCATCGACGACGCGGGCAAGGTCGGCCCCATCGGCGGCATCCAGATGAAGACGATCGGGGCCCGCCAGGCCGGCGCCGAGTACTTCCTGACGCCCGCCGAGAACTGCCCCTCCGCCGTCCAGCACGTACCCGACGGCCTGACCCTCGTGAAGGTCTCCACCATCGACGACGCCACGAAGGCGCTGGAGAAGATCAGCAAGGGGGACACGGCCGGGCTGCCGCAGTGCGGCAAGCCCTGACCGGTCCGCCGGAAACGGGGCGGCCGGTCCCGCTCAGTCCAGGAAGGTCGCGGCCAGCGCGTCGGCCAGGCCCGGGACCAGGCTCGCGCCGGTCAGCACCTCGGTCGACGAGTCCTTCTCGCGCAGGCGCACGGCCGACTCCCGTGACCCGTCGCGCAGCACGCCCACGGTGAGCCGCACCTCCTGCCGGTCCGGGTGCGAGGCGACCCACTTCGCCAGCTGCTTGTCGCTCAGCCCCTCCGGAACGGAGGCCTCCGCGGACGGCGGCAGCATCAGCCGCTCCACCGTCAGCGCGCAGCCCACGATCGACGGGGGCCAGGCGATGGTTCCCAGGAACTTGTCCAGCGGCGTGCCCTTCGGCACCTCGTCCTGCTCGATCGGGGTCAGCTGGCTCTTGCCCGCGTCGTCCTGGTCGAGGCCGAGCTGGCTCGCGAGCCGGGGCTCCGACTTGCGGAGCTTGGCGGTGTCGACGAGCGCGAACAGCCGGGCGGGCTTGTCCCAGCCGAGGGTGGAGGCGTACTCGTCGATCTCGAGGACGGCACGCGTCAGGGGGGTGGCCGCCATCGGCGTGCCGCCCGGGGAAGGCGAAAGGTTGGACATGGACAACATCCTGCCTCCTTTCCACCCGATACCGGGAACTGACTAAAGCCTCAGTAAGTTGCATGAGTGGGCCCTACCATCGGGGCCCAGCTTGAGAAATGTCCAGCAACGAGACTCAGCGACTTTCGAGGTGCGCACCTTGGCTTTCCAGATGCCGGACCGCGGCGGAGGCCCCTCCGGGCCACGGATGAGAGTCGGCCGCCCCTCCCGGCGTGCCCGAACTCTTCTGATGACCTTGGGCGTACTGGCCGTCCTCGGCATGGCGTTCATCATGTTCGCGGGCTTCTGGACGGACTGGCTCTGGTTCCGCTCCGTTAAGTACTCCAGCGTCTTCACCACCACCCTGTGGACCAAGATCGGCCTCTTCGCCGTCTTCGGCCTGCTGATGGCCGGTGCCGTCGGGCTGAACATCTGGCTGGCGTACCGGCTGCGGCCGCCGCTGTCCGCGATGTCGATGGAGCAGCAGAGCCTCGACCGCTACCGGATGAGCGTCGCCCCGTACAAGAAGTGGCTGCTCTTCGGGATCGCGGCGCTCGTCGGCATGATCGCGGGCGCCTCGGCGGCGGGCCAGTGGAAGACCTGGCTGATGTACGTGAACGGGGTGCCCTTCGGGCAGAAGGACCCCCAGTTCCACCTGGACGTGTCGTTCTACACCTTCGACCTGCCCTGGTACCGCTTCCTGCTCGGCTTCGGCTTCGCCGCGGTCGTGCTGTCGGTGATCGCCGCGGTCGTCGTCCACTACCTGTACGGCGGGCTGCGCGTGACCAGCCCGGGCGCCCGGGCCACCGCCGCGGCGACCGGGCACCTGTCGGTGCTGCTCGGCCTCTTCGTGACGCTGAAGGCGGTCGCGTACTGGCTCGACCGGTACGGCCTCGCCGTGAAGTCCAGCGACTTCAAGGCCGCGGACAACTGGACCGGCCTGCGCTACGTCGACGCGAACGCGTACCTGCCGGCGAAGACGATCCTCATCGCCATCGCCGCCATCTGCGCCGTGCTCTTCTTCGCGACGCTGTGGCGCCGCACCTGGCAGCTGCCCGTCATCGGCTTCGGCCTGATGGTGCTCTCGGCGATCCTGATCGGCGGGCTCTACCCGGCGATCGTGCAGAAGTTCCAGGTCCAGCCGAACGAGCAGGCCAAGGAATCGCCGTACGTCGAGAAGAACATCAAGGCGACGCGCGACGCGTACGGGATCGACCAGTCCGACGTGAAGGACTACCCGGGCGTCCCGCAGACCGAGGACAAGACCAAGCTGCGGCAGGCGGCCAACACCACCGCAAGCGTCCGGCTCCTCGACCCGAACATCGTCTCGCCGGCGTTCCAGCAGCTCCAGCAGGTCAAGGGCTACTACGCCTTCCCGTCCACGCTCGCCGTGGACCGGTACAGCGGCCAGGACACGGTCATCGGGCTGCGCGAGCTGAACATCGGCGGCATCCCGAAGAACAACTGGATCAACGACCACTTCAAGTACACGCACGGCTACGGGGTCGTCGCGGCCAAGGGCACCACCGTCAAGGACGGCGCCCCCGACTTCACGCAGTCCGACCTGCCTTCCAAGGGGATGTTCGGCACGGACTTCGAGCAGCGCATCTACTACGGCGAGCAGACGAAGCAGTACTCGATCGTCGGCGGACCGCAGAAGGAGCTCGACTACTCGGACGACAAGGGCGAGAAGGAGACGAGCTACAAGGGCGACTCCGGCGTCAACCTCGACAACCCGGTCAACAGGGCGGCGTACGCGCTCGCGTTCAACGAGCCGCAGATCCTCTACTCGGGCGCCATCGGCGACGGCTCGCGGATCCTCTACCACCGCACGCCCAAGGAGCGCGTCGAGGCCGTCGCCCCGTGGCTGACCATCGACGGCGCCCCGTACCCGGCGGTCATCGACGGCCGGATCAAGTGGATCGTCGATGCGTACACGACGACGAACGGCTACCCGTACGCCTCGCGCACCACGCTGGGCCAGAGCACCGCGGACTCGCTCACCAACAGCCAGCGCGCGGTGGTGGCGCAGGAGAACCAGGTCAACTACATCCGCAACTCGGTCAAGGCCACCGTCGACGCGTACGACGGCACGGTCAGTCTGTACCAGTGGGACACCGAGGACCCGGTCCTGAAGACCTGGATGAAGGCGTTCCCGGGGACGGTCAAGCCCAAGAGCGACATCTCCAAGCCGCTCATGGACCACCTGCGCTACCCGCAGGACCTGTTCAAGGTCCAGCGCGAGCTGCTCACCCGGTACCACGTCACGGACCCGCAGACCTTCCTCAGCGGCAGTGAGGCCTGGGCCGTCCCGGACGACCCGACGACCAAGGCCGGCACGGCGGTCCCGCCGTACTACCTGTCGATGAAGATGCCGGACCAGAAGGAGAAGGACCAGGTCTTCTCGCTCACGACGACGTTCACGCCGAACGAGCGGGACAACCTGAGCGCCTTCATGGCGGTCAACGCCGATCCCGGCACCCCGGACTACGGCAAGATCAGAATCCTGAAGCTGCCGACCAGCAAGCCGGTCGACGGCCCCAAGCAGGTGCAGAGCAAGTTCCAGTCCGAACCGAAGATCGCCGAGTCGATCCGGCTGCTGCGCGGCGGCGACTCCGAGGTCGAGTACGGCAACCTGCTCGCGGTGCCGCTGGACGGCGGGATGCTGTACGTGGAGCCGGTGTACGTGCGCAGTTCGGGGCTGAAGTACCCGCTGCTGCGCAAGGTGCTGGTGACGTACGGCGGCCAGACCGCGTTCGAGGACTCCCTGGAGAAGGCGCTGAACGTGGTCTTCGGAGCCGAGGCGCCGACGGTGCCCACAACTCCCGAGACCCCGCCGGGCGAAGGCACCACCACGCCCCCGACCGCCACGGACCCGACGGTCAAGGCGGCCCTCGACGATGCGAAGAAGGCGATCGAGGCAGCCGAGAAGGCCCGCCAGGCAGGCGACTGGGCGGCCTTCGGCAAGGCCCAGGACGACATCAAGGCGGCGCTGCAGCGGGCGATCGACGCGGAGGCGAAGCTGACGGCCCCGAAGCCCGGTACGCAGTGAGAAGGGCGCAGCGTCGGTAATGGCTCAGTCTCGCGTCGTGATACTGTGGTTTCACCGACGCGGGGTGGAGCAGCTCGGTAGCTCGCTGGGCTCATAACCCAGAGGTCGCAGGTTCAAATCCTGTCCCCGCTACTGAAGATGAAGGCCCGGATCCATGGGATCCGGGCCTTCGTCATGTCCAGGGGGACACGCGGGTGTCACGAGGTAGCCGGGACGGGTGAGTTGGGGCGGGAGCGTGTTTGACTTATCTCTCTGTGGGCATGTCGACAAAACGCTGTAGTGACCTCACAGGCTGCGACATACCAGGTGTACGCGGGTAGCAGGTGATGCGACGATGGGATTTATGGGGGACAGGTCAACTCTGCTGGAGACAGGGCGGTTTGTGAGGGCGGAAGTCGAATCGGGCGCAGAGGCCAACGAGGAGGCTCCGGTCGTTAACGCGCAGACCGCACTGACCGATGCGGATTTCGCGGAAGAGATGTTCGCCGAAACCGATCCGGCGAGCGACGCCGAGCTGGAAGCACGGCACCGGGTCGCGGCCGACCGGGGTGACCCGGGCGCGATGAGCGTGCTCGGGGCGCTGCTGCTGCGCCGCGGCGACCTGACCGGCGCCGAGCCGTACCTGCGCGGCGCCACCGCGGAAGGGGACCGCGCCGCCGCCAACAACCTGGGAGTGCTGCTGCTCCAGCGGGGTTACCCCGAGGAGGCCGCCGGCTGGTGGCGGGTCGCCGCCGTGGCCGGATCCGCGCCGGCCGCACACGCCCTGGGCCGCCACTTCCGTGAGCGCGGGGACGAGCCCGCCGCCGAGTACTGGCTGCGCCAGGCGGCCGAATCCGGCCATGCCCTCGGTGCGTACGGGCTCGCCGACCTGCTCGAGCACCGCGGCGACAAGGGCGTCGAGCGCTGGCTGCGCCAGGCGGCCGAGCAGGGGCACCGTGAGGCCGCGTACCGGCTCGCCCGGCACCTGCGCAAGGGCGACCCCGCCGAGGCCGAGCAGTGGTACCGGCAGGCCGCCGCGCGCGGGCACCGGCGGGCCGCGCTGCACCTGGGCGCCCTGCTGGAGGCGCGCGGGGAACTCAAGGAGGCCGGGCGCTGGTACCTGACCTCCGCCAAGCAGGGCGAGGCACGGGCCGCGTGCGCGCTCGGCTTCCTGCTGCGCGACGCCGGCGACGAGGAGAGCGCCGTCGCGTGGTGGAACCGCGCCGCACAGGACGGCGACGGGAACGCCGCCAATGCGCTGGGCGCGCTGCACGCCGCACGGGGCGAGACCCAGACCGCGGAGAAGTGGTACCGCACCGCCATGGACGCGGGCGACCAGAACGGGGCGTACAACCTTGCTTTGCTGTGCGCCGCACAGGAGCGGACCGCCCAGGCCGAGCAGTGGTACCGGCGGGCGGCCTACGCCGGCCACCGGGAGGCCGCCAACGCCCTCGCGATCATGCTGTTGCAGGTCGGCGACGCGGCGGGGGCCGAGCCGTGGTTCTCGAAGGCGGCCGAGGCGGGCAGCGTCGACGCCGCGTTCAACCTCGGGATCCTGTTCGCGAGCCGGGACGACGACCGGACGGCGCTGAAGTGGTACGAGCGGGCCGCGTCGGCGGGCCACACGGACGCGGCGCTCCAGGTCGGCATCGCGCTGGTCCGCGACGGCGAGGACCGGGCGGCGGAGCGGCACCTGCGGTGCGCCGCGGGCGGCGGCAGCGCGGAGGCGGCGTTCCGGCTGGCCGCGCTTCTGGAATCGCTGGCTCCGCCGCCGGAGCCGGTGGCGCTGGGCGAGCCGGTCGGCGGCGCCGAGCGCACCGAGAGCGAGGAGTGGTACGAGCGGGCCGCGGAGCTGGGGCACCGGCGTGCGCAGGTCCGGGTCGGGATGCTGGCCGCTGCGCGGGGCGATCTGGCGGTCGCGGCGCGGTGGTACCGGGAGGCGGCGGAGGCGGGCTCCCGCAACGGGGCGTTCAACCTCGGGCTGCTGCTCGCCCGCGAGGGGAACGAGCCGGAGGCCGCGCTGTGGTGGACCCGGGCCGCGGTGGCCGGGCACGGCCGGGCGGCGTTGCGGCTGGGGCTCCTCGCTGCGCGGCACGGGGACCTGGCGGAGGGGCAGAAGTGGTGCGTCCGGGCCATGGAGCTGGGGCCGGCGGAGGTCTCCGAACGGGCGGCCAGGCTCCGCGAGGCGCTGGCCGAGGAGCTCTCCGCCTGACCCCTGGCCCCCGCGCCTCAAGCGCGGGGGGCCGGATGGTTAAGCGATTTGCATCTGTCGGGGGGCCTCGCGTAAAGTCGTGTTTACCGACGCGGGGTGGAGCAGCTCGGTAGCTCGCTGGGCTCATAACCCAGAGGTCGCAGGTTCAAATCCTGTCCCCGCTACTGAAGGCCGAAGGCCCGGATCCTTGGATCCGGGCCTTCAGTCGTTTCGCGCCACGTTTCACGCCAAAAAAGACGGGCCCGGGAGCATCGCTCCCGGGCCCGTCTGCGTTGGTCATGCCCCCGAGCAGGACGGGCACAGGCCCCGGTACGTCACCTCGACCGCCGACACCACGAAGCCGAAGCGCTCCGCGTCCGGGAGGTCGGCCAGCGGGTTGCCCGACGGGTGCACGTCGCGGATCGCACCGCACTGGGCGCAGACCAGGTGCTGGTGGGGCTGGTGGGCGTTCGGGTCATAGCGCTTGGCCCGGCGGTCCGTGGAGACCTCCAGGACCTCGCCGAGGGACACGAGCTCGCCCAGTGTGTTGTAGACGGTGGCGCGCGAGATCTCCGGCAGCTTGTCCACCGCCCGGGCGTGCACCTCGTCGGCCGTCAGGTGAACGTGGTCACCGTCGAGCACCTCGGCCACGACGCGCCGCTGTGCGGTCATGCGCCATCCGCGTCCGCGAAGTCGTTCCAGCAGGTCACTCATGGACACCAGCCTAACAGCGAGGGGATTGGGTGTAACTCCCGAACTGGTATGGAGTTGGATCCTTGCTTGACTTAGACAAAGTCCATCGTAGGATCGAGTACGGCAAAGGCCAAGGACAGGACACGCAGGGAATGACGCAGGAGGCGCACGTGACGCAGGGACCGCTCACCACGGAGGCCGGGGCTCCGGTCGCCGACAACCAGAACAGCGAGACGGCCGGCGTCGGAGGTCCCGTTCTGGTCCAGGACCAGCTGCTCCTCGAGAAGCTGGCCCACTTCAACCGCGAGCGCATCCCGGAGCGCGTCGTGCACGCCCGCGGCGCCGGCGCGTACGGCACCTTCACTCTCACCCGTGACGTGTCGCAGTGGACCCGGGCGAAGTTCCTGTCCGAGGTCGGCAAGCAGACCGAGACCTTCCTGCGCTTCTCCACCGTCGCGGGCAACCTCGGTGCGGCCGACGCGGTGCGCGACCCCCGCGGCTGGGCGCTGAAGTTCTACACCGAAGAGGGCAATTACGACCTCGTCGGCAACAACACGCCGGTGTTCTTCATCAAGGACGCCATCAAGTTCCCCGACTTCATCCACACCCAGAAGCGCGACCCGTACACGGGCTCGCAGGAGGCGGACAACGTCTGGGACTTCTGGGGTCTGTCGCCCGAGTCCACCCACCAGGTGACCTGGCTGTTCGGCGACCGCGGCATACCGGCGTCCTACCGTCACATGAACGGCTACGGCTCGCACACGTTCCAGTGGAACAACGAGGCCGGCGAGGTCTTCTGGGTCAAGTACCACTTCAAGACCGACCAGGGCATCAAGAACCTCACGCAGGCCGAGGCCAACGCCCTCGCCGGCGCGGACCCCGACTCGCACCAGCGCGACCTGCGCGAGTCCATCGAGCGCGGCGAGTTCCCGACCTGGACCGTGCAGGTCCAGATCATGCCGGCGGCGGAGGCGTCCGGCTACCGCTTCAACCCGTTCGACCTCACCAAGGTGTGGCCGCACGAGGACTACCCGCCGATCGAGATCGGCAAGCTGGAGCTCAACCGCAACCCGGAGAACGTCTTCGCCGAGGTCGAGCAGAGCATCTTCAGCCCGGCGCACTTCGTCCCCGGCATCGGCCCGTCCCCCGACAAGATGCTCCAGGGCCGTCTCTTCGCGTACGGCGACGCCCACCGCTACCGCGTCGGCATCAACGCCGACCACCTGCCGGTGAACCGCCCGCACGCCACCGAGGCGCGCACCAACTCCCGTGACGGCTTCCTGTACGACGGCCGCCACAAGGGTGCGAAGAACTACGAGCCGAACAGCTTCGGCGGCCCCTTCCAGACGGACCGCCCGCTGTGGCAGTCCACCCCGGTCACCGGCGGTACGGGCAACCACGCCGCCCCGGTGCACTCCGAGGACAGCGACTTCGTCCAGGCGGGCAACCTCTACCGCCTGATGTCCGAGGACGAGAAGTCCCGTCTGATCGAGAACCTCTCCGGCTTCATCGCCAAGGTCTCCCGTGACGACATCGCCGAGCGCGCGATCGACAACTTCCGCCAGGCGGACGGTGACTTCGGCAAGCGGCTGGAGGCCGCGGTCCAGGCCCTCCGCGGCTGATTCCCCGCTCGCCGAGAGCTGAAGGGCCGGACCCCGTCGGGGTCCGGCCCTCCGGCTTGCGCCGGTACGTGCGGTGCTACGCCGGTACGGTGCTGCGCCGCGCCGGCACCCAGCAGCGGATGACATCGCGTACGGACACGATGCCGACGGGGCCGCCGTGCTCCAGCACGATCAGATGGCGGAAGCCGCCGTTGACCATCGCCTCGGCAGCCTCCTGGACGGTGGCCTGCGGGGTGCAGAACACCACGTTGTTGGTGGTGTGCGCGCCCACGGACTCCCGGTCGGGATCGTGTCCCGCGCCGATGGAGTTGAGGATGTCGCGTTCGGTCAGGATGCCGATCCCACTGTGGTCGGGATCGAGGACGACGGCTGCGCCGACCCGTCGGCCGGACATCAGGCAGGCCGCCTGCCGGAGGGTGTGGGCGGGTCCGAGGGTGAGGATCACGGTGCTCATGGCGTCACGGACGAGCATGAAGAGAGCCACCTCCTGGGGAGAGTCCCTCCGCTTGGGTGGGTGCACCCGGTGAAGGCCCGCACCGAACGGGCACGGAACTTAGAGAAGTCCTTCACAAGCGCACAAGCGGATGGATTCTCAGATTCCCATGGACACGGAGGGTCATCAAGAGGGCGCACCCGGTTGTCCGGGCGCAGGGCCCGGGCGGCTCAGGCGCGCGGGCGCAGACATCCCAGCATCTCCTCGTGCAACAGCCCGTTCGAGGCCGCCGCGTTCCCGCCGTGCACGCCCTCCACGCCGTCCAGATCGGTGAACCGGCCGCCCGCCTCCTGGACCACGACCGCGATGGCCGCCATGTCCCACAGGTTCAGCTCCGGCTCGGCGCACAGATCCAGCGAGCCCTCCGCGACCATCATGTACGGCCAGAAGTCGCCGTAGCCGCGGGTGCGCCAGCACTGCCGGGTCAGGTCCAGGAACCCCGGGAGGCGGCCCTGCTCCTCCCAGCCGCTCAGCGAGGAGTACGCGAAGGAGGCGTCGCCCAAGGTGCCCACCTTCGAGACCCCGAGCGGTACGGGCGTCCCGCCCAGCGCACCGCCGGCGTACGCGCCCCCGCCCTGCGCGGCCCACCAGCGGCGGCCCAGCGCAGGTGCCGAGACGACGCCGACCACCGGCCGGAAGACCCCGTCGGCGCCCTCCGCCATCAGCGAGATCAGCGTGGCCCAGACGGGGACGCCGCGCACGTAGTTCTTCGTGCCGTCGATCGGGTCCACGACCCAGCGGCGCGGGCCGCTGCCCTTGAGGCCGTACTCCTCGCCCAGGATGGCGTCGGCGGGCCGCGCGGCCTCGATCCCGGCCCGGACGATCTCCTCGGCGGCCTTGTCCGCCTCGCTCACCGGGGTCATGTCCGGCTTCGTCTCGACCTTCAGGTCGAGGGCGCGGAAACGCTGCATCGTGGCGGCGTCCGCCGCGTCGGCGAGCTCAAGGGCAAGGCGGAGGTCATCGTCATACTCGGGCATGGCCGAACAGTATCGGGACTCCCCGGACCGGGCGAGCGCCGTCCACGGTGCGACCCACCGGCGCCCTTGACAGGATCTGCCGGTCCGTCAACTCTGGCGGGAAGGCCGAGCGGGGAATCGGAGCGGGGGAAGTCGAGCGGGGAGGCGCAGATGCCGGCAGCCCGGGAGTCCTTGCTGGAAGCGGCGGGAGCGGCGCTCTTGGCGCGCCCCTGGCCGTCCGTGCGGATGGTCGACGTCGCGGCCACCGCCGGGGTGTCCCGGCAGACCCTCTACAACGAGTTCGGCGGCAAGGCGGGCCTGGGCCGGGCCCTGGTGCGCCGCGAGGCCGACTGGTACCTGGAAGGGGTGGACCGGGTCCTGCGCTCCCCGGCCGGGGCCGCCGAGCGCCTCGCCTCGGTCGCGGAGTGGACCGTACGGGCGGCCCGCGCGCGTCCCCTCGTACGGGCCCTGCTGACGGGGTGCTGGGACGGGAACTTACCCGTGCCGCCCGGGCAGGGAGTGCGGCCGGGCGTGCCGGCCCCGGGGCCCGGGGAGCTGGCCCGGGCCGTCCGCGACCGGGCATCGGCGGCGCTCACCCCGGGAGAGGGCGCACAGCGGTGCGAGCTCGCCGTGCGCCTCGCGCTGTCGTACGTGATAGCCCCGGGCGAGGAGCCGGGGCTCGGGGAGCTGATGCGGCTGCTGCGCCTGCTCAGTGAGCCGAACCGGACAGCTGGAGGCCGATGACGCCCAGGATGACCAGCGAGATCGAGACGAGTTTGAGCGTCGAGACCAGATCGCCGAGGAAGACCATGCCGTAGATGGCCGTCCCGGCGGCCCCGATGCCCGTCCACACCGCGTAGGCCGGGCCCACGTCCAGCTTCTTCAGGGCCAGGGTGAGCAGCCCGAAGCTGCCGAGCGCGAACGCGGCGAAGGCGATGGTCGGCCACAGCCGGGTGAACCCGTGGGACAGCTTGAGGCAGACCGCGAAACCGGTCTCCAGCATTCCGGCGACGACCACCAGCAGCCACGCCATGGCGCATGCCTCCCCGCGTCAGGTGACGTCGTGTCACGTGGTGGGATTATGCATTTACCAGACGTGGTACCCGGCAAACCCCGCCGGACGATCAGTCTCCCTCCCGGCGCTCGCGGGTCTGGAGCAGCCGCCGCAGCGAGTACAGGCGCGCCGGATCCGCGTGGCCGTCCTCCACCCACTTGTCGAGCGCGCAGTCCTGCTCGTCGTGGCTGCAGGCCCGCGGGCAGCCCTCCGTACCGGGAACCAGTTCCGGGAAGGCCAGGATCACCCGGGACGGGTCCACGTGGTGCAGGCCGAACGAGCGCACGCCCGGGGTGTCGATGACCCAGCCGTCACCGCCCGGCAGCGGCAGTGCGAGCGCGGACGTGGTGGTGTGCCGGCCGCGGCCGGTCACCGCGTTGACGTGCCCTGTGGCGCGCTGGCGGCCCTCGGCGACCAGCGAGTTCACCAGGGTGGTCTTGCCGACGCCCGAGTGCCCGACGAAGGCGGTGATCCGGCCGTTCAGGCGGTCGCGCACCCGGTCGGCCGCGTCGCCGCTCGCCAGCTCCTCGCGGTTGGTGACCACGTAGTTCAGGCCGAACGTGGAGTAGATCTCCAGGATCTTGTCCGGGGAGGTCAGGTCCGACTTCGTGAGCACCAGCAGCGGCTCCAGCCCGGCGTCGTACGCGGCCACCAGACAGCGGTCGATCATCCGGGGCCGCGGCTCCGGGTCGGCCAGCGCCGTGACGATCGCCAGCTGGTCCGCGTTGGCGACGACCACCCGCTCGTACGGGTCGTCGTCGTCCGCGGTGCGCCGCAGGACGGACTTGCGCTCCTCGATCCGCACGATCCGCGCCAGGGTGTCCTTCTTGCCCGTCAGGTCGCCCACGATCCAGACCCGGTCGCCGACCACCGCCGCCTTGCGGCCCAGCTCGCGGGCCTTCATGGCGGTGATCGAGCGGCCGTCGACCAGGCAGGTCAGCCGGCCGCGGTCGACGGTCAGGACGAAGCCCTCGGCCGCGTCCTCGTGCTTGGGCCGGATGGTGGTCCGGGGCCGGTTGCCCTTGGGGTTGGGCCGCTGGCGGATGTCGTCCTCGTCGGTGTGCTTTCCGTACCTGCGCATGACGGGCCCTACGCTCCCGCTCCCGAGAGCATTCGGGCCCACATCTTCGGGAAGTCCGGCAGGGTCTTCGCGGTCGTCGCCACGTTCTCGATCTGCACGCCCTCCACCGCCAGGCCGATCACCGCGCCCGCGGTGGCCATCCGGTGGTCGTCGTACGTGCGGAAGACACCCCCGTGCAGCGGGCGCGGGCGGATGTGCAGGCCGTCCGCAGTCTCGGTGACCTCGCCGCCGAGGCCGTTGATCTCCGCGGTCAGCGCCGCCAGCCGGTCCGTCTCGTGCAGCCGCAGGTGCGCCACCCCGCGCAGGGTGGACGGGGAGTCGGCCAGCGCCGCCACGGCCGCGATGCCGGGGGTGAGCTCGCCGACCTCGCTCAGATCCACGTCGATGCCGTGGATCTTGCCGCTGCCGCTGAAGACCAGGCCCGCGTCGGTCAGCTCGCAGGAACCCCCCATCTCGGTGAAGATCCGGCGCAGCTCGTCGCCCGGCTGGGTGGTGCGGCGCGGCCAGTCCGGGACCGTGACCGTGCCGCCGGTGATCAGGGCCGCCGCCAGGAACGGCTGCGCGTTCGACAGGTCCGGCTCCACGACCATGTCGCGGCCCAGCAGCGCGCTCGGCGCGACCCGCCACACGTTCGGCTCGCCGCCCGCCTCGGGGGTGTCGACCTGGGCGCCCGCCGCGCGCAGCATCTCCACGGTCATCCGGATGTGCGGCATCGACGGCAGGGCGGTGCCGGTGTGCCGGACCTCGACGCCCTGGTTGAAGCGCGGGCCGGAGAGCAGCAGCGCCGAGACGAACTGCGAGGAGTTCGAGGCGTCGATCTCGACGACGCCGCCCTCCAGGGCCCCGCCGCCCTGGACCGTCAGCGGCAGCGCGCCCCGGCCGTCGTCGTCGATCCGGGCGCCGAGGGTGCGCAGGGCGCTGATGACCTGGCCGAGCGGGCGCTCGTAGGAACGCGGGTCGCCGTCGAAGCGGATGTCGCCGGAGGCCAGGGTGGCGACGGGCGGCAGGAAGCGCATGACCGTGCCCGCGTTGCCGACGTCGACGGTGGCCGGGCCGTGCAGGCCGGCCGGGATGATGCGCCAGGCCTCGCCGCCGGAGCCGTCGCCGGAACTGGAGGATGCCGTCTCCTCGATGCCGACGCCCAGCGCGCGCAGCGCGTCCGCCATCAGCTGGGAGTCGCGCGAGCGCAGCGGGCGGCGCACCCAGCCCGGCTCGGCGGCGAGCGCGGCGAGGACGAGGGCGCGGTTGGTGACCGACTTCGACCCGGGCACGGTGACGGTGGCGTGGACGGTGCCGTCGGCGAGCGGAGCGGGCCAGAGGGCGTGGAGCGCGGGGGTCTCGGTCATGGCCCCCACTTTAGTGGCTCCTCCCGGGCCCAGATCTTGATCGCGCCGCCGCAGCGGGCCCGCGCGGGATCCGTCTCAGAGGCTGAGAAGCCAGCGCCCGCCGCCGATGAGCGAGCACAGCGCGACGGTGTGGAACAGGAGCAGCCAGGCGACCGGGTGGACGTGGGTGAGCCGCCCCAGCTGGTCCGCGTCGGAATCCGGCGCCCCGCCGTGCCGGCGCTGGGCCCCCAGCTCGAAGACCGGCCGTACGGCGCCCATCAGCAGGAACCACACCACCAGATACGCGAAGGCCGCCTGGACCTCGGCGGTGGCGAGCCAGGAGACCAGGACGAACGCGGCTCCGGCCAGCACCACCATCAGGGCCCCGTACGCGTTCCGGATCATCACCAGCATCGCGAGGAGCAGCACGGTGGCCGCCCACAGCAGCAGCGTGATGCGGTGGGCCGACAGCAGTGCGGCCCCGCCGAGACCGAGCAGCGCGGGCGCCGGGTACCCGGCGGCGGCGGTCAGGATCATCCCGGGCCCGGTCGCCTTGCCGACGCTGACGGTGACGCCGCTGGTGTCGGAGTGCAGCCGGATCCCGTCGAGCTTCCGTCCGGTCAGCCGGGCCACCAGCCCGTGGCCCCCCTCGTGGGCGATGGTCACGGCGTTGCGGGACAGCCGCCACAGCGGGCGCGGCCCCACGGCGGCCAGCGCGACGAAGCCCGTCACGATCACCAGCCACAGGGGCGGCGGGGTCTGTATACCGGTCAGCCGGTCCCACAGGCCGGCGGTCGTGGTGCTGTCCATAGAGTGGCGGACTCCTTGCGGTGGTGGGCGGGTGGGATGGCAGTGTGGCAGCCATGTGCGGAAGGTATGCAGCGAGTCGCAGACCCGAGGACCTGGTGGAGGCCTTCGGCATCGAGCGGTGGGAGCCGGAGGAGACCCTGGCCCCGGACTGGAACGTGGCGCCGACGAAGGAGGTCCACGTCGTCCTCGACCGTCCTGTGAAGGACGCTCCGGATCCGCGTCCGGTTCGTCAGCTGCGCACCCTCAGGTGGGGGCTCGTCCCCTCCTGGGCCAAGAACCCCGACGGTGCCGCCCGGATGACCAACGCCCGGTCCGAGACGCTGGCCGAGAAGCCGTCCTTCCGCAGGCCGTTCGCGCAGCGCCGCTGCATCGTCCCCGCCGACGGCTACTACGAGTGGGTCACCGCCCACGACGAACGGCAGCTCGAGGTCGAGGGCAAGAAGAAGCGGGCCCGCAAGCAGCCCTACTTCGTGCTCCCCGCCGACGGCTCCGTCTTCGCCATGGCCGGGATATACGAGTTCTGGCGCGACCCGGCCCTCCCCGGCGACCACCCACAGGCCTGGTGGGCGACCTGCTCGGTGATCACGGCCGAAGCCGAGACCGGGCCGCTGGCCGTGGCTCCCGCCGAGGGCCCGGCCTCGCTCGCCGAGATCCACCCCCGGATGCCGCTGATGCTGACCCCGGACCGCTGGGACGCCTGGCTGGACCCGGCCCGCACCGACCCCGACGAACTCCAGACCCTGCTCGCGCCGCCGCCGGGCGGGCTGATGCGCGCGTACCCGGTGTCCACGGCCGTCAGCAACGTGCGCAACAACGGGCCCGAGCTGCTCGACGAGCTGGCCGCGCCGGAGGAGTGCACGCTGTTCTGACCCGTGCAGGATGGGTCCATGACCACGCGTACGGAGAGCGTCGACACCCCGGCGGGCGAAGCCCGCATCACCTGGCACCCCGCCCCCGCCCGTACGGCCCGCCTCGTGCTGGCCGTGAGCCACGGCGCCGGCGGCGGGATCGAGGCCCGCGACCTCCGGGCCCTGGCCGGCGCGCTGCCCGCGCAGGGGGTCACCGTGGCGCTGGTCGAGCAGCCGTGGCGGGTCGCCGGGAAGAAGGTGGCCTCCGCGCCCAAGGTGCTCGACGAGGGCTGGCGCGGCCTGTGGCCGGCCCTGGCCGGGCCCGGGCTGCCCGTGGTGGCGGGCGGGCGCAGCGCCGGGGCCCGGGTGGCCTGCCGGACCGCCGCCGAGCTGGGGGCGGCCGGGGTGCTGGCGCTGGCGTTTCCGCTGCACCCGCCGGGCCGGCCCGAGAAGTCCCGGGCCGGGGAGCTGACCGGCGCCGGGCGGCCCACCCTGGTCGTCCAGGGCGGCCGGGACCCCTTCGGGAGGCCCGAGGAGTTCCCGCCGCCGAGCGCGCAGGCGGCGTACGAACTGGTGGAGGTCCCGCACGCCGATCACGGCTTCGCGGTGCCCAAGAAGACCGGTCCGACCCAGGAGGAGACCCTCGAGGTGATCACCGGGGCCGTCGCCGCGTGGCTCGCCGCACTACCCCTCTGATGTGAATCCGGTCACCTTTCTCCGCCTGCCCGGCAGAGGCCGCAAACCCCGGGAATGCACGGCCCGGCCCTTCTGTTGTGCCGGATGTCGGAAACGCACGGGAAATCGTCGGAGGAGAGGGAGCGCATGACCCAGGTCATCAGCCAGCACCGTCCGCAGGCGGCAGGCCTGGACTGGACGGTCCTGCCCGGGCCCAAGCGCAGCCAGCTTCAGGCGGCGGAAGGCCGGGATGGTCGACTATTCTCCGATTCGAGCGGGTCCGCTTTCGGAGCCGTCACGCAGTCGGAGGAGGTGGGTCCTGTCGCTGGGACCGACGAAGGCCACGCGGAGGAGACGACCCCGGAGCGCAATGCGCGCTTCGAGAGGGACGCCCTCGGCTACCTCGACCAGATGTACTCGGCCGCACTGCGCATGACGCGCAATCCGGCCGACGCCGAGGACCTGGTCCAGGAGACGTACGCGAAGGCATACGCGTCCTTCCACCAGTTCCGCGAGGGCACCAATCTCAAGGCGTGGCTCTACCGCATTCTGACCAACACGTTCATCAACTCCTACCGCAAGAAGCAGCGTGAACCGCAGCGCAGCGCGGCGGAGGAGATCGAGGACTGGCAGCTGGCGCGCGCCGAGTCGCACATGTCGACGGGACTGCGTTCCGCCGAATCGCAGGCGCTCGACCACCTGCCCGATTCGGATGTGAAGGAAGCGCTTCAGGCCATTCCCGAGGAGTTCCGCATCGCGGTCTATCTTGCCGACGTAGAGGGCTTTGCGTACAAGGAGATCGCGGACATCATGGGTACACCCATCGGTACGGTCATGTCGCGACTGCACCGTGGCCGCCGTCAACTCCGCGGAATGCTGGAGGACTATGCCCGTGAGCGCGGGCTGGTCCCCGCCGGCGCGGGAGAGTCGAACGACCTGAAAGGCTCGGGCTCATGAGCTGCGGAGAGCCGCACGAGACGGAGTGCTCTGAGGTCCTGGACCACCTGTACGAGTTCCTGGACCACGAGATGCCGGACAGCGACTGCACGAAGTTCGAGACGCATTTCGGCGAGTGCAATCCCTGTCTGGAGAAGTACGGCCTCGAGCAGGCCGTGAAGAAGCTGGTGAAGCGCTGCTGCGGTTCGGACGACGTGCCGACCGATCTGCGCTCGAAGGTCATGGGCCGGATCGAGCTGATCCGTTCGGGCCAGGCCGTCCCCGATCACGACGTCACCGCGGACCCCGCCACCAGCTGATCGAACAACTGCCCCTGGAAACCCACTTCGTTCACCCGAAGGCGCTAATCCGGGGGCGCCCGTACGGCGCAATACGAAAATGTGGCCCGCTGCACCAGGGGCCACACCTATTCTCCCCAGACGGTGCCGGTGATCCGGCGGCACCGGGTGCGCACGGCACAGGGGAGGAGAGCGCCATGCGGGTACTTCCGCCGGCGGCGCGCCCTTCCCTCATGCGGGCCGTCGTCCTGTGCGCCGTCCTCACGGCATGCGCCTGCACCGCCCCGGCCTTCGCCGATTCCGGCACCCCCTGGCCGGCCGTAGGACTTCTCGCCCTCCTCTGCCCGGGCTGCGAACTCGTCAGGCTGTGCCCGCTGCCGGGCAGGCGCAGCCGGGTCCCCGAGGGCATCGGCTCCTTCTTCCCCGTGGTGCTCGCCGCCGTCTTCCTGCTGCCGCCGGCCGCCGCCGCGCTGGTTGCGCTGCCCGGCGGGTTCGCCCAGGCCGTGGTCCAGCGGCCCGCCCCGGTGCGCCGGGTGTGGCACGCGGCGCAGCAGGCCACGGCCGCTGGGGCCGCGGGATGGACGTTCGCCCTGCTGGGCGGGCCGGACGCGCTCGGCGGCAGCCCCTTCGAGGGGTCGTTCGGAGCGGCCTTCGGGGGGTCCGGCCCGCCCGCCGCGGCCGGCCGGCTCGCGGACTTCCCGTACGCGATGCTCCCCGCCGCGGCCGCGGCCGTCGCCTTCTGCCTCGTACTGACCGCCCTCGACGCGGGCATCCTGGCCGCCGCCGAGGGACGGCCCGCGCGAGCCACGTGGCGCGGACTGCTCACCCTCTCCCTGGCCCCGCACTGCGTGCACGGCCTCGCCGGGCTGATGATGGCCGTCATGTGGCGCAGCCCCTACGGGCTCCCGGCCGCGCTGCTCGTCCTGCTGCCGATGTACATCTCCTGCTGGATCTTCGCCCAGTACCACCGCGAACGGGCCGCCCACCAGGCCACGATCCGGGCGCTCGTCCAGGCCGTCGACCTCAAGGACCGCTACACGCGCGGCCACAGCGAGCGCGTCGGCCAGGCCTCGGCGATGATCGCCCGCGAGCTGGGCATGGCCGGGGACCGCCTCGAGGTCGTCCGGATCGCCGGGATCCTGCACGACGTCGGCAAACTCGGCGTCCCGACCCGGCTGCTGCGCAAGGACGGGCCGCTGACCCCCGAGGAGCGCCGGGTCATCGAGCTGCACCCCGAGTACGGGCACGAGATGGTGCGCGGCATCGGCTTCCTGGGGGAGGCCCGGTCCGCGATCCTGCACCACCACGAGCGGATCGACGGCACCGGCTATCCGTACGGGCTGGCCGGCGAGCAGATCCCGGTGCTGGCCCGGGTGGTGGCGGTGGCCGACGCCTTCGACGCGATGACCTCGACCCGCTCCTACAGCCGGGCGCGGCCGGTGCCGGTGGCCCTGGCCGAGCTGGAACGGTGTGCGGGGGCGCACTTCGACCCGGCGATGGTGCACGCGCTGGTGGACGCGATCGGCCGGGACGGCTGGCACCCGGTGGCCACCGCGGACGACGACGTGCAGGTGATCCCGGCCGGTTCCGCTTCCGCTTCCGCTCCCGGCCGTGCGGCGGCGGCCGTTGCCGCAGCCGCCGCGGCACCCGTGGCGGCCGTACCTGCCGCGGCCGTGCCGGACCCCGGCGGCTCCGCGCTGTCCGGGCTCCCCGCGCAGGGCGCCCGCCTGGGCGTACGGACCGTGGACCCGCGCGCCGGGCAGGAACCGGACGGCGGGAGCGGGGCATGAGGGCCACGGTCGTGTGGACGGTGCGCGGGGCCGCCGGGGTGCTCACCCTGGCCGGGCTCGGGCACACCCTGTGGTACGGCGTCGTCGAGCCCGGCACCGCCCTGGCCTTCGGCGCCCTCATCGCCTGCGGAGAGCTCGCCCGCCGCGACCCGGGCGACGCCCGGGACCGCTCGGCCGGCCGGGACGCGGCCGAGGACCGCCAGCCCGCACCGCTGGGCTCCGCCGGCGCCCTCGCGTACGCCCTGCTCGGCCCGAACGCCGCCCAGTCCACCCACCACGGGGTGCTCCAGATCGTCGCGGTCGTCGTCGCCGGGGCGCTCGCCGGGATCGTCCCGCACATCGCCCGGGGCCGCGGCCCCGCCGCCGACCACCTGGCCCGCCGGGTCCTCACCGTCGCCTTCGCCGCCGTCTGCTTCCAGCCGCTCTACAATTCCGGCCGGCTGGAGCACGGCATCGGACAGGGCCCGTACCTCGTCCTCTTCCTGCTCTTCCTGCTCGGCCTCACCGCCCTGTGCGACGCCGTGCTCGCCGCCGCGCCGGCCGGCGCCCGCACGGGCCGGCCGTACGGGCCGCTGCTGCGCGACGAGCTGCGCGCCCAGCTCGGCATCGGCTCGGCGATCTGCGCCACCGGCGTCGTCATGGCCCTCGGGGTGGCCGTCGCCGGGCTGTGGGCGCTGCCCGTCCTCTGCGTGCCGCTGCTGCTGACCCAGCTGTCCTTCCACCGGATCACCGCGATCCGCACCACCTACCGCCAGACCATCACCTCCCTGGCCAGGGCCACCGAGATCGCGGGCTGCACCCGCCCGGGGCACTCCCGCCGCGTCGCCGCGCTGAGCTGCGCCGTCGGCCGGGAGCTCGGGCTGTCGGAGCGGGAGCTCACCGTGCTGGAATACGCCGCTCTCATGCACGACATCGGCCAGCTCTCCCTCGTCGACCCGGTCCGGGCCGGGGCCACCGCCGGGCTGCCCGCCGCCGAGGCCCGCCGGATCGCCGTGCTCGGCGGGGAGGTCGCCCGCCAGACCGGGGTGCCCGCCGAGGTGGCCGTGGTCGTGGAGCGGCAGGCCGACCCGTACCGGGACCAGCCCGCCCTGGCGCGCATCGTACGGGCGGTCAACGCGTACGACGACCTGCTGGGCGGGACCCGTCACCCGGGCGGCTCACTGGCGGTGCTGGAGCAGCTCCGGCTGGGCACGGGGCGCGACTATCAGCCAGAGGTCGTGGAGTGTCTTGCAAGGGTTCTGGCCAGGGGCGGACGTGACAGAGTCGGTCAAGTCCCACTTGGGTAACCCATGGGTAATGAGCGGCCGTCCGAGTGGGCATGGTTGGATGCCAGTAGGAGTGTCCGTGAGGGTGTCCGCAAGGCTGCACCGTTGGACCGGCAGGCGGGAATCGTGAGGATCTTCGGGAAGGTACGGCATCGGCCCTCCGCCTCGTGGCGGCAGGCCACCGACCGCGCGTTCACGCTGATCGGCGACGGGCGGTACGAGGACGCGGGCGCGCTGCTGACCAGAGCCGCGGACCTGGAGCCCTGGCTGTCCGAGTCCTGGTTCAACCTGGCCCTGCTGCACAAGTTCCGGCACGACTGGGAGCAGGCGCGGGCCGCCGGACTGCGCGCCGTGGCCCTGCTGGACCGCGAGACCGGCGCCCCGGACTGGTGGAACGTCGGCATCGCCGCGACCGCGCTTCAGGACTGGCCGCTGGCCCGCCGGGCCTGGCAGGCGTACGGGCTGAAGGTGCCCGGGGACACCGCCGCCGGAGGGAAGAAGAACAGCGGCGAACCGGTCGGCATGGAGCTCGGCAGCGCCGCCGTACGGCTGTCCCCCGAGGGGGAGGCCGAGGTGGTCTGGGGCCGCCGGCTTGACCCGGCCCGCATGGAGGTCCTGTCGATCCCGCTGCCCTCCTCGGGACGCCGCTGGGGCGAGGTCGTCCTGCACGACGGGGTCCCGCACGGCGAGCGGGTCACCGCGGCCGGACCCTCGTACCCGGTCTTCGACGAGATCGAGCTGTGGGCGCCCTCGCCGGTGCCGACCTGGGTGGTGCTGCTCGAGGCGGCCACCGAGGCGGACCGCGACGCCCTGGAACAGCTGGCCTCCGACGCGGGCTTCGCCGCCGAGGACTGGTCGTCGTCGGTACGGCTGCTGTGCCGGACCTGCTCGGAGAGCGTGATGCCGAGCGGCGAGGGCGACGGCGAGCACCTCGACCCGCACGACCACAGCGAACCGGGACATCCCGGACCGCTCGGGCACCGTACGAACGGTTCCGGCCCGCTGTGGGTGCCGGAGCGGGAATGCGGCATCGCGGCGCCGGCCGGCCTGGTGCGCGGACTGCTCGACGGCTGGGTCGCGGACAGCCCGGAGACCCGGGAGTGGCGGGATCTCGAGGAAGTCTGCTGACCGGGCACCGTAGGCTGTACCGGCACATTGGTGAACGGGTGGACTTACGGAAGGCGTACGGCGGACATGGCGCAGCAGGAGAACGAGGTCGTCGAGCTTGTGAACGACGGGTACGTCGTGGACACCGAGGACTGTGCGGAGCGCGAGCTCGCCCACCGCGAGCGCGGCACCGCCCGCCCGATCACGGTCGTCGGCAACCCGGTCCTCCACCACGAGTGCAAGGACGTCACCGAGTTCGGCGACGAACTGGCGCAGTTGATCGACGACATGTTCGCCAGCCAGAAGGCCGCCGAGGGCGTGGGCCTGGCCGCGAACCAGATCGGCGTCGACGCCAAGGTCTTCGTCTACGACTGCCCCGACGACGACGGCGTGCGCCACACCGGCGTCGTGGTCAACCCGAAGCTGGTGGAGCTGCCGGCCGGCTCCCGCGTGCTCGACGACTCGAACGAGGGCTGCCTGTCGGTCCCGACCGCGTACGCCTCGCTGGCCCGCCCGGACTACGCCGAGGTGACCGGCCAGGACGCGCAGGGCAACCCGATCAAGGTGCGCGGCACGGGCTACTTCGCGCGCTGCCTGCAGCACGAGACGGACCACCTGTACGGGTACCTGTACATCGACCGCCTCTCGAAGCGCGACCGCAAGGACGCCCTGCGCCAGATGGAAGAGGGCACCCCGCGCTACGAAACGGTCCCGAACGCCTGAGCCTTCGTGGCCCTTGGCCCCTGGCCTGCGGGCCCGCGGACTAAGCCACGGCCTGCGGGCCCCTGAACGTGCGGCGGAAGGCGTTCGGGGTCGTGCCGAGGGCGCGCAGGAAGTGGTGGCGCAGGGCTGCTGCGTTGCCGAAGCCGCTGCGGCCCGCGATCGCGTCGACCGTGTCGTCCGTAGCCTCCAAGAGCTCCTGCGCCAGCAGGACGCGCTGCCGCAGCACCCACTGGTACGGGGTCGTCCCGGTCTCCTGGAGGAAGCGGCGGGCGAAGGTGCGCGGTGACATGTGCGCGCGCTCGGCGAGCTGCTCGACGGTGATCTCCTCGTCCAGGTGGCGGGCCATCCAGCCGATCACCTCGCCCACCGTGTCGCACGCCGTGCGCGGCAGCGGCCGCTGGATGAACTGCGCCTGGCCGCCGTCCCGGTGCGGCGGGACGACCATCCGCCGGGCGATGGTGTTGGCCACCTCGGCGCCGTGCTCCCGGCGGACGACGTGCAGGCACGCGTCGATGCCCGAAGCAGTGCCCGCGGCGGTGACCACCGGCCCCTCGTCCACGTACAGCACGTCGGGGTCCACCCTCGCCTTCGGGAATCGCCGGGCCAGGGCCGGCGAGTGCATCCAGTGCGTGGTGCAGCGCCGGCCGTCCAGCAGCCCGGCGGCGCCGAGGACGAAGGCCCCGCTGCACACGCTCAGCACCCGCGCACCCCGGTCGACGGCCCGGCGCAGCGCCTCCAGCAGCGGCTCGGGGTACTCCCGGGTCGCCGCCGCGCGGTCGGCGGGCACGCAGATCAGGTCCGCGCCCTCCAGCCGCTCCAGCCCGTGCGGGACGACGATGTCGAAGTGCCCGTCGCCGGTGCGGGAGTGCCGGTCCTCCGCCGCGCACACGGCGAAGTCGTACACCGGCAGCCCCATCTCACTGCGGTCGATCCCGAAGACCTCGCAGAAGATCCCCAGCTCGAAGGGGGCGACGCCGTTCACCAGGGCTACGGCCACGTTGTTCAGCATGCCCCCAGTGTGGCAGTAATTCGCACTTCCATGACAGTCCTGCCACTGTCGGGTTTTCGGCGCCCTGGCGACAGTGGAGTCATGAACACGTTCCTCGACTTCCTCGTCGTCCTCGCCATCGCCGCCCTGCTGCTGGGGCCCGCGCTCTACGGGGCCCTGCGCGACCGCCGCATCGACCGGCAGCTACGCGCGGCCAAGCAGCGCGCGCAGGTCATCCGGGAGGGGCATGGGAGTGCGCAGCCCCGCGGCCGTACGCCCCGTGTTTCCGTACGGCACGCGCCCGGTCACTGACCCGGCCCCCGCGACCAGGATCCGTACCACCTGCCCCACCGTCTCCGCCCGGTCCCGGCAGTGCACCGCGAGCCGGAACATGTGCCAGTGCGCACGGGTGTGGGGCCAGGCCCAGGCCTGGGAGATGATGTGGGCCCGCTCCAGGGCGGTCCACATGGCGTCGGTGTCGGGCGCGGCGTCGCGGGCGCGGCGCAACTCGGCCTCGAAGGCCACGCGCACGGCGGGCGGCATGGTCTTCGGCGAGCACACGGCGACGCATTTCTTCATCATCTTTCGCATGCGTCCACGGTGCGGCCGAGGGCCCCGCCCACGCTTGAACGAACCTGCTACATCCCGCGACCCGCTCACATCCACTGGATGGTGCGGGTGAAGTCCGACGGCGGGATCCCGAACATCCGCCGCCACACCCGGCTGAGATGCGCCCCGTCGGCGAAGCCCGCGCCGTGCGCCGCATCCGTCAGGGAGTGCCCCTGGGAGGCGAGTTCGGCGGTCCGCATCAGTCGCAGCCACAGGACGTAGGGGCGGAACGGCAGTCCGAGCTCCGCCCGGAACAGGTGCGCGAGGCGGCTCTCCGACAGGCATGCCACCTCGGCCGCCTGGGACAGCCGTACGTGCTCCCGCCCGGGCAGCCAGTCCAGCACCCGCACCAGCCCCGGATGCGGCGTCGCACCCGGCAGCGGCCCTTGCGGCAGTACGGAGTCCAGCGCGCAGGCCGCCTCGAAGGGATCGGCGGGCAGCGCATCCGGTACGAGGTCCCCCGCGTCCCCCGCCAGCGCCGCGAGCCGGCGCCCGGCGGTGGAGAGCGGGTCGTAGTGCAGCACCACCCCGCGCGGAACCCCGCCCAGCACGGAATGCCGCACCCCGGACGGGACCACGTAGGCCCGGCAGCGGAACGGCTCCCCGGCCGGCCCGGCCATCAGCAGATCGTCCCCGCCGAGCGCGGCGATGACCTGCACGGAGTGGTGTGCGTGCGCGGAGGCGGACCCGACGGCGCCCCCGTACACCACGCCCCCCGGCCGCAGCCGCGCCCGCCCGGCCCACCCGGTCACGGACACGACGAAGCGCCCCCGCCCAGGACCTCGGTCACCCGAGTCGTTCTCCCCATGGGCGGGGACGCTATCAAGCCACTGGAGCAGGCGACTTAGAAGTCCTCGTCCAGGTCGACCGTGCCCTCGACCGCGACCTGGTAGGCCGACGGGCGGCGCTCGAAGAAGTTGGTCAGCTCCTGGACGCCCTGGAGCTCCATGAAGGAGAACGGGTTCTGCGAGCCGTACACCGGCGGGAAGCCGAGGCGGACCAGGCGCTGGTCGGCGACGCACTCCAGGTACTCGCGCATCGACTCGGTGTTCATGCCCGGCAGGCCGTCACCGCACAGGTCGCGGCCGAACTGCAGCTCCGCCTCCACGGCCTCCTTCAGCATGTCGGTGACCTGCTGCTGGAGCGCGTCGTCGAAGAGCTCCGGCTCCTCCTTGCGGACCGTGTCCACGACCTCGAACGCGAAGTTCATGTGCATGGTTTCGTCCCGGAACACCCAGTTGGTGCCGGTGGCCAGGCCGTGCAGCAGGCCGCGCGAGCGGAACCAGTAGACGTACGCGAAGGCGCCGTAGAAGAAGAGGCCCTCGATGCACGCCGCGAAGCAGATCAGGTTCAGCAGGAAGCGACGGCGGTCGGCCTGCGTCTCCAGCCGGTCGATCTTCTCGACCGAGTCCATCCACTTGAAGCAGAACTGCGCCTTCTCGCGGATCGACGGGATCTCCTCGACCGCGTCGAAGGCGGCCGCGCGGTCGGCCGGGTCGGGCAGGTAGGTGTCGAGCAGCGTCAGATAGAACTGGACGTGCACGGCCTCCTCGAACAGCTGGCGCGACAGGTACAGGCGCGCCTCCGGGGAGTTGATGTGCTTGTAGAGCGTCAGCACCAGGTTGTTCGAGACGATCGAGTCGCCCGTCGCGAAGAACGCGACGAGGCGGCCGATCATGTGCTGCTCGGCGGGCGTGAGCTTCGCGAGGTCGGCGACGTCCGAGTGGAGGTCGACCTCCTCGACGGTCCAGGTGTTCTTGATCGCGTCCCGGTAGCGTTCGTAGAAGTCCGGGTAGCGCATGGGACGGAGGGTCAGCTCGAAGCCGGGGTCGAGCAGGTTCTTGCTCGTTGCAACATCGGTGTCGGTGGAGCTCATTACTGGCAGGCCTCGCAGGACTCGGGGTTCTCAAGGGAGCAGGCCAGGGCGTCCGCGTCGACGGCCTGCGGAAGCGGGGTGGCGGCGGGCACGGCGCTGCCGGACGCGGCGCGGGCGATCTTCGTCGCCGGGCGCGAGCGCAGGTAGTACGTGGTCTTCAGACCCTTCTTCCAGGCGTACGCGTACATCGACGACAGCTTGCCGATGGTGGGCGTCTCCAGGAACAGGTTCAGCGACTGCGCCTGGTCCAGGAACGGCGTACGGGCCGCCGCCATGTCGATCAGACCGCGCTGCGGGATCTCCCACGCCGTGCGGTACAACTCGCGCACCTCGGCCGGGATCCAGCCGAAGCCCTGGACGGAGCCGGAGGACTCGCGCAGCGCCTCACGGGTCTGCGCGTCCCACACGCCGAGCTTCTTCAGCTCCTCCACCAGGTAGGCGTTGACCTGGAGGAACTCACCGCTCAGCGTCTCGCGCTTGAAGAGATTGGAGACCTGCGGCTCGATGCACTCGTACACGCCGGCGATCGAGGCGATCGTCGCCGTCGGGGCGATGGCCAGGAGCAGGGAGTTGCGCATGCCGGACTTCGCGATCCGGGCGCGCAGGGCGTCCCAGCGCTCGGGCCAGTTCAGCTCCACGTCGAAGTGGTCGGGGTGCAGGACGCCGCGGGCGGTGCGGGTCTGCTCCCAGGCCGGGAGGGGGCCGCTGCGCTCGGCGAGGTCGCAGGAGGCCTCGTACGCGGCCAGCATGATGCGCTCGGAGAGCTTGGTGGACAGGGCCTTCGCCTCGGGGGAGTCGAAGGGCATCTTCATCTTGAAGAAGACGTCCTGGAGGCCCATCGCGCCCAGGCCCACCGGCCGCCACCGGGCGTTGGAACGGCCCGCCTGCTCGGTCGGGTAGAAGTTGATGTCCACGACGCGGTCGAGGAAGGTGACCGCGGTGCGGACGGTCTCGTCCAGGCGCTCCCAGTCGATGTCGCGACCGTCGGCGGTGTCGATGACGAACGCGCCCATGTTGACCGAACCGAGGTTGCAGACGGCCGTCTCGCCGTCGTTGGTGACCTCGATGATCTCGGTGCACAGGTTGGAGGAGTGGACGACGGTGCCCGGCTCGGCGGTCTGGTTCGCCGTGCGGTTGGAGGCGTCCTTGAAGGTCATCCAGCCCTGGCCGGTCTGCGCGAGGGTGCGCATCATCCGGCCGTAGAGGTCGCGGGCGGGCATGGTCTTGCGGGCCAGGCCGTCCGCCTCGGCCTTGCGGTAGGCGGCGTCGAACGCGTCGCCCCACAGGTCGACCAGCTCGGGCACGTCGGCCGGGGAGAACAGCGACCAGTCGGCGTCCGCGTTGACGCGGCGCATGAACTCGTCCGGGACCCAGTGCGCCAGGTTCAGGTTGTGCGTACGGCGCTGGTCCTCGCCGGTGTTGTCGCGGAGCTCCAGGAACTCCTCGATGTCCGCGTGCCAGGTCTCCAGGTAGACGGCGGCGGCGCCCTTGCGGCGGCCGCCCTGGTTCACGGCGGCGACGGAGGCGTCGAGGGTCTTGAGGAACGGCACGATGCCGTTGGAGTGGCCGTTCGTCCCGCGGATCAGCGAACCGCGGGCGCGGATGCGCGAGTACGAGAGGCCGATGCCGCCGGCGTGCTTCGACAGGCGGGCGACCTGGTGGTAGCGGTCGTAGATCGAGTCGAGCTCGTCCAGCGGGGAGTCCAGCAGGTAGCAGGAGGACATCTGCGGGTGCCGGGTGCCGGAGTTGAAGAGCGTGGGGGAGGACGGCAGGTAGTCGAGGCGGCTCATCAGCCGGTAGAGCGAGGCCACTTCCTCGAGGGCCTGGACGCTGTCGTTCTCGGCGAGGCCGCAGGCCACGCGCAGCATGAAGTGCTGCGGGGTCTCGACGACCTGGCGGGTGATCGGGTGGCGCAGCAGGTAGCGGCTGTGCAGGGTGCGCAGGCCGAAGAAGCCGAAGCGGTCGTCGGCGCCCTCGGCGAGGGTGTGTTCGACCAGTGCGTCCAGGCGGCTCGCGTGCAGCGCGACGAACTCGGCGGTCCGGTCGGCGATCAGGCCCTCGCGGTGGCCGACCGCGACGGAGGCGGAGAAGGAGGTGGCTCCCTGGCCGGCGGCTTCCTCGGCGACGGCCAGCGTCAGCAGCCGGGCGGCGAGCCGGGAGTACGCCGGATCCTCGGAGATGAGACCGGCGGCGGCCTCCGTGGCCAGCCCGCGCAGTTCGGCCTCGTCGGCGGCGGCGCTGCGCCCGCGGAGGGCGGCGGCGGCGACCCGGCCCGGGTCGGTGTCGGGGAGGTCGGCCGTCAGCTCGGTGAGGGTACGCAGCAGTGCGGCCCCAGGTCCCCCGGTCTCGATTCCGGTGTCGGACGGGTCGGACTCGGCGCGCGGTGCGGAAGGCGCGATGGTCACGGGGGGAGCTCTCCCTCGCTCGGCTCCGGGACACCTGCGGTGCGGGCGCGAGCGGGCGCGCGCGGGCACGGCCTCGGGGGGCACACCGCGCGGCGTCCACCGGCCCAACCGCGAGGCCCGGACGTGTCGGCACCCGGTTCGGTCGAGCCGGGCGCACTGTCGGCAGGTCCTCGGACTTGCGGTGACACCAATGGGTGTACTTCATACCGTTGCGGGACAGTTCCGGATTCGCACCGGATTCCCCTGCGACGACAGCGAGCATGAGCATACATGTGGGGGCCGCTTCCTGTGCGACCCCCTAGATGTTGTGTCGGCGTGGCTACAGTTCGAGACCGTACGTGAGCAGAGTGAGGCCGGGGACGGGCTCCCAGTCCCGTTCGGGCGTGCGCACGAAGCCGAGTCGTTCGTAGATCCGGTGGGCGCCGGCCATGTCCTGCGTGGTGGACAGGACGAGGCGTCGCACGCCCTCGATGGCCCGCGCCCGCTCCATGCAGGCCCGTACGAGCGCCTCTCCGGCGCCCCGCCCGCGGCCCTCCCGGGCGACGGCCAGCATCCGGAACTCGGCCTCGCCGGCGACGGCGATGTCGCACAGCGGGCTCCCGGGCGCGGCGAACGCCACACCGCCGAGGAGCTGTCCGTCGCTCGCGGCGGCGACGAGTATCACCCCGTCGCGCGCCCGCCCGGCCACGTCCTGCAGCCGCGCGAGGTACGGGTCGTCCTCGCCGAACGTGAGCAGCCCGTCCCCGAGGTACGCCTGCGCGGTGATTTCCCCGAGCGTCCCGTACTCCGCCGCCAGCGCTTCCCTGATCACGATGTCCATGCGGTCGAGTGTGCCGGACGGCTGTCGGGGCCCGGCGCTATCGTCGAGACAGCACCGTCGAGGAAGGCGAGCGAGGCATGACCGTGATGACCGACCGGCCCCACATGACGACCGAAGTGTTCGAGCACCTCGCCCGGATAGCAGCCCGCGAGGAGGAGGGGCTGCGACTGGAATTCATCGGTGGGGTGCTGAGGAGCAAGGCAATGACGGACGGGGACCACGGGCGGATCATCCTGTGGTTGACGCGGATCTGTATCCAGCACCACCCGGGCTTCTGGCTGCACCCAGGGCAGGGAATCAAGGCAGAGCAGTACCGGGAGGGCCGTGCCATTCCGGACGGCGTACTGGCGCACGAGGACGCGTTCGTCGGGCAGGGTGACTGGGTGGACCCGGGCCCGATCCTGATGGCTGTCGAAGTGACCTCGTGGGACTCTGACACTGAGCGGCGAGACCGGATCGAGAAGCCGCGTGCGTACGCGGAGACCGGCATCCCGGTCTACCTGCTCGTCGATCGGCTCAAATGCCAGGTTCTCGTCCACAGTGACCCGGATGGCGCCCGCTACGAGACGGTACGCACGGTGCCGTTCGGCAGGGAAGTCCGGCTCCCGGACCCCGTCGGCATCACCCTGGATACCGAGCCCCTCAAGGACTGGGTGCGCTGACTCGTACAGCGTGAAGGGCTCCGCCGGTGACCGGCGGAGCCCTTCACCCGCGTCTCAGCAGCAGCGGAAGCCCTCGCGGGGGTCCGCCTCGCGCGAGTCCGTACGGGCGCGTTCGAAGGCGCGGCGGGTCATGACCTCCGCGTGCGGGTCGTGCGTACGGGCGTGGGCGACGTAGCGGTCGTACGCCGCCTCGCCCGAGAACTCCCGTACGAAGAACCGCGCCTTCGCCAGCGCCGCGCGGACGCCGCTCACGCCACCGGCTCCTTCACGCGGCCGCCGCCCGAGTCCAGGCCGGCGGCGGCGAGCTCGGCCCGCTCCTCGGGCGTCGCGATGAGCCCGGCAGGGGCGATGATCTTCGACTCGGTCCATGGGACCTCGGACAGCCTGACCGCCTCGGGGGCGGCGATCGCCTTGAAGCAGGTCCGCGCCGCGTCCAGCAGCACGATGATGATCAGGATCGCGAACAGCGCCGACAGCGCGCCGTCGACCGTGGCGTTGGTGACCACGGTGTGCATCTCGTCCATGTTCTTGGCGGGCGGCAGCACCTTCCCGGCGTCGATCCCGGTCTGGTACTTGTCGCGCTGCGCGAAGAAGCCGACCTTCACGTCGTCGGAGAACACCTTCTGGTAGCTCGCGGTGAGGGTGACGGCCACGTCCCAGGCCAGCGGGACGCCGGTCACCCAGGCCCACTTGAGCCGCCCGGACTTGACGAGCAGCGTGGTGCAGACGGCCAGGGCCACTGCCGCGAGCAGCTGGTTCGCGATCCCGAACAGCGGGAACAGCTGGTTGATGCCGCCCAGCGGGTCCTTGATGCCGACCCACAGGAAGTAGCCCCAGCCGCCGACGACGAGCGCGCTCGCCAGCCAGACGCCCGGCTTCCAGCTGACGTCCTTGAAGGGCTTGTGCACGTTGCCCAGGGTGTCCTGGAGCATGAACCGGCCGACACGGGTGCCCGCGTCGAGGGTCGTCAGGATGAACAGCGCCTCGAACATGATCGCGAAGTGGTACCAGAACGCCTTCATCCCGGCGCCCCCGACCACGGACGAGAAGATCTCCGACATTCCGAGTGCGAACGTCGGCGCGCCGCCCGTCCGGGACAGCAGGCTGGCCTCCTCGACGTCCTTCGCGGCCTGCGCGAGGTACTCGGGCGACACGGCGAAGCCGAAGTTGGTCACGGCCTGCGAGGCGGTCTCGACGGTGGTGCCGATGACGCCGGCGGGGGAGTTGACCGCGAAGAACAGGCCGGGCTCGATGATGGTGGCCGCGATGATCGCCATGACGGCGACGAAGGACTCCGTCAGCATGGCGCCGTAGCCGATGACCCGGACCTGGGTCTCCTTCTGGATCATCTTCGGGGTGGTGCCCGAGGAGACCAGCGCGTGGAAGCCGGACAGGGCGCCGCAGGCGATGGTGATGAACACGAAGGGGAACATCGACCCGGCGAAGACCGGCCCGTCCCCGCGGGCGGCGAAGTCGGTGACGGCGGGCATCTTCAGCGTCGGCATCGCCAGCACCACGCCCACCGCCATCAGCGCGATGGTGCCGACCTTCATGAAGGTGGACAGGTAGTCGCGGGGCGCGAGCAGCATCCACACCGGCAGCACCGAGGCGACGAAGCCGTACGCGACCATCCAGAGGACGAGCGTCTCCTTCTCCAGCGTGAAGGTGCCCGCCAGGGAGGACTCGGCGACCCAGCCGCCCGCGACGATGGCGAGCAGCAGCAGGGCGACGCCGATGACCGAGATCTCGGTGACCCGGCCCGGCCGCAGGACGCGCAGGTAGAAGCCCATGAAGAGGGCGATCGGGATGGTCATGCCGATGGAGAAGACGCCCCAGGGGGAGTGCGCGAGCGCGTTGACGATGACCAGGGCGAGCACGGCCAGCAGGATGATCATGATGGCGAACACGGCGATCAGGGCGGCGGCTCCGCCGACGGGGCCGATCTCGTCCCGGGCCATCTGGCCCAGGGAGCGGCCGTCGCGGCGGGTGGAGAAGAAGAGGGTGACCATGTCCTGGACGGCGCCGGCGAAGATGACGCCCGCGACGATCCAGATGGTGCCCGGCAGGTAGCCCATCTGTGCGGCGAGCACGGGGCCGACCAGCGGACCGGCGCCGGCCACGGCGGCGAAGTGATGACCGAAGAGCACCCGGCGGTCGGTGGGGTGGAAGTCGACACCGTTGTCAAGGCGTTCGGCCGGGGTGGCCCGCGTCTTGTCGACCTTCAGGACCCGGTGGGAGATGAAGCGGGCGTAGAAGCGGTACCCGATGGCGTACGAACCCAGCGCGGCGGCGAGCAGCCAGGCGGCCGAGATCTCCTCGCCGCGCGAGAGAGCGAGGATGCCCCAGCCGAGGGCCCCGACGAGACCGACGAGCACCCAGACGGCGACTGCCCTGGGGGTCATGCCCCCCTTCGTCAGGCCGCCCGACGCCATGTCCCCTGATGCGGAAGGCGAGTCCGCCGCCGTGCCCGGACTCGCCGCGTTCCGTTCTGTACTTGTTGCTTCCGGTTCCGGCATGATCCTCGTCCCCTCGTTGATCATCTGCTTAAGCGCAGGGAATCTACGGGGGCCGCCCGGTGAACGTAAGCCCCCGTCCGTATAGCGGAACGAGAGTCAACTACGAATCAGACGGCGGGGCGCTGGAGTCGGGCGACGAACTTGTAACGATCGCCGCGGTACACCGAGCGGACCCACTCCACCGGTTCGCCGTCGGCGTCCAGGGAGTGGCGGGAGAGCATCAGCATCGGCAGGCCGACGTCGGTGCCCAGCAGGCCCGCCTCGCGCGGGGTGGCCAGGGAGGTCTCGATGGTCTCCTCGGCCTCCGCCAGCCGTACGTCGTACACCTCGGCGAGGGCGGTGTAGAGGGAGGTGTACTTGGCCAGCGAGCGGCGCAGCGCGGGGAAGCGCTTGGCCGAGAGGTGGGTGGTCTCGATGGCCATCGGCTCGCCGCTGGCGAGGCGCAGCCGCTCGATGCGCAGTACCCGCCCGCCCGTGGCGATCTTGAGCAACCCGGCCAGGGTGTCGTCGGCCGTCACGTAGCCGATGTCGAGGAGTTGGGACGTGGGCTCCAGCCCTTGGGCCCGCATGTCCTCCGTGTACGAGGACAGTTGGAGCGGCTGGGAGACCTTCGGTTTCGCGACAAAGGTGCCTTTGCCCTGAATGCGCTCCAGCCGGCCCTCGACGACGAGTTCCTGGAGCGCCTGGCGCACGGTGGTCCGCGAGGTGTCGAATTCGGCCGCGAGCGTGCGCTCCGGCGGTACCGGCGTGCCGGGGGGCAGCGTCTCGGTCATGTCGAGCAAGTGCCGCTTGAGTCGGTAGTACTTGGGCACACGCGCCGTGCGAGTGGCTGCCCCGCCTTCCGGCTCCGTGGTCGCCCCTTCGGTGGACATCGCCGCCCGCCTTCCCGACTCCAGTTTCGCTGCCGTCACCGGCTCCTCCGATATGTGCGGTCACATCGTGACACGGGTGGGAGGGCAGGCCTCCTCCCTCCCCCAGGTGTCGGTCCGGTAACGGACCGATCACCCGCTCATTAGACCCTTGACACCCCTAAAGGTCTAGGCCAAGCTCCGGTTACTGGTCTAAACCAATATGGATCAGATCCCGGCCCCACGGGCAGTACTTGGTGCATGTCACCGCGGCGGGCGAGGGAAGTTGCAGGCAGCATCCCTGAGGAGGGTGGCGTGAAGCGCAAGCTCATCGCGGCGGTCAGTGTCGCGGGCATGATGGTCGGAGTCGCGGCGTGCGGCAACGGCGGCGACGACAAGGGGAAGACCGACGCGGGCGGCGCCAAGGAGATCACCGTCTGGGTGATGGACGGCTCCGCGCCCAAGGCCTGGATCGACGCGGTCAACGCGGAGTTCTCGGCCAAGCACCCGGGTGTCACCGTCAAGGTCGAAGAGCAGCAGTGGAAGGGCATCCAGGAGAAGGTCACCACGGCCCTCTCCGAGAACACCCCGCCGGACGTCCTCGAGCTCGGCAACACCCAGACCTCCGGCTACGCGGTCACCGGCGGCCTCGCCGACCTGACCAAGGACAAGTCCAAGCTCGGCGCGGACGCCTGGCAGAAGAGCATGCTCGCCTCCGCCGAATACGACGGCAAGCTCTACTCCGCTCCCTGGTACGCGGCCAACCGCGTCGTCGTGTACGACAAGAAGGCCTTCGCGAAGGCCGGCGTCACCCCGCCGACCACCCGCGACGAGTGGATCGCCGGCCTCGACAAGCTGAAGGCCGCGGACCCGTCCTCGCAGCCGATCTACCTGCCCGGCCAGAGCTGGTACGTCCTCGCCGGCTTCGTCTGGGACGAGGGCGGCGAACTCGCGGTCAAGGACGGCGACAAGTGGAAGGGCGGCCTCGGCACCCCCCAGGCCGCGTCCGCGATGGAGTTCTACAAGAAGCTCCAGTCCTACTCCACCGCCCCGAAGGACAAGGACGAGGCCACCCCGCAGCAGTCCACCGACGTCGTTCCCAAGGGCGGCGTCGCCTCCTGGATCGGCCTCGGCTGGGAGGCCGGCGGTGCGGAGAAGGCCCTGAAGGAGGCGGGCAAGGAAGCCGACTTCGGCTACTTCCCGATCCCGGGCAAGACCGCCGACAAGCCGGGCACCGTCTTCCTCGGCGGCTCGAACCTCGCCGTCGCCGAGCGCTCCAAGAACAAGGAGCTCGCCAAGGAGTGGCTGGCCCTCGCCGCCGGCAAGGACCAGATGACGAAGTACGCCGCCGAGACCAAGGGTGCGCTGCTCCCGAACCAGGCCGGCGCGAACTTCACCCCCGCCGCGGGCTCCTTCGCCGAGGCGATGGGCAAGGGCGGCGTCAACGGCCGCATCACCCCGGTCACCCCGGGCTGGGCGAACGTCGAGACCGAGCCCAACCCGCTCAAGGAGTTCATGACCAAGGTCCTGAAGGGTGAGGACGCCGCCAAGGCGGGCGCGGACGCGGACAAGGAAATCGCGAACCGCATCAACAAGTAGCACCCAGCACCGGGGGTGCGGTGGCGCCCACGCGCCCGCCGCACCCCCGGTCGCGCATCGACAGACCCGTGCGACGCCCGACCGCAGCCGAGGTAACCAAGACATGACCGTGCACTCCCAGGGAGCGGCGACCGCTCCACAGGACGCACCACCGAAGTCCGCCGGACGGCAGCAGAAGCCGCCCACCACCACCGGGACCGCTCCCTCGTCTCCGCGCCGGGGCAGAACGTCGCTCCCCTCGGGCTGGCTGCCGTACCTCCTGATCGGGCCCGCGGTCCTCAGCCTGGCCACGCTGCTGCTGTACCCGCTGGTCAAGAACGTGATCCTGTCGTTCCAGAAGGTCGACAAGATCGAGTTCATCCAGCGGAAGACGCCCTTCAACGGGGTCGAGAACTACACCCAGCTGCTGGGCGACGCGCACTTCTGGACCGTCGTCGTACGCACCTTCGCCTTCACCGCGGCCAACGTCGCGCTGATCATGCTGATCGGCAGCCTCGTCGGCATCCTGCTGAACCGGCTCGGCAAGTGGATGCGCCTGGTCCTGTCGATGGCCCTGGTGATGGCCTGGGCCATGCCGATCGTCGCGTCCGTCACCGTCTTCCAGTGGCTGTTCGACGAGCAGTTCGGCGTCATGAACTGGGTCATGCGCACCCTCGGCTTCTCCGGCTACGAGCAGCACAACTGGTTCGAGTCCGGCTTCTCCACCCTGGTGATCGTCACCGTCCTGGTGGTCTGGGGCTCCGTCCCCTTCGTCGCCCTCAACATGTACGCCGGCCTGACCACCGTCAGCGGCGAGCTGTACGAGGCCGCGCGGATGGACGGCGCGAACGGCTGGCAGACGTTCTGGCAGGTCGTCTTCCCGAACCTCAAGCCGTTCTTCCTCGTCACCACGTTCCTCGAGGTGATCTGGGTCTTCAAGGCCTTCACCCAGGTCTACGCGATGAACCGCGGCGGCCCCGACCGCGCCTCCGAGACCCTGCCCGTCTTCGCCTTCGTCGAGGGCCAGAGCCAGGGCCACTATGCGCTCGCGGCAGCGATCTCCGTCCTGACGATCGTGATGCTCGTGATCGTCATGTCCTTCTACTTCCGCCTGATCCTGAAGCAGGAGGAGGAGCAGTGAGCACCACCACCGCGCCGAAGCCCGCACCCGCCGCGCCCCGGCACCCGAAGCCCGCACAGCAGCTGCGCACGCGCCGCCCGCTCCGCCCGGGCACGGTGGCGAAGAACCTGGGCGCCCTCGTCCTGGCCGTGGTCTTCGTCTTCCCGGTCTACTGGATGTTCTCCTCGGCCCTCAAGCCGTCCGGGCAGATCCTCTCCAAGGACCCCGTCTTCGTCTTCACCCCGACGCTGGACAACTTCACCAAGGCCACCGGTGTCGAGCTGTTCTGGACGTACGTGACGAACAGCCTGCTCGTCACCGTCGGCGCCGTCGTCCTCGCCCTGGCCGTCGCCCTCGCCGCGAGCTTCGCCATCGCCCGCATGAAGTTCAAGGGCCGCAAAGGCCTCGTACTCGGCGTGATGATGGCGCAGATGGCCCCCTGGGAGGTCATGGTCATCGCGATGTACATGATCGCCCGCGACGCCGACATGCTGAACAGCCTCCCGCTGCTGACCGCGATCTACTTCGTGATGGTCCTGCCCTTCACCATCTGGACCCTGCGCGGCTTCATCGCCGCCGTCCCGGTGACGCTGGAGGAGGCCGCCCAGATCGACGGCTGCACCCGCGGCCAGGCCTTCCGCAAGGTGATCTTCCCGCTGCTGGCCCCCGGACTGATGTCCACCTCGCTCTTCGGCTTCATCACCGCCTGGAACGAGTTCGCGATGGTCCTGATCCTCAACAAGGACAAGACCGCCCAGACCCTGCCCCTGTGGCTCACCCAGTTCCAGACCGCCTTCGGCAACGACTGGGGCGCCACCATGGCCGCGTCCTCACTGTTCGCCGTCCCGGTCCTGGTGATCTTCGTCTTCCTCCAGCGCAAGGCCGTCGGCGGCATGACCGCCGGCGCCGTGAAGGGATAACGGCCCATGACTGTCCTTGCGCACCGCGTCACTGCGTCCGATGCGGACGATCAGCTCACCCGCGACGCCCTCGCGGTCCTCCAGCCCGGTTTCGAGGGCACCACCGCCCCGGCGTGGCTGCTGCGCCGGGTCGGCGAAGGCCTCACCGCCGTCGGCCTCTTCGGCCGCAACATCGCCTCGCCCGAGCAGCTCGCCGCGCTCACCGCGCAGCTGCGCGCCGAGCGCGACGACGTCCTCGTCGCCATCGACGAGGAGGGCGGCGACGTCACCCGCCTGGAGGTCCGCGGCGGCTCGTCCTTCCCCGGCAACCTGGCCCTCGGCGCCGTCGACGACACCGCGCTGACCCGGGACGTCGCCCGTGAGCTCGGCCGGCGCCTCGCCGAGTGCGGGGTCAACCTCAACTGGGCCCCGTCCGCCGACGTCAACTCCAACCCGGACAACCCGGTCATCGGCGTGCGGTCCTTCGGCGCCGACACCCACCTCGCCGCCCGGCACACCGCCGCCTACGTCGAGGGCCTCCAGGCCGCCGGCGTCGCCGCGTGCACCAAGCACTTCCCGGGTCACGGCGACACCAACGTCGACTCGCACCACGCCCTGCCGCGCATCGACGTGGACCTGGACACGCTGGTGGCCCGCGAGCTGGTCCCGTTCAAGGCGGCCATCGCGGCCGGCACCAAGGCCGTGATGAGCGCGCACATCCTGGTGCCCGCCCTCGACCCGACCCGACCGGCCACGCTCAGCCCGCAGATCCTGACCGGCCTGCTGCGCAAGGAGCTCGGCTACGAGGGCCTGATCGTCACCGACGGCATGGAGATGAACGCCATCGCCGGGACGTACGGCATCGAGCGCGGCTCGGTCCTCGCCATCGCGGCCGGCGCCGACGCGATCTGCGTGGGCGGCGGGCTCGCCGACGAGGCCACCGTGCTCCGGCTCCGCGACGCGCTGGTCGCGGCCGTACGGGACGGTGCGCTCCCGGCGGAGCGGCTCGCCGACGCCGCTGCCCGGGTACGGGCGCTGGCCGCATGGACCCGGCACGCCCGGGCCGCCGCCGCGCCGGGCGCGCCGCAGGAGGGGAGCGCGCCCGGCATCGGCCTGGCGGCGGCCCGCCGCGCTTTGGTCGTGTCCGGCACCGCCGCTCCCGTGTCTGCCGCCCCGTACGTCGCCACGCTCGCGCCCGTCGCGAACATCGCGGTGGGGGACGAGACCCCGTGGGGCGTGGCCGCCGAACTGGCTGCGCTGGTACCGGGGACGGGGTCCGGGGTGTTCCCGGAGGGCGCCACGGCCACGGACATCCTGGCGGCGGCGGGCGGACGCACCGTCGTGGCGGTGGTCCGCGACGCGCACCGCCACCCGTGGATGGCGCAGGCCCTGGACGGGCTGGTCGCTGCGCGGCCGGACACGGTCGTGGTGGAGATGGGCGTACCGCAGGCTGCGCCGCGGGGTGCGCTGCACATCGCAACGCACGGCGCTTCCCGGGTCTGCGGTGCCGCTGCCGCGGAGATCATCGCGGGGGCCTAGCCCCGGTTCCGGAAGGGGCGGGGTGGGGAAAGTTCCGCGCAGCGGCCACCGTGCGGTGACAACGAAGGGCCGGGCCCCCTGGACGGGAGCCCGGCCCTTCGTGCGCGTGGGGGAGGTGCCGCCTAAAGCCCCTGCCACGCGGGCTTGTTGGCGTAGGCGTGGCGGAAGTAGTCCGCCAGCTTCAGCTTGGACGCCGCGGCCTCGTCCACGACCACCGTCGCATGCCGGTGCAGCTGCAGTGCGGACGCCGGGACCAGCGCCGACAACGGCCCCTCGACGGTCTGGGCGACGGCCTCCGCCTTGCCCTCGCCGGTGGCGAGCAGGACCAGGTGGCGGGCGTCCAGGATCGTGCCGATGCCCTGGGTGATGACGTGGTGCGGGACCTGGGCCATGTCGTCGTCGAAGAAGCGCGCGTTGTCGACCCGCGTCTGCTCCGTCAGCGTCTTGATGCGGGTGCGGGAGGCCAGCGAGGAGCAGGGCTCGTTGAAGCCGATGTGACCGTCGGTGCCGATGCCGAGCAGTTGGAGGTCCACGCCGCCGGCCTGCGCCAGCGCGCGGTCGTACGCCTCGCACGCCGCTACGACGTCCGCCGCGGAGCCGTCGGGGCCCATGAAGGCGGCCTCGGACAGGCCGAGCGGCTCGACGACCTCGCGGAGCACGACGGCACGGTACGACTCCGGGTGCCCGGCCGGCAGGCCGACGTACTCGTCGAGCTGGCAGATGCGGGCCCGGGAGGCGTCGACCTCGCCGGCCTTCACCTTGGCGGCCAGGGCTTCGTAGACGGGCAGCGGGGTGGAGCCGGTCGCCACGCCGAGCAGGGCGTCGGGCTTGCGCCGGACCAGGGCGGCCATGGCCTCCGCGATGAGCTCGCCGCCTGCCTTGGCGTCCGGGACGATGACAACTTCCACGCGGGGCCTGCCGATCTGGAGTGGGACGGTGTGGTATAGACCAATCTAGCAGAGCCGGGCCCGCCCCAGGCCGGCCTCCGCCCACTCCCCTCCCTCCCATGGTGATCCGATTCCCCGCCCCCGGCCTGTCGGCTCCGCTCAGAGCAGCGCGAGCTGCAGCCCGCCGGTGGCGTCCAGGTGCTGACCGGTCACCCAGCGGGAGTCCGCCGAGGCCAGGAACGCCACCACGTCGGCGACTTCACCGGCCGTGCCCACCCGCCCGAAGACCGAGCGCGAAGACGCGTGCGCCCGCGCCGCCGGGTCCGCCAGCCAGGCCGCGTTGAGGTCGGTGTCCGTGATGCCGGGGCCCACCGAGTTCACGGTGATCCCGCGCGGGGCCAGCTCGGCCGCCAGGGACCGGGTCAGCGCGTTCACCGCGCCCTTGGCCGTGATCGTGGCCAGGATCGCGGGCAGGGCGATCTCCGGGGTGCCGGTCACGTTGACGATCCGGCCCCCGTCCCGCAGCCGCGCCAGCCCGTGCCTGATCACGAAGAACGGCGCCTTCGCGTTGAGCGCGTGCACCCGGTCGTACGTCTCCTCGTCGGTGTCCGCGATGCCGGCGAACGTGGCGGCGCCCGCGTTGTTCACCAGGATGTCGACGGCGTCGGTGTGCAGCGGGTGCGCCTCGTACGCCGCCCACAGGGCCTGCGCGTCACCCGGAACGCCGAGCTCGGCCCCGATCGCGAACGCCCGTCCGCCGGCGGCCCCGATGGCCGCGACCGTTTCCCTCGCCGCCTCCTCGTTCCGCCCGTAGTGCACGGCGACCAGTGCCCCGTCCCGGGCCAGCCGCTCCGCCACCGCCCGCCCGATGCCCCGGCTGCCGCCCGTGACCAGTGCCGTCTTCCCCTTGAGCACGCCCATGACGCGCCCCCCTTCAGAATTTGATAGCGGTCGCTACAGAAAGGGACCGTACCAGATTCCATAACGCCCGCTATAGAATGAGCGCATGGTGACCGGACAGCGCGGCAGGCCCCGCTCCTTCGACCGCGGCGCCGCCCTCGACAAGGCGATGCTCGCTTTCTGGGAGCGTGGCTACGAGGCGACCTCGATCTCCGACCTGACCGCCTCGCTCGGCATCAGCGCGCCCAGCCTGTACGCCGCCTTCGGCGACAAGCGCAAGCTGTTCGACGAGGTCGTGGTGGTCTACGGCGGCCGCTACGCCGACTTCGCGGGCGCCGCCCTGGCCGAGGAGCCCACCGCCCGGGCCGGCCTGCGGCGCGTTCTGCGCGAGGCGGCCGAGATCTATACCGACCCGGCCCACCCGCCGGGCTGCCTGGTGCTCAGCGCGGCCGTCAACACCACCTCGCAGGAGGTGGCCCAGGCCCTGCGTGAGCGCCGCAACGCCAACCTGGAGATGTTCGAGCGGAGGATCCGGGCGGACGTCGCCTCCGGCGCACTGTCTGCCGGCACGGACGCGCAGGCGCTGGCCCGCTACGCGCTGGCGGTACTCGTGGGGATGTCCCAGCAGTCGCGCGACGGGGCGAGCCGGGAAGAACTGGAAGCGGTGGCGGAACTGGCGATGGGGGCCTGGCCGCAGTAGGCGGCCGCGGTGGGCGGCCGAACACGCCCCGCGGGTTCCGCCCCGAAAGGAATTCCGCTCAGAAATTCCTCTGGGCCACGGTGCCGGGACGGGACCCTCAGCCCGCCCGGCACCGTAGCCCGGAGTACTTACGGCCACAGGGTGTGCGGTTCCCGGCGGCCGGTGGGAGGTGCCTGCGCAATCAGGGCAGAGCGCGCGGCTTACCTCGATCCGTCCTCCTGTGCGGGGAGGGCGGAAGCTTACGTCAATTGTGGACTAGACCATTCTGTTCTGTCCATCCAATGTCGGGCTCTGCCATCCCGTCACTTCCTCCAACAGTACGCGGACGGAGCCCCTCCTGGATACTCCTGAGTAGTCGCCGTGGGGAAAGTCATGGCCCCTACCCGGGGTACGCTCGCCCCGTGCCCTCCATGAACGACCTCGTACGCCAGCACACCGCTCTCAGTGAAACCGACCTGGAGTGGCTCCACCTGCTGGTCTCGGAGTGGCAGCTGCTCTCCGACCTCTCCTTCGCCGACCTCGTGCTGTGGGTTCCCACCCTCGACGGCACCCGGTACGTCTCGGTCGCGCAGATGCGCCCCAACACGGGCCCCACCTCGTACCAGGACGACATGGTCGGCCACCTGGTGCCGCGCGGCCGCCGCCCGCTGCTGGACGCCGCGCTCGACGAGGGCCGGATCGTGCGCGAGGGCGACCCGGAGTGGCGCGAGGAGGTGCCCGTCCGCGTCGAGTCCATCCCGGTGCGCCGCGAGGGCCGGGTACTCGGAGTGATCGCCCGGAACACCAACCTGCTCACTGTGCGTACACCCAGCCGGCTGGAGCTCACCTATCTCCAGTCCGCCTCGGACCTGGCCCAGATGATCGCCGCCGGAACCTTCCCGTACCCCGGCCAGCAGGTGGACATGGACGCCTCCCCGCGGGCGGGCGACGGCCTGATCCGGCTCGACGCCGACGGCGTGGTCACCTACGCCTCCCCCAACGCGCTCTCCGCCTACCACCGGCTCGGCCTCGCCGCCGACCTCGTCGGCCAGCACCTCGGCACCACCACCGCCGAACTCGCCCCCTCCCGCGGCCCCGTGGACGAGGCGATCGTCAAGCTCGCCAGCGGCTGGGCCCCGCGCGAGACCGAGATCGAGGGCAACAGCGGGGTCATCCAGCTGCGCGCCATCCCGCTCAAGCCCAAGGGCACCCGGATCGGCTCCCTCGTCCTGTGCCGGGACGTCACGGAACTGCGCCGTCGCGAACGCGAATTGATCACCAAGGACGCGACCATCCGGGAGATCCACCACCGGGTGAAGAACAACCTGCAGACCGTGGCCGCGCTGCTGCGGCTGCAGGCCCGACGGATGGATTCCGAGGGCGGCCGCGAGGCGCTCAACGAGGCCGTGCGCCGTGTCGGTTCGATCGCGATCGTGCACGAGACGCTCTCTCAGAACCTGGACGAGCGCGTCGAGTTCGACGAAATCGCCGACCGCGTCATCGCGATGGTCGCCGAGATCCCGCCGGGCAAGGTGGAATGCCGGCGTACCGGCCGGTTCGGGATCCTGGACGCGGAGGTCGCCACCCCGCTGTCGATGGTGCTGACCGAGATCCTCCAGAACGCCCTGGAGCACGCCTTCACCCAGGGAGAGGGCGGCCGGGTGGAGGTGTCCGCGACCCGCACCGGCACCGGCCGCACCGACGGCCGGCTGCTGATCACGGTGCTCGACGACGGCTCCGGTCTGCCCGAGGGCTTCGACCCGCAGCGTGCCGGCAACCTCGGGCTGCAGATCGTACGGACCCTCGTGGAGGGCGAGCTCGGCGGCACGTTCGACATGCTCCGGGCCGAGCCGCGCGGCACCAAGGTCGTCCTCGACGTGCCGGTCAGCCCGCAGAAGTAGTCACGCTGTGTGACGGGTCGTGCCCCGGACAGCACTGAGCCCCGGACCGAAGGTTCTCGGTCCGGGGCTCAAGAGCACGTTGCTGAGCGCTTGTCAGTTGTTGCTACGCGCTGCGGCTCGAGGCTCGAAAGTCAATGTCAGGCGGTGGCGTTGCGCGCCCGATTGCGAGCGGCGCGGCGCTTCATCGCGCGGCGCTCGTCCTCGCTGAGACCGCCCCAGACGCCGGAGTCCTGACCGGACTCGAGCGCCCACTGCAGGCACTGCTCCATGACGGGGCAGCGGCGGCAGACGGCCTTGGCTTCCTCGATCTGCAGCAGCGCAGGACCGGTGTTGCCGATGGGGAAGAAGAGTTCCGGGTCTTCCTCGCGGCAAACGGCGTTGTGACGCCAGTCCATGGCTGCTCCATCTCCTTGTATTGCGGGCAGGTTGCTTGTGAATGTGAACGCTTTCACGAATCCCCCCGTGAGGGAAGGGCGACCAGCCGGTTTCCTGGAAGGTCAGTCAGGGACTCGTGGAGGGGTTCTGGCGGTCTGTGTGGGTGCCGGGTTCTGCGGGCTGTCCCGATCGCCATGAAGAGATTCGCAAACCTCGGACGGGGATACAACCCCTTCCGGAAAGTTTTTTTTGATTCGTCGGTGTCTACTAGGTCACAGCCCTACATCGTGAGGGTGGACCGGCGTGTAAACGTTCGAGTGAAAGGACTTTAGGCCCTTCCACTCACACAATCACACGCAGTGCACGGCGTACGCCTGTGAACCGAACGCTGGTCCGCAGGCCGAGGTGGTCTCCGTCCATCTGGAACGGAAGGGGAACCTTCGAATGCAAGGTGAAGTCGGTCAGATCGTGCAGAGACACCGCGTGTTTGCCGTGCGGACCGCGCTCAGGAGTCGAGGTCAGGAGCTGTGTGGCGTAGCGGGCGACGGCCGGAGTTGACAAACGGTTGAGTGCCAATACGTCAAGCGCAGTATCGAACGACGCCTCCGGAGAGGCGTAAAGCGGACGATTGCCCAGATACGTCCACGGCGAGGTGTTGCAGACTATCGACAGCACCAGATCCGTGACGGGATCCGCGCCGGGGCGCTCCAGCGTCACCGTCCCGTGGCGCCGGTTCGGGTCGTCCCAGAACTGGCGCATCAGCTGTCGTACGTACAGGGCGTGCGTCGAACGCTTGCCGCGCTCGCGCTGCTGTTCGACCCGGCCCACCACCCCCGCGTCGAAACCGAAGCCCGCGCAGAACGTGAACCAGCGCGCCGGAACCGACTCGTCCTCCGTACCCGGGGTGCCGGCCGCCAGGCCGAGGCCCACCGTTCGCTCGCGCTGCTCCCGCAGTGCGTCCAGCAGGGCGCCGGTCGCCTCGACCGCGTCGTTGGGCAGCCCGAGCGCGCGGGCGAACACATTGGTCGAGCCACCGGGCACCACCGCCAGCCGGGGCAGCCGCTCCGGATCCGGCCCGTGGTGCAGCAGCCCGTTGACGACCTCGTTGACCGTGCCGTCGCCGCCGAGCGCCACGACGAGATCGATGCCGTTCTCGGCAGCCGTACGGCCCAGGTCCCGGGCGTGCCCCCGATACTCGGTGGTCACCGCCTCCAGCTTCATCTCGCTGGCCAGGGCATGGGTCAGGACGTCGCGCGTGCGCGCACTGGTGGTCGTCGCTGCTGGATTGGCCACGAGAAGTGCACGCATGACCGCCAGCCTACCGACCCGTTCACATGCAGCCCATACTGCCCGTCCACTCCGGGGCTGCGGGCGCGCGGCTACCCTGCTGGGGTGAGTACGAAGCCCACCCCCGCCCCGGCCCAGCCGACCGCCCCGCTGCCCCGGCGGCTCACCGCCGCCGCCGCGCTGGCCGCCCTGGAGGGCCTGGCGCTGGCCGGCCTCGGCGTCTACATGCTGTTCGTGGGCATCGCCGGCGACCCCGACTCCCCGCAGCAGGCCGAGACCGGCGGGATCACCCTGTTCGCGCTCGCCGCGCTGCCGCTGATCGCGGCCCGCGGGCTGCGCCTGGGCCGCCGCTGGAGCCGCGGGCCCGCGCTGATCACCCAGCTGATGGCGCTGCCGGTGGCGTGGACCCTCTACTCGACGGGCGGGGCGATGGTCGCCGCCGCCGTGGCGCTGGCCGTGGCCGCGGTGGCCGTCGTGGCCCTGCTGGTGAACCCGACGGCGACCGAGGCGCTGGGAATCGGGCCCGGCGAGCAGACCCGATAGCCCCGACAGGCCCGATAGCCCCCGACAGGCCCGATGGACCGTGCAGTCCGTACGGGCGCCCCGAGCCCTGCGGCCCATACGCGTACCCGTACTCCTGCTCCTACTCCTCGACCAGGAGCTTCTCGCGCAGCTGGGCCAGGGTGCGGGCCAGCAGGCGGGAGACGTGCATCTGCGAGATGCCGACCTCCTGCGCGATCTGCGACTGGGTCATGTTGCCGAAGAACCGCAGCAGCAGGATCCGCTTCTCCCGCGGAGGCAGCCCCTCCAGCAGCGGCTTGAGCGACTCGCGGTACTCGACGCCCTCCAGCGCCTCGTCCTCCGCGCCCAGCGTGTCCGCGACGGCCGGCGACTCGTCGTCGGTGTCCGGGACGTCCAGCGAGAGCGTGCTGTAGGCATTGGCCGATTCCAGCCCCTCCAGCACCTCCTCCTCGGAGATCCCGAGCCGCTCGGCGAGCTCGTGGACCGTGGGGGAGCGGCCGTGCTGCTGGGACAGCTCCGCCGTGGCCGTGGTCAGCGAGAGCCGCAGCTCCTGCAGGCGCCGCGGTACGCGCACCGCCCAGCCCTTGTCGCGGAAGTGCCGCTTGATCTCGCCGACCACCGTGGGCGTCGCGTACGTGGAGAACTCGACCCCGCGGTCCGGGTCGAACCGGTCCACCGACTTGATCAGGCCGATCGTGGCCACCTGCGTCAGGTCGTCCAGCGGCTCACCCCGGTTGCGGAACCGCCGGGCGAGGTGCTCGACCAGCGGCAGGTGCATCCGCACGAGCCGGTTGCGCAGCTCCGCCTTCTCCGCCGAGCCGTCGGGCAGCGCCCGCAGCTCGATGAACAGCGCCCGCGCCCCGCTGCGGTCGCGCGGATCGGGCAGCGCCGTGGGCACCGGCAGTACCGGCAGCGCCGGCGCCGGTTCCGGTTCCGTCTCCGGGGCCGTGGCAGCGGCCCCGGGTGGCTGTGAGGATTGTGGTTCTTCGTGCTGGTTCTCGCTCATAGGGCCCGCCCGTCGCTCCGCCGAGTCCAAAAAGCCGTCTTCCGCATCCGCGTCAGCCGGGTGCGGCCGGGCGTGCTGCTGCTCCGGGATGCCGCCGTCGACCTCATGCCGTACCCGGGGCCGATCCCCGCCCCGCACCGGGATCTCCCCGCTGCTCACGCCGGGCCTGGACCCGCGCCGCGCTGTTTGTAGAGGCTGATGCTCACCGTCTTGTCCTCCTCGACGGTCGACTCGACCTTGCCGGCCAGCGCCGACAGGACGGTCCAGGCGAACGTGTCGCGCTCGGGCGCACGCCCGTCCGTGGTCGGCGCCGAGACGGTCACCTCGAGCGAGTCGTCGACCAGCCGGAACACGCAGCTGAGGACGGAGCCCGGCACGGCCTGCTGAAGCAGGATCGCGCAGGCCTCGTCCACCGCGATGCGGAGGTCCTCGATCTCGTCGAGGGTGAAGTCCAAACGTGCCGCGAGGCCGGCCGTGGCCGTCCGCAGCACCGACAGGTAGGCACCCGCAGCGGGCAGCCGGACTTCCACGAAGTCCTGGGTCCCGGGCTCGCCTGCGATCTGGGACACCCTCACCTCCAAGGTGGTACGAGCTCTGTTCGCCGGTGACGCTACCGCGATCCGGGCGATCGTGTCGCGGCACCCCTCATGACGCCCGTTCCAGACACCCCCACCCACGGCCCGTGACTGATGGTAAGCCTATGGGTACGCACAGTGGCTAGGGGTCTGCGGGGCCAAATCAGGGGAACCGGCGGAGGGTTGACCTACCCCGCTTCAGACGATCGAACCGTCGACAAAACACCACCGCCACGTCTCGCCCGGCTCGAAGCTTCGCATGATCGGATGGCCGGTGCTCTGATAGTGCGCCGTGGCGTGCCGGTGCGGCGAGGAGTCGCAGCACGCGACGTACCCGCACCCCAGGCACATGCGCAACTGCACGGGATGGCTTCCGATCGCCTGACATTCAGGGCAGGTCAGGGCAGTCGGGACAGGCTCGGGGCGCGGCAGTTCGGGAACGTGGGTGCACTCGCTCATGATGGCCAGCGTACTGACGTGCGGGCGCCGCAGGACGAATGCCGATCAGCGACGACGAGCGAGGGTGGATCTTCGATGGAGGTATTGCCGCTGGTGGCGCTGGTGGCGGTCAGCGCGGTCGTCGCGGGGGCCGCCCGCTGGACCCGGGTGCCCGCGCCCCTGCTGCTGGTCGCCGCCGGGCTGCTGGCCTCGTACGTCCCGGGCGTGCCCTCGTACGCCCTCGACCCGCACATCGTGCTGCCGCTTCTGCTCCCGCCGTTGCTGTACACGGCCGCGGTGGACAGCTCGTACCTGGACCTGCGGGCGAACGTACGGCCCGTCGCGCTGCTGTCGGTGGGGTACGTGCTCTTCGCGACGCTCGCCGTGGGGTACGCGGCGTACCTGGTGGTGCCGGGGCTGTCGCTGCCGGTGGCGCTGGTGCTGGGCGCGGTGATCGCGCCGCCCGACGCGGTGGCCGCGACGGCGATCGCCCGCAAGCTGGGGCTGCCGAACCGGATCACGACCATCCTGCAGGGTGAGTCGCTGGTGAACGACGCCACCGCGATCACCGCGTACAAGGTGGCACTGGCTGCGGCGATCGGGGTCAGCGCCGGCTGGGCGGGCGGGATCGCGGAGTTCCTGCTGGCCTCGGTGGGGGGCGTGGGGGTGGGCCTGGTGCTGATGGTGCCGATCCACCACCTGCGCAAGCGGCTGCGGGAGCCGCTGCTCCAGAACACGCTGTCGCTGCTGATCCCGTTCGTGGCGTACGCGGCGGCCGAGCGGGTGCACGCCTCGGGCGTGCTCGCGGTGGTCGTGGTGGCGCTGTACCTCGGGCACCGCAACTGGCAGGTCGACTTCGCGACCCGGCTCCAGGAGGAGGCGGTGTGGAAGATGGTCGCCTTCATCCTGGAGTCGGTGGTCTTCATGCTGATCGGCCTCCAGCTGCCGGTGGTCCTGAAGGGGCTCGAGGAGTACGAGGGCTGGCACGCGGCCTGGTACGCGCTGGCGGTGTTCCTGGCGGTGGTGGTGGCCCGCTTCGTGTGGGTGTTCCCGGCGACCTTCGTGCCGCGGCTGTCGGAGCGGATCCGGAACCGGGAGCCGGACACCACCTGGAAGGCGCCGGTGATCGTGGGCTGGGCCGGGATGCGGGGGGTGGTCTCGCTGGCGATCGCCTTCTCGGTGCCGATGAGCGTGCCGCACCGGAACCTGATCCTCTTCCTGACCTTCACGACGGTGATCGGCACGCTGGTGGTGCAGGGCCTGACGCTGCCGCCGCTGATCCGGCTGCTGCGACTGCCGCCGCGGGACCTGCAGGCGGAGACGCTGGCGGAGGCGCAGGCCCAGAGCGAGGCCTCGCGGTCGGCGGAGGACCGGCTGGCGGAGCTGCTGGCGGAGCCGGAGAACGCGCTGCCGCCGCCGCTGGCGGAGCGGCTGCGTACGGTCATGGAACGGCGGCGCAACGCGGTGTGGGAGCGGCTGGGGGAGGTCAACCCGGTCACCGGCGAATCGGCGGACGACGTCTACCGGCGCCTCGCGCGGGAGATGATCGCGGCCGAACGCGAGGTGTTCGTGACCCTCCGGGACCACCGCCGGATCGACGACGAGATGCTCCGGGGACTGCTCCGCAGACTGGACCTGGAGGAAGCCGCGGCCTACCGCGAGGAAGCGGCCTGACCGCGCACCACCAGCCCCGCCGGCGTTCGGGGCGCGGGGGTCCGGGGCGCAGCCCAAGGAACCGGGGGAAGGGCGGGGCGGGGAGAGGCTGCGTGCAGCGGGAGCAGCTTGCGGCGGGCTACGGACGGCCGGTCACGACGGCGGTCAGGGCCGTGCCCGGGGGAAAGGTGCCCGACTCCGTCAGGGCTGCCAGGGCCCAGAGCAGCTTGGCCACATAGATCCGCTCCACCGCAAACCCGTGCCGCTCCTCGAAATCCGCGGCGAACGCCTCCAGCAGCGCCGGTACCCGCGCGTACCCCCCGTGGTGGAAGCCCTCCGCCAGGCTCCAGACCCCGGTCGGCGCCCCGAAGCACGCCTCTTGGAGGGAACGTATCTCCGCCCCCAGGAAATCACCCGCCAGGACCGGCACGCCCAGCGCCCGCTGCCCCGGCCCCAGCCCTGCAGTCAGCCCGGCCAGGGTGCCGCCCGTACCGCAGGCCACCGCAACCACGTCGGACATGCCCCGCAGCTCCCGCCCGAGCTCCGCACACCCCTGCAGGGCGAGGGCGTTGCTGCCGCCCTCGGGGACGACGTACGAGCCGGCCGCGCCGGCCCCCGCCAGCAGCCGGGCCAGCACCTCGGGCTCGGCCTTGCGGCGGTACTCCGAGCGCGTGGCGAAGTGCAGCCGCATCCCGTCCGCAGCGCACCGGGCCAGCGAGTCGTTGAGGGGCCGGCCGGCGAGCTCGTCGCCGCGGACGATCCCGATGGTCGGCATCCCCAGCAGCCGCCCGGCCGCCGCGGTGGCCCGCAGGTGGTTCGAGTACGCCCCGCCGAAGGTCACCACCCCGGGGAAGCCCCCCTCGACGGCGGCCCGCAGGTTCGGCGCGAGCTTGCGCCACTTGTTGCCGGGCAGCTCGGGATGCACGAGGTCGTCGCGCTTCAGCAGCAGCCGCACCCCGTACTGCCCGAACCGCTCGTCGTGTACCTCCAGCAGCGGGGAGGGCGGCCGGGGCTGTAGGACGACGGCGAGGTCGGAGGAGCGGTTCACCCACCCATTGTCCGCCGCCCGCCGCCCGCCGCCCGCCGCCCGCCGCCCGCCGGCCCACGGTCGCACCGGCGGGTTCCTGCCCGCAGGGCGCGGGCAGGGGCGACAGGGTGCCGGTCGTGGGGCGGCTGTTCCAGCGGCTACTGCAGGCGTTCGCCGACGCGGGCGCGGAACGCGTCCATCGTGAAGCCCCTGGGGTCGGACTTGCCGGGCTGCCATTCGAGGTGGCCGATCACCGAGCGTTCGGTCCAGCCGTGGACCCGGCAGACCGCCGCCGCCGCACGGGCCATGGCGGCGAGTTGGACCTCCGGCCAGGGGTCCTTGCCGTCGCCGAGGTTCTCGCACTCGAAGCCGTAGAAGTGCCGGTTGCCGTCGGTGTCCGCGCGGCGGTCCGGCGGGAGCCGCCTTTCCGCGATCACCGCCGCCAGGACGTCGGAGTCGCCCGCGCCGGCGTGGTTGGCGCGGCCGTAGCCGACCAGGTGGACCCGGCCGTCCTTGGTGATCACGCCGTGGCAGAGCGGTCCCGGGAGGTCGTCGTGGCCGTCGCGGCAGAGCTCGACGGTGAACTTCGTGCCGTGCGTGACGGTGTGGTGGATCATCACCCCGTTCACCGGGCCCCACGGGCCCTTGTGGTTGCGGTTGTGGGTGCGCCAGGCGCCGACTTCGACGACGGTCAGACCCTCGTTCCGCAGTGCGCCGATGAACCGGTCCGCGGACATGGGTGCGGACATGGCCGCCTCCTCTCCGGGTGCGCGGCGGTCACCTTCCGTGTCCACCTCGTTGCTCTCCGGTGTAGTGGAGGCCGTCCCTCCGGGCTAGTGCCTTCGTACAGTGAGCGAGCCGATCCGGACACTCCTCCCGACCGGCCCACCCGTCACGGAGTTACGCAGAGGCCTCGGCAGGGGCAGAGGTCGACGCCAGCCACAGGTCCGGGCCGAACACCTCGTAGTGGATGTCCGCGGCGGGCACCCCCTTGGCCAGCAGCTGTGCGCGGACGGACCGCATGAAGGGGAGCGGCCCGCACAGGTACGCCGTGGTGCCCGGGGCCACCGGGACGTCCGACAGGTCGAGGCGGCCTTCGCCGTCGCCCGGCTCGGCGCCGGCCTCGTACCAGAAGCGGGCCGAGGCGTCGGGCAGCTTGTGCGTCAGCGCCCGGTGGTCGCCGCGCAGAGCGTGGTCGGCGGGGGAGCGGTCGGCGTGCAGGACGGTCACCGGGGCCGGGTGCCCGGTTTCGGCGAGGTGGGCCAGCATCGACAGCATCGGCGTGCAGCCGATCCCGGCCGAGGCGAGCAGGACCGGGGCCGCGGAGTCGCGCAGGACCAGGTCGCCGTACGGGGCCGAGACCCGCAGGGTGTCGCCGGTCGCGATCCGGGTGTGGAGGTGGTTGGAGACCTCGCCGTCGGGCCCGGTGGCGGCCGGGCCGTGGACCCGCTTGACGGTGATCGAGCGGACCGGCGCGGCGGGCGCGCCGGAGAGGCTGTACTGGCGTATCTGGCGGGCCCCGTCGGGCAGTTCGACCTGGACCGAGACGTATTGGCCGGGCTTGGGGGCGGGGGCCGGGGAGCCGTCCGCCGGGGTCAGGTGGAAGGTGGTGCAGTCGGCGGTCTCCTCGACGCGGGCGGCGACCGTCCAGGTGCGCCAGACGTCGCCGGCGAGGACCTGCTGCTCGGCGTAGAGCCGCTCCTCGATGGCGATCAGGGCGTTGGCCATCAGCCAGTAGACCTCGTCCCAGGCCTCGGCCACCTCGGGGGTGACCGCCTCGCCGAGGACCTCGGCGATCGCCGCGAAGAGGTGGCGGTGGACGACCGGGTACTGCTCGCGGGTGACGCCGAGGGAGGCGTGCTTGTGCGCGATGCGGTGCAGCATCACGTCGGGGCCGGTGTCCGGGTGGGCGACGAGGTGGGTCGCGAAGGCCGCGACGGATCCGGCGAGGGCCTGCTTCTGGAGGCCGGCGTTCTGGTTGCCGCGGTTGAACAGGTCGCGCAGCAGCTCGGGGTGGGCCGCGAACAGCTTCGCGTAGAAGAGTTCTGCGATGTCGCCGATGGCCGCGCCGACGGCGGGCAGGGTGGCGCGTACGGTCTCGGTCGACTTCTCGGACAGCATCCGGAGCTCCTGTAGGTCGTTCTCGTTGAATTGGTATTTGAGATACGTATTTACTGATGCGGGTACACCCGTTCGGGCCGTTGGCGACCCGTGGCGGAAACCGGCCATTCCGGCCCTCGGGTCAGGGGGTGTCGGTCCGCCCCGGCGGGCCGCCCGCGATGCCCAGCAGCAGCGGGCCGGTGGGCGCCGCGACCAGGTCGTTCACCGTCAGCGGGTCCAGTGCGGCGAAGAAGGCCTCCTGGGCCCGGCGCAGCGCGCCCCGCAGGACGCAGGCCCCGCGCAGCGGGCAGGGGGTGGCGCCGTCGCAGTCCACGACGTCGCCCGCACCCTCCAGCTCGCGGACCACGCCCCCCACCGATGCGGCCAGTCCGGCAGTGGTCAGGGCGAGCCCGCCGCCGCGTCCGCGCCGCGCCTCGACCAGGCCGAGGTGCTGCAGCCTGGCGACAACTTTCGCCGTGTGCGTGTACGGGACTTCCATCGTCGCCGCCACGTCGCGCGTGGTCGGGAGGTCCGCCTCGGCCACGGCCAGGCGCATCAGGACGCGCAGCGCGAGGTCGGTGAATCGGGTCAGCCGCATGGCCACACCCTAGAAAACTCGCATCTTGTATGCAAATTAAGCGGCTGCGGCTGCGGACGCGGTCCGAGGGGCCGGATGGCCGGAACCGGTGGGATGGGAGAAGCCTCGAGTGAAGGAGATGAACTCCAAAGGGTGCCCACGCCCTGACGGAGTAGTCCCACCCTTTTGTGTAATGGTCCCACCACGTTCCGTAGTGGAAGGCTGCATCCCGCAGATCCATGGAGTGATCGAAAGGGAAATACATGTCGGTCCAGGCAGGTTCCGAACCCGAGGTCCAGACACCGCAGCGGAGTCTTGCGACATCGGCCGCGCGGAACTTGGCAACCACGACCAAGTCCGCCCCGCAGATGCAGGAGATCACCTCGCGGTGGCTCCTGAAGATGCTCCCGTGGGTGTCCGTCCAGGGCGGCACGTACCGGGTGAACCGGCGGCTGAGCTACTCGGTCGGCGACGGACGCGTGGAGTTCATCAAGACCGGGACCCAGGTCCAGGTCATCCCGGCCGAGCTCGGCGAGCTCCCGCTGCTGCGCACCTACGAGGACCTGGACGTGCTCTCCGAGCTCGCCCAGCGGTGCCGGCAGGTCGACTTCGAGGCCGGCCAGGAGCTGACCTCCTTCGGGAGCGCCTCCGACCAGGTGTTCCTGCTCGCCCATGGACGCATCGACCAGGTCGGCCCCGGCCCCTACGGCGAGGACGCGGTCCTGCGGACCGTCGCGGACGGCGCCTACTTCGGCGAGGACTCACTGGTCGACGAGGAGGCGATCTGGGAGTACACCGCCCGCGCCGTCACCTCCGGCACCGCGCTCGTCCTGTCCCGCCAGGACTTCCAGCTCCTCGCCGACCGGGTCGACTCGCTGCGCGCGCACGTGGAGGCCCAGCGGTCCCTGCCGGCCCAGCGCACCAACAAGTACGGCGAGGCCGCGATCGACCTCTCCGCCGGCCACCACGGCGAGGCCGTCCTGCCCGGCACCTTCGTCGACTACGAGGCCAAGCCGCGCGAGTACGAACTCTCCATTGCACAAACGGTCCTGCGGGTGCACACGCGCGTCGCCGACCTCTACAACCAGCCGATGAACCAGACCGAGCAGCAGTTGCGGCTCACGGTCGAGGCGCTGCGCGAGCGCCAGGAGCACGAGATGCTCAACAACCGCGACTTCGGCCTGCTCCACAACGCCGACTACGACCAGCGCATCCAGCCGCACGACGGCGGGCCCAGCCCCGACGACATGGACCAGCTGCTCAGCATGCGCCGCGGCTCCAAGCTGTTCCTCGCCCACCCCAAGGCCATCGCCGCCTTCGGCCGCGAGTGCAACAAGCGGGGCCTGTACCCGGAGTCGATCGACGTCGACGGGCACCGGGTGCCGTCCTGGCGCGGGGTGCCGATCTTCCCGTCCAACAAGATCCCGATCAGCGACGCCCGCACCACGTCCATCCTCTGCATGCGCACCGGCGAGGACGAGTCCGGCGTCATCGGCCTCCACCAGCCGGGGATCCCGGACGAGATCGAGCCGAGCATGTCGGTGCGATTCATGGGGATCAGCGAACAGGCGATCATCTCGTACCTGGTCACGGCCTACTTCTCCGCCGCGGTGCTCGTGCCGGACGCGCTCGGCATCCTGGAGAACGTCGAGATCGCCCGCTGGCGCTGAGCGGCCGGCCGAGCACGACGACCCGGGATCGGGGGACACGCCATGGGCACCACTGAGGCGATCACGACCGGCGAGGGGCAGGAGGCCGCGGCCCTGCTGGAGCGGACAAGAGAAACGGTCAACCCGGAGCTGCGCCGCACGGTCGAGAACCTCCCGGGGTCGATGCGGCGCGTGGCGATGTACCACTTCGGCTGGGAGCACGCGGACGGCACCCCGGCCGCGGGCAACGCGGGCAAGGCCATCCGCCCCGCCCTCGTGCTCGCCGCGGCCCAGGCCCTGCGGGGCCCGGACACCAAGACGGCCGAAGTCGCCGTACGGGCGGCGGTGGCCGTGGAGCTCGCACACAACTTCACGCTGCTGCACGACGACGTCATCGACAAGGACACGAAGCGCCGCGGCAGGCCCACGGCCTGGACCGTCTTCGGGATACCGGACGCGATCATCACCGGCGACGCCATGATGGCGCTCGCGCTGCGGCTGCTGGCGGAGGATCCGCACCCCGCCTCGGCCCAGGCCTCGGCGCGGCTCGCGGCCTGCGTCATCGAGCTGTGCGCCGGCCAGCAGGCGGACTGCGCTTTCGAGCAGCGGCCCTACGTCTCGCTCGACGAGTGCCTGACCATGGCGACAGCCAAGACGGGGGCCCTGCTGGGCTGCGCCTGTGCGCTCGGCGCGCTCTACGCCGGCGCCGGACAGGACGAGGTCGACGCGATGGACGCCTTCGGGCGGGAGGCCGGGCTGGCCTTCCAGCTGATCGACGACCTGATCGGCATCTGGGGGGATCCGGGGCACACCGGCAAACCGGCCGGGGCCGATCTGATCGCCCGCAAGAAGTCCCTCCCGGTCGTGGCCGCCCTCACCTCGGGCACCGCGGCGGGGGAGGAACTGGCGGCCCTGTACGCGGGCCCCATGGCCGAGGAGGACGTACGGAGGGCCGCCGACGCGGTGGACCGGGCCGGCGGGCGCGACTGGGCGCAGGCCCATGCCGCGGACCGGATGGGCCGGGCGGTGCAGCTGCTGTCCCGCGCCGTGCCGGACCTCGGGGCGGCGGGCGGGCTGCTGGCCCTGGCGGAGTTCGTCACCCGGCGGACCCGGTGAGCCCGTAGCGCGGCGGGGGCCGGACCCGAGCCCCGTACGCAGGCCCGGACCCGAGCCCCGTGCGCAAGCCCTGTTCCGGCACTGCATCCTGCCGGAACAGGGCTTTCCGGTGTTCCGGCGCCAACTCTAGGATCGCCCGCGGCAGTTGAAACGTGAGCGAAGGGTGTGACCAGTGGCGCTGGAGATACGTCAGGCGGATCAGTCGGACCGGGACGCGGTGGCGCGGCTGCTCGACGAGGCCTTCCGCACCGACCCGGTGAGCAGCTGGGTCTTCCCGGATCCGGAGCACCGGGCCGCGGTGCACGGAAGGTTCCTGGGCGTCTTCGTGGACGTGGCGCTGGCCGAGGGCCGGATCGACTACGCGGTGGACGGCTCGGCAGCGGCGCTGTGGCTGCGGATCCCGGCCGGCGAGCCGGAGGGGGAAGCCGCCGAGGACGACGTCCCGGCGAGGATGCGTGCGGTCGCCGATCCCGACAACGAGAGGTGCGAGCTGGTCGGCCGGCTGACGGGCGCGGTGCACCCGACCGCCGAGGAGCACGAGTACCTGCTGATGATCGCGGTCGCCCCGGGCCGGCAGGGCGAGGGGCTCGGGACCGAGCTGATGCGGCCGGTGCTCGAGCGCTGCGACCGCGAGGGCGTGCCGGCGTACCTGGAGGCGAGCAGCGAGCGCAGCAAGGGGCTGTACGAGCGGCTCGGCTGGGAGTTCACGGGCGAGGCGGTGGAGCTGCCGGAGGGGCCGCTGATGTGGCCGATGTGGCGCAAGCCGCAGGGGACGGCGTCGTCCCCTGCGCGCTGATCACTGCGGGCGCAGCACTTTCGCAAGCGGTGAAACCGGCCGAACGCGCGGAACCGGCCTACCGTGGAGGTATGGCCGGTGAACAGCACCAACAGCACGATCGGCGCCACCCGCACGCGCCCGAGCCGGTGGACCCGCAGACCGCGCACGAACAGCTCGCGTGCCCGGTCTGCGGGCGCCCCGTCCAAACCGTCATCCGGCGGCGCAAGGCGCTCGGGATCTTCATTCCGGAGTGGGTACCGGGTCCCTGCCGGAACCCGGACTGCGCGGAATACGTACCCGAGGTGGGGAAGCTGCCCTGACTCGTCAGCTCTTCGAGCCCAGCCCCGACGCGGCCAGCCCGTTGCGCCACAGCTGGTCCACGCGCGAGCGCTCCGTGCTGTTCGGGTTGGCGTTCTGGCACGAGGTGCCCGGGCCGCCGCCCGACATCAGCTCGGAGCACGGGCCCGAGTAGTGGTCCGGCAGACCCAGCACGTGGCCGGTCTCGTGCGCGGTCACCCGAGTGGAGTTGTACTGCTGGTTCTGCCGGTAGTCGAGGAAGATGTAGCCCCGGCCGTGGCCGTCCGTGCTCGCGTACGAACCGCGCGAGTCGTTGCCCTCGTAGTACGAGAAGTTCCCGCCGGAGGACACCTCCTGCAGCTTCACGTTCGAGACCGAGCTGTTCCATATCTGCGTCGAGCGGGATATCTGGCTGCGGAAGCTGGGCGCGTTGCGCGTGTTGTAGGTGACGGTCACCGCGAGGACACCGGGGTTCGCGGCGCGCTGCTCGGCGACCGAGCGCTGCACGGCCTCGAAGAAGGCGCGGTTGGCGTCCTGGTTCTCCTGCGAGTGCTCGTACGCCGCGTACGTCGCGGCATTGCCGACGGACGCGGGGGCGGAGGCGGCGCTGGCGGTGGGGACCACGCCGAGGGCGGCCGCGAGGCCGAGGCCGACGGTGGTGGCCAGTACGGCCTTTCGGGGCATACGGGAGTGGCGCATGTGGGGGGGCTCCTACTCGGATCCGGTGGGGGGTGGGTCGTTCGGTACCGGAGTCTGCGGGAGCGGGAGCGGCCGGCGGATGATGTCAGCCACCGATAGCGCCGGCCTATCGGGGGGATTTCGGAAGGTCAACTTCCGTGAGAATGGCGGGATTCGGTGGGGTATCAGTGGCTGGTGCGGTCCGCTGGGACCGGCCTACCCTCGGGTCATGGAGCTCGAGGTGAGGCACCTGCGCGCACTGTGCGCCATTGCCGACGCCGGCAGCCTGCACAAAGCCGCGCGGCAGCTCGGCGTGAGCCAGCCCTCCCTGACGACCCAGCTGCGCCGCATCGAACGCGCCCTGGACGGCGAGCTGTTCCTGCGTGAGCGCACCGGCTGCCGGCCCACCCCGTTCGGCCGCACCGTCCTGGGCCGGGCCCGCCCGCTGCTGGCCGAGATGGCCGCCCTCGTCGCCGAGGCCCGGGCGCTGGCCCGCGGGCCGCGGCTGAACATCGGCTCCACCGCCAGCCGCGCGATACCGGGGTGGCTGCGCCGGATCCACCGCCGGTTGCCGGACTTCGAGACCTCGCTGGTGGTGGACGTGTCCGCCAACGCGCTGCTGCGCATGGTGGCTTCGGGGCAGCTGGACGTGGCGTTCGTCCACGAGGTGGAGGGCAGCCCGCTGCGGGTGCCGGCCGGGCTGGAGCTGCGGGTCCTGATGGAGCGGGAGCCGCAGTTCGTGTCGATGTCCCGGGACCATCCGGCGGCTCGCCGGCCGGTGGTGGAGTTACAGGACCTGGCGGCCGACCGGTGGACGGTCGACCCCTCCGTGGACGGCGAATGGGACGGCCTGCGCCGGGTGTTCGCCGGTGCCGGGCTGGACCCGCCCGTCCTGCACGCCGACTACCACACCGCGACCTCGCTGATCATCTCCGGCGAGGCGGTGGCCCCCTGCCAGCCGACCTCCGGGCCGCGCGACGACATGGCCATACGGCCGCTGTCCGGCGACCCCCTGGCGGTCCGGCTGCTGCTGGCCACGCGACCCGGTGCGCATGCCGAGGTCTTCGAGGACCTCCGGGCGGCCTACCGCGAAGCCGCCCTCAGCGCACCCCCGTACCGCGCCTGGCTCCACCGCCACGCCAGCCCCCTCCTGGCCGCGTAGCCACTGCCGGGCTCCGCCCCGATCCCCCGCGTCCCGCAACGCCCGCCGGGCCGGAGTCCGCCGGCTGCGCCGCCACCGTTTCCGGGCCCGTAGCCGTGCCGGCGCCGTGGCGGGCCGCAGCCCTGCGCTCGCGTGCGGCGCCGTTGTCGGGGGCCGGCCCCCGGACCACCCGCGCCGAAACGCCGGCCGGGCCGGGTTGCGGCAGGCGCTTGACTTCACATATCCGCGATATATCGTGTTAGTCAGAAGACGCGATATGTTGCGTGCCGTGTCGTACGCCGAGGAGGATCAGCACCATGGCAGAGCAGAAGACGTGGTCGGTCGCCGAACCGCAGAAGCTCACCTTCGAGGAGCCGGTGACCGAGCTCCGCGTCCGCCTCGTCGGCGGCACGGTGAACGTCGTCGCCGACGAGGGCCCGGCCCGCCTCGAGGTGGCCGCGGTCGACGGGCCGCCGCTGTACGTCGTCCAGGAGGGCGGCACCCTCACCGTGTCCTATGAAGACCTGCCCTGGAACGGTTCCCAGGACCTCAAGAAGTGGTTCGAGGGCAAGCCCTGGAAGGCCTGGTGCCGGTCCGGCCCGGGCCGCAAGGCCTGGGAGCGCAGGGCCACCGTCACCCTCACCGTCCCCGCCGCCACGCACGTGCAGCTGGCAACGGTCAGCGCCACCTCCGTCGTCTCCGGCATCCGCGCCGACACCGACGTCAACGGGGTATCCGGCGACATGACGCTGGTCGGCCTGTCCGGCAAGGTCAACGCGAAGACCGTCTCCGGCAGCGTCGAGGCCCAGTCCCTCACCGGCGGGCTCGGCTTCCACTCCGTCTCCGGCGGCCTGACCGTGGTCGACGGCGCCGGCGGCACCGTACGCGCCGACTCCGTCAGCGGCGACATGCTCATCGACCTGGCCCTCGACGCGGCCGAGCCGCGGCCGGTGGACATCTCCCTCAACTCCGTGTCCGGGCAGGTCGCGATCCGCCTCCCGCACCCCGCCGACGCGCGGGTGGAGGCCAACACGGCCACCGGCGGCGTCTCCAACGCCTTCGAGGACCTGCGCGTCTCCGGCCAGTTCGCCGCCAAGCGGATCACCGGCACGCTCGGCGCCGGTACCGGCACCCTGCGGGCCACCACCGTCTCGGGCTCCATCGCCCTGCTGCGCCGCCCGGCTGCCGACGCCCCGGCCGCCCCCCTCGTGCTCGACAAGAAGGTGCTCTGACATGCCGCCCGTCTTCGCCCACGGCCGCCTCCGCCTCTACCTGCTCAAGCTGCTGGACGAGGCCCCGCGGCACGGCTACGAGGTGATCCGGCTGCTGGAGGAGCGTTTCCAGGGCCTGTACGCGCCCTCCGCGGGCACGGTGTACCCCCGGCTGGCCAAGCTGGAGGCCGAGGGCCTGGTCACGCACGCCACCGAAGGCGGGCGCAAGGTGTACTCCATCACCGAGGCGGGCCGCGCCGAACTGGCCGACCGCGGCGGTGAACTCGCCGACCTGGAGCTGGAGATCCGCGACTCGGTGTCCGAACTGGCCGCCGAGATCCGTGACGACGTGCGCGGCGCGGCCGGTGCCCTGCGGCGCGAGATGCGGGCCGCGGCCTCCGCGACGGCGACCCCCGTCGAGGACGCGTCGTGGGCGGCGGCCAAGGAGGAACTGCGCAAGGCCAGACAGGAGTGGAAGGAGCAGGCCCGCCGGGCGAAGGACGAGAGCCGCAGGGCCCGCGAGGAGGCCCAGCAGGCCCGCCGCCAGGCCAAGGAGGCGCAGGAGCGGGCGCGCGAGGAGGTCATGCGGATCGCGGGCCAGCTGCAGGAGCAGTTCGCGAAGTCGGGCGGGGTGCTGGGCAATCTGGCCGGTTCCTGGCTCGGCGGCGCGGGCAGTACGAGCAGCACGAGCGGTGCGGGTGCCGGCGCGGGTGCCGGTGCGGGCACGGGCGCCGGTACGGGTACGGCCGGCGCCGCGGCTGCTGACCTGCACTGGGCCGAGGACCTCGCCCCCACCGGCGACCCGTCCCGCGACCTGGACCGCCTGCTGGACCGCTTCCGCGACCACGTCCGCGACGCGGCCCGCGACCACGGCGTGACCGCGGCCAAGCTGGCCGAGGCCCGCGCCCACCTCGCGACGGCGGCGGACCGCCTCGCGGAGACGCTCCGGCCGTCGCGATAGGTCGCGAAGCCGTCCGCGGATCGACCGGCCGGGGGATCAGGCCGCCAGGCCCGCCTCGGCCGCCGCGTACGTGACGCCGTGGTCCGCGAGGACCTCTGCGGCCGTGCCCGGGCGGGAGAGCAGCGCGAGCAGCAGGTGCAGGGTGGCGATGTGGCGGTCGTGGCGGCCGAGCGCGATGCGCAGGGACTTCTCCAGGATCTTCTTCGTGCCCCGGGCGAAGGGGACGTGCCGGCTCACCGGCTCGTGGCGGCCCAGCGCCGAGCGGAGCGAGGAGCCCAGGGTCCGCCGCCGCGGGGCCGCGGCGGCCAGTACGCCCTCGCCGTGGGCCTCCTCGACCCGGGAGACGATCGCGGTCAGGTCGATGCCGAGCCCGGCGAGGGCCTCCTCGTCCGCCCGGGACATGCCGCCGCGGCGGCGGGCCGCGGCGAGGTCCGACGCCATCGCGGCGCGGTCCACGCCCAGCGGGTCCAGCACACCCCGGCCCAGCAGGGCGAGCAGCAGGTGCTCCTCGGTGACGGTGACTGCCCCCGCCTGCCGGGCCTCGGCCACGGCGCCCACCACGGAGTCCCGGGCGTCCTGCGTGAAGCGTTCGAACATCAGACCCTCCCGTGCTTCTTGTGCACGGCCTGCCGGCTCACGCCCAGCTCGGCCGCGATCTCCTGCCAGGACCACCCCTGCGCACGGGCGCTGCGTACCTGGACGGCCTCCAGCTGCTCCAGCAGCCTGCGGAGCGCGGCCACGGCACGCAGACCCACGCGCGGGTCGCGGTCCCCGGCCCGCTCGGCGAGATCGGTCGCTTCTGTCATGCCTGTCAATGTAAGTTGACAGGCATGCCGACGTCAACCGTTGTTGACGTACCGGCGCCTACACCGTCAGGACGATCTTTCCGAACAGGTCGCCGGCCTCCAGCTTCTCGAAGCCCTCCCGCGCCCGGTCGAGCGGCAGGACCTCGTCGATCACCGGACGCACCCCGGTCGCCGCGCAGAAGGCGAGGAGGTCCTCCAGTTCGTCCTTCGACCCCATCGTCGAGCCGACGACCTTGAGCTCCAGGAAGAAGATCCGGGTCAGCTCGGCGTGCGGCGGGCGGTCCCCGCTCGTGGCGCCCGAGATCACCAGGGTGCCGCCCGGGCGCAGCGACTTGACCGAGTGCGACCAGGTGGCCGCGCCGACGGTCTCGATCACCGCGTCCACCCGCTGCGGCAGCCGCGCCCCCGGCTCGTACGCCTCCACCGCGCCGAGCTCCACCGCCCGCTTGCGCTTGGCCTCGTCCCGGCTGGTGGCGAAGACCCGCAGCCCGGCCGCCCTGCCGAGGACGATCGCGGCCGTTGCGACTCCGCCGCCCGCGCCCTGCACCAGTACCGAGTCGCCGGGGCGCACGCCCGCGTTCGTGAACAGCATCCGGTACGCCGTCAGCCACGCCGTCGGCAGGCACGCGGCCTCCTCGAACGACAGCTCGGCGGGCTTGCGCAGCACGTTCCAGGCGGGGACGGTCACCTGCTCCGCGAACGTGCCCTGGTAGCGCTCGGTCAGGATCGAGCGCGGCTCGTCGGGGCCGACCCCGTGGCCGGTCTGGCCGATCACGGAGTGCAGGACGACCTCGTTGCCGTCCTGGTCGATGCCGGCGGCGTCGCAGCCGAGGATCATCGGGAGTTTGTCCTCGCCGAGGCCCACCCCGCGCAGCGACCACAGGTCGTGGTGGTTGAGGGAGGCGGCCTTGACGTTCACGGTCACCCAGCCGGGGCGCGCCTCGGGAGCCGGGCGCTCGCCCAGCACAAGGCCGCTCAGCGGCTGGTCACGGTCGATTCGGGCGGCGTAGGCAGCGAACATGCCGCGACGCTACCGCTCGGTAGCGCGGCGGACCAGCCCTGTCGGGGCTCTGTGGGTGAGGCCTTCGTCGCACGACCGCCCGTACGGCCGGTGGCCGTCGGCGGGAACCGGACGGGCGGTGTTCTGCGTCCGTACTGGGGCTCGCGCGGAGGTGTGGCCGAGGCCGAGCGGAATTGTTCGTTGCGCGCTCAACTAAGCGCGCCACGTGCGGTCTTGTGAGGTCGGAAGGGGGAAGCGGAACGTCAGGATCAAGCCTCGAGGGGCGGTAATATTCACGCCATGCCGCCCGGCTCGTCATGAGCCTGCCACCTTGTGGCGCATTCTCATTGACGAAGCGTCAGCTTCGTCGAGGCGCTGAGGCGGAGCATCCCCTCCCGGTTCGGGGGCGGGGAGGGTGTGTCCAACAGAAGAGGGGCCCGGCCGGATGTTCATCCGGCCGGGCCCCTCTTCTGTGCTGCTGTCGTCGGGTCAGACCAGACGGGCCACGCCGTCGGCCTTGGCCGCCGCGGCGACCGCGGCCGCGACGGCCTCGGCGACGCGCGCGTCGAACGGCGAGGGGATCACGTAGTCGGCGGCGAGCTCGTCACCCACGACGCCGGCGATGGCGTCGGCGGCGGCGATCTTCATGCCCTCGGTGATCCGGCTGGCGCGGACCTTCAGGGCACCCGCGAAGATGCCCGGGAACGCCAGCACGTTGTTGATCTGGTTCGGGAAGTCCGAGCGGCCCGTGGCCACGACCGCCGCGTACTTGTGCGCGACGTCCGGGTGGACCTCCGGGTTCGGGTTGGCCATGGCGAAGACGAAGGCGTCCTTCGCCATCGAGGCCACCGCCTCCTCGGGCACCGTGCCGCCGGAGACGCCGATGAACACGTCCGCGCCGTTCAGGGCCGCTTCCAGGGAGCCCGTCTGGCCGGTCTTGTTCGTCAGGCCCGCGATCTCCGCCTTGACGTCCGTCAGGTCGGAGCGGTCCGCGGAGACGACGCCCTTGCGGTCGGTGACGCAGACGTCGCCGATGCCCGCGTCCACGAGGATCTTGGCGATGGCGATGCCCGCCGCGCCCGCACCCGAGATCACGGCGCGCAGGTCGCCGAGCGTGCGCCCGGTCAGCTTCGCGGCGTTGCGCAGGGCGGCCAGCGTCACGATCGCCGTGCCGTGCTGGTCGTCGTGGAAGATCGGGATGTCCAGGGCTTCCTGGAGCCGGCGCTCGATCTCGAAGCAGCGGGGGGCGGAGATGTCCTCCAGGTTGACCCCGCCGAAGGACGGTGCGAGGCGGATGACCGTCTCGATGATCTCGTCCGTGTCCTTGGTCGCGAGCGCGATCGGCACCGCGTCCACACCACCGAACTGCTTGAACAGGATGGCCTTGCCCTCCATCACGGGGAGGGAGGCCTCGGGACCGATGTCACCGAGTCCGAGCACGGCCGTGCCGTCGGTGACGACGGCGACCACGTTGGACTTCCAGGTGTACTCGTTCACCAGCTCGGGCTGCTCCGCGATGGCGCTGCAGACCTTCGCCACGCCGGGCGTGTACGCGAGGGACAGGTCATCCTTGTTCTGGACCGGCACCGTGGCCTGGATGGCCATCTTGCCGCCCCGGTGCAGCGCGAACACCGCGTCCGGGTTGTTGTCCGTCGCGCTGTCGCTGCGAGGATTGACGATCTCCGCTGCCACTTTCTTGGCCCCTTAGGTCTTTGAATCGTTGAGGGTGACCACACCTGGTTAAGGGGTGGGCGGGCACCGCGTCCGTACTCCGCATCGACGGTTGGCCCGTCTCCGCGAAGGGGAGGTTCGTACGCGCGGGCGCGCCGCACGCGCGCCCTGAGCCCCGGATGAGGGGTGTAAGGATCCGTTGTACCCGAAGAACGCTCACCCAGACGAGTCGATTCCGACTCGACAGTAGACCTCTTGTCCTGTTTTTGGCGAAAGGTCCAAACGCCTCTGTCCAACGGGCGAGACGGACCGCAAATAGTCCGTCAAAAAGGCCAGGTCGCAGCCGTTTCTGCGGCACTGCAGCCCTCATTCCGCAGTCCTGTTGGGTACCCCCACCCACCCGTTATCCGATTTTGACCTGACGAACTGCCTGAATGCGCCAGTCCGAATGGCAAGATGCCGTAATCACACGAGGTCGCGACACTCGAAGGTGCGTGCCCGACCGTTCTCGGATGCTCCACCAGCCAGCCGGAGGAACCAGCTCATGACCGCAAGCACCACCCGTCGTACGACCGCCGCCCGGTCCCGGATCGCCGCGGTCGGCGCGATCGCGGTCGCCGGCGCCCTGATCCTCACCGGCTGCGGAGACCAGACGGACAAGGCTTCCACCAGCCCGTCGGGTGCGGCGAACAGCAGCGCGCCGCTTTTCTCGAAGCTCCCGAAGAAGATCCAGGACGCCGGTGTCATCAAGGTCGGCACCGACGCGACCTACGCCCCGATGGAGTTCACCGAGGGCGGCAAGATCGTCGGCGTCGACCCCGACGTCGCGGCGGCCCTGGGCAAGCAGCTCGGTGTGCAGTTCAAGTTCGAGTCCGGCACCTTCGACACCCTGATCGGCAGCATGCAGACGGGTCGCAGCGACCTGGTCATGTCCTCGCTCACCGACACCAAGGCCCGTCAGGAGGGCCTGGACGACAAGGGCGCCAAGACCGGTGCCGGCGTCGACTTCGTCGACTACTTCTCCGCCTCGACCGGCATCCTGGTGAAGAAGGGCAACCCGGACGGCATCAAGACCCTCGACGACCTGTGCGGCAAGACGGTCGCCGTGCAGCGCGGCACCACGTACGAGGACTCCGCGAAGACCCAGGCCGAGAAGTGCAAGACGGACGGCAAGGGCGAGCTCAAGATCGAGTCCTTCCCGACCGATGCCGAGGCCCAGACCCGCGTGAAGGCCGGTGGCGCCGCCGCCGACCTGAACGACTCCCCGGTCGCCGCGTACATCGCGCAGACCGCCGGCGGCGGCAACGACTTCGAGGCCATCGCCAACCCGACCGACGCCGGCCTCTTCGGCATCGCGGTGGACAAGAAGAACACCGAGCTGCGCGACGCGCTCAAGGAAGCCCTCGACGCGGTCATCAAGGACGGCACCTACAAGGCCGCCCTGGACAAGTGGAACGCGGGCTCCGGCGCCGTGACCGAGGCCAAGATCAACGCCGGTTCCTGACCTCCGCGTACCACCGCAGCACACTGAAGGGCAGTCACTGTGACTGACAAGCTCGACAAGGTCCCGGACCCGGCGGACACCCCGCCGGCCGGGGCCGTCCCCCCCGAGGCCATCCGTGCCATCCCGGTCCGCCATTACGGTCGCTGGATCAGCGCCGTGGTCGTCATCGGCCTGGTCGTGGCGCTCGCCGTCGCCTTCTCGCAGGGCAACGTGCGCTGGGCGACCGTGCCGGAGAAGCTGTTCGACCCCACCATCCTCCGTGGTGTCGGCAACACGATCTGGATCAGCATCACCTCGATGGTCCTGGGCCTGGTGCTCGGTGTCCTCTTCGCGGTGATGCGGCTCTCGAAGAACCCGGTGACCAGCACCATCGCCTGGTTCTACATCTGGCTGTTCCGCGGCACCCCGGTCTACGTCCAGCTGCTCATCTGGTTCAACCTCGCCCTGATCTTCCCGATCCTGAACCTCGGGTTCTACAAGGACGAGATGACCCAGGTCATGACGCCCTTCCTCGCCGCCCTGCTGGGTCTCGGACTCAATGAGGGCGCGTACATGGCGGAGATCGTCCGCGCCGGCATCCAGTCGGTCGACGAGGGCCAGACCGAGGCCTCGCACGCGCTCGGCATGACCCGTACGCAGACCATGCGCCGGGTCGTGCTGCCGCAGGCCATGCGGGTGATCGTGCCGCCGTCGGGCAACGAGTTCATCAACATGCTCAAGACCTCGTCGCTCGTCGTGGCCGTGCAGTACTTCGACCTGCTGCGCGCCGCCCAGGACATCGCCTCGACCTCGTTCGCGGTGATGGAGATGTTCTTCGTCGCCTCGATCTGGTACCTCGCCCTGACCTCGGTGTTCAGCGTCGGCCAGTACTACCTGGAGCGCCGCTACGCCCGCGGTGCCCTCCGCTCCCTGCCGCCCACGCCGTTGCAGAAGATCAAGGCGAAACTGTCCAGCTTCTCGAACCGCAAGGCGGTGGCCTGATGACGACTGCCATGGTGAAGGCCGAGGGCGTCCACAAGTCCTACGGTGCGGCGCACATCCTCAAGGGCATCGACCTGGAGGTCGCCCCGCGTGAGGTCTTCTGTCTGGTCGGCCCGTCCGGCTCCGGCAAGTCGACCTTCCTGCGGTGCATCAACCACCTGGAGCAGGTGAACGCCGGACGGCTGTACGTCGACGGGCACCTCGTCGGCTACCGCCAGAAGGGCGACAAGCTCTACGAGCTGAAGGACAGCGAGGTCGCGGCCCAGCGCAGGGACATCGGCATGGTCTTCCAGCGCTTCAACCTCTTCCCGCACATGACGGCCATAGAGAACGTCATGGAAGCCCCGGTCATGGTCAAGGGCGAGAGCAAGTCGGTGGCGCGCGAGCGCGCGATCAAGCTGCTCGACCGCGTGGGCCTCGGCGACAAGGGCGGGAACTACCCCACCCAGCTCTCCGGCGGCCAGCAGCAGCGTGTGGCGATCGCCCGCGCGCTGGCCATGGAGCCGAAGCTGATGCTCTTCGACGAGCCCACCTCGGCGCTCGACCCGGAGCTCGTCGGCGACGTCCTCGACGTCATGCGGGACCTGGCCGAGTCGGGCATGACCATGATCGTGGTGACCCACGAGATGGGCTTCGCCCGCGAGGTCGGCGACAATCTCGTCTTCATGGACGGCGGCGTCGTGGTCGAGTCCGGCCACCCGCGCGAGGTGCTGGGCAACCCGCAGCACGACCGGACGAAGGCGTTCCTGTCCAAGGTGCTGTAGCGGCTTCGAACGCATGAGAGGGGCGGTACGGGGTTCCCGTACCGCCCCTCTCACGTGCCACGGCATGACGGGGAAAGTTCTCACTTTCCTACGAGCGCACTACTTCAGTGCCAGGACCAGCCCGTCGGAGGGCGAGCGCCAGACCGTCCGGGCCTCCGCGAAGCCCGCCTCGCGCAGGGTCCGGGCGTGCCAGGCGTCGTCGGGGGTGTCCCCGTCGGCGTGCTCGCCGTAGATCTCGAACCGGCGCTCCGTCGGCTCGGCGAGCACCGGGTCGGCGGCCGCGAGGGCCCACCAGTCGGCCCAGTCCAGCGCGCCGGCCTCGCGGGCCCGGGCCATCCCGGCGTGCCGGTGGGCGCGCTCGGCGGCGTTGATCCGCGGGGTCGCCGGGTCGGGCATGTGGTCGGCGTTCATGAAGACCCCGCCCGGCCGCACCAAAGGGGCGAGCTGCCCGTAGAGCACGGCGAGCTCGGGGCTGTGCAGCCAGTGCAGCGCGGTGGCCGTGAGGACGGCGTCGTACGTGTCGTACGGGAGCGTCGAGGTCCAGGCGTGGTCCTTGAGGTCGGCGGTCACGAACGTGACGCGCCGGTCGCCGTCGAAGTGGCCCCGGGCGATGGTCAACAGGGCCGGGTCGAGATCGACGCCCGTAGAGGTGGATTCCGGGAACCGCTTGAGGACGCGGTCCGTAATACTTCCCGTACCGCACGCCAGATCGAGCACCCGGGGGGTGGGGCCCACGAGCGCCTCGACCATGTCCAGCATCACCCGGAAGCGCTCCTCGCGGTCGGGCATGTACCACTCCTGCTGCCGGTCCCAGCTCTCCTGCCAGGCCTGCCAGTCGGTCGTGGTCTCCGCCATCACTGACCCCTCCAGTCGTAATACCCTCGAATACGTCTCATCTGTTACCCGAGACGTTAATCCGCAGCCGTAAGGACTACAAGTGGAACTGGCCCATTACTCGGACTATGCCGTGCGCCTGGTCAACACCGAGGAGCCGGCCCGCAACAAGGATTCGCTCACCTCGGTGGACGCCGTCCGGGGCCTCTTCGGCACCGGGGTCCAGGCCGCCCGCCGGGTCACCGACGCCGACGTCACCCGCTTCCGCAACGTCCGCGGCCGGCTGCGCGCCGTCTTCGAGGCCGCCGACGGCGGCGACCACGTCCTCGCGGTCGACCTGCTCAACTCCCTGCTCATGGAGTTCCCGGTCAGCCCGCAGGTCTCCGGCCACGAGTACCTCGACGACGAAGGCCACCCGAACTGGCACATCCACCTCGCCGACCACCCCTCGAACGCCTCCGCCGGCTACGCCGCGCTCGCGTCCTTCGGCCTGGCCTTCCACCTCACCGAGCACGGCCCCGACCGCCTCGGCCTGTGCCAGGCCGCGCCCTGCCGCAACGCCTACCTCGACACCTCCACCAACCGCTCCCGGCGCTACTGCTCCGACCGCTGCGCCACCCGGGCCAACGTCGCCGCCTACCGGGCCCGCAAGCGGCTGGAAGCCGAGGCGTCCGGCCAGAGCGGCCGCAGCGCCGACACCGCCCAGGACAGCCGCGCCCTCAGCGAACTCTGATCCGCCGCGCGCGGCCGGAAGCGCAGCACCGCCGTCGCCAGCACCAGCTCCTCGGGCACCGTCCCGTAGTCGGTGCTGTCGCCGGTCTCGTTGTACGGGTTGTCCCCGAGCACCCACCAGCCGCCCGGCCGCCGCTCCACCGCCCGCTTGACCACCAGCAGGTCCTGCTGGAACGGGTGCCGCAGCACCACCACGTCACCCGGGCGGACGACGGCCCCGTAGCGGACCACCAGCCGATCGCCGTGCAGCAGCGTCGGCACCATCGAGGGCCCCGCCACCTCCAGCACCTCGAACGCCGCCCGCGAGCGCCTTCTCTCCACCGTGCCCGACCTCCTCGCCCGCTCTCGCCTCACTGCGCATGCTGCCGCACACTCCCGTACGTTCGCTCACCGGTCCGCACGCCACCCTGGACTTTTGTCCTAAGCCCACGGGGCCGCTCGCGAAATCCCCTTACCCACGGAGTAATCTCCCCTCTTGAGAAGACGATCACGAGGAGGACAAACTCCATGCTTTCCCGCCTCTTCGCCCCCAAGGCGAAGGTCTCCGCCCACTGCGATCTTCCGTGCGGCGTGTACGACCCTGCCCAGGCCCGCATCGAGGCCGAGTCCGTCAAGGCCGTACAGGAGAAGTACCAGGCCAACGAGGACGCCGACTTCCGCGCGCGCGCCATCACCATCAAGGAGCAGCGCGCCGAGCTCGCCAAGCACCACGTCTCGGTGCTGTGGAGCGACTACTTCAAGCCCCCGCACTTCGAGAAGTACCCGCAGCTGCACACCCTGGTCAACGACACCCTGAAGGCCCTCTCGGCCGCCAAGGCGTCGAACGACCCGGCGACCGGCCAGAAGGCCCTCGAGCTCATCGCCGAGATCGACCGCATCTTCTGGGAGACCAAGGCCGCCTGATCCGGGCCCGCCCTCCTGCACGAAGGGGCCCGACCGTCACCGGTCGGGCCCCTTCGCCGTGCAGGGAATGCTCGTGGACCACTCGTCCACCGGTGGGACTACGCCACTGGTGGGACTACTCGTCCTCGTCGTCCTCGTCGTCCAGCCGCGCCAGCCACGTGGCAAGGCGTTCCACCGGGACCTCGAAGTCCGGGTTCAGGTCGACGAACGTGCGCAGCTGCTCGGCGAGCCACTCGAAGGTGACCTCCTCCTCGCCGCGCCGCTTCTCCAGCTCCTCGATGCCGCGATCGGTGAAGTACAAGTCGGGCTCCGTGCCGTGATGAAAGTGTGCAGGGGATGTTTCCCGCCAGGATAATCCGCATGCCCGGCGAGACCTCCCGCCCTACCGGACCCGGCGCTAGCCTGGACTGCCAGACACCTGAGGGGGCAGGGGATGCAGGACGGGCGCACGGGCGGCACCGCGCGCGCCTACGAGCTCCTCGAACCCCTCGTCCAGGCGGCCACCGTGCGCGTCCACGCGGCCCCGGGCGGGTATGCACCCCATGGGACCGGTCCCACCTGGGGGAGTGGCTTCTTCATCGCCCCCGGCTGGGTCCTGACGTGCGCGCACGTCGTCGGGGAAGGGGGTGCAGCGGTGCGTCTCGTGGGGCGTGAGCTCGGCATCACCTTCTCCTCCGGCGCCGACAGCGCCACCGGAACCGTCACCGGCCGCGTCGAGTGCGTCCTGCCCGAGCGGCTCGAGGAGCGCCGCCCCGCCCGGCACGCCCTGTGGGACCTGCCCGACCTGGCCCTCGTCCGGGTCCTCGCACCGATCACGCACGCCTGCGTACGGCTCACCGACCGCGCCCGGCCCCGCCTCGAAGAGGTCGCCTACTTCGGCTGCACCGAGGACCTCGGCACTCCCGAGATCACCGGCCGCACCACCCGGCTGCGCGGCACCGCCGGCGGCGGCGCCGCCCTGCGCCTCGGCGGCGACGACGAGATCGAGCCCGGCATGTCCGGCGGCCCCGTCGTGGACCTGGCCCGCGGCGAGGTCGTCGGCGTGGTCAAGGCCCGTCGGCACACCGGCGGCGGCGGACTCGCCGTGTCCGTCGTGCAGCTGCGCACCCTGCCGCTGACCGCCACCGGCCAGGTCGGGCTCTACCGCCGCGTCATGCAGGCCCACGACCTCTACCACTACGACCAGCACCTGAGCGATCTGGGCAGCCGCCGCACCTGGACCGACGTGCACGACGAACTCCCGGCCCCCGGCGACCCGTACGAGGGCCGCAGGCGGCTCACCGCCGCCGAACGCACCACCCTGTGCGGACTGCTCGCCGAACTGCCCCCACCGCGCTCCTCGGAGGCCGTCCGCGCCCTGGTCGAGGCCGCCCGCGGCGAGGAACCGGACCCGGGCCTGCCGGCCCCGCTCAGCTGGCGCGACGGACTCGGCATGCTGCACGACCCGCCGGGCGGCTCCGGCGAGGCCGCCGCGATGCTCCGGTACGCGACCGACGTGAGCGTGGCCGACCACCGCGAGCCGCCCTCCCCGGGCGCCGACGAAGAGCTGTGGGACTGGGTGCGGGCGACCGCCGAACGGCTGTGGCGGCCCCTGCGGCGGGAGTTGGGCGAGCGCCACGAACAGGGCCTGGCGCAGCGGGACCGGCGCCGGCGCGCCCGGGCCGCCGGCCACACGAACGGCCACGCCCGCTCCGCCGACGGGCTGATCCGCGGGCCGTCGGTGCTGGTGGAGGCGTGGGCGCACGGCTGGGAGGACGTCTACGACTGGCGCGTCTCGGTGCTGGCCGGGCCCGCCCACCCGGGGCGGCTGACCCCGGTGGACTCCGGCGTACGGGCCACTCGCGCGGGCCTCGCGGAGGCGCTGCGGGTCCCGCTCGCCGAGGCCTTCCGGCGCTGCGACACCCACGAGGCGGCGGCCCTCCTCGAAGTCGCCGTGGCACCCGAGCTGTTCGGCCTGCCCGTGGACACCTGGACGGTGGCGGGCCGGGTACCGCTCGGCGTCCAGCGGCCGGTGGTGTTCCGCTACCCGGCCGGCAGCGGCGACACCCCGCCCGACGGCGAGGCCGTCCACCGCCGGGCCGACCGCTGGGCACGCGTCCAGGCCGGGCCGCTGGCCGACGAGCGGGCCGACTGCGCCCGCGGGCGCCCCCGGAGCCCGGCACCGGAATGGCTCGACGCCCTGCCGGACAACACCGTGCCCGTCCACTGCCGGGCCGCCGACGCGGAGCCCACCCGCGGCTCCCTGCACGCGGTCCACGACGCCGGATACGGGGTGGCCGTCACCCGGCGGCCCCCGGCCGACCCGGCGGCCGACTGCGCGCCGTTCCACCGGGGAATGCGCGAGGAGCTGACCGAGGCGGGGCGGGGAGCGTCGCTGCCGGTCCGGCTCCAGGCCTTACGGGCCCGCGCGCACGGGGCCGACCCCGACGCGTACTGGGCGGACGGGATGGCCCTCGTATGGGACGACCCGACCCGCGCGCTGCCCGAAGACGAGCCGCTGCAGGGCGACCTGTGACGGGCGGGAGGGGGAGGGAGCAGCCGTGAACGAGGAATGGCTCATATACCGGGGGGTCGGCGAACCCCACGACGGGATCGAGGCCCTGCCCGATCCGCCGCCGTGGCGGGACTTCGACGGCGGACCCGTCGGCGAGCCCGGGGGACTGGCGGACACGGCCGACGGGAACGTGGCGCGCCGCCTCGGTGCGCACCGGCAGGCCGCCGAGCTGCACCGGCCCGAACCCGAGGAGCTCGAGGCCATCAACGCGGCCCTGTACCTGCGCCGGCCGCTGCTCGTGACCGGCTACCCCGGAACCGGGAAGTCCACCCTCGCGCACGCCGTCGCCCACGAGCTGAAACTCGGCCGGGTGCTGCGCTGGCCCGTGGTCTCGCGGACCGTGCTCCAGGAGGGCCTGTACCGCTACGACGCCATCGCCCGGCTCCAGGACGTCCAGATCGCCGCGAGCGGGGGCCTGGCCGGTGCGGCGCCCGGCACCGGCACGCCGCCCGCCACCGGCCAGGTCCCCGGCATCGGGAAATACATCCGGCTCGGACCGCTGGGGACGGCCCTGCTGCCCACCGAACGGCCCCGCGTCCTGCTCATCGACGAGCTCGACAAGAGCGACATCGACCTGCCCAACGACCTCCTGAACGTCCTGGAGGAGGGCGAGTTCGCCCTGCCCGAGCTCGAACGCGTCGCCGACACCGAGCCCGAGGTGCAGGTGCTCACCGACGACGGGGCGAAGGTCACCGTCCAGGGCGGCCGGGTGCGCTGCCGGGCCTTCCCCTTCATCATCCTGACCAGCAACGGCGAACGGGACTTCCCGGCCGCCCTGCTGCGCCGCTGCATCCAGCTCAAGCTCGGGCAGCCCGGCGAGAAACGGCTCGCCACCATGGTCCGCGCGCACCTCGGCGAGGAGGCCGCCCAGCTCGGGGCCGACCTGATCCGGGAGTTCCTCAGCCGCTCCCAGTCCGAACTCGTCGCCGCCGACCAGCTGCTGAACGCCATCTACCTCACCCACTACGCCGCCCCGCCCACCCGGGAGGACCTCGCCGACCTGCTCATCCAGCGCCTCGACCGCCCGAGGTGAGCGCCCGTGTCCCCCGACCGGCCACCCGTCCCCGAACAGCCACCGGTCCCCGACCGGCCTCCCGTTCCCGGCTCCTTCGACCCCCTTCCCGGCTCCTTCGGCCCGCCGCCCGTCCCCGCCGCCCTCCGCGACCTCGCCGGGCTGCTGCGGGCCGCCGGGCTCGATCCCACGGCCGAGGAGCTCGCCGACGCGCTGTGGCTGGCCGGGCGGATCGGCCCGCCCGTCCCCGCCGCCCCGGACCGGGACCCGACGGCCCCGCGCCGGCGCCGGCGGACCGCGGGCGATGCGCCGCCGCCCGAGGAGGAGTCCGTACGGCCCGAGCCCGAACCCGAGGACCCGGTCAGGCTCTACGCCTCCCGGGTCCTCGGGACCGTCGCGGAGGAGGCTGCCGAGTTCCCGGCAGGCGCCGGAGTGCCCGTACGGGTTCCCGGAGCCGCCGCGCTGCCCCGCATCCTGGAGATCCAGCGGGCCCTGCGCGCCCTCCAGCGGCACCGCCCGCCCGGCCCGCCCACCCGCCTCGTCCTCGACGAGCCGGCCACGGCCGAGGCCAGCGCCCGCGCCCTCGGGCTGGTCATCCCGGTGCTGCGTCCGGAGAGCCGGCGCGAGGCGACCGTACGGCTCGTCATGGACGCCTCGCCGTCGATGGCCGTGTGGCACGACATGTTCGAGGAACTCCGGTCCGTGTGCGAGCGCCTCGGCGCCTTCCGCGACGTGCAGGTGCACTACCTGCACCGGCTCGCCGACGGCCGGGCCGCCGTCGGGCGCGGACCCGGCCCCGGCACCCGGCTGCGCTCCGGGGACCAGCTGCGTGACCCGACCGGGCGGGCCCTGACCATGGTCGTCTCCGACTGCGCCGGAGCGCTCTGGCGCGAGGGCGAGGCCCAGCGGCTGCTGCACCGCTGGGCCGAGTGCACCCCCTGCGTCGTCGTCCAGCCGCTGCCGCAGCGGCTGTGGAGCCGCAGCTGGCTGCCGACCGAGCGGGGCACCCTCACCCGCGCCGAGGACGGCTGCGGGAAGCTGCGGTTCCGGCCCGACCGGCCGGCCCGCGCCGGGCGGCCCACCGGCGGCCTGACCGTCCCCGTCCTGCCGCCCAGCGCCACCGCGCTCGGCGCCTGGGCGCGCCTCGTCGCCGGACTCGGCACCGGGCCCGTCCCCGCCGAGGTGGGCCGGGTGTTCGCCGACCACCCCGCGGCGCCCGTCCCGCCGCCGCGCGCCGTCCGCCCGCCGCGCGAGCTGGTGCGCCGCTTCCGGGCCTCCGCCTCGCCCCGCGCCGTACAGCTCGCCGTGTACCTGTCGGCGGCGCCGCTGACCCTGCCCGTCATGGCCCTCGTACAGCGCACGATGCTGCCGGACTCCGAGCCCTCCGACCTGGCGGAGGTACTGCTCAGCGGGCTGCTGCGGCGCGGCCGGTCCGCCGGGCAGTGGTACGAGTTCGTGCCCGGCGTCCAGGACGTCCTGCTCGGGCCGCTCGGCAGGGACGAGGCCGCGCTGGTGCTCAAGCACTGCTCGGAGTACGTGCTCGCGCACTTCGGGCGGGGCGTACGGAACTTCCCCGCGCTGGCCGTCTCCCAGCTCACCGGGGCGCCCGTGATCGAGGAGGGCGGCGAGGAGCGGGTCCCCGCCGGGCGCCTCCCGCAGGCGTTCGCCGAGGTCTCGGCCCGCGTCGTACGGCGCTACCTGCCCGGGCCGCCCGCCGAGGACCCCGCGGTCGCCGAGCCCGTCGCACCCCCGCCCGGCCGGGCCTGGGCGGTGCGCACCGCCCGCGACCGGCTCGCCGCCCAGGACCGTCAGGGGGGCGACGGCGGGCAGCGCGGACTGTACGAGGCCGTCGCCGTACTGCGCCGGGCCGTCGCCGCACCCGCCGGGCCCGAGGACCCGCCGGGCGAGGCGGAGTGCGAGCTGGCCGCCGTCCTGCTGCGGCTGTGGGCCGGGCAGCGGGACCCGGAACTGCTCGCGGAGGCCGAGCGGGCGGTGTCCGGGATCGGGACGCCGGCGGCCCGGGCCGTACGGGGCCGGGTGCTGTACGAGCAGGCCCTGGCCGCCGAGCCGGACACCGGGCTGCTGGCAGCGGCGGAACGGGAGTTCGCGGCCGTCGCCGCCGCCGCGGACCCGGACCTGGACCCGCGGCTGCGCCTCGACTGCGTGGTGCGGCGGGCGCAGACCCTGGTCCGCCTCGGCGAGCTCCGCGAGGACACGGGCGCGCTGCGCGAGGCGCGGTCCGCGCTGGAAGCGGTGACCGGCGGCCCCGCCACCGACCCGGCGGTGCGGCCCGCCCTCGGCCGGGTCCTGCTGGCCCTGCTGCCCCGCACCCCCGACCCGCAGCAGCGCACCGCCCTGGCCGGGCAGGCCGCCGAGCACCTGGCGGCCGGGCTGGCGGCCGAGCCGTCGGGAGCGGGAGCCGCCCGCGTACGGGTGGAGCTGGCCACGGCCCTGCGCCACCTGCCCGGGCGGCTGGAGGAGGCCGCCGACCAGCTGGACCTGGCGCTGGCCGAGGCCACCGGCGATCCGGAGCTGCGGCTGGCCGCCCTGGTCTGCCTGGCGCGGGTGCACCGGGCCCGGTACGCGCGCGACGCGGACCCGGCGGCGCTGGAGGACGCGGCCGAGGCGTACGGCAGGGCCCGCCGGCTGATCCCCCGCGACGGGGAGGCCTACGGGGAGCTGCTGCCCGAGTGGGGGGACGTGCTCCTGGACCGGGCACGGGCCGCCGACGGGCGGCGGTTCACCTCGACGGCCGTACGGGTGCTGCGCGACAGCCGGGCGGCGGTCCCGCAGTCCGACCCCCGCTCCGCGCAGCGGCTGGTGCGGCTCGCGGTGGGGCTGCGGCTGCGGCACGGCTACGAGGGCGACGTGGTGGACCTGCGGGAGGCGGAGTACCTGCTGGAGCTGGCCGTCCGGCAGAGCCGCAGTCCGCTGGAGCAGGCCGGCGCCTGGCGCGAGCACGGAGACGTCCAGCAGGAGATCCACGCGCACACCCGGGCGCTGGACCGGCTCGACCGGGCGGCGGACTCCTACCGCCGGGCCTGGCGGTCCGCGCTGGCCGCCGACCGGGAGGAGCGCCGGGAGGTGGCGGTGGAACTGGCGGCGCGGGTGCAGGAGTTGCGGGGGGAGGTGCTCGAGCGGCTGGCGCGGCCCAGGGCGGCGTTGGACGCGTACCGCTCGGCCGTGGAGTTGTGGATCCGGCTCGGGGAGTCTGCCGCGGACCGGCGCGATGCCCTGCAGTCGCGGGTCCGCACCCTGGAGGCGGGGCTGTGAGCGCCTCACACGCCGGCGGGGCCAGGTTGAATGCGACGCGACAGGGGGACGGGCAGCCCATGGTGACTCGGCAGCAGGAAGCGGAAACGGCGGGCACCGCCTGTTCCGGGCAGTTACCGGACCTCTCCGGGTTCGACCTGGCCGCACTGCGCGGGATCGACCATCCCGTGCTCGCCCGGGTCATCGAAGGCATGGTGCAGCGGGTCACCCACCCCGCCGAGATCCTCAACGCGTTCGACTCCGGAGTGGCCTGACGCGGCCCCCTCACGCACCGCATTCCCAAGGACACGCAGAGCAGCCACAGTTGTCCCGTTTCCGCCGTTAGCCGGTGCCGTCCGCCGGGCAGGGATGCACCGTCCGCGGCGCGGGAGGTACGAACGATGAGGCAGACCAACACGAGCGATGTCGTGCTGCCCTCCCATCGGATCCACGCGCCGTGGCCGTACGCCTCGCTCGACGTGCCCGCCCTGCGCGCCGCAGGCCACCGCCCGCACCCGATACGGCAGTTCGTGCTCAAGACCCGCAGCCGCTGCAACCTCGCCTGCACCTACTGCTACGTGTACGAGATGGCCGACCAGGGCTGGCGCGGCCAGCCGGCCGCGATGTCCCCGGCCACCACCGCACGCGCCGCCGACCGCATCGCCGAGCACGCCGCCGCCCACGGCCTGGCCCGTGTCGACCTCGTCCTGCACGGCGGCGAACCCCTGCTCACCGCCCCCGCCGAACTGGCCGCCCCCGTCGACGCCGTACGGGCCGCCCTCGCCCGGACCTCGCCGGGGACCCGGGTCACCGCCACCGTCCAGACCAACGGCACCCTGCTCACCCGCAGCCGGCTCGCGGCGCTCGCCGCCGCCGGGATACGCATCGGCGTCAGCCTCGACGGCGGTCTGCCCGCGCACAACACGCGCCGCGTGGACCACACCGGACGCCCCGGCTTCGGCGCCGCCGCCCGGGGCCTGCGCCTCCTCGCCCGGCACCCCGAGAGCTACGCCGGGGTGCTCTGCGTCGTCGACCTCGACCAGGATCCGGTGGAGACGTACGAGTCCCTGCTCGGCTTCGCCCCGCCGGTCATCGGACTGCTGCTGCCGCTGGCCAACTGGAGCACCCCGCCGCCCGGCCACCATCCGCCCGGCACCCCGTACGCCGACTGGCTCCTCGCCGTCTTCGAACGCTGGTGGCACGACACGGTGCTGCGGACCCGGATCCGGATCTTCGAGGAGATCATCGCCCTGCTGCTCGGACTGCCCGCCGCCACCGAGACCCTCGGCCTCGCCCCCGCCACCACCGCCGTGATCGAAACAGACGGCGCCATCGAGCAGGCCGACTCGCTCAAATCCGCCTACGAGGGCGCCGCCGCCACGGGAATGACCCTGGAGCACCACAGCTTCGACGCGTTCCTCGACCACCCCGGGCTGGCCGCCCGCCAGCTCGGCCGGGAGGCACTCGCCGACGGCTGCCGCTCCTGCGAGCTCGTCGAGGTCTGCGGCGGCGGCCACTACCCGCACCGCTACCGCTTCGGCGAGGGCTTCCGCCGGCCCTCCGTGTACTGCGCCGACCTCCAGGTCGTCATCCGGCACATCGCGGCCTCGCTCCACAAGGCCGCCGCGCAGGCGGGGAACCGCCAGAACGCTGCCGCCCCGGGCGCCGGCCGCCTGGGCCCGCTGGACGCCGGCCCGCTGGACGCCGGCCCAGCAGCAGCCGGCCCGTCGGGCACCGGTCAGGCGCCGCCCCGGGCGGCCGCCTCATGACCGCCCCCCTGACCGGGTTCGCCGTCACCTCGGCCACCCTGGGCGCCCTCGCCTCCACCGAGCCCTCCGCCGACGGCACCCGCCTGGTCCGCGACATCCGCCGCTCCAAGCGGCTCGTCCTCCTGCGCGGAGTGCTCGACGCCGCCCCCGGCGGGCGGGCCGGGGAGGCCGCCGACCACTGGGCCCTGCTGGAGGAGGCCGAACGGCACGACCCCGGGGCCGTCCGCGACGTACTGCACTACCCGGCCACCGGGGTGTGGGCCGAGGAGACCCTGCGCCGGCTGCACGCCCCGTACGGCCCCCCGGCCGACCTCGGCCACCTCGGCGCCCTCGCCGTCGCCGCGGCCCTGCGCTCCGGGATCGCCTTCAAGGCCACCCTGAAGCCCGTCCACGGCCGGCTCGTCCTGCCCACCCTCGGGCTGCTGCGCCCGGCCCGGCCCGGCCCGCTCGCCCTCACCGAGTGCTCCTGGGACCCCGACGACCCCGCCACGCTCGCCCTGCACACCCTGCCCGGCGGCCGCACCGCCCTCGACGACCTCGACCCCTACCGGGCCCCTGGCCCCGCCCATCCGGCGCCCGTGCGCCCCGCCCGCCGGCTCACCCCCAAGGGCCACAAACGCTGGGACACCCAGTGGTCCGGCGCGCTCACCCTGCTCGACCGGTACGACACCGCCCGCGCCGAGGAGATCGGCCTGCTGCTGCGCTCCGTCGTCCCGCTCGGCGGCGGCTCCCGCTCCAGCGGCGCCACCCTGCCCGCGGCGGCCGGATCCGTGCTCGCCCGCACCCAGGCGCCGCCCGCGCTCGCCGCGACCCTCGTCCACGAGGTCCAGCACGGCAAGCTCACCGCCCTCGCCGACGTCCTGACCCTGCACACCGCCGACCGCACGCCCCGGCACTGGGCCCCCTGGCGCAACGACCCCCGCCCGCTCGAGGGACTCCTGCACGGCGCGTACGCCCACCTGGCCCTGGCCGGGTACTGGCAGCGCGCCGCCCTCTACGGCGCCCGCGGCGCCTGGTCCCAGCACGCGCGGATCCGCGCCCAGGTCGCCGCCGTCCTCCCCGTGCTCCACCGGCACCCGCAACTCACCACCGCAGGGCGGGAGTTCATCGCCGCCATGGCCGCGGCCGAACGGGCCATGGACGACCTGCCGCCGCCGGGGGACCAGCACGCCGTCGCCCGCCGCGCCGTCGACCGGGAACGACGCGACTGGTGCGCGCAGCACCCCGAACTCGCCCCGTTCGCACAGGGGTGACGGACCGTCCGCTGCGCTACCGTTTCAACCCCGTCCACCGCCCGGATTCCAGGGAGACGGCCGCATGACCACCGGACTTCGGCAGGACCGAGACCGCGACGTAGCCGCCCAGCCGCAGCGCTTCGTCATCAGCTTCGCGGGGTTCAACCGGCCCTGGGCCGTGTGGATCGCCCACCGCCTGGAGGAGCACGGCCACCGGGTCGCCCTCGCACGCTGGGACCCGCAGTCCAGCCCCGGCCTCACCCCCGCCCTCGACGACCTCGCCCGCAGCGGCAGCCGGGTCCTGCTCATCCTCAGCGAGCGCTACTTCTCCGCCGGCACCCACACCGACGAGGAGTGGAACACCGCCCTGCGCACCGTCACCGACCACCACCCCGACCGGTTCGCCGCCGTCTGCCTCACCGACGCGCCGCTGCCCAGCGCCGTCGCCGTGCTGGAGAAGACCGACCTGTGGGGCCTGGACGCGTACGAGGCCGAGTACCGGGTGCTGCGCAGGCTCGAGCTGCCCACCGACCGGATCGGCACCGAAACGGGCCGCCGCGGCCCCCGCTTCCCCAACGACCCGCCCGAGATCTGGGGCCGGGTCCCGCGCCGCAACCCGCGCTTCACCGGCCGCAACGACGTCATCGGCCGGCTGCGCGCCGCCCTCGCCGACGCTCCGCCCGGCGCCTCGACCGTCACCCTGCTGGGGCTGTCCGGGGTGGGCAAGACACAGGTCGCCACCGAGTACGCGTACCGCTTCGCCTCCGAGTACGACGTCGTGTGGTGGGTCCCCGCCGAGGACCGGCCCACCCTGCGCGAGCGGCTCGCCGACCTGGCCCCCGCGATGGGCCTGCCGCGCGGCGCCGGCAGCTACGGCGAGCAGATCCGGGCCGTCCTGGAGGCACTGCGGCGCGGATCCCCGTACAGCCGCTGGCTGGTGGTCTTCGACGGCTGCGACAACCCCGACGACCTCACCGACCTGCTGCCCTCGGGCGCGGGCGACGTCATCATCACCTCCCGCAACCGCGAGTGGGCCTCCCGGCACACCAGCCTCCTCGAGGTCCCGCTGTACGCCCGGCCCGAGTCGATCACCTTCATCCGCCGCCGGGCCCGCCGGCTCACCGGCGAGGAGGCCGACCAGCTCGCCGAGGCCCTGGAGGACTATCCCCTCGCCCTCGACCAGACCGCCGGCTGGCTCGCCGACTCCCCGCTGACGGTGGGCGACTACCTGGCCCTGCTCCGGCGCAGACTGGACTCCCACGAGGCCGTCACCGTCTCCGACGACTACCCGCTGCCTTTCCCGACCGCCCTCGCGATACTGCTGAACAACGTCCGGGAGGACTTCCCCGACGCGCTCGCCCTGCTGCGGCTGTTCGTGTTCTTCGCACCCGGGCCGGTGCCGCTGCGGCTGCTGCGCGAGTTCCCCGCCGCCGACGTGCCCGAGCAGCTCGCCGGGCTGATCAACGACCAGATCCGGTGGAACGCCGCCCTCAACAAGCTCGTCCAGTTCTCCGTCGTCCGCCTCGAGTACTCCGACCTGTCCGTGGAGGAGGGCGGCGGCGGGCTGGAGACCGTACAGCTGCACCGCATGGTGCACGGGATCGTCCGCGAGAACCTCTCCGATGAGGAGGCCGAACCGCTCTCCCGCGCCGTCCGGCAGGTCCTCGCCGGCGCCGACCCGGGCCGGCCCTCCGACTCCCGGCTGTGGCCGCGCTACGCCGAGCTGATCCCGCACCTGGAGAGCGCCGGCGTCCTGACCAGCAGCAACCCGCGGATCCAGACGTTCCTGCTGCACTGCCTGCGCTACCTGATCCTCGCCGGTGAGTACCGCACCTGCCTGCGGCTCGCCGAGCAGACCGACGCGGTGTGGCGCACGATGCTCGGCGACGACCACGACCAGGTCCGCGAGCTCAGCTACCACTACGGCGGCGCCCTGCGGATGCTCGGGCACTTCAAGCGCGCCGAGACCCTCGCCAAATCGGTCGCCGACCGGCTGCTCGCCGAGCGGGGCGACCGGGACCTGGAGACCCTGCGCGCCACCAGCACCTACGCCGGGGTGCTGCTCGGCACCGCCAAGTTCGAGCAGGCCCGCGAGCTCCTCGAGCACGCCTTCGCCCGCTACCGCGAGCTGCTCGGCGAGGACGACTCCACGACGCTGAACGCCGAGAACAACGTCGCGGTAGCCCTGCGGCTGCTGGGCCGCTACCAGGAGGCGTACGACACCGACCTCGACACCCTGCGCCGGCGCGAGCGGGTGCTGCGCGTACGGCACATCGCGACGCTCTCCTCCGGCATCGGCTGCGCGATGGGGCTGCGGCTGATGGGCCGCTACCGGGAGGCCCTCGCCCGCCAGGAACAGGGCCTCAAGCTCAACTCCCAGGTACTGGGCCCCAACCACCCCCAGACCCTGCGCGCCGAGCACAACCTCGGCATGTGCCTGCGCCGCTCCGGCGACATCCCCGGCGCCGGGGCCCGGCTGCGCAGCGTCCTGGAACGCTCCACGCGGGTGTTCGGCGCGGAGTTCCCGTGGACGCTGATGGTCGCCTCGGACTACGCGACGTACCTGCGGGAGTACGGGGACATCGGCGAGGCCCGCCGGATCTCGGAGGAGGTGGTCCGGGGCTACCAGACGCAGCTGGGGCTGGCCCACCCGTACAGCATCGGCACGGTCGGCAACCTCGGGCTGGTGCTGCGCGCGCAGGGCGAGCGGACGGAGGCGCTGAACCTGGCGGAACAGGCCCTGGTCGGCATGCGCGGTGCGGTCGGGGACCGCCACCCGTGGACGCTGGGCTGCGCCCTGAACGCCACCGGGCACCGCAACATCACGGGGCACTTCGAGGACGCGGTGTCCCTGAGCCGTGAAACCCTCCGGGGCTGCGAGCAGATCCTGGGCCCGGACCACCCGATGACCCTGAGCGCCCAGATCGCCCTGGCGGCGGACCTCCGCTCGGTCCGCGAGGACACGGAGGCCCAGAAGCACGAGGATGCCGGCCTCAAGGCCCTGACCCGCACGCTGGGCCCCCAACACGTCCACACGGTGTCGGCCCGCCAACAGAACCGCCCGTACTGGGACTTCGAGCCGCAGCCGTAGGGGGCGGGGCGGGGCGTACGGCGCTCCGCCCGGGGGGCCGTTCGCCCCCCTCTCCCCACCACCGCCGGGCGGTGCCCGCCCGCCCGCCCCCCCACCGGCGGCGAGGCGGGGCGCGGTGGATCGCCGGGCGAGGGCGCGGGCAGCGGGATTCCGCCGAGCCGAGCCGAGGCGACCGGTGGGGGGCGGTGACATTCCGCCGAGCCGAGCCGAGTCGGCCGGTTGGGGGCGGTGGCTTCGGGGTCCGGGACCCGATGACCCGGGATCGGGGAGGGTCTGGGGGTTTCCCGTCAGTCCCATCGTCCTTCCGGTGCGGGCCGGCC
>NZ_JNZY01000002.1 GCF_000717655.1 Streptomyces katrae
CCTTTGGCTCCCAGGAGTCAAAGGGGGAGCATTCCTCACATCGTTGACCTGCCAGAACATCCGAATCGAGGTCGCGTGCACGTTAGGGTCCGCTTAAGGATCGGTTCGAGCAGCTCAGCGGCGTTCGGGGCGCCTTTGGCGTGATCCGCATGCGAGATGCGGCGGTGCGGGTCAGGGGCGGGATGCTCGGCGGGGCGGGGTTGGTGGCGCTGCTGTGGGCGGCCCAGGTGCGTCCCTCCGCCCGGCTCGACGCGCTGTTCGCGACCGCCGCCCACCTGACCGGGCTGCTCGCCGGGTACGGCGTGCTGGTGCTGCTCTACCTGATGGCCCGGGTGCCCGCCGTCGAGCACGGGGTCGGCGCCGACCGGCTCGCCCGCTGGCATGCGCTGGGCGGCCGGCACGTGCTGCTGCTCTGCTTAGGGCACGCGCTCTTCGCGCTGTGCGGATACGCCGCCCACCAGGGCGTCGACGTGGTCTGCGCCGTCCGGGAGCTGTTCCGCTACCCCGCGGTGGCCGCCGCCTTCGCCGGGACGGCCCTGCTGGCCGCCGTCGGGGTGACCTCGGCCCGGGCCGTACGCCGCCGGGTCAGCCACGAAACCTGGCGCGGGGTGCACCTTCTCGTCTACCTCGCCGCCTCCCTGGCCTTCGGCCACCAGCTCGCGGGGCCCGATCTGGCCGTGGCCGGCTGGTTCTGGGCCCTCGCCCACGCCACCGTCGCCGTCCTGCTGGTCTGGTACCGGGCCGTGGTCCCCGTACGGCAGGCCCTGCGGCACGCGCTGCGGGTGGCCGAGGTACGGATCGAGGGGCCCGGGGTGGTCTCCCTCGTCGTGTACGGGGAGCACGTGGGGAACTGCGCGCGAAACCGGGCCAGTTCCTGCGCTGGCGGTTCTCCCCCGGCTACCGCTGGGAGGTGCCCCCAGCAGCGCCGGCTGTGGCACACCGCCCTGCCCTTCTCGCTGTCCGCGCCGGTCCGCGGCCACGCCCTGCGGATCACCGTGAAGGCGCTCGGCGGGCACTCCCGCCGGATCCGCCGGCTGCGCCCCGGGACCAGGGTCATCGCCACCGGGCCGTTCGGGGCGCTCACCGCCGCCCGGCGGACGCGGCCCAAGGTGCTGCTGATCGCGGGCGGGGTCGGCATCACGCCGATGCGGGCGCTGTTCGAGACGCTGCCCGGCGGGCCGGGGGAGATCACCCTGCTCTACCGGGCCGGGGCCGAGGAGCACCTGGTCCTGCGGTCCGAGCTGGAGGCCATCGCCGCCGAGCGGCAGGCCGGGCTGCACTACCTGCTCGGTTCCTCGGATGCCGCATACGATCCGCTGGCCCCGCAGGCGCTGCTCGCGCTGGTGCCGGACCTGACCGAGCACGACGTGTACCCCTGCGGGCCGCCGGGGATGGCCGGGGCGACGCAGCGCGCGCTGCTGCGCGCCGGGGTGCCGGCCGGACGCATCCATTCCGAGTGCTTCAGCTTCTGATCCGACCTGCTTCCGAGAGGCCGCCGCGCCATGCGCCATCCGCTGCACGTCCCCCTGTCCGTACCGGTCGGGGCCGCCGCCCCCGCGCCCACGGCCCGGCACCGGGGGCCCCGCCGGCCCTCCGCGCTGCGGGCGGGCGCGGCCGCGCTGGCCTCCGTACCGCCCGCTCGACGGCTCGCGGCCGGGCTGGGGCTGGTCAGCGTGCTGGCCGCGACCGTGCTGACGGCGACGGTGGACCCGGCCGCTCCGGCGGCTCCGGACCGGGTGCCGGGCCGGGAAAGCTCAACCTTTGCGCAAGTTTCCGGGGATTGATGGGCCCTGCACCGACCGGCTTCATAGGGTCGTGGGCGTGCCTGACATATCAACGACCATGATCATCGTGCTGTGCGTGGCCGCCGCCGCGGCCGGCTGGATCGACGCGGTGGTGGGCGGCGGCGGGCTGCTGCTCCTGCCCGCCCTGCTCCTCGGCCTGCCGAACGCCCACCCCGCCGCCGTGCTCGGCACCAACAAGGCCGTGGCCATCGTCGGCACCACGGGCGCGGCGGTGACGTACGTGCGCAAGGCCCCGGTGGACGTGAAGCTCGCCGTCCGGATCGGCCTGGCCGCGCTCGCCGGCTCCATGGGCGGTGCCGCGCTGGCCGGCGGGATCAGCAAGGACGCCCTCCGCCCGCTGATCATGGGGGTGCTCGTGGTCGTCGCGGGCGTCGTGATCTTCAAGCCGGGCTTCGGTACCGCCCCCTCGACCGCGCCCGTCAGCCGGCAGCGGGTGCTGCTCGCCATCGGACTCGCCGGCCTCGGCATCGGCTTCTACGACGGGCTCATCGGGCCCGGCACCGGCACCTTCCTGGTGCTCGCCCTCACGGCGCTGCTCCACCTCGACCTGGTCACCGCATCCGCCACCGCCAAGATCGTCAACTGCTGCACGAACGCCGGGGCGCTCGCGATGTTCGCGTACCAGGGCATGGTGCTGTGGCAGCTGGCCGCGCTGATGGCGGTGTTCAACCTGGCCGGAGGCATGATCGGGGCCCGGATGGCACTGAAGAAGGGGAGCGGGTTCGTCCGCGGCGTACTGCTGACCGTCGTGGGCGCGCTGGTGATCAAGCTCGGTCTGGAGCAGTGGGGCTGACCGCTCCCCGCTCCCCGCTAGTACGTGCCGGTGAGGTGGGCGAAGACGACCACGTTGCCCTGGTAGCCGGTACGGGGCGAGAAGCCCCCGCCGCAGGTGATCACCCGGAGCTCGGCGCGCGGAGAGGGCCCGTACACGCGGGTGTCCGGAAAGCGCTCGGCTTCGTAGACCTCGACCGCGTGGACGGTGAACACGGCCGTACGTCCATCCGCGCGCGGCACCTCGATGGCTGCCCCGCGGTGCAGCGCGCCCAGGTGGTAGAACACCGCCGGGCCGGCGGCGTGGTCGACGTGCCCGACGACGACGGCCGTGCCGACGGCGCCGGGCGTGGTGCCGTCGCGGTACCAGCCCGCCAGGTCGCGGCGGGCGGGCGGGGGCACCTCGATGCTGCCGTCCCGCCCCAGGCCGAGTCCGGTCAGGGGGGCGTCGACCCGGATGGACGGGATCCGGATCCGGGTCGGCGGCGATCCGGGGAGCGGGGCGATGCTGCCGGGGTAGCCCACCCGGTTGCTCAGCGCCTCTGCGGGGGAGGGCAGCGGGGGCCCGACGGACTGGCCGGATCCGCTGCCGACGAGCCAGATGCCGACGCAGGCGGTGAGCGCGACGAGCCCGCCGCGTCCGGCCTGGCCTCTGCCCATGGGTGCCCCCTGGCTGTGTTCCGGGTCCGTGTTCCGTGTGGCAGGCCGTCGCCCGGCCCCGCGAACGGGGGGACCTCGCGGGGCGGGCGACGGGGGACGGTACCGGTCGGACCGCGGCCGCAGCCGCGGTGGGCGCCCGTCAGCTCCGCGTGCCGCTCGCCCGGCGACGCAGGAGCCAGGTACCGCCGACGGCGGCCGCGGCCAGCACGGCCGCTCCCGCCGTGATCTTGGTGGGGTCGACGGTGGAGGTCGTCCCGCCACCCACCCCCGTGCGGACGTGGCCCTGCGGGCCGCGTTCGGTGACGACCAGATCGCCGGTGGCGAACTTGCCGTCGGCGCAGGTCGCGCCGATGTTGTAGGTGCCGGGACGTGTGCCGCGGGCGATCTGGAACTGCCCGATGACCACCTCTTTGTGGGTGCCGGGCACCAGCTTGAAGCGGCCGCCGCCGACCGTGGTGGCATCGCCGTCGGCATGGCTCCCCGGGCCGCACGCGGTGGTGTTCACGGTGACGCTGGCCCCGGGGGCTGCGGATTTCGGCCACACCTCCAGCTTCGCGAAGTCGCCGGGCGCGAAGCCCGCCGTGCCGAGCTCCGCGGCGGCCACCACGCCGGCGACCGGGCCGGTGAACGCGGCGGCGGTCAGCATGGCGGCGGTGAGCACATGGGCGGTGCGTCGGCGCATGGGGACTCCTGGAGACGCGGGGTCGTGTTCCCGAGGAAACCCGGCCGGGCCGCGGCCCGCCTGCTGATGTCTCGTCAGATCTGCTCGGCGGCCGGCCGTTGCCGCAGGTCAAGGCGCCTGAATACGGCCGTTCAGGCGACCCACCCCGTCCGGGTGAGGCCGGGCCCGGAGCGGGCCCGAGCGGGGCTCGGCCCCCGGGCAGCGTCACCGTCGCCGCCGCGCCCGGGTTGGACAGCGTCGCCCGCGCCCCGATCACCGTCGGCTTGTACGACGTCCTTCACGTCCACCGGGGCAGCCCGCCGGCCCCACCTCCGGTGCGTTCTCCAGCGGCTGCGACGGGGGCTCGCGGGTGCCGACCGGCTTGCCCGGCGCCGCGGGGGTGGTGTGGTCGGTCCACAGCGGCCAGAGCGACTCGAGCGAGGACGGCGGTGAGCTGTCGGGTGGTGCGCTTCATCGGGGGCCAAAGAGGTCTGGGAGAGGACGGACCGACGGTAGACGGCCGCGGTCACGGCCACCGGGAGGTTGTGTCACAGCGGTGCGTACGGTGGAAGCGCGCAGGCAGACTCGGGACCGAAGTCCCGGACCGCGCGCTGTCCGCCGTAACCGAGGGAGGGCTCCCGTGACATCAGCCGATCGGCCATCGCCGCCCCAGCCGGCACCGGATCCGGTGCCCGGGGTGCTCACCGTGCTGACCACGGTCGACTCGGCGGAGGCGGCCGCGGCGCTCGCCCGCGGCGCGGTGGAGGCGCGGCTGGCCGCGTGCGCGCAGATCTCCGGGCCGGTGACCTCGGTCTACCACTGGAAGGACGCGCTGGAGACCTCCCAGGAGTGGCAGGTGCTGTTCAAGACCACCACGGCCGCGTACCCGGCCCTGGAGGCCCGGCTGACCGCCGATCACCCGTACGACACACCGGAGATCCTCGCCACCCCGGTGGTGCGGGGCGGCGCGGACTACCTGGCGTGGCTCGCGAGCGAGGTGACGGCCGGATGACCGCCGAGCTCCCCTTCTTCGTGTACGGGACCCTGCGCCCGGGGGAGGTCAACCACGCCCTGTTCCTGCGGGGCCGCACGGCCGCCGAGGAGCCCGCGCGGCTCCCGGACGCGCTCCTCTACGACGGTCCCGGCTACCCGTACGCCGTCCAGCACCCGGGAGCGGAGATCGTCGGCGAGCTGGTCACCCCGGCGCCCGGCACGTACGGGAGGCTCCTGGCCGAACTGGACCGGCTGGAGGAGTACCACGGCCCCGACCGGCCGCTGAACGTCTACGACCGGGTCCGCCGGGACGCGGTCCGCCCGGACGGCACCCGGACCTCCGCCTGGGTCTACCTGGCGGCCCCGCTGCTGGCCCGCCGGCTGCGCGAGTCCGGCACCGAGATACCTGGCGGCGACTGGTTCGGACGACACACCCCCAGGGGGTGTCGTCAAAGTAGCGTCGTCCGCCCGTGAGGGCGGGGCCGGCGAGGTCTGGTGCGTGTGATCGCAAGGCGGAGGTGGGGGTCCCCCCGCCGAAGGCAGGGGGAGGAGGTTGCGCAGGCGCTGGCCGTACTGCTGGAGGACCCAGAGCTCCTCCTGGACCGCCGCCAGTTGCTCCGGCGGGGCCTGCGGGCCCAGGCGCGACATCGCGCCCTGGATCTCGTGGACCCGGCGGTCGACCGCGCGCAGCCGGACCTGGACCAGCTGGACCCCCGCGTACACCTCGTCCACCGTCTTGGCGTGGATGGCCTCGACCGCCAGCTCGGTGACGAGCGCGCGGACCGTGTCGTTCGGCGCGGCGTCGCGGACCCGGGCCAGGTAGTCGTCGGTGCCCAGGGAGGCGCCGCCCGCCGCCTGGATGGCCTCGCGGACCGCCGCGTACGGCGGGGCGGTGAACTCGTCCACCCCGTACGCGTCGAAGGCCGGGGAGACCAGGGCCGGCCGCTGCAGCGCCAGCTTGAGCAGCTCGCGCTCGGTGCGGTGCGCCGGGCTGCGCAGGTTCAGCGCCGGTCCGCCCGCCGCCGGGGCGGAAGGCGCCGGCGGCGCCTCGTACGACGCGTGCGAGGACCGGCCGCGGCCCTGCTGCTGGCCGCCGGGCTGGTTGCCCCGCTCCCGCGCCCAGCGCGCCAGCTGTGCGACCCGCTTGACCACGAACTGCTCGTCCCGGATGCCCAGCATCCCCGCCAGCTGGACCGCCGACTCGTGCTGGATCGCGATGTTCTTGATGTTGGCGACGACCGGCGCCGCCTCGTCCAGCGCGGCCGCCCGGCCCGCCGGGTTCTCCAGGTTGTGCCGGGCCACGATGTGCCGCAGGGCGAACTCGAACAGCGGCGTCCGGGCCTCCACCAGCCCGGCCACGGCCGCGTCCCCCTGCGCCAGGCGCAGGTCGCACGGGTCCATGCCGCCGGGGGCGATGGTGATGGAGGTTTCGGCGGCGAACTTCTGGTCGTCCTCGAAGGCGCGCAGCGCGGCCTTCTGGCCGGCCGCGTCGCCGTCGAAGGTGAAGATCACCTCGGCCGTCGCGTTGTCCATCAGCAGGCGGCGCAGGATCTTGATGTGGTCGCCGCCGAAGGCGGTGCCACAGGTCGCGATCGCGGTCGTGACCCCGGCCATGTGGCAGGCCATCACGTCCGTGTAGCCCTCGACCACCACGGCCCGCGAGGTCTTCGCGATCTCCTTCTTCGCCAGGTCGATGCCGTACAGCACCTGGGACTTCTTGTAGATCGCCGTCTCGGGCGTGTTGAGGTACTTCGGCCCGTTGTCGTCGTCGCGCAGCTTGCGCGCGCCGAAGCCGACCACCTCGCCGCTGATGTCGCGGATCGGCCACATGAGCCGGCCGCGGAAGCGGTCGATGGGCTTGCCGCTGCGGCTGTCCTGGGCCAGGCCGGAGGTGATCAGCTCCTTGTCGCTGAAGCCCTTGCCGCGCAGGAAGCGCGTCAGGTGGTCCCAGCCGGCCGGGCTGTACCCGACGCTGAAGTGCTCGGCGGCGGCCTGGTCGAAGCCGCGCTCCGCCAGGAACCTGCGGCCGATCTCCGCCTCGGCGCTGCCCAGCTGCTCGACGTAGAACTGGGCGGCCGCCTTGTGCGCCTCGACGAGCCGGATGCGCTCGCCGCGGCCGCTGGTGCCGGCGGTATAGCCGCCCTCCTCGTACCGCAGCGTGATGCCGGCCTGTCCGGCGAGGCGCTCGACCGCTTCGGAGAACGACAGGTGGTCGATCTTCATGATGAAGTCGAGGGTGTCCCCGCCCGCCTGGCAGCCGAAGCAGTGGTAGAGACCCTTGCTGGGGCTGACCTGGAAGGACGGGGACTTCTCGTCGTGGAAGGGGCAGAGGCCCTTGAGGTTGCCGCCGCCCGCGTTGCGCAGTTGGAGGTAGTCGGAGACCACGGCGTCGATCGGGACCGCGTCCCGTACCGCCTTCACGTCGTCGTCGTTGATCCGTCCTGCCACCCGTGAAGTCTACGGCCGGACGCCGACAAACCCGTCAGGCCCCCTGGCCCTCCAGCAGGGAGTCAAGCGGAATCGACGGGTCCGCCAGTGCCTCGCGGTTGACCTGCGCCTTCGACCGGATCAGGGCCTGGATGTGCTCGGTGACATCCCACACATTCACGTTCATTCCGGCCAGCACGCGCCCCTCCGACAGCCAGAACGCGATGAACTCCCGCTTGGCCGCGTCGCCGCGGATCAGCACCTGGTCGTAGCCGCCCACCGGGGCGTACCCCGAGTACTCCAGGCCCACGTCGTACTGGTCGGAGAAGAAGTACGGCACCCGGTCGTACGACACCTCCTGCCCCAGCATCGCCCGCGCCGCGGCGGGGCCGCCGTTGAGCGCGTTCGCCCAGTGCTCGACCCGCAGCCGGGTCCCGAGCAGGGGGTGGTGCGCGGCGGCCACGTCCCCGACGGCGAACACGTTCGGGTCGTTGGTCCGCAGCGAGGCGTCCACGGCGATGCCGCCGCCGTGCTGCCGGTCGACCAGGGCCAGCCCGGAGGTCTCGGCGAGCGCGGTCCGCGGAGCGGCCCCGATCGCCGCGAGCACGGCGTGGGCGGGGTGCTCCTCCCCGTCGTCGGTCCGGGCGGCGAGCACCATGCCGTCGTGCCCGACGATCTCGGTGAGCCGCGAACCGAAGTGGAAGCGGACCCCGTGCTCCGCGTGCAGGTCGCCGAACAGCCGGCCGATCTCCGGGCCGAGCACCGCGTGCAGCGGGGTGGCCAGCGGCTCGATCACGGTGACCTCGGCCCCGTACCCGCGGGCCGCGGCGGCGACCTCCAGGCCGATCCAGCCGGCCCCCGCGATCAGCAGATGGCCGTTGTCCCGGCCGAGGGTGGCCAGTACGCCCTTCAGCCGCTCGGCGTGGGCGAGCCGGCGCAGGTGGTGCACCCCGGCCAGGCCCGTGCCCGGGATGTCGAGGCGGCGCGGCTCGGCCCCGGTGGCCAGCAGCAGCTTGTCGTAGTGCAGCGCCGTGCCGTCGCCGAGGACGACCTTCCTGGCCTCCCGGTCCAGGTGGACCGCGGGCTGGCCGAGGTGCAGCTCGACGTCGGCCCGGGCGTACCAGGACGGCTCGTGGACGAAGACGCTGTCGCGCTCCTCCTTGCCCTGGAGGTACCCCTTGGACAGCGGGGGCCGTTCGTAGGGATGGTCGCGCTCGTCGCCGATCAGGATCACCCGCCCCGTGAACCCCTCGGACCTCAGCGTCTCGGCCGCCTTAGCTCCGGCAAGCCCTGCGCCGACGATGACGAATGTCCGGTGTGCGTCGACCACCTGATGCCTCCTCATAACCTCTCCGCCACATGCGACCACATGCGAGCGTCCCGCACCGAGCCTGCCGCGTGAAGGGGGAATGGCCCGATCGGCTCACCCTTCGGACCGGCGCGTGCGCCGCGTGAGCCGGGCGTGCAGGGAGCGCGCAGAGGCGTCCGTGAGCGCCGCGATCTGGTCGACGACCGCGCGTTTGCGGGCCTTGTCGTCGGGCGCGGCGTCGAAGGCCGCCCGGAACTGCGGGTCCAGTCCCTCGGGTGCGCGGGCGCTGAGTGCCTCGGCAAGTTCGGCCAGGACGATGCGCTGGTCGGCGCGCAGCCGCTCCTGCTCGTCGCGCTGCATCACGTACAGGTCGGCGACGGCCTTGAGGACCGCGCACTCGTTGCGCGCCTCGCGCGGGACGACCAGCTCGGCCGCGTACCGGGTCAGCCGGCCGGAGCCGTACGCCTCGCGGGTGGCGCCCTCGGCGGCCAGGCAGAACCGGCCGATCAGCTGGCTGGTGGCGTCCTTGAGGCGGGCCTGGGCGACGGCCGATCCGTCGTACCCGTGTGGCCACCACTCCTGCTCCATCAGCCGGTCGAGGGCCTCGCGCAGCTCCTCCGGCTCGGTGTCGGCCGGCACGTACCGGCCGATCGCCACCCGCCAGATGGCCGTGCGCTCGGGTTCGGCGAAGAGGAGGTTGGGGTCGAGGTGTCCGGCGTGCAGGCCGTCCTCGAAGTCGTGGACGGAGTACGCGACGTCGTCCGACCAGTCCATCACCTGGGCCTCGAAGCACTTGCGGTCCGCGGGCGCGCCGCGCCGCAGCCACTCGAAGACCGGCAGGTCGTCCTCGTACGCGCCGAACTTGACCGAGTCGGGGTCGGTCGGGTGGCCGCCGCGGGCCCACGGGTACTTGGTGGCTGCGTCCAGGCAGGCCCGGGTGAGGTTGAGCCCGACGCTGACGGGCTCGCCGCCGGCCGGGCCGGGCACGAACCGCTTCGGCTCCAGGCGGGTCAGCAGGCGCAGCGACTGGGCGTTGCCCTCGAAACCGCCGCAGTCCTTGGCGAACTCGTTCAGCGCCTCCTCGCCGTTGTGCCCGAAGGGCGGGTGGCCCATGTCGTGCGAGAGGCAGGCGGCCTCGACGAGGTCGGGATCGCAGCCGAGGGCCGCGCCGAGCTCGCGGCCGACCTGGGCGCACTCCAGGGAGTGCGTCAGCCGGGTGCGGGGGCTGGCGTCCCAGTCGTACGAGCGGCTGCCGGGGGTGACCACCTGGGTCTTCCCGGCGAGGCGGCGCAGCGCGCCGGAGTGCAGGACACGGGCCCGGTCGCGCTGGAAGGCGGTGCGGCCGGGCCGTTTGTCGGGCTCGGCGGCCCAGCGCTCGGTGTCGGACGCGTCGTAAGGGCCGTTCGGGTCGAGGTGGCGGACGGGTGCGCTGGCGGTGCCTTCCATGCCTTCCATGCTCAGACGGTAACCGGAAGCACCGACAATGCGACCAATCTGAGCAATCCGCGCCAAGGCGGTCTTTATGCAGGGGCCAGTTTCAGGGCGGCCGGGAAGCCCATGGCGGCCAGGGAGGTCCGCTGCCGGGCCAGGGCCTCGTCGTAGCGCTGCAGTACGAGGCGGGCCAGGGCCGGGTGGTCGCCGAGCGGCGCGGCCGCCGGGCCGGGCGCGGCGGCGGCGCTCTGCGCGGCGAAGCGGCCGGGGGCCGTGAAGTACGAGGCCACCGCGATCCGGTGGTGGCCGCGGGCGGCGAGGGCGCGGACGGCGTCGGGGACGGCGGGAGCCGCGGCGGAGGCGTAGGCGGGTACGACGGGCGCGCCGCCGAGGCGCTCGGAGAGCAGGGCGGCGGTGCGGCGGGTGTCGGCCGCCGAGTCGGGGTCGCGGGAGCCGGCGGCGGCGAGGACGACGGCCGTACTCGCGCCGGGGGACCAGCCGGCCTCGACCAGGCGCTCGTACAGGGCCTCGACCAGCAGCGGGTGCGGGCCGAGCGGGGCGGCGACGCAGGTGTCGAGGTGGGCGGCGCGGGCGGCCGCTGCGGGGAGGTCCCGCTTGACGTGGTGGCCGCGGCCGAGGAGCAGCGGGACGAGCACGGCCGCGCCGGTGGTCTCCTCGAGGGTCTCGCCGAGGAGCGGCCGGTTCAGCTCGACGTGTCCGAGCCGGACGTCGAGGCGGGGGCGGAGCTCGCGGATCCGGTCGAGGAGGGCCAGGACGGTGGGGAGGGCGCGGGGGTCGCGGCTGCCGTGGGCGACGGCGACGAGGGTGGGCTGCATGGGCGGACTCCGTCGGACCGGTCCCCCGCGGTGTGCCATGGGCGCAGTCCGCTGAGCTGCATGCCGAGTTGGGTGGTGATCCGGGTCAGCAGGTCAGTGGCCGTGGCGGGGGGAAAGGGGAGGGACAGGGACTCGGGAGGGTGCACCAGCTCCGTCATGCACCGATCCTGCGGGCCGGAGGTTGCGGGGGCGTTGCGCGGGGGTGACGGGTGTTTTCCGGGTGCTCACCCGCTCATTCGTCCGAGTGAAAGGCGGGGGAGGGGGAACTGGGGGCCGGGCGTAGATCGTCAATGTGTGCGAACGACGTGTGGTGCAACGGGGGGATCGACCATGAAGCTGAAACTGGTGCCGGGCTGGACGAGGACGGTGGCGGGGCGACGGCGGGCCGTTCAGGCGGTGGTCGCCGGGTGTGTGCTGCTCCTGCTGCCGTCGGCATGGACGCATGCGGCGGCCGCGGACCGGCTGCGGAGTACGGCCGATGCGCCGGCCACCGAGGTGGCGGTGGTGTTCGGGGCGGGGCTGTGGAACGGGCGGCCGACACCGTATCTGGCCAGACGGCTCGATGCGGCGGCCGAGCTGTACCGGACCGGCAAGGCCAAGGTCGTGCTCGTCACCGGGGACAACAGCCGCACCGAGTACGACGAGCCCGACGCGATGCGCACGTACCTGACCGCCCACGGGGTGCCGGGCGAGCGCATCGTCAGCGACTACGCCGGCTTCGACACCTGGGACTCCTGTGTCCGGGCGAAGGAGATCTTCGGGGTGAAGCGGGCCGTGCTGATCAGCCAGGGCTTCCACATACGCCGGGCCGTCGCGCTGTGCGATGCGGCGGGCGTGGAGGCGTACGGGGTCGGGGTGGACGACGAGCACGATTCGACCTGGTACTACGGCGGCACGCGCGAGGTCTTCGCGGCGGGCAAGGCGGCGCTCGACGCGGTGTTGAAGCCGGAACCGCGGTTCATGGGGCCGAAGGAACCGGGGGTGTCGCGGGCCCTGGGTGCTCTGGCAAACTGACGCGCCGTCGGCTTTCTATGCCGAATAGTCATATACGAGGTGGCCGTCTCGCCGTCAGGGGTGTGGAACCGTGGCTGTTGTGGATCTGAGCGGCAAGGCCGTCGTCATCACCGGGGGAGCCCGGGGCCTGGGCGCGGCGGCGGCGCAGGCCGTCGTGGACGGCGGCGGCAGCGTGCTGATCACCGACGTGCTGGAGGCGTAGGGCGCGGAGACGGCCGAGAAGCTGGGTGGCGCGGCGCGGTTCCTGCGGCACGACGTCACGAGCGAGGCCGACTGGCAGGCCGCCCTCGACCACGCCGTGGCCGAGTTCGGCCGGATGGACGGGCTCGTGAACAACGCCGGCGTACCCACCGGGCAGCTCCTGAAGCACGAGAGCGTCGAACACTTCCGCCAGGTCGTCGAGATCAACCTGGTCGGCACCTTCATCGGCATCAAGACCGCGATACCGCTGCTGCGGGCGAACGGCGGCGGTTCCGTCGTCAACATCTCGTCCGCGGCAGGGCTCGCCGGCCTGGCGCTCACCGCGGGGTACGGGGCCTCCAAGTGGGGCGTGCGCGGCCTGTCGAAGATCGGCGCGGTCGAGCTCGCGGAGGCGAGGATCCGGGTCAACTCGGTACACCCGGGCATGACGCTGACCCCGATGACCGCCCCGGTCGGCATCCGGCCCGGCGAGGGCAACTTCCCCGGCGCCCCGATGGGCCGCGTCGGCGCCCCGGAGGAGATAGCCGCCGCGGTCGCCTTCCTCCTCTCCGACGCCGCCGCGTACATGACGGGCGCCGAACTCGCGGTGGACGGCGGCTGGACCGCCGGACTGACCGTCCGGAACCTCACCGGCCGGTAGCACCGGCCCCGGCCGCGCGTCGGCGGCTCCGCCGGGCGTCGGTGGGCCCCGGCCGGGCGGCGGCCTGCAGGCGCGTCCGGCGGGCCTCACCGGGCCGGCCGGTCCGCGCTGAGGTGCCCGTACGGGAGGTGTAACCGGAGGCGGCGGCCCGCGTAACACCGCCGCTGCAGGCTGGGCCGTATGCACACCCCGGACTCCGCCACCGCCACGCACTGCCCGTACTGCGCGCTGCAGTGCGGGATGAACCTCCGCCCTGAGCCGGGCGGCGCGAGCGTCGTGGTGGAGGAGCGGGCGGATTTCCCCGTGAACCGGGGTGCGCTGTGCGGCAAGGGGCGCACCGCCCCCGCCGTGCTCTCCTCCCGGGTGCGCCTGACCGGGCCACTCGTCCGCACCCACGCCGGGCGGCTGGAGCCGGCCACCTGGGAGGAGGCCCTCGACACCGTCGCCGAGGGCCTCGCCCGCACGGGCCGTACGCACGGGCGCGACGCAGTCGGGGTGTTCGGCGGCGGCGGGCTGACCAACGAGAAGGCCTACGCGCTCGGCAAGTTCGCCCGGGTCGCCCTGCGGACCTCGCAGATCGACTACAACGGCCGCTTCTGCATGTCCTCGGCCGCAGCCGCCCACCAGCGGGCCTTCGGACTGGACCGCGGGCTCCCCTTCCCCCTGGAGGACATCCCGCGGACCGGCTGCGTCATCCTCGTCGGCTCGAACCTGGCCGAGACCATGCCGCCCGCCCTGCGGTACCTCACCGAACTCAAGGCGAACGGCGGCACGCTGATCGTCATCGACCCGCGCCGGACCCGCACCGCCGAGCAGGCCGACCTGCACCTCGCCCCCCGCCCCGGTACGGACCTGGCCCTCGCGCTGGGCCTGCTGCACCTGGTCGTCGCCGAAGGCCGCACCGACGAGGAGTTCATCGCCGAGCGGACCACCGGCTGGGAGGAGGCCCGGGCCGCGGCGATGGCGCACTGGCCTGAGCTGGTGGAGCGGATCACCGGCGTGCCCGTCCCGAAACTCCGCGAGGCGGTCTCCCTGTTCTGCGCGCCGTCCTCCGCGATGGTCCTGACCGCCCGCGGGCCCGAGCAGCAGTCCAAGGGCACCGACACCGTCGGCGCGTGGATCAACCTGTGCCTGGCCACCGGCCGTGCCGGCCGCCCGCTCTCCGGGTACGGCTGCCTCACCGGCCAGGGCAACGGCCAAGGCGGCCGCGAGCACGGCCAGAAGGCCGACCAGCTCCCCGGCTACCGCAAGCTCACCGACCCCGCGGCGCGGGCGCACGTCGCCGAGGTCTGGGGCGTCGACCCCGACAGCCTGCCCGCCCCGGGCCGCAGTGCGTACGAACTCCTCGACGCCCTCGGCACGGACGTGAAGGCCCTCCTCCTCATGGGCTCCAACCCGGTGGTCTCGGCCCCCCGCGCCGCCCACATCGAGGACCGCATCCGCTCCCTGGACTTCCTGGCGGTGGCGGACGTGGTCCTCTCCGAGACGGCGGCCCTCGCCGACGTGGTCCTCCCCGTCACCCAGTGGGCGGAGGAGACCGGCACCACCACCAACCTGGAGGGCCGCGTCCTGCTGCGCCGCCGCGCCCTGACCCCGCCGCCGGGGGTGCGCACCGACCTGGAGGTCCTGCACGGGCTTGCCGCCCGCCTCGGCATCGAAAAGGGTTTCCCCACCGTCCCCGAGGAGGTCTTCGAGGAGCTCCGCCGCGCCTCGGCCGGCGGCCCGGCGGACTACTCGGGCATCTCCTACGCCCGTATCGAGGCCGAACAGGGCGTCTTCTGGCCCTGCCCGGACGATGCCCACGCCGGCACGCCGCGGCTCTTCCTGGACCGCTTCGCCACCGACGACGGCCGGGCCCGCTTCGTCCCCGTCTCCCACCGCGACGCGGCCGAGATCCCCGATGCCGAGTACCCCGTCCTGCTCACCACCGGCCGCGTGGTCGCCCAGTACCAGTCGGGCGCCCAGACCCGCCGCGTGGACGAGCTCAACGCGGCCGCCCCCGGCGCCTTCGTGGAACTCCACCCGCGCCTCGCGTCCCGTATCGGCGCGGTCGAGGGCGCCCCGCTCGCGGTCGTCTCCCGCCGCGGCCGCGCGGTGGCCCCGGCCCGCATCACGGACACGATCCGCGCGGACACGGTCTTCATGCCGTTCCACTGGCCGGGCGAGGGCCGTGCCAACTCCCTGACCAACCCGGCCCTTGACCCGGTGTCCCGGATGCCGGAGTTCAAGGTCTGCGCGGTCCGCGTCGAGCCGGCCTGACCGTCGGCCGGCTCCGCCGGTCGAACGTCGGCGCCAGCGCGGCCGGCAGCCGCTCCGCGCGGGACGCGGCGGAGCCGGAGATCCCCTGGCAGTCCGCCCGGCAGACGCCCCCGGTCGGCCCACTTGACCTCGGAGAAGGCCTCCAGCGCCAGCGGGGTGTCCGGTGTCCCGGGGTGCCTTCGGCGGGAAGTGCTCGCCCGACTCCCGGAACCGTGTGGATCAGCTCGTACGGGTGCGAGTGCAGCGCTCGGCGAGCAGGACCGCGTCGTAGAGGACCCATGTCCTGCGGTTACGTCCAGATGCCCTCGGAGACCGCCCCGCCGGCCGGGATCACCAGCCCGCCCTGCGCGGAAGCGGCCCGCTCGGCCGCCTCCGCGACGGCCGCCGGCATCTGCTCCGTGCGCGGCTCCTCGATCGCCCAGTCCCGGGGACCACCACGAAGTCCCGTCGCCGGGGCCCGGGCGGTCCGTGGTCCAGGGGACCGTCTCCATCGTGACCCGCACCGGGTCGGAGCCCGCCGCCCGCAGCCGGGGCACCGGGGCCTCGCGGCCGTCGCGGTCCCGCAGGGTCGGCATCGGCTGGGACACCATCCGGCCCGCCGGCAGGATGTGCGTCACCTTCAACCCCCGCCCCCCGGCCCCGCTTCGAGCCGCGCCGGCTCAGCCGGGGCCGGGCAGCGCACCGTCACGTGGGTTTCGTACTCGGACACGGCATCGGTCTTCTCGGACATGCGTCCGATCCGCATCGGGATTCCCGCCGGGGGGTAACCATCCGGTCACGCACCGGACTCAGAAAGTGCTCGCACGCCCCTCGTGGCAGTGATGTGTCGTACCCCACACTGAGGTGCGGTGCCCCCGTCCTCGGAGCCCTGGAGGTCGCCCCCGTGCAGACCCAGATCCTGACCGTCAACGTGAGCCCGCCCGTCCAGGACACCGAGGCCACTGCGGGTGAAGAGCCCGAGGTCGACGCCGTGGACGAGGAGCCCGAAGAGCCCGAGGTGCTGGAGCTGATCGAGCAGGTGCCCGAGCAGCGTCGGCGCGCGGACAGCGGCGGAGCAGGCCCTTCCGCCGACCTGTTCCGGCAGTACCTGCGCGAGATAGGCAGGATCCCGCTGCTCTCCGCCGCCGAGGAGGTCGAGCTCGCGCGCCGCGTCGAAGCCGGACTCTTCGCCGAGGAGAAGCTGGGCAACACCCCCGACCTCGACCTGCGGCTCGCCCTCGACCTCGACAAGCTCGTCGTCATGGGGCGGATGGCCAAGAGGCGCCTCATCGAGTCGAACCTGAGGCTCGTCGTCTCCGTCGCGAAGCGCTACGTGGGCCGCGGGCTCACCATGCTCGACCTCGTGCAGGAGGGGAACCTCGGGCTCATCCGGGCCGTTGAGAAGTTCGACTACGCCCGGGGCTACAAGTTCTCCACCTACGCCACCTGGTGGATCCGGCAGGCCATGTCGCGGGCCCTCGCAGACCAGGCCCGCACCATCCGCGTACCCGTGCACGTCGTGGAGCTGATCAACCGCGTCGTGCGCGTACAGCGCCGCATGCTCCAGGAACGCGGGTACGAGCCCACCGCCGAAGAGGTCGCCGTCCACCTCGAGCTGACCCCCGAGCGGGTCCTGGAGGTGCTGCGCCTCGCCCAGGAGCCGGTCTCGCTCCACGCGCCGGTCGGCGAGGAGGACGACGTCGCCCTCGGCGACCTGATCGAGGACGGGGACGCGGCCTCGCCCATGGAGTCCGCCGCGTTCTTCCTGCTCCGCGAGCACCTGGAAGCCGTGCTGTCGACCCTCGGCGAGCGTGAACGCAAGGTCGTCCAGCTGCGCTACGGCCTGGCCGACGGCCGGCCCCGCACGCTGGAGGAGATCGGCCGGATCTTCGGCGTGACGCGCGAGCGGATCCGGCAGATCGAGTCCAAGACGCTCAACAAGCTGCGCGACCACGCCTTCGCCGACCAGCTCCGCGGCTACCTGGACTGAGTACGGAGAAGGGGTGCCCTCTGCCGAGAGGGCACCCCCTGCCAAGCCGACACGTCGACGCTAGTCGACCTCGGCCACCGCCTGCGCGAACTGCGCCGCGTACAGCCGCGCGTACGCGCCGTCCGCCTCCAGCAGTTCCTCGTGCGTGCCCTGCTCCACGATCGAGCCGTTCTCCATCACCAGGATCACGTCCGCATCGCGGATCGTGGACAGCCGGTGCGCGATCACGAAGGACGTACGGCCGTGCGCGAGGCGGGCCATCGCCTTCTGGATCAGCACCTCGGTACGGGTGTCCACCGAGCTCGTCGCCTCGTCGAGCACCAGGATCACCGGGTCCGACAGGAATGCCCGGGCAATGGTGATCAGCTGCTTCTCGCCCGCGCTGACGCCCGCGCCCTCGTCGTCCAGCACGGTGTCGTAGCCGTCCGGCAGGGTGCGGACGAACCGGTCCGCGTGGGCGGCCCGCGCCGCCTCCTCGATCTCGGCGCGCGTGACCTCGCGCGCAGCGCCGTACGCGATGTTCTCCGCGATGGTGCCGCCGAACAGCCACGTGTCCTGGAGCACCATGCCGATCCCACTGCGCAGTTCCTCGCGGGTCATCTTCGCGATGTCCACCCCGTCGAGGGCGATCTCGCCGCCCGTGACCTCGTAGAACCGCATCAACAGGTTGACCAGCGTGGTCTTGCCGGCGCCCGTCGGGCCGACGATCGCGACCGTGTGGCCGGGCTCGACGGTCAGCGACAGGTTCTCGATCAGCGGCTTGTCCGGCTCGTACCGGAAGGCCACCTTGTCGAGCGTGACCTGGCCGCGCAGCTGCTCCGGCCGCTCCGGCACCTCGGCGTCCGGCTCCTGCTCCTCCGCGTCCAGCAGCTCGTACACGCGCTCCGCCGAGGCGACACCGGACTGCACCAGGTTCGCCATCGACGCGACCTGCGTCAGCGGCATCGAGAACTGGCGCGAGTACTGGATGAAGGCCTGCACGTCACCGATCGACAGGCTGCCCGAGGCCACGCGCAGACCGCCGACGACCGCCACCAGCACGTAGTTGATGTTCGAGATGAAGAGCATCACCGGCTGCATGATCCCGCTGACCAGCTGCGCCTTGAACGAGGCCCGGTACAGCGCCTCGTTCTGCTCGGCGAAGACGGCCGCGGACTCCTTCTGCCGGCCGAAGACCTTGACCAGCGCGTGGCCCGAGTACATCTCCTCGATGTGCGCGTTGAGCGCGCCCGTGGACTTCCACTGCGCCACGAACTGCGGCTGCGACTTCTTGCCGATCTTCGCCGCGACGAAGACGGAGACCGGAATGGTCAGCAGGGCGACCAGCGCCAGCAGCGGGGAGATCCAGAGCATCATCGCCAGCACGCCGACGATCGTCAGCAGCGAGTTGAGCAGCTGACCCATCGTCTGCTGCAGCGTCTGCCCGATGTTGTCGATGTCGTTGGTGGCCCGGCTCAGCACCTCACCGCGCTTCTGCCGGTCGAAGTACGACAGCGGCAGCCGCGACAGCTTCCCCTGCAGCTCCTCGCGCATCCGGTACACGGTGCCGTTCATGATGTGGTTCGACAGGCGCGTCGCGACCAGCATCAGCAGGCCGGCGAGGGTGAAGACCACCAGCGCCCAGATCGCCACGACCCCGACGGCACCGAAGTCGATGCCCTCGCCGGGGGTGAAGTCGGTGCCGGACAGCATGTCCGCCATCCCGCCCTCGCCCTTGGCGCGCAGCCCGTCCAGCGCCTGCTGCTTGGTGATCCCGGCCGGCATCTGCCGGCCGACGAGACCCGCGAACACCAGGTCGGTGGCCTCACCGAGGATCTTCGGGCCGATGACCGAGCAGGCGACGCTGCCGACGACGGCGACGACCATGCCCCACAGCTTGGCCCGGTCGTGCGCGATCTGGCGCAGCAGCCGTTTGCCCGAGCCCTTGAAATCCAGGGACCGCTCGGCCGGCCCCATCATCATCCGTCCTCCGGGCCCGCTCATGCGGCCTCCGCCTCCGTCAGCTGGGAGAGCACGATCTCCCGGTAGGTCTCGTTGTCGGCCATCAGCTCGTGATGGCGCCCCTCGCCCACGACCTGGCCCTCGTCCAGGACGATGATCCGGTCGGCGTCGCGGATCGTGGAGACCCGCTGGGCGACGATGACCACCGTCGCGTCCTCGGTCTCGCGGGCGAGCGCCGCGCGCAGCGCCGCGTCCGTCGCGTAGTCCAGGGCCGAGAAGGAGTCGTCGAAGAGGTAGATCTCCGGGCTCTGCACCAGCGTGCGGGCGATGGCCAGGCGCTGGCGCTGGCCTCCGGAGACGTTGGTTCCGCCCTGGGTGACGGGCGCGTCCAGACCGCCCTCCAGTGCGGACACGAAGTCCTTGGCCTGCGCCACTTCCAGCGCGCGCCACAGCTCCTCGTCGGTGGCGTCGGGGCGCCCGTACCGCAGGTTGGAGGCGACGGTTCCGGAGAAGAGGTACGGCTTCTGCGGGACCATGCCCACCGTCTTGGCCAGCAGCTCCGGCTCGATGCGGCGGACGTCCTCGCCGTCGACCAGCACGTGGCCGCCGGTCGCGTCGAACAGCCGCGGCACCAGGCCCAGCAGGGTGGACTTGCCGCTGCCGGTGGAGCCGATCACCGCCGTGGTCTCGCCGGGGCGGGCCACCAGGTCCACCCCGCGCAGCACCGGCGCCTCGGCACCCGGGTAGCGGAAGTCGGCGCCGCGCAGCTCCAGCACGCCGCGGCGCAGGAGCTTGCGGATCGGCTCGGTGGGCGGGACCACGCTGGACTCGGTGTCCAGGACCTCTTGGACGCGCTCGGCGCAGACCTCGGCGCGCGGCACCATCATGAACATGAAGGTGGCCATCATCACGGACATGACGATCTGCATCAGGTAGGCCAGGAAGGCCGTCAGCTGGCCGATCTCCATGCCGCCGCTGTCGATGCGCATCGCGCCGAACCAGATGACGGCGACGCTGGAGATGTTCACGACGACGATCACGGTCGGGAACATGAGCGCGAGCAGCCTGCCGGCCGCGAGGGAGACCCCGGTCAGGTCCGCGTTGGCGTCCCGGAACCGGTCCTTCTCGTACTCGTCGCGGACGAACGCGCGGATGACGCGGTTGCCGGTGATCTGCTCGCGCAGCACCCGGTTCACGGTGTCCAGGCGGACCTGCATCTTCCGGAACAGCGGCCGCGTCTTGAAGACGATCGCGCCGACCGACAGGCCGAGGACGGGGACCACGGCCAGCAGGACGCCCGACAGCTTCACGTCGAGCGAGAGCGCCATGGCGATGCCGCCGATGCACATGATCGGCGCGGAGACCATCAGCGTGAAGGTCATCAGCACCAGCATCTGGATCTGCTGCACGTCGTTCGTCGTACGGGTGATCAGAGAGGGGGCGCCGAACTGGCCGAGCTCCCGCGCGGAGAAGCTCTGCACCCGGTCGAAGACGGACGCGCGGATGTCGCGGCCGACGGCGGCGGCGGTACGGGCGCCGAAGTAGACGGCGCCGATGTTGCACCCGAGCTGGACGAGGGAGACGCCGAGCATCAGGGCGCCGAAGCGCAGGATGTAGCCGGTGTCCCCGCTGATGACACCGTTGTCGATGATGTCCGCGTTCAGCGTGGGGAGGTAGAGGCTCGCGCTGGTCTGCAGCAGTTGCAGCAGGACCAGGAGGGCGATGGGTTTCCGGTACGGACTCAGATGGGTCCGCAGAAGTCGTATGAGCACGCGTAGGCTCCGGTCGGCAGTTCGTGGGGTTCACCCCATCTTCGGCCACCCCGGCGCCGATCCCCACCGCTTTTCGCAAAGGCCGGTCAAAAGGAGTAGACCGGCCGCCGGGCCTACTGCGACGGCAGTAGGTCCCGCGTCCGAGGGGAGGAGCGGCGCGGCCCTACCCCTGGAACGCCCCGGGGTGGATCTGCTCCCGCGTCGCGATGTACTGCTGGCGCACCGCCTGCCAGGCCGGGTACTCCTCGCCCGGTTCGAAGACCTGCGCCGCCGGGCCCGGCCACACCGGCGGGGTGTGCGGGGCCAGCGTGCCCTGCTGCACCCCGAGCGCCCAGGCCGCCTGGCGCGCCGCGCCGAGCGCCGCGTAGTCGGCCGGCGCCGGTACGACGATCTGCGTCCCGAACAGCCCGGGAGCCGCGGCCTGTACGGCGGGCAGCTCGGCCGCCGCGCCCAGCAGGAACACCCGGCGGATCTCGACCCCGCGCAGGCGCAGCACGTCGAGCGCGTCGACGAGTCCGCACAGCATGCCCTCGAACGCGGCCCGGGCCAGGTGTTCCGGCTTCATCGAGTCCCGCCGCAGCCCGGACAGCGTCCCGGCGGTGTGCGGCAGGTTGGGCGTGCGCTCACCCTCCAGGTAGGGGAGCAGTACGAGGCCGTGCGCGCCCGGCGTCGACTTCAGCGCGAGCGCGGACAGCCCCTCGAGATCGGTGCCCAGCAGTTCGGCGGTGCCGCGCAGGGCCCGTACGGCGTTGGAGGTGTTCACCACCGGCAGGTGCATGCCGCTGGCGTCGGCCAGCGAGGTGATCAGCCCGCCCGGCTCCGACAGCGCCTCGTGGTGCACGGCCATGACCGAGCCGGAGGCGCCCAGCGAGACCACCGCGTCGCCGGGCCCGAGGCCCAGCCCGAGCGCGGCGGCCATGGTCTCCCCGGTGCCGGCGGAGATCAGCAGCCCCTCAGGGGTCATGCCGGCGGCCTCGGCCGGTCCGAGCACCTCGGGCAGCAGCGCCATGTGCCCGAGCGCCAGCTCGACCAGGTCGGGGCGGTACGAACCGGTGGCCGCCGACCAGTAACCGGTGCCCGAGGCGCCGCCCCGGTCCGTGGTCCGCCGGGCGGGCCGGCCCAGCAGCTGCCAGACCAGCCAGTCGTGCGCGGACATCAGCACGGCCACCTGCCGGGCCGCCTCCGGCTCGGCGCGGGCCAGCCAGGCCAGCTTCGCCACCGGCTGCGCGGACTGCGGGACGGATCCGACGGCCTCGGCCCAGGCGTGCCGGCCGCCGAGCGCCTCGATGAGGTCGGCGGCGGCGACCTGGCCGCGCTTGTCGTTGCCCACCAGGGCCGGACGTACGAGGGCGCCCTGCTGGTCCAGGGGCAGCAGCCCGTGCTGCTGCGCGGAGACGCCTATGGCCTGGACGCCTTCGAGGAGCCCGCCGCCGGCGGCCTCGCCGAGGGAGAGCAGCCAGGCCTGGGGGTCGGTCTCGTGGGGGTGGACGCTCTCGGGATCGCCCGCGGGCTGCGGATGGGGCGCGTACCCCTGGCGCAGCACGGCACCCGTGTCGGTGTCACAGACGACGATGCGAGTGAAGGCGGAAGAACTGTCCAGCCCGGCGACTATCCCCATGCAGAGAATTCTGCCGCACGCCAGGCCGGGATCCGCCGCCCGGAGGCGACGGATCCCGGCCGGTTGCCACGGTTCAGGTGTTGCTGGTGCCCCATTCGTCCTCGGAGCCGCCGCCGGCCCGGTCGCGCAGTCCCCGTACCCGTCCGGCCAGGGAGGCCGGGACCGCGTTGCCGACCTTGTCGCCGACGGCGGCGAAGGCCTTCCCGGCGTACTCGCGGCCCGTGTGACCGGCGGACTCGGCGGCATTGCGCACCGCCGGGTTCTGCGCGATCTCGCGGGCCGATTTCTTCATCTGCTCGTAGCGCTCGCGGCCCGCGCGCGTTCCGAGCACGTACCCGAGGGCCAGTCCGACCACGAACGTGACCTTGTACCGCATGCCTGTCACCCTTCGTCGTGTGGTGCCCGGCCTGCTGGCGATACCGATTGGCGGAGCACCCCCCTGCTTGCGCTAATCTATGACTCGCAACGGGCGCTCGCCCCCCGGCAAGGCCGGAGGTGGGCTGTTCGGCGCACTGCAGCAATCCCCTGTAGCTCAATTGGCAGAGCAGCCGGCTGTTAACCGGCAGGTTACTGGTTCGAGTCCAGTCGGGGGAGCGCAGTCCCCTGTAGCTCAATTGGCAGAGCAGCCGGCTGTTAACCGGCAGGTTACTGGTTCGAGTCCAGTCGGGGGAGCGTGAAAGAAGAGGACCTCACGCGGGTCCTCTTTCTTTTTGCCCTGGTTCTGGAACCGGGCAGCCCTCAGAACGGTCTCCCTCAGGAGCGAAGCCGATCATGCGAGGCATCCGAGGCAGGAGATCGTATGAGCGGCTATGCTGCGGCAGACGGCGCGCACACATGTACGCGCCACGCCGTGAAGGGGCGGTAGCTCAGCCGGTTAGAGCAGCGGACTCATAATCCGTCGGCCGTGGGTTCGAGTCCCACCCGCCCCACTGCGAGCCGCAGGCGAAGAAACGTTCTCGCCTGCGGCTTTGGCGTATCCGGGGGTGTCCGGGTCCTCCCGGGATCATCCCCGGGTCTCCGGGGCTAGAAGTTCTCCGTTTCGTCCGCCAAGTGGCGCAGTACGTCGTTCAGGTCCTGGCGGCGGGCGAACGCCGCGCGTTGGCGGTGGGCGCCCGAGCCGTCGCGCAAGAGGCCTGCCAGGGTCTTGGCCGCGTGGTCGAGCTCGCCCGACGCCGCCAGTTCCGGGGCGACCAGGTCCAGCAGGGCCTCCGCCAGGTCCGCCGCCGGGAGTTCGGCCCCCGTGTACGGGTCGAGGCCGAAGCCCTCCAGCCCGTCGTGCGCCGCCCGCCAGCGCGCGAGGCGCAGCACGTCGTCCCGCAGCGCCGGTTCGGGACGCTGCTCCGCGATGTCCCGCAGGATGGTCGCCACCAGGGCGCGGACCAGCTCGGCCTGGAGGATCGCCGTGTCGATGTCCGGGGACATGTCGGGCGCCCGGATCTCGAGCGTCGGCCAGTGCCCGGACGGGCGGAGGTCCCAATAGACCATCTTCGTGTCCAGGGCCGCCCCGGAGCCGAGCAGGCTCTGCACCGAGCGCCGGAAGTGGGCCGTGGACGTGAAGTGCGGGGGCAGGCCCGCCGAGGGCCAGCCCGACCAGGCCATCGCCCGCCAGCTGGCGTGACCGGTGTCACGGCCGCCCCAGAACGGCGAGTTGGCGGCCAGTGCGATCAGCGTGGGCAGCCATGGTCTGACCCGGTTCGAGACCGCCACCGCCGTGTCCACGTCGAGGGTGCCGATGTGGATGTGGCGGCCGCAGCTGACGAGGGTGTCGGTGAGCGCGCCGAAGCGGCGGTGCTGCTCGCGCTGGCGCGGCTCGTCGTCGGTCAGGTGCAGCGGCCCTTCCACGGCCACGACCGGCGAGGGCGCGGCCAGCAGCCGGCAGCCGTGGGCGCGGGCCGCCCGGGCGAGGGTGCGCCGCAGGATGGCGAGCTCCTCGCGCAGCATGGGCGCCGAGTCGGCGACCGGAGTGGCGATCTCCACCTGGTAGCGGGTGCCCTCTGGATGCACTTCGTGGGGCAGACCCGCGGCGGTGGCCAGGACGAGCGGGGCGGCCGGGACCACCCGGAAGGTGCGGGCGTCGACGAGGAGGAACTCCTCCTCGACGCCGACGGTCAGCGGGGCGGTGAGAGGGGACGCGTGGACGCCGTTGTCCGCGCTTCCGGTGCTCGTGGTGCTGTTGCCAGGTTCGATCACTACGCCTCCCTGGACATACGAGTCTTTTCATCATGAGCCGAACATGAGGCGACGAGCGCACGCCGATTCAGTCAAATGTCCTGTGACAGTGGCGAGTTACCGGCAAGGAGCGGCCCGGCCTGAGACCGCGGATCCGGATGGGGCGACTGGTGCGCGTGAGCGCGGGCCGGATGTATACGGGCTTCCGGCCCGTTCATGCCTGGGGTCGCCGAACGGCCGCCGGTTATCATCCGCTGTGACCGGTACGAGCACCCCCACACCCCCACCCACCCGCCGCGCGACGCGGATATTCGCGGACCTGACCCCGCTGCGCACGTCCGCGGACTACCGGCGGCTGTGGGTCGGCGGCACCATCTCCTGGATGGGCCAGGCGATGACCGCCCTCGCCATCTCGCTCCAGGTCTACGACATCACCCGGTCCAGCTTCTCGGTCGGGCTCGTCGGACTCTTCTCCCTCGTCCCGCTCGTCGTCTTCGGGCTCTACGGCGGCGCCATCGCCGACACCGTGGACCGGCGCAAGCTCGGCCTCTACAGCTCCCTCGGCCTCACGGCCCTGTCGATCGCGCTGGCCGGAGCCGCGGTGCTCGGCTACCACCGGGTCTGGCTGCTGTACACGGTCGTCGCGCTCCAGGCGGTCTGCGGCGCCCTCAACGGGCCCGCCCGGTCCGCGATGATCCCGCGGCTGCTTCCGGCCGAGCAGCTGCCCGCCGCCAACGCGCTGAACTCGGTGACCATGACCTCCGGGACGATGATCGGCCCGGTGCTCGGCGGGCTCATCGTCGGCTGGTGGGGCTACCAGGCCGCGTACCTGATCGACGCCGTCACGTTCTGCGCCGCCCTCTACGCGGTGTGGCGGCTGCCCGCGATGCTGCCCGAGCGGGAGGGCGGCAAGCGGGGGCGGGCCTCGGTCCTGGACGGACTGCGCTTCCTCGGCACGCGGCCGAACATCCGGATGACGTTCTTCTCCGACATGGCCGCCATGGTGCTGGCCCAGCCGAAGGCGCTGTTCCCCGCCATCGCCGTGCTCTGGTACGGCGGCGACGCCAAGACCGTCGGCCTGCTGGTGGCCGCGCCGGCCGTCGGGGCGCTGCTGGGCGGGCTGTTCTCCGGATGGCAGGGCCGGATCCGGCGGCACGGGCTGGCGATCCTGCTCTCCGTGGCCGCCTGGGGGCTGGCCATCGCAGTGTTCGGACTCACCCGGAACCTGTGGCTCGGGCTGTTCTTCCTGGCCCTGGCCGGCTGGGCCGACACCATCTCCATGGTGTTCCGGTCCACGATGATGCAGGCCGCGACCCCGGACGAGATGCGCGGCCGCCTGCAGGGCGTGTTCATCGTGGTCGTCGCGGGCGGGCCCCGGCTCGGGGACTTCCTCGCCGGGACCGTCGCGGACCGGACCTCCCCGGCCACGGCGATCACGGGCGGCGGGCTGGGGTGCGTGCTGGTGCTGCTCCTGCTGGCCCTGCGCTGGCGCGGGTTCGCCCGGTACGACGCGAGGTCGCCGCAGGCGTGATGCGCGAGGGGTGATGCGAGAGGTGTGATGCGTGAGGGGTGACGCCTGAACCTGACGCCCGAGCCTGACGCCTGACGCCTGACGCCTGACGCCTGACGCCTGACGCCTGACGCCTGACGCCTGAGGCGTCAGGCTCGGGGCGAGCTCAGGCGTCGACCGGCTCCCGCGTGCGCTCGCCGCCCGCATCGCCCGTGTTGGCCGTGCCGGCCGGCTCGAACAGCAGGACCGAGACCTCTTCGTCCGCAGCGGGGCAGTGCTCGACCCCGCGCGGGACGACGTACAGCTCGCCGGGGCCGACGACCACGTCCCCGTCGCGGAGGCGGATCGTGAGGGTCCCGCTGACGACGAGGAACAGCTCGTCGGTGTCCTCGTGGGTGTGCCACACGAACTCGCCCTGGAGCTTGGCGGCCTTGACCTCGTAGTCGTTGATCCGGGCGATGCGGCGGGGGGCCCACTGCTCGTCGAACGCGGACAGCTTCCGCGCGATGTTCACGGGGTCCTTCGGATGCGTTGTCATGAGGAGAGGCTGCCCGAGGAGGGCGGGACCGTCCCGTACGTTCCGGGCATGGCCGCGATCCGCCGCGCAGCACCGTCTCCGCCTGGCAGCCGGCGGTTGCCCGTATCGCCGAAGTCTTCCCGGCCGAGGGCCTCGAGGCGGAATCGCGGCCGGCCTTCGTCCGGGAGCGGGTGAACGTTCAGGGCGCTACGCCGGTTCCAGGAGTACGGCCGGAAGCGTGCCCGTCACGATCTCGTCCCGGGGCAGCGAGAGGCCGAAGTGGCGCTCCACGACCCCCAGGGCGGTGCGGTGGACGTCCCTGCGGCCCGCGGCTTCGTCCGGAAGGCCCGCGGCGGTCAGCTCGGCCTGCACACGGGCGGCCACCTCGGGCTCGCCGACGACACCGTCGTAGCCCCAGGAGCCGTCCAGGTACAGGTTGAAGGCGCTCAGTACGACCTCGTCGCGGACGTAGGAGAACTGCGGCGGGACCGGCTTGCCGTTCTCCTCCTCGAACTCCAGGCGGCAGACGTCCACGCCGCCGCGGGAGAGCGGCGGCAGGCCGCCGAACTCGCCCATCCAGCCCCCGTACGCGACCGTGAACGACCAGTCGCCGCACCGGCCGTGGCGCAGGCCGATGGCGTCCCACTCGCTCCCGTATGTGTCGGCCATGAGCTCGAGAAGGCCGTCACCGGTGAGGTCCCCGACCGGTATGGCCGTGTGCTCGGGGCCGAGCACGGTCTGCGTGAGCCGCCCGACGAGTTCCTCCGGGGTGAGCCCGCGGGCCATCACCACGCTGTATCCGCCGTAGGCGATCGAACGGGGGGCCGCCGCCAGCCAGGTCGTTCCGTCGCTCATGAAGGCATCCTGGCCGACGCCTCTGACAACGGACGGGGGCGGTTCGCTCAGGCGGTCCCGGCCACGGGCCCGACGACGCCGCGTGCGACGCCGAGGCCGACCAGGTCCTGCGGGCGGATGCGGAGCTGGTCCGCCGTGGACGGCGCCTCGGACGGGGGGCGCTTGAGGATGGCCGCCGCCAGTTCGGGGGCGATCACCGAGAAGTAGCTGTCCGGGGTGACCCAGGTGTTCCCCGGCGCGGCCAGCGCGAGGGCGCCGCCCGAGCCCCCCTCGCCGATCAGGAGGGTGGTCACCGGGACCCCGGCCGCCGCGACCGCCGCGAAGGTGTCCGCGATGGCGGCTCCGGCGCCCGCCTGTTCCGCCGCGGCGTCGTTGGCCGCGCCGGGGGTGTCCACCAGGGTGAGTACGGGGATGCCGAGGCGGTCCGCGAGGCGGATCACGCGGGCGGCCGTACGGTAGCCCGCCGGGCGGGTCGCCGTGCCGCACTGGGCGGCGTACGCGACGGCCCGCCCCTCCCGCAGCCCGAATCCGCACAGCATCCCGGGGTCCGTGCCTCCCGCCCGGTCCCCGGAAAGGGGGAGGCGGAGCGCGAAGTACGCGTCCAGGTACGCCTCGGCGCGCGGCCGGTCCGGGTGGCGGGCCTGCCGTACGGCGTCCCAGCCGCCGGCCGGGGGCGGTACGTCCGACAGCGCCGCCGGGGGTTCGACCGGCTGGGCGGAGCGGGGCGAGGCCAGCAGGCGGAGCCAGTCGGCGAGGGTCGCGGGCAGCTCGGCGGCAGGGACGACCGCGTCGACGTGCCCGGCGGCGTACTGGCCCTCGGCGGTGTACGCCGCCGGGTGCGCGTCCGCCGGCCGGACCCGGGAGCCCGCGAAGCCGATCTGCGCACCCGGGAGCGCGAGCACCACGTCCGCCCCGGCGCCGAGCGTGGCCCAGCCGCCGCCGGTGGTGGGATCCCGGAGGACGGCGATCTGCGGGAGCCCGGCGGCGCGGGTCAGGACGGACTGGCGGGCCACGCGCTGGAGTTGGGTCAGCGCGAGCATGCCCTCCTGCATGCGGGAGCCGCCGGTGGCGATCAGGGACACGAGGGGGAGGCGGTGTTCGCGAGCGTGGGTGTACGCGGCTTCGAGCCGGTCTCCGGTGCGTTCGCCGAGGGAACCGCCGAGGAAGCCGAACTCGAAGGAGATCACGGTGGCTTGGCGGCCCCCGATGAGGGCGGTCCCGGTGACGACGGACTCCCCTTCGCCGGTCCGCGCGGCGGCGCGGGCGCGGGAGTCGTCGTAGCCGGCCCAGGTGAGGGGGCCGTCGGGGGCCGAGTCCCGGTGGGGGGCGGAAAGTTCGGCGAAGCTGCCGGGGTCGGTCACGGAGGCGATGGCTGCGCGGGCCGAGAGGCGGGTCGTCGTCACGGAATCACCCTAGGGGGTGGGGATCGGGCGGGGCGGGCTGAGTTGGTCGGGGCGGTCCGGTCGCGCGGGGCCGGCCCCGTCGGGCGGGTTTCACCTCGGGCGGGCCGGTCACGCCCGGCGGGCCGGTCGCGTCGGTGGGGCGGCCCGGTCGGTGGGGCGGCCCGGTCGGGACGGGCGGTCTCGTTGCCCGGGGCCGGTCCCGTCGGGCGGGTCGGTTTCACCTCCGGCGGGCCGGTCGCGTCGATGGGGCGGCCCGGCCGGCGGGGCGGCCCGGTCGGGGCGGGCGGTCTCGTTGCGCGGGGCCGGTCCCGTCGGGCGGGGTCGGTCACCTCCGGCGGGGCCGGTCATGTCGGGTGGGGGAGGGGAAGGGCGATCTTCAGGGCGTAGGCCGCGACGAGGCCGTAGCCGAGGCGGAAGGTCCAGGCGCGGGCGGCGGGGGAGATCTTGCGGCCGGCGAAGGCGCCGAGGGCGACGAGGGTCTGCTGCCAGAGGAGCGAGGCGGCGGCGACTCCGGTGAGGAAGGCGGCGGCGGTGACGGGGGTGGTGAGGGTGGAGGCCTGGGCGGTGGTGAGGGCGGCGAAGTAGAGGGCAGTGGTCGGGTTGACGGCGGTAAGCCCGACGAACCGTCCGAACGCCCTGACGGCCCCGGCCTGTCCCCCGGCCCCGAGTCCCGCCCCGGGCCCGGCCCCAGCGTCTGGTTCGGCCCCGGGATCGGCCCCGGCTTCGTGCTCGAGCCCGGTCCCGGTCCCTTCCCCGGTCCCGGTCCCTTCCCCGGTCCCGGCCCCGGCCCCGGCCCCGGTCCCGGCCCCGGTCCTGGGCCCCGTCACGGCTCCGGCCAAGGGCTCCAGTGCGGGCCGGAGGTCAGGCCGGTTGGTGGGTTCGGGCCCTGCGGGCGGCAGTTCCCCACCCCGCCCCTTCCCGAAACCGGGGCTCCGCCCCGGACCCCGCGCCTCAAACGCCGGCGAGGCTGAAAGATCGGGGCTGCGCCCGGCGCCGGGTGCCTGAAGCGGCGACGGGTCCGAAAGATCGGGGCTGCGCCCGGCGCCGGGTGCCTGAAGCGGCGACGGGTCCGAAAGATCGAGGCTGCGCCCCGCGCCGGACGCCTGAAGCGGCGACGGGTTCGAGAGGCCGGGACCGTGCCCCGGGACCCGTGCCGTGGGCGGCGGGGCCGTGGAGTCGTGGATGCCGTGGGCGGCCATCGCCAGGAGGATGGCCGCCGAGGTCAGGCGGATCCAGGCCTCGATCGGGGTGAGGTGGGAGGCCACCCAGGGGCCCAGCGCGGTGGCCAGGGCCGCGTAGGCGAGGTCGACCGTGGCGATGCCCGCCGCCGCGGCCATCGCCGTGCGGCGGCTCCGCATCGCCTCCTGGAGCAGCAGCACGCTCATCGCACCCATCGGCATCGCCACGCCCAGGCCCGCGACCGCGCCCGACACAGCGGGGGAGAGGAATTCGCTCATGGAACGGGAGGGTGAGGGGCGGGGGCATCCGCGCAGCGGCGTATATCGGCCCGGACTGCGAGAATCGCGGTATGGACCGCCTCGACAGGGAAATCCTCGGCATCCTGCAGCAGGATGCGCGGATCTCGTACCGCGACCTCGGCGTCCGCGTCGGGCTCAGTGCCAACGCCACCGCCGACCGGGTGCGCCGGATGCGGCGGGACGGGGTGATCCGCGGGTTCACCGTCATCGTGGATCCGGCCGCCGACACCCGGGGCGGGCTCGTCGTCTTCATCGATCTGAGCCTGCGGCAGGACACCACCAACGAGGAGTTCGAGGAGCGGGTCGTCACGCTGCCCGGGATCACCGAGGTCGTGCACGTGACGGGGGAGTACGACTACCTCGTACGGGCCCGGGCCGCCGATCCCGCCGCGCTCGACGCGCTGCTGCGCCGGCTCAAGCGGGAGGCCGGCGTGGCGCAGTCCAGTACCCGCATCGCCCTCAAGGGCGCCCACAGGTCCGACACCCCCTAGAGCTCCGACTCCCAGTTCAGCGTCGTCCCCCGCGTGCCCGACTCCGTGCGGCCGTCGTCCGTGACGGTCAGGCGGGCGCGGGCCGGGGTGGCGTCCACCTCGACCTCGATCGACGTGACCTCCGCGCGGCGGTGGGCCGCGGCCAGGGCGCCGCGCAGGGCGGAGAGGAGGTCGCCGGCCACCGGCTCCCGGATCAGGGCGTCCACCGCGCCCGCGAAGTGCACCGACGGCTGGAAGCCCAGCAGGACGGCCGCCCCGCCCGTCTCGCGCAGGACCCGGCCCCGGAACGTCGTCGGGGCGTCCGTCGGCGGCTGCTGGAGGGCGAAGATGGCGGTGCGGACCTCCTGGATGGTGGAGTCGAGCTCGTCCACCGCCCGGCCGAGTTCGTCGCCCACCGTGTCCCCGGACGGCGCGGCCGCCGACCGCTTCTTCGTGCTCTCCAGCATCATCTCCGTCGCGAACAGCCGCTGGACCACCAGATCGTGCAGGTCCCGCGCGATCCGGTCGCGGTCCTCGTAGACCGCCAGCTGCTCCCGGTCGTGCTGCGCGTCCGCCAGGACGAGGGCCAGCGCGGCCTGGGAGGCGAACTGCGAGGCCAGCAGCCGGTCCACGGCGTCGTACGGGCGCCCGCCCCGGGCGCGCGGCAGGGCGAGGGTGCCGATCAGCTGGCCGCCGCTCTGGAGGGGGAGCATCATGCTCGGGCCGAAGCGTTCCCGGACGTGTGTGGTCATCCGGGGATCGGTGGAGGAGTCCTCTATGAAGACCGGTTCGCCGCCCAGGAGCTGTTCCAGGACCGGCGAACCGGGGGCGATCGCCGTCCCGACCAGGTCCCCGGGGTCCGCGTGCGTGGAGGCGGCCACGATCTCCATGCCGCCCTCCGGCGTCGGCTGGAGGACCACCCCGGCCGCCGCGTCCGCGAGCAGGCGGGCCCGTTCGGCCACGCACATCAGCGCGTCCATGGCCGGCCGGCCCGCCAGCAGCGTCGTGGTGACGGCGGCGGCGCCCTCGATCCAGCGTTCCCGGCGGCGCGCCGTCTCGAACAGCCGGGCGTTGCCGATCGCTATCCCCGCCTGCGAGGCCAGGACGCGTACGAGGGCGAGGTCCTCCTCGGTGAACGGGCCGCCGCCCGCCTTCTCGGTGAGGTAGAGGTTGCCGAAGACCTCGTTGTGGACCCGGATCGGGACGCCCAGGAAGCTGTGCATGGGGGGATGGCCCGGCGGGAACCCCGCCGAACGCGGATCCTTCGTCAGGTCCTCCAGCATCAGCGGCCGCGGATCGGTGATCAGCGCGCCGATCAGGCCCGAACGCCCGTCGGGCAGGCGGGGGATCGCGGCGCGCTCTGCCTCGCTCAGCCCGGCCGTGTACAGCTCGGTCAGCAGGAGGCGCTCGGGGTCGACGACCCCGAGCGCTCCGTACCGCGCCGTGCACAGCTCGGTCGCCGAGTCCACGATGTGCTGGAGGGTGGACTGCAGCTCCAGTTCGGAGCCGACGCCGAGCACCGCCTCCAGGAGTACGGGCAGAGTGGCCCGTACTCCTGGGGGAGCGGCCGGCTCTGGCGCTGCGTCCGTCATTCGGCCAGCGGGTTGAGGACCATCGGGGCGATCTTCCCTTCGAGCATCATGCCGAGACCGAGCACGGCGCACACGTCCGGCCGTTCCGCGATGGCGACGGGCATGCCGGTGGCATCGCGCAGCATCTGGTCCAGGCCCGGCAGCAGGGCGCTGCCTCCCACCATCATGATCCCCCGGTCCGTCAGGTCGGCGACCAGGTCCGGCGGGCAGTCCCGCAGCACCTTGCCGATGCCGTCGAGCACGGCGGTCAGCGGGGTGTGGATGGCGTCCCGTACGGCGGCGGTGTCGACGTGGACCGAGCGGGCCAGTCCGGTGGCCACGTCACGGCCGTGGATGAGGGTGGAGGTGGGGCCCCCGCCGGTGATGTCGGCGCCGTGCAGGGCGACCTGGAGCGGGCGGACGGCCTGGCTGGGCAGCATCAGCTCGTGCGCGTGGCGCAGGTGCTGGACGACGGCGTGGTCGATGGCCTCGCCGCCGACCGGGATCCGCTGGGCGGTGACGATCGAGCCGAGGGAGAGGACGGCGATCTGGGTGGCGGCGGCCCCGCACACCATGATCATCGTCGCGGTCGGCTGCTCCACGGGCAGGCCGCAGCCGACGGCCGCCGCGATCAGGGTGTCGACGAGTTCGACGCGCCGGGCCCCGAGCCCGACCATCGTCTCCACGGCGGCCCGCTGGGCGAGCGGGTCGGCGTCGTGCGGGGTGCAGGCGGCGGCCCGCAGCCGGGGCTTGCGGCGCAGGGCGCGCCGCAGCTTCTCGCCGAGCAGGTGGCGCAGCATCCGCTGGGCCATCTCGATGTCGACGACGGTGCCGCCGGAGACGGGGCGTACGACCCGGATGTAGTCGGGCGTGCGGCCCGTCATCCGTTCGGCGAAGGTCCCGACCGCGATGAGTGCACCGGTGCGGGTGTTCACGGCGGCGACGCTGGGCTCGTCGACGACCAGGCCGGCGCCCTTGACGTACACGCGGGTCCTGGCGGCTCCCAGGTCGACGGCGACGTGGCAGCGGCGCAACTGCTCAAGACTGACGGTCACGGCAGATCCTCCCGAGAGCGCTGACGCAAGAAGACCGGCGGCTGCCGGTTGCACTTCATATCTTCTCGGGCGAATGGGGCATGTCGCCCGTTGGGCTGCTCCGGCCGGGTGTGGCGCACGGGGCGAGAGGTGCTGCACGGGGGTGGATTTCTGTACCGACAGGCACCACGATGCCCGCACCGTCCGCGCTACTCGTGCGTAACGAGGTAAGGGGGACCCCATGCTGACGCCCCGCCAGAGACTGTTGGCGCTCCTGACGCTCTGCCCGGCCCTCATCGCGCCCCTCCCGGCGCAGGCCGCCGCCCGTGTGCAGACGCACAACCCGGTGGTCTTCGTCCACGGCTACAACGCCGGCCCGGGCGTCTGGGGCGGCCTGCGGCAGGACCTGCGCGCCGCCGGGTACGCCGAATCGGAGCTCTTCTCCTGGGGTTACGACACGCACCAGTCCGTCAACGAGGTGCTGGCCGGCCAGCTCGGCGCGTACGTCGACCAGGTCCGCCGGCAGACCGGCGCCGCCCGGGTCGACCTCGTGGCGCACTCCTTCGGCTCGCTCGTCGGCCGCTGGTACGTGAAGTTCGGCGGCGGAGCCGTGACCGTCGACCACTGGGTCTCGCTGGCCGGTCCCAGCCACGGCACCTCCACCGCGTGGGCGTGCGCCCTGTGGGACCAGGCGTGCCGGGACATGACGCCCGGTTCGTACGTCGTGAAGAACCTGAACGCGGGCGACGAGACCCCGGGCGCGGTGAAGTACGCGACCTTCTGGTCGAACTGCGACGAGGTCATCAACCCGGACAGCAGCGTCCCGCTCGCCGGGGCGGCCAACACGCCGGTCGGCTGCCTCCAGCACAACGACCTGCTGGGCGACGACGCCACCTCGGCGGGCGTCCGTTCCTTCCTCGTCTCCTAGGCCCGCCGCCTAGGCCCGCCTGCTGGACCCCGCCGCCTACTAGAGCTCGGCCCCGTCGACCGCGACGCGCTGGAGCAGGCCGTACGTGAACTCCGCCACGCACGGCCGGCCCTGCGCGGCGAACGCGAGGCGCCAGCGGGTCGGCGCGGTGCCCTCCATCGGGCGCACTGGGGCGAAGGCCCGCGCCACCTCGTCCACCGTGGCCGACCAGGGCCGCAGGCCCTCGGGCCGCTCCAGTACGGGCCCCCGCGCGCCCGGGGCCCGTACCAGCCACTCGTTCCACACCGCCCCGTCCGGCGCGGCCAGCACCTCGAAGCGCAGGTCCGGCCAGAGCGGCACCGGCCACAGCAGGGCCTCGCACTCCAGGTCGCCGATGGTGCGGGCGGCCGTGGACTCCGGCGGGCCGAGCACCGAGCGGTAGCGGGCCAGCGCCCCGCGGGCGCGGGGGGACCGGACCATCGCCTGCCAGCGCTTGTTCGCCTCCCGCTGTTCGGCGAGCGAGGCGCCCAGCCGCCGCCGCGCCTCCTCGGCGAGGTCCGGCCGGAAGTCCGCCATCCGGCGCAGCAGCACCAGCTGGAAGGCGGCCGGACCGAAGGATCCCGAGCGCGCTGAGGCAGTCATGGAAGCCACGATTCCACACAGGACCTCCACGAACCCGCGATACGGATGTTGCGTGGAACCACGTAGCGTGCGGACGTCATGGACTACTGCCACGCCTGCCGGAGGCACCTCAACGGCGCCCTGGCGTGCGCCGGGTGCGGAACCCCCGTCGAGTACCTGCCGCCCGCCGCCGCCGGTGGGCCCGCCGTGCCCGCCGCCCCGTACGGCGGCTCCGTGCGGCGGGAGGAGCCCGCCGACCCGTTCGCGGACTCGATCGTCGTGCTGTCCGGAGGGCAGGACGGGCGGGCCGGTGCACGGCGCCGCGCCGCGCACCGCAGGCGCCGCCGGACCATGCTGACGGTCGGGCTGGGCCTGGTGCTCGCGGTCGGGGGCACGCTCGCGCTCGCCCGGATCGTCACCGAGGGGCAGAAGACCGACCGGGCCGCCGAGGTGGTGCTCACCGACGGGAACGGCCCGCAGGACCCGGCTCCGCTGCCGAGCGGCAAAGGGACTCCCGGCGCGCCTTCGGCGCTGAAGCCGGTGAAGGCCTCGGGGACCGCGAAGGCCGCCGCGGGCGGAACGCAGTCGGCCGTACCCGGGGCGTCTGCCGAGGGGTCCGCGCAGCCGGGTCCGACGGCGTCGGCCTCCGCATCGGGGAAGACGGGGCCGACGAAGGGTGCCACCGGGCCGGGGCCGTCCGTAAAGCCCGGTCAGTCGGGGAAGCCCTCGCCGACCGGATCCGGAACGGCGCAGCCGCCGCCTCCTCCGAGCCCGAGCCCGTCGCCGACGAAGCCGCCGGAGTCGTGCTGGTGGTTCATCTGCCTCTGAGCCGGAGGCTCAGCCCAGCATCCGCTTGAGCAGGTCCCGCAGGACCGCCCGCTCGGCCCTGGACAGCCCGGCCAACGGTTCGCGCGCGAAGTCCAGCGACTCGCGCAGCCGGTCCGCGGTCTGCAGGCCCTCCTCCGTCGGGGCGGCCAGCTTGACCCGGCGGTCGGCCGGGTCCGGCCTGCGCTCGACCAGGCCGCGCGACTCCAGCCGGTCCACGATGCCCGTGATGTTCGAGGGCTCGCACTTCAGCTGCTGCGCGATCCGCCGCATCGGCATCGGCTCCAGGGACAGCAGGTTCAGCACCCGGGCCTGGGCGCCGGTGAGCTGGTGGCTGGCTGCCGCGTGCTCGTACTCCTCGTGGTAGCGGGCCACGACGGTACCGATGAGCTCGACAACCTCAAGGGTCAGGGGATCTGCGCGACGACTGGGCATGGATCCAGAGTACCCATTTACTTGACAACATGAAATATCCAGGCGCATGGTTGTTTCACCTGCTGAAGTATTCGTCGATTCCTCGATTCGGGAGCGCCCCATGTCTCAGATCCCCGCCGTCAGCCGCGAGTGGCACCTCGTCCGCCGCCCGCAGGGCTGGCCCGTCGCCGAGGACTTCGCCCTGCGCGAGGTCGAGGTCGCGGCCCCGGCCCCGGGCCGGATCCTGGTGCGCAACCTGCACATGTCCGTGGACCCCTACATGCGCGGCCGGATGAACGACGTGAAGTCGTACGTCCCGCCCTTCCAGCTGGACAAGCCGATGGACGGCGGCGCGGTCGGCGAGATCGTGGCCTCCGCCGCCGAGGGCTTCGAGGTCGGCGACCACGTGCTGCACGGCCTGGGCTGGCGCGAGTACGCAGACCTGGACGCCAAGCACGCCACCAAGGTCGACGCCTCGCTCGCACCGCTCTCCGCCTACCTCGGCGTGCTCGGCATGCCGGGCCTGACCGCCTACGCCGGCCTCTTCGAGGTGGCCTCCTTCAAGGAGGGCGACTCCGTCTTCGTCTCCGGCGCGGCGGGTGCGGTCGGCAGCCTCGTCGGCCAGTTCGCGAAGATCAAGGGCGCCGCTCGAGTGATCGGCTCGGCCGGCTCGGACGAGAAGGTGACGCTCCTCACGGAGAAGTACGGCTTCGACGCCGCGTTCAACTACAAGAACGGTCCCGTCGGCGAGCAGCTGAAGGAGGCCGCCCCCGAGGGCATCGACGTCTACTTCGACAACGTCGGCGGGGACCACCTCGAGGCCGCCATCTCCTCCCTGAAGGTGCACGGCCGCGCCACCCTGTGCGGGGCGATCGCCCAGTACAACGCCACCGAACCGACCCCCGGCCCGCGCAATCTGGTTCAGGTCATCGGCAAGCGGCTGCGCCTGCAGGGCATCCTCGTCAACGACCACGCGGGGCTCCAGCCGCAGTTCGTCCAGGACGTCGCCGGCTGGCTGCGCTCCGGCGAGCTCGTGGCCGACGAGACCGTGGTCGAGGGCGTGGAGAACGCGACCGAGGCCTTCCTCGGCATGCTGCGCGGCGACAACACCGGAAAGATGATCGTTTCCTTCACCGGTTAGGCTCACTGCACACCGTCGTGATCGTGGGCGCGAGTCACGGCGATTACCAGGAGGATCTCTTTACATGTCCATCCAGCAGACCGACGTTCTGTACACCGCCGTGGCCACCGCCGCGAACGGCCGTGACGGCCGCGTCGCGACCAACGACGGCCAGCTCGACGTCGTCGTGAACCCGCCGAAGGAGATGGGCGGCAGCGGCGCCGGCACCAACCCGGAGCAGCTGTTCGCCGCAGGCTACAGCGCCTGCTTCCAGGGCGCCCTCGGCGTCGTCGCCCGCAACGAGAACGCGGACGTCTCCGGCTCCACCGTCACGGCCGAGGTCGGCATCGGCAAGAACGACGAGGGCTTCGGCCTGATCGTCAAGATCTCCGCCTCGATCCCGAACGTGGACGCCGCCACCGCCAAGGACCTCATCGAGAAGGCCCACCAGGTCTGCCCGTACTCCAAGGCGACCCGCGGCAACATCACGGTCGAGCTCGCGGTCTGATCCGGCTCGCGCTCCACGAAGGCCGCACCCCGATCCCGGGGTGCGGCCTTCGCCGTTTGCCGCCCCCGCTCTAAGCTGGACCCATGCGTGATCTTGCGGGGGGATTCGGCTACCTGCTGGCCGGACAGAGATGGGTGCTGCGACACGGCCGCTGGCTGGGCTTCGGCCTGCTGCCGGGGCTGGTCTCGCTGGTGCTGTACGCCGGAGCGCTGGTCGGGCTCGGCTACGGCGCCGACGACCTGACCGCCTGGGCCACCCCCTTCGCCGACGGCTGGACCTCGCCGTGGCAGGGGCTGTTCCGCGGCTTCCTGACCGGCCTGGTCTTCGGGCTCGGGCTCTTCGTCGCGGTCATCACCTTCACGGCCGTGACCCTGCTGATCGGCCAGCCGTTCTACGAGTCCCTCTCGGAGCAGGTCGACCGCAGCGAGGGCGGCGACGTCCCGGAGTCCGGGCTCCCGCTCTGGCGGGAGCTGTGGATCTCGGCCAGGGACAGCCTGAGGGTGCTGGTCCGGGTGCTGCTGTACGGGATCGTGCTCTTCGCGCTCGGGTTCATCCCGGTGATCGGGCAGACCGTGATCCCGGCGATCGGGTTCTGCGTGTCCGGGTTCTTCCTCGCCGAGGAGCTCACCGCCGTCGCGCTGCAGCGGCGCGGGGTGGAACTCGCCGACCGGCTCGCCCTGCTGCGGGCGCGGCGGATGCTGGTGCTCGGTTTCGGCGTCCCGCTGGTACTGGCGTTCCTGGTGCCGCTGGTGGCGGTGTTCCTGATGCCGGGCGCGGTGGCCGGGGCCACGCTGATGGTCCGGGACCTGACCGGGGAGGACGAGGCCGCGGCGGCCGACCCGAAGGCCGACTCCGATACGGCCACCTCCGGGGACGCCCAGGCGCCGGCCGGAGGTTTCGGACCGCCGCCGCCCGCGTACTCGTAGCCGGCGAGCCCCGCGGGGGCTACCGCTTCAGCAGGGTGATCGCGCCGGCCGTGTCCTCGCCGTCGTGCGCGGCCGGATCCTCGGCCAGGCGGCGCCGCATCAGCTCGAGGTACGGGCTGATCAGCTCCGCGCTGACGCCCTGCTCCTCGGCGGTGCGCAGCAGGGTCCCGCTGGCCGCGACCTGCATCGCCAGGTTCGACACGACGCCGGTGGTGAAGTCCCCCGAGGTCAGCCGGTCGGCCGCGGCGGTCACGAAGAACCCCATCGCGCCGAGCCACTCGGACAGCAGGGGCGCCAGGTCCTTCGGGGCGATGTCCTCGCCCTCGATCAGCGCGAAGGCGTGCGAGATGCCGGCGAACAGCCCGTACATCCCGCTCAGCAGCGCCACGTCGTGCAGCGCGGCGTGGCCGGGGTCCTCGCCGACGAAGCGGGCGCCGGCCGGGACCTCCAGGGCGGCGCGGTGGGTGTCGAACAGGGCCCGGGAGCCGCTGTAGAAGACGTACGCGCCGGATGCGGGGGCGCCGATCATCACAGGGGTGCCCATGATGCCGCCGTCCACGAACCGGGCCCCGCGCGCCTCGGCCCAGGCCGCGCGCCGGCGGCCCTCGGCGGGCGTACCGGTGGTGAGGTCGACCAGGTCCTTGCCGGTCAGGTCGATGCCTTCCAGGACCGAGCCGACGCTGGCGTCGTCCAGCAGGCAGAGCACGACCAGGCCGTTCGCCGCCACCGCCTCGGCGGGGCTCGCGGCGATGGCGGCGCCTTCGGCGGCGAGCGCCTCGGCCTTGGCGGCGGTGCGGTTCCAGACGGTGAGGGGATGCCCGGCGGCGAGCCAGGTGCGGGCGAGTGCGGTGCCCATGTCGCCGAGGCCGAGCAGGGTCAGCGGGTGCTTCGTCACGGTGTTGTCGGTCATGACGTTTAGCCTGGTGGCAGGCTGAGAGGCGCTCAAGTACGCACTTCGGAGTGGGTGGTTACTCCCAGGTGAGCGAGCAGGTGGGGAGGGGTGCGCGATGTCGGTGACGCGAAGGCCCGGTGCGGACCACTGCGGTGTGGCCGCGGCGATGTCCGTGATCGACGGCAAGTGGAAGGTGTCGCTCCTGTGGGAGCTGGAGCAGCGGCCGCGCCGCTTCGGGGAACTGCGCCGGCTGGTCGCGGGGATCTCGGAGAAGGTGCTCGCGGCCCAGCTGCGGGAGCTGGAGACGGACGGCATGGTCCACCGCGAGGTCTACGAAGAGGTCCCGCCGCGCGTGGAGTACTCGCTGACCCCGCTGGGCCAGGAGCTCAACACGGCCCTGGAAGTCCTGGGGGCCTGGGGAGCCAAGCACCTTCTCCCCGGGCCGGCTCGGCAGCCGGCCTAGGTCCAGGTCAGGGCCCAGAGCCTCCCTAGGGCCGGGCCTGGGCGCGGGGTTCCACCCACAGGGCCTCGCCGATCGCGCACAGATCGCCTTCGGCGGTGGCCAGGGCCGTGCCCACGCGGTACTTGCGCCCCTCGCTGCCGAGCAGCCAGGCGTACGAGACGAGGCCCGCGCCGACCGGCACCGGCCGCAGCAGCCGCCCGGTCAGGGCCGCCGTGACCGCACCGGCCCGGCGGTCGTCGAGCAGCCGGCCGGCCGCGTTGCCCGGGCAGTCCAGCGCGCCCCACACCAGCTCGGGCGGCAGCAGTCCGTCTGCGCCGCCGAGTTCGGGACCTGGGGTCCACGCGGCGGCCACCAGGGCGCTGCCGGGCACCCGGCCGCAGTGCAGGCGCAGTCCCGTGGCGGGCGTGCGGTGCAGACCGCAGCCGAAGCAGTCGACCATCCCGTCCGGGGGAGCCGCCCGGTACGCGTCGGCCGCGGCCCGCGCCTGCTCCCAGGACGGCGGCTCGGGGGCCTCGACGGCCGGCTCGGCGGGGGTCGCCGCCGCCAGCAGGTGCTCGCCGTCCACCAGCCGGACGCCGCCTTCGGCGGTCGGGGCGAGCCGGACCGGGGTGTCCGTGGGCACCGGCCGCCGGAAGTCCACCCGTACGGTCTTCGCAGCCGCCCGCGCGGCCAGCACCCCGGCCACGTAGCCGCCGAAGGCCACCCCGGGATATCCGCACAGGCGGGCCGGAACCGTGATCGTCTCGAAGTCGGTCATGCCCGCCACCTCATCACACCCGCCGCCCGCGGCACAGGCATCGGCCTCGTCACAGCCGCCGGGCCGTGAGCACCGCAACTATCGCCGCTGCCCGCTCGTCCTCCATCCTGGAGAGACGCGCACCTGCGCGCAGGGGCTTGGGAGGTGGCCGGATGGCCGAACAGCCGTGGGGGCAGCCGTACCCGGTCCGCCCGCAGCAGCAGTCGTACGGGCAGCCGTGGCAGCCCGCGCACACCCCGCAGTCCGCGATGCGCGCCTCGCACACCGACCGCGACCGGACGGTGGACGTGCTCAAGGCCGCCTACGCGGAGGGCCGGCTCTCCCGCGAGGAGTACGGGCAGCGCTTCGACGTGGCGTACAAGGCGCAGACGTACGGGCAGCTCGCGCAGCTGGTCGCGGACCTGCCGGCCGGGCCGATGGTGGCCCCGTTCGGCGCTGCCGTACCGGTCCTGCCGCCCGCCTACGGGCCGCCGGTGCCGGGGCCGCTGCCCATGCCCGTGCCGCCCCGCCCGGTCAACGGGATGGCGATCACCTCGCTCGCGCTGGGGGTGCTCAGCCTGCCGACGCTCGGCGCCGCCGGCCTGGGCGCCGTGATCACCGGCCACATCGCCAAGGCTCAGATCCGCGCGCGCGGAGACGAGGGCGCCGGGCCCGCGACGATCGGCTTGGTGCTCGGCTGGCTTTCGCTGGGCGGCTGGGTGCTGCTCTTCCTGCTCGCCGGCTTCGGGGTCCTCGACTGACCTGCGCCTTCCCACGCCAGGCTGCGGGCCGTCCCCGGCGGCCCCGGCCGCCGTCCCGGAACCCCCGCCCGCCACATGCGGCCCGATAGTATGCGTGGCGGCAAGAGCCGAGGCTGTCCCACACCGTCCTTGAGTCCGCCGCCCTCGTCCTGAGTTTCCGAGCTCCGGTCCCGGGGCCCGGAGCCGGGCAGTGGCTTGCCGAGAACGACGACCGGCCGTCGAGCCGAGTACCGACCAGCAGTAGGGACACCGTCAGTGACAGTCAGTACCGAGGGGTCGGCGGCCGTGCGCCCGGGCCCCCCCGAGCGGACCGGCCGCACACGCCCCCCGCAGCTCCGGATCCTCGGACCCGGCCCCGCGGCGCGCACTGCGCTCCCGCGGCGGGCTCCTGCTGCTGGAGGCCGCCGTGGCGTTCGCCGCGGCCCTGGTCCTCCCGCTCCTGGCGCGCGGCTTCAAGCTCAACCCGCTCAACCGGATCGCGCAGGTCAGCGGCCTGGCCGCGATCCAGCTGCGGTTCGCGCTGATCGGGCTGCTGTGCGTCGCCGCCGTGGTACTGGCGATGCGGCTGCGCGGCGGCCGCCACTTCGACCTCGCCACCCGGCTGGCCGCCGCGGCCATCGCGGGCCTGGCCAGCGGTTTCGTCGCGGCGGGCGCGGTGGTCGCGCTGCTGGGCACGCCGTGGCCGATGTTCGGCCTCAACGGCGACAGCGGCCGGATCGTCGAATGGGCCCACGCCGTAGCGAACGGGCAGCCCTCGGGCTCGCCCGTGTACCCGCCGATGCCGCTCTACACCCTCGGTTACTACGCCGAGTGGTTCCACGGCGGCAACACCGCGTACGCCTTCAAGGACCTCCAGATCCTCGGCGCGGCCGCCTTCGGTCCGCTGGTCTACCTCGCCTGGCGGATGCTGCTGAGCCCGGTCCGGGCGCTCGCCTTCGGCGTCGTGCCCGCGTTCGCGCTGATCGACTCGTACAAGCCCTACAGCCAGACCGTGCTCGTCCTGCTGATCCCGGTGCTGGTCGCGATGGTCGTCGCGCTGCGCCGCAGCGGCACCGAGGGCTGGCGTCCGCTGCTGCTCAAGGGCGCCGGGTTCGGGGCGGTGCTGGGCGTGCTGTTCCTCACGTACTCGGGCTGGTTCCTGTGGAGTGCCGCCGGCGTGCTGTTCGCCGCACTGCTGTACTTCCCGTGGAAGACCGGCCGGCTCAAGGGCGCGGCCTACATGGGCGCAGCCCTCGCGGCCTTCCTCGTGGTGGCCGGGCGCTACCTGATGGTCATGCTGAAGGAAGGGCAGACCACCAAGGACTACAACTTCCGCTTCGACAACTTCACCGACCCGGCCTACTACCTGATGTGGCGCACGGACATGCCGGGCAAGGTGGGCGACTGGCCGCCGCCCGGGGAGTTCGGCGGGGTCGGGCTGTTCGCCCTGGTGACGTTCGTGTGCCTGGGCGCCGCGATCTGGCTGGGCCTGCGCAAGCCGCTCGTCGTCACCATCGCCGCGATGTTCATCAGTGCGTGGGTGATGCGCATGTACATCGCCTCGCACATGTACGAGACGCAGACGGTCCAGCTGTACACGCGCACCAACAACCAGCTGCTCTACTGCGGTCTGATCCTGTGCGCGCTGGTGGCGCACCTGGTCTCGCTGAAGCTGGCCGAGCGGCGCACCGCGTCCGAGGCCGCGCCGGGCTTCCCCGGCCGCGAGGGCGCCGTGATCGGAACCCTGTGCGCCCTGCTCCTGCTCCTCGGCACGGTCTCCTCCTCCATGTCCGACCGCTACATGCCGGCCCAGGACGGCACCTACCGGATCCTGCCCTGGGTGTCGCACACCATCCGGCAGCAGGACGGGAAGTGCCCGAAGTTCGCGCCCAAGGGCGAGTGCTCCAAGGACGGCGACCAGAGCTGGCTGAGCTACATCCGATGATCAGAAGGAAGCGATGATCTCCGCACTGACGCGCCTGGCCGACTGGTCGGCCCGGACCCCCAAGCGGCTCTGGGCCATCGCCTTCGCGCTGTTCTTCACGCTCGCGGCCTCCTGGTCGGCAGCCACCCCGCTCGGCGGTTCCCCCGACGAGCACGCCCACTTCATCCGCGCGGCCGCCGTCGCCCGGGGCCAGATCGGCGGCCCCGAGGTGATGGTTCCGCACATGGTGGCGGGCATCGAGGGCAAGTTCGCCGAAACCGGGGTGCAGCTCCCGGAGTGGTACAAGCAGCTCCCCAAGCAGCACGAGTGCTACGCCTGGCACGAGGAGAAGTCCGCTTCCTGCGCCCCCGAGATCGGGCACTCCGAGAAGACCGTCCAGGTCACCACCGCGGCCGGCCGCTACCACCCGGCCTACTACCTGGCGACCGGCTGGCCGAGCCTGCTGGTCAAGGGGCCGCACGGGCTGTACCTGATGCGGCTGATGTCGGCCCTGGTCTGCTCGGCGCTGCTGGCCAGCGCCGTGGTCACCGCCGCCGAGTGGCGCCGCCGGCGCTCGGTGGCCCTGCTCGGCGTGCTCACCGCGGCCACGCCGATGACCCTGTACATGGCCGGCATGGTCAACCCCAGCGGCGGTGAGATCGCCGCCGGCATCCTCGTGTGGACCGCCCTGCTGTCGATCCTGATGTCCCCCGATGCACGGCTGCTGAACCGGCGGCTGGCCCGGGTCGGCATCGGCGGCCTCGTGCTGATCAACATCCGCCCGCTCGGGCTGATCTGGTTCGCGGGCGCGGTCTTCTTCGGCCTGCTGCTCGCGCACCGCGGCGTCCTGCGCTCGGTGCTGCGCCGCAAGGCCCTGTGGGTCTGGACGGCGCTGCTCGGCGCGGCCACGGCCGGTGCGCTGCTCTGGGCCGGGGCGCACCCCGACCACTCGGTGATCAACACGCCCAAGTCGCTCACCGCCAAGGAAGCCGCCCGGCAGACCTTCGGCAACGCCGAGACGTACGTCCACCAGATGCTCGGCTACTTCGGCTGGCTGGACACCCCCGCACCCGCCTTCACCTGGCTGGTCTGGCTCGGCGTGATCGCGGTGCTCACCGCGCTGGGGCTGGCGTACGGGCGGCTGCGCGAGGCGGTGGCGCTGATCGGCATGCTGGTGGCGATCGTGGTGGTGCCGGTGGTCGCCCAGGCCTCCCAGGCGGAGCAGCTCGGCATGGTCTGGCAGGGCCGCTACCTGCTGCCGTTCGCCGTGGGCCTGCCGCTGATGGCGGTGCTGATCTGCGCGAGCCGGGCCCCCGAGCAGGGGTTCCCGTGGCGCAGGCTGGTGGGCTTCGGCGCGGCCGGGCTCGCGCTGGCGAACGCGGCGGCGTTCTTCTGGACGCTGCGGCGCTTCGCGGTCGGCACCAGCGGTTCCTGGGTGCCGTTCTCGGCGCACTGGGTCCCGCCCGGCGGCTGGGTGCTGTGGACCGGCGTGTACACGGCGGCGGCGTTCGCCCTAGTGCTGCCGGCGCTGGTGCGGGACCGCGAGCCGGCTCCGGCGGAGGATCCCGCGGAGCGGAACGACAGGACGCGCTCCGGACGGCACTCGAAGGTGCCGGCGATCGGCTGACCCGGTCGGCCCCGGGGGGCGCGGGCCGTCAGGCGCCGACCTCGGCCGTCACCACCGAGGGCGTACGGTCGTCCGCCTCGGCCAGCAGCGCGCCGCCCGGGGCCCAGACCGCGGCGCGGCCGCAGCCGGTCCACGGGCCCGCCGGTCCCACGTGGTTGCCGAGGACGACGTACAGGCCGTGCTCCTCGGCGATCCCGGGGTACACGGTGGCCCGCTCCCGGATCCCGTCGCCCGTCCCGTACAGGGAGCTCGCCAGGTGCACCCGGCAGCCGTCCGCCGCCGCGCTGCCGGTGACCTGGGCGAAGTGGTTGTCGTAGCAGACGCCGAGGGAGAAGCGGATCCCGCCGAGCTCGAAGCGGCCCTGGCCCTCGCCGGCGGCGAAGCCGTCCTGCTCGTGCCCGTACAGGTGCTGCTTGGCGTACGTCGTCACGTGCCGGCCGTCCGCCCCGTAGACCAGGGTCGCGATGGCGGGCAGCGGCCCGTCGGTGCGCAGCGCGACATTGACCGCGACGGCGATGCCGGCGGAGCGCAGCGGATCCAGGCGGGGGTCGTCGGCGTCCGCCATCCACAGCCCGGGGTCGGCGGCCATGGCCGCCAGCTCGTAGCCGGTGAGGGTGAACTCGGGGAACACGACGAGCTCGGCGCCCTGCTCCCGGGCCTCGGCGGCGAGGGCGAGGCTCCGCTCCGTGTTGGCGGGTATGTCGGCCGGGATGCAGGTGAGCTGGGCTGCGGCGATCTTCACGGGTCCAGGATGCCAGCCCGGCCGCCCGCTCCACGTCCGCCCGGGGGCCGACGGGAGAGCGGGGCCGGGGTGATGCTGTAACGGCCCGACCGCCCACCGGAGTTGACGGAGGATCGGCTGATGCCCGACTGGATCCCCCCGGTCCTCGCCGGCGCCTTCCTGGTCGTGTCGTACCGCGTGGTCCGCACGAGCGGCGCCGGACTGCGGGTGGCGGTGCTCCTCATGGCCGTCCTGAACGCGGGCGTGCTGTGGCTGCTCGCGGCCACCGGCCCGCCCCGGGGCGTGGCCGCGGTCGCCCTCGTGTCCACGGTGGCCGCCGTCCACAGCCTGCTCGCGGCTGTGCGGACCATGATGTCCAGGATCCAGCGGGTCGACGCCGAGTCCTTCCACGGCCTGGTCCGGCAGGCGGCGAACGCCCCCGGCCCCAGGTGATGGGTGTGTGCGTGATGTTCAGCGGCTCGCTCGCCCTCACCGCCTTCGCCGACGACGCCCACCCGGAGGGCCGCCAGTTCCACCTCCTGCCCGGACCGGACTGCCCGTTCTGCCTGGTGGAGGACCAGATCCGGGACTTCCTCGGCCCAGCGGGCCCGCTGCTCGACGCCTACCGCAGCCACCTGCAGGCCGGCAGCAGCCGCCACTTCCTGGTCAAGCGGCGCTCGGAGCGGGAGCCCTGGACGGGACGCCTGCGCGACCGGGTCCACTACCGGGTCCCCGCCCCGGCCCGGCGCCCGCCCTGCGCCGTCCACGACCCGCTCCTGGGCCGCTCGTAGCCGCTCAGCCCGCTTCCGGCCCCCGCAGCAGGGTCAGGAACGAGCGGAAGGCGGCCGGCATGTCCACCGATTCCGGCGCGAGCAGCCACTGGTACTGGAGGCCGTCCATGACGGCGGTCAGCAGCGGAGCCACCTGCTCCGGGGTGAGGCCCGAGGGGAGCCGGTCGCCGAACTCGGCGCGCAGCATCTGCGTCATCTCGGCGCGCACCTGGGCGTAGCGCTCGGTGAAGAACTCCCGCGCCGGATGCCCGTCGGTGACGCTCTCGCCCAGCAGCGCCGAGAAGGTCTGCACGATCCCGGGGCGCATGGCGTTGTAGTCGACCAGCGAGGCCAGCAGGTCCAGGCGCCAGGCGCCGGCCGAGGCGCGCGAGCCGCCGCCGGTGTCCCAGCGGTCGCGCTCCTCCAACACCGCGACCAGCAGCGTCTCCTTGGTCGGGAAGTAGTGCAGCAGCCCCTGCTGGGTCAGGCCGACGCGCTCCGCCACCGCACCCAGCGACGCACCGCGGTAGCCGCGCTCCGCGATCACCTCGACCGCCGCGCGCACGATGTCGCCGCGCCGCTCCTCGCTCCTCGCCCTGGCCATCGCCCCGGCACCTCTCCCGTTCACGCCGTGCACCGCCTCGCCGGCGGGTTCTGCGTACGTTATCGGAACATCACGAACACATTACGAACCCTACCGCTCTACCGGTCTCGGGTCCACGATGGGGGCACCCCGCGGCGCCCGCACCCCACCCCGCCGCATGCACCCGCATGCACCCGCACGCATGCACCCGCACGCACTCAACGAGGAGGCACGGCCGTGACCGATGCCGATCAGGTCCGCAACGACGCCGTAGAGGCGGCGCTCGGCAAACTCGACCTCGACACCAAGGCCCGGCTCCTGGCCGGCCAGGACATGTGGTCCCTGCCCGCCGTCCCCGCGATCGGGCTCGAGTCCCTCGTCATGTCCGACGGCCCCATCGGCGTCCGCGGCGTGCGCTGGACCGCCGACGACCCCTCGATCGCCCTGCCCTCCCCGACCGCGCTCGCCGCCGCCTGGGACCCCGCGCTCGCCCGCCACGCCGGCCGCCTCCTCGCCCAGGAGGCCCGCCGCAAGGGGGTCCACGTCCTCCTCGCCCCCACCGTCAACCTCCACCGCTCCCCGCTCGGAGGCCGGCACTTCGAGTGCTACTCCGAGGACCCGTACCTCACCGGCGCCATCGGCACCGGCTACGTGAACGGCGTCCAGGACGGCGGCGTCGGCACCACCGTCAAGCACTTCGTCGGCAACGACGCCGAGACCGAGCGGTTCACCGTCGACAGCGTCATCGCCCCGCGCCCGCTGCGCGAGCTGTACCTGGCCCCCTTCGAGGCCATCGTCGCGAACGCCCACCCCTGGGGCATCATGACGGCGTACAACCAGGTCAACGGCACCACGATGACCGAGCACCGCCACCTCGTGAACGAAGTCCTGCGCGGCGAATGGGGCTTCGACGGCTACAACGTCTCCGACTGGATGGCCGCCCGCTCCACCACCGGCGACATCCTCGGCGGCCTCGACGTGGCCATGCCCGGACCGCAGACCGTCTACGGACCGGCCCTGGCCGAAGCCGTCCGGGCCGGCGAGGTCCCCGAGTCCGCCGTGGACGAGGCCGTGCGCAACGTACTGCGCCTCGCCGCCCGCGTCGGGATCCTGGCGGGCGCCCCCGCCGCCGTCGCCGAGACCCCGGCCGCCATCGACGGCCAGGGGCTGGCCCGGGAGATCGCCGCCCGCGGCTTCGTCCTCCTCCGCAACGAGACCGTCCCCGGCGGCAAGCGCGCCCTGCCGCTGGACGCCGCCCCCGGCCACACCGTCGCCCTGATCGGGGCCGCCGCCCGCGACGCCCGCGTCCTCGGCGGCGGTTCGGCCACCGTCTTCCCCGAGCGGATCGTCTCCCCGCTCGACGGGCTGAGCGCCGCCCTCCCGGAAGGGGCCCTGACCTTCGCCGTCGGCGCCGACCCCAGCGAGGAAGCCGCCCCCGCCGGCAAGGGCTTCGAGCTCCGCGCGGTCTGCCGCGACGCCTCCGGCGCCGTCCTGGGTGAGGGCAGCCTGCCGACCGGCCAGGTCCAGTGGATCGGCGAGGACCTGCCCGCGGGCGCCACGTACGAGACCATGGCCAGCATCGAGGTCACCGGTACGTTCGTGCCGCGCGAGAGCGGCGAGCACACCTTCGGCACCCGCGGACTCGGCGCCTTCACCCTCGCCGTCGGAGGCGAGACCCGGTGGGAGGGCGTCCAGGCGATGGGCGACGAGGCCGACCCGTTCGAGGCCTTCTTCGGCGCCCCCAGCGAGCGCGCCCGCGTCGATCTCACCGAGGGCGAGGCCGTCGAGGTGTCGCTGACCTACCAGGTCCCCGACGTGACCACGCTGCCGCTCAAGGCGATCATGTTCTCGCTGCTCCACCTCGGCCCGCGGCGCGACGCCGACGAGCTGATCGCCGAGGCCGTGGCCGCCGCCCGTGCCGCCGACACCGCCGTCGTGGTCGTCGCCACCACCGAGCGCGTGGAGTCCGAGGGCTTCGACCGGCGGGACCTCGCCCTGCCGGGCCGCCAGGACGACCTCGTGCGCGCCGTCGCCGCCGCCAATCCGAACACCGTGGTCGTCGTCAACGCCGGATCCCCGGTGGAGCTGCCGTGGCGGGAGGAGGTGTCCGCCGTGCTCCTGACCTGGTTCCCGGGCCAGGAGGGCGGGGCCGCGCTGGCCGACGTACTCCTCGGGGGCGCGGAGCCGGGCGGGCGGCTGCCCACCACCTGGCCCGAGCGGTTCACGGACGCGCCCGTCACCGAGGTCGTCCCGGCCGACGGCCGGCTGGAGTACCGCGAGGGGCTCTTCATCGGCTACCGGGCGTACGAGGCACGGGGCATCGCCCCCGCCTTCCCGTTCGGGCACGGCCTCGGCTACACCGACTGGGCGTACGAGTCCCTCGAAGTCACCGGCACCACGGCCCGGGTCCGCGTCACCAACACCGGCACCCGGCCCGGCCGCGAGGTCGTCCAGCTCTACGTCGCTCCCGTCGACACGGCGTCCGACCGCGCGCAGAGCACGACCGTGGAGCGTCCGGCGAGCTGGCTGGCCGCCTTCGCGGGCGTCGAGGCGGGCCCCGGGGAGAGCGTCGAGGCCGAGATCGCCCTGCCCGCCCGGGCCTTCGAGATCTGGGACGAGGAGACCCGCGGCTGGCAGCGGATCGGCGGCGCGTACGAGGTCCGCGCGAGCCACGCACACGGCGACACCCGGCTGACGGCGACCCTGGAGATCTAAAGGTCCGGGTTGGCCGGAAATCACCCACGAACCGGACCGGGGGCGGGCCCTGACACCCGCCCCCGGTCCCCCGGCCCGGTCGCTGTCGTCCCGTCAGCGCGGCGGCTCGGCCGCCGTCACCTGGCGGTGCGCCAGCTCCGCGAGCCGGGCCTGGCCGTCCTTGCCCGGGTGGAACCAGTCCCAGTGGCTCAACTGCTCGGCGGCGAACGGGTACTGGAACACCGCGCCGCCGTCGTAGCGGCACAGGGCGTCCTTCTTGCAGACCTCGCGGAGCACCTCGTTGTACTCGACCACCCGCGCCCGCACCTGCTCGCGCCGGGCCGTCGCCCCGGTGGCCACCGACAGCGGGTCCGCGAGCATCGACTGACAGATCCCCAGCTTCCAGATCTGCCGCACCACCGGGGTGTCCTTGCCCTGCTCCCACAGCCGCTGGAGGTCCGGCACGCTGGAGACGTACACCTGGGAGGAGGGGGAAGCCGCGCGCAGGCCGGCGAGGGCCTTCTCGAAACCGGCCCGGAACTCCGCCACCGGCGTCATCGACGAAGCCGTCGGGCGGCAGGCGTCGTTGGAGCCCACCATCACCGTCACCAGGTCGGGCTTGTGCTCCGCGGCCGAGGCCAGCTGACCTGCCAGATCCGCCATCCGCGAGCCCGTGACCGCGTAGTTCCAGCTGCGCGCCGGCACCCCGGCATCCCCGAGCAGCCGGGCGGCGAGGGAGCGGACGGCGGGGTCGTTGCCGGTGGCCCAGGATACCTCCGGGCAGTCCGCCAGCACCGAACAGGCGTCGAAACCCCTGGTGATGGAGTCGCCGACGGCGGCGATCGATGCGGGCGCGGTGTTCCAGCGCGGCCCGGCCTGCGCTCCCCGCTCACCCTCCGTGGCCGGCCCGTCCGACTGACACCCGGTCAGCACCGCGGCCAGAAGGGCCGTCACCGCGCCCGCACCCGTGAGAGTCCGGCGCGCGCGGCGGCGCAGGGCGGTGGTGCACATCGGGTGGTCCCCTTCTCGTCGCCCCACGTCCTCCGGGGGCGTCCTGCTGAGTGAATGCTCTGGGTTTGGCAGCCTCGGACCGACCGTACGTCACACCATGACCCCTGGCGCACGGTAGCTTTTTCCCGTGGCGTTTCGGCCGCAGGTCCCGTAGCGCATTGTCAAATAATTTCCGTTACATTACATCACGTCACATACTGTCCGTTTTCTGGAGTTTATTCCCGACCTCGTCCCACACTGGAGGTCCCGGTGACGACACGTGGAGTTCTGTACGTCCATTCCGCACCGCGCGCGCTCTGCCCGCACGTGGAATGGGCTGTTGCGGGCGTGCTCGGGGTGCGGGTGAACCTCGACTGGATCAGGCAGCCCGCCGCCCCCGGCACCTGGAGAGCCGAGTTCTCCTGGCAGGCCGAAGCGGGCACCGCGTCGAAGCTCGCCTCCGCGCTGCGCGGCTGGCACCTGCTGCGCTTCGAGGTGACCGCGGAACCCTGCCCGACCGCCGAGGGCGAGCGCTACAGCTCCACCCCGGAGCTCGGCATCTTCCACGCCGTCACCGGCATGCACGGCGACATCCTGATCCCCGAGGACCGGCTGCGCGCCGCCCTCGCGCGGTCCGCGCGCGGCGAGACCGACCTGGAGGCGGAGATCGCCAGACTGCTCGGCAAGCCCTGGGACGACGAGCTGGAGCCCTTCCGCTACGCGGGCGAGGGCGCCCCGGTCCGCTGGCTCCACCAGGTGGTCTAGCCGCAGCGCCATGACGAAGGCCCACCCGGGATCCCGGGTGGGCCTTCGTCATGGCGCTGCGGCGGTTGCGGTGTTCGAAACGACGAACACCGCAACCATCAATGGAAGAAGTCCCGCGGCGAGCAACCACGTCCGCGAGAGCGGCGCCGGTTCAGGCGCACTAAACAGTACGGAACGCGAGCGTCACGTTGTGGCCGCCGAAGCCGAACGAGTTGTTGATCGCGGAGATCGGGCCGTCGGCCGGCAGCTTGCGCGGCTCGCCGACGACGATGTCCGCGTCGATGTCCTCGTCGAGCTCGTCGACGTTGATGGTCGCCGGGGCGATCCGGTGGTACAGCGCGAGCACGGTCGCGACGGTCTCGATACCGCCGGCGCCGCCCAGCAGGTGACCGGTCATCGACTTGGTCGCGGAGATCGCGATGTGGTCGAGGTCGTCGCCCAGGACCTTGCGCAGGGCCTTCAGCTCGGCCGTGTCACCCTGCGGGGTGGACGTGGCGTGCGCGTTGAGGTGGACCAGCTCGGCCGGGTCGAGACCCGTGTTGTCGAGCAGGTTCTGCACCGCGGCCGCGACACCGCGGCCGGTCGGCTCCGGCTGCGCGATGTGGTGGCTGTCCGCGGACAGGCCCTGGCCCAGCACCTCGCAGTAGACCCGGGCGCCGCGCGCGGCGGCGTGCTCGGCGGACTCCAGGACGACGACGCCCGCGCCCTCGCCGAGGACGAAGCCGTCGCGGGCCTTGTCGTAGGGGCGGGAGGCCTGCTGGGGGTTCTCGTTGTTCTTGGACATCGCCATCATGTTGGCGAACGCGGCGATCGGCAGCGGGTGGATCGCCGCCTCGGTGCCGCCCGCGACGACCACGTCGGCGCGGCCGGTACGGATCATCTCGACGGCGTAGCCGATGGCCTCGGCGCCCGAGGCGCACGCGCTGACCGGAGTGTGCACGCCCGCCTGGGCGTTGACCTCCAGGCCGACGTTGGCCGACGGGCCGTTCGGCATGAGCATGGGGACGGTGTGCGGGGAGACCCGGCGCACACCCTTTTCCTTCAGTACGTCGTACTGGTCGAGCAGGGTGGTGACGCCGCCGATACCGGAGGCGATCACGGTGCCCAGGCGTTCGGGCGCGATGGCCGCGTCCTCGCCCGCCGGGGCGGTGTAGCCGGCATCGGCCCAGGCCTCACGGGCGGCGATGACGGCGAACTGGGCCGACCGGTCCAGCTTGCGGGCCAGCGGGCGCGGCAGGACCTCGCTCGGGTCCACGGCGACCGGGGCGGCGATACGGACCGGGAGTTCGGCGAAGCGCTCGCCCTCGAGGGGCTTGACGCCGGAACGACCGGCGAGCAGACCTTCCCAGGTCGAAGCGCTGTCGCCACCCAGCGGAGTGGTTGCGCCGATACCGGTGACGACCACGGTGCGATTGGTCGGGCTCACAGGAATTCTTTCTCCACGTCTCAGGGGGTGCTGAATTGTCACGGCGCCACCGCCAGGTGGCGACAAACGCTCGTCAGGCTCAGGCCTGGTGCTTCAGGATGTAGTCCGCGGCGTCGCCGACCGTCTTGAGGTTCTTGACGTCCTCGTCCGGGATCTTGACGTCGAAGCGCTCTTCGGCGGCGACGACGACCTCGACCATGGAGAGCGAGTCGACGTCCAGGTCGTCGGTGAAGGACTTCTCCGACTCGACGTCCTCGACGGGGATGCCGGCGATCTCGTTGACGATCTCCGCGAGACCCTCGATGATCTCTTCCTGCGTGGCGGCCATGTGGCGCTCCTTCTATAGCTAACTGGGTGAAGCAGGCCCGGGATGTGGATCCCGGGCCCTAGGGGAGGGTAACGACCGTCGCGGCGTAGACGAGTCCCGCCCCGAAGCCGATGACGAGCGCGGTGTCGCCGCTCTTCGCCGCTCCGGTCGCCAGGAGCCGCTCCATAGCGAGCGGGATCGAGGCGGCCGACGTGTTGCCGGTGGTCTCCACGTCACGGGCGACCGTGACGTGCTCCGGCAGCTTCAGAGTCTTCACCATCGAGTCGATGATCCGCATGTTTGCCTGGTGCGGGATGAAGACGTCCAGGTCCTCCGCGGTGATCCCGGCCGCGTCGAGCGCCTGCTGGGCCACCTTGGCCATCTCGAAGACGGCCCAGCGGAAGACCGCCTGGCCCTCCTGCGTGATGGCCGGGAACTTCTCGCCGCCGTCCTTGCCGAGGTACTCGTCCCACGGCACGGTCTGCTTGATCGTCTCGGACTTGTCGCCCTCCGAACCCCACACCGTGGGGCCTATGGCCGGCTCGTCCGAGGGGCCGACGATCACGGCGCCGGCGCCGTCGCCGAACAGGAAGGCCGTCGCGCGGTCCTCCAGGTCGGTCAGGTCCGACAGCCGCTCCACGCCGATGACGAGGACGTACTGGGCGGAACCTTCCACCACGAGGCCCTTGGCGAGGGTCAGTCCGTACCCGAAGCCGGCGCAGCCCGCGGAGATGTCGAACGCGGCGGGCTTGACCGCTCCGACCCGGTGCGCGATCTCGGTCGCGACGGCCGGGGTCTGCTTGAAGTGCGAGACCGTCGAGACGATCACGGCACCGATCTGCTCCGGCGAGACGCCCGCATCGGCCAGCGCCTTGCCGGCGGCCTCCACCGACATCGCGGCGACCGTCTCCTGCGGCGAGGCCCAGTGCCGGGTCGCGATGCCGGAGCGGGAGCGGATCCACTCGTCGGACGAGTCGATCGTCTCGAGGATGACCTCGTTGGAGACCACGCGGGTCGGGCGGTAGCCGCCGACGCCGAGGATGCGGGCGTACGGGGAGCCCTTGGCAGGCTTGATCTTCGACATGCTGTGTGGGCTCCTTCTCTCAGGCCGCGTGCTCGGCAACGAGTGCCGCGGCCTTCTCGAGATCGTCCGGCGTCTTCAGGGCCACGTTCGGCACACCCTTGAGCGCGCGCTTGGCCAGACCCGTCAGAGTGCCACCCGGGCTGAGCTCGATGATCCCGGTGACGCCCAGCTCGCGGAACCGCTCCATGCACAGGTCCCAGCGGACCGGGTTCGCGACCTGGCCGACCAGGCGGGCGACGACGTCGGCGCCCGCGGTGACGACGTGGCCGTCCTTGTTCGAGACGTACGTCAGCTCCGGGTCGGCCGGGGTGAGGGCCTGCGCGGCCTTCTCCAGCGTGGCGACCGCAGGAGCCATGTGGTGCGTGTGGAAGGCGCCCGCGACCTTGAGGGCGACGACCTTCATGGAGCCCTCGGGCTTGTCGGCCACCAGGGCCTCGATCTGCTCCATCGTGCCCGCGGCCGCGATCTGGCCGGCACCGTTGATGTTGGCCGGGGTCAGCCCCAGCTTCTCCAGGTGCGCGACGACCACGTCCTGGTCGCCGCCGAGCACCGCGGCCATGCCCGTCTCGGTGACGGCGGCGGCCTCGGCCATGGCCAGGCCGCGGGTCCGTACGAACGACAGCGCGTCCACCTCGGACAGCACACCGGCGTACGCGGCGGCGGTGATCTCGCCGACGCTGTGGCCCGCGACGGCGCCGAAGGCCGTACGGGCGCCGAGCGCGGAAGCGGACAGGAGACCGGCGGCCACCAGCAGGGGCTGGGCCACCGCCGTGTCGCGGATCTCGTCCGCGTCGGCCTTCGTGCCGTAATGGGCAAGGTCGAGCCCGATGGCGTCGGACCACTCGGCGACGCGGTCAGCGGCGCCGGGAAGGTCGAGCCAGGGAGTCAGGAAGCCGGGCGTCTGTGCGCCTTGGCCGGGAGCGACGAGTACGAGCACCCTCACACTCTCTCTTGTGGATGGTCCCGCCCGCCCGTGGGGACAGGGACGAAGAACCGTCGGGGTAATTGTTGATGTCCGACAAAAGTCTAGGACTGCTGATCGCCGTCGGCCAGACGCCCGAGGATCAAGGCGATCCGCAGCGTGAACGCGGAGCGGACATCGGACGGTGACCAGCCGGTGACGTCGGTCACACGTCGGAGCCGGTAGCGCACCGTGTTCGGGTGTACGAACAACATCCGTGCGGCCCCTTCCAGGCTGCTCGCCTGTTCCAGATACACGCTCAGCGTCTCCAGCAGCGCCGACCCCGCCTCTTCCAGCGGTCTGTAGATCTCCTCCACCAACTGCTCCCGGGCGGAGGGATCCGACGCGATCGCTCGCTCGGGCAGGAGATCGTCCGCGAGCACCGGCCGAGGGGCGTCCTGCCAGGCCGTGCACGCCTTCAGCCCGGCGGCCGCGGCCTGCGCCGACTTGGTGGCGTTCAGCAGGTCCGGAACCACCGGACCGGCCACCACCGGACCCGCCGCGAAAGGCCCGATCAGCGACTTCGCCACCTGGATCGGGTTGTCGCTGCCGCCCGCGATCACGACCAGGCGGTCACCGAGCACACCGGTGAGGACCTGCAGCTTGTGGTGCCGGGCCGCGCGCCGGATCGCCTCGACCGTCAGCTCGCTGTCGCCCTCCGGCGCGGTGCCCAGCACCACGCACACGTGCTCCGGCGAGTTCCAGCCGAGCGCCGCGGCCCGCGACAGCGCGCCCTCGTCGGCCTCGCCGGACAGCACCGCGTTCACGACGAGGGACTCCAGGCGGGCGTCCCACGCCCCCCGCGCCTCGGCGGCCTGCGCGTACACCTGGGCCGTCGCGAACGCGATCTCCCGGGCGTACACCAGCAGCGCCTCGCGCAGGATCGACTCGTCGCCCGGGGCCGCGACCTCCTCGATCGCGGCCTCCATGACCTCGATCGTCGTACGGACCATCTCCACGGTCTGGCGCAGCGTGATCGCCCGGGTCAGCTCGCGCGGAGCCGTCCCGAAGACGTCCGTCGAGATCGCCTGCGGGGTCTCCGGGTGCCGGAACCACTCCGTGAACGCGGCAATGCCGGCCTGGGCGACCAGGCCGATCCAGGACCGGTTCTCCGGGGGCATCGCCCGGTACCACGGCAGGGTCTCGTCCATGCGGGCGATCGCGTTGGCGGCGAGCCGGCCGGAGGACTTCTCCAGTCGACGCAGCGTCGCGGCGTGCGGATGGGCGGGAGCGGGATGCGCGGGGGAATGCTCACGTTCGGCTTGGGGCACGGGACAAGACTGCCTTATCGGGACGGCGGCGCGGAGTCCGGTCCCACGGCTGCGTTCCGCCGGGGGGCTACCGTGACCCCATGATTGACGTACGCCGCGGGGCCGACCGGTACGGAGGCGGGGATCCGGACAGCGGGATCACCACCTTGCACGCCTTCTCCTTCGGCCGGTTCTACGACCCGGACAACGTGCGCTTCGGACCGGTCCTGGCCTGCAACGAGGAGACCCTCGCCCCGGGGGCCGGCTTCGACGAGCACCCGCACCGTCACACCGAGATCGTGACCTGGGTCGTCCAGGGTGAGCTCACGCACAAGGGCAGCACCGGCGAGAGCACCCTGGTCCGGCCCGGCGACGTGCAGCACCTCCGCGCCGGAACCGGCGCCCGGCACATCGAGCGCAACGACGGCGCGGTGCCGCTGCGCTTCGTGCAGATGTGGCTCGCGCCCCTCGCCTCCGGCGGGGAGCCCTCGTACACGCTCGTCCGCGGGATCTCCGACGGCACCCCGTACGAGGTCCCCGCGGCCGGCGCCGTCCTGCACGTGCGCAGGCCCGGCGCGGGCGAGCGGGTCACCTTGCCGGCGGCGGAGCGGGTCTACCTGCACGTGGTCCACGGGGACCTGCGCCTGGACGGGGAAGAGCTCGGACCCGGGGACGCGGCGCGGATCACCGGCGAACAGGGCCTGGAGATCGTCGCCGGGTCCCCGGGCGAGCTGCTGATCTGGGAACTGCCCTAGGGGGTGCCGTCAAAGCAGCGTCCCGCCTCACCTCCCGGCGAGCTCGGCGAGGACCGCGTCGGTGAACGGGGGCCAGGCCTCCACGGCCCACGGGCCGAACGCGCGGTCGGCCAGCGCCACACACGCGGCGCGCGCGTCGGGGTCCACCCACAGGAAGGTGCCGGCCTGCCCGAAGTGGCCGAAGGTGCGCGGCGAGGACGAGGCGCCCGTCCAGTGCGGGGCCTTGCCGTCCCGGATCTCCAGGCCGAGCCCCCAGTCGTTGGGGGACTGGATCCCGTACCCCGGGAGCACGCCCTTGAGGCCCGGGTGGACCACGGAGGTGGCCTCGGCGACCGTACGGACGTCGAGCAGCCGGGGCGCCTGGAGCTCCGCGGCGAAGCGGACCAGGTCGGAGACGGTCGAGACGCCGTCCTTGGCGGGCGAGCCCTCCAGCGTCGTCGACGCCATGCCGAGCGGCTCGAACACCGCCTGGTGCACGTACTGCGCGAAGGGGATTCCGGTGGCCTTGGTGATGTGGTCGCCGAGCACCTCGAAACCGGCGTTCGAGTACAGCCGGCGCGTGCCGGGCGCGGCCATCGCGCGGTGCTCGTCGAAGGCCAGCCCGCTGGTGTGCGCGAGCAGGTGACGGACCGTCGAGCCCTCGGGTCCGGCAGGCTCGTCCAGCTCGATCGCCCCCTCCTCGTACGCGACGAGTGCGGCGTACGCGGCGAGCGGCTTGGTCACCGAGGCCAGCGCGAAGCGGTGATCGACGGGCCCGTGCGCGCCGGCCAGGCTCCCGTCGGCGCGTACGACGGCCGCCGCGGCGGTCGGAACCGGCCAGTTCTCGATGATCCGCAGACTCTGCAGGGTTTCCACGCTCTCCATGCGACCGAGCCTACTTGCTTGGAGTGCACTCCAAGGTTTTAGCGTGGTCGCCATGAGCCTGACGCAGACGCGGTACACGATCAGCGAGGTAGAGGCCCGGACCGGTCTGACCCAGCACACCCTGCGCTGGTACGAGCGGATCGGCCTGATGCCGCACGTGGACCGCTCCCACTCGGGACAGCGCCGGTTCACCGACAAGGACCTCCACTGGCTGGCCTTCGTGGGCAAGCTGCGCGCCACCGGGATGTCGGTGGCCGACATGGTCCGCTACGCGGAACTCGTGCGCGAGGGCGAGCACACCGTCGACCGGCGCCGCGAACTGCTGGAGCGGACGCGGCGCGAGGTGCGCACGCGCATCACGGAGCTGACCGACGCGCTCGCCGTACTGGACTTCAAGATCGGCATGTATTCCACGGCCGCAGGCACGGTCACGACCGCGGGGAAGGCGAACGAGCAATGACGCAGGACCACACCATCGAGCAGGCCGAACTCGGCAAGGGCGGCCCGCGGGTCGGTGTCCAGGGCCTCGGCTGCATGGGCATGAGCGAGTTCTACGGGGACACCGACGAGGCGGCGGCCCGCGAGACCCTGGACGCGGCCCTGGCCGCCGGGGTCACCCTCTTCGACACCGCGGACGTCTACGGGCGCGGCCGCAACGAGGAGTTCCTCGCGCCGTTCGTGGCCGCGCACCGGGACGGGATCACCCTCGCCACCAAGTTCGCCGTCGAGCGCACCGACGACCCGCAGTACCGGGCCATCCGCAACGACCGCGCGTACATCCGCCGGGCCGTGGAGGACAGCCTGCGGCGGCTGCGGACCGAGGTGATCGACCTCTACTACATGCACCGGCGCGACCCGGCCGTGCCGTTCGCCGAGTCGGTGGGCGCGATGGCCGAGCTGGTACAGGAGGGGAAGGTGCGCCACCTGGGGCTCAGCGAGGTCACCGGCGCCGAGCTGCGCGAGGCGTACGCGGTGCACCCGATCGCGGCGCTCCAGTCGGAGTGGTCGCTGTTCAGCCGGGACGTGGAGCGCAGTGCGGTGGGTGCGGCGGCGGAGCTGGGCGTGGCCTTCGTGCCGTACTCGCCGCTCGGGCGCGGCTTCCTGACCGGGGCGTTCGCGGACGCGGCGGAGCTGTCGGCCGGCGACTTCCGGGCCTCCCAGCCCCGCTTCACCGGCGACAACGCCAAGGCCAACGCGGCGCTGCTGGAGCCGGTGCGCCGGATCGCGCAGGCGCACGGGGCGACCCCGGGGCAGATCGCGCTGGCCTGGGTGCACCAGCAGGCGCAGGTGCACGGGCTGACGGTGGTCCCGATTCCCGGCACCCGCAAGCCGGGCCGCCTCGCGGAGAACACCGCGGCGACCCGGATCATCCTGACGCCGGCGGAGCTGGCCCTGCTGGAGCCGATCGCCGCCCAGGTCGCGGGCGACCGCTATCCGGACATGAGCTCGACCTCGGCGGCCCGCGAGAACTAGTCGGCGCGACCGCGCCGGGCCCCGCGCCGGGGCAACCGGCGCCGGGCCCGGCGGAGGTCAGGCGTCGGCGGCGAAGCGGTCGCGCAGGGCCGCGTACTCCGCGTCCGTCAGCAGGCCCGCGCTGTACAGCTCGCCCAGGTGGTGCAGGCGTTCGTCCGTGCGGGCCGCCGGGACCGAGGCCACCGGGGTGCGGCCGCGCAGGGCGGCGAGGACGGCCGCCGCGAACGGCAGCGACTCGTGCACCGCCCCGTATCCGACGCCGAACACCGCGGCCGCCAGGTCGTGGTCGGGCCTCGGTTCTCCGGTGCTGTCCCGCAGGAGCAGCCGCAGGTGGCCGCCCGGCTTCTCCGGCGAGCTCCACTCGACGCCGGTCAGCGCGGACAGCGGGTAACGCTGGTCGCCCGCCTTCCACTTGGTGCTGGTGGCGCCCGTACGCGACCAGTGGAACGTGACGGCCGAGCCGTCGAAGCCCAGCCGCGCGTCGTACGCCTTCAGCTGCAGCGGCGGCTGCGGCACCGGGACAAGGAAACGTTCCGCCGGATCGGCCGCATCCGGACCCAGCCGGGCCCGTACGGCGTCCGCGAACTCGGCCGCCTGCGCGGCCCGGTCCGCCGGCAGCACCAGCCGGTACGGGTCGCAGGCCGCCCGCAACTGCCCCGCGGCGGCCTCCATCAGCGGATCCGCGCCCGTCCGCGGCACGGCGTGCAGGACCACCGCGTCCCGTTTCCCCCCGGACCCGGTCGTGTTCACGGTCACCCCCGACAACGCCTCGAAGGGGATCCGCCGCGCCCCGAGGGCATGAAGGAGTCTCGGAGTCCTCGGCGTTCTTATCCCCCGTGCGAAGCGGATGAGCACCGAGTCCGAGTCGAACTCCCAGACGGCATGGTTTCCGGCCAGTACGTCACCCATGCGGCACATCGTAAGGGGACGTACCCCTGCGCGTCCCCCTCGGCGCAGAGCCCGTTTTCCGAGGCTCTACACGTGTCAGTCCCCGTCTGTCCCGGAAATTCCACGGCGGCACGCATCGTCGCCGGTCGCGCACACAACGGAAGTGAACGTACCGGTTCCGATTTTGGCGAAGTTGTCCAGGGATCCGGTACCTGGCTCGAAATAGCCGGTGTGGAGCTTCGCCCCGGCCGACGACAGCAGGCGCGATCCGAAGTCCGGCGACACCGGGTCCGCCCCGTGGCCGACCCCGCCGACCTCCAGGTGCGGTACGTCCGCGATCCAGTCCCCGGCGTCCCGCGTCGCCCACACCCGCGCCGACGTGTGCAGTTCGGCCACCGAGCCCGCGCGCATCCCGGGACTGCCCGCCACCACCACGTCCGTCACCCGTTCCGGCAGGGCGTGCGCGGCGACCCCGCACACCACCGAGCCGTAGCTGTGGCAGAACAGCGCCACGCTCGCATCGCCGGGCAGCGCAGCGGCCAGCGACTCCAGCCGCACGGCCCCGTCCACCGCCATCCGGCCGGTCGCCGCGTCCATGCCGACCCCGGTGGGCGCGGTGTAGCCGGCCCAGGCGATGACCGCGGTCCGGCTGTCGGGAGCCGCCGCGCGCTGGGCCTCGTACAGCGACTGCGCCATGCCGACGGGTGCGATGAGACGGCGCTGCGTGCGCTCGAAGGTGAGCACGTCGGTGTCCACTCCGGGGACGACCACCGAGATCCGGCCGGCCCGGTCGAGGTCGCCGAACACCTCTGCGACGCGGCCGCCGCCGGTGGGGTCGAAGGCGAGGATCTGCCGGCCCGGCTCGGCCAGGGAGGCGAAGCGGTGGGAGCGGCGGCCGGCCGTGGCGCGGTCGGCCGGGGTCAGGCGGACGTCCCGGCTGCGGGCCTCGTCCACGCGCGCGGCCTGCTCCAGGCCGCGCAGGTTGGCCCGGTAGCGCAGCGCGGCGGGCGCCCCGTCGAGGTTGCCGACGACCAGGGGGTACCCCTCGGCGAGCCGGGCCCGCTGGGAGCCGTCGAGCTCGGCGAAGAACCGGGCGACCGTCCGTACGGGGGCGTCGGCGGCCGGCACCGGCCGGCCGTCGATGCGGGCCGTGGACCAGGAGGCGAGGGCGGCGGCGCGCAGGGAGGTCCCGGCGTCGGGCCGGTGCACGGCGGTCCAGCCGGTGGTCGCCAGCATGATGAAGACCACCGCGAGCGCGAGCAGGGTGCGCAGGGCGGCGGGGCGCGGGTCGGCGGCGAAGGCGGTGGAGTGGGCGAGGCCGGGCAGGTTCACTGGGACCAGCGTAGGAGACCGGATCCGGGCACGGCGCCCGGGGTGACCGGGTTCACGGCCGACCGTGGGACCCCCTACGGAGGTTCAGCGCCAGTCGGCGGCAAGCGCCGGGCCGATCTGGTCAAGGCAGGCCTCGGTCATCCGCCGGATCGAGGCCACGCTGGCGTCCTCTCCCCGCCCCCACAGGCGGCCGGTGACCCTCATCACTCCGTAGAACGCGGCGACCGCCAGCCGGGGCCGCGGGTCGGTGTCCACGTCCAGGCCCTCGCGCTCGGCGATCAGCCGGGCGATGCGTTCCTCCAGCCCGGTCGAGCGGCGCAGGTGGACGGCGAGCAGCGCCGGGGTCGACTCGATGAGCCGGTACGTCCGCATGTAGAGGTCGACGGGGACCACGCCGCAGAGCGCCTCGTCGAGGGTGTCCCAGGCGCCGAGCACGGCGCCCCGCAGCGCCTCGAGGGGGCCCTCGGCGGGCGGCCGGGAGCGCAGCGCGGCGACGAAGTGCGACTCGACCAGGTCCTGGACGGCGAAGGCCACCTCCTCCTTGTTGGCGAAGTACCGGAAGAAGGTCCGCTGGGAGACGTCCACGACGTCGGTGATCTCGTCGACGGTGGTGCGCTCGTACCCCTGCTCGACGAACAGGAGGAGGGCGGCGCGCACCAGCGCGTCCCGGGTGCGCCGCTTCTTGCGTTCGCGAAGCCCGCGCGCCGGGACCGGCCGCTCGTCGGTCATCACCGGAGGTGTCCTTCCCGCATGCTGCGCATGCCGAATCCGACGCCGAGTGAGCGGTCAGGTTACCCGTGACGGACCCGGCGGCCACTGTCCGTTAACCCGTTGGTGAGGGCCGTGGCCGCCACCGCCGTCCCGGCCGGCAGCCCGATCGGGGACAACCGGGAGCGGGCAGAGCCGCCCCGCTCGCCGCAGGCCACCGCACCCGCGTCAACCAGGTGCGTACGAGAGCCCCGCGGGACGGCTGCGGCGGGGCCGTCGCCTATCAGGGTGGACCCGCCCACGGCCCCTTCCGCCCGGCCGTCCTCGCAGGTCAGCGTGGGGTCCGAGGCGCCCCGGAACCGGTCCGGGGAGCCCCGGTCCACAAGGAGTTGACCTGTCATGCGTACGAGTTCACCCGCACGGTCCACCACCGTCCTCGCCGCGGCCTTCCTGGCCCTCGCCGCGTTCGTCCCGAGCACGGCAGGCACCGCACACGCCGCCGGCCCGCCGCCGGGCAAGGCCCCCGCCTGCGCCACCGGGCAGCTGTGCCTGTGGGCGAAGCCGGAGTTCAAGGGCACCCGCCATGCCCACGAGCTGAGCACCATGGACATCAACAGCTGTACGGCACTGCCCGCCGGGACCAGCGCCCAGTCGCTGGTCAACCGCACCGGACGGCCGGTGACCACCTACCAGTCGGCCGTGTGTGCCGAGACCGGCGAGTTCCAGACCTACCCGGGCGACGGGGTCCAGCTGCCCCAATCGCTCTACCTGGTCCGGGCCTTCAAGGTGTGGGAACGCTAGTGCGCCGCCGGGGCCGCTTCGGGCACATGGGCCGGTACGTCGGCCCCCGCGCCCGGAGTGGCCCCCGCGCCCGGAGTGGTCCCCGCGCCCGGGGCGACCGTTCCGCCGAGGCGACCGATCTCGGCGCGCAGCGCCCGTACCTCCGCGGCCAGTTCGGCGATCGCGGCGGTCTGCGCCCGCTCCACCCGGTCGTCGCGGTCGAAGCGGGAGATGAACCAGGCCGCGATGTTGGCGGTGACCACACCGAGCAGGGCGATCCCCGACAGCATCAGCCCCACCGCGAGCACCCGGCCGAGCCCGGTGGTGGGGGAGTGGTCCCCGTACCCGACGGTCGTCATGGTGGTGAAGCTCCACCACACGGCATCGCCCAGGTTCTTGATGTTGCCGTCGGGCGCGTCCCGCTCCACGCTCAGCACGGCGAGCGAGCCGAACATCAGCAGCCCGACCACCGCCCCCGCCACGTACGTGGTCAGCCGGATCTGCGGGGCCATCCGGGCCCGCCGGCCCACCAGCAGCAGCGTGGACACCAGCCGCAGCAGCCGCAGCGGCTGGAGCATCGGCAGCAGCACCGCGACCAGGTCCAGCCAGTGGGTCCGGACGAACGCCTTCTTCGCCGTCGACAGGCCCAGCCGCATCAGGTAGTCGGCGGCGAACGCCCCCCACACCACCCACTCGGTGAGCGTGCACGCCCGGTGCACCCGGTGGTCCGCGTCGGGGACCACGATCGGGACGGCGTACGCGACGGCGAAAGCGATGGCTAGCACGAGCAGCGGGGTCTGGCTCCGCCGCTCCCACCGCAGCTGGCGGGAGGGTTGCTTCATACAGAGCATCGTAAGGAACAGGTAAAGCCTGACGGGCCGCACGGACCCGCGCAGGGCCGCAGTGACCGGGGCAACGGCGGCGGGCCGGGGCGCACTCCCGCGCCCCGGCCCGTCGATGTGGAAGAAGCGCCGGGCCGCGCCCCGCGTGTCCGCGAAGCCGAAGCCGTCCGCACCCAGCGAGGTGTAGGCGCCGGGCACCCACCGCGAGATCTGGTCCGGGACGGACCGCATCCAGTCCGAGACCGCCACGAACGGCCCCTCCGCACCCGACAGCTTCCGCGTCACGTACGGGACGCGCTGCTCCTCCTCCGGGTGGAGCAGGTTGTGCTCCTCCACCTCGACGGCGTCGCGGCGCAGCTCGTTCCAGGAGGTCGCCGACCAGACGTCCGCCCGGACGTTCCACTCCTCGGCCAGGATCCGCTGGGCCTCCAGCGCCCACGGCACCGCCACGCCCGAGGCCATGATCTGCGCCCCGATGGAGCCCGCCGAGCCCGTGGACACCCGGTGGATGCCCTTGAGGATCCCCTCCACGTCGACACCGGCCGGCTCGGCCGGGTGCTGGATCGGCTCGTTGTAGACGGTCAGGTAGTAGAAGACGTCCTCGGCCTCGGGCCCGTACATGCGGCGCAGGCCGTCCTGGACGATGTGCGCGATCTCGTACCCGTACGCCGGGTCGTAAGCCACGCAGCCCGGGTTCGTCGACGCCAGCAGCTGGGAGTGACCGTCGGCGTGCTGCAGGCCCTCACCCGTCAGGGTGGTCCGGCCGGCGGTCGCACCCAGGACGAAACCGCGCGCCAGCTGGTCGGCCATCTGCCAGAACTGGTCACCCGTGCGCTGGAAACCGAACATCGAGTAGAAGACGTAGACCGGGATCAGCGGCTCGCCGTGCGTCGCGTAGGCCGAACCCGCGGCGATCAGCGAGGCCGTGCAGCCCGCCTCCGAGATGCCGTCGTGCAGCATCTGGCCGGTCGGCGACTCCTTGTACGCGAGCAGAAGGTCGCGGTCGACCGCCTCGTACTGCTGGCCCAGCGGGTTGTAGATCTTGGCGCTCGGGAAGAACGCGTCCATGCCGAACGTGCGGTACTCGTCCGGGGCGATCAGCACGAAGCGCCTGCCGATCTCCTTGTCCCGCATCAGGTCCTTCAGGATGCGCACGAACGCCATGGTCGTGGCGATCGACTGCTGGCCCGAGCCCTTCTTGGCCGCCGCGTACGCCTTGTCGTCCGGCAGCTGCAGCGGCTTCGCGCGCACCACACGGGTCGGCACGTAGCCGCCCAGCGAGCTGCGGCGGTCGTGCATGTACTGGATCTCCGGCGAATTGCGGCCCGGGTGGTAGTACGGCGGCGCGCCGCCCTCCAGCTGCGCGTCCGTGATCGGGATGTGCAGACGGTCGCGGAAGCGCTTGAGGTCGTCGACCGTCAGCTTCTTCATCTGGTGCGTCGCGTTGCGGCCCTCGAAGTTCGGGCCGAGCGTCCAGCCCTTGACCGTCTGCGCCAGGATCACCGTCGGTTGGCCCTTGTGGGCCTTGGCCGCCGCGTACGCCGCGTAGATCTTCTTGTGGTCGTGGCCGCCGCGGCCCAGGTGCAGCAGCTGCTGGTCGCTCATGTTCTCGACCATCGCCCGCAGCCGCTGGTCGTCGCCGAAGAAGTGCTCGCGGATGTACGCGCCCGTCTCGGTGGCGTACGTCTGGAACTGGCCGTCCGGCGTCGAGTTCATCCGGTTGACCAGGATGCCGTCGCGGTCCTGCGCGAGCAGCGGGTCCCAGGAGCGGTCCCAGATCAGCTTGATGACGTTCCAGCCGGCACCGCGGAACTGCGACTCCAGCTCCTGGATGATCTTGCCGTTGCCGCGCACCGGGCCGTCGAGCCGCTGCAGGTTGCAGTTCACGACGAAGGTCAGGTTGTCCAGGCCCTCGCGCGCCGCGATCGACAGCTGGCCGAGCGACTCCGGCTCGTCCATCTCGCCGTCGCCGAGGTACGCCCAAACGTGTGACTTGGAGGTGTCGGCGATCCCGCGCGCCTCCATGTACCGGTTCATCCGGGCCTGGTAGATCGCGCCGAGCGGGCCGAGGCCCATCGAGACGGTCGGGAACTCCCAGAAGTCCGGCATCAGCCGCGGGTGCGGGTAGCTGGACAGGCCGTACGGGGCCTTCGACTTCTCCTGCCGGAAGGCGTCGAGCTGCTGCTCGGAGAGCCGGTCCAGGAGGTAGGCGCGCGCGTAGATGCCGGGCGAGGCGTGGCCCTGGAAGAAGATCTGGTCGCCGCCGTCGCCCTCGTCCTTGCCCCGGAAGAAGTGGTTGAAGCCCACGTCGTAGAGGGAGGCGGAGGAGGCGAACGTGGCGATGTGGCCGCCGACGCCGATCCCGGGACGCTGGGCGCGCGAGACCATGACGGCCGCGTTCCACCGGGTGGCGTTCAGGACCTTGCGCTCGATCTCCTCGTTGCCGGGGAAGAAGGGCTCGTCCTTGGTGGCGATCGTGTTGACGTAGTCCGAGCTGCGCATCTCGGGTACGGCCACGCGCTTCTCGCGGGCCCGCTCGATCAGCCGCAGCATCAGGTAGCGGGCGCGCTCACGGCCCCGCTCGTCGACGGCGGCGTCCAGGGAGTCGAGCCACTCCTGCGTCTCCTCCGGATCGAAGTCCGGGACCTGGCTCGGCAGGCCGCCAATGATGATCGGATTGCGATCGGATGCGGAAGCCACGCTGTTCCTTCGCTGTCAGGGGAGTCGTGCCATGGGGTTTCGCCGCCTCCCATCGTCTTACTCTCGGTCGGAATCGTCACCTGTACCGCTGGGTAATCACCGGAGTCGCGGCGATTCGGGGCGCCGTCGGCGGCCGGTCCGGCCGAATCGCAACCTTACGCTCAAGATGATCAGCTGGTTCGGAAGCCCGTTCGTCCCTCAAACAGGTAGGAAAGCCCTCCGGAGTCGCCGATGATGCCGAATGACCTGGAATGGTGTGGGATGAATCACCAGACGTGCGCACGGGAAGGCTGAAAGTTGCGGCGAGACGGCCGTAATCGTCACCGTTTCGACGGTCTCGGCGGCAGGGTACTTGCGCGATCCGCCGCGCCCGTGTGGACTACGCCCAATGCTGCGCGTACGCGCGCCGCCGAAGACATTCACCGAACATGAGCAGGAGGCACCCCGTGAGCGCGACCGCGGACCACGCGGAGAGCCTGGCCGCCCGGCTGGGTTTCCAGTCCGAACAGGTGGTCCAGGAGATCGGCTACGACGAGGACGTCGATCAGGATTTCCGTGACACCGTCGAGAAGCTCGTCAGCGAGCTCGCCGACGAGGACTACGACGACGTCGCCGACGCGGTGTTGCTGTGGTTCCGCGACGAGGACGGCGATCTGACGGACACCCTGGTCGACGCGACCGAGCTGGTCGAGGAAGGCGCACTGATCCTGCTGCTGACCCCCAAGACGGGCCGTGACGGCTTCGTCGAGGCCAGCGACATCAGCGAGGCCGCCACGACCGCCGGCCTTTCGCTTGCCAAGGGTCTGCCCGTCGGCAAGGAGTGGACCTCCACCAAGCTGGTGACGCCGAAGGCCGCCAAGTCCAAGCGCTGAGCCGCGCCCCGCAGCCAAGCGGACACGCACCCCGTCGGCCGGATTCCCACCCGGTCGGCGGGGTGCGTGCGTTCCGGGCCCCTGATCCCCATAGGCTGGACCCACCCGAACAGCCCAATGCAGGGATGCAGGAACGAAGGGATGCGAGAGATGGCGATCGAGGTCGGCAGCAAGGCCCCGGACTTCGAGCTCAAGGACAACCACGGCGCGACCGTGCGGCTCTCCGACTTCCGGGGGGAGAAGGCCGTGGTGCTGCTCTTCTACCCGTTCGCCTTCACGGGGGTCTGCACCGGCGAGCTGTGCGAGCTGCGCGACCAGCTGCCGCGGTTCCAGAACGATGACGTCCAGCTCCTCGCGGTCTCCAACGACTCCGTGCCGACCCTGCGGGTCTTCGGCGAGCAGGAGAACCTGGACTACCCGCTGCTGTCGGACTTCTGGCCGCACGGCGAGACCTCCCGCGCGTACGGCGTCTTCGACGAGGAGAAGGGCTGCGCGGTCCGCGGCACCTTCATCATCGACAAGGACGGCATCGTGCGCTGGACCGTCGTCAACGGCCTGCCCGACGCGCGTGACCTGAACGAGTACATCAAGGCCCTCGACAGCCTCTGAGCCGGCCCCGGGCCGGGCTCGGGGCCCCGTCGGGGACCCCGGGCACTTGGTGCACTTCCAGCGGGTTCCGGGAACTGTTCACCGGGAAAGACGCCGGCAGGCGGGAACCCGTCACTAGGATCGAAACGTTGATCCCGGTAGAAACCGCACGACGGGGCACCGCCCCACACATGAACCCAATGGAGGACCCGTGGGAGTCAGCCTCAGCAAGGGCGGAAACGTCTCGCTGACCAAGGCCGCGCCGAATCTGACGGCGGTCATCGTCGGTCTGGGCTGGGACGCTCGCACCACCACCGGCGTCGACTTCGACCTCGACGCCAGCGCGATCCTGACCAACGACCAGGGCAAGGTCGCCAACGACTCGAACTTCGTGTTCTTCAACAACCTGAAGAGCCCGGACGGCTCGGTCGAGCACACCGGTGACAACACCACCGGTGAGGGCGAGGGCGACGACGAGGCCATCAAGGTGAACCTGGCCGGCGTCCCGGCCGATGTCGCCAAGATCGTCTTCCCGGTCTCGATCTACGAGGCCGAGAGCCGCCAGCAGAGCTTCGGCCAGGTCCGCAACGCGTACATCCGCGTGGTGAACCAGGCCGACAACTCCGAGCTCGCCCGCTACGACCTCTCCGAGGACGCCTCGACCGAGACCGCCATGGTCTTCGGCGAGCTGTACCGCAACGGTGCGGAGTGGAAGTTCCGCGCCATCGGCCAGGGCTACGCCTCCGGCCTGCGCGGCATCGCCCAGGACTTCGGCGTCAACGTCTGAGCCTGCCAGCAGTCACCCGTCCGGCGCCGTGCACTGTGTGTACGGCGCCGGACGTGCTTTGCAACGATCCACCGGCCGAGCTCACCGGCCGGGACTCAACGCCGGCCCGCCATGCGGGCGCGCCGCGATCACCACGTCGTCCGGGGAGGACCACAACATGGGCGTCACACTCGCCAAGGGGGGCAACGTCTCCCTCTCCAAGGCCGCACCGAACCTCACCCGGGTCCTGGTCGGTCTCGGTTGGGACGCGCGCTCGACCACGGGGGCCGATTTCGACCTCGACGCCAGCGCGCTGCTGTGCCGCGACGGCCGGGTCCTGGGGGACGCGTACTTCGTCTTCTACAACAACCTGAAGAGCCCCGAGGGCTCCGTCGAACACACGGGGGACAACCTCACCGGCGAGGGCGAGGGCGACGACGAGTCGATCCTCATCGACCTGACCAAGGTGCCGGTCGAGGTCGACAAGATCGTCTTTCCGGTCTCGATCCACGAGGCGGAGGCCCGCCGCCAGAGCTTCGGCCAGGTCAGCAACGCCTTCATTCGCGTGGTGAACGAATCGGACGGCCAGGAACTGGCCCGCTACGACCTCACCGAGGACGCCTCGAGCGAGACCGCAATGATCTTCGGCGAGGTCTACCGGTACGGCGGCGAATGGAAGTTCCGCGCAGTGGGGCAGGGGTACGCGTCGGGGCTCCGGGGCATCGCTCTAGACTTCGGGGTCAACGTTTCGTAAAGCCGTACAAGACGATGGGGTGCCAGTGGTTCTCAAAACCTTCGGCTGGTCGTTCGCAGTCACTGCGCTCGGTCTGGTCGCAGCGGTGTTCTACGGGGGGTGGACCGGATTCGGGATCGTCGCGATCCTGTCCATCCTTGAGATCTCGCTGTCCTTCGACAATGCGGTGGTCAACGCCGGAATCCTGAAGAAGATGAATGCCTTCTGGCAGAAGATCTTCCTCACGGTCGGCGTGCTCATCGCCGTGTTCGGCATGCGCCTGGTCTTCCCCGTCGTGATCGTCGCGGTCACCGCCGGCATCGGCCCCATCGAGGCCGTCGACCTGGCGCTGAACGACAAGGACATGTACGAGCAGCTGGTCACGGACGCCCACCCGGCGATCGCGGCCTTCGGCGGCATGTTCCTCCTGATGATCTTCCTCGACTTCATCTTCGAGGACCGGGACATCAAGTGGCTCGCGTGGCTCGAACGCCCGCTCGCCAAGCTCGGCAAGATCGACATGCTGTCGGCGTGCATCGCGCTGATCGCCCTGCTGATCACGTCCATGACCTTCGCCGCCCACGCCCACCAGCACGGCGGGGCCCACGTGGACAAGGCGCAGACCGTCCTGGTCTCCGGCATCGCCGGTCTGATCACCTACATGGTCGTCGGCGGGCTCTCGGGCTACTTCGAGAACCGCCTCGAAGAAGAGGAAGAGGCCGAGCACGAAGCGGAGGAAGCGGCCAAGAAGAGCGGCAAGCCCGTCTCGGCCGTCGCCATGGCCGGCAAGGCCGCCTTCTTCATGTTCCTCTACCTCGAAGTCCTCGACGCCTCCTTCTCCTTCGACGGGGTCATCGGCGCCTTCGCCATCACCAACGACATCGTGCTGATGGCCCTCGGCCTCGGCATCGGTGCCATGTACGTCCGGTCGCTCACGGTCTACCTGGTCCGCCAGGGCACCCTCGACGACTACGTCTACCTCGAGCACGGCGCGCACTACGCCATCGGCGCGCTCGCCGTGATCCTGCTCGTCACCATCCAGTACGAGATCCACGAGGTCATCACCGGCCTCGTCGGCGTGCTGCTCATCGCCTGGTCCTTCTGGTCCTCGGTGCGCCGCAACAAGCGGTTGGAACTGGAGGGTTCCGCCGCCGAGGCATGATCACGGCGGTAATGCGGAACGCTCCATCTGCGGGGCGGCCGGGCTGGTCTGCGGACCTTCCCGGCCGCCCCGTCCGCGTACAGGCCACGCTGTCCGAAAAGCGCTGTCCGCACAGCACGAGGGGGGTAGGGGAATGGGATTCTTCGACGGGATCAGGGGCAGCCGGGCCCTGCAGTTCGACTCGGGCGGCGCCTCGGCGGCGATCGAGCTGACCAAGCGGCATCCGACGGTGTCGCTCACCAAACAGGGGGCGGTCCACGGCAACCTCCGGGTCAACCTGTCCTGGCGCATGCGCAGCTCGGACATCGGCGGCCGCGGCGGAGGCGAGGGCGGCCGGCTCCTGCGCCACCCGTTCAAGCTGTTCAAGCCCGACATGGTGCAGGCGCACACCCAGGGCATGGTCAACGTCGACCTGGACCTCGGCTGCCTCTACGAGCTGGCCGACGGCACCCGGGGCGTCGTGCAGCCCCTGGGCAACCTCCACGGCGACATCAACAGCCCGCCGTACGTGAAGCTCAGCGGCGACGACCGGTTCGGGGCGCCCTCCGGGGAGACGGTCTTCGTCAACCTCGACCACGCCGACGAGATCAAGCGGCTGCTGGTGTTCGTCTACATCTACGACCAGACCCCGGCCTTCGACCGGACGCACGCCATGGTCACCCTGTACCCGATCACCGGGCCGCGGATCGAGATCCCGCTGGAGGAGCGGCAGCCGCAGGCCCGCTCCTGTGCGGTGCTCACCCTGGAGCACGTGAAGGGCGAGCTGATCGTGCGGCGCGAGGTGAAGTTCGTGTACGGGTTCCAGGCCGAGCTGGACCGGCTGTACGGGTGGGGCCTGCAGTGGGGGCGGGGCTACAAGAGCACCAAGGCCTGAGCGGGAGGCGTGACCGGGCCCCGCGGGACCCCTGACCGGGACCCCTGGCGGGGCGTCCCTGACGGGGCCCCGCGCGGGCCCCGGTCAGGCGGGGCGTCAGCGGCGGATGAACTGCGGGCCCTGCACCGGCAGCCGGAACGTCGGGTCGCCGCCCGGCACCGGCACCGGGGCCGGGGACACCGGCTGTGGGTACCCGTACGCCGGCTGCGCGGCCGGCGGGGCCTGCGTCAGTGGCGCCGGCGGGGTCGGCGGGCGCATCGCGGCCGTCTGCTCGGCGGTCGGCCCGGCGGCGGCCGCGGACCCGGACGAGCCCTCGGCGGCGTTCTCGTCCACGGAGATCCCGTGGTCGGTCGCCAGTCCGACGAGGCCGTTCGAGTAGCCCTCGCCCAGCGCGCGGAACTTCCACCCGTCGCCCCGGCGGTACAGCTCCCCGCAGATCAGGGCCGTCTCGGCGCCGGTCTCGGGCCGTACATCGAAGTGGGCCAGCGGCTCGGAGCCGCCGGTCGCCGTGGCGTCGTACAGCAGGATCCGCAGGTCCCGGACCCGCTCGAACGGCACGTCCTCGGCCGAGGCCACCACCAGGACCCGGTCCACGACCGGCGGCACCGCGCGCAGGTCCGCCTGCACGGCATCGGTGATCCCGTCGCCGAGCTGCTTCTTGCCGAGCCGCCAGACGGACCCCGAGGGATGGCGGGGCTGGTTGTAGAACACGAAGTCCTCGTCCGAGCGCACCCGCCCGTCCGGGCCCACGAGCAGCGCCGAGGCATCGACGTCCGGCACCTCGGGGCCGCCGGTCCAGCGCAGCACCGCCCGGACCGCCACGGCGGTCACCGGGATGTTCGAGCCCTTCTGCATCGCGTGCGTCATGCCCGTCATCCTGCCCTCCCGGGGCGGCGCGGAACAACGCGGCCCCCCGCAGGGCCTTGTCCCGGACGAAAGTCCTGGGCATGGTGCAAGAGGGTTACCTGAACTTCATGTGCTTGAGGAACTCTTGACTCATATTCGTACGTACTATTACCGGCCATGCCAGTTGGGCCGCCGAGGCAGTACGGGGGAAGCACATGCGTCACTTTGGGCACGTATCGCCCACCGTCCGTAAGGACCTCTTCCACCAGGAGCCGGCCGAGTTCACCGCAGCCTCGCCCGCCCGCATTCTCGCCGCCGCCCTCGGAGCCACCCTCTACAGCCCCGCCACCCGCCCCCACCTCGCCGGGGACGTCCACAAGCAGGCCGGCCGCGGAGTCGTCTCCATGGTCCTCTGCCTGGAGGATTCCATCAGCGACGCCGAGGTCGCGGGCGCCGAGGACAACCTCGTCCGGCAGTTCGCCGCCCTCGACGCCGAGGGCGGGGAGCTCCCGCTCCTCTTCATCCGGGTCCGCACCCCCGAGCAGATACCCGACCTCGTGCGCCGCCTCGGCGGCTCCGCACGAAGACTGGCCGGATTCGTACTCCCCAAGTTCACCGAGAACCGCGGAACCGCCTTCCTCGACGCCGTGGCCCAGGCCGAGGCGGACAACGGACAGCACCCGCTGTACGCGATGCCCGTCCTGGAGACCCCCGACCTCCTCCACCTCGAAACCCGCGTCGAAGCCCTCGCGGGCATCTCCCGCACCGTCAACCGGTACCGCGAGCGCGTCCTGGCCCTGCGCCTCGGCGTCACCGACTTCTGCTCGGTCTACGGACTGCGCCGCACCCCGGACATGACCGCCTACGACGTCCAGATCGTCGCCGGAGTGATCGCCGACGTGGTGAACGTGCTCAGCCGCGCCGACGGCACCGGCTTCACCGTGACCGGACCCGTCTGGGAGTACTTCCGCAGCCAGCAGCGCCTCTTCAAGCCCCAGCTGCGCCGCAGCCCCTTCCTCGAGGAAGGGGCCGAGGAACTGCGCACCACCCTCATCGAGCACGACCTCGACGGGCTGCTGCGCGAGATCGAGCTCGACCGGGCCAACGGACTCCTCGGCAAGACCTGCATCCACCCCGCCCACGTCACGCCCGTCCACGCACTGTCGGTGGTCTCCCACGAAGAGTTCAGCGACGCCCAGGACATCCTGCGCCCCGAGCGCGGCGGCGGCGGAGTCATGCGCTCCGCCTACACAAACAAGATGAACGAAGTGAAGCCCCACCGGGCCTGGGCCGAGCGCACCATGCTGCGCGCCGAGGTCTTCGGTGTGGCGAAGGAGGAGGTCGGCTTCGTCGACCTGCTCACGGCCGGGCTCCAGGTGTGAGTCCGCCCTTGAACCCCTCGGACACGGAGAGAGGCAAGACGATCGACGCGGTGTGGTCGGGAACCTGGGTCGCGGACCGGCTGGGCGTACGCCTGGAGGAGGCCGGCGCGCCGGGGTCGCCACGGCTGGACGAGCTGCTCGGACTGGCGCTGCGGCGCAACCCGAAGCGCGCCCACCTGCTGGTCTCGCAGGTGCTGGGCAAGCACGTCCCGCAGTCCCCGGAGGCCGTCTACGCCGCCGGACACGGGCTCGGCGAGCGGGTCCGCACCCTGCTGGGCGACGAGGCCGCCTCCGCGGTGGTCCTCGGGTACGCCGAGACCGCGACCGGGCTGGGCCACTGCGTGGCCGACGGCCTCGGCGGCGCCCCGTACCTGCACTCCACCCGCCGCCCCGTGCCGGGCGTGGAGCCCGCCGGCGGGTTCGAGGAGGCCCACTCGCACGCCACCTCGCACCTGCTGCTGCCGGAGGACCCGAAGCTGCTGGCCGGCACCGGGCCGCTGGTCCTCGTCGACGACGAATTCTCCACCGGCAACACGGTCCTGAACACCATCCGCGACCTGCACGCCCGCCACCCCCGAGCGCACTACGTGGTCGTCGCCCTCGTCGACATGCGCTCCCCGGCCGACCGCGACCGGCTCACCGCCTTCGCCGCCGGGCTCGGCGCGCGCGTCGACCTGATCGCCCTGGCCTCCGGCACGGTGCACCTCCCCGAGGGGGTCCTGGCCAAGGGGCAGGCGCTGGTCGAGGAGTACGAGCGGCAGGGCGCGAGGGCGGTGGCCCCGGCCCCGGCTTCCGCGGCCCCCGCCGGGCGGGTCGTGCTGGACTGGCCCGACGGGGTACCCGACGGCGGCCGGCACGGGTTCACCCCCGAGCACCGCGTCCGGCTCGAGGCGGCCCTGCCCGCGATGGCCCGGCAGCTCGCCGACGCGCTCGGAGCCGAGCCCGGAAGGGTCCTCGTGCTCGGCAACGAAGAGCTGATGTACGCGCCGCTGCGCCTCGCGCGGGCCCTGGAGGAGTCGGGCGCCGCGGCCGAGGTCCGGTTCTCGACCACCACCCGCTCGCCCGTGCTCGCCGTCGACGACCCCGGCTACGCCATCCGCACCCGGCTCGTCTTCCCCGCGCACGACGATCCGGCCGACGGGCCCGGCGACCGGTACGCCTACAACGTCGCCGGCGCCGGGTTCGACACCGTCGTCGCCGTTGTCGACAGCCACGGGGACACCGGTGCGCTGGACGCTCCCGACGGGCTCCTCGCCTGCCTGGCCCCGCACGCCGGCCGGGTCCTGCTCGCGGTGGTCCCCTCGTACGTCCCCTCCGTGTCCCCCGACGTTTCCTCCGAGCGGCGGGAGCCGATCATGCCCGAGCCGGTCCTGCCCGAGCCCCTGCGCGGCCCCGCCTTCTCCTCGTACGCCCCGGAGGACTGCGGCTGGCTGCTCCAGGACCTCTCCGGCGTGGCGCTCGAGGCCCCCACCGAGGAGCGCGAGGAGGCCATCCAGGCGGGCGGCGCGCACTACGCCGAGTCGCTGCCCGTCGAGTACCAGCCGTCCCCCCAGTACCAGGAGCTGTACCGCAGCGCGCTGGCCGCGTCCGCCGCGCGCATGGCCCGGGCCGTCGGCACGGTCACCGAGACGGTCCTCGCCGAGCGGTCCCCCTCCCCGGTCCTCGTCTCGCTCGCCCGCGCCGGCACCCCCGTCGGCGTCCTCATGCGCCGCTGGGCCCAGGCCCGGCACGGCCTGGACCTGCCGCACTACGCCGTCTCCATCGTGCGCGGCCGCGGCATCGACCCCAACGCGCTGCGCTGGCTGGCCGCCCACCACGACCCCGCCGACGTGGTCTTCGTGGACGGCTGGACGGGCAAGGGCGCCATCACGCGCGAGCTGGCGGCGGCCCTTCGGGCCAGTCAGGAGGCGGGGGGCCCGGGCTTCGATCCGGAGATCGTGGTCCTCGCCGACCCCGGCTCCTGCGTGCGCACGTACGGCACCCGCGAGGACTTCCTGATCCCCTCCGCCTGTCTCAATTCCACCGTCTCCGGACTGATCTCGCGTACGGTGCTGAGGTCCGACCTGGTCGGGCCCGCCGACTTCCACGGCGCGAAGTTCTACCGCGAGCTCGCCGGAGCCGATGTCTCCACCGGCTTCATCGACACCGTCGCCGCCCGCTTCGACGAGGTGGCCGAGGCCGTCGACGCCGAGGTCAAGGAGCTCCTCGCCACCGACCGCACCCCCACCTGGGAGGGCTGGACGGCGGTCGAGCGGATCAGCGAGGAGTACGGCATCCACGACGTGAACCTGGTCAAGCCCGGCGTCGGCGAGACGACGCGGGTGCTGCTGCGGCGCGTGCCGTGGAAGATCCTGGCGCAGCGCGGCGCCGGGGCCGACCTGGACCACGTACGGCTGCTCGCCGAGCAGCGGGGCGTGCCGGTGGAAGAGGTCGACGGACTCCCCTACACGTGCGTAGGACTCATCCACCCCCGCTTCACGCGCGGCGCCACGGGCGCCGACGGAAAGGCCGTGACCTCCAAGTGACTGTCCTGGTAGCCAGTGATCTCGACCGCACGCTCATCTACTCGGCGGCCGCCCTCGGCCTGACCATGCCCGACCCGGTGGCCCCGCGGCTGCTGTGCGTCGAGGTGCACGAGAGCAAGCCCCTGTCGTTCATGACGGAGACGGCCGCGGCGCTGCTGGCCGAGCTGAGCGCCGATCCCGCGGTCGTCTTCGTCCCGACCACGACCCGTACGCGCAAGCAGTACCAGCGCATCCGCTTCCCCGGGCGCCCGGCACCGTACGCGATCTGCGCCAACGGCGGGCAGCTGCTCGTCGACGGCGTCCCGGACCGGGACTGGCGGCGCCGGGTGGCGGCGCGGCTGGCCGAGGAGTGCGCCCCGCTGGAGGAGGTCCACCGGCACCTGCTGGCCACGGCGGACCCGGCGTGGCTGCGCAAAGCGCGGGTCGCGGAGGACCTGTTCGCGTACCTGGTCGTCGAACGCGCCCTGGTCCCGGACGAGTGGGTCAAGGCGCTCACGCAATGGGCCGACGGCCGCGGCTGGACGGTCTCCCTCCAGGGCCGCAAGATCTACGCCGTGCCGCGCCCGCTGACGAAGAGCGCGGCCATGCACGAGGTGGCCCGCCGTACCGGCGCGACCACGACGCTCGCGGCCGGCGACTCCCTGCTGGACGCGGACCTGCTGCTGGCGGCGGACGCGGCCTGGCGCCCGGGCCACGGCGAGCTGGCCGACGCGGGCTGGAGCGCGCCGACGGTCACGCCCCTGACCATGGCCGGCGTCCTGGCCGGCGAGGAAATCGTGCGCGCTTTCGCCCACGCGGTCGCCGCGGAGGGTGTCCGGCCGGGCGGTGAAGTCGGCACACTGGGCGCATGACCAAGGGCAACAGCACCAAGATCACTGACGAGCTGTACCGCTACATGCTCGACCACAACCCCCCGCTGGACGAGATCCAGCGGGGGCTGGTGGCGACGACGTACGAGAAGTTCCCGGACGTGGCCGGGATGCAGTCGGCCGAGGAGCAGGGCCCGCTGCTGGCCTTCCTGGTCCGGCTGACGGGCGCCCGCCACATCGTGGAGATCGGCACCTTCACCGGTTTCTCGACCCTGTCGATGGCGCAGGCGCTGCCTGCGGACGGCACGCTCGTCGCCTGCGACGTCTCGGAGGAGTGGACCGCGTACGGCCGCGAGGCCTGGAAGGCGGCGGGCGTCGCCGACCGGATCGACCTGCGGATCGCCCCCGCGCTGGACACGCTGCGCGCCATGCCGCAGGAGCCGCACATCGACATGGCCTACGTGGACGCGGACAAGGAAAGCCAGATCGCGTACTGGGAGGAGCTCGTGCCGCGGCTGCGCCCGGGCGGGCTGATCGTCACGGACAACACGCTGTTCCACGGAACGGTCCTGGACGAGTCCGCCAAGGGCTCGGCTGCGGGGGTGCGCGCCTACAACGACCACGTCGCGGCCGACTCCCGCATGGAGTCGGTGTTGCTGGCGATCTCGGACGGCATCACCCTGTCGCGCAAGCGCTGACCCTGACGCTGACGGGGAACGGCCGGGTCAGCAGCAGCCCCCGCCACCGCAGCAGCCCCCGCCGCCGGCGGGCGCGGGGGCACTGCTGGTCCCGCCCACGGCGACGGCGGACAGCAGCCTGACGGTGTCGGCGTGCCCGGCCGGGCAGTCGGCGGGAGCGGACGACTCGGCCATGGGACGGCTTACCTCAAAGGTGTCGTCGCAGGTCCGGCAGCGGAATTCGTAACGAGGCATGGCCCAAGGCTACAGAGCGGGACGGCCCCGCCACAGCCTCAGAGCCCGTGAAGGGCGGCCGCGCGGGCCCGGTCCTCGCGTGCGGCCTGCTGGGGATTGCGGGCGCGCCAGTACGGATTGTCGTGCGGGAGGGCGCTGCCCACCCGCCCGTACATCCCGAACCACATCAGCATCACCCCGACGATGAAGCTGAACAGCACGTTCTGGATCCTGAAGGCCAGGAAGTTCAGGCCGGTGTCCAGCAGGGCCAGGTTCACGAACCCGCTCGCGATGAAGGCCAGCCCCAGCACGATGTTGAGGGTCGAGGCGAAGTTCCCGCCGATCACCATCCCGACGAAGAGCAGCAGCCCGATGCAGATCGACAGGACGCTCAGCGCGCCGTTGGTGTTCAGCGTGAGCACCCGGTCGCCGCCGGTGTCGAAGAACCCGATCTGGTCGATGAGCCCGAGGATCCCGAAGGCGACCAGCAGCAGACCCGTCAGGCCCGCGCCCACCCGGTACACCTTGCTGAGCTTGTGGTCGGAAGGCAGGTGCTCGTCGAGCCGGGCGTTGACGGGATGCGCGATGCGCCGCACCAGGTAGGGGACGTGCGGTGCGGGGAGCTCGATCGGCGCGTGGGCCACGTACGGCGCGTAATGCTCATGGGGCTCGTGGCACCCGTAGGCCGCGTGCGGAGCGGTCGCGTGCGAAGCGGTCCCGGGCGGCGCGGTCCCGGGGGAGGCGCTCGCGCGGGGTGCGCTCGCGCGGCCCGTGTCCGGCGCACGAGAGGCACGAGAGGTATGCGAGGTATGGGCAGCCATCACGCCCTCCTAGGGCTCTGTTCCAGCCACCTCCAGCATCCGCCGATGCCCCCTCCGCGACAAGCGCGGCCTCAGCCGCTCCCGCGCCGCCCGCGGAGGTCGGAGACGACCCGGCCCACGTCTCCCCGCACCTGCTCCATCTCCTGAAGGAAATGCCAGTAGTCGGGATGCCGCTCCTCCAGCCCGGCGAGCGCCCGTTCCATCCGGGCCACCGCCTCGTCCAGCGGCCGCGCATGCCGCGGATCGGGCACACTGCGGCCCTCCATCGCCAGCCGCTGCGCATCCCGGATCGCGAACCGGGTCCGCTGCACCTCCGCCTGCGGGTCCCGCGCCACCGCCTCCAGCCGCGACAGCCGGTCCTGCGCGGCCGACACCGCCTCGTCGGTCGCATCCAGCGCACCCCGGACCGACTCGACCAGCGCCCCGACGTCCGCCCAGCGCTGCTCCTCCCGCGCCCGAGCGGCCTCCTTCAGCTGCTCCTCGGCCCGCGCGACGTCCCGTACGGCCTGGTCCGGCACATGCTGCAGGTCCTGCCAGCACGCCGCGCTGAACCGCCGACGCAGCTCACTGAGCACCGGATCCACCCGGTCCGCCCGATTGCGCAGCGCCTGCGCCCGGGTCCGCAAGCTCACCAGTCGCCGGTCGATCTCCGCCGCCCGCTCCGGGAGCCGCGCCACCTCGGCCCGTATCGCCTCCGCGTCACGCAGGATCCGGTCCGCGCGCTGCACGGTCTCCTGCACCCCGTGCTGCGCGGCGCCCTGGTTCAGCAGGGTCAGCTCCGGCCCCAGCGCGGCCAGCCGCGCCGCGAACTCGTCGGCCCGCATCCCCTTGCCGCGTACGTCGTCCAGCGCCGTGCTCGCCGCGAGCAGCGCCGCCCGGGCCCGCTCCCGGGCGGGCGCGACCCGCGCCAGCTGCGTCTCGGCCTTGTCGAGCAGCGGCTGCAGCCCCTGCGCGAACCGGTCGAGCTCGCCCTTGACCCGTACGAGCTCGTCCCGCGCCCGGGTCAACTGCTCCCGTGCCCGCGCGGCGACGGACCCCTCCAGGTCGGCGCGGTCGAGGTCGTGCGCGTCGACGGCCTCGATGTACACGTGGCTGACCTGGTCGATCCGCTGCCCGAGCGCGGCGAACCCCTCCCCGGCCTGCCGCGCCGCGGGCGACCCGTCGGCGGCCGCGATGGTCTCCATGGAGATCCGCAGATCCCGCTGCGCGGTGTCCAGCTCGTAGAACGCGGCCGCGGCGGCATCCTTCGCCGCCTGCGCATCCGCCCGCCGACTCTCGTCCCGCCCACCGAACCACCGCCGGGATGCCGTCGTCACAATCCCTCTCCCGTACCGCCTCCGCCATGCCCCGGTCCATTCTCTCCCACGGATGCAGGTTTGCGTGGGGGGTGCGCCTGCCATGTAGGCTGTCCACTCATCCACGGGTGTGTAGCTCAGGGGTAGAGCGCTGCTCTTACAAAGCAGATGTCGGCGGTTCGAAACCGTCCACGCCCACCAGTACAAAGGCCCCCAACCGATCATGGTTGGGGGCCTTCGTCAACTGGACCGGGACCGCCGGGCATCGGCCACGATCAACGCTGCGAACCGCTTCCGGGGCGCTTCCGTCGCCGAGGCGGCGTCGCGCGCCCGGGGGCGGACCGGAAGCGATGACCTGGCAGGCACCTCCCGGCGGGGGAAAGCGTAGGCGATCGATCAGGCTCCGGGGTGCTGGTACGGCTGCTGCGCCCACCCGTACGCCTCACCGCCGGGAGCCCCTGCGGCCTGTGCCTGCGACTGCTCGGCCCATTCCTTGGGCACCTCCTGCTCCATGCCGCAGAACGTGCACTGGGTCGCATACTTCGTGGAGACCGGGAACAGCGGCACGAAGAACAGCGTGAACCTGGTGACGTGCTTCCGGACCGTATGCGCGGCAGGGTTGCCGCAGTGACGGCACGTCAGCATGAGTATCGTGAGCTGGTACAGGTAAGTCCTGGTGCCAAATATGATCATCAGTTCGGCCCTTCTGGGCTCCGTGCCTCCCGCCGGGCGGGGGACGCCGACCGAGATCCTCTCTCCCATTTTCCCAGGCAGCCCCCAGGGCCGCTCAGGGACTCGACCCGCCCTGCGGATGAGCCCCCGACCTGCTGCTTCACATCCCACACCCAACGCCGGGTGGAGCGAAGCGTCGTCCTCTGCGTGGTCAGGACGCCGAGCTGTGTTCTCCCCACGGTGTGGGCCCGCGCGGGACCTGCAAGGGAGCCGGGGCGCACGGGGCGGCGCGTCGGCACGTGGCCGGATCGGGTGCAACGGACCGCCGTGACCGGGTAGTTCGTTGTTGCGGCAGCCTTGACGGGTTGTTGAGCGCCCGGGGATCGTCGGGGGATGGGCGAGTGGGTGGTGGGGGGCGTCGTGTTGCTGGCGATCGCGGCCGGCGGCGTGGCGTACGTCGTACTGGACCGCATGGCCGGAGAAGGGTTCGAGCGGCGGCGGGATGACGAGCGGGCGCGGTTGTTGGCGGGGGTTGCGGAGCCGGCGGCGGTTGTCGGGGATCCGAAGTACGCCGATGTCGGGGGGATACCGGCCGGGCGGGAGGGGCACGGGGACGCCGGGTTCACGTCCGTGCTCGTGGAGTACTACGCGTACGGGCTGACGCAGGCGCGCAGCAGCTTCGCCACCAGCCAGCGGTTCGCCGGGGCCGGCGCCGCCATACTGCTGCTCGGGGTGGCGCTGGCCGTGTGGAAGGCCGAGAGCAGCGGGGATCTGTACCTCGGCGTGGTCATGAGCTCGGTCGGCGTCGTCGTCACGCTCGTCGGGCAGCTGTTTCACCGGCGGGCCGACATCGCGCTCAAGCACATGGCCCAGCAGACCGCCTCCCTGCGCGAGGACCGGAGGGCCGCCGCCGCCATGCAGCAGGCCGTCGCGTTGCTCGACGAGGTCTCGGATCCCGTGCTGCGGGCGCGGTTGCAAGCCGGTTTGATCATGAAACTTTCCGGGGCCGAGCTGCCCCGGTAGCGGGATAGTGGGGGTATGTGCCGTTCCATTAAGACCCTGCGTCCGCCCGTCATCCCCGAGAAGGCCACCGAGGAGGAGATCCGCGCCGCCGCGCTGCAGTACGTACGGAAGGTGTCCGGGTTCCGGGCGCCCGCCGCGCACAATCAGGAGGTCTTCGAGGCCGCCGTGGACGCGATTGCCGAGGCGACGCGGGACCTGCTGGACGGCTTGCAGGTCAGAGGCGCGCCGGCCACCGCCACCGTCACCGCCTAGGCTGCCCCGTCTGGTGTACCGGGACACCGCCGGGCACGGCCGCTGTGGGCTGCCACCCGCGCTGATGGACGGGCCCCGCGGATCCGGGTGGGCGACCGGCGGTCAGGGGGCGTTCCGGCCTTACGACATGCGGCAGCGGCGGCGCAGGACCCAGATGCCGGTGCCCAGTGCGCCTGCCGCCATCGTGCCGCCCAGAGCGATCCGACCGGGGCTCATCGCGCCGATGCTGCCGCCCAGCCCGCCGCGGGCCGCGCCGCTGGTGACCTGGAGGGAGATGGTGACGCGCTGGCCGCCGGCGCCGCCGCACTCGAAGGTGACGGAGTGAGCTCCGGCGTTGGCGTTGCTGAAGACGGTGGCGTTGCCGAAGAGGTTCGTGGCCTCGAGGTTGCCCGGGGTCAGCCGTACGTCGCCGAACGCGCTGGACGAGGCCAGGCCGGTCTTGGTCCCGCAGCCGGTGACGTTCAGGCTGACCCGGCCGCCGGGGGCGACGGCGGTGGGGGAGACGGTGGCGGTGGGGGAGGCGGCGTAGGCGACCGTGAGGGGAGCGGACGCGGCGAGGACGAGGGTCGCGGCCGCGACCCTCGCCAGGAGGCGGCGGTTCGGCAGCAGGGCGAGCGGCGTGGCGGGCATGGAGAGAACTCCTCGGGCTCCTCGAAACAGCACGGCCACGCCACGGATGTGACGCGGATTCGGTTGCGCACCGTGCTCTGGACGCTAGGAGCCCGGGCCCGGGGCGGCGATCGGGGCCGGGTGAACGGGTGAGCCGTTGCTCCGCCCGGGGGAATCGGTGGGCGCGAGGCTGCGGGCTACGCCGGTGTCGGGACGGGGCGGCGGACCACGAAGGCCGCCAAGGCCCCCGCGGCGAAGAGAGCGATCACGGAGACCGCGGTGCCGAGCCAGGCGGCGCCGAGCCACTGGGTGCCGAAATAGCCCAGGGCCACGCTGTACCCGGCCCAGGCCATGCCGGCCAGCACCGACCAGGGCAGGAACTCCATGACCTTGCGGTGGGTCTTGCCCGCGCCCAGGGACACCACGGAGCGGCCGGCCGGGGCGAAGCGGGCGATCACCACGAGGGCGCCGCCGCCACGGGCCAGGGCCGTGCCCAGGCGTTCCTGGGCCCGGGTGAGGCGGCGGGACCGGGCGAGGACGCGGTCCAGCCGGGCCCCGCCGCGCCGGGCCAGCCGGAACGCGGCCATGTCACCCAGTACCGACGAGGTCGTGGCGATCACCAGCAGCGCCAGGAGGTCCGGCACCTGAGCCGGAACCGGCACCGGCCCGGCCGCCCCAGCGGCTGCTGCCGCCGCCGCAGCGGTGATCACCAGAACCCCGCTCGGCAGTACCGGCAGGAAGACGTCGAGCACGACGGACAGCGCTACCACGGCGTAGATCCATGGGCTCGTGGTCAGCGACCCCAGAGTCTCAAACAAAGCGGGACTCCCCAGTCCGATTGACGTGCTTCGGCATGAAGCGCCGCGACGTCGCGGGGGAGCGGCAGGGGCGGCTTGACAGCCATACAGCGTACGCCTGGCGTCCGCGCGCCGTACGCCCGGGGGCTTCCCGGGCCCGCAGTGTGTCAGCCCCGTCCGTTCGTCTCAGTCAGCCGCCGTCAGCCCGCGGTCCAGCACCGTCACCAACCGGGCCCGCCGCTGTCCCTTCCGCGCCTTGTGCGCCTGGTCCAGCCGCAGTCGGGCCGACCGGCCCGCCAGCGCCAGCGTCATCAGCTGGTTCCCGAACCACGGTCCACCCGTACGACGCCAGCTCAGCGGCGGGCGACCCGTCCGCCCGTGCCGCGAGAACCCGCGACCCAGCCACCGCCCCGTCCGCGACCAGCCCAGCCGGAAACCCCACTTCACCGCCGTGTGGACCGAGTTGTGCACCGGCGAGCACGTCAACTGGAACAACCGCGCCGTACTGGGTATTCGGGGCTCGGCCACGTACGCATGATGCACGTCCCCGGACAGCACGCACACCGTCGCCGGCGCCCGCGGCCCCGTCCCGACCTCCTCGATCAGATCGCTGAGCGCCGCGAACGAGGCCGGGAACGCCGCCCAGTGCTCCAGATCGCTGCGCCGCCGCAGATCCTCCCCGATCCGCGCCCACCGCGGCCCCCGCTCACCCCGGCACAGCGCGGCATTCCACGCCTCCGCATCGTGTATCAGCGGCGGCATCAGCCACGGCAGCGACGAACCGATGAGGAGGTGGTCGTAACCGCCGTGCCCGGCGAGGGCGTTGTCGCGGAGCCACTGCTGCTCCGCCGGATCGAGCATCGCCCGCCCGTCTTCGGCCAGCACCCGCGCCGCCCGCGTATCCACCATCAGCAGCCGCGACCGGCCGAAGTCGCGCCGATAGCTCCAGCGCACCGAGCCCGGATCGGCATCCGCCGCGGCGGCGAAGGCCCGCAGCGCATCCGTACCGTCAGGGGACGTGCGCACGGCCTCGTACAGCGGGTCGGCCGCGAGCTCGGCCGGCGAGAGATTCCCCAGGTGCTGGTACACCCAGTACGACATCAGCCCGCTGACCACCCGCTCCTGCCACCACGGCGTCGCCCGCATCTCCGCCAGCCAGGCAGCGCTCGTGTTCCAGTCGTCCACGACGTCGTGGTCGTCGAATATCTGCAGGCTGGAGACGGTGGAGAGCAACCAGCGGATCTCCGGGTCGAGCCAGGACTCGTAGTACAGCCGCGTGTACTCCTCGTAGTCCGCGACCTGAGCGCCGGGAGCCTCCCGCAGATCCCGCCGGGCCGCGAGCCACCGCCTCGTCTCCCGGGACAGCTGATCCGCGTACACCTGATCGCCCAGCAGGAGCAGCACATCCGGCCGCACCTCATCCGGATCGGCGGCCAGCCGTGCCGCGAGGGTGTCCAAGGCATCCGGACCGTGCGGCCCGTGCCGGTCGGCCGGCGGCGCCGCCTGCCGGCACGACCCGAACGTCACCCGCAGCCCCGGGGCCGGCCGCCCGGCCGCCGTGACCGCGGGCGTCGTGATCGTGCTCGGCGGGAAGGCCGTCCCCGCCGGCGGCCAGACCTGCACGCCGTCGAGCCGCACCTCGTACGCCGTGGTGCTCCCCGGGGTCAGGCCGGTCACCGGCACCAGGGCGTAGTGGTGCCCGGCGACCTGGAAAGTAGGCACGCTGCCGCCGGCCCCGTCGGCGCAGCGCACCTCGGCCGTGCACGGGCGGTCGGCCTCGACCCATATCGTGGCGCAGCCGCCCGTGTCCCAGTCGACATAGCGAAGCAGCGGCCCCAGACGCAATCCGGCCATGCAACTCCCCCTCCTCCGTAGCGCCTTCGATCACGGTACGACGGGGAGGGGGAGCGTGGCCTCCCCCTGGCGGGGGAGAAGCCGGGTGAATGGCCGACGGGCGGTCCGGCCTCGGGTTTCGCCGTCCGGTTCAGCCTCCGGTTCGGCCTCCGGGCCGGTCGGGTCTCAGCAGCCGTTGAGGATGTTCACCAAGGCCGTCTTCTCGCCGGAGTCCATGCTCAGAGCCCAGTACTGCTTCACCTGGACCCACATCCGGGCGTACGTGCAGCGGTAGGCGGTCCGCGGCGGCAGCCACTTGCCCGGGTCGAGGTCGCCCTTGGCCTGGTTGACGTTGTCGGTGACCGCGATGAGCTGCGGGCGGGTGAGGTCGTTGGCGAACTGCTGGCGCTGGGAGGTGGTCCAGGAGGCGGCCCCGGAGCGCCAGGCCTCGGCGAGCGGGACGACGTGGTCGATGTCGAGGTCGGCGGCGGCGGTCCAGGTGGCGCCGTCGTACTCGGAGTACCAGCTGCCGCTCACGGAGGCGCAGGCCGAGTCGGTGACGACGTTGACGCCGTCGCGCTTGAGGACCGTCTCGCGGGTGTTGCAGGTTCCGGAGACGGTGCTCCAGTGCGGGAAGAGGCTGCGGCTGTAACCGCTGAGGGAGCCCTCGGTCTTCGGCGTGACCGTGGCGAGGTAGGAGCGGGCGGCCGCCGCGCTGATGGGGGTGGGCGGGGAGGCCTGGGCGGCGGGGGCGTTCACGAGGGAGGTGAGGGCGGCGAGCGTGGCTGCTGACGCGAGCACCCCGATTCGACGCGCGTAGACAGTTGATATGAGGGTTTTGAGGGCCATGAGGGGGCTCCCTGGGATGGGGGGTGTGGCCGGTCGGCCCCGGAGGGGCGCGGCCATGGTGGCGGCGCCAGATTGCGTGGCGGCGGGCGCAAGGTTACAGGTTTGCGACATGGGCACGTCAGGTGTGGGAGGAGGCAACTCGACGGAAATAAGCGGAAGTTGTACTTCCGAGGGAGGGTGGTGGGGGGTCTAGCCGGGTGCGCTGCAGCGTGAGTGGCCCGGGTGCGGCGAGCAGGGCGGAGCCCGAGGGGCGGGACCAACGGCCCATTTCGGGCGGCGGCAGCCGTCGCGTATCCTTTGGAGAGCAGAAGGGGAGTAGCTCTTCGCCGGACCGTCGACATACTGCTGGGTCACCCAGCCGGCGCCCGGAGGCAGGCCGCACGCAGCGGCCGGCCAGCGAGACCTTCGGCCGCAGTGTCCTGTACCTGTCCATCTGCACCCGTCCACACGGGTGCGTGGACGCCGTCAGGGCGCCGCCGAGCCGAAGCGACCCCTGAAACACCCCAGGTCTCTCGGTACCGATGGCGTCCTGCCCGACCGATTGAGGTTCCGCCCCCGTGTTCAGCAGCACCTTCAGCATCACCGTCACGGCGATCGCCTTCGGAGTCGTCTTCCTCGCGGAACTCCCCGACAAGACGGCCCTCGCAGGCCTGATGCTCGGCACCCGCTACCGCGCCTCGTACGTCTTCGCCGGGGTTGCCGCCGCCTTCGCCGTACATGTCGCACTCGCCATCGCCGCGGGCAGCGTGCTCACCCTGCTCCCGCACCGGCTCGTCCAGGCCGTCGTCGGAGTCCTCTTCCTCGCGGGCGCGGCCATGCTGCTCCTGAAGAAGAGCGACGGGGACGAGGCGGTCAAGGCACCCGCCGACCAGTCCTTCTGGAAGGTCTCCGGGGCCGGATTCATGCTGATCCTGGTGGCCGAATTCGGTGACCTGACCCAGATCATGACCGCCAACCTCGCCGCACGCTACGACAACCCCGTCTCGGTCGGCATCGGCGCCGTCCTCGCCCTGTGGGCGGTCGCGGGCATCGGAATCCTGGGCGGGAAGACCCTCATGAAGTACGTGCCGCTGCGCCTGATCACGAAGGTCGCGGCGGGCGTGATGGCAGCGCTGGCCGCGTTCTCGCTGTACGAGGCCATCGCGGGCTGACGGGGCTGCGGGCGGGGCGCGGGATATCCCGTTGCGGTAGGCGGACGTACGGGGCACGCTCGCGGGCGTGATCGACAGCACTGACTCCGCGTCCACCGCCGCACCCGGTCCCGGCCCCGGGCGACGCTTCGGCTGGTCCAACATGTTCGTCCACCCCGACGAGGACACCCGCACCGATGGCGGGTTCCAAGGCGAACGCGCCATCCTCGCCGGCTACCTGCGCGACCAGCGGCTGACACTGGAGCTGAAGTGCGCCGGACTCGACGCCGAGGCGATGGCGCGCCGGTCGGTGGAGCCGTCGAACCTCTCCCTGCTGGGGCTCGTACGGCACTTGGCGGGCGTGGAGCAGTACTGGTTCCGCCAGGTGATGGCCGGCGAGGACGTGCGACGGCACTACCGCTCGGCGGAGGACCCGGCGGCGGACTTCACGGAGGCGGTGGCCGACCCGGCGGTCGTGGCGGACGCGTGGGCCACGTGGCGGGCCGAGGTCGCCTTCGCGGAACAGCTGGTGGCCGCGGCCCCGGACCTGGGCGTCGTGGGCGACGGCGGCGGTCAGTCGATGGAGCTCCGCGAGGTCATGGTCCACAGGAGCGAGAACCCCCCCCGCCACAACGGCCATGCCGATTTCCTGCGGGAGCGGATCGACGGGCGGGTGGGGCAGTAGGGGGTGGTGCGGTGCAGCGGTGTGGTGGGGGTGGCGGGCGGTGCGGCGGGGTTTGCGTGCTCGGCGGGAGCGGAGCGGTCGGGATGTCGGCGGACCGGGCTCCGTCCGCACGGCGTCGGAGGTGTGTCCGGGGGCGTCCCGTCAGTCCACTGTCCTTCCGTGTCGTGCCGGTCCGTCAAGGGCGCTCCTCCTTCGTCGTCGCGTCGCTTCGCGATGGCCTTCCCGGAATGCCAACAGACTGCCGGGACGCCCCCGAAGGATGGCCGGGGGGTTCGGATTCCGACCTACCCAGATCAGAGATGCCGAGCAGGGGCTCCTGGTCATCCGGAGCCAGTCCCCAGGACCACGGAGGTGGAGCAGGATGGGGCCGGGGGGAGGCCACGGCACCCTGAAGGGCCCATAGGAAGCACCTTCCGGGCCCGGGCAGGGTCAACCTGCACCAAACAGCGGCCAGATGACCGGGCCGGTAGGAGTGGGCCCGCAGGCGCCCCAGTTCGCTACGCGCTCCGCCCGGCTTGGCGTCCGGCGGCCGTCTGGGGTTGGGCATAGGCCGCCCACGACCGGTACACGCCGGCCTGGGATGCGACTGCGAGTCGTTTGTGCCGTTTTGGCGCCCGATCGAGACGTGAATGGGTGCTTGTCGGAGTGAGAGGTTGAGAAATCCGGCATCTGACTCCGTCTGGCCCCTCTTTCGCTCCCAGACGGCTCGCAGGCGCCCCTCGTCCAGGATCGGCGGGACGGGCGCCCGAAAAGATCGATTTGGTGGTGCGTGGGCGGCTTACGGTATGTCCAGCCCAGACGGCCGTTGGACGCCGAGAGATGGGGAGCGCGTAGCGATCTGGGGCGCCTGCGGGTCCACTCCTACCGACATGCGCATCTGGTCGCTGTCTGGTGCGGGTTGACCCTGCCTGGGTCCGGAAAGTGCTTCCTATGGGCCCTTCACGGGGCGTTCCTCTCCCCGCGGCCCCGTCGCTGGCCAGACTCGGTGACCCCGGGGAATGGGGTGCGGATGGACAGGGGCTCCTGCTCGGCATCGCTGATGCGCCATGGCCTGGACATGAACCTCCCGGCCATTCCTTCGGGGGCTTCCCGGCAGTCTTTGGCATTCCGGGGTGGGCCGGGCCGTCAAGGGTGGAGCGCAGCGACATCGCGAAGCGACGCGACGAAGGAGCGCCCTTGACGGCCCGGACCGCACCGGAAGGACAGTGGACTGGCGGGAAGCCCCCGGACACTCTCCCGACGCCGAGTACGCGAACTCCGACCCGGAGGTTCCGTCTGGCGCTTCCGGCGCGGAGCTCAGATCCCGCCCCCGAACTCCCGGCCAGCCTCACCGGTGCGGAGTGCAGCACAGCCCGCGCCCCGGACCTCCCGGCCAGCCTCTCCGAAGCCGGGTGGGCAGTCCCTGCCCCGCAGGCCCCGGTCGCCGTCCCCGCGCCGAATGTGGGGACCCAGCTCCCGAGGTCCCGACCCGCCTTGAGCGCGGCGTACGCGGACCGGCCCCCGAAGCCCCGCCGGCTCTTCCGTCGCCGAGCCGGCGCCCCGCGCGAGCCTCAGGCCGCCGGCGCCAGCCTCAGGCCGCCGGCGTCAGCGCCAGGTGGATCGAGCCGTCCGGGGTGGTGGTCACGCGGACCGACGTGAGGTCGGGGACGTGGGCCGTCGGGGCGTGGGCCGCGGCGCGGGGGCCTATGCCGATCACGCGCATACCCGCAGCCCGGCCCGCGGCGATGCCTGCTGCGGAGTCCTCGAAGACGATGCAGTCGGCGGGGTCCACGCCCAGTTCGGCGGCGCCCTTGAGGAATCCCTCGGGGTCGGGCTTGCTGGCCTGGACCGACTCGGCCGTGACCCGTACCTCGGGCATCGGCAGGGCGGCGGCGGTCATCCGGGCCGTGGCCAGGGCCGCGTCGGCGGAGGTGACCAGGGCGTGCGGCAGGCCGTCGATCGCCGCCATGAACTCCGCCGCTCCGCCGACCGGGACCACACCGTCGGTGTCGGCGGTCTCGCGGGCGAGCATCACGGTGTTCTCGGCGTAATTGAGCTCCATGGGGCGCTCCGGCAGGAGGATGGCCATCGTGGCGTAGCCCTGGCGGCCGTGGACCACCTTGAGGGCCTCCTGCGGATCCAGCCCGTGGGACACCGCCCAGTCGCGCCAGCAGCGCTCGACCACCGCGTCGGAGTTGACGATGGTGCCGTCCATGTCCAGGAGCAGGGCCTTGGCGGTGAGGGCGACGGGTGCGGTGGTGGTGCTGGCCGACATCGGCGGTGCTCCAGACGGGGCGGGAAAGAGAACAAGCGGTTCCGCCCACCGGTCAGGGAATGCGGGCGGAACCACTTTGTTTCCACACGATACAAAACATGGGGCGGTCCGCGCCACTCCGCCACGAATCAGCCCGTGCCCTCCAGTGCCCGACGGGTCTCCGGGCCGTACACGCCCCATTCCTCGTCGATGTAGTTCTGCCACTGGAACTCGGAGACTGCCCTCTCCGTACGGTCATCGAACTTGCCGTTGATCCGCCCGCGGTAGTAGCCCTGCCCCGCCAGGAGCCGCTGCATCTTCTCCACCTCCGGGCCCGAATCCCCGTACCTCAGCGTCTGTGCCGGCGGCGGTGGTGCCTGGGTGCGCGGCTTGCTGCTCGTGCCCGTCGGCCGGGTCGGGGACGAGGGCGCCGAGCTGCGAGAGGCCGTGGGCGAAGCGGAGGGGGACGCCGACTTGGAGGCGCTCGGCGACAGTGAGGCCGAGCGGGACGCGCTCGTGGGGACCGGCTGCGTCGGGCCGGCCGGAGCCAGGCTCACGGCGGGCGCGGACGGCTTGGCGTCCAGCAGGACGGTGTCGCTGTCACCGGAGCGCGGGAGCATCCCCAGCGCCAGGGCCACCGTGCCGACGGCGACCACGGTCCCGGCGCCGGCCAGGACCGTCGGGAGCCGCCGTCGGCGGGACGGGCCGGTCCGCTTCTCGGGGCCCCCTCCCCCTCCCCTCCCCCCGCCCCTCGTGCCCGTCGCCGCGGTGGCAGCCCGGAGCTGGACCGCCTCGGACGGCCACAGCGCCTTGGGCGGCGTGTCCGGCCAGGCCACGGGTGTGCCGTACGCCGGGGTGTCGTCCCCCGGCGGCGCCTCGGGGGGACGGGCGTACCCGCCCGCGGGGCCGGCCACCACGCCCCGCACCGGGTGCGGGGGCGGCGGATCGTCGGACTGGCCGGGGTCGGGAAGCGTCACGTACGGACGGATGCGCAGTGGCTCGAAACCGGCCCCCGGCGCGCACCCGCAGTCGACGCCCACGGCGCCGCATTCTGGACAGCGCTCAGCGCTCACTGGAATCCCTCCCTGGCCATTGCCTGCGATTATGCAGATCCTCCGGGGCCTGCCCAACCCGCCCGAGAGGCCATATCCGGCCACACCGCTCAGGATGGACATGTTGATCCGGCCCGAGGAGGAACGGATGGCTCAGGACGTGACCACGGATGCCGCGGACCCCGCTCCCCACGCGCAGAACTCCGGCCCGGCCGCCGAACACACCTCCCGCGAGGTCCTCGTCTCCATCGGCGCCCTGCTGCTCGGCCTGCTCATCGCCGCACTCGACCAGACCATCGTCTCCACGGCCCTGCCGACGATCGTCAGCGAGCTGGGCGGGATGGCGCACCTGTCCTGGGTCGTCACCGCGTACATGCTGGCCGCCACTGCCGCCACGCCGCTGTGGGGCAAGCTCGGCGACCAGTACGGGCGCAAGAAGCTGTTCCAGGGCGCCATCGTGCTCTTCCTCATCGGATCGGCGCTCTGCGGGATCGCCCAGGACATGCCGCAGCTCATCGGGTTCCGCGCCCTGCAGGGCCTGGGCGGCGGCGGACTGATCGTGCTGTCGATGGCGATCGTCGGCGACATCGTCCCGCCCCGTGAACGCGGCAAGTACCAAGGCCTCTTCGGCGCCGTCTTCGGTGCGACCAGCGTCCTCGGACCGCTGCTGGGCGGTCTGTTCGTCGACAACCTGTCCTGGCGCTGGGTCTTCTACATCAACCTCCCCATCGGTCTCGTCGCGCTCGTCGTCATCGCCGCGGTCCTGCACATCCCCGTGCGGCGGTTGAAGCACACCATCGACTATCTCGGCACCTTCCTCATCGCCTGTGTGGCCACCTGCCTCGTGCTCATCGCTTCCCTCGGCGGCACCTGGGGCTGGGGCTCGGCCCGGATCATCGGCCTGGCCGTCGTCGGCGCCGTGCTGCTCGGCGCCTTCCTCCTCGTCGAGCGGCGGGCCGTCGAACCCGTCCTGCCGCTGGGCTTGTTCAGGATCCGCACGTTCACCCTGTGCTCGGTGATCAGCTTCGTCGTCGGGTTCGCGATGTTCGGGGCGATGGTCTACCTGCCGACGTTCCTCCAAGTGGTCCAGGGCGTCTCGCCCACGATGTCCGGCGTCCACATGCTGCCGATGGTGCTCGGCATGCTGATCTCCTCCACCGCGTCCGGCCAGATCGTCAGCCGCACCGGACGGTGGAAGGTCTTCCCGATCGCGGGCACGGCCGTGACCGCGATCGGGCTGCTCCTGCTGCACCAGCTGCAGCGCACCAGCGGCACCTGGGAGATGAGCATCTGCTTCTTCGTCTTCGGCACCGGGCTGGGTCTGGTCATGCAGGTGCTGGTGCTGGTCGTGCAGAACGCCGTCAGCTACGCCGATCTCGGCGTCGCCACCTCCGGTGCCACGTTCTTCCGCTCCATCGGCGCCTCCTTCGGTGTCGCGATCTTCGGGACGGTGTTCACGAACCGGCTCGACGGCAAGCTCGCCACCGCCTTCGCCGGGCTGCCGGTGCCGCCCGGTTCGGCCGCGCTGGTGGAGGCCGATCCGCGGGCCATCCAACGGCTGCCCGCCGACCTGCAGCCCCGCGTGCTCGACGCGTACGCCTCGTCCATCACCGACGTCTTCCTCTACGCGGTGCCCGTCGTCCTCCTCGCCTTCGTCGTCGCCTGGTTCCTCAAGGAGGACGTGCTCCGCGCCTCGGTGACCGCGCCCGATGTCACCGAGACCCTCGCCTCCAACCCCGTCCACCGCTCCTCCCGCGACGAGGTCGCCCGCGCGCTGACCGTCCTCGGGACGCGCGAGGGCCGTCGCCACGTCTACGAGAAGATCACCGAGAAGGCCGGCTTCGACCTGCTGCCCGCGGCCAGCTGGCTACTGCTGCGGATCAAGAAGTACGGGTCGGCCGAACCCGCGATGCTCGCGGAACGGACCACCGTGCCGCTGAAGGTGATCACGGACGCGGCCCGCCAGATCGAGGAGCGCGGACTCGCCGTACGGGACGGACTGCCGCTCGTCCTGACCGGGCGCGGGCGGGAGGCCGCCGAGAAGCTGGCCGAGGCGCGCGAGGAGTCGCTCGCCGAGCTGCTCGGCGACTGGTGGGGCCCGGACCGCCCGACCGACCTGGTCAAGCTGGTCAAGGAGATCAATGCGGAGCTCTGCGGATCCGACGCCGAGGAGCCCTACGACTCCGCGCCGCGCCGGGACCACGCCGCGCACTGACCCCGACGGGCAGGCAGGCGGCAGGGCGCCGGCCGGGCTCAGACCAGGGGCTTCTCGAACCAGTGCTCCGCGTACGGGCCCGCGTTGTACGCCGGTATCTCCGCGTACCCGTGCCGGGCGTACAACGCTCGTGCCTCCACCAGGTCCGAGCGGGTGTCGAGCCGGACCCGCTCGGCGCCCAGCGCACGGGCCTCGTCCTCCAGTACTCCGAGCAGTGCCGCCCCGCCGCCGGTGCCGCGGGCGCGGGGGTCCACGTACACCCTGGTGAGCTCGGCGGTCACCGGGTCGAGCAGCCGTATGCCGCCGCAGGCCAGGGGCCTTCCGTCCAGCCGGCCGACCGCGAACTGGCCCGTCGGCGGGACGAGGCCGTCGTCCGGGTCGTCTCGCAGGCCCTCGTCGATCTCGGCCTCGGTGACGGAGCGTTTCCAGTACCGGCCGGCGACCTCCGCGTAGTACGCGCGGCGCAGCGCGACGGCGTCGGCCGTGGCGAAGTGCTCGGCGACCACGGTCCAGTCGCCGGCGGTCCGGTTGCCCGCCCCGCGGGGAGCGTCGGCGGTGGAGCTGTTGCTCGCGTTGTTGATGTTCATGGCGCCATTGTGGAGTCCGTGCCCGTTTCGCCGCGTGGAATATCCACAGGTACGGACCGATGATAGGAAAAGACGCATATCACTCAGATGGAGGGCGTGAAACGCCATGTCCGAGCACCCTGACGCTGCCCTGATCCGCCGCGGTTACGAGGCCTTCGGAAAGGGCGACATGCAGACCCTGGGCACGCTGATGACGGCCGACGTCATCCACCACGTGCCCGGCAGCAACCCGCTCTCGGGGCACCACAAGGGCCGTGAAGCCGTCCTCGACCTCTACCGGCGGTTCGGCGAGGAGACGAACGGCACCTTCCAGGTCGATCTGCACTCGGTGCTGGTCGACGGGCGCGGCCACGGCATGACCTTCCACACGGCGCGCGGCGACCGCGGCGACCACGGGATCGAGATCCAGGGCGGCCTCTTCTTCACGATCGTCGGCGGGAAGATCACCGACATCGACCAGTGCACGCAGGACATCGACGAGGAGGACCGTTTCTGGGGCTGATCCGCCCGTCCTGGAAACAGCGGCCGACTTCCCCGGCCTCCTCGTCCCGCCTCTAGGGCCGCCCCGCCTCAGCCCTGCGGCTTCGGTGCCGCCTGCTGCACGACCTCGAACGACCACACCGTCGAGCCCGAGGCCGCCGGCTTCGGGCGCTCGCCGGAGCCCGCGCCCCCGCCCGCGCCACCGCCCTGGTGCGCCGCCTTCATGGGCCCCTCCATCCACGCCTGGAAGTCCTCCTCCGACCGCCACCGCGTGTAGACCAGGTACTGGTCCGTCCCCTCCACGGGACGCAGCAGCTCGAACCACTCGAACCCGTCCGAACCCTCCACGGCACCCGCCCGCGAGGCGAAGCGCTGCTCCAGGACTTCCCGCTGCTCGGCGGGCACGGTCAGTGCGTTGATCTTCACGATGCTCATGCCCGCCATCCTAGGGATCCCGTGCGGGATATCGTCCTCCCAGGTAATGAAGCGGTGCATGAAACGCGGCAGCCAGGCGAAGTCAAGGTTGCGGTCAACAGGGCGGGAGGCCGGCGAGGCGTGGCTAACGCGGCGGAGCACAGTGGTGCGAACGGACATGCCGGGGTCATAGGCGGTAGCGGCAGGCTGGGGGCGGCGCGGTTCCTCCTGTGGGCGCTGGCCGGCGTCCTCGCCGTCAGACAGGCCGCCGCAGTGCTGCGCGTGCCACCCGGCGAGTGGCTCAGCGAGTTCCAGCTCACCAGCAGTTTTCCCGGCTCGCTCTACGACGGCGGCCAGTTCACCGGGAGCCCCTTCGCCGGGCTGGTCCTGCGGCCGTTCCTCGGTCTTGCGGCGCCCTCCCTGGAAGTGGCCTGGACCTGCGTGACGCTGCTGTTCGTCGCCGCCGTCGGGCTGGTCGCCGCGCGCGGCCTGCCCGACCCGGTGCCGCGGCGCACCGCGCTGCTCGCCGCGCCCGCGCTGGTCGGCCTGATGATGGTGTCGCTGCCCGTCCGCGCCGCGGCCTCGCCGGGCCAGACCGCCGTCCTGCCCGTGCTGCTGGTGCTGCTGGCCGTGTTCCGGGTGCCCGGCGAGCGCCCGGCCGGGTTCCTCGTCGGGCTCGCCGCCGCGCTCCAGCCGGCCCTGCTGCTGTTCGCGCCGCTGCTGTGGCTCACCGGCCGCCGCCCCACCGCCAAGGCCGCCGCCGTGACGTTCGCCGCGGCCACCGCCCTGTCCTGGGCGGCCCTGCCGCGCGACTCCTGGACGTACTGGGTCCACCATCTGGCCGGCACCGGCCTCGGCGGCGCCCCGGACAGCCTCGCCAACCAGTCCGTGCACGGCGCGCTGCTGCGGCTCGGCCTGAGCGGCCCCCTCGAGATCCTGCTGTACGCCGTGCTCGCGGCCGGGATCGTCTGGGCCGGGCTGCGCCGCGCGGCCCGCTACGCCCGTGACGGCCAGCTGCTGCTCGCCGTGGCCGTCACCGGCTGCGTGGCCGTCGCCGTGGCGCCGACCGGCTGGCGCCACCAGCTGCTGTGGGTGCTGCTCGCGGTGGCCGGCAAGGTCGGCAAGCGGGCCGCGGACCGGCCCGTGTGGCCGGTGGCCGTGGTGCTCGCCATGACGCTGCCCGCCGACGTGCTGCTGCCCAACCTGGCCGCGCTGGCCCCCGTACGGGACAACGTGCTGCTGCTCGCCGCGCTGGCGGCGGCCTGCGCGGTGCCGTTCCTGCCGCGCTCCTCGCCGTACTGGCGCGAGCCCGTCGCCACGGAGTACAGCCGGGCGGCCGCCGCCCGGTGGTCGCGGGTGCCGCTGCTGCCGTTCTGGCGGCGCGTGCTGTCGCGCCCCAACCTGTTGCTGGAGCTGCTGCTGATACGGGTGGGGTACTCGCTGTACTCGCACATCCGGGCCGCCGCGCCGAGCAGTCGAAGCGTCGCCGAAGGGCACGGGAGCCAGATCCACGCCGTCGAGCGGGCGCTGGGCATCGACATCGAGCACGCCGTCAACCACGCCGTCGTGAACCTGCCCTGGCTGGAGAAGTTCTTCGACTTCTACTACACGTCGTTCCACTTCGTGGTGCCGCTGACGATCCTGGCGGTCCTGTACTGGCGCAGGCCGGGCGACTACCGCTGGGCCCGCGCCTCCCTGGGCCTGGCCACCGTCCTCGCGCTCGTCGGCTTCTGGCTGTACCCGCTGGCGCCGCCACGGCTGATGCCCGCGCTCGGCTTCATCGACACCGTGCACGGGCCGCAGGACCTGGCCAATCCGCAGTACGGGGCGATGACCGCGATCTCCAACCAGTACGCGGCGATGCCCTCGTTGCACTTCGGCTGGTCGCTGTGGTGCGGGGTCGTGATCATCACGCTCGCGCCGAAGGGCTGGCAGAAGCTCCTCGGTGCGCTGCACCCGCTGATCACGGTGTGCGCGATCGTCGCCACCGCCAACCACTGGGTGCTCGACGCGGTCGGCGGCGCGGTCGTCATCGGCGCCGGGTTCGGGCTCGTGTACGTACTGTCGGGACCGCGCGGCGCCGCCTTGCCGGCCGGGCTGAGCGTGCCGCGGCCGCGCGAGCCGGAGCGCGTGGGCGCCGCCACCCGCGGCCGGGCCTGAGCGGCCGGGCCTGAGCGGCCGGGCCTGAGGGGCGGATTCCGCAACGCGAAGGGGTGTCGGGGCAGGCCGTGTGCCCGCCCCGGCACCCCTTCGGTGGATCGCCGCGTCCTGTCAGGATCCGCCGTCGGCGGCACCTGCGCCACCCGGGGCGATCAACGGGCCGCCGCCCCGCCCGCGGAGAGCCCCTCCACGACGAGCGCGATGGCGGCCTCGGCGGTGTCGGCCTCGGCGATGACGGTGTTCAGGCTGGGGCTGCGCACCCGGAAGCGGCCGTCGGGCGTGGGCTCGACGGCGGGTGCCTCCACCTCGAAGGGGTGGCGGGCGCGGGAGCTGAACCACAGGGTCCACTGGCGGGTGAACGGGTACAGCCGACGCAGCTGCGGCTGCGCGGCGGCGGCCTCGATGAGGTCGATGACACCGCGGCAGAGCGTCTCGGGCCCGCCGCGCTCCTGGATCAGCCGCCACGTCGTGGGCAGCCGCTGCCAGCGGGCATCCACCCGGTGAGCGGTGTCTGTATCGGCAGCGTGAAGGTTCATCCGCGCAGTGTGACGCTCCGCCGGTCTCAGGACAATGGTCCGGAAGTCAACAATCCGGCATACGTGCGCCCCTGAAGCGCCCCATTCGCACGCTGGGCGCGCCCCCGGCGTGCGTTCCCTGGCGTGTGCTCCCCGGCGGCGTTCCGGCGGACGGCAGGGGCCGGGGACGTGGGAGGAGCGACCCCTGCCGCCGTGTAACCGGTACGGCCACGGACACGCGCTCAACCGTGGCTGACCCGGAGCTCCTTGATTCCGTTGAGCCAGGCGGCGCGCAGCCGACGCGGTTCCTCGCCGGTCAGCCGCAGGGCGGGCAGGGTGTCGGCGAGCGCGTTGAAGATCAGGTCGATCTCCATGATGGCCAGGGACTTGCCGAGGCAGAAGTGCGGGCCGCCGCCGCCGAAGCCGAGGTGCGGGTTCGGGTCGCGGGTGATGTCGAAGCGCTCGGGGTCGGTGAAGACCTCGGGGTCGTGGTTGGCGGAGGAGTAGAACAGCCCCACCCGGTCGCCCGCCTCGATCTTCTGGCCGCCCAGCTCGGTGTCCTGGGTGGCGGTGCGCTGGAAGGACACCACCGGGGTGGCCCAGCGGACGATCTCCTCGGCGGCCGTCGCCGGCCGGGTCGCCTTGTACAGCTCCCACTGGTCGGGGTGGGTCAGGAAGGCGTGCATGCCGTGGCTGATGGCGTTGCGCGTGGTCTCGTTGCCGGCGACCGCCAGGAGCAGTACGAAGAAGCCGAACTCGTCGGAGCCGAGGTTGCCCTGGCCCTCGGCCGCCACCAGCTGCGTGACGATGTCCTTGGCCGGGCACTCCTTGCGGGCGGCGGACAGGTTCATGGCGTAGCCGATGAGCTCCATCGCCGCGTTGGAGCCGACCTCCTCGGTGATCGCGTACTCGGGGTCGTCGTACGCGATCATCTTGTTCGACCAGTCGAAGATGCGCAGGCGGTCCTCCTGCGGTACGCCGATCAGTTCGGCGATCGCCTGCAGCGGGAGCTCGCACGCGACCTGCGTGACGAAGTCGAAGCTGCCGTCCGCCGAGGCCTCCAGCGCCTTCGCGACGATCTTCCGGGCCCGGTCGCGCAGGGCCCCCTCCAGGCCGCGGATGGCCCGCGGGGTGAAACCGCGCTGCACGATCTGGCGTACGCGGGTGTGTTCCGGCGGGTCCATGTTCAGCATGATCAGGCGCTGGGCATCTATCTGCTCGCGCTGGATGTGCTCGTTGAAGCGGATGATCGCCGTATTGGTGGTGGAGGAGAACAACTCCGGGTGCGTGGATACGTACTTGACGTCCGCGTGCCGGGTCACGACCCAGTAGCCCTCGTCGTCGAAGCCGGTGATGCCGCGCTGCTGGGGGCACCACCACACGGGGGCGGTCTGCCGCAGCTGTGCGAACTCGGGGAAGGGGACCCGGTCCTGGAGGAGGTCGGGGTCGGTGGCGTCGAAGCCTTCGGGCAGCGCGGGACAGGGCATCGGGCGACTCCAAAGTCTGACGGCCCATCAGAAGTTGGCTCGAAGGTAGTAACGAGTTCCAGAAGTGACAAGGGTCCTCGCGCCAACTGTTGCGTGTGGAATCCGTGTAAGGCGCGTGCAAGACCCTTGCGTGCCGGGCCTCCGGGTCATAAGACTGCGAGGAGAACTAGAACGCGTACTAGTTCGGGCGGGGCGCCGGGACGGCCCGCCGCGTCGGCACAGTGCAGGAGAGGACGAGCTCATGGCCGCGGAACCCGTCATCGTCGAAGCCGTACGCACCCCCATCGGCAAGCGCGGGGGCGCGCTCGCCAACCTCCATCCCGCCTACCTCCTCGGCGAGACGTACCGCGAGCTCCTCGCCCGGACCGGAATCCAGCCCGACTGCGTCGAGCAGATCGTCGGCGGCACCGTGACCCATGCCGGCGAGCAGTCCATGAACCCGGCGCGCAACGCCTGGCTCGCCATGGGCCTGCCGTACGAGACCGCCGCGACCACCGTGGACTGCCAGTGCGGCAGCTCCCAGCAGGCCAACCACATGGTCGCCAACATGATCTCCGGCGGTGTCATGGACATCGGCATCGCCTGCGGCGTCGAGGCGATGAGCCGCGTGCCGCTGGGCTCCGGCTCCAAGCACGGCCCCGGCAAGCCCTTCCCGGACGAGTGGAACGTCGACCTCCCGAACCAGTTCGAAGCCGCCGAGCGCATCGCCCGCCACCGGGGCCTGAGCCGCGAGGACGTCGACCGGCTCGGCCTGCTCTCCCAGGAGCGGGCCGCCACCGCATGGGCCGAGGAGCGGTTCAAGCGGGAGACCTTCGCCGTCCAGGTCCCGACGACGGAGGAGGAGCAGCGCGCCGGGCAGGGCATGTGGCGGCTGGTCGACCGCGACGAGGGGCTGCGCGACACCAGTATGGAGGCGCTGGCCCGGCTCAAGCCGGTCATGCCGACCGCCGTGCACACCGCCGGGAACTCCTCGCAGATATCCGACGGGGCCGCCGCCGTGATGTGGGCCTCACGGAAGATGGCCCGCGCGCTCAAGCTCAGGCCGCGCGCCCGGATCGTCGCCCAGACCCTGGTCGGCGCCGACCCGCACTACCACCTCGACGGGCCGATCGACGCGACGCGGGCCGTGCTCGGCAAGGCCGGGATGTCGCTCAAGGACATCGACCTGGTCGAGATCAACGAGGCCTTCGCCTCCGTCGTCCTCAGCTGGGCCCAGGTCTTCGAACAGGACCTGGAGAAGGTCAACGTCAACGGCGGCGGCATCGCGCTCGGCCACCCCGTCGGCGCGACCGGGGCCCGGCTGATCACCACCGCGCTGCACGAGCTCGAGCGCCGCGACAAGGAATTCGCGCTGATCACCATGTGCGCGGGCGGCGCGCTGGCGACCGGGACGATCATCCAGCGGCTGTGAGCGGGCGCGGCGTCCACTGAACCCTGTGGGATGGGAAACAGAAGGCCCCGGCGGCCGGACCTGGGGAGGTCCGGCCACCGGGGCCTTCGCACTGCTCGTGCAGCCGAGCGCTCACTGGTGGCTTAGTACCAGTGGTTGGCCTGCCAGAAGTTCCACGCGCCGACCGGGCTGCCGTAGCGGGAGTTCATGTAGTCCAGGCCCCACTTGATCTGGGTGGCCGGGTTGGTCTTCCAGTCGGCACCCGCGGAGGCCATCTTCGAGCCCGGCAGGGCCTGGGCCAGGCCGTACGCACCCGAGGAGGCGTTCGTGGCGGTGTGGTCCCAGCCGCTCTCATGGGAAATGATCTTGTCGAAGGCGGCGAACTGGGCCGGGTCCTTGATCATCTGGTGTGCGATCGCCTTGGCGCTCGTCGGGGCCGCCTGAGCGGGAACCGTGGCGAGCATGGAGCCGGCGACGCCCAGGGCGACGATGGAGCCGGCGAGGGTCTTCTTGGAGGCGGCGATGCGGCGGATGACAGCGTTGGACACGGATGAACCTTCCGAAGGGGACAGGGCGGTCGCGGGCATGCCGAGGACATGCGTGAGCCACTCACGCGGAGGAGAGGGGTTCGTCGGGCGGGGGGCGAAGGCCCCGGCCGCCGTAGCGACAACACCAGTTAGCCAGGTCCCGGAGGCTCTGGCAACGACCCCGATTACTAGCCGCCCTCGCAGCCGGGGGCGTCGGGGCGTGGGGCGCCTTCGCCCTTGTTCGTGCAGGTGGAGGGCCGGTTTCCGGGGGGCGGGAAGGGCCTGCGGGGACTACTAATGCGCGCCGTATGTGACGTGGGTCCTGTGGGGCGGGTCACCGGGAAACGGCCTGAATGTCACCGAATGTGTTCATTCGTTACGCGAAATGGGGTGTGCGCGGGGCCACTTTCAACCCGAACCGAAGGAAACGGGTGCCTCGAACGCCGCTTTCCGCACCGCCCGCCGCAGCGCCTTCAGCAGCGTGCCGCCGATCGCGAGGGTCAGTACGACGGTCAGCGCGGCCCGGCCCAGGTCCCAGCCGAGCGAGGTCGCCGCGCAGTACGCGAGGAAGCGGGCCAGGTTGGCGCCGACCGGGTCCCCCGGGTGGAACGAGATGCCCTGGCCCATGCCCTGCAGGAGCACCCAGCCCTGCAGGTTCATGAGCGTGCCGTACGCGAACGAGGCCACGAAGCCGTACGCCGCCAGCATCAGCAGCTCCGCCCGGCCCCGGAGCCTCCCCCAGGCTCTCCGCTTCGCTCGATCAGGGGGGACCCCCATCGCGCCGGGCAGCAGCCCGGCGCCCAGCGCGAACCAGCCCATCGCCAGCATCTGGAACGGCATCCACGGCCCGACCCCGCCCGTGAGCAGGGCGGAGGCGAACATCGTGACCGAGCCGAGGACGAAGCCGAAGCCGGGGCCGAGGACGCGGCCGCTGAGCACCATCAGGAAGAACATCGGCTCGAGGCCGGCCGTGCCGGCGCCCAGCGGCCGCAGGGCGGCCCCGACCGCGGCGAGTACGCCGAGCATGGCCACCGCCTTGGCGTCCATGCCCTGGTCGGCGATGGTCGCGACGACTACGGCGACGAGGAGGGGGAGCAGCGCCGCGAAGAGCCAGGGGGCGTCCTGGGAGTGGGCCAGGCCGGACTGGCGGTCGGCGAGGAGGGGCCAGGCGAAGGCCGCGATGCCGATGAGGGTGACGAGGAGCAGGGCGGCGGCGGCACGGGGGCCGATGCGGAGGGGGCGGGCGGGGTGGGTCATGGGGCGGCCTCTGCCTGTGTCTGCGTCTGTGTCTCTGTCCCTGGCCCTGTCGCTGCCGTTGACCCTGCCTTATCTGCGGCCTCGGCTGCGGCCAGGGCTTTCGCGACCTGGGTCACCGTGAGCCAGTGGCCCGGGGCCAGGATTTTGGCCACTTGGGGGGCGAAGGCCGGGGACGACACGACGACCTCGGCGGTCGGGCCGTCCGCGACGATCTCACCGCCGGCCACGATCACCACCCGGTGGGCCAGCTCGGCGGCGAGCTCCACGTCGTGGGTGGCCAGGACGATCGCGTGCCCGTCGGCGGCGAGGCCCCGGAGGATCTCGATCAGGCGGGCCTTGGCGGCGTAGTCCAGACCGCGGGTGGGCTCGTCGAGCAGGAGCAGCGCGGGACGGCCGGTGAGTACGAGGGCCAGCGCCAGGGCCAGGCGCTGGCCCTCGGAGAGGTCGCGGGGATGGGTGTCGTCGGGGACATCCGGGAGCAGGGCGCGGACGAGGTCCCGGCAGGTGCCGGGGGCCGCGCCGGCGTCGGCGTCGGCGGCGGAGCACTCGGCGGCCACGGTGTCGGCGTAGAGGAGGTCGCGGGGTTCCTGCGGGACGAGGCCGACGCGGCGGACCATCTCCTGCGGGGCGGTGCGGTGGGGGGTGCGGCCGGCGACGGTCACGGTGCCGGTGGTGGGGGCGAGCGTGCCGATGAGGGTGGCCAGGAGGGTGGACTTGCCGGCGCCGTTGCGGCCCATGAGGGCGATGGTCTCGCCGGGGGCCACGGAGAAGTCGATGCCGTGGAGCACTTCGGCGCGGCCGCGGCGGAGCGAGAGGGCGGTTGCCTTGGCCACTGGCTCCGCCGGGGTGCCGCTGCCGCTTCGCGTGCCTGTGCCTGTGCCAGTGCCGGCTCCGGCCGCGGTCGGGGTCGCGCTGCCGGTTCCGATTCCGGTTCCGGTACCGGTGGCGGGGCCGGTCCCCGTCGCGGGGCTGCGGGCAGGCTCACTCCGGCGGAGCAGGCGCGCCAAGAGGCCGGGGCGGGGGACGGGGCCGCTGCGCGGGGCTTCTTCCCCACCCCGCCCCTTCCCGCTGCACTGCGTCATGCGGCTCCGCCGCGTGACGGGGGCTCCGCCCCCGGACCCCCGCGCCTCAAACGCCGGCGGGGCTGGATGGTGCGGCGGAGCCGGGTTGCCCGGCGGGAGCGGGGATCCCGGCTGGGCCGCGGAGGGGTGCGGGGTGGGCGATGCCGGGCGGGTCGGGGTGGGCGGTGAAGCCGGGGGTGCCTGCGGGGCCGAGGTGGGCGATTGAGCCGGGGTGCCCGCCGGGACCGGGGATCCCGGCTGGGCCGAGGTGGGCGGTTGAGGCGGAGTGCCCGGCGGGAGCGGGGACACCGGCTGGGCCGCGGTCGAGTGGTGGGGCAGGGGGGCCGGGGTTGCCAGGGCCAGGCGGGAGAGGAGAGAGGGGGACCGGCGGCGGGCGTCGCGGATCGAGAGGGGGAGGGGGGACCAGTTCGCCAGGCGGCCCAGGGCCACCACCGGAGGGTGGACCGGGGAGACGGCCATGATCTCGGACGGGCTGCCCAGGACCGGCGCCGCGCCCGGGGCCGGGAGGAGGAGGACCCGGTCCGCGTACTGGACCACCCGCTCCAGGCGGTGCTCCGCCATCAGGACCGTCGTGCCCAGGTCGTGGACCAGGCGCTGGAGGACCGCCAGGACCTCCTCGGCGGCCGCCGGGTCCAGCGCCGACGTGGGCTCGTCCAGGACCAGGACCTTCGGGTGCGGGGTCAGGACCGAGCCGATCGCGACCCGCTGCTGCTGGCCGCCGGAGAGGGTGGCGATGGGGCGGTCGCGCAGCTCGTTCAGGCCCAGCAGGTCCAGGGTCTCCTCGACCCGTCGGCGCATGACGGCCGGGGCCAGGCCCAGGGACTCCATGCCGTAGGCGAGCTCGTCCTCGACCACGTCCGTCACGAAGTGCGCGAGCGGGTCCTGGCCGACCGTGCCCACGACGTCGGCGAGTTCGCGCGGCCTGTGGGTGCGGGTGTCGCGGCCGGCGACGGTGACGCGGCCCCGCAGCGTGCCCCCGGTGAAATGCGGGACCAGGCCGGAGACCGCACCCAGGAGGGTCGACTTGCCGACGCCCGACGGGCCGACCAGGAGCGTGAGCTCGCCCTCCGGGATCACCAGGTCGGCATCGCGGAGGGTGGGCTGCGCGGCGCCGTCGTACGTGACCGACACCTGCTCGAAGCGGATCACTGCGATGCCTCCTTCGGAGGTACGGGCGCCACGAAGGCGGGGAGCAGGCCGATCAGGATCGCGGCTGCCGGCCACAGCGGGAGCGTGGGGGTGACCAAGGGGACTACGCCGGGGAGGAGGGCGTCCGGGTCGACGGCCGCGGCGCGGATCAGGACGGCCGCGACGGCCGCGCCCGACCCGGCGACCAGCCACGCGCGCCACCCCCAGCGGTCGGGCCGGTAGCGGGTCCGGATGCTGCGCCGGCCGCCGAGGCGCAGCCCCGCGAGCGCCAGGGCGAGGCCGATGAACAGGACCGGCAGCCCGTACCCGGCGCCCTCGGCGGCCAGCAGCCCGTACGTGCCCGCGCACATGCCGAGCAGACCGCCGAGGGTGAGGACGTTGGTGGTGTGCCGGACGGCGGGCGGGACCTGCGCGGTACGGCCGTAGCCGCGGGCGTCCATCGAGGCGGCGACGGCGACGGAGCGTTCGAGGGCGCCCTCCAGGACGGGCAGGCCGATCTGGAGGACCGCCTTGACGCCGCCGGTGGGGCGGCCGCGCAGGCGGCGGGCGGTCCGCAGGCGGGCGACGTCGGCGACCATGTTCGGCGCGAAGGTCATGGCGACGACGACGGCGACGCCGGCCTCGTAGAGGGCGGCCGGGAGGGATTTCAGCAGCCGGGCCGGGTTGGCGAGGGCGTTCGCGGCGCCGACGCAGACGAGGAGGGCGGCCAGCTTGGCGCCGTCGTAGAAGGCGAAGACGAGCTGCTCGGCGGTGACGCGGCCGCCGATGCGGATGCCCTGGGCCGCCCACGCGGGCAGCGGCACCTCGGGGAGGGTGAGCAGGACGTGCGCGCCGGGGATCGGGGAGCCGAGCAGCACGGAGAACAGGAGACGGATCCCTATGACGAAGACGCCGAGCTTGAGGAAGGCGGTGTACGAACGGGCCCAGGGGGCGGAGGTCCGGCGCGCGGCCACGACGTAGCCGGCCACGCCGACGATCAGGCCGAGGAGAAGGGGATTGGTGGTGCGGGAGGCGGCCGTGGCGAGGCCGAGCGCCCAGAGCCACCACGCCCCCGCGTGCAGGGCGTTCCCCCGACGGGCCTGCGGCGCGGCCAAGCGGCGGACCCGGCTCTTCTCGTACGTCGGCCACGACCCGGCGTCGCCCGCCCCGGCGGGTCCGGGCCCGGCCGGGATCGAGCCGTCGTCTGCGGGCCGGCGGGTCCGCCCCGCACCGCCCGAGCGGAGCGGACTGCGCGTGCGGGCACCCCCGACAGCGGCCGCGGCCGCGAGGCCGTCCTGCGCCGTGCGCCGGGCGCCGGCGGAAGCCGTCGGCCGCGGATGCTCGGCAGGGCCGGCCTCCAGGGGCCGCGACCCCGCCCGAGCCACCCGCCCGGTCGCCTCCGGCTGTGCCGGGTGGGGGCTTCGGGTGGAGTCGTCCCCCGCGGGGCGCGGGGTGGCGGCCGGGGTGGGTTGCGGCTGTGCCGGGTGGGGGAGCTCCGCGGGGGTGGGGGTCATCGGTTGCGGCGGCGGGATTGCCAGACTGCGGCCGCCGCAAGGGCGGCCACCGCCGCCAGGCCGGCCAGGAGGCCCGTCGACGGGCCTCCGTCCTTGGGCGCTGCGTGCGTCGGCTCGGGTGCTGCGTCGGCGATCTGTTCACCGCAGCCCTGCTTCGGGTAGCCCGACACCGCGCACAGCAGCGCCGCGCTGTTGTAGCGGAGCGGCTTGGAGACCTCCGCCAGGGCCTCGGCCGCCGTGGCGTCCGGGGCGACCTGGGCGCAGGCCGTGCGCGGGGTGTCCTGCGGCGGGGCGTCGCCCGCCGGGGCGTCCGCCGGGACACCGAAGTCGACGACCACGGCGATCCGCTTGCGGCCCTCCACGGCCGGAGCGGCTGCGCAGACCGACGCGAAGTCGGCCGCAGCGCGCGGCTTCGCCGCCTCGGCCGCCGCGTCCTGACTCACCGCGAAGCGGAAGCCCAGGGCCGATCCGTCCGCCGGGCGGGCCGTCGAGGGGCCCTGCGTGGCGTACTGCCACTGGCCTCCCGTGCCCTCCCAGAACGACCAGTAGCGGTAGCCCGCCGCCGGCGCGGGGGAGGCCGCCAGCAGCGTGAGGACGATGCCGAACGCGAGGGCCAGCGGGGTGGTCGGGCTGCGGCGGCGCATCAGAGCTGGTTCTTCTTCCGGCGGCCGCTGAGGAGGACGCCGATGCCCATGCCGGCCGCCAGGCCCGCGCCCACGATCCACCACACGTTCTGGTCGGAGGACTTCGACTCCTCCTTGGGCTTCGGCGCCGGCGACTCGCCCGTCTTCGGGGCCGGGCCCGTTGCGTTCAGGGCCGTCACCAGGTCCGTGCCGCCGAAGGACTTCGGGTCCGTGCCCGTCGCGTGTGCGGCCAGCACCAGGGTGCCGAGCGCCGCCGGGCTGCCCTGGGCCCACTGCGCCGAGTTGGCCTTCAGCCACTCCAGCGCGCCCGCCGCCGACTGCTTGTGCCCGGCCGCGGCCAGGGCGATCACCGCGTCGGCGGTGTTGCCGGTGTCCGCGGTCGGCTGGTCGGCGCCGGGGGTGACGGCCGTGAGGTGGCCGTCCTTCTTCAGCGTCTCGGCCAGGTGGCCGGCCGCGCCCTGGGCGGCGGCCGCCGGGTCGGTGGCGCCCGCCGGGCAGGCGAGCGGGACGGCCGGGGTGTCCGTCGCGGCAGGTGCCACGACCGCCCCCTGGCCGAGGCCGGCCAGGACCGCGGCGGCCGTGGCGTCGGCGTTGGCCGGGAGCTTGCCGTCGGCCGGCTGGTACCCGAAGGCGCCCCGGTCGGCGGCCGGCTCGGCGGCGCAGCCCAGCTGGAAGGCGAGCAGGCCCTCGTACGCGGACTTGCCCGCCTTCGACTTCACCTCGGCCGGCTTCTCTCCCGCCACGGCCAGCGCGCTGATCACGAGGGAGGTGGAGTTGCCCTCGCTGGGGGTGCCGGGCACGAAGGCCCAGCCGCCGTCCTCGTTCTGGACGGACTTCAGCCAGTCCACGCCCTTCTTCACCGCCGCGTCCTGGCCGCCCAGCGCCTTCAGCGCCTGCACGGCCATCGCGGTGGCGTTCGTGTCGAACATCGTTTTGTCGTCGCAGGCGGCGCCCGCGTCCGCGCGGAAGGAGGCGAAGCCGCCGTTCGCGCACTGCTGGCCGGCGAGCCAGGCAACGGCCTCCTCGGCCGGCTTGACGCCGACCGTCTGCTGGGCCAGCAGCGCGAAGGACTGGCGCCACACGCCGTCGTACGTCGGGTCGTTCTTGCCGTACAGCCCGGACGGGATCACGGGGGCCGGCGGGGCGGAGGGGGAGGGCGCGGCGAGGGCTGCGGGGGCGGCGCCCACGCAGAGCACGGCGGAGGCGGCGAGCGCGGCGGCGCTGCGGCGGACGTTCATGGGGGCGGGTGCCTCTCGTGCTGGGGAGCAGGAGGCAGGCGCGCACAAGGCACCGGGCTCCGGCTCCGTTTACCTCGACGGTGCCGGCCGCCGGGGGCTCCGGCGGCTCGAGCCGCGCACCTCGCGTACGGGGCGGTCCGACTTCCCGCCCGGCGGGGCCCGGGCGGGTCACGGTTGCGGGTCAGCGCCGGAATCGCACCGGCTTCTTCCCGTACGGAAGGGTGGACGACGGGGTTACTGTACCGGCCCGTAGCAGTCCGGAAGGGTGGCGTCGGGGCGTAGCGCCCCTTACCGACGGACTGCCGGGGCAGGCGGGGCAGGCGGGCCGGCGGGGCCGACGTCACAGCGCGCGGTACGTGACCGGGTCGCTGCCCGGGACCGCCTCGGCCCTGCCCTGCTTCACCAGCCGCCGCAGATGGGCCTCCGCCTCCGAGACGGCGATGTTGCGGGAGCCGTACGGGATCTGCGCCCAGGGCCTGTTCCACTCCATGCGCTCCGCCAGCCCCCACGGGGTCAGCGGCTCCGCCAGCAGTTCCCACAGCCCGGTCAGCCGCTCCTCGTGGTGGCGCAGCAGCTCGCGGACCCGGGCCGGGGCGTCGGTGAAGGCGTGCTGGTGGGCCGGGAGCACCTCGGCGGGGTCGAGGCGGCCGATCCGCTCGAGGGAGTCGAGGTAGTCGCCGAGCGGGTCGGTGACCCGGGTGTCCTCCGGGGCCTCGTAGAGGCCGATGTGCGGGGAGATCCCGGGCAGGAGGTGGTCCCCGGAGAAGAGGCGGCCGTTGCCGGGGAGGTTCGCCGGGTGTCGTTCCTCCAGGTGCAGGCAGACGTGGCCGGGGGTGTGCCCCGGGGTCCAGATGGCGCGCAGCCGCCGCCCGGCGAGGGGGAGCAGCTCGCCGGGGACGATCTCCCGGTCGGGGACGGCGGCCGACAGGCCGGGCAGGGTGCGGATGCGGCCGCTCGCACGGGCGGCCCGCAGGGGGGCGATGTGCTCCTCGGGGGCTCCGGCGGTGGCCAGCTTCTCGCCCATGTAGTCGAACCAGACGGCGGGCTCGGCGGAGCGGGTCCGTACGACGACCTCGGTGTCGGCGGCGTGCATGGCGATCCAGGCGCCGGAGGCCTCGCGGACCCGGCCGGACAGGCCGTGGTGGTCGGGGTGGTGGTGGGTGATGACCACGCCGTGGACGTCGGCGATCGCGATGCCGAGGGCGCCGAGGCCGGAGACGAGGGTGTCCCAGGACGCGGGGTCGTCCCAGCCGGTGTCGACGAGGACGGGGCCGCGGTCGGTGTCGAGGACGTGGACGAGGGTGTGGCCGAGCGGGTTGTCGGGGATCGGCACCTTGATGCCGTGGACGCCGCCGCCGTGATCGGTGACGTGCGGGGTGACGGGGGGCGTGGCCCCGGGTCCGGTCAGCGGCGTGTCCTGCGGCGGGGTGTCCTGCGGCATGGGGGCTCCCTGTCTGCGCCCGGCCGCGCCTGCGCCGCCCGGCTCACTCTCACGAGAACGTGTTGCAGTAGTCGCCCAAGTCGACCATCTGCGGCCCGTTCTGACTAGCCGTAACCCTTCGCTGGACCTTCCGGGCTGTTCCGTCCTGGCCGTGGACTCCTAGAACTAGAACTGGTATCAGTTCGGGAAAGCCAAGCCGCAGGAGGCAGCAGCCATGACCGAGCTCGTGGAACACGGACACCTGTTCATCGGCGGGGAGTGGACGGATCCGCTGGGCACCGACACGATCGAGATCGTCTCCCCCCACACCGAGCAGGTCATCGGCAGTGTCCCGCACGCCTCCCGCGCGGACGTGGACCGTGCCGTCGCCGTCGCCCGCCGGGCCTTCGACGAGGGCCCCTGGCCCCGCATGTCCCTGGACGAGCGGATCGCCGTGGTCACCCGGATCAAGGACGCGATCGCCGTCCGGCACGAGGAGATCGCCCGGTCGATCAGCTCCCAGAACGGTTCGCCGTACTCCTGGAGCGTCCTCGCTCAGGCGCTCGGCCCGATGATGGTCTACGACGCCGCGATCCAGGTCGCGCGCGCCTACCCGTACGAGGAGCACCGCCAGGGCGTGCTCGGGCCGATCCTGGTGCGCCGGGAGCCGGTGGGCGTGGTCGCGGCCGTCATACCGTGGAACGTGCCGCAGTTCGTGGCCGCCGCCAAGCTCGCGCCGGCGCTGCTGACGGGCTCGACGGTGATCCTGAAGCCGTCCCCCGAGTCGCCGCTGGACTCGTACATCCTCGCCGACATCGCGCGGGAGGCCGGGCTGCCGGAGGGTGTGCTGTCGATCCTGCCCGCCGGCCGGGAGGTCAGCGAGTACCTGGTCGGCCACCCCGGCGTCGACAAGGTGGCGTTCACCGGCTCGGTCGCCGCCGGCAAGCGGGTGATGGAGGTCGCCGCCCGCAACCTGAGCCGGGTCACGCTCGAACTCGGCGGCAAGTCCGCCGCCGTGATCCTGCCGGACGCCGACCTCGAGTCCACCATCGCGGGGATCGTCCCGGCGGCCTGGATGAACAACGGGCAGGCCTGCGTGGCCCAGACCCGCGTGCTCGCGCCGCGCAGCCGGTACGAGGAGGTCGCCGAGGCGCTCGCGGCCGCGGCGGGCGCGCTGGTGGTCGGCGACCCGCTGGACCCGGCGACGCAGCTCGGGCCGCTGGTGGCCAGGCGGCAGCAGCAGCGGTCGCTGGACTACATCCGGATCGGCCAGGAGGAGGGTGCGAAGGTCCTGGCGGGCGGAGGCCGCCCGGCCGGGCTGGAGCAGGGCTGGTACGTGGAGCCGACGCTGTTCGGGGACGTGGACAACTCGATGAGGATCGCCCGCGAGGAGATCTTCGGGCCGGTCGTCTGCCTGATCCCGTACGGGGACGAGGCGGAGGCGGTGCGGGTCGCCAACGATTCGGAGTTCGGACTGAGCGGCAGCGTCTGGACGGGGGACGTCGAGCACGGCATCGGCTTCGCCCGGCAGGTGCGGACGGGCACGTTCAACGTGAACACCTTCAGCCTGGACATGCTGGGGCCGTTCGGCGGCTACAAGAACAGCGGTGTGGGGCGGGAGTTCGGGCCCGAGGGGCTCGGAGAGTACCTGGAGCACAAGATGATCCACCTGCCGGCGGGCTACGCGGCGGGTGCGTGAGCGCCATGGGTGACCGCTGGACGGTGGAGGTGGACCGGGGGGTCTGCATCGGCTCGGGGATGTGCGTGAACCACGCGCCGGAGGGCTTCGCCCTGGACTCGGCGCGCCAGTCCCATCCCCGGGACCCGGAGACGGACGCGAACGAGCCGGTCCTGACGGCGGCGGAGGGCTGCCCGGTGGAGGCCATCATGATCACCCTGGCAGCCACCGGCGAGGCGGTGTTCCCCCCGGAGGAATGACAACCGGAGGAGCGCCGGACGGCGGCCCCGGAGGCGGCGGAGACCGGCCGCCGCCGGGCCGCTGCGTGCATGCGTGCGTGCGCGCGTGCGTGCATGCGTACGGCGGGATCAGGCCTTTCGGGTGGTACCGGAGGTCGCGGCGGCCCCGCCGGCCGCCGACGGGGCCGTCATGTCGATCAGGCGGCAGACCGTCTCGATGTCGATCTTGACCTGGGCGATCGAGGCGCGGCCCGAGAGCCAGGTGATCAGCGCCGAGTGCCAGGTGTGCTCGATCACCCGGACGGCGGAGAGCTGCTCCGCCGTCGGCGGGGCGTCCAGGTCCATCGCGTCCAGGATGATCGCCGTGGTCAGCCGGGACACCGTGTCCACCTCGGGGCTCACGCTCCGGTCCGCGAACGTCAGGGCGCGGACCATCGCATCGGCGAGCTGCGGCTCCCGCTGCAGCGCGCGGAAGGCCCGCATCAGCGTTTCCGCGACCCGGGCCGCCGGGTCCTCGCCCGCCGGGGGACGTTTGCGGAGCGTCGTGTGCATGTGCTGGAGCTGGTCCTGCATCGTCGCGACGAGCAGGTGCACCTTGGACGGGAAGTACCGGTACAGGGTGCCCAGCGCGACCCCGGCCGCCTCCGCGACCTCCCGCATCTGGACGGCGTCGAAACCGCCCCGGCTGGCCAGCTGGGCGCTGGCGTGCAGGATCCGGCGGCGGCGCGCCTCCTGGCGCTCCGTCAGGGGAGGGGACGCCGTCGTGGCGACGGCTTTCGCATCCGCTGTCATCTGTCCCGTTCCATGGCGTTCCGTGTCGTTGCGGTGCTGACTTCCGGGCTGTTCAGATCGCGATCTGCACGTGATCGACAGCCAGCATCTCAGGCGCCGAAGCCGTGGCGCGAATCACCTGCTCCGCCTCTTACGGTGGGGTTTCCGGCCGGTAGATTCAATGGTCTTCGACGGATCAAGTCTGAAACTTGTTCTACATTATGCGAGCGGTTACGCTCCGGCGAAAGTGCAGGGAGAAGGGGGCCGAGAGTGACCGCTGAGGCCATGGTGACGAGCCCTTTCGCGGGTTCCGCCACCGACGGCGACCGCCCGTTGCGCATCGCACTCCTCACCTATAAGGGGAACCCGTTCTGCGGCGGCCAGGGCGTCTACGTCCGGCACCTCTCGCGGGAGCTCGTGAGGCTGGGGCACTCCGTCGAGGTCATCGGCGCGCAGCCGTACCCGGTCCTCGACACCGGCGCCACGCTCACGGAGCTGCCGAGCCTCGACCTGTACCGCCACCCCGACCCGTTCCGCACCCCGAAGCGCGACGAGTACCGGGACTGGATCGACGCGCTCGAGGTCGCCACCATGTGGACCGGCGGATTCCCCGAGCCGCTGACCTTCTCGCTGCGGGCCCGGCGCCACCTCGCCGCCCGCGCGGGCGAGTTCGACGTCATCCACGACAACCAGACGCTCGGCTACGGTCTGCTGGCCGACCTCGGCGCGCCGCTGGTCACCACCATCCACCACCCCATCACCGTGGACCGGCAGCTCGACCTCGATGCCGCCAAGGACCGCAAGAAGCGGCTCTCCGTCCGCCGCTGGTACGGCTTCACGCGGATGCAGGGGCGCGTCGCCCGCCGGCTGCCCTCCGTGCTGACCGTCTCCGGATCCTCCAAGCAGGAGATCGCCGAGCACCTGGGCGTCCGCAACGAGCGCGTCCACGTCGTCCACATCGGCGCCGACACCGACCTGTGGTCGCCCGACGCGTCCGTCGCCGAGGTGCCGGGGCGCATCGTCACCACTTCCAGCGCCGACGTCCCGCTCAAGGGCCTCGTCCACCTCGTCGAGGCGCTCGCCAAGCTGCGGACCGAACAGCCCGACGCCCACCTCGTGGTCGTCGGCAAGCGCGCCGAGCAGGGTCCGGTCGCCCGCGCGATCGACTCGTACGGGCTCCAGGACGCGGTCCGCTTCGTCAAGGGCATCACCGACGCCGAGCTCGTCGACCTGGTGCGCAGCGCACAGGTCGCCTGCGTGCCGTCGCTGTACGAGGGCTTCTCGCTGCCCGCCGCCGAGGCCATGGCCACCGGCACCCCGCTGGTCGCCACCACCGGCGGCGCGATCCCCGAGGTAGCGGGCCCCGACGGCGAAACCTGCCTCGCGGTGCCGCCGGGCGACGCGGGCGCGCTGGCCGCAGCGCTGGGCCGGCTGCTGGGCGATGCGCCGCTGCGGGCCCGCCTCGGCGCCGCCGGACGCGAGCGGGTGCTGGCCCGGTTCACCTGGGCCAGAGCCGCCGAGGGCACCGCCGCGCACTACCGCGCCGCCATCGAGCAGGCAGCCGGCCGCGCCCGCCGCGCGCGGTGACCTTCCGCCTTTTCCACACCACCCCCGATCACCCCCGCGACCGCGAAGGCAGGACCCCGTGCTGACCGTCGATTTCTCCCGGTTCCCGCTCGCCGCAGGCGACCGTGTGCTCGATCTGGGCTGCGGCGCCGGCCGGCACGCCTTCGAGTGCTACCGGCGCGGCGCCCAGGTGGTCGCAGTCGACCGCAACGGCGAGGAGATCCGCGAGGTCGCCAAGTGGTTCGCCGCCATGAAGGAGGCCGGCGAAGCCCCGGCCGGCGCCACCGCCACCGCCATGGAGGGCGACGCGCTGGCCCTGCCCTTCCCCGACGAGTCCTTCGACGTCGTCATCATCTCCGAGGTGATGGAGCACATCCCCGACGACAAGGGCGTGCTCGCCGAGATGGTCCGCGTCCTCAAGCCGGGCGGCCGCATCGCCATCACCGTGCCGCGCTACGGCCCGGAGAAGATCTGCTGGGCGCTCTCCGACGCGTACCACGAGGTCGAGGGCGGCCACATCCGCATCTACAAGGCCGACGAGCTGCTCGGCAAGATGAAGGCCGCCGGCCTCAAGCCCTACGGCACGCACCACGCCCACGGACTGCACTCCCCGTACTGGTGGCTCAAGTGCGCCTTCGGCGTCGACAACGACCAGGCGCTGCCGGTGAAGGCGTACCACAAGCTGCTGGTCTGGGACATCATGAAGAAGCCGCTGGCCACACGGCTCGCGGAGCAGGCGCTCAACCCGCTCATCGGCAAGAGCTTCGTGGCGTACGCGACGAAGCCCCACCTGCCCGTCGGCGCAGCGAAGTGAGCTCGCCGGGGCGCACCGAACGCCTGGTCCTGGACGGGGTGCTGACCGCCGAGGAGGCCGCCGGGACGGTGGCCGGCATCCTCGCCGCGCAGCGTTCCGACGGGGCCATCCCGTGGTTCCGCGGACACCACCTCGACCCGTGGGACCACACCGAGGCCGCGATGGCGCTGGACGCGGCGGGCGAGCACGAGGCGGCGGAGCGGGCCTACGACTGGCTGGCCCGGCACCAGAACGCCGACGGCTCCTGGTACGCGGCGTACGCCGACCGGCCGGAGGGGGTGGACACCGCCGAGCCGCAGGACGCGAGCCTGGAGAGCAACTTCGTCGCGTACATAGCCGTCGGGGTCTGGCACCACTACCTGGCCACCGGCGACGACCCGTTCCTGGACCGCATGTGGCCCGTCGTCTACGCGGCGACCGAGTTCGTGCTCGGGCTCCAGCAGCCGGGCGGCGAGATCGGCTGGAAGCGGGAGGCCGACGGCACGGCCGTCAAGGACGCCCTGCTCACCGGCTCCTCCTCGATCCACCAGGCGCTGCGGTGCGCACTGGCGATCGCCGAACACCGCGAGGAGCCGCAGCCGGACTGGGAACTGGCGGCCGGGGCCCTCGGGCACGCGATCCGGCGGCACCCGGAGCGGTTCCTGGACAAGTCCCGCTACTCGATGGACTGGTACTACCCGGTGCTGGGCGGCGCCCTCACCGGCGCCGACGCCAAGGCGCGGATCGAGGAGCGCTGGGACGAGTTCGTCGTCCCGGACCTCGGGGTGCGCTGCGTCCTGCCGAACCCGTGGGTGACGGGCGGGGAGTCCTGCGAGCTCGCCCTGGCCCTGTGGGCGACGGGCGAGTCGGACCGGGCGCTGGACATCCTGCGCTCCATCACGCACCTGCGCGCCGACAACGGCATGTACTGGACGGGCTACGTCTTCGAGGACAAGGCGGTGTGGCCGGTCGAGCAGACGACCTGGACGGCCGGGTCGCTGCTGCTGGCCGTGGCCGCGCTGGGCGGCGACGAGGCCACCGGGGCGGTGTTCGGGGGGCTGGAGCTGCCGTCCGGACTCGAGCCGGACTGCTGCCGGTAGGCCGCGCTGCCCGCTCCGCACTGCGCGCTGCGGGCAAGGAAGGGGCAGGCCACCGCGGACGGAGGCCTGCCCGTACGGGAACTCGCGGTCACAGCCGGTAGAGCCGGCCCGCGACGAGGTGGCCGATGACGAGGTACGCCACCGCCGCCACGCCGTAGCCCACCACCACCTGGACCCATTCCCGGTCGAAGGTGAACAGGTCGTAGGACCAGCCGGCCAGCCAGGTGGCGGCGTCGTGGACGAACTCCACGAGGCCGTTGCCCCGGTTGGCGTCGAGGAAATACAGCAGGATCCACAAGGCGATCACGAAGGCCAGCACGTCCGCCACCGCGGCGACGACCCGGCCGGCCTGAACGCCTCCGCGTGCGTGTACTCGGGTGTGTGTGCGCATGCTGCGCGTCTTGCCCCGGCCGGGCGGAGCAAACCCGAACGGGTCCCCCAAGTGGCGGATCACCGGGGCCCGGGTGACTCTGCGGGAGACACCTCACTCCCCGGAGGCCAACGTGTCCCAACCCAGCGTGTCCACAACCAGCGTGTCCATAACCGGCGTGTCCATAACCGGCGGCTCCCTGCGCAGCGTGTCCCTGCCCAGGACCTCCCGGCTGCGCCGCGCCGTCACGGCACTGCTCGTGTCCACGGCGCTGGTCGCAGGAGGAACCGCGTGCAGCAGCAGCGACGCCGGCGGCAGCAGGGGCCAGCGCGAGACCGTGCCCGTGTCCGTGGCCGCGCAGCAGGCGGTCGCCGACGAGGCGCTCGCCGCGCAGGTGCTCGCCGCAGAGGCGGTTGCCGCGCAGGGCACCGACGAGGCACTCGCCGCCGAGCCCACGCCCAGCACCACCGCGGAGAAACAGAAGTTCGCCAAGACCCGGTTCGTCGCCAACGCGGGGCTCGCGGCCGGGGCGACGTACCAGTGGATCATCAAGCCGTACCGCGCGGGCAAGTTCAAGAAGGGCGCCAAGGGCCGTACGTTCGCGCTCATCAAGGCGGGCCTCGCGGGCGCCTTCGCGTACAACCGGCTGAAGGCGGCGGCGAACAACGCCAAGGGCGACCCGCTGCTGTCGAAGGCCGTGGCCCCGCTGACGGCCGGCATCGAATCCCTCAAGGGCCTGGGCACCAAGCTGCGCAAGGGCGATGCGGGCGATGCGGACATCAGCTCCTTCGAGGGCGTCATCGGCGGCGTCAAGGACGCCGGCAAGAGCGCGGGCGCCCCGGTGACCGACCAGGTCCCGAGCGCCTCCCAGCTCAGCGGTGGATAGACCTCCGGATCCCGGCGGCGGGCCGGACGGGCAGCGTCGCCCGTCCGGCCTGCCGCTCTGCCCTTCCGGCTGCCTGCTTCAATGGGCGGATGACCGAGTTCCTGGCCCTCGCGGCCGCCGCCGCCGGCGTCGGGTGGCTCGTCCGGCGCAGGCACCGGCAGCGGGTCGCCGCCGGGCTGCCGGACGGGATCCCGTGCATGGCCCGGCACCCGGCCGGCGCGGGCCGCTGGCGGATGGGCCGGGTGTTCCCCGGCCCCGGCGGGGCCCGTTGGGTGCCCCGGCGCGGTGAGCCCGTAGCGCTGTCCGCCGGCCGGGCCACCGGGGTGCGGGCGCCGTCCGTGAAGGAGGGCATGTCCATCAACCCCGGATCGCGGATCGTGACCTGTACGTACGGGACCGGCGAGCGCGGCGGGAGCATCGAGATCGCCGTCATGCCGCTGGACCTGCGCGAACTGCTGGATGCCGTGCCGCAGGACGCCCCGGACGTCGACACCCCCTCCTCCTGACACGCCGGAGCCCCGGTCACCGCGGTGTGCGCGGTGGCCGGGGCTCCGGTGTGCTGCGGGCGCTGCGGGCGAGGTCAGCCCTGGGTGAAGTAGCCGAACAGGTCGGTGATCACGTGGTTGCCGCCGCCGTAGCTGTTCCAGACGGTGACGCGGCCTTCGGCCACCGGGGTGGTGACGTGGTTGGGCACGGTCTCCCCGGGACGGGTGTTGAGGCTGCTGGCCTCGGGGCGCGTGCCGCCGTGTCCGTACACGGTGAGGAAGCCGGGGCCGGTGGTGTCGGTGGCGGTGACGTTCAGGGCCGCACCGATCGCGTTCGCCGGTATCCCGGCGACGGTGGCCGTCGCGCCGGGGGCCAGCTTCCCGGTGCTGCGGGTGTCGGCGAGGCGCTGCGGGACGACGGGGGTGAAGAGGGCCTTGCCGTCCTGGGCGTAGTAGCCGACCGCGTCCAGCACCAGGTGGGTGGAGCCGGTGTTGGTGTAGAGGGTGATGGTGCCGTTCGGGCCGACGGGCACGATGGCCTGGTTGGACTTGTCCTTGCCGGGTTCGAGGTTGAGGTTCGAGGTGGCCGGGCGCCTGGTCGGGTCCACGTACGCGATGACGTGGGCGTTCTCGGTCGCGCCGGTGCCGGTGAGGTTGAGGGCGACGGCCGTGGCGTCGGCGGGGATCCCGCCCACGCCCGCGACCTTCACCGTACGGGCCTGTCCGCCGGCCAGGGCGCCGCCCGCGGTGCGGGTGTCGACGACGCGGGTCGGGGCGAGCGGGGTGAACCGCTGCCCGGTGTTCGGCTGGTAGTGGCCGACGTAGTCCACGACGAGCGCGGCCTTGCCGGAGTTGAGCTGCGCGGAGATCTTGCCGTCGGCGCCGACGGGCACGGTGACGGTGTTGGAGGAGGTGCCGCCCGCCTTGACGTTGACGTTCGAGGTCACCGGGCGGGGCTGGCCCGAGGGCCAGACGCTGAGGTGGGTGTCCTCGGTGGCACCGGTGACGGTCACGTTCAGGACCACGGCGGACGCGCCGGCCGTGTGGTGCGGGCCGGAGCTGTAGTAGTGGACGGGAACGTCGATCGGGGTGGCGGTACCGCCCTGGACGGGGGCGCCGGTCGTACGGGTGTCCAGGACGCGGGCCGGGAGGACCGCGACGTAGCCGGCCGGGGTGTAGGCGACCTGCACCGTCCGCTCGGCGGTGGAGGTGGCGCCCTTGATGTCCGTGAGCGTCACGGTCACCTTGTACGTGCCGGGCTGCTTGTAGGCGTGCTGGACCGGGTCCGGCGTGATGCCGGTGTCCTTCGCGCCGTCGCCGTAGTCCACGTCCATCCGCGCGATCGGCCACGGGGCGGTGGCGCTCTGCGGGTCGACCTCGACGGACAGCGGCGTCACGAGCCGGTTCGGGTCGCTCGCGCTCGGCAGGTACGGCTGCGCGGTGAAGGCCGTGGCCAGCGGCGAGGCCGGGGTCACCTTGATCGACTGCTGGCGGAAGGCCTCCTTCCCCACGGCGGTGATCGCCTTCACCTGGACCGTGCACGCGCAGGGCGACTGGTAGACGTGCTCGGCGGTGGCCGCCTTGGTGACGACCGGAGCCGTCCCGTCCCCGAAGTCGTAGCGGTAGGTGAGCGTTCCGGGCCAGTTGTTGTCCGCCACCGCCTTCACCTGGACGGTGGTGCCGACCGGGGCCCAGTTCTGGGCGATCTCCAGCTGGACGCCGCGTACTTCGTCCTGGGACTCGTGGGCGCCGCGGTCGATGAACCCGCCGTCCTTGCCCGTGTTGGGCACCCGCGGGTCGTCCGTCGTGGGATAGCCGCTGTAGTCGGTGGGCAGGACGCCCGGCGCCGTCGGGTCGCCGGAGTCGACGGTGGGGGAACGCTCCCACGGGCCGACGTCCGAGCCCGTCGGGGTCAGAATGTCGTGCGCGCCCTGGCCGGTCGCGGCCTGGAGCGCCGCCGAGGTGGTGTGGACGACCTCGGCCCACTTGTAGGGGACCACCCCGTCCGCCGGGAAGCCGGCCAGCAGGTTGTAGTCGGCCCGGGTGCCGGTCACGGAGTCCTGCCCCACCAGGATGCCGCTGCGGGGACCGGAGTTGATGCACGACTTGGGGGTGCTGGTGTGGATCAGGTTGTTGAAGGCCCCGGAACCGGTGGAAGCGCTGCGGAAGGAGACGGCCGCATCACAGCTGAGGTAGAGGGTGTTGTTCGTGACGATGGTGCCCGGGCCCCAGACCGCGTCGACCGCCGCCGTGATGCCGCCGCGGATCTGGTTGCGGCTCAGCACGGTGCCCCGGGAGCCGCCCTCGATCCGGACGGGGGAGAGCAGGTAGCTCCTGCTCACGCGCACGTCGGCACTGTCCCATCCGATGACGACGGAGGCGGGGTCGGTCGTCGAGAAGCTGGTGATCCGGTCCAGCTCGATGTCGGTGGAACGGCTGACCTGGACCCCTCCGGGGGAACTCAGCCCGCGCACCACCACATGGGAGGCGCCTTGGATCTTGAGGCCCTTGACCCGGGCGAGGCTGCCGGTGTTCGGTCCGGCGACGATGGAAATCGGCTTGCCCGGCTCCCCGGAGCGGTCGACGGTGACCGCTTCGTCGTACGCCTTGGACGCGAGGACCCGCACGGTCTGGCCGGGCTGCACGACCTTGGTGGCCGCCGAGATCGTGCAGAACGGAGTGCCCTCGGAACCGGGTCCGGTATCGGAGCAGCCAAGGGAGGAGTTGTCCACGTAGAGCGTGGAAGGGGTGTCGGCCGCGGCGGCGGCCGGCATCCCGAGGAAGGTGACCAGGCCCGCGGTCAGCAGGGCGGTCGCACGAGTGGGACGCAACAGGGAGTTCCTTCAAGCAGAGGACGGGCGGCGGCGATCATCATCTACTTTCGGTCAGTCCCTGTCACATCCGATTTCCGTATCGGAGTTGTACCGAAAGACACCCCCTAGCCGTTGAGCTCCGCCAGGACGCGCAGGGTGTGCGGGTCCGGGGCCGTCAGGAGCAGGTCGGTGACCGGGCCCGCCCGCCACAGGTCGAGGCGTTCGGCGATCCGCTCGCGCGGTCCGATCAGGGAGATCTCGTCCGCGAACGCGTCCGGCACGGCGAGGACCGCCTCCTCCCGGCGCCCGGCGAGGAACAGTTCCTGGATGCGGCGGGCCTCCTCCTCGTAGCCCATCCGCGCCATCAGGTCGGCGTGGAAGTTGCGGGCCGCGTGGCCCATCCCGCCGATGTAGAAGCCGAGCATCGCCTTGACCGGGAGCAGCCCCTCGGCGACGTCGTCGCAGACCTTGGCCCTGGCCATCGGGGCGATCATGAACCCTTCGGGCAGGTCGGTGAGCGAGGACCGGTACACGTCCGTGCGGGTCGGCGACCAGTACAGGGGCAGCCAGCCGTCCGCGATCCGGGTCGTCTGGGCGATGTTCTTCGGCCCCTCCGCGCCCAGCAGGAGCGGCAGGTCCGCGCGCAGCGGGTGGGTGATGGGCTTCAGCGCTTTGCCGATGCCGGTGCCGTCCTGCCCGCGGTACGGGTGCCGGTGGAAGCGGCCGTCGAGGGCGACGGGCGCCTCGCGGCGCAGCACCTGGCGGACGACGTCGACGTACTCGCGGGTCGCGGTGAGCGGGCTCGAGGGGAACGGGCGCCCGTACCAGCCCTCGACCACCTGGGGGCCGGAGAGGCCCAGGCCCAGCATCATCCGGCCGCCGGAGAGGTGGTCCAGGGTCAGGGCGTGCATGGCGCTGGCGGTGGGGGAGCGGGCGGCCATCTGCGCGATGGCGGTGCCGAGGCGGATCCGCGAGGTGTGCGCGGCGATCCAGGTGAGCGGGGTGAAGGCGTCCGAGCCCCAGGCCTCGGCGGTCCACACCGAGTCGTAGCCGAGCTTCTCGGCCTCGGTGGCGAGGTCGAGGTGGGCCGGGTCGGGGCCGCGGCCCCAGTAGCCGAGTGCGAGTCCGAGGCGCATGTGCGTCCCCTCCGCGATGCCGTGGTGGCGCCGCGCGTGCCGCGCCCCAGCTGTATCTGACGATGCGTCAGGTGACTGTAGGGCAACGGCCCCCCGCCCGGAAGGGCGGGGGGCCGTCGGGGCGCTGCACCGGCCGTCGGTGCGGGGTCAGCCGCGCTGGATGCCCGAGGTGTCGTTCAGGACGCCGCGGCGGCCGTCCTGGGTCTGGGCGATCAGCGTGGCGGGGCCGCGCTGGTCCACCGCCAGGTACCAGGTGCCCGGAGCGAGTTCGGCGATCGGGGCGGGGGAGCCGTCCTCGGGGAAGAGGGGGCGGGCCACCGGGACCGCGAACCAGAACGGGGTGAAGTCCCCCGCCGGGGCGGGCGTCTGGTCCTGCGGGGCCGGAGCCGGGGTCGGGGTCGGGGTACCGCCGTACGGCGGGACCGGCTGCGGGGTGGAGCCGTACGGCTGCGGCTGCTGGCCGCCCGGGTAGCCGTACCCGGTGCCGGGCTGGGGCTGCGCCCCGTACGGCGCGGGGGCGACGGGCTTGGCCTCCGGCACGAGCGGGCCGGCGAGCGCCGGGATCTTGCCGCCCGCGACGGCCATACCGGCCAGCGCGAGGGTGGCCAGGAAGGCGATGATGCAGCCCGCGCCGAGGTCGGCGCCGCTCGGGCTGGTGATCAGGGACCAGAGGGAGGACCAGGCGGCCGCGACCGCGAGTACCGTCCCCCACGCGGCCAGGGGCAGGCCCGCGAGCTTCCGGGTCTCCGGCTGGAAGCGGGCCGCGATGATCAGGCCGGCCGCGATGAAGCCGAGCAGGAAGATGGTGGGGAGCGCCAGACGGTAGACGTCGGTGTCCCACACGCTCGGCAGGTCGAGGCCGGTCGCGGAGTAGAAATCGAGGAACGAGGCGATGAACAGCAGCACCGCTGCTCCGATCACCACGCCGTCGCCTCGAGTGAGGGAGCGGATGTTCACGTCTTAGGTGTCCTTCTCGGTCTCGGTCGTCTCGTGGTGCCGCGGTCGCACGTGCAGGAGCGGGGCGGGCGGGACCATGGTACGGAGGTTCCCCGCGGCCGAGAGGATCGGGGCGGCAGGCTGTCCCGGTGGGACTACCCGCCCAAGAAGCCGACGATGCCGTCCGCGATGCCCTGGGCCGCCTTCTGCCGCCACTCCGGACTCGTCAGCAGCGCCGCGTCCTTGGAGTCACGCATGTTGCCGCATTCGATGAACACCTTGGGCTGCGTCGAGAGATTGAGTCCGCCGAGATCGTCGCGGACGACCAATCCGGTGCCGCCGCCCAGGTAGTTGGCGGGGGCGGAGCCGGTGGTCCGGGCGAAGTTCGAGGCGATCCGCTCGCCGAGGTCCCGCGAGGGGCCGACGATCTTGGCGGTGTCCGCGGCACCGCCCTTGACCTTGGCCGGGAGGATGATGTGGTAACCGCGGTTGCCCTCGGAGACCCCGTCCGCGTGGACCGAGACCACGGCGTCGGCGGCGGCCTCGTTGCCGATGCGGGCGCGCTCGTCGATGCAGGGGCCGAAGGGGCGGTCGGCCTGGTGGGTGAGGACCACCTTCAGGCCCTTGGCCTCCAGGGCGGTCCGCAGCCGGCGGGACACGTCGAGGGTGAACTCCGCCTCCATGTAGCCGGAGTTGGTGGTGGTGCCGGTGGTGTCGCACTCCTTGCGGTTGGTGCCGATGTCGACCTTCTTGTCGATCTCGGAGGCGTGCTTGAAGTTGCCGGTGTTGTGGCCGGGGTCGATGACCACGGTCTTGCCGGCGAGCGGGCCCTTGGCGGGGGCTGCGGCGGGGCTCTTGGCGGGGCCCTCGGCGGGGGCGGAGCTCGGGGTCGCGGCCGTGCCGTCCGTGGGGGAGGCGGCCGGCATCACGATCCGGGGCGGGCGGGCGTCGTCCGCCCCCGCCCCGGTCGTCACCTGTACGAGGACCCACCCCGCCAGGGCGGTCGGGGCGAGCACGGCGGCACCGACGGCGAGGCCGGAGCGGCGTGCGAACCACCGCCGCTCCGTGCTGACCGACGAGGCGGACTCGGGGGATGGGGGACTGTCGTCGTAGGGCACGTCGCGATGCTAGACCGGCCACCGGCCGGCGGCGCGGACCGTGGGCCATCCGGGGGCGTGGTGCGCTTATCCCCTTATATGCCTGGATCTGCCATCTGGCCCCGAGCGGCGGCCGGCCTCAGATGCCCGGGGCGGTGCGGCGCAGGACGCGGAGGGAGTCGGTCACCGAGACCTCCTCGAAGGCGCCGGAGGCCAGGGCGCGCAGGTAGATCCGGTACGGGGCCTGGCCGCCGTCGGCCGGGTCCGGGAACACGTCGTGGATGACGAGCGTGCCGCCCTCGGCGACGTGCGGGGCCCAGCCCTCGTAGTCGCCCGTGGCGTGCTCGTCGGTGTGGCCGCCGTCGATGAAGACGAGGCCGAGCTCGCCGCCCCAGGCCGCGGCGACCTGCGGGGAGCGGCCCACGACGGCGATGACGTGGTCCTCGAGGCCCGCCCGGTGGAGGGTGCGGCGGAAGGTCGGGAGGGTGTCCATCAGCCCGACCTCCGGGTCGACCACGGCCGGGTCGTGGTACTCCCAGCCGGGCTGCTGCTCCTCGCTGCCGCGGTGGTGGTCGACCGTGATGGCGGCCACCCCGGCCTCGCGGGCGGCATCGGCCAGCAGGATGGTGGAGCGGCCGCAGTACGTGCCGACCTCCAGGAGGGGCAGCCCCAGTGCCGCCGCTGCGGCGGCGGCCTCGTACAGGGCCAGGCCCTCGCCTACGGGCATGAACCCCTTGGCGGCCTCGAAGGCGGCGAGGGTCTCCGGCTTGGGGGTGGCCATGTGTTCCTCCGGGGTGGGGTGGGGGTCTGCTCGGGTGGGCTGGGCGGCCCATGGTGCCCTACCGGCTGGTAGCGCACCATGCCGGGGCCCTCCGCGGTGGTGCCGGTGCCGGTGCCGGTGCCGGTGCCGGTGCCGGTGCCGGTGTCGGTGCCGGTGCCGGGGGAGCCGGGCCGCTGCGCGGGGCCGTCTCCCCGCCCGCCCTTTTTCCGTTTCCCGGGGGGCGACCCCCGGACCCCCGCGCCTCGAGCGCCGGCGGGGCTGAGTTGGTCGGCAAGGCTGGGTCTGCCACAGGCCGAAGAGGCGGCGCGTCGAGCAGGGCCGGGCTGCCGGCCCCGCTCGGCAGGAGCAATGTGTCCCCGTGTGGGCGGCGGGGGTCGGCGCCTTGTGCGGCGCTGCCTTCGTGAGCGCCGTCTCGGTAGGATCCGCATCCCTATCGGGGAGGGGCAGGTCGGTATGGATCGGGCAGGGCCGGGGGATCCGGCGTACGTGGGGCCGTTCCGGGTGTTGGGTGTGCTCGGGGAGGGCGGGATGGGGCGCGTCCTGTTGGGCGCCGGGCCGGACGGGCGGCTCGTCGCCGTCAAACAGGTGCACGACCGCTTCGCCCGCGACGACGGGTTCCGCGCCCGGTTCCGGCGCGAGGTGGCCGCCTCGCGCCGGGTGTCCGGTGCCTACACCGCGGCCGTGATGGACGCCGATCCGGACGCCCCGACACCGTGGCTCGCCTCCGTGTTCGTCGCCGGGCCTTCGCTCGGGGCCGCGGTGGAGTCCGCCGGGGTGCTGTCCGAGCAGTTCCTGCGCCGTCTCGCGGCGGGGCTGGCCTCGGCGCTGGGGGAGATCCACCGGGCCGGGCTGATCCACCGGGACCTCAAGCCGGACAACGTGCTCCTCGCCGAGGACGGCGTACGGGTCGTCGACTTCGGCATCGCACGGGCAGCGGACGGCGAGGGCAGCACCGGGCTGACCCGGACCGGCTGGGTGATCGGCTCACCCGCGTTCATGTCGCCGGAGCAGGCCGAGAGCAAGGAACCGACCCGGGCCGCCGACGTGTTCTCCCTCGGGTCGGTGCTGGTCATGGCCGCGACGGGCAGCAGTCCCTTTGCCGGGAGCTCGACCCTCCAGACGCTGTACGACGTGGTGCACGCCGTACCCGACCTCAGCGGGGTTCCCTCGGGGCTGCGCCCCGTCGTCGAGCGGTGCCTGGCCAAGGACCCGGCCGCCCGGCCGACCGCCGCCGGGCTGCTCGGCCTGCTCGGTCCCGTCGCCCCGGCCGGCCGCCAGTGGCCGCCCGCCGTGTACGAGCTGATCACCGCGCAGCGGGCCGAGATCGACCGGCTGCTCGGCGGCGAGGCCCCCGCGACCGTGAAACCGCCGAAGCCGAAGCCGAAGCTGGGGCCGGATCCCGAGCCGCAGCCGGAACCGGCGCCGGAGCCACAGTCGTTGCCGTTGCCGGACCCACATCCGGGGCCGGAGCCACGGCCCCTGCCGGAGGCGGAGGTGGGGCGGCGTCCGGGGCCTGCGGTTCCGTCCGGTTCGGCCACCGAGGAGGCCCGGCCGCGGCCCGATCAGCCACGGCCACGGACAAGTCCACGGCCGGAGGCGGGGGGCACGGGACCGTGGCGTCGGGCGGCATGGGCGGCCGGCGCCGTGACGGTGGCCGCCGTCGTCGCCCTGGCCGCGTGGCCCGAGGGCGGGGGCGGGGGCGGGGGCGGTTCGCCGGCCGGGAAGGGGAACGCGAGCACCTCCGCTTCCGCTTCCGCCTCCGAGTCCGTGGCCGACGCCGTGCCCCTGCCCTATTACTCGGGGATCCGCACCTGCGCCGAGATGGCGGGACGGTTGCCCGAAGGGCGGAACGTGGCCGAGGACCACCATGAGCGGGACACCTTCACCATGCGGACCAGCTGCACCTGGCGCGCCACCGGCGCCTCCGAGCCGCCGTCCGAGGCGGTCGTGTGGGACCTGATGCTCTTCAGCGGGACCGGGATCGACGGCGCGGCCGACGAGCAGCAGCGCCGCTTCGCCACGGCAGGGAGTTACGGCAGCCGGGAGCCCGGTCTCGGTTTCGGTGACGAGGCCCGCTGGGTGGACGAGGGGTCCACCACCACCTGTGCCCTCGCCGTCCGCGACGCCAACCTGGTGGTCACGGTGAAGCTGTCGCTCCAGCGCCACCCCGGGCCGTCCTGCAGGCAGGACGCGAGGAACCTTGCCCGGACCGCGCTGGCGGCCACGCGCCGTTGATCCGCCGAGGATGGCGGCCTACGCCGAGGCCGCCATCGGAGCGGCGAGGTCCGGCTGGAGGAGCATCTCGGCCGCGTACTCCACGAGGTGCCGCATCGTCGGCAGGTGGCGTTTGTCGCCGCCGAGGGTGGCGAGGAGGGCGTGGGCCTCGGTGCGGAAGGCGTCCAGGTCCGCGGCGTAGCGGTCGAGGACGTCCGGTGCGAGCAGGATGCGGGCGAGCTCCGCGCGGGCGCGCTCCGAGCGGCGGGCGGCGGCGCTCCGGCCCAGGATGTCCTCGCGGGCCCGCGGTGTGGGCGCGTCGTCGAGGGCGCAGGTGAGCAGATAAGTGACCGTCCCGTTGAGGAGGTCCTCATTGCGGCCGGACAGGATGTCTTCCTGGTCGTTGAACAACTGCCACAGGATGCCGAATATGTAGCCGAACTCCCGCCACAGTTCTACTCTTTCGTCACTCGCGCCCGACAATATCGCCGCCATCGCCGTGATCATCGAGAACGGCCCGCCGGATTTCCCGCGGTAGACCTCGATCACCGATTTCCGGGTGGCACGGTCGGCATCTCCGTCGATGTCGCTCAGCTGCCCCCCGGTGCCCACCACCCAGCCGGTCGCGAGCTCCTCCGTCAGTGCCCCCTGGACCGCCGCCGGCACCGGGAGGGACCGGACGATCTGGAGCGGGAGCACCGCCCCGCTGAGCACCGAGGCCAGCAGCGCCTCGTTCTGGCCCAGGCTGTCGGAAGCGGCCGTGCCGTGCCCGTCTGCCAGGTCGTCGAGGTAGCAGGCCGAGGTCCACCACAGCACGTGCACCGCGGCCAGCGGGACGGCCGGCTCGGGGTCCCCCGTCTCGATGGCGTGCACCATCATCGGGAGCACCGACAGGGGATGCCTCAGTTTCTGATGCCGGAGGAGTCTGCTCACCGCGCTCTTGGCGGCGCCCGTACCCGAGTTCGGGGCGAGGCGTAAGAGGGCGGTCGCCAATTCCGCCTCGATGTCCAACGAGACTTGCCGGTGCAGGTCCACGTACGTCACACAATTCACAGGCGCTTTCCTTCCTGAGTGAAATGGGGTCGGCGTTAACGCCCCAGATTGGATCATTTGGTACTGGGGGGATCTAGAGCGATTCTCGGACTTGGCCGAATGTGGCCCGTGCCGGTTCGGTACGGGGTCCGTCGCATTCGAACCACACCGTTTTCCCGGAGGCCGTCGGCTCCGCACCCCAGCGGTCGGTCACGGCCTCGACCAGCCGCAGCCCCCGCCCGCCGTCGGCGATCCCCCCGTCGTCGCCGCGCGCCACGCGCACCGGGCTCGGGCAGTCGTCCGCCACCTCGACCCGCACCCCGCCGGGCCCGCACAGGATGAGCACCGAGCACGCCCGGCCCGGGACGTGCCGGACGACATTGGAGACGAGCTCGGTCAGCGCCAGCTCGGCGGCGTGGGTCAGCCCGGCCAGGCCCCAACTGGCCAGGTAGATCCGCAGGATGCGCCGCATGTGCCGGGCGGAATGCTCACTCACGGTGAAGCCCATGCGGTAGCTCTCGCCAAGTCCGGTGGCTGAATGCTCAGTTGCGCGATTCACGTCACCAGAGTGCGATGGTGTGGTTACGCTCGGCTACGGACTGAAACGAACGCCGCAAGGCGTGTGCTTGGGGGTGACCGCCTCATGGTCAACATCCGCGATCTCGATCCCAGCGCGTCCCCGCTGGATTACTACGGGGCGGAGCTGCGCCGCCTGAGGGAGGAGGCCAAGCTCAAACAGGGGCAGCTCGGGGACATCGTGTTCTGTACGGCCTCGCTGATCGGGCAGATCGAGACGGCGCGGAAGGTGCCGACCCGGGACTTCTCGGAAAGGGTGGACGTGGCGCTCGGTACGGACGGGGCGCTCTCCCGGCTGGTGGGGCTGGTGTTGCGGAGCCAGCTTCCGACCTGGTTCCAGGCGTACGCCGAGATGGAGGCGAGGGCTGCATACATCTCCACCTTCCAGGCGCAGTTGGTCTACGGGCTGCTGCAGACAGAGGAGTACGCGCGGGCCGTGCTGGGCGTGCGGACCGAGGGGGACCTCGACGCGAAGGTGGCCGCCCGGATGGAGCGGCAGCGGATACTCGACCGCGAGAACCCGCCACTGATGTGGGTGGTCATGAGCGAGGCCGTACTGCACCAGGAGATCGGCGGCCGGGAGGTCATGTGGAACCAACTCGCCCACTTGTTGGCCCTACGGAGGCGGGAGTGGGTGCAGGTGCAGATCCTGCCGTTCGAGACGGGCGCACATGCGGGGCTGCCGGGGTCGTTCACGCTTCTACGGTTCGAGGACGACCCGGACCTCGTCTACACCGAGGACTTCGTACAGGGCCATATGACGGCCAATCCGCGGGCTCTCAGGGAGGGTTCGCTCCGTTACGATCATTTGCAGGCCGCCGCTCTCTCCGTGGAGGACTCGGCGGCACGGATCGCCCGCGTAATGGAGGAGCGTTATGGACACCATCCAGGAGCTGACGGGCGCGCGGTGGCGTAAGTCCTCGTATAGCGCTGACACGGGTGGCGAGTGCGTCGAGTGTGCGCCCCTCGGCGCCGCCGCCTGGCGCAAGGCTTCGTACAGCGGTGACACCGGCGGTGATTGCATCGAGGTCGCCTCGCAGCCCTGCCTGATCGCCGTCCGGGACTCCAAGAACCCCGAAGGCCCCGCCTTCACCGTGAGCCCCGCCGCCTTCGCTGCGTTCATCGGCGCCCTCTAGGAGTGAAGCAGCACATAGGGCCGTTCCGGACGGTCGCTGTGCTCGGCCAGGGCGGGATGGGCCGGGTGGTGCTGGGGGTGGGGCCGGACGGGCGGTTCGTCGCGGTCAAGCAGGTGCATGCCGAGCTGGCCGGGGACGAGGGGTTCCGAGCGCGGTTCCGCCGCGAGGTCGATGCCTCGCGGCGGGTGGCCGGCGGCTACACCGCGGCCGTGATCGACGCCGATCCCGAGGCGGAGATGCCGTGGCTGGCCTCGCAGTTCGTGCCGGGGCCCTCGCTGAGCCAGGCCGTGGAGACCGCCGGGCCGCTGCCCGAGGAGGCGGTGCGCCGACTGGCCGCAGGGCTCGCGCACGCCCTGGCCGACGTACACCGCGCGGGGCTGATCCACCGGGACCTCAAGCCGTCCAACGTGCTGCTCGCGGAGGACGGCGTACGGGTCATCGACTTCGGCATCGTGCGGGCGGTGGGGGACCAGACCCGGATCACGCACGCGGGCGCGCTCATCGGCTCGCCCGCGTACATGTCACCGGAGCAGGTGCTGGGGCAGGAACTCACCCCGGCCGCCGACGTGTTCTCGCTCGGTGCGACCCTCGTCATGGCCTGTACGGGCAAGGCGCCGTTCGCCGGGAGCTCGGTGCCGCGGATCCTGCACGAGGTCGTGCACGCCGAACCGGACCTGGGTGACGTACCGGCCGGGCTGCGTGACGTGATCGCCCGGTGCCTGGCCAAGCATCCGGCCGAGCGGCCGACGCCGGGCGAGCTGCTGACCGCGGTCGGTGAGCTGACGCCCTCGGCGCGGCCGTGGCCGGACGCGGTGAACGGGCTGATCGACGAGCAGCTGGCCGTGACGGCCGAGCTGGTGAGCGGGGCCACGGCTGCCGAGACGGTCCCCTTGTGGCGCCGCCGCTGGCCCCGGCCGCTGATCGTGGCGGTTGCCGTGGCGGGTGTCGTGGCCGTGGCCGGGCTGACCGTGGGGCGGTCGTACCTCGGGGAGACGTACCGCGACTTCATATCGGACATCCGGTCGGCAGGGCTGGCGCAGAAGAAGGACAAGTACCCGGCGAGGCCCCCGTCCTGCGAACAGGTCCGGGACACGTTGCGCGTGCCGACCGGTTTCGACCAACCGGACGGGTTCGGGCCGGTCGATGAGTCCGGCTCGGGCTATGCCCGCTGCACCTGGACCAACCGGACCGGTGACGAGATCGAAGCGGAGTGGACGTTCTTCTCGACCGAGAAGGGTGAGCGCACCGGGGCCCAGCGGGCGAAGAAGCGCCTCGAGGTCTTCTACGAACCCGGCAAGACCCGGCGTGACATCGACCTCGGGTTCGCCGACGAGGGTCTGTGGCAGCCGCCTCCCAAGGACGACAGGTTTCCGAACTGCCGTCTGTACGTACGGGACGTCAACATGGTGCTCCACGTCTCGGTGACGGGCCCCCGCTACCCGACCGGCAGATGTGAGGCCGTCACGCGGGAGCTCGCCGCCTCGGTCGTGGAACGGGTGGGGAAGTGATGAGACCGCTCAAGGAGTCCGATCCGGCCACGGCGGGACCGTACCGGCTGCTCGCCGAGCTCGGCCGGGGCGGCATGGGCCGCGTGCTGCTCGGCGCCGCACCGGACGGGCGGCTCGTCGCCGTCAAGCAGGTGCACGCCCGGCTCGCCGACGACGACGGCTTCCGGGTCCGGTTCCGGCGGGAGGTCGCCGCCTCGCGGAGGGTGTCCGGCGCCTTCACGGCCGCGGTCCTGGATGCCGACGCGGACGCGGAGGCGCCTTGGCTGGCCTCGGTGTTCGTGACCGGGCCCTCGCTGGGGGCCGCGGTGGAGAGGGCCGGAGCGCTGCCCGAGGAGACCGTACGCAGGCTCGCCGCCGGGCTGGCGACGGCCCTCGCCGAGATCCACCGGGCGGGGCTGGTGCACCGGGACCTCAAGCCCGACAACGTGCTGCTCGCCCGGGACGGGGTGCGGGTGATCGACTTCGGGATCGCGCGGGTGGCCCGGCCCGGCGAGGTCACCGAGCTGACCCAGGCCGGGACGGTCATCGGCTCACCCGCGTTCATGTCGCCCGAGCAGGCCGAGGGCGGTGAACTGACCCCCGCGAGCGACGTGTTCTCCCTCGGGTCAGTCCTGGCGCTGGCCGCGACGGGCCGCAGCCCCTTCGCGGCGGCGACGGTGGTGCTGACCTTGTACAACGTCGTGCACGCTGAACCGGACCTCCTCGGCCTCCCGCCGGGTCTGCGTGAGCTTGTCACCCGGTGCCTGGCCAAGGACCCGGCGGCCCGGCCGTCCCCCGCCGAGATCCTGGGCCTGACCGGCGCGGCCGGCGCCGCGCAGTGGCCGCCCGCGGTCGAGCGGATGGCCGCCGCCCAGCAGGAGGAGGTCGAGGCCCTGCTCCGGGACCCGGACGGCGCGGCCCGCGCGCTCGGGGGCCCGGACGTGGACCCGGACGCCGCGACCGCCACCGCGGCGGCGGTCCGCCCGGAGCGGGCCCACGCGCCGCGCGGCCGGCGGCTGCGCCTGCGCCCGCGGAACCTGCTGCTGGCCGCGGGCGTCCTCGTGGCGGCCGGGGCCGGGGTGACGTACGGGTTGCGCGCGCTGGAGGAGCCGCCGCCGGCCGAGGCGGACCGGTACCTGAGCGTGCCGTTGTGCTCGGAGGCGGCCGGGAAGCTGCCGCTGCCGCAGCAGGAAATGCGCCGGGCCGGCGACAACGACTCACCCGTGAAGTCGTACGTGGCCTGTGACTGGGTGGTGGCCTTCGACGAGTCCGCCGGTGAGAAGCCGCCGCCGCACGCGTACGTCAGCTGGTCCGTGGAGCGCAGCGGCCGCGTCCCGGGCAGCGGGGCGGAGCGCACGCGGTTCAACCTGGGCAGCGGGCGGGCCGAGACCGGTCTCGGGGCGGGGGACGGCGCGCGCTGGTCGACTCCGATGACCGCGCAGACCTGTTCGCTGGGCGTGAGCGACGGCAACCTCCTGGTGCGGGTGGCCCTCGGCGGTCCGGAGCATCCCGCCGCGACCTGCGAGGCCGAGGCGAAGGAGATCGCCCGGGCCGCGCTGGCGGCCGTCCCGCGCTGAGCCGGGCGGTTCCGTCGGGGAGAACACGTTCTCGTTCTGACCTTCCGTCAGAATGGAACGTGTTCTAGCCTGCCGCGCATGGGCATCGGAATCACTGGGGAACAGCGGGATCTGGCCGGGGCCGTACGGGGCTGGGTGGCGCGGGCCGTGCCACCCGAGGAGGTGCGCAAACTGCTCGACACCCCGCCGCAGACCGGGGCGCGGCCCGCCTACTGGGACGCGATGGCCGCGCAGGGACTGCTCGAGCCGCACCTGGAGGGCGGCACCCTGCTCGACCTGGCCGTCGTCGTCGAGGAGGCCGCCCGGGCGGCGCTGCCCGGGCCGTTCCTGCCGAGCGCGCTGACGTCCGTACTGCTCGACCGGGCCGGGGCCGGACCCCTCGACGGACGGGTCGGCGCGGTCGCCCTCGGCCCGGGGACCCTGACCGCCGTCGCCGCCCGGGGCGGCGGGTACCTGCTCGACGGCGACGCACCCCCGGTGCTCGGCGCCGGGGAGGCCGACCTCGTGCTGCTCGCCGCCGAGGCCGCGCACGGAACGTGCTGGTTCGCCGTGGACGCCGCCGCACTGGACATCCGTACGCACGACAGCGCCGACCCGACCCGGCCCACCGCCGAGGTGCGGGCCCGCGCCGCAAGCGTGCCGCCCGGGCGCCTGCTCGACCTGGACGCGGCCCTGGTCCGGGACCTGGCCTGCACCCTGTTCGCCGCCGACGCCTGCGGCACCGCCGCCTGGGCGCTGCACACGGCCGCCGAGTACGCCAAGGTGCGCGAGCAGTTCGGCCGGCCCATCGGGCAGTTCCAGGGCGTCAAGCACCTGTGCGCCGACATGCTGGTGCGCCTCGAACAGGCCCGCGCCCTGGCCTGGGACGCCGCCCAGGTGATGGACGCGCCGGCCCCGGTGCGCTCGCTCGTGGCCGCGCTGGCCGCCGGGACCGCGCTCGACGCCGCCTACTCCTGTGCCAAGGACTGCATCCAGGTCCTCGGCGGGATCGGCTTCACCTGGGAGCACGACGCGCACGTGCACCTGCGCCGGGCCGTCGTCGCCCGCCAGCTCCTCGGACCCGGCGACGGGCACCGCCTGCGGGCCGTCCGCCTCGCGGCGGCCGGAGCCCGGCGCGAGCTGCGCCTGGAACTGCCCGCGGAGGCGGAGACCCACCGCGCGAAGGCCCGTACCGCCATCGAGGACGCGCGCGGGCTCGACCCGGCGGCCGCCCGGCGGGTCCTGGCCGCCACCGGGTACGCGGCCCCGTACCTGCCGCCGCCCCACGGGCTCGGCGCAGGGCCCGTCGAGCAGCTCGTCGTCCAGCAGGAACTGCGCGCGGCCGGGGTCAGGCTCGCCGACCTCGGGATCGCCACCTGGGTCGTGCCGTCACTGCTCGCCTACGGGACCGACGCGCAGCGGGAGCGGTACCTGCCGGCGACCCTGCGCGGGGACGTCACCTGGTGCCAGCTGTTCTCCGAGCCGGGGGCGGGCTCGGACCTGGCCTCGCTGCGGACCAGGGCGGAGCGGACGGCGGACGGCTCCTGGAAGGTCAACGGACAGAAGGTGTGGACGAGTTCCGCGCACAGCGCCGACTTCGGGATCCTGCTGGCCCGGACCGACCCGGCCGCCCCCAAGCACAAGGGGCTCGGCTACTTCGTGGTCGACATGAAGAACACCCCGGGGATCGACGTGCGCCCGCTCAAGGAGATCACCGGCGAGGCCCTCTTCAACGAGGTCTGGTTCGACGAGGTCCTGCTGCCCGCGGACGCCCTCGTCGGAGCCCCCGGCGACGGCTGGAAAGTCGCCCGCAACACCCTCGGCACCGAGCGGGTCCACATGGCCGACCAGATGACCTTCGACACCGGGATCGAGGCGCTGATCGCCCGCTCGGCGGAACTCGACGGCGCGTACCGGGCGCGGATCGGGGCGCTCGCCGCCGAGGCGCACGCCCTGGCCTGCATCGGGCTGCGCACCACGCTCCAGCAGGTGTCGGGGCTGGAGCCGGGCGCGGGTGCGTCCGTGCGCAAGCTCGTCCAGACCCCGCACCAGCAGCGGACCGCCGAACTCGCGCTCGAACTGCTGGGCCCGGCGGGCGCGGTTCGGGAGGGGGCGGGGGAGCGGGCGGTGCACGGGATGCTCATGTCCCGCTGCCTGACCATCGCCGGGGGCACCACGCAGGTCCAGCTCAACGTCGTCGCCGAGCGCATCCTCGGCCTCCCCAGGGATTAGGAGTTGTCGGGCATGAAGTCGTACATCGTGGGCGTCGGCATGACGAAGTTCGAGAAGCCGGAGTCGAGGGACTGGCAGTACTGGGACATGGCGAAGGAGGCCGGGACCGCGGCGCTGGCGGACGCCGGGATCCCGTACGAGGAGGTCGAGCAGGTGCCGGTGGGGTACTGCTTCCAGGCCTCCACTGCCGGGCAGCGGGCCGCGTACGAGCTGGGGCTGAGCGGGGTCCCGGTCTACAACGTGAACAACAACTGCGCGACGGGGTCGACGGCGCTGATGATGGCGAGGCAGTTCGTGGAGGGCGGGATCAGCGACTGCGTGCTGGCGCTGGGCTTCGAGAAGATGAAGCGGGGCGCGCTGGGGGGCGGGGCCGACGGGGGTGACTTCAAGACCTCGCCGGTGGCCCGGCACTACGGGATCATGGCCGCGGCGCACGGCTTCGAGATGTCACCGCCGACCGCGCAGATCTTCGGGAACGCGGCGCGCGAGCACATGGAGCGGTACGGGACCACGGCCGCGCAGCTGGCGGCGGTGGCGGCGAAGAACCACCGGCACTCGGCGAACAACCCGAACGCGCAGTTCCAGGACGTGTACACGGTCGAGGAGATCCTCGCTGCGAAGCCGATCCACGAGCCGCTGACGAAACTGCAGTGCTCGCCGACCTCGGACGGGGCGGCGGCCGCGGTGGTCGTCTCGGAGCGGTTCGTCGTCCGGCACGGCCTGCACGACAAGGCGGTGGAGATCGTCGCGCAGGCGATGACGACGGACACGGAGGAGTCGTTCGCCTCCGGCTCGTGCATCGACGTGGTGGGCAAGCCGATGACGGCGGCGGCCGGGCGGGCGGTCTTCTCGTCCTGCGGACTCGGCATCGAGGACGTGGACGTCATCGAGCTGCACGACTGCTTCTCGATCAACGAGCTGCTGACGTACGAGGCGCTGGGCATGTGCGAGGAGGGCGCCGCGGGGAAGCTGGTGGAGTCCGGCGCGACGACGTACGGCGGGCGGTGGGTGGTGAACCCCTCGGGCGGCCTGATCTCGAAGGGCCACCCCCTGGGCGCCACCGGGCTCGCGCAGGCAGCGGAACTGGTCTGGCAGCTCCGTGCCGAAGCCGGCCCCCGGCAGGTCCCGGGAGCCCGCGTCGGCCTGGCCCACAACATCGGCCTCGGCGGCGCGGCCGTCGTGACGCTCCTGCGGCGGGGCTGACCCGTTCCGCGGCTCCGGGGGGCACGGGGATAGGCTCCGCCCCCGTGAGCGACATGCGCGAGACTTCCTTCAGCGTCACCGGCAAGGTGACCCGGGACGAGTACACCGAGGCGGCCAGGGCCGCCGGGCTGCTGCGCAGGGGGCGGGCGGTGGCCGCTCTCGGCACGGTCTTCCTGGGCGCGGCGAGCGTGTCGCCGTCCCCGGACGGCCTGACCGTACACCCCGTCTCCCTCGGCATGGCGGTGGCCTACGGCCTCGTCGTGCTGCTCGTCCTGCCGCGGCTGGCGGTGGCCCTGGGCTTCCGCTCGGGCCGGGCCGCCGAGCAGAAGCGGGCCGTCGTGGACGGTACGGGCATCGAGGTGTTCCGCGGCGGGGAGTCGCAGCGGATCGTGTGGGACGAGGTGCGCTGGTACCACGAGACGCCCCGGCTGCACGTGTTCGTGGGCCGTTCGCGCCGCCGGACGTGTCTCGTGGTGCTGCCGAAGCGGCTGTTCACCACGCCGGGCGAGAGCGACCTCCTCGCCGCCCTCGGCCGCTCGCGCGCAGGCGACGGCTCTTAGCGCCCAGCGGCCGGGAACGGCCGTCCCGCCCGCCGCTCTACGGTTCCAGCGTCGGGTCCGTGACCGCCTCGCCCGTCACGGCGCGGCGGACGGCGTCGGCCAGCGCCCCGGGAGGGTCGTCCCGCAGCACCACCCCCGCCGCTCCCGCGGCGAGCGCCCCTTCGACCAGGCCCGGCCGGGCCGACCCGGCCAGCAGCAGCACCCGGCACTCCGGGGCCTCGCGGCACACCGCCGCCACCTCCGCGAGCACCTCCGGCCGGTCCGCGTCCACCAGCGCCACGGCCGGACAGGCCGTCAGCGCCGCCGCGCCCACGTCCGCACCGGGCGCGACCCGGGCGACCACGTCGAGGTCCGGCTCCAGCTCGAGCAGGACCGCCAGCGCGCCGGCCGGCGTCCCCGGACCCTCCGCCAGCAGGACCCGCAGCGACCTCGCCGTACGGAAATTCCGGAGCATCTCGTCCACCCCGCCACCCTAGGGCCCCGGCCTCCGGCGGCCCGGCAACACGCCCCGGTGAACGTCATCCTGACGTGGAGTCAGGAGTCTTCCCAACTGCTGGGGCGTGCGTTATACATTCCTTCACCGGTCCGGCCTAGAACGCGTTCTAGAAGGCGGCCGGTCCCGCAAACGACCTCGGTGCGGCCGACGGTGCGGACGACCGCACCGAGGTCTTCCAAGCAGAAGCAAACGGGAACCGAAACAAGGAGCAGCATCCTCAATGCCGATCGATGCCGCCAGGGCCCTCGCCGCAGACCCCCGCCGGGGGAACCTCACCTGGGACCACAAGGACATCCAGCTCTACCACCTCGGCCTCGGCGCAGGCATCCCTGCCACCGACCCGGACGAGCTGCGCTACACGCTGGAGTCCAGACTCCACGTACTCCCCAGCTTCGCCACCGTCGCCGGGGCCGGCATGGCCATGATGGGCGGCCTCGCCGCCCCCGGGATCGAGGTCAACCTCGCCAACGTCCTGCACGGCGGCCAGTCCATCGAGCTGCACCGGCCCATCCCCGTCAAGGGCAGCGCCACCTCCTCCGCCAAGGTCGCCGCCCTCTACGACAAGGGCAAGGCCGCCGTGATCGTGCTGCGCACCGAAGTCGCGGACGCCGACGGGCCGCTGTGGACGAGCGACGCGCAGATCTTCGTACGGGGCGAAGGCGGGTTCGGCGGCGACCGCGGGCCCTCCGTCAGGACCGACATGCCCGAGCGGGCGCCCGACCGGGTCGAGGAGCGGCACATCCGCGAGGAACAGGCGCTCCTGTACCGGCTCTCCGGCGACTGGAACCCCCTGCACGCCGACCCGGAGTTCGCCAAGCTGGCCGGCTTCGACCGGCCCATCCTGCACGGCCTGTGCTCGTACGGGATGACCCTCAAGGCCGTCGTCGACACGGCGCTGGGCGGGGACGTCTCGCGGGTCCGCGCCTACCGCACGCGCTTCGCCGGGATCGTCTTCCCGGGCGAGACCCTGCGGATCCGGATGTGGGAGGAGCCGGGCCAGGTCCGGGTCTCGGTGACCGCCGTCGAACGGGACGACGCGCCGGTCCTCGCCGACACCGTCGTCGAACACGCGTAACGCCCGACGCCCGACCACAAAGGAGCCGCACCGTGCGCGCAGCACTGCAGAGCGAGATAGGCCAGGACAAGCTCGAGGTCGTCGACGACATGGAGACCGCGGGCTTCGGCCCCGGCAAGGTCAGGATCCGCATCAAGGCCACCGGCCTGTGCCACTCGGACCTCTCCGCGATGAGCGGCGTGCTGCCGCAGCCCGCCCCCTTCATACCCGGCCACGAGGGCTCGGGCGAGATCGTCGACGTCGGCGACGGGGTCACCACACACGCCATCGGCGACCGGGTCCTCGTCTGCTGGCTGCCGCCGTGCGGGCACTGCCCCGCCTGCAAGCGCGGCCAGGGGCACCTGTGCCTGGAGTCCTTCGCGAACGTGGCCACGCCCAACTTCCGCCGCACGGGCGGCGGGGACATCTTCGGCTTCGCCGGCACCGGCACCTTCGCCGAGGAGGTGGTGGTGCCCGCCGCCTGCGCCGTACCGATCCCCGACGACCTTCCGTACGACATCGCCGCGCTGATCGGCTGCGGCGTGACCACCGGCCTCGGCGCGGCCGTCAACACGGCCAAGGTGGAGGCCGGGTCCTCGGTCGCCGTCATCGGCTGCGGCGGCGTCGGCATCTCCGTCATCCAGGGCGCCAAGGTGCAGGGCGCGGCGCAGATCATCGCCGTGGACCCGGTGGCCTCGCGGCGCGAGGCGGCGCTGCGCTTCGGTGCGACGGAGGGGGTCGCGCCGGAGGCCTTCGCCGACGCCAAGAACCGGATCACGGGCGGCGAGGGCTTCGACTACGTCTTCGAGGTCGTCGGCAAGTCCGCGACCACGCAGACCGCGTACGAGATGACCCGGCGCGGCGGCTCCGTCGTCGTGGTCGGCGCGGGCGCGCTCGACGACAACTACTCGATCAACATGTTCTCGCTGTTCTTCGACGAAAAGAAGATCCTGCCGTCGATGTACGGGGGCGGGGACGTGCTCCGCTCGTACGAGCGCACCATCGCGCTGTGGCGGGCCGGCCGGGTGGACCTGGCGGGCCTGATCACCCACCGGGTGCACCTCGCCGAGATCAACGACGCCCTCGACCAGATGCGTACGGGTGTCGCCCTGCGCACCTGCATCGAACTCTGAGAGGAATCCGGCAGATGTCACTCCCACTTGAGGGACTGTCCGCCATCGTCACCGGCGCCGGCCGCGGGCTCGGCCGGGCCGAGGCGATCGAGCTCGCACGGCTCGGCGCGAGCGTGGTCGTCAACGACTTCGGCCAGGGCGGACGCGACGGCTCCGGGGAGGCCTCCGCCGCCCCGGCGCAAGAGGTGGCCGCCGAGATCCGCGCCGCGGGCGGGCAGGCGGTGGCGCACCTCGGCGACGTGGCCGACTTCGGGCAGGCGCGCGAGCTGGTCGAGCTGGCGGTGAACAGCTTCGGGAAGCTCGACATCCTGGTCAACAACGCGGGCATCCTCCGCGACCGGATGGTCTTCTCCATGTCGGAGGAGGAGTGGGACTCGGTCATCCGCGTCCACCTCAAGGGTCACTTCAACACCACCCACTTCGCCTCCGTGCACTGGCGCGCACGCTCGAAGGCGGCGGGCGGACCGGTCTACGGCCGGATCATCAACACCTCCTCCGAGGCCTTCCTCGGCGGCTCGGCCGGCCAGCCGAACTACGCGGCGGCCAAGGGCGGCATCGTGGGCCTCACGACCTCGACCGCCCTGGCCCTCGCCAAGTACGGGGTGACGGCCAACGCGATCTGTCCGCGCGCCCGGACCCGGATGACGGAGGACGTGTTCGCGGGCTTCCAGGTCCCGGAGGAGGGCAAGCTCGACCCGCTGGCTCCCGAACACGTCTCGCCGCTCGTCGGCTACCTGGCCTCGCCGGCCTCCGCGAAGGCCAACGGGCAGCTGTTCGTCGTGCACGGCGGGATCGTGGTGGTGATGGAACGCCCGAAGGTGGCCGCCAAGTTCGACACGGGCAAGGAGGCCTTCTCCTACGAGGAGCTGGACGAGCTGCTCACCCCGCACTACGATTCCCGCCCGGCGAACGAGACGTTCGCCGCGGTGGAGGTCCTCGGCCTCAGGCGCGACTAGCCGGCGGGGCGGAGGGGCGGAGGGGGCGCTTGTAGTACCGCCACGGGAACCAGCCGGCGCCGACCGGGATCCAGCCTTCCGATTCCATCCGCCGGTGCCGCGCGAGGGAGGGGAGCGTCACCCGGCAGTGCTCCCAGGGGTGGCCGGACGCCTCCACCTCGTGGAAGAAGGGGCCGTAGCCGACCATGTGCCAGCCGTCGCGGCCGGCCTCGTCCAGGGCGGCCATCTCGTTGAACGCGGTCAACCCGCCGAGGGTGCGGCGCTTCGGGGCGTCCGGTCCCTCGGCGGGCGGCGGCGCCGAGCCCACGGCCTTGCCGGCGAAGCGCTGCTGGGCGGCCTGCCGGCTCACCCCCAGGACGCGGCCCACCGTGTCCCAGCTGTGGCCGGCGGCCCTGGCGCCCTGGACGGCCTCGCGCAGCAGCCGGCTCGCCTCCTCTGCTCCGACGCGCGAGGCGTCCACCAGGCGCAGGTACCCGTGGGGGTCGTGTTCCAGCGAGTCGGCCAGCCCCTCGGGGGCGCCGAGAACGGCTGCGGCGATCCCTTCCCGGATCCTGTCCGTCTCCGCAGGGTGGAGCAGCGGTTCGTCGTTCATCGGCGCAGTCCGGCGAGGGGTTCGAGGGCGTCGAGGACTTCCTCGTCGCGGCGCGTCCGTTCGGCGTCGGCGGCCGCCGCTCGGGCGGCCAGGCCGGCGGTGCAGGCGATGAGTGCGAGGCCCGCGACGATCAGGGCGGCAGTGGCGGCGGTGCCGAGCCGGTCGCCGAACATCGCCGTCAGGGCCGGCAGGCTCACGGCGAGCGGCAGCGCGGCGGCCATGGACGGGGTGGCGGGGAAGGCGACCCGGTGCCGGGCCTTCGAGTTCAAGATCGACATGCGTCAAGGAAACCTTGACGCCGCCGCGTTGTCAAGAATTCCTTGACACCCCTCCGGCCGGTCGTCGACGGACAGGAGCGCTACGGCCTCCCCGTCGGTGCAGGACGGTGCCCCGGCGAACACCGTCGCCGGCTCATGGGCGCGCGGATTCCGGGAAGCCGTCACCGCCCTTGAACTGCACGGCAGATGGCGCCCGGCCGTGTCCCGGAGGGCGGCCGCAGCGCAACCGGCTGGACGAGAATGGCCGGATGACCAGCAGCGACGAGGGCGCCGAGCAGCCCTGGAACCCCCGACGGCAGCGCAGCGCCAACGAGCGGCTGCTGTGGGACCGGCTGCGCTCCGGCGGGGCCGCCTCGCGGGCGCAGCTCGCGCGCGAGACGGGACTGTCCAAGCCCACCGTCTCCAGCGCGCTCGCCGCCCTCGAACAGGCCGGCCTGGTCCGGGAGGCCGGTACGCACGCGCCCGAGCGGGGCCGGATCGCCGTGCTGTACGCCCCCGATCCGACGGCCGGTCACGCCCTCGGGCTCGACATCGGCCGGAGCTGGCTGCGCGTGGCGCTGGCCGACCTCGACGGCACCGTCGTCGCCCGCTCCGACGTCCGCAACCAGGCCCGCACCGCGAACGGCATGGCCGACCTCGCCGTGTCCGCCGCCCGCGGGCTCGTCGCCGACTCCGGGCTGGACCCGGACAAGGTCACCCAGGCCGTCGTCGGCACGCCCGGCGTCTTCGACGAAGACGAGCGCCGGGTCCGGTACGCCCGGCAACTGCCGGGGTGGAGCCGCCCGGGGCTGCTCGACCGGATCCGCGACGGGCTCGGCCTGCCCGTCGCCGTCCAGAACGACGCCAACCTCGCGGCGCTCGGCGAGTACACGTACGGCGTCGGTGCGGGCAGCCGGCTCTTCGTCTACATCATGATCGGAACCGGCCTCGGCATGGGCATCGTCAACGAGGGCCGGCTGTTCACCGGGGCGCACGGCGGGGCCGGCGAGATCGGCTTCCTGCCGTGGCCGGGCCGTCGCGAGCCGGAGCGCGCAACCGACGGCACGGCCGACAGCACGGCCGACAGCACGGCCGACGGCACGGCGGACAGCATGGAGGACGCCGTCTCGGCCGGGGCCGTGGTCCAGACGGCCCGCGCCCACGGGATGACCGGGCCCCTCACCGCCAAGGACGTCTTCGACGCCGCCCGGACGGGAGACGCGGCCGCCGCCCGGGCGGTGGAACTCGAGGGGGAACGCCTCGCCCACACCGTCGCGGCGGTCTCCGCCGTCCTCGACCCCGACCTCGTCGTCCTCGGCGGCGGCGTCGGCCGCAACGCCGACCTGCTGCTGCACACGGTCCGCCAGACGCTGCGCACGCTCACCCCGCTGCGGCCGAAGGTGGCGCCCAGCAGCCTGGGGGAGGACGCGGTGCTGCTGGGCGCGGTGGCCACGGCGCTCGACGCAGCCCGCGACCTGGCTTTCGAAGGCCGCTGAGCGGCGGGGAATCCGAGCCTGGCCGCCGGCCGGGGCGCTCTGCTACAGCGGGGCCTGCTGCAGCGGCACGGGCCGCGGCGCCACTGTCGGCGGCGGGTCCAGCCGGACCGGAGGCGGCGGGGACACCGGCAGGGTCAGGCTCGTGATCCCGCACGGCACCTCGGGGGTGGCGTACGGGAGGTGCAGACGGCCCTCCCGGCTCCACAGCCCGGTGCCGAGCCAGCCGTCGGGCGCGCCGAGCCGGAAGACGTGCCGGTCGGCGGGCCGCCACAGGCCGATCCCGCCGTCCTCCAGCCGGAGCGCGACCCCGCAGGTCTCCGGCATCAGGGCCTGGCCCGGCTGCACCGCGAACGGGGTCCCCGGCTCCCCGCGCAGGCACTCCGGGAAGCGCACCGGGAGGGAGCTGCCCAGCACCCCCCAGCCCAGGCGCGGTTCGCCCGGGGCGTCCGAGCGGATCAGCAGCAGCCCGCTGTCGGGGTCGGCCAGGAGCAGCCGGTCGTCGCTGCCCTCCGTGATCTGGAGCAGCGGGGACACCTCGCCTCCGCGGCCCAGGTCCACCGCGACGGCCTTGGTGGTGCCGTCCAGCTCGCGGTCCAGCGCCAGCATCCGGCCGCCCCGGTCGAGCCAGACGCCGCCGGAGCACCGGCCCGGGATCCGGGCGACCGGCCCGAAGGCGCCCCCGGCCACCTGCCAGACCGTGGTCCCCGCGTCCGAGGCGGCCAGGGCGAAGGCGCCGTGTCCGTCCGGGGACGGGGGCAGCAGGGACACCCGTACGCCCTCGTGCCCGGGCTCCACCGAGCCCAGCGGGAGCTCCCCGGTGCGCGGCCCGGCCGCGGCGCCGCCCGTCGGGTAGAGCAGGGCGAAGGCGTGCCGCTGCGCGACCCGGCGGTGGATCAGCACCCGCCCGTCGGCCAGCGCCAGCACCTGGCTGTCGGCCTCCTCGGGCTGGGCGAGCGGCAGCGGCACGGCGTACGGCTCGGGCCCGGCCAGCGTCCAGCGCTCCGGGTAGCGGGCCTCACCGTCCCCGGCCAGCCGGGCCGCGTACGAACCGTCCGCGGCGATGGTGAACGGGGCCGCCGTCGTGATCTCGATGGCACAGACAGTCATCCGTGCGTCACCTCCGGGGAGGAAGCTAGTTTTCGCACTTCGGCCCGAACAGCACGACCTTCCCCGCTTCACACATACGGGTGGCCGCCCGGCGGTTCGGCTGTGATGGCGGGGGCGGTTGTGCTGTGCGATACCGGGGCGTTTGGGATGACGGAACTCCCAGAGGGGTGGGGGCGGGCACAGGGACCCTCAAGGACCCGGACGAGACCTGGTACCCGGGCCCCGGCGTAGCGCCGCCGACAAGGTCCTGGACGACCCGCGCACCTTCCCCGTCAAGTGAGCCGGGCGCGTACGGAGCGGACGTACGGAGTCCCGGGCGGCCGGCACCTCGCAGGGACTCTGCCGCTCCCCTACGGACGGTAGCCTTGGCCTGTGCCCCGTCTCTCTGAAGTCATCGCCGCGCTGGACGCTCTCTGGCCCCCTTCGCGGGCCGAGCAGTGGGACGCCGTCGGAACCGTCTGCGGCGATCCCGACGCCGAGGTCTCCCGGGTCCTGTTCGCCGTGGACCCCGTGCAGGAGATCGTCGACGAGGCGGTGAAGCTGGGGGCCGACCTGGTCGTCACCCACCACCCCCTCTACCTGCGCGGCACCACCACCGTCGAGGCCGGCACCTTCAAGGGCCGCGTCGTGCACACGCTGATCAAGAACGACATCGCGCTGCACGTCGCCCACACCAACGCGGACACCGCCGACCCCGGTGTCTCCGACGCCCTCGCCGGCGCCCTCGACCTGCGGATCACCGGCCCGCTGATCCCCGATCCGAGCGACCCCGAGGGCCGCCGCGGCCTCGGCCGGATCTGCGAGCTGGACCACCCCGAGACCCTGCGCGCCTTCGCCGCCCGCGCCGCCGCCCGGCTGCCGCAGACCGCGCAGGGCATCCGCGTCGCCGGCGACCCCGACCTGCTCGTCCGCACCGTCGCCGTCAGCGGCGGCTCCGGCGACAGCAACTTCGCGGCCGTCCGCGCCGCCGGCGTGGACGTCTACCTCACCGCCGACCTGCGCCACCACCCCGTGTCCGAGGCCCGCGAGCAGAGCCCGCTCGCCCTCGTCGACGCCGCACACTGGGCCACCGAGTGGCCCTGGTGCGAGCAGGCCGCCGCGCAGCTCGACGCGATCTCCGAGCGCCACGGCTGGGGTCTGCGCACCCACGTCTCGCGCACGGTCACCGACCCGTGGACGGTGCACGCGCCGTCCGTCACACCCCCTTCTATCTCTGGAGCCCCCAACTGAACGCCGAGCCCGCCGACCAGATCCGACTCCTCGACGTCCAGGCCCTGGACGTCCGGCTGTCTCAGCTCGCCCACAAGCGCAAGTCGCTGCCGGAGCACACCGAGGTCGAGTCCCTGACCAAGGACCTGACGCAGCAGCGCGACCTGCTCGTGGCGGCCCAGACGCAGGCGAGCGACGCCGCCCGCGAGCAGACCAAGGCGGAACAGGACGTCGACCAGGTGCGCCAGCGCGCGTCCCGCGACCAGCAGCGGCTCGACTCCGGCGCCGGCATCTCGGCCCGCGACCTGGCGAACCTGCAGAGCGAGGTCGTCTCCCTCGCCAAGCGCCAGGCCGACCTGGAGGACGTCGTACTCGAGGTGATGGAGCGCCTGGAGGGCGCGCAGGAGCGGGTCACCGAGCTCACCGAGCGGGTCTCCGCCCTCGAGGCCAAGCTGACGGACGCCACCGCCCGCCGGGACGCGGCGACCGGCGCCCTCGACGCCGAGGCCGCGAAGGTCACCAAGGACCGCGAGGTCATCGTGGCGTCGATGCCGGCCGACCTGATGGCCCTGTACGAGAAGATCCGCGTCAAGCAGGGTGGCGTCGGCGCCGCCCGCCTGTACCAGCGCCGCTGCGAGGGCTGCCGCCTGGAGCTCGACATGGCAGAGGTCAACGAGATCAAGGCCGCGGCCCGCGACCAGGTCGTACGCCACGAGAACTGCGGCCGCATCCTGGTCCGTACGGCCGACTCGGGCATCTGATGCCGAGGCCTGTCCGGTTCGTCGTCGAGGCGGACGGCGGTTCCCGGGGCAACCCGGGGCCCGCCGGCTACGGCGCGGTCGTCCTCGACCCGGCGACGGGCGAGACCCTGGCCGAGCGCGCCGAGTACATCGGCGTCGCGACGAACAACGTGGCCGAGTACAAGGGGCTGATCGCCGGCCTCCGGGCGGCCCGCGAACTGGCCGCGGACGCCGTGGTCCAGGTGCGCATGGACTCCAAGCTGGTCGTCGAGCAGATGTCGGGCCGCTGGAAGATCAAGCACCCGGACATGAAGCCCCTCGCGGCGGAGGCGGCGACGATCCTGCCGCGCGCGCAGGTCACGTACGAGTGGATCCCGCGCGAGCGGAACAGGCACGCGGACCGGCTCGCGAACGAGGCGATGGACGCCGGCAAGCGCGGCGAGCAGTGGGAGCCGTCGGTGTCCTCGGCGGCCCTGGACACCTCGGCGGCCCGCGCCCTGGCCGCCGCGCCGGCGGGTCCTCCGGGGGATGCGGCGAAGGGGGCCGCGGCCGTACGGGCCGCCCTCGCCTCCGCGTCCCGTACGCCGGCCACCGCACCGGCACGCGAGGAGGCCGGAGCCGGCGCCCTGTTCGCGGAGCCCGGCCCCCCTGCCCCGGGACACGTTCCCGCCCCGGCGGCGCCCCCGGCCCAGGCCCCGGCCACCACGCCGGGCTGGGGCCCCGACATGGGGACCCCGGCGACCTTCGTCCTGCTGCGTCACGGCGAGACGGCCCTCACCCCGCAGAAGCGCTTCTCCGGCAGCGGCGGCGCCGACCCGGAACTGTCCCCGGCCGGCCGCCGCCAGGCTTCGGCGGTGGCCGGGGCGCTGGCCGCGCGCGGCACCGTCCAGACGGTCGTCAGCTCCCCGCTGCGCCGCTGCCGGGAGACCGCGCAGGCCGTCGCGGACCGCCTCGGGCTGGAGGTCACCGTCGAGGAGGGCCTGCGCGAGGTGGACTTCGGCGCCTGGGAGGGCCTGACCTTCGCCGAGGTGCGGGAGCGCTTCCCGGACGACCTCCAGGCCTGGCTGGACTCCCCGAAGGCGGCCCCGACGGGCGGCGGCGAGAGCTTCACGGCCGCCACCCGCCGGATCTCGGCGACCCGGGACCGGCTGCTGGCCGCGCACGCGGGCCGCACGGTCCTGCTGGTCACGCACGTGACCCCGGTCAAGATCCTGGTCCGCCTGGCGCTGGGCGCGCCCCCGGAGTCGCTGTTCCGGATGGAGCTCTCCGCGGCCTCCCTCTCGGCGGTGGCCTACTACGCCGACGGCAACGCCTCCGTCCGCCTGCTGAACGACACCTCGCACCTGAGGTAGCCGAGGGGAAGGCCCCCGCCCCTTGCATTCGCCAGGGGCGGGGGCCTTTCGCACTGCCGCTCAGTAGTGGTATCGGGCCTGGGCGATCTCCACGGCCTCGTCCTTGATCCGGTAGACGAGACGGTGCTCGTCCGTGATTCTCCGGGACCACCACCCGGAGAGGTTCTCCTTGAGCGGTTCGGGCTTTCCGGCCCCTTCGAACGGTGTTCGCTGAATCTCCTGGATCAGCCGATTGATCCTCTTGAGGATCTTCGGATCGGCCGTGGTCCAGGAGGTGTACTGATCCCAAGCACGCCTGGAGAACATCACCTTCATGCGGCGGACTCCGCGTCATCCCTCGTTTCGATGAGTTCACGCGCCTGCCCGTGGCCGGCGTCGAGTTCTGCGATGGACTCCATGAGGATCTGCGCGTTGCGAGGAGAGCGCAGGAGGTAGACCGTCTCCTGCCAGGACCGGAAGTCCTCGGCGGACATGATGACGACGTCGCCGTGCTCGCGGGAGGTGACCTCTATCGGTTCGTGATCCTCGTTGACCTGCCGGATCAGTGGGTAGAAGCGTGTGCGGGCTTCGTTCGCCGAGATCGGCATGGCTGGCCTCCCGGTATGCGTGAGTCGTACGGCTTTACCGTACCAGTCCCCGGTGCGTGACGCGTGAGGGCAAAAAAGAACCTCCCCGGGCCCCGGGAATCCGCGGGTCGGAGAGGTACGACAGACGAGCCGGCCTGTACGCCGGGTTCTGTCGCCCGGTGACCTCGCGGTCGCCGGGGAGACGGCCATCCATCTAGGACCGGCGTTGCCGCCGGCCTCGTGCGGTCTACCCGCGAACTCGGGCGAGCAGCCCTCGAGCGTTCGCGCAGACCCGTCCGGGGACGGATCCTCTTGACCTTGCTCCGGGTGGGGTTTACCTAGCCGCCTGGGTCACCCCAGGCGCTGGTGGTCTCTTACACCACCGTTTCACCCTTACCGAGGACCGAAGCCCCCGGCGGTCTGTTTTCTGTGGCACTGTCCCGCGGGTCACCCCGGGTGGCCGTTAGCCACCACCCTGCCCTGTGGAGCCCGGACGTTCCTCGGCGGGATCCGGAGATCCCGACGCGGCCGCCCGGCCGACTCGTCTGCCGTGGCGACCATGTTACCGGCTGTCCCACCCACGGCTTGACCTTGACGCAGCGGCAGGGTTTCTCCTGGGCGCATGCGGACCGGAGAGATCGCCGCGCTGGTCGGGGTCACCACCCGGGCCATCCGGCACTACCACCATGTCGGCCTGCTTCCGGAGCCGGAACGCAGGTCCAACGGGTATCGCGCGTACGGCGTGCGCGATGCCGTCCTGCCGGCGCGCGTGCGCCGGCTCACCGAGCTCGGGCTGAGCCTCGACGAGGGCCGCTGACCAGGACCCCGAAGGCGGGCCGCAGCCGCGCAGGCGGCTCCTGGCCGCCCCGGCCGGCCCACAGGCCCTCGCCGAAGGGGAAGACGAGCGTCACGTGGCCGGTGGGGAGCTCGAGCCGGCGCCGGGGCGCGGTGAACTCCGTGCGGAAACCGGTGTAGTTGACGATGTGAGGGCGCAGCGCGGCGGCGGAGCCGGGCAGGTCGCCGCGTTCCCTCACGCCGGGGCGAACAGCACCTTCGCCCGGCCCGGGTCGGCCTGCGTCAGCCGGACCCGGATGCGGTCGCCCAGCGGCAGGTGCGCGGACGGCGATTCGACGCGGCCGACCACCGCCGGCTCCTCCAGGTGGACCGTGCCCACCTGCGGTTCGTGGTCCTTGACGTCGATCACGGTCGCCTCGAAGGTCTCGCCGACGTGGTCCTTCAGCAGGGCCGCCTCGACGAGGTCCACGCATTCCCGCTCGGCCGTGTTGGCCAGCTTGCTCCCGTCGGCCATCCGCTGCGGGAGCGCGGCCAGTGCGGACAGCGCCCACGGCGGGGGCTCGGCCCCCGCCACCGCCGCCACGCACAGCTCGCCGGAGTACCGGTCGACGAGCCGGCGCAGCGGGGCGGTGCAGTGCGCGTACGGGGCCGCCACCGCGGCGTGCAGGACGGGGTCCGGGATCGCGCCGCCGGTGAAGACGGTGTAGCCCGCGCCGCGCAGCAGGGCCGTGCACTCCTGGAGGAACGCGGCGTGGGCGGGGAGGTGCGGGTCGAGGGTGCGCACGAGTTCTGCGTACGGCATGTGGTGCGGCCAGTCGATCCGCAGGGCGGTGGCGGTGCGCCGCAGCCGGCCGACCGCCCCGTCGGGGGCGCTGGGCAGGGTGCGCAGGATGCCGGCGCCGGCGGCGAGCATGAGGTCGGCGGCGGCCATGCCGGTCATCAGGGAGATCTGCGCGTTCCAGCCGTCCGCCGGGAGCGGGGCCCGGTAGGCGAGGCTGTACGAGCCGTCCCGCGCGACGATCTCCTGGTCGGGCACGTTCAGCGAGACGCCTCCGCGCTCCTGCTCCAGCGTTTCGCGGAGCCGGCCGATGTCCTCGAGGAGGGCGACGGGTTCCTCGGCGGTCCCGGAGTCGATGGCCTGCTGGACGCCGTCGTAGTCCAGCTTGGCCCGGCTGCGGACCAGGGCGCGGCGGACCTCGGTGCTCTCCACGCGGCCGGAGGAGTCCAGATCGAACCGCCACAGCAGCGCCGGGCGGGTCTGGCCGGGCAGCAGGCTGGCCGCGCCTTCGGAGAGCACGGCCGGATGCAGGGGGACCTTGCCGTCGGGGAAGTAGAGGGTGGTGACGCGGCGGTGGGCCTCGGCGTCAAGGGCGCCGCCGGGGGTGACGAACGCGGCGACGTCGGCGATGGCGTAGTGCACGCGGTAGCCGCCGCCGTTCGGGCGCTTCGCCAGGTGCATGGCCTGGTCCAGGTCGCGGGAGGCCGGCGGGTCGATGGTGAACAGGGGGACGTCGGTGGCGTCGAGGCCCGGGAGCCGCGGACTGCGGACCGCCTGCTCGGCCTCGGCGAGCACGGGGGCCGCAAACTCCCCGGGCACGTCCAGGCCGGCCCGCAGCTCACGCAGCGCGGCCCGCAGGGCAGCCCCGTCCGGGCCGGTCATGTGCATACGACGGCGTGGCATGGGTCGAGCGTAGGGCCGGTGGCTCGGGGCGGCACGGCGAGAGCCTTACCCTGGCTCGGGGGCCGCACCCCCTGCGCCGTGTCGTACTGAAGGAGAACCACCGTGCTCGTGCTGCTGCCGCCGTCCGAGGGAAAGGCCGCCGGCGGCTCCGGCGCGCCCCTGTCGCCGGAGACGCTGTCGCTGCCCGGACTGGCCGGGGCGCGGGCGGCCGTGCTGGCGGAACTGGTCGAATTGTGCGCGGGGGACGAGCTGAAGGCCCGCGAGGTGCTCGGCCTGAGCGAGGGGCTGCGCGGCGAGGTGGCGAAGAACGCCGGGCTGCGGTCGGCGGTGGCCCGGCCGGCGGGGGAGATCTACACCGGCGTGCTGTACGACGCGCTGGGCCTGGCGGACCTGCCGGCGGGTGCGCGGGCGCTGGCGGAGCGGTCGCTGCTGGTGTTCTCGGGGCTGTGGGGTGCGGTGCGAGTGACGGACCGGATCCCCTCGTACCGCTGCTCGATGGGCGTGAAGCTGCCGGGGCTGGGTGCGCTGGGGGCGTACTGGCGGGAACCGATGGCGGCGGTGATGCCGGCTGCGGCGGGGGACGGGCTGGTGCTGGACCTGCGGTCGTCGGCGTACGGGTCGGCGTGGAAGCCCAAGGGCGAGGTGGCGGGGCGGACGGCGACGGTGCGGGTACTGCACTCGCAGGTGGTGGACGGGGTGGAGAAGCGGTCGGTGGTGAGCCACTTCAACAAGGCGACGAAGGGCAGGCTGGTGCGGGAGCTGCTCGTGGCCGGGGCCGTCCCCTCGACCCCGGCGGACCTGGTCACGGCGCTGCGCGACCTGGGTTACACGGTGGAGGCCGAACCCCCGGCCAAGCCGTCCAAGGCCTGGTCCCTGGACGTGGTGGTCACCCAGATCCACTGACCCCCGCCGGTCCGGGTCCGGCCCGCCGGGGTCAGCGGCTCAGGGGCCAGGCTGCCGACGGGGTCCGGTCGGACGCGACCGCGTACGTGGCGCAGGCGTCCGTCAGGGTTTCCAGGAGGGTCAGGGGGTCCGGGAGCGGGTGCTCCATGCCGCGGATCCAGGTCACCCCCAGGTCACCGGGGAGGGCGGCCGGGGGGACCAGGACGTAGCTGCCGCGGCAGTGCCAGCGCAGGCCCGGGTGCTCGTCCATCGTCTCCGGGTGGCAGTCCAGCTCGCACGGCCACCACTCGTCCTCGTCCTCGGGGGTCCCGCGCGTCGCCGTGAAGAAGAGCATCCGGGCCTGGTCGCCCGTACCGCCCGATTCCGCGACCGGACCGACCTCGACGCCCGCCGCCAGCAGGCGGGCCAGGGCGCTCGCGCCGGCCTCGAGCGGGACGTCCAGCACGTCGTGGACCATGCCCGTCGCGGTGACGAAGTTCGCCTGCGGCTGGTTGCGCGCCCAGCGTTCGATCTGCGCGCGGTCGGTCGTCGACTGCGTCTGCCAGGCGAAGGAGAGGGGGTGCCGCGCGGGCGTGGGACAGCCGATCCGCTCGCACGAACACCGGTAGCCGGCGGGGTGGGCGGCGGGGGCGAGCGGCAGGCCCGCGGCGGCCACGGCCAGCAGCAGGGCCTCGCGTGCGCGCTCGGGATCTTCGGGGGAGGGTTTGGGCCGCCGGCGCAGCCACTGGGAAATCCTGCTCTGCTCGCCGCGTTTGACGCGGCCGGACTCAGACCCCATCTATCCCCTCACCTCACCGTTTCCCCGGCAGACCCTCACATGGTCCCACCATCCTGCGGTCCGGGTGACCGCTCTCCCCAACCGGGGGGTGGGGGAGAGGTGCCGGCTGTACCCCGATGAGTAGGCGGAATACCGTCACATAGCCGTGGAATTCGGCCAATTGTCCCCGGCCGGACACCGGACCGTCAGTCCTCGGTGACCTTCGCCACCCCGCCCAGCACCCGGTCCACCAGTGCGTCCGCATAAGCGTGCGTCAGCGGCGCCGTCCGCAGCAGCCAGCGGTACGTCAGCGGCCCGACCAGCATCTCCACCGTCAGGCGCAGGTCCACGTCCGCCGCGAGCTGCCCGGCCTCCCGGGCCGCGCGCAACCGTTCCTCGTACAGGGCGAGCTGCGGCTCCAGCAGCTGCTCGGTGAAGCGGGCGCTCAGCCGGGGGTCGGTCGCGGCGGCGGCGGTCAGGGCGCGGGTGGGGGCGTCGTACTTCTCGTCGTTGAACTGGTCCACCGTCAACCGCAGCACCTTCTTGAGGTCCGCCGCGAGGTCGCCGGTGTCCGGGAAGCCCGTCCAGCCGGCCTCGGTCTCCGCGTCCCCGAAGAGGGCGAGCGAGGCGTCCAGCAGGACCGCCGCCTTCGACGGCCACCACCGGTAGATCGTCTGCTTGCCGACGCCCGCGCGGGCGGCGATGGCCTCGATGGTCAGCTTGTCGTAGCCGACCTCTCCGACCAGGGCGAGCGCCGCGTCGAGGATGGCCCGCCGGGAGCGGTCGCTGCGGCGGGCGGGGTCAGGGGCTCTGCCATCGGACGTTCTGCTGTTCATTCGGACAAATTATCAACGCGGGACGTCTCGTCTTTGTGTCATTCCGTAAACCACCCAATCAGTTCACTGCGCGGTTTCCCTTGAGGAGAGACGATTCTCTCGACATCTCTCGTGAGCCGTGAGGAGCCTTCTTTGCGCAGAGTCGCCACACCCCGGCGCTACTTGATGTGCCCACCCGCACACTTCAAGGTCACGTACTCCATCAACCCGTGGATGGACCCCACGAAACCGGTGGACCTGCCCCTCGCACACGCCCAGTGGGAAGACCTCCGGGACCGCTACCGCTCCCTCGGCCACACCGTCGAGACGCTCGTACCGGACCCCGAGCTGCCCGACATGGTCTTCGCCGCGAACGGCGCCCTCGTCGTCGACGGCCGGGTGCTCGGCGCCCGGTTCGCCTACCCGGAGCGCGCCGCCGAGGCGGAGATCCACCTGGACTGGTTCCGGTCCCACGGCTTCGAGCACGTCCACGAGCCGGCCCATGTCAACGAGGGCGAGGGCGATTTCGCCGTCACCGCCAGCTACATCCTGGCCGGCCGGGGCTTCCGCTCCAGCCCGCTCTCGCACGACGAGGCGCAGGAGTTCTTCGGCCGGCCGGTCATCGGCCTCGACCTGGTGGACCCGCGGTACTACCACCTGGACACGGCGCTGTGCGTGCTCGACGGCGACGAGGTCATGTACTACCCGCCGGCCTTCTCGGCCGGCAGCCGGGCGGTGCTCGGGCGGCTGTTCCCGGACGCGCTGATCGCCGGCGACGAGGACGCGGCGGCCCTCGGCCTGAACGCCGTCTCGGACGGCCGGCACGTCCTGCTCCCGCAGGCGGCGACCGGGCTGTTCGCACCCCTGCGGGACCGGGGCTTCGAGCCGGTCCCGATGGACCTGGGCGAGCTGCTCAAGGGCGGCGGCAGCGTGAAGTGCTGCACCCAGGAGCTGCGGATGTAGCGCCGCGGACTGGTTACGAGGTGGCCGCCGGCGGCCACTCCTGGCCCCAGTCGGCGTCCCGCGCCGCCTTGTACAGGTCACCGTGGCGCTTGGTCACGTTGACCCGGGTCAGGCCCTCGCTCTCCGGGCCGCACAGGTCCAGCAGGACGAGCCCCTTCCGGATCTGCGGCCTCCGCGTGATCCGGGAGGGGGCCGGCTCCACCGGGAAGCGGGTCGCGGCCACGTAGCTGAACTTCTCGTCCTCGTACGGGAGGGACCCGCCCTTGACCTGCCGGTGCAGGGAGGACCGGCTGACCCGCGCCGAGAAGTGGCACCAGTCCTGCCCGACCTCGATCGGGCAGGTGCCGTCGTGCGGGCACGGGGCGGCGACCTTCAGCCCGGCCCCGATCAGCTGGTCGCGGGCCTCGCGGATGCGCAGGTACCCCTCGGGCGTGCCCGGCTCGATCAGCACCACGGCCTGCCCGGCGCGGGCCGCCTCGGCGACCACGGCCCGGCGGGCCTCCGGCGTGAGCTCGCCGAGTACGTACGACACCGTCACGAGGTCCGCATCGGGCAGGACCAGCCCGGATCCGATGACGGCCCGCCGCCACTCGGCGGCCCGCAGCACCTCCGAGCCGGAGGACGCCGCGAGCTCCTTGCCGAGGGTCAGCGCCGGCTCCGCCCAGTCCAGGACCGTGGTGCCGCGCGGGCCGTCCCAGACGGCGTCCACCGCCCAGGTCGCCGCGCCCGTGCCGCCTCCCACGTCGACGTGGGAGGCCGGGGACCACTGCGGCGCGGCCTCGGCGAGCGCGTCCAGGGCGGACCGTACGGCCTCGAAGGTGGCCGGCATCCGGTACGCCGCGTACGCCGCCACGTCGGAGCGGTCGCGCAGGACGGGCGCGTCGGTGGGGGTCCGGCCGCGGTAGCTGGCGATCAGCCGCTCGACGGCGGCGGTGGCCTGCTTCGGCGGGAGCCCGTCGAGCAGCCCGCCCAGCGCGGACCGGAGGGTTGCGGCGGTGGTGGGGACGGAGGCGGAAGCGGAGGCGTTCACCTGGGAAGTTTACGGCGCCCGGCACACCCCGGACGCCGTCGGGAGGGCCCGGGCTCCCGCCCCCGCCCCTGCGCTCAGACCGCGGACTCCCGGTTCTGCCAGGGCCGGCACATGCCGGCGAAGCAGGCGGCCGCCAGCAGCGAGCACACCAGCTGGACCACCGCCATCGGCACCGCCGTGCCCTCGCCCGCGATCCCGACCAGCGGCGAGGCGATCGCCCCGACCAGGAAGGAGGAGGTGCCCAGCAGCGCCGAGGCCGATCCGGCCGCGTGCGGGGTGCGCATCAGCGCCAGCGCGTTGGTGTTCGGCAGCACCACGCCCATCGCCGACATCAGCACGAACAGCGCGGCGGCGATCGGGACCAGCCCGACCTCCCCGAACACCCCGGCCGCCATCAGCAGCAGCGCCACCGAGGCGGCGGTGATGACGGCGATCCCGCCCGCCAGCACCTTGTCCAGGCGGACCCGGCCGACCAGCAGCTTCCCGTTGACCTGCCCGGCGGCGATCAGGCCGACCGAGTTGAGGCCGAACAGCAGGCTGAAGGCCTGCGGCGAAGCCCCGTAGATCTCCTGCACCACGAAGGGCGAGGCGGAGATGTACGAGAAGAGCGTGGCGAAGGCGAAGCCGCCGGCCAGGGTGTACCCGGCGAAGACCCGGTCGGCGAGCAGCCCGCGCATGGTCCGCAGTGCGGAGCCCACGCCGCCGGTCTGCCGCTGTGCCGGCGGCAGGGTCTCGCCGAGGCTGCGCCAGACGACGAGGGTGAGCAGGGCGCCGACGGCGGTGAGGACGACGAACACCCCGCGCCAGTCGGAGAAGCGGAGCACCTGGCCGCCGATGAGCGGGGCGACGACCGGGGCCACGCCGGATATGAGCATCAGTGTGGAGAAGAACCGGGCCATCTCGACCCCGTCGTACAGGTCGCGTACGACGGCCCGGGCGATGACGACCGCGGCCGATCCGGCCAGGCCCTGGAGCAGCCGGAAGCCGATCAGCAGCTCGGCGGTCGGGGCGAGGGCGCAGATCGCGGTGGCGAGGACGTAGACGACCATGCCGGTCAGCAGGGGCCGACGGCGGCCCCACTTGTCGCTCATCGGGCCGATGACGAGCTGGCCCAGCGCCATGCCGGCGAGGCAGGCGGTGAGGGTGACCTGGATGGTGGCGGCCGGGCTGTCCAGGGCGTCCGTGACCTCCGGCAGGGCCGGCAGGTACATGTCCATGGACACCGGGGGGAGGGCGCTGAGCCCGCCGAGTATGAAAGTGACGAGCAGTCCGGTACGGCGGGCGGCCGTGAGCGGTGCGGACATCGTCTGCGGTGCGGAAACGGTCTGCTGCGCGGAAGCGGTCTGCGGTGCGGAGGGCGTCTCGGGTGACGGCTCGTGCGAGGGGGCCGTCGCGGGGCCTCTCTCCGGCATGCGGAACTCCAGTCTTTTCGTCGTCTTTTCACACCCCCGACCGACCTATGCTCTCAGCTGTCGGAACGTCCGTGGAGCGATGCGACATGTGACGTACCCTGCGGCCCCATGGACGCAAGTGGGAAGAAGATCGCCCTGGTCACCGGAGCGGGCTCCGGCATCGGCCGCTCCGTGGCCCTGACCCTGGCCGCCGCCGGCTGGTCGGTGGCCGTGGCCGGCCGCCGGACCGAACCGCTGGAGGAGACGGCGAAGGCGGCCGGAGCCGGCGCGGACGTGCTGTGCGTACGGGCGGACGTGAGCGATCCGGAGGACGTGGCCGCGCTGTTCGCCGCGGTCCGCGAGCACTACGGGCGCCTCGACCTCCTCTTCAACAACGCCGGGACCTTCGGCCCGGGCGGCGTCCCGCTGGAGGACCTCACGTACGAGGCCTGGCGCTCGGTGGTCGACGTCAACCTGACCGGGTCCTTCCTGTGCGCGCAGGCGGCCTTCCGGCAGATGAAGGCGCAGGACCCGCAGGGCGGCCGGATCATCAACAACGGCTCGATCTCCGCGCACGTGCCGCGGCCCAACTCGGTCGCCTACACCGCGACCAAGCACGCCATGACGGGCCTGACGAAGTCGCTCTCGCTGGACGGGCGGCCGTACCGGATCGCCTGCGGGCAGATCGACATCGGCAACGCGGCCACCGAGATGACCGAGCGGATGCAGACCGGGATCCTCCAGGCGAACGGGCAGCTGGCGGTGGAGCCGGTGATGGACGCCGCCGACGTGGCGCGCACGGTGCTGCACATGGCGGAGCTGCCGCTGGAGGCGAACGTGCAGTTCGCGACGGTGATGGCGACGACGATGCCGTACATCGGGCGCGGCTGATCCGCCGGCCGGGGCCGGCCGGCCGGACGGGCCTGCCGGAGCCACGGGAATGCGGGCGCAGGGACGGGAGTTGGGGTGATCATGACTGACGTGCTGCGTTACACCGCCTTCTCCGACGACCCGGCAGGCGGCAATCCCGCCGGCGTCGTGCTCGATGCGACCGGGCTCGACGAGGCCGACATGCTCGCCATCGCCGCCGAGCTGGGCTACAGCGAGACGGCCTTCCTCACCGCCCCGCCGGAGGGCCTCGGCGGGGAGGCCGGACGGGCCTTCACCGTGCGCTACTTCAGCCCGAAGGCGGAGGTCCCGTTCTGCGGGCACGCCACCGTGGCCACCGCCGTCGCGCTGGGCGAGCGGATCGGGCCGGGCGAGCTGGTCTTCGCGACCCCTGCGGGCACGGTGCCGGTGTCGGTGACCCGGGACGCGGAGGGCGGCCTGCGGGCCGTACTGACCAGCGTCGAACCGCACGTCGAGGACGTCGGCCCGGCCGACCTCGCCGAGGCGCTGGCCGCGCTGGACTGGCCGGAGGCCGACCTGGACCCGGCCCTCCCGCCGCGGATCGCCTACGCCGGAAACCGCCACCTCGTGCTCGGCGCCGCCACCCGGGCCCGGCTCGCGGACCTCGCGTACGACTTCCCCCGGCTCGAGGCGCTCATGCACCGCCTGGACCTGACCACCGTCCAGCTGGTGCACCGGGCGGGCCCGGCCCTGTTCGACGTACGGGACCCCTTCCCGGTCGGCGGCGTCGTCGAGGACCCGGCGACCGGAGCCGCCGCGGCCGCCTTCGGGGCGTACGCGCGCGAGCTGGGCCTGGCCCCGGCGGACGCGGTGCTCACCCTCCGCCAGGGCGAGGACATGGGCCGCCCCGGAGTCCTGACGGTGGAACTCCGCGCCGGCGACCCCCGGGTCCGGGTAGGCGGCAGCGGGGTCCGCATCGCCTGAGCCCCGCCCCGCGCGTGGCGAGGGTGCCGACATGCCGAAGGGGCCCGGATCCTCGCGATCCGGGCCCCTCCCGCATGCTCACGAGCTGCTGGCCTCGGCCTCCGCGGAGACCGCCTCCGCCGGAGCCGGCGCAGCCGTCGTACGGCCGAGCACCCCGAGGAACAGGAGCAGCGTCGGCACCAGGTACAGCACCCACACCGCGACCTGGAGCCAGGTCGGGTCCGGCTGGAAGTTGAACGTGCCCTTCAGCAGCGTCCCGTACCAGCTGTCCGGCGGGACCGCCGAGGTGACGTCGAAGGCCTTGTTCATGAGGCCGGGCAGGAACTCGGCCTCCTGGAGGTCGTGGACCCCGTACGCGAGCACGCCCGCGGCGACCACGACCAGCATCCCGCCGGTCCAGGTGAAGAACTTGGACAGGTTGATCTTCAGTGCGCCGCGGTAGAACAGCCAGCCCAGCAGGATCGACGAACCGATCCCGAGCAGCACGCCCACCAGCGGACCTGCGCCGTTCCCGGCCGCGTGGACCGACCGCCACACGAACAGCGAGGTCTCCAGGCCCTCCCGGCCGACGGCCAGGAACGCCGTCGTCACCAGGGCGCCCGTGCCCATCGCGAGGGCCGCGTCGAGCTTGCCGTGCAGCTCGGCCTTCATGTGCCGCGCGGTGCGCTTCATCCAGAAGACCATCCACGTCACGAGGCCCACCGAGATGATCGACAGGCTGCCGCCGATCGCCTCCTGCGCCTGGAACGTCAGCTCCGAGGTGCCGAATTCGAGCCCCGCGCCGAAGGCCAGGCTGAGCGCGGCCGCGAGGCCGACGCCGAGCCACAGCGGCCCCAGCTTGTCCTCGTTCTTGGTCTTCACCAGGTACGCGATGAGGATGCAGACGACCAGACTGGCCTCGAGCCCCTCGCGCAGGCCGATCAGATAGTTGCTGAACACGTCGGTTCCTTTCCGTGCCGCCGGAACTACGCGAACAGCGCCCGGCCCCACCAGTCGTCCTTGTCGCGGACGCCCGGCGGGACGGCGAAGACGGCCGAGCCCACGTGCTGGATGTACTCGTTGAGCACGTCGCTCTTGGCCAGGTTGCGCTGGATCGGGACGAAGCCCTTGCGGACGTCCCGCTGGTAGGCGAGGAAGAACAGGCCCGCGTCGAGCCGGCCCAGGCCGTCCGTGCCGTCGGTGAACGAGTAGCCGCGGCGCAGGATCGTGGCGCCGTTGTTGGTGTCCGGGTGCGCGAGGCGGACGTGCGCCTCCGGCTTCATCGCCTTCAGGAACGGCTCGTCGCGCTCCTTCGACTTGCCGGCCGGCGCGCCCTCGGCCTTGTCCCGGCCGAAGATGTCCTCCTGCTCCTGGAGCGGAGTGCGGTCCCAGATCTCGATGTTCATGCGGATCCGGCGGGCGACCAGGTACGAGCCGCCGGCCATCCACGCCGAGCCGTCCTTGGCCTCGTCCGCGACCCACACGTGCTTGTCGAGGGCGGCGGTGTCGGTGCCGGAGATGTTCCGGGTGCCGTCCTTGAAGCCCATCATGTTGCGCGGGGTCTGCTCGTCCGGGGTGGTGGACGAGGTCTTGCCGAAGCCGAGCTGGGACCAGCGCACCGCAGTCTTGCCGAAGCCGATGCGGGCGAGCTGGCGGATGGCGTGCACGGCGACCTGGGGGTCGTCGGCGCAGGCCTGCACGCACAGGTCGCCGCCGCTCCTGGCCGGGTCCAGGTTGTCGCCGGGGAACGCCTCCAGGTCGATCAGGGCCTCGGGGCGCCTGCCCTCCAGGCCGAACCGGTCCTTGGCGAACAGGCCCGGTCCGAAACCGACGGTGAGGGTGAGACGGGACGGCTTGAGGCCGAGCGCCTCGCCCGTGTCGTCCGGCGGGGCCTGCGGCAGGCCGCCGACCGCGCCCTCGCCGACGGGGAGTCCGGCGGTCATCCGCTCGGCGGCCCGCGTCCAGTCCTTCAGGAGCTGGACGAGCTCCGCACGGTCCTTCGTCTTCACGTCGAACGCGGCGAAGTGCAGCCGGTCCTGGACGGCGGAGGCGATACCGGCCTGGTGCTTGCCGTGGAACGGCACGGCGGAGCCGCTGAGCGCAGCCGGAACGGCGTCCGTGGCGTCGGTGAGCGCGGCGACCGTACCGCCCGCCGCCGCGGCGCCGAGCGCGAGCCCGGCACCGCCCCAGCCGAGCACGGCCCGGCGGGACGGCCCGCCGGTTGCCTCACCGGCTGCGGCCCCGGTGGCCGCGCCGGTGGTGTTGGTGTCGTCAGACATGTCCGTTACCCCTGATCCGCGTTACTTGGCGACGGCGGCGGCAAGCTTGGACAGCGGCTCCCCGAGGGCGCTGACCGCGTCCGAGAGCTCCTTGCGCTGGTCCGGGCCGACGGTCTCGTACGACGTGAACTCGTAGCCGTTCTTGTCGGCGCGGTACTTGTCGAGCAGCGTGTTCATCGCGGCGAACTGCTTGTCCAGCTCCGCGGACAGGGCCGGGTCGTTCTTCGCGGTGACCGGCTTGAGCAGCTCGTACGCTTTCTGGGCGCCCTCGACGTTGGCCTTGAAGTCGACCAGGTCGGTGTGGCTGTAGCGCTCTTCCTCACCGGTGACCTTGCCGCTGGCGACCTCGTCCAGCAGCTCCTTGGCACCGTTCGCCATCGAGGTGGGGGTGATCTCCGCCTGGCCGACCTTCTTCTGCCAGTCGGTGAGGTCGGTGATCAGCGTGTCGGCGAGCTTCTTCTCGTCGTCGCCGATCTTGTTGTCGACCCACAGGGCCTTCTCCAGGCGGTGCCAGCCGGTCCAGTCCTTCGCCGGGTCCTGGCCGGCCTCCAGGCCGTCCTCGCGGACGTCGACCTTCGGGTCGATGTCGCCGAAGGACTCGGCGACCGGCTCGGTGCGCTCCCAGCCGATGCGGGACGCGGCGTACGCCTTCTTGGCGGCCTCGACGTCGCCGGCCTTGACCGCGTCCGCGAAGGCCTGCGCCTTCGGGAGGGTCTGGTCGGCCTGCTCCTGCACGTACTTGCGGTACTCGGCGACCGCGGCGTCCAGCTCGGGGCTGCGCTTCTCGACGGCGCCGTTGCCCGTGGCCTTGACCTTCTGCCGGATGCCGTCGCCCTTCATGCCGGGCTTGCAGGCGATCTCGTAGTCGCCGGCCTTGATCTCCGCGGTGATGGAGGCCTTGGTGCCGGGGCCGATGTTCTCGCGCTCGGCGACGATGCGGTCGTCCGGGAAGAGGACGTAGACCTCGGTGACCTTGGAGCCCTTGTTCTCGACCTCGAGGGTGACCTTGCCGGCCGGGAACTCCGTCTTGGAGACCTCGCAGGCACTGTCGGAGGCGGCGATCTTGACGGCCCCGTCGCCGGCGCCGCTCTTCTCGGCGCAGCCGGTGACTGCGGTGAGCGCGGCCACGGCGGCGACCGCGGTGAGGACGGTGAGGCGGGCGGGACGCATGCGGGCTCCTGGCTGTCTGGCGTTCGGCAGACGGCCGCCCCGATCAGGAGGGACGGCCGGTGAGGCGGACCTAACTTAACCGAGGCTTACCTGACCCATACCCGTGCGTCCAGTGATTCAGGCCACACCTGCGACCGCCGGCTACGGGGCCGTCACGGCGCCTTCAGGGCCAGCCCATGGGAAGGTCAAGCGGAAGTCAAGTCCACGTGACCGTTCCGTACGGCGGAAGGGTCCGCGCTCCGTACGGGGATCACAAGCGGAACCCCGGTACGCGGATGCGGGAGGACCTCGACGGCCTGCCGGTAGACCCGGCTCAGCAGACCGGCCCCGAACACCTCGGCCGGCGGCCCGTCCACCGCGATCCGCCCCTCGTGCAGGACGGCGGCCCGGTCCGCGTACGCGGCGGCCAGGCCCAGGTCGTGCAGGACGACCACCACCGCGTCCCCGGCCGCGGCCCGCTCCCGGCAGATCCGCAGCACCAGCTCCTGGTGGCGCAGGTCCAGGGCCGCGGTCGGCTCGTCGAGCAGCAACAGCGGGGCCTGCTGGGCCAGTACGCGGGCCAGCGCGACCCGGGCCCGTTCGCCGCCGGAGAGCGCGGAGAACGGGCGGGCGGCGAAACCGGCCACCTCCGTCGCGGCCATGGCGGCGGCCACCGCCTCCTCGTCGGCGTCGGCGAGCGGGGTGCCGGCCCACGGCGCGCGGCCCATCCGTACGACGTCCCCGACGGGGAAGGGGAAGGACATCTCCGCCGACTGGGGGAGTACGGACCGGCGCAGGGCCAGATCCGGGGCCGCCCACTCGTCCACCGGGCGCCCGTCGATCCGTACGAGGCCCTCGGCGGCGGGCAGATCGGCCGCGAGGGCGGCCAGCAGGGTGGACTTGCCGGCGCCGTTCGGGCCGACCAGTGCCAGCACCTCGCCGGCCCGCGCGGTCAGGTCGATCCCGGCCAGCACCGCGCGCTCGCCGAGCCGGACACCGAGGCCGACGGCCTCGGCGAAGGCGGCGCCGGGGGACGGCCGGGCGGGGATGCTGCGTCCCCTGCGCCGCCGGAACGGGATGCTCATGCCCAGCCCCCCTGCTTGCGGCGGGTGCGACGCAGCAGCCAGAAGAAGAACGGGCTGCCGATCAGGGCGGTCAGCACCCCGAGCGGAAGCTCGGCGGGCCGGGCGATGGTCCGGGCGGCCAGGTCGCCTCCGAGCAGGACCACGGCGCCGGCGAGGGCGCTGCCCGGGACCAGGAAGCGGTGGCCGGGGCCGTTCGCCATGCGCAGCAGGTGCGGGACGAGCAGCCCGACGAAGGTGATGACGCCGGCCACGGCGACGGCCGCCGCGGTGAGCAGCGCGACGACGAGGATGAGCGCGAGGCGCAGCCGCTCCACGTCCACGCCGAGATGGCGGGCGGGCCGCTCGCCGAGCGAGAGCAGGTCCAGCTTGCGGGCGTAGCAGGGGGCGACCAGCAGACCGGCGAGCGCGCAGGGCAGGACGGCGAGCACCTTGGGCCAGGTGGCCTGGGCGAGGGAGCCGAGCTGCCAGAAGGTGATCTGGTTGACCTGGCCGCTGTCCGCGAAGAAGACGAACAGGCCGATCAGGGCGCCCGCGAAGGCGTTGACGGCGATGCCCGTGAGGATGAGGGTGACGACCTCGGTCCTGCCGCCGTTGCGGGAGAGGAGATAGACGGAGCCGACGGTCACCAGCCCGGCGACGAACGCGCAGGTTGCGACGGTCCAGTTGCCGAGGAAGCCGAGCCCGAGCCCGATGGCGGCGACCGCGCCCACGGCGGCGCCCGCGGAGATCCCGATGACGCCGGGTTCGGCGAGCGGATTCCCGAACACCCCCTGCATCAGGGCCCCCGCGCAGCCCAGGCTCGCGCCGACGAGCAGCGCGAGCACGACCCGGGGGAGCCGTACGTTCCACAGCACGCTCTCGCCGACCCGGTCGAGCGCGGCTCCGCCGAGCCCCAGCCGGTGCTGCACGGAGCCGAGCACGTCCCCGACGGGAATCCCGTACGCCCCGGCTCCGGCGGACACCAGGGCGAGCCCGATGAGCAGGACGACGAGCCCAACGGCCAGCAAGGCACCGGTCCGACGGGGCGTCGTTCCAGCCCGGGGCAGATCCAGCCCCGCCGGCGTGGGAGGCGCGGGGGTCAGGGGGCCGGCTCCCGACAGCGGCGCGGCACTCGCCTTCTGCCCGGCCACGTCAGGCCTTGCCGTACAGCTGGGAGATCAGCGATCTCAGCACTTGGTCCGTGCGCGGGCCGTAATTGAGAAGCACGCCGTCGTCGACGGTGACGACCCGCCGGTCCATCCCCGCCGGGGTCTGCGCGACGCCCGGGATCTTCACCAGGCCGTCCGTACCGCCCACGGACTCCAGTCCCTTGGACATCACCAGGATCGCGTCCGGCGCGGCGGCCGCCAGCGCCTCGCTCGTGACCGGCGTGAAGTCCTTGCCGAGCCCCGACTCCTTGCCCGTGTCCACGGCGCCGGCCGCTTCGAGCAGCGAGGCCGCGCCCGAGTCGGCGCCGCCCATCAGGTACACGGAGGCGGTGCCGCGCAGGTACAGGAACGCCACCCGCGGCTTCTTCCCGCTGGCCGCATCGGCGGGGACGCCCTTGCGGGCCGCGGCGATGCGCTCCGCGGTGCGCTGGTTCAGCTGCACTCCGGCGTCCTTGACGCCCAGCGCACCGGCCACCGCCCCGATCCGCTCCGGTACGTCCTCCAGCGACTTGGCCGGGGCCACGACCAGCAACGGGATGCCGGCGTCGCGGATCTGGCGGATCGCCTCGGCCGGGCCGGAGGTGGTCTCGGCCAGCACGAGCGTCGGGCGCAGCGACAGCACGCTCTCCGCCGAGACGTCATGACCCCGTGTCACCACCGGCAGCTGCGCGGCCTGTTCGAAGGTGGCCGTGATGTCGCGGGCGACGACCTGGGGGCCGAGGCCCAGGGTCTGGACGATCTCGTTGAGGCTGCCCGTCAGCGGGACCACCCGCTCCGCCGAGGTGACCGTCACCTGGCGGCCGTCCGCCGACGGCACGGTCACCGGGAGCGCCGGCAGCGGAGCCGGGGAGAGCGGCTCCACCCGGTCCGGCGCGGCGGCCGGCCGGGCGGCGGCGCCGGGTCCGGTGGCGGACGTGCCCGCGCAGCCCGTCAGGGCGGCCAGTGCCATCGCGGTGAAGGTGAGCGCAAGGGCAAGGGCGCGGCGGGGGGCGGGGGTTGGCGCGGCGGGCGTAGGCACGAAGGCACCGTCCTGATCGTCCGGCTGGAGGTCGGGCTGAGGTTCCGGGGAGCCGGGGGTTCCCCTCCGACTGGAGGTAGCTTAGGTTAGCCTAACCTTATTAACCAGACCCGGAAGGGGCATTCATGCCCTCGCGACCCGCCCGCGCATCCGCAGTCGCCCTGGTGTCGGCCCTGGCGGCCCTGTTGTGCGCCCTGCTCCCGGCCACTGCCGCCCATGCGGCCGGCCGTACCGTGCAGGGGGGCCGGCTCGACTGGGGCATCAAGTCGTCTTTCCAGAGTTATGTCACCGGCCCGGTCGCAAAAGGCTCTTTCAAGCTGAAGAACGGCGCCGCCACGGTCGGCGGCAGCCTGTTCCGCTTCCACTCGGCCACCGGCTCCTACGATCCGGAAACCGGCGCCTTCGAGGCCGCCTTCAGCGGTGGCGTCGTCTTCCAGGGCCACCAGAAGCCGGACGGCTCGTACGAACTGGACCTGGCCGTCAGCCGCCCGACCGTCAAGATCAACGGCGGCAGCGGCACCCTCTACGCGGACGTCTCCAGCAAGGCCAAGGACACCGGCGCGGTCACCACACAGACCCAGGTGCCCTTCGCCACCCTCGGCCTCGGCGGCGTCAACATGAGGGGCGGCGGCAGCCCGATCGCCCTGACCGGCATCCCGGCCACCCTCACCGACCAGGGCGCCAAGGCCTTCGCGGGCTACTACCCGGCGGGCGCGCAGCTCGATCCCGTCTCGCTCTCCGCCGACGTCAAGGCCGCCCCCGCCGCCGAGACCTCACCGGCCGCGAGCCCGTCGGCGCAGCCCTCGCAGGATCCGCAGGCCGCCCAGGGCGCGTTCGCCGACGCCGCCGTTGACTGGGGCGTCCGGCGCACGTTCCGCGAGTACGTCACGGGGGCCGTCGGGCAGGGCAAGTGGACCCTCGCCGAGGGGGCCCAGGACGGCGGCGCGCTGTTCCGCTTCCCCCAGGGCAAGGGCGCGTACGACGGCCGGAAGGGGACCCTCGACGCCGCCTTCGCGGGCACGGTCCACTTCACCGGCGCCCATCTGGACCTGAAGCTCGGCAAGCTGAGCGTCACGGTGGAGAACGGAAAGGGCGTCCTGTCCGCCGACGTCACCACCGGCAGCGAGACGAAGAACGCCGTCGCGCTCGTCGAGTTCGACGCCAAGGGACTGAAGACCGACGGCGCACTGGCCACTCTCACCGAAGCCCCGGCCACCCTCACCGAAGGCGGCTCGCAGGCCTTCACATCCATGACCCCTTCTTCCCTGTATGCGGCGGGCACCGAGATGGACCCCGTCTCGCTCGCCGTCGCGCTCGACGCCACCGCGAAGCTGCCGGCCCTGCCCGACCTGGGCTCCACGGCCTCGCCCGGCGCGCCTGCGGCCCCCGGCACGTCCGCTGCTCCCGCCGCGCAGGAGGAGGAGTCCTCGAACGCCGGGTTGTACGCCGCCCTCGGGGTGGCCGTCCTGGTCCTGGCCGGCGGCGCGGGCCACCTCGTGCTGCGCCGCAACCGCCGTACGGAGGCAGACGCGCCCGACGCGCCCGCCCAGGCCGATCCGGACGGTCCCGCCGAGTCCGTGGCCGCGCAGCAGCCCAAGCCCTGACCGCGCGCCCGCCCCGACAGCCCTCACGCCTCACCCCCCCCAGCCACCCCCCGTCGCCTTTCAGGAGGCCCCCGCAATGTCCTCGTCCCACCGCCGTCCGCTCGCCCTCGCGGCCGCCGTCGCCACCGCCGCCGCGCTCGGCTCCACCGCCTTCGTCCTGCCCGCCACCGCGGCGGACGGACCCCCGACCGGCCCTGTGAAGATCGTCGGCGGCACCCTCGACTGGGGTGTGCTCGCCGGCTACCGCGCCTACGTGACCGGCATGGCCAAGGGCACCATCACCGTGGCGGACGGCGCCCGGCAGAACGAGGACGGCAGCCTGCGCTTCGGCGAGCCGACCGGCCAGTACGAGCCGGCCGCCGGACACGTCGTGAAGGCCGCCTTCAAGGGCAGCGTCACCTTCTCCTCGCCCGCCCCGCCGGCCGGTCACGGCTTCGAGGTCAGGCTCTCGGACTTCCGCATCGACATCGGCACCAAGAAGCTCACCGCGGACGTCACCAAGGGCGGCGCCACGGCCCAGGACGTGCCGCTGGCCGCGGTGGCCTTCGCCGGCCGGTCGATGGACGGCCTCGCGACCACCCTCACCAAGGAGGCCGCGGACGCGCTCGGTTCGGCCTCGTACGAGAACAAGGCCGGCGACCCGCTCACCGCGAAGCTGGAGTTCGAGAAGCCCGCCCCGCCCAGCCCCTCCCCGACGCCCACGAAGCCGGCGGCCCCCTCCCCGACCCCGACGAAGCCGGCGACGCCCTCCGCAACGCCCACGGCCCCGGCCGACGGCCCGCGGAAGATCCTCGGTGCCAAGCTGACGTGGGGCGTGAAGGAGTCCTTCCGCAAGTACGTCCTGGGCGCGGGCTCGATCACCCCGGCCGGCGGCGCCGCCAAGAACGGCGACCTCTTCGACTTCGCCCTCGGCAAGGGCGAACTCGACGCGAAGAAGCAGACCCTGAACGCCTCCTTCGAGGGGAGCCTCCGCTTCCGGTACGCGGCCCACGGCATCGACATGACCTTCGCCAACCCGCGCGTCGCCGCGGCCGGCAAGACCGGCACCCTCTACGTGGACGTCAAGAACGCCTCCGGCAGCAAGACGGACGTCCCGTTCGCCACGCTCGACCTGTCGAAGACGGACCACAAGACCAAGGACGGCGTACTGGCGCTGAACGCGGTTCCGGCAGCGTTCACCGCCGAGGGCGCCGCCTCCTTCGCCAACGACACCACCGGCTCCCTGTACAAGGCCGGAGACGCGGTCGACCCGCTCACCCTCTCCGTGGCGGTGGACAAGGGCGTCACCCTCCCGACGGGCGGCCCCACCCCGAACACCGGCGGCACGGGCGGTACCGGGGCCGCAGCCGGCAGCGTCGGCGGGAACCTCGCCAGCACCGGTGCCGAACTCCCGGCCGGAGCCCTGCTCGCCACCTCCGGCGCGGCCGTCGCGGCCGGCGCCGGCGCGGTCTTCCTCGCACGCAGGCGGCGCGCCGTCCAGATCTGAACCGTGTTTCAATTCCCGCGTGAACGATCTAGATGTGCTCAGGGTCTTCTGCGCGGGCGACGGGCGGCACGGCAACCTGCTCGGCGTCGTACGTGACGGCCGGACCTGCCCCGACGACGCGTCGCGGCAGGCACTGGCCGCCGAACTCGGCTACAGCGAGACGGTGTTCGTCGACGACCCCGAGCGCGGGGTCGTCGACATCCGCACGCCCGGGACGCGGATGAGCTTCGCCGGCCATCCGCTGGTCGGGGTCGCCTGGCTGCTCGACATCGAGGAGCTCCAGCCGCCCGCCGGCTCCGTATGGGCCCGTGACGACGGGGAGTTCACCTGGATCACGGCCCTCCCCGACTGGGTCGAGGGCAAGCGCACCGAGCAGTACGCGAGCCCCGCCGAGGTCGACGCCCTGCCCGCGCCGCCGCCCGGCGAGGGCTGGCTGTACGCCTGGGCCTGGGAGGACGAGACCGCGGGCCGCATCCGGGCCCGCGGCTTCCCGCGCCGCCCCGACGGGGTCATCGCCGAGGACGAGGCCACCGGGTCGGCCGCGATACTGCTGACCGCCGAGCTGAACCGCGCCCTGAACATCACCCAGGGGGCGGGCTCCCAGATCCTCACCGCGCCCGGCCCGGACGGCACCGTCGAGATCGGCGGCCGCGTCCGCTTCGCGAAGCCGCCCGAGGCGCGGACCGAGTAGAGGCGTACGCCCCCGGCACCGCTCGGTGCCGGGGGCGTACGTACGCCGTGGAGGGCGGGGCGCGTCAGGCGCTCAGCGGGAACTCCCGGCCCAGCTCCCGGAAGACCGCGCCGTTGAAGTCGAAGGCGCGCTTGCACTCGTCGATGATGCGCTGCTTCTCCAGGTCGTCCGCGGCGATCTCGTCCAGCAGCTCGCGGTAGGTCCGCTTGAAGGCCGCGGGGTTGGCGATGTCCGCGAAGACGTAGAACCGGACCCCGTCGCCCTTGCGCGTGAAGCCCCACGTCCGCTCCGCCTTGTCGCGGATGATCTGGCCGCCGGAGAGGTCGCCCAGGTAGCGGGTGTAGTGGTGGGCGACGTACCCGCCGGGCCAGGTGACCGCGCACTGCGCCACGCGGGCCGCGTACGCCTCGGTGGCGGGCAGTGCGATCAGCGTCTCGCGCCAGGACGGCCCGCGCAGGTGGGCCAGGTCGCGCTCGATCTCGGCGACGCGCAGCAGCTCGGGCCGTATGAACGGGCCGGCCACCGGGTCGTCCTTCAGGGACTCGGCCGCGTCCTCCAGGGCCCGGTACACGAACCACAGCTGCTCGGTGTAGCGCGTGTACGCGTCCACCCCGAGCCGGCCGCCGAGCATGTCGCTCATGAAGGTCGAGGTCTCGGCCTCGGTGTGCTGCTCGTGCGACGCGACACGGATGACCGTAGAGAAGGCGTCCAAGACAATCCTCCGGAGACGGGACGAGGAGACGGGCGGAGCCGCCGGGCGTGACGGCACGTCCGCCACGCCCGATCCTCGTGCTTAGGCTTACCTAAGTCAATGTCTTCCCGACGCGGTGTCGGTAAAACACCCGCGGCGGAGATTCTCCGCCGGGTTTCCGTCTTCCTGCTCCTGCTCCTGGTCCGGGTCCGGCTCTTACGGCAGGGTGAGGATCTCGGCTCCCGTGTCCGTCACCACCAGTGTGTGCTCGAACTGCGCGGTGCGCTTGCGGTCCTTCGTCACGACGGTCCAGCCGTCGGCCCACATGTCGTACTCGTGCGTGCCCAGGGTCAGCATCGGCTCGATCGTGAAGGTCATGCCGGGCTCGATGACCGTCGTGGCGTGCGGGCTATCGTAGTGCGGGATGATCAGGCCGGAGTGGAAGGACGAGTTGATGCCGTGCCCGGTGAAGTCCCGGACCACGCCGTAGCCGAAGCGCTTCGCGTACGACTCGATGACCCGGCCGATCACGTTGATCTGGCGGCCCGGCTTGACGGCCTTGATCGCCCGGTTCAGGGCCTCGCGGGTGCGCTCCACGAGCAGCCGCGACTCCTCGTCCACCTCGCCGCACAGGTAGGTGGCGTTGTTGTCGCCGTGCACGCCGCCGATGAACGCGGTGACGTCGAGGTTCACGATGTCGCCGTCGCGCAGGACGGTGGAGTCGGGGATGCCGTGGCAGATGACCTCGTTGACCGAGGAGCACAGGGACTTCGGGAAGCCCCGGTAGCCCAGCGTCGACGGGTAGGCGCCGTGGTCGCACATGTACTCGTGCGCGACCCGGTCCAGCTCGTCGGTGGTCACCCCCGGCGCGATCAGCTTGGCGGCCTCTTCCATCGCCTGGGCGGCGATCCGGCCGGCGATGCGCATCGCCTCGATGGTCGCGGCGGACTGCACCTCCGGTCCGGTGTACGGAGTGGGCGCGGGCCTGCCCACGTACTCGGGCCGGCGGATGTTTCCGGGAACGGAACGGGCGGGAGAGAGCTCGCCTGGTACGAGCAGCGACTGGCCAGACATGCAAGCGAGTGTATCCAGCGGGGATGGGGCAGCATGGCGGCAGAGAGCGGTATCGAGAGGTATCGAGAGGAGCCCTGGGACGATGGCCCTGTTCAAGAAGCGTCAGGTGGGCAAACCCGGCGAGTGGTACTACTGCCTGGTCCACCGCAAGGTCGAGGAAGGCCCGGAGTGCCCGGCGAAGGACCGTTTCGGCCCGTACACCTCGCCGGAGGAGGCCGCCCACGCCATGGAGACCGCCGAGGAACGCAATCTCGAATGGCAGAACGACCCCAAGTGGAACGACAAGTCCCGCGACGAGGACGAGGGCACGGCCGCCCCGTAGGGCCGTAGGGCCTTTAGAGCTCCGGGCCCTGTGGGTCCTACCAGCTGCTGGGCGGCGGCGCGGTCAGCTGGTCGGCCAGCCGCGCCAGCCGGTCCCGCAGCCGCCGCGGCCCGCGCTGCACCGGCAGGCCGTTCTCCCCGGCCGCCGCGCTGACCAGGTGCTGCACGGTGTCCAGGTCCAGCTCGCCGGCCCCTTCCCGGACGGACAGGGCGTCGTGCGCGAGCGCGGCGAGATCCGGATCGCCGCCGTCCAGGGACAGTACGGTCGCCCCCGCGCGCCGGGCGTCGTGCACCCGCTCCAGCAGCCCCGCCCCCGGCTGCTCCGGCGCCACCACCAGCAGGGTGTGCCCGCGCCGGGCCGCCTCCAGCCGGCCCAGCCCCACCGACAGGTGCGCCGACTCCCCGGGCAGGACCCGGTGGCGTACGAGCGTGGGCGCCAGCTCCGGGAGCCCCGACCAGGCGGCCTCGTCCACCAGGTGCGCCGCCAGGTGCCAGGGCTCGTACTGCTCGGTCCCCACCAGCAGCAGGTTCCCGCCGGCCGGCGAGACGGAGCGCCGCAGCGATCCCGCGAAGCGGCGCGCGGCACCGGGCCACTGCGTACCGGCGAGCACCTCGCGCAGCAGCGCGACCCTCACGGCGTCCATATCGGCATCCTGCCGCATGGAAGGGACATACGGGAGCGCTTCGCCCCGCTTCGCCCGGCCGGACGCAGCCCCGTTCCCGTTCGACTCCGCGGGTCCCGGCATTACCCTCGCCCCCATGACCTCCTCAGACAGCACTCAGACTTCCCCCGCGACGGCGCCGGCCAAGGCACCGGCCAAGGACCCGTGGGACCTGCCGGACGTCTCCGGCCTCGTCGTCGGCGTCCTCGGCGGCACCGGCGACCAGGGCCGGGGCCTGGCCTACCGGCTCGCCCGGGCGGGCCAGAAGGTGATCATCGGCTCCCGCGCCGCCGACCGCGCGCAGAGCGCCGCCGACGAACTGGGCCTCGGGGTGGAGGGTGCGGACAACGCCGAGTGCGCGCGCCGCAGCGACATCGTGATCATCGCGGTGCCGTGGGAGGGCCACGCCAAGACCCTCGAAGCCCTCCGCGAGGACCTCGCGGGCAAGCTCGTGGTGGACTGCGTCAACCCGCTGGGCTTCGACAAGCAGGGCGCGTACGCCCTCCACGTCGAAGAGGGCAGCGCGGCCCAGCAGGCCGCGGCCCTGCTCCCCGACTCCCGGGTGACGGCCGCCTTCCACCACCTCTCGGCGGTCCTGCTCCAGGACGAGTCCGTCGAGGAGATCGACACCGACGTGATGGTCCTCGGCGAATCCCGCGCCGACACGGACCTCGTGCAGGCCCTGGCCGGCCGTATCCCGGGCATGCGCGGGGTCTTCGCGGGCCGTCTGCGCAACGCCCACCAGGTGGAGTCCCTGGTCGCCAACCTGATCTCCGCCAACCGCCGCTACAAGGCCCACACGGGCCTGCGCGTCACGGACGTCTGAGCCGCCGCCCCCGTGCCCGGCGGCCGCCCGCCGGGCACAGGGGCGGATTCCCTCAGCCCCGGCGGCTGCCGACGCGCGCCTCGACGGCGCCGGCCACCACCCCCTGGCAGAAGGCGAACCGTAGCGGCGTGGTGCGTCGGAGGTCGGGGAACGGCGGAAAAGGTCGGAAGCGGAGGGCGCGGGGCTTTACGGGAGCACTGCAGGGCATGGGGGACACTGGAGGGGCTCGACCCCGATCCGTGTCGCCGAGGAGCTGTTCCCCATGCCCCGCCTTGCCGTGTTCGCCATCGTCGTCTGCGTGCTGTCCGTGGCCGCGGCCGTGGTCGCCTTCGTGGAGGGCAGCTTCCTGGGGATCGTGTGGGTGCTGCTGGCCGGGCTCACGTCCAACATGGCCTGGTACTACCTGCGCAAGGCGAAGGCCGAGAAGGCAGCCCGCTCCGCGGGGTAGCCGCCTACTGCGGGACCGCGCAGAAGCCGTTCGTGTCCTGCCAGAAGCGGTAGAGGTCGCGGCCGCAGTAGGTCTCCAGGTCCGACACGCCCAGCGAGGCCAGCAGATCGCGCACCACGTCGAAGAAGAACCCGTTGACCTCCGGGATCCACAGCAGCGCGAAGACGGCGATCAGCCCGAACGGCGCCAGCGGCGCGACCTCGCGGCGGATCCGGTACGAGAGCCAGGGCTCGATGATCCCGTAGCCGTCCAGGCCCGGGACCGGCAGGAAATTCAGGATCGCCGCCGAGACCTGGAGCAGCGCGAGGAAGGCGAGCGCGAAGCGGAACGGCAGCGGGACGCCGTCGAGGGCGTCCAGCCAGAACGGCGCCGTGCAGACGATCGCGAAGGCCACGTTGGTCAGCGGGCCCGCCGCCGAGATCAGGCTGTGCTTCCAGCGGCCCTGGATCCGGTCCCGCTCGATGTACACGGCGCCGCCGGGCAGGCCCAGCCCGCCCATGATCACGAAGATCACCGGCAGGATGATGCTGAGCAGCGCGTGCGTGTACTTCAGCGGGTTCAGCGTCAGGTAGCCCTTGGCCCCGACGGTGAGGTCACCGCTGTGCAGGGCGGTGCGGGCGTGCGCGTACTCGTGCAGGCACAGGGAGACGATCCAGGCCGAGGTCACGAAGAGGAACACGGCGAGCCCGGTGCTCGTCGAGTACCCCGTCCACACGGCCCACCCGGTGACCGCCATGACGGCGGCGATACCGAGGAATACGGAACTGATCTGCCGCTCGCTGCGGCTCCCCTGATGACCCATGCGGCGAAACCTACCCCGGGCATGCGGCCAAAAGGAGTACGGGGTCGGGGGCCGAGCCAGCGACAATGGGCCGGTGCGCTACGCGATTCTCGGCACGGCCCAGGCCATCCGCGACGACGGGACCCCCGTCGCCGTCGGCGGAGCGCGCCTGCGCGCGCTGCTGACGGCGCTCGCGCTGCGCCCGGGGCGGGCGGTGCCGGTGCACCTGCTCGTGGCCGAGGTGTGGGACGGGGACCCGCCGGCCGACGCGGTGGCCGCCCTCCAGGCGCTGGTCGCGCGGCTGCGCCGGGCGCTGGGGCACGAGGCCGTGTGCTCCGCGGAGGGCGGCTACCTGCTGGCCGCCGAGCGGGACGACATCGACCTGTACCGCTTCGAGCGGCTGGTCCGGGCCGCGGGCGAGGCGCCGGACCCGGCCGGGGCGGCCGCCCTGTACGACGAGGCCCTCGCCCTGTGGCGCGGGCCGGCGCTGGCGGACCTCCCGGACCCGGCCGCGGAGGCCGCGCGCTGGGATGCCGTACGGGCGGACGCGCGCCGGGGCCGGCTCGCGGCGGCCCTGGCCCTGGGCGGGGCCGAGCAGGCCCTCCCTGAGCTGACCGCCCTGTGCGAGCAGCGCCCGCTGGACGAGCCGCTCCAGGCCCTGCGGATCCGCGCACTGCGGGACGCGGGCCGCCCGGCGGAGGCGCTGGCCGCCTACGACACCGTCCGCCGCACCCTCGCCGCCCGCCTGGGCACGGACCCGGGCCCGGACCTCCGAGCCCTCCACGCATCCCTCCTGGCCCCGTCCCCGGCTTCCGCCGCCCCGCAGCAGCCGGCCCAGGCCCCGGGCGGCGAGGCGGCCGGTGGGCTCGTACCGCCAGGGCAGGGGAACCTGCGGGCGCGGTTGACCAGCTTCGTGGGGCGGGAGCGGGACATCCGGGTCATCCGGGAGGACCTGGCGCGGGCTCGGCTCGTGACGCTGCTCGGGCCCGGCGGGGCCGGGAAGACGCGGCTGTCCCAGGAGGCCGCCGAGCGCGCCGCCGTGGCCTGGCCCGACGGGGTGTGGTTCGTGGAGCTGGCTCCCGTGGACGATCCCGAGGACGTCGCCGAGGCCGCGCTCACCGCGCTCGGCGCGCGCGAGACCAAGCTGCGCGGCGCCGCCGCCGAGGAGCTGCGGGTGCTGACCGACCGCGCCGGGGACCAGCCCCTCGACCGGCTCGCGGAGCACTGTGCGCGGCGCCGGATGCTGATGATCCTGGACAACTGCGAGCACGTCGTCGGCGCCGCCGCCGAGCTGGCCGACGAGCTCCTCGCGCGCTGCCCCGGCGTCCGGATCCTGGCCACCAGCCGCGAACCCCTCGGCGTGCCGGGGGAGTTGCTGCGGCCGGTGGAACCGCTGCCCGACCCCGTCGCGCTGCGGCTCCTGGGGGACCGGGGGGCCGCCGCCCGGCCCGGGTTCAGAGTCGAGGACGACCCGGCCGCCGCCGCCGAGATCTGCCGCCGCCTCGACGGGCTGCCGCTCGCCATCGAGCTGGCCGCGGCCCGGCTTCGGCTGCTCACCCCGCGCCAGATCGCCGACCGTCTCGACGACCGCTTCCGGCTCCTGACCAGCGGCGCCCGTACCGTCCTGCCCCGCCAGGTCCCTCGTCGTCGCCGCCCCCGGCCAGAGCGGCGGCATGCGCTACCGGCTCCTCGAGACCGTCGCCGAGTACGCCGCCGAGCGGCTGGCCGAAGCCGGCGGGGACCGCGCCGACACCGAGCGGCGCCACCTCACGTACTACCGCGAACTCGCCCGCACCACCGAGCCGTTGCTGCGCGGCCGCCACCAGCGCGAGGCCACGGAGCGGTTCGCCGCCGAGTACGAGAACCTCCGTACCGCGCTGCGCCGCGCCGTCGCCGCCCGCGACACCGACGAGGTGCTGTGCCTGGTCCACTCCCTCGCCTGGTACTGGCAGATGCACGACCTGCGCGCCGAGTCCCGGCACTGGTCCAACGCCGCCGGCGAGCTCGGCCCCGACCCGTTCGCCGCGCCCGTCACCCCCGCCGAGCCGGTGTACACGCAGCTCGTGGACGCGCCCCCGCCGTACGGCGGGGAACTGCTCACCGAGGCCTGGCGCGGCATCCGGATGATCCAGCTCGCCTCCCGCGACCAGACCAACGAGAGCTGGAACGCGCCGGAGATCCGGGCCCAGGTCGAGGGGATCGTCGCCGCCTACCGGCCCGGCCTGCCGCAGACCTGTCGGACCCCCGCCGGCCTGTGGATCTACGCCGTCATGATCGCCGGCGACCCCGGCCTGCTCCAGCAGGTCCTCGACGCCACCGTCGACACCGCCCGGGAGCTGGACTACCGCTGGGAGCTGGCCGCCGCCCTCCAGGTACGGGCCAACGTGCTGGCCAACCGGCCCGCCTGGTGCGGAGACGCGGCCCGCGACGCCGACGAGAGCCACGCCCTGTTCGAGTCGCTCGGCGACGACTGGGGCTGCGCCGAGGCCCTCTCCGCCCGCGCCGAATCCCGCGAGAAGCGGGGCGAGTACGCGGCGGCCGCCGATGACTTCCGGTCCGCGATCGAGCACGCCGAGCGGCTCGGCGCCCCGTCCCAGGTCACGGTCCTGCGCGCGCGGATGGCCGGAACCCTCATCGAGAACGGCGCGGTCGCCGAGGCCGAGGCGCTCCTCGACGGGATCGTGAGCACCCCCCGGAGCTACGGCAACGAGGCCATGCCGGCCGCCCGGATGTTCCTCGCGAGCATCTACGGCCGCACCGGCCGCATCCCCGAGGCCCGCCGTCAGCTCCAGCTGCTGCGCGAAGAGTTCGCGTTCGGCGCGTTCGCCATCTTCGACGGGTTCCTGCTCGGCACGATGGCCTGGCTGGAGAACCGGGAGGGCAAGTACACGGAGGCCCTCGTCCTGCTCCGGGAGGCCATGGGGACCGCCCAGGACCCCCTCGCCCTGATGGTCGCCCCGCAGCTGCCCGCCGTGTACCTGATGACGGCGGCCCTCTCCCACGCCGGCCTCGGCGGCGCGCAGCACGCGTACGACGCCGCGCGGCTGCTCGGCGCGTACCGGGCCCTGCTGCCGCCGCAGCACTTCCCGATCAGCACGGAACGCGAGGACGCAGCCCGGGCCGAGGAGCTGACGCGGGCCGCGCTCGGCGAGGCCGCGTACGCGTCCGCGTACGCCGAAGGCGGCGGCCTCACCCTGGAGGAGGCCACCGCCCTCGTCTGACCCGGCCCCCGTGCGGGGCCCGTCCGGGACGCGATCCGGAACGGACCGTCGTCCCGGATCAGGTCTTCTGGCGGAACTTGCGGACGGCGAGCGGCATGGTGACCGCCGTGATGGCCACGGACCAGATCAGGGTCACCGTCACCGGGTGGGCGACCGCACCCCCGTTGATCAGGCCACGGGCCGCGTCGGCCAGGTTGGACAGCGGGTTGTAGTCCGTGAAGGTCTGCAGCCAGCCGGGCATGGTCGACGGCGGGGCGAAGATGGAGCTGCCGAACTGCAGCGGCATCAGGACCAGCATCGCCATGCCCTGGACGGCCTGCGCGGTCTTCATGGTGAGACCGAGCAGGATGAAGATCCACATCAGCGAGGCGCCGAAGACCGCCGACAGGCCGATGGACAGCAGCAGGTCGAACACCGAGGTCTTGATCGACAGGCCGAGCATGAAGCCCACGGTGAGCAGGATCGCGATCGCGACCATCATGCGGCCCAGCTCGACGACGATCTTGGCGATCAGTACGGACGACCGGGCGATCGGCATGGACCGGAAGCGGTCCATCACGCCCTTCTTGAAATCGTCGTTGACGCCGGTGCCGACGCCCATGGCGATGTTCATGCCCATCATGGCCATCAGGCCCGGCACGACGTAGTTGACGTACGCCTCCTGCTGGCCCTTGCCGGAGATCGCGCCGCCGAAGACGAACACGAACAGCAGCGTGAAGATGATCGGCATGAACAGGACGTCGAACATCGACTCGGGGTCCTGCTTGATCTGCAGGGCGTTGCGGCGCACCAGGGCGCCGATGTGCCGCAGGTTGGCGCGCAGGCCGATCCGGCCCTCGCCGGAGCGGTCGTCCACCGGGGCCGGAGCGGGCGCGGTGGGAACGGGCTTCGTCGTGGTTACGGTGCTCATGCCGCGACCTCCTCGGTCTTCTCGGTGGGAACGGAATCCTCGACCGAGGTGGGCCGGTGGCCGGTGATGGCCAGGAACACCTCGTCCAGGCTGGGCAGGTACGTGCCGAGGTCGGCGATCGCGTACCCCCGGGCGGCCAGCAGGCCGACCACCGCGGTCAGTTGCTCGTCGCTCAGGATCGGGACCAGCAGCACGCCCTCGTCCGGCACGGCCTGGGAACCGGCCACGCCGTCGAGCCCGGCCTCCGCCAGCGCGCGGGCCATGCCCGGCAGGTCGTACGCGGCGACGGGGCGGATCTTCAGGGTCCTTCCGCCGACCCGCGCCTTCAGCTCGTCGACCTTGCCGTTGGCGATGACCTTGCCCTTGTCGATGACCGTCAGCTCGCTCGCGAGCTGCTCGGCCTCCTCCATGTACTGGGTGGTGAGCAGGACGGTGGCCCCCTCGGCGACCATCCGCTGCACCTCGTCCCACACCTCGTTGCGGGTACGGGGGTCCAGGCCGGTGGTCGGCTCGTCCAGGTACAGCACGGCCGGGCGGCCGATCATGGAGGCGGCCAGGTCGAGCCGGCGGCGCATGCCGCCGGAGTAGTTCATCGCGGCCTTCCTGGCGGCGTCGGTGAGCGAGAACCGCTCGAGCAGCTCGTCGGCCCGGGACCTGGCGTCCTTGCGGGACAGGTCGAGCAGCCGGCCGATCATGTAGAGGTTCTCCCAGCCGGAGAGCTTCTCGTCGACCGAGGCGTACTGGCCGGTCAGGCCTATGGTGCGGCGCAGCTGCCGCGGCTGGCGGACCACGTCGTAGCCCGCGACGGTCGCGGTCCCGGCGTCCGGGACGATCAGGGTGGAGAGGCAGCGCACGAGGGTGGTCTTGCCGGCGCCGTTGGGTCCGAGGACCCCGAGGACGGTGCCCTCGCGGACGTCCAGGTCGACACCGTCCAGGGCTTTGGTCTCGCCGTAGTGCTTGACCAGTCCCCGGACCTCGACGGCGTTCGAGCCGTTCTGGGGATTCTTGTCGTTTCGCGTCATGGGCACCATGGGACCAGCCGCCACCGACAACGCACCGACAGCGAACCGACAGGCGACCGACAGGCGACCGACAGGAAGCCGACAGCCCGCCGACGACGCGTCGGCGGGCTGTCGGACGGGGCGCCGTTCGATCAGTGGAAGCTGTGCTCGGCCTGCGGGAACGTTCCGCCGACCACGTCCTCGGCGAAGGCCTTCGCCGCGTCGCCCATGGTCGCGCGGAGGTTCGCGTACTGCTTCACGAACTTCGGCATCTTCCCGCCGGTCAGGCCCATCATGTCGGTCCACACCAGCACCTGCGCGTCGCACTCCGCGCCGGCGCCGATGCCGACCGTCGGGATGTGCAGGGACCGGGTGACCTCGGCGGCCAGCTCGGCCGGAACCAGCTCCAGCACCACCGCGAAGGCGCCCGCGTCCTGCGCCGCCTTGGCATCGCGCAGCAGCTGGTGCGCGGCCTCGTCGCCGCGGCCCTGCACCCGGTAGCCCATGGCGTTCACGGACTGCGGGGTCAGGCCCAGGTGGGACATGACGGGGATGCCGGACTGCACGATCAGCTCGGTCTGGTGCAGCGAGCGCTCGCCGCCCTCCAGCTTCACGGCCCCGACGCCGGCCTCCTTCACGAGGCGGGTGGCGCTGCGCAGCGCCTGCACGGCGCCTTCCTGGTACGAGCCGAACGGCAGGTCGCCGATGACCAGGGCCCTGCTCGTGCCCCGTACGACGGCAGCCGACAGCAGGGTCATCTCGTCCATCGTCACGGGGACGGTGGTCTCGTAGCCGAGGTGACAGTTGCCCATGGAGTCGCCGACGAGGATGACCGGGATGCCGGCCTCGTCGAAGACGGACGCGGTCATCGCGTCGTAGGCGGTGAGCATGGGCCACTTCTCGCCGCGCTCCTTGGCGAGAGTGAGGTCGCGGACGGTGATCCGCCGGGTGCCCGTGCCTCCGTACAGGGTGGGGGAGGCGGCTTCGCGGGCAGGCGAAACGGCATGCGTCATTGCAACTGCTCCTTGATGTCATCTCGAGGCGCCCTTATCGGCGTCCCCGGACTCACCCACCATGGTGGCACCTGCCCGGGCCGTGGCGAAAGTGGCGCGAAGACCTGTGCGTCACACTCCTGGCTCACACCAGGACCACTCCTGGCCCCCTCATGGTCCCCTCCGCGGCGGTTCGGCGCGCGCGAGAGCCAATGTACGCGTTTCGTGACAAGCGGAACTCCGGCCACACGGCCGTTCGTCCTCCCGGACGTAGGGCCGGAACAACGGCACGGAAGGCTGCGTCCATCGCCTAGGGTCAAGGAGCGGGGACGGAGCGCAAGCACGGCAGCGAGGGCAGTGGCATGGCACAGGCGTACATGACGGAGACGGGGAACGGCGGCTCGGAGCCCGAGCCCTCCGGATCCCGCCTCCGGCGCCGGCTGGCCGGGCTGCGCAGAGACCGGGGCATCTGGCGGCGCGGGATCGTGACCGCGGCCCTGGCCGCCCTGGTCTCGCTGGTCATGATCTTCCACGCCGAGCTGCCGAACGACGTGGGCAACCTCGGCAGCCTCACCGAGACCTTCCTGCCCTGGCTGGGCCTGGCCGTGCCGCTGCTGCTCGTCGCCGCCGTGATCCGCAAGTCGGCGACCGCGCTGATCGCGATACTGCTGACGGCTGTCGTATGGGTGAACCTGTTCGGCAGCCTGGTCCTCGACAAGTCCGGCTCCGGCGGCAACCTGATGGTCGCCACGCACAACGTCGACGCCGACAACCCCGACCCGCGCGGCACCGCCGCCCGGGTCGCGAAGTCCGGGGCCGACGTCCTGGCCCTGACCGAGCTCAAGGGCGGCGTCGTCCCCGTCTACGAGGAGGCCCTGGCGGGTACGTACAAGTACCACTCCGTCGAGGGCACGGTCGGAGTGTGGAGCAAGTACCCGCTGAGCGCCAGCTCGCCCGTCGACATCAAGATGGGCTGGACCCGCGCCATGCGCACCACCGTGGCCAGCCCGTACGGCCAGATCGCCGTCTTCGCCGCCCACCTGCCCTCCGTCCGGGTCAAGCTCAACGCCGGCTTCACCGCCAACCAGCGCGACAACAGCGCCGGGGCCCTGGGCGCTGCGCTCGCCGCCGAACCGCTGAAGAAGGTCATCCTGCTCGGCGACCTCAACGGCACCATGAACGACCGCTCCCTGTCCGAGGTCACCTCGCAGATGCGCTCCACGCAGGGCGCGGCGGGCGACGGCTTCGGCTTCAGCTGGCCGGCCCAGTTCCCGATGGCCCGCATCGACCAGATCATGGTCCGCGGGATCACGCCGGAGGCCTCCTGGACCCTCCCGCGCACCGGCAGCGACCATCTGCCGGTCGCCGCGCGGATGACGGTGAAGAAGTAGGCCCGCAGTCCGCACTGGTTTCGAAAGGGGCCTCACCGCATCGGCGGTGAGGCCCCTTGTCCGAGCGGAGCCCGCAGCGGCTACGCCCGTTCGCGCCAGCCGTTCGTGATGGGCAGCCGGCGGTCCTTGCCGAAGCCCTTCGCGGAGATCTTCGTGCCCGGCGGGTACTGGCGGCGCTTGTACTCCGCCGTGTCCACCATCCGCAGCGTCCTGGCGACCAGCTCGCGGTCGAATCCGGCCGCGACGATCGCCTCCAGGCCCTGGTCGCGGTCCACGTACAGCGCCAGGATCGCGTCCAGCACCGGGTAGTCCGGCAGCGAGTCCGTGTCCACCTGGCCCGGGCGCAGTTCGGCGCTCGGCGGCTTCACGATGGAGTTCTCCGGGATCGGCGGGGTCTCGCCGCGCTCGGCCGCGGCCCGGTTGCGGTACTGCGCGAGCCGGAACACGTCCGACTTGTAGACGTCCTTGATCGGGCCGTACGCGCCCACCGAGTCGCCGTACAGGGTGGAGTAGCCGACGGCCAGCTCCGACTTGTTGCCCGGGGCCAGCACGATGTGGCCCTCCTGGTTGGACACCGCCATCAGCATCGTGCCGCGCAGCCGGGACTGGAGGTTCTCCTCCGCCAGGCCGGTCAGGCCGAGCGAGCCCATGTACGCGTCGAACATCGGCTCGATCGGCACCGTACGGAAGTTCAGGCCGGTCCGGTCGGCCAGATCGGCCGCATCGCCCTTGGAGTGGTCCGAGGAGTACTTCGAGGGCATCGAGATGCCGTACACGTTCTGCGCGCCGATCGCGTCGCAGGCGATGGCCGCGACCAGCGCGGAGTCGATGCCGCCGGAGAGCCCGATCAGGACGGAGCGGAACCCGTTCTTCTTGACGTACGCGCGCAGGCCCACGACCAGCGCGTCGTAGACCTCCTCGTCGTCGTCGAGGCGGTCGGCGTAGCCGCCGGTGACCACCGGCTCGTACGGCTCCACCGGCTCCTCGGAGAGGACCACGCGGTCGATCCGCAGGCCGTCGTCGACCACGCCCTCGGGCGCGTCGGCCCGCGCCGCGGGCAGGTCGAGGTCCACGAGGACGCAGCCCTCGGAGAACTGCGGGGCGCGCGCGATGACCTCGCCGCCGGCGTCGACGACGATCGAGTCGCCGTCGAAGACCAGCTCGTCCTGGCCGCCGATCATCGCCAGGTAGGCGAGGGTGCAGCCGGCCTCCTGGGCGCGCTTCTGGACCAGTTCGAGACGCAGGTCGTCCTTGTTGCGCTCGTACGGGGAGGCGTTGACGGAGATCAGCAGGCCGGCCCCGGCGGAGCGGGTGGCCGGGACGCGGCCGCCCTCCTGCCAGAGGTCCTCGCAGATCGCCAGGGCCACGTCGACGCCGCGCACCCGGATCACCGGCTGGGTGTCGCCCGGCACGAAGTACCGGAACTCGTCGAACACGCCGTAGTTGGGGAGGTGGTGCTTGGCGAAACGGAGGGCGACCTTCCCGCCGTAGAGCACGGCGGCCGCGTTCTCCGGGGATCCGGCGGGGCGGCCGAGCCGCGGGGCGGCCTTCCCGGAGCGGTCGAGGTAGCCGACGACGACCGGCAGTTCGCCGAAGCCCTCGACGGCGAGCCGCTCCGCGAGTTCGCGCAGCGCGGTGCGGGAGGCCTCGACGAAGGAGCCGCGCAGGGCGAGGTCCTCGACGGGGTACCCGGTCAGCATCATCTCCGGGAACGCCACCAGGTGGGCGCCCTGCTCGGCGGAGTGCCGGGTCCAGTGGACGACCGAGTCGGCGTTGGCGGCGAGGTTGCCGACCTGCGAGTCGATCTGATTCAGAGCGAGGCGAAGTTGAGGCACGGGACCCAGTCTAATCGTCTTTCTGACGCGATGTCCTGGGCCCCGCACTTCTCGTGCGCTTCCGTCAGCCGATCGAGCCGCTGAACTTCGCGTTGGGCATCATGATTCCGGGCGAGATGTCGGCGCTGATGCGCTCGGTGCCCTCGGGCACCTCGAAGGCCACGACCCCGCTGGCGGACTCGCCCGGCAGGATGTCGCCCTTGATCATCTTCGGGACGTCACCGTCGAAGACGAGCTTGGCGGTCATCCCCTTCTCGTCGCGGACGTTGGGCATCGCATAGATGACGTTGTGCGCGGCGGACGAGCCGTTGGTGATGGTGAGCGTCATCTCCACCGCGTTGCCCACCTGGGAGTACTTGCTCTTCGTGACGTACTTCTTCGGCGTCGAGAGGGTCACCTTGATGCCGTTCGGGTACGTGTACGTCTCGCCGAACGGCAGCGGGGTCGTCATGCCGGGAACCTGCGAAGGCGAAGGCATGGGCGAGGCCTTCGGGATCGGCGGCGTGCTGCGGCGGAGGTCGGCCGGGGGGTCCCAGTCGTCGTCGAGACGGTCGCCGGCCCGTTCGATGACGACGCCGGTGAGGAGGAAGCCGCCGACGGAGGCGCCGAAGCCCAGTACGGCGAGCACGGTGCCCACGACGGCCATCGTCTTGCGGCCGGCGCCGTCCGAGGCGCGGACGAGGGCGCCGATGCCGATGCCGATGCCGATCACGGCGAGGAGGGAGCCCAGCCAGAACACGAACGGGATGAGCCCGACGACCACGGCGGCGATGCCGATGACGAGGGCGGCGACGGCGAGGCCGTTGGCGGCGGTGGAGGGGGCGGGCGTGCCCCAGGGGTTGCCGGGGCCGGCGCCGGGGCCGGCGTGGGCACCCCAGGGGTTGCCGGGCGGCACGGGGGCGCCGAACGAGGGGGCCGGGGGAGCCGCGTACCGGGGCGCGGCCGGCGGCGCGAAGGCATCGGTGGGCGCGGGCGGCGCGAAGGCGTCGACGGGCGCGGGCGCGGGCGCGGGCTGCGGTGCGGGGGCCGACACGGGAGCCGGCACGGGCTCGGGCTGCGGTTCGGGCGTCGGCTCGGGCGCGGGGGCCGGCTCGGGCCGGGCTTCGGGGTCGGGCGCCGGCGTCGGCGCGGGCTCCGGGCCCGGTTCCGGCGTCGGCTCCGGCACCGGGGACTTCTGGAGCGACAGCGGCTGCGCCGGCTCGGGCGCGGAGGGCGCCGGGGCCGGCTCCGGTATGGGCGTGCCCGCGGGCTCCGTCGGCGGACCGGACGGGGCGCTGGGCGGGTTCGGGGGCGTGCTCATACCTGGCGGAAGTCCTCACGGGGGGTGGTGTGCGCGGTGATCACCAAGCCTGCCATGCGCCCCGTAGAGCTCCAAGGGGGTTTGGCCCCCGGCCCGCAGGCCGGGAGCCGCACCCCGCGGAGGGCTACCGCCGGTACCCCAGTACCGTCATCATCCCGGCCTCCGCGTGGTAGACGTTGTGGCAATGCACCATCCACAGGCCGGGGTTGTCGGCGTCGAAGTCGACCGTCAGCGTCCTGTCCGGCAGGATCAGCGCGGTGTCCTTGCGCGCGCCGCCCCGGCCGCCGCCGAGCGCGAAGGTGTGCCCGTGCACGTGTAGCGGGTGCCACATCGTCGTCGAGTTGTCGAACTCCAGCCGGACCCGCTCGCCGGCCTTCACCGGATGCCGCTGGTCGGCCGTGTACGGCTTGCCGTCGAAGGCCCAGTCGTACTTCTCCATCCCCCCGGTCAGCTTGATCCCGATCGTGCGGTCCGGCTCGCGCGGCGCGAGTGCGGCGGGCTCCGCGGCACGCAGCCGGTCCGCCGTCAGCGGCTTCCCGGCCAGCTCGGCGGGCCGGGTCGCGGCGGTGGGCGCCGCCCCCGCCCCCGTGCGCAGCAGGGCGAGCGCGGACGCCGGCCCGCCCTTGCCCTCCTTGCCCTCGGCGAGCGCGGTGAGCGGGAACACCCCGTCCTGCGCGGTGACCAGTACGTCGTACCGCTCGCCCATGCCGAGCAGCAGGGAGCCGGTCTTCGCGTGCTCCACCGGATAGCCGTCGGTGTGGGTGACCGTCAGTTCGTGGCCGCCGAGGGCGATCCGGAAGGCGGTGTCCCCGCCCGCATTGACGATCCGCAGCCGGATCCGGTCGCCGGGCCTGGCCGTGAAGACCGACGGGTCCTGCGCCGTACGCCCGTTGACCAGGTAGTGCGGGTACGCGACATCGCCCGGGTCCTTGCCGAGGACGTCGCTCTCCCCGCCCATGAGCAGGCGCGAGGGTCCGGCGCCGGGCGGGGTCTGCGGGGCCGCGCCGCCGTGGCCGGCGTGCCCGCCGCCCGACTGCATGTCCATGCCCTTGCGGAGCTCGGCCAGGACCGCGTCGGGGGTGGAGCCGTCGACTCCGTCGACCCAGTCGTCCAGGACCACCACCCACTCCTTGTCGTACGAGAGGGGCTCCTTCGGGTCCTCGACGATGAGCGGGGCGTAGAGGCCGCGGTCCTGCTGGACGCCCGAGTGCGGGTGGAACCAGTACGTCCCCGGGTCCGGGACGGCGAACCGGTACGTGAAGGACCCGCCCGGCGCGATGTCCCGCTGGGTCAGGCCCGGGACCCCGTCCATGTCGTTGCGCAGGGCGAGGCCGTGCCAGTGCAGGGAGGTGGCCTGCGGGAGGTTGTTGGCCAGGGTCAGGGCGAGGGTGTCGCCCGCGGTGACCCTGACCTCCTGGCCGGGCAGCCGGTCCCCGTACGCCCACGAGCGGACGGTGAGGCCGCCGCCGAGGTCGAGAGGGGTGGCGGTGGCGGTCAGCTTGACCTCGGAGACCGGCCCGGTGGCCTTGCGGGCGGCCTCGGCGGCCTGGACCTCGGGCCCGGCGGGGTCGACGTAACCGCCCGGCGCGGAGGCGGAGGAACCGCCGTGGTTCATGGAGCCGTGGTCCGGGCCGGCGCCGTCGGAGCCGTCGGAGCAGGCGGCGAGCAGCGCCGAACCGGCGAGGGCGGCGGAGGCGCCGAGAACGGCGCGGCGGGTGGGGTGGGCGGGACGGCTGGGAAGAGCGCGCATGGAAGCACCTCGTGGTGTGGTCGTACGAGCGGATGGGCGCCGTCTGCTGCCGCCGGCCGGGCCCTGCACGCGGGGCGCGTGCGGGCATGCGGGGGCGGCAGCCGGCCCGTCGCTATACGCGCAGTACCGCCAGCCGGGTGAGGAGCTCGCGGGGCGACGGCGGGTCGGGCCCGCCGGACCGGCCCGGCCCGCGGGCCGCGCCCCCGAGCGGCGCGGCGTCGCGGAGGCCGGCCGGTCCGGCGCCCAGGATCAGCAGGGTGAGCCCGCCGAGTACGGCCAGGCACACCGACATGGGGTCCGTGCCGGAGCCGGGCGGCGGGGCTTCGGCGGCGGGCCCCGGGTCGTGGGAGGCGTGCGTCGGGACGGTGGCGGAGACCGTGCCCGTGCCAGTGCCAGTGCCAGTGCCAGTGCCAGTGCCCGCGCCCGTGGCCGGGTGCGCGCTCGTGCCCGTCAGGCCGGCCGACGCGTGGCCAGGCGTGTGGTCGGCGGCCCGCCCGGCCGAGGCAACGGCGACGGCCGGAGCCGCGTCCTCCATGGTGTGGGACCGACTCGGATGGCCCAGGGTGTGCATGGTGACGATGCCCAGGAGCAGCGCAGCGAGCAGCAGCAGCCGGGGCCACCGGGCCGCTCGCCGGTCGGTGCGCAGGGCAGGGCGCGTCATGGGCGGAACCCTACCCCGGGTGGGTATCTGATCGTAGGACCGGGTCCGCCGTGTTGAGGATGATGCGCAGTATGTCCACAAGAGCCGAAAAGGGGTCGTTCGCGAACAGTGCGTGGCCGGTCGCCCTCCTCATCGGCCTGGGCGCCGCCGCGTACACCGCCTGGGTGCTCGAGGTCGTCCTCTCGACCGGCCTGAACCCGATCGAGACGTACGTCAGCGAGCTCGCCGCCCAGGACCAGCCGCTCGGCGGCCTGTTCCGGGCCACCGACTTCACCGCCGGGGTGCTCGCCTTCGCGGGCGGCCTGCTGGCCCTGGCCGGGCTGCTGCGCCGCGACGGATCCCGCCGCCCCTGGTCGGTCGCCGGCTGGGCCGGCATCACCCTCTTCGGCGCGGCCACCGCCGCCGATGCCTGGCTCCCGCTGAGCTGCACACCCACCGTGGACCCCGTGTGCGCGGCCCGGGAGACCGCCGGCCTGGTCCCGGCCACCCATCAGGCGCACGCCGTCAGCAGCAGCCTCGCCATGACCGGTGCCCTCGTCGGGATCGTCGTCCTCACCGTCGCCGCGCGCCGCTACCGCCGGCTCGCCCCGCTCGCCCGCTACGGGCCGGTCCTGGTCGGGCTGGAGCTGCTCGCCACCGCCTGGACCCTGTCCGCCATCGCGCTGTTCACCGCCGGGCGCGGGACCTGGGCGCTCGGGGCCGGGCAGCGGCTGCAGGTGCTGTTCGTCGCGCTCTGGCTGGGCCTGCTCGCGTACTCGGTCCACAAGGAGCGCCGCACATGACACCGCGGACACCGCGTACGACCACGCACGGCACCGCCGCCGCCCCGACCGGCCGCTTCGTGCGCGTGGACGGCGTCCCGCTGCACGTCGTCGTGGAGGGGAGCGGGCCGCCCGTGGTGCTGAGCGCCGGGCTCGCCATGGCCTGGTTCGACTGGGCCCCCGTCGCCGCCCTGCTCGTCGCGCACGGCCGCACCGTGGTCCGCTTCGACCGTCCCGGGCACGGCCTGAGCGCCCCCGCCCCTGCCCCGGCGACCGCCGCCGGGGAGGCCCGCCGCATCGCCGGACTGCTCGACGCGCTCGGCCTGCCCGGCCCGGTCACCGTCGCCGGGCACTCTGTCGCGGGGTTCCACGCCGAGGCCTTCGCCCGCCTCTACCCCGAGCGCACCGCCGCCCTGGTCCTGGTCGACACCAGCATCGAGGAGGACCCCCGTACGATCTGGCCCGCCGGGCTGCGCACCGCCGCCGCCCGCGTGCTCGGCCGGGCCCTGACCGCCACCGGACTGCCCGCCGCGTTCGGCCCGCTCGTCCGCCGCGCCGCCGTACGGGCCTCCCGCACCGGCGGCTGCGACCGCTCCCTGCCTTCGGCGGGGGGACCCCCGGCCGCGCGGGACCTCGTACGCCGCTGCTACCGCACCAGCCGGGTCTGGCGCGGCGCCCTGCTGGAGAACTCCCGCTACTCCGACACCGCCGCCGAGGTCCTCGCGCTGCGGACCGGGCGCCCGCCGGGCGTGCCCGTCACCGTACTCACGGGGTACGACGGCTCGGCCGGGCGGGGGGCCCTGCGCTGGTGCGAGCGCCAGGCGCGGCTGGCCGACCGGCTCGGCGCCCGCTTCGAGATCGCCGAACCCGCGGGGCACCTGGTCATGCTGGACCGCCCGGGCCGGGTGGCACGGGCGATCCTGGACGCTGCTGCAAGGGGGACGGGCGGGGCAGGCCGGCCGGACCGGCCGGGTCAGCGCCTCGCGTAGACCTTCTCCACGAAGCCCGCCAGCTGGTGCTCGTCGAGGTGCTGGGCCAGGTCGGCCTCGCTGATCATGCCGACCAGCTTCTTGTCCTTGATGACCGGGAGCCGCTTGATCCGGTGGCTCTCCATCTCGTCCAGCACGTCGGTGACGTCCGCGCCCGCGTCGATCCAGCGCGGGGTGCCCTTGGCGATGTCACCGCAGGTCATCTCGGACGGGTTCAGCCCCTGGGCCACACAGTTCACGACGATGTCGCGGTCGGTGACGATGCCGCAGAGCCGCTCGGTGTCGTCGCTGATGGGCAGGGCGCCCACGTTGAGCCGGCTCATCAGCTGAGCGGCCTCGTCCAGAGTGGCGGTCGCCGGGATCCACTGGGCCCCGGGGTGCATGATGTCTGCCGCGGTGGTCATTGCTTACCTCCTGCGCATGCCGGTGCGGCCGGGCGCGGATGCGCCCGCCTCGGCGCCCTCGGGAGGCCGGTGGTGGGAGGGCCTGATGAGGGCGCCCTCCCACCACCGTACGGGCGTGGCCCGTCACCCGCGCGGCGCAGCTCCGCGCTGTTTCAGCATGTCCGCCATGAGGGTGAGCTCCGACTGCTGCGCCTCGACCATCCCCCGGGCCAGATCCCGCTCGGCGGGGGTCTTGCACTGCGCCGCACAGCCCTGGGCCATCGCGACCCCGCCCTTGTGGTGGTCGGTCATCAGCTGGAGGTAGAGCACCTCCGCGTCACGGCCCTCGGCGGCGCCGAGCTGTGCGAGCTCCTCCTTGGTGGCCATGCCGGCCATCAGCGCGCCGGGCTTGGCGGCGGCGCCGCCCATGTCGTGGCCGGCCGTGTCCTGGCCGCTCGTGCCGTGCCCGCCCGTGCCGTGCCCGCCCGCGTCGTGCCCGGCGTGGCCGCCGTGCTGGTCTGCGGACCCCATCCAGGACATCGGGGGCTCGTCGGCCACCACCTTCGGCAGCCCCCACAGGTCCAGCCAGCCCAGCAGCATGCCCCGCTGGTTGGCCTGGGTGTTCGCGATGTCGTACGCGAGCCCGCGCACCGGCTCGTCCTTGGTGCGGTCCCGCACGATGAACGACATCTCCACCGCCTGCTGGTGGTGCACCGCCATGTCCCGCGCGAAGCCCGCGTCCGGCGAGTGGAGGCCCGGCGCGCGGCCCGACGGGCCGGAGCCCTCGCCGTCGCCGTCGCTCGCGGCGGTGACCGTGGCCGCCGCCGCGAACAGCAGCGCGAGCAGGACGGCGGTCCCGGCCGCCCAGTACGTACGGGTCACTTCTCGGCCAGTCCGCTCGTGCAGGCCGCGCCCGGCTCGGGGGTCTGCGGGCCCTGCACGTACTTGGTGAAGAACTGCGCGACGCGGGGGTCGTCCGCCTTGTCCACCGTCAGCTGCTTGCCCCAGGCGCTCAGCATGATCGTGCCGGCCTGCTCCTTGACCGGGCTCATCAGCGTGTACGGGGTCTTGGCCACCGTCCCGGCCAGCCTGTCGACGTCGCCCTTGGCGGCCTTCTCGTTGTACGTCACCCAGACCGCGCCGTGCTCCAGCGAGTGGACGGCGTTGACCTCGGGGACCGGGTTCTTGTAGACGTCGCCGTTGCAGTTCATCCAGCGGGGGCTGTGGTCGCCGCCGACCGGCGGGTTCACCGGGTACTTCACGGGGGTGTCGACGTGGTTGCGGCCCAGCGACTTCGCGTCCCAGGTCTGCTCTCCGTTCACCGGGGCCTTGAGGGCCGCCACCCTGGCGTCCTCCTTCTGCTGCTTGTCGATCAGCACCCATGCGCCGAAGCCGATGAGCCCGGCGGCGACGGCCACCGAGACCGTGATCGCGATGGCCGCGTTGCGCCGGTCGCGGGCCCGCTCGGCGCGGCGCATCTCGGCTATGCGGGCCTGGGGGGAGTTGCTGTCGTACGGGGTCCTGCTGGCCATGTGCCCTGAATCCTTCTGCTGAGGGGGGTGGAGGGATGGATCCGGTGGAGCGCGGTACGGCGCCCCCGTCAGGTCCGCAGCACTTGGAGGGCGTGGAGGTCAGGGGCCCGGGCGAGCGTCCCGTGCGGCCGGGCCGGCCCGCCGCCGGCGGCGCGCCCGACGGGGTCCGGGGCGGCGCCCGCCACGGTCACGGCGGGGGGGGGGGGGGGGCGCGCGCCCGGGGGGCCGGGCGCGAAAGGGGGGGCGCCCGGGCTGCCCCCCTTCCCCGCAGGCGCCCCCGGCGGCAGGGCCGGCCCCGCCCCCCGCCGTGACCGTGGCGGGCGCCGCCCCGGACCCCATGACGGCACGCCGAGGCGTCCGACGCCCTGCGCGCCCGCGCCGCATGTGCTCCCAGCCCCCCATGGCCGCAGATGGTAATGCTCATGACGGGCCCGAGGTCAGTGCGGGGGTGCCACGAGGTTTCAGAGGTGCGTAATGTGGCGGAAACCACGGCTGGCGATACTGGGCCCGCCCGACTGTGCCCCCGCCCTCGGGGGAGGTGGTGCACAGGCCGTCTGAACTGCGAGGATGAAGGCATGGACAAGCAGCAGGAATTCGTCCTCCGGACGCTCGAGGAGCGCGACATCCGGTTCGTGCGCCTGTGGTTCACCGACGTACTGGGCTTCCTGAAGTCCGTCGCGGTCGCCCCCGCCGAGCTGGAGCAGGCCTTCGACGAGGGCATCGGCTTCGACGGATCGGCCATCGAGGGCTTCGCGCGGGTCTACGAATCCGACATGATCGCCAAGCCGGACCCCAGCACGTTCCAGATACTGCCGTGGCGCGCCGAGGCCCCCGGGACCGCCCGGATGTTCTGCGACATCCTGATGCCGGACGGGTCGCCGTCCTTCGCGGACCCGCGGTACGTCCTCAAGCGCATCCTGAACAAGACCTCCGACCTGGGCTTCACCTTCTACACCCACCCCGAGATCGAGTTCTTCCTGCTGAAGGACAAGCCGCTGGACGGGACCCGCCCGGTGCCGGCGGACAACTCCGGCTATTTCGACCACACTCCGCAGAACGTCGGCATGGACTTCCGCCGCCAGGCGATCACCATGCTCGAATCCATGGGCATCTCGGTCGAGTTCAGCCACCACGAGGGCGCCCCCGGCCAGCAGGAGATCGACCTCCGCTACGCGGACGCGCTCTCCACGGCGGACAACATCATGACCTTCCGCCTCGTCATGAAGCAGGTCGCGCTCGAACAGGGCGTCCAGGCCACCTTCATGCCGAAGCCGTTCTCCGAGTACCCCGGCTCGGGCATGCACACCCACCTCTCCCTCTTCGAGGGGGACCGCAACGCCTTCTACGAGTCGGGCGCCGAGTACCAGCTCTCCAAGGTGGGCCGCTCCTTCATCGCGGGCCTCCTGAAGCACGCGGCGGAGACGGCCGCGGTCACCAACCAGTGGGTCAACTCGTACAAGCGCATCTGGGGCGGCTCCTCCCGCACGGCCGGCTCCGGCGGCGAGGCCCCCTCGTACATCTGCTGGGGCCACAACAACCGCTCGGCCCTGATCCGCGTCCCGATGTACAAGCCGGGCAAGACGGGCTCCTCGCGGGTCGAGGTCCGCTCGATCGACTCGGGCGCGAACCCCTACCTCACCTACGCGGTCCTCCTCGCGGCGGGCCTCAAGGGCATCGAGGAGGGCTACGAACTCCCGGCGGGCGCCGACGACGACGTCTGGGCCCTCTCCGACGCGGAACGCCGCGCGATGGGCATCGAACCCCTCCCGCAGAACCTCGGCGAGGCCATCTCCCTGATGGAACGCAGCGAACTGGTTGCCGAAACCCTCGGCGAGCACGTCTTCGACTTCTTCCTGCGCAACAAGAAGCAGGAGTGGGAGGAATACCGCTCGGAAGTCACGGCCTTCGAACTCCGCAAGAACCTCCCGGTCCTGTAAGAGCAGGTCAAAGCCCCTGCGGGCCGCGCGACACTCCGGGCCGGTGGTCACTGACCACCGGCCCGGAGTCGTCTCATTCCCCCTGGGCCGTCTGTGGGCCGTCGGCCGCAGATGCCGGCGGCGGGTGCGGCCCGCCGCTGGTCCTGGGCGTCGTGGTGATCTTCTTGACGACACCAGGGGAACCCCCGTCACCCCCGGAACCTCCCCTGGCGAGCAGGCCAGCACCCCCTCCACCCCCGGAACCTCCCCCTCCCCCGACGAGCTCGCCAGAACCTCCCTTACCTCCGGCACCTCCACCTCCACCGATGAGGCCGGTGGGCTCGTCGTTGGACTGCTCGTTCTTGTGGATCGTCTTCACGGTCCTGGGCGTCTTGGTGATGGTCTTGACGGTGCGCGGCCTGTCGGTGTCGGTGGTGACGCCCGAAGGTGCCGAGGTGGGAGCGGCGACGGCGGTGGAGGTGAGTGAGGCCGCTCCGCCGGCCAGGAGGGTGGCGATCAGGATGGGGGCGAGGCGTCGGGTCCTGGTGACGGCCATGGGGAGGGGCTCCTCGGGTCGGGGAACGTGGGGGTGGGATGTGGTGGGCCGGAGTTGCCCGTCCACCGTTCTTCGGCGTCATCCGTCACTCCATTGCGCCCCACGCACGGGCCGGGGTCACGCCCCGGAAAGTCGGGACTTGACAAACCCGGAGGGCGGTCCTTCATGCCCTTCGCCGTGACGGGCAGACGCCGGGCACCACCGGAAGGTCTGTGGGCCGTCGAAGGCTTGCCCATGGCTCCACATGGCGACCGCTGAGGACCACTCGATCTCTGCTTCTCCGCAGTCATCGAGAGTCATCCCTTGGTCCGGACGGAAGTCAGTGAGATCCTGCGCAACAAGAAGCAGGAGCGGGAGGAGTACCGCTCGGAGCAGGGCCCTTTCCGGGGCCGGAACACCACTCAGGGCCGACGGCGCGACGCCGTCGGCCCTGAGGTGCGAGGACGCGCTGATGACCGTACACACCGTGACGCCGCTCGACGGGGCGCTGCCTGCGCCCGAGCGGGTCTGGTACGCCTCCTACGGATCCAACATGCACATGGACCGCCTGGCCGCGTACATCGCCGGAGGAACTCCCGTCGGCGCGGCGCGGACCTATCCGGGGTGCCGGGACCGGCGGGCGCCGGAGCGTTCGCTCGCGGTCGAGCTGCACGGCCGGCTGTACTTCGCCACGGAGTCCGCCGTGTGGGGCGGCGGCCGGGGGCTGTACGACCCGACGGCTCCGGGGCGGATGCGCGGGCGGGCGCACCTGGTGACGGTCGGCCAGGTGTCCGACATCGCCGCGCAGGAGATGGGCAACGAACCCGGGACGGACCTCGACCTCGCGACCGCCCTGCGGCACGGCCGCGACGAACTGGGGCCGGGGCGTTACGAGACGCTGATCTGCCCCGGCACGATCGAGGACATCCCCGTGCTGACGTTCACCGCGCCGTGGACCCTGCGGGACGTCGACGTGCTGCCGCCCACCGCCGTGTACCTGCGCTACCTCGCCGGGGGACTCCTGGAGTCCGGCCCCTGGGAGGAGCAGGACATCGCCGAGTACCTGGCCGGCTGCCCGGGCGCCGCCGGCCACTGGACGCCCGAGCAGGTACGGGAGCTGCTGGTTTCCGGGAGTTGCTGACGCCCGGCCTCCACCGGTGACCGGCCGGCCCGGGTCACTTCGGGGGGACCGCCCGGTGCCAGGTGGTGCGGGCCGGGTGGGCCGGGTCCGGGGTGGCCGGTGGGGTCGTGGTGATGTGGAGTTCGGCGTCCAGGCCCAGGACCGCCGTCGTCGTCGCGCCCGCCGGTTCGAGGATGCCGGCCGGGGCGCCGGCGAAGAGCATCTTCGACTCCGTCCATGCGGGCGGGCCGCCGAGGCCCGTCGTACTGACCGTGCCCGTGTCCGCGCGGCCCGACAGCAGGCGGCCCGCGACGCCGACCGCGCCGTAGCCCGCCCGGCCCCCGGCCTCCGAGACGCTGGAGACCTGCGGCTTGCCGGAGCCCGCCGTGACCAGGGCCGTACGCACGACCCCCGAGTCGGGACGGCGGAAGTAGAGCCGGATGCCCGCGCCCTCCGGCGCCGCCGACAGCGGGACCGTGGTGGCCGGCAGGCCCGTCGGGAAGGGTCCCTCGAGAGGGGCCCCCGGCGCCGGCTGGGTCCAGGCCAGGACCGACGTGGTGGTGGTCGCGTAGACCTGGCGCCGCCCGGCGGCGTCGACGGCCGTCACGGGGTCGCTCTGCAGGTCCTCGCCGCCCAGGCGCTGCCAGGGGCCGAAGGCGCCGCTCGGCTGCTGTTCGCGGGCGCGCAGCGTGCGGCGGGAGTCGCGGACGTAGACGGCCAGCCGGCCGTCCGGGGTCACGGCCGCCGAGGGCGCGCTGATGGAGGAGGTGCCCTCCTCGTCGGCCCCCTCGGGGGTGCCGAGCGACTGCCACGGTCCGAACGGGCCGTCCGGCGCGGACTGGACGGCGTACACGATCTCGCGCCGGTAGTCCGCGGGCCCCGGGCCGAAGCTCGTACGGGTGGCGAGGACTGCCGTGCGGCCGTCGGGGAGGCGGGCCGTGCTCGCGCCCGGGTCGATGCCGGTGCCCGGGAGCAGGACCGGGCCGGTCCAGCCGGCCGGGCCGTCCTGCCTGGTCCAGACGGCCATCTGTCCGTCCAGGGCGGCGAAGGCGTAGAGCCGGCCGGGGGCGCCCGCCACCAGCCACGAGGTGGTGTCGGCGCGGGCGTAGCGCAGCGACTGGGCCCAGTTGCGTCCGGTGGGGCTGCTCGCGACCTTGCGGTCGCCGCAACCGGAGGGGCTGCCGCAGTAGTTCTGGTGGTCGTGCCAGGCGTACGTCTTGAGGAAGTTGATCTTCGTCTCGGCCGTCTGCGGGTCCAGCGCGTGCGGGAGGGTGCCGTTGTGGTAGCCGAGGTAGTTCTGCACCGAGAACCGCGGACGGTCGCCGACCTGGGCGGCGTACGCGGACGTGGCGGCCTGCACGAAGCGGGCGCCGTACATGTGGTCCTGGTGGTCGGTGTACTTGCCGGTGTCGTGGTACCGGCCCGGCGTCGGGTCCTGCATGCGTATCGTCGTCGGCTTGTAGACCCCGAGCAGCCCGGCTATCGCCTGTATCACCTGGTCCTTGGTGTACGTGTACGGCTGCTTGACCGGGCTTCCGGAGGACAGCTGCGCGCCGAGCGCGGGTATCTTGCCGTGCCACAGGCCGCGCAGGCTGTCCGGGTTCTCCGCGGTGGGGTTGCGGGCCTCGCGCAACTGCAGCCAGACCAGGTTGACCTGCGGCCGGGCGATCAGCACGTCGAGCTCGGCCTGGCCGCCGCCCGCGGTGGGTATGACCGTGCGCTTCCACGCGCCGGAGCGGTCCCCGGTGGCCATCTGGGCGTACGCGGCGCGGATGCCGTTCTGCCGCGCCTCCGCGTAGTGGGCGCGGTCGGCGGGCTGCTCCGGGTCCTTGGCGCCGGCGCCGTTGGCCTCGTTGCGGCCGTCGGCCTCGCCGGAGGTCAGGTAGACGGTGGTGAGTTGGAGTCCGGCCGTCAGCGACCGGCTGAGGTCCGGGTTCATGAAGAACAGGTCGTCGTCGGGGTGGGCGACGACCTGGACGACCGATCCGGACGTGACGCTCGCCGGGAGCGCGACGGCACGGGACCCGGTGCCCTGTTCCTGGGTGGCCTCGGCCGACGTCTGCTGGCCGGTGGCGACGGCGAGCACGCCAGTGGCACCGACGGTGAGTACGGGAAGGAGGGCCGCGAGGAGGAAACGGCGACGGGGAATCGGCATCGGTCACGCCTTGGGGTCGTTCCGGGCGGGAAGAACGGCAGTTCAGTCAGCTCAGTCAGTGAGAGGCCAAATCGGGTGACTTGGTTCACCGTTGTGCGCGATGACTCGTGCTTTCCGAAAACGACCGGATGCGATTGTGGCGTGTGAGCTTCTGATCCGCGCATGTGCCCGGGATGTGGACGCACTTGGTCCGCCGGCGGAGGATCCTCAGCGGCCCGTGTTCCGCGGACCCACCGGAAGCCACGGCGCCAGGTGCGCGTTCGCGTCGTCCGCCGAAGACGTCACGTACAGCCGCGCGTCGAGCCCCACCACCGCCAGGCTGACCGTGTTCCTGCCGGTCGTCGTGGACGAGGGCGCCCCGACGAACATCAGCGGCGACCGCTCCCACGGCCGCCCCGACCCGAGGTCCGAGCCCAGCTGACCGCCCGCCGAACGCCCGGCCAGTACGTGCCCGCTCGCCGCCACCGAGCCGAAGCCCTGGAGCCCGCCGAGGTCGGTGAGGTGGTTCACCTTCAGTCCACCGTCGCCCGTCACCAGGGCGGTACGGACGTTGCCCGAGCCCGGCTTGCGGAACCACAGCCGCACCCCGCCCTCGCGCCCCTCCGCGGTGAGCGGCAGCGTCGTGTCCGGCAGCCCCGTGGGCGTGGCCGGGCCCAGCGGCGCGCCCGGCTTCGGCTGCGCCCAGCCCAGCACCGACTTGGCGGTGGCCGCGAACACCATGCGCCGCCCGGCGCCGTCCATGGCCGTGACCGGCGTGCCGTGCAGGTCGGCGCCCCCGTACGGGGACCACGGGCCCCAGGTGCCGTTCGCGAGCTGCACCCGCCCGCGCAGGGTGGACGCGCCGTCGCGGACGTACGCCGCCAACTGGCCGGTGCCGTCGACCGAGACGGCGGGGGCGCTGATGTCGGAGGTCCAGTTCTCGTCGGCGCCCTCGGGCGTGCCCAGCGACTGCCAGTCCCCGAACTCCTCGGAACCGGGGCCCTTCTGGACGACGTACCCGACCTCGCGCCGGTAGTCCGTGGGCCGCGAGCCGAAGGAGGTGCGGGTGCCGAAGGCGGCGATCCGCCCGTCCGGCAGGGTGACGGTGGAGATGCCCGGGTCCATGCCGGTGCCGGGCAGCAGGCGCGGACCGCTCCAGGCGCCGATCGGGCCGGACCGGTGCCAGACCGCGACCTGGCCGTCGAGCACCTTGAAGGCCCACAGGCCGTGCTCCTTGTCGGAGGTCAGCCAGGAAGTGCCGGTGCCGCGGGCGTAGTTGACGGTCGAGGTCCAGCCGTTGCCGGCGGGATGGTCGGCCACCTTGAGATCGCCGCAGCCGGCGTCGCTGCCGCAGTGGTTCTGCCGGTCCAGCCAGGCGTAGGTGTCCAGGATGTCCAGCTTCGCCTTGGCCTCGTCCGGGTCCAGTGCGCTGGGCAGGGAGCCGTTGGAGTAGCCGAGGTAGTTCTGCACCGCGAAGTGCGGGCGGTTCGCGGGGGCGACGTCCTTCGCGTACGCGGCCAGGGCGGCCTGCGCGAAGCGGGCTCCGTAGAAGTGGTCCTGGTGATCGGCGTACCGCTTGTCGGGGAACCGGCCGGGGGTGGGGTCCTGGGCGCGGACCGTGGTCGGCTTGTACTGCTCCAGGATTCCGGCGACGGTCTGGACGAGCTGCTCCTTGGAGTACGAGAACCGCTGCTTGACCGGGGTGCCGGAGGAGAGCTGGGCGCCGAGCGCGGATATCTTGCCGTCCCACAGGCCGTGGAGGCTGTCGGGGGTGCTGTCGTAGACGGTGCCGGCCTCGCGCAGCTGCAGCCAGACGAGGTTGACCTCGGGCTTGGCGACGAGGACGTCGACCTCGGCGTGGCCGCCGCCCTTGGTGGGGACGGCGGTGCGCTTCCAGGCGCTGCTGCGGTCGCCGGTGGCCATCTTGGCGTAGGCGGCGCGGATGCCGTTCTGGCGGGCCTCGGCGTAGGCCGGCTTGTTGGGCGGGGTGGAGGCCTGCTTGCCTTCGGTGGCGTTGATGCCGTCCGCCTCGCCGGCGGTGAGGTAGACGGTGGTGACGGGGTGGCCGGCGGCTATGGAGTACCGCAGGTCCGGGTTCATGAAGTACAGGTCGTCGTCGGGGTGGGCGACGATCTGCAGCACCCGGCCGGGGTCGGGCGCGTCGGCAGCGGCCGCGGGGGCCGGCGTCCGGTCGGCGATGCCGCCGCGCGCCTCGCCGGCGCGCAGCACGAACACGCCGCAGGCGACGATGGCGGCACAGAGCCCCACCCCCTTGACGACCCGCCGCCCACGCCGTTGCCCGCGAGCTCCCGAGGCTCCGGCGCCGCCGCCGGCACGGCGGGAGCCGCGGCCGCTGCCCGAGCCGGAGCCGGCTGCGTCGGCGGTACGGGAACGCCGTGCGGTCCGGCGGTTGCCGGGTGCCGGGGGTTCGGCGTTGCCGGTACGGCGGGCGGCCCGCCCGGCGGGCTGGTCGGCGAGGGCCCCGGCCGCCGCGCCCGCGGGGCCGGTGCCCCGCGAGCGGCGGCGTCCGCCGGGCAGCCCGGAGCGGCCGTCGCCGGGGTCGGCGTCGGCCGGGTGGCCGGTGGCTGCGTCGGCGGGGTCGGCGGTACGGGAACGCCGGGCGGCTCGGCGGTTGCCGGAAGCGGGCGGCTCGTCGGTGCCGGAACGGCGCGCAGCGCGTCCGGTGGGTCGGGCGTCGGCGGTGGCGGCGCCGGGCGCGGCATGCGGGACCGGGCCGTCCCAGCTCTCGGCCTCGCCGGCGGCGGGTATGCCGGGTCCCGGATGCGCGTACGCGCCGTCCCCGCCGGGGCGGCCCGTGGCCCCGGACGGATGGCCGTGCCCCGCAGCTTCGGGCCCCGCCGGGCCGGGACGGCCGGACCAGGCCTCGGCCGAACCCGCCGGGCCGGGGTGCCCGCCGGGGGCCGGCCGCCAGTCGGCATGCAGCGGCGAGCCGCCCTGCCGGGCTCCGCTGCCGAGCGCGGCGGACGGTACGTCAGATCCGGCTGCGCCGGCCGGAACCCGCGACGGCTCCCAACTCGGCCCGCCCGGCTGGGCGCGTGACGGGTCCCAGCCGGGGCCGCCTGCATGCGGCTGCGCGGGATCCCGAGCCGGGCCGCCCGTCTGCGGCTGCCCATACTGCGGCGCCACCAGGTGCTCGGCCGGTCCCGCCGACAGGTGCCACGACGGGTCCCCGAACGGTTGCGCCGACGGGTCCCACGACGGTCCGCCCGGGCCGGGCTGTGACGGGTCCGCGGCCGGTCCTGCCGACGGGTCCCACGGCTGTCCGCCCGGCCAGGGCTGCGGCGACGGGTTCGGGCCCGGTCCGGCCGGCGGGAGCCAGGCCTGTCCCGCCGGTGGGCCCCAGGCCGGGCCCCCCGGGCCCCACGAGCCGCTGACCTGCCCCGGGTCCGGCGACGGGCCCGTCTCGTGGGGATGCCAGGGGCCCGGGGCCGGGGGTCCGTCGGGCATGCGGGTCCTTCGGGGCGGGTTGGGCGGGTCGGGCGGGGAGCGGGTCCGACGGAGGGGCAAGTAAGCGGAAGGTACGTTCCGCATAAGTATTCGGATAATCCGATAATCCGCCCCATGATACGGGTCCACCCACGCCGGTGAGTCGAACGCCTGCTCCGGCTAGGCTCCTTCCAGGCAGGCTTGGGCAGTGGCGGCGACGTACGCGGGAGGCGGCGGGATGACAGTCCCGGGACGCAGGAGCAGCACCTTCATCCGGCTGCTGCGCAGCGGCTTCACCGACCCCTCGGCCGCGGCCCGGCTGCTCGACTCCGACGCGCTGGCCTCCGTACGCACCGACCCGGTGCTCCTCGACGCCCTCGGGGCCACCGCCGATCCCGACCTCGCCCTCCTCGGGCTCGTCCGGCTCGCCGAGGCGCAGAGCGACGACGAACGGCCCGTGCTCCTCGACACCCTCGTCAGCGCCAAACCGCTGCGCGACCGCCTCCTCGGCGTACTCGGCGCGTCCGAGGCGCTCGCCGACCACCTCGCCCGCCACCCCCGCGACTGGCACGCGCTCGTCACGTACGAGGCAGCCGATCTGCACCCCGGCCTCGCCGAGTTCGAGCAGGGGCTCGCCCCGGCCCACGACCCCATCGCCCTGCGCGTGGCCTACCGCCGCTGCCTGCTCTCCATCGCCGCCCGCGACGTCTGCGGCACCATCGACGTCGCCCAGACCGCCGCCGAGCTCGCCGACCTCGCCACCGCGACCCTCCGCGCCGCCCTGCGGATCGCGTCCGCGGCCGCCCCCGACGACGCCGCCGCCTGCCGGCTCGCCGTCATCGCCATGGGCAAGTGCGGCGGCAACGAGCTGAACTACGTCTCCGACGTCGACGTCATCTTCGTGGGGGAGGCACCGAGCGGCGCCGACGAGGGCAAGGCCGTCCAGGCCGCCACCCGCCTCGCCTCCCACCTCATGCGGATCTGCTCCGAGACCACCATCGAGGGCACCATCTGGCCCGTCGACGCCAATCTGCGCCCCGAGGGCCGCAACGGCCCCCTCGTCCGCACCCTCGCCTCCCACCTCGCCTACTACCAGCGCTGGGCCAAGACCTGGGAGTTCCAGGCCCTGCTCAAGGCCCGCGCCGTGGCCGGCGACCGGGACCTCGGCGCCCAGTACATCGACGCCATAACGCCCCTCGTCTGGCAGGCCGCCGAACGCGAGAACTTCGTCGCCGACGTCCAGAAGATGCGCCGCCGCGTCGTCGACAACATCCCCGCCTCCCAGGTCGACCGCGAGCTCAAGCTCGGCCCCGGCGGCCTGCGCGACGTCGAGTTCGCCGTCCAGCTGCTCCAGCTCGTCCACGGCCGCAGCGACGCCGGCCTGCACTCCGGCACCACCCTCGACGCCCTGCACGCCCTCGCCGCCGGCGGCTACGTCGGCCGCACCGACGCAGCCCAGCTGAACGACGCGTACCGCTTCCTGCGCGCCATGGAACACCGCATCCAGCTCTACCGGCTGCGCCGCACCCACCTCGTCCCCGAGGACGAGGCCGACCTGCGCCGCCTCGGCCGCTCCCTCGGCCTGCGCACCGAACCCGTTGCCGAGCTCAACAAGGCGTGGCGCCGGCACGCCTCCGTGGTCCGGCGCCTGCACGAGAAGCTCTTCTACCGGCCGCTGCTCGACGCCGTCGCCCAGCTCGCCCCCGGCGAGACCCGGCTCTCCCCGCGCGCCGCCGGCCAGCGTCTCGAAGCCCTCGGATACGCCGACCCGGCCTCGGCCCTGCGCCACCTCGAGGCCCTCGCCTCCGGCGTCACGCGCAAGGCCGCCATCCAGCGCACCCTGCTCCCCGTCATGCTCGGCTGGTTCGCCGACTCCGCCGACCCGGACGCCGGCCTGCTGAACTTCCGCAAGGTCTCCGACGCCCTCGGCAAGACCCCCTGGTACCTGCGCCTGCTCCGCGACGAGGGCGCCGCCGCCGAGAACCTGGCCCGCGTCCTGTCTGCCGGCCGGCTCGCCCCCGACCTGCTGATGCGCGCTCCCGAGGCCGTCGCCCTGCTCGGCGACCCCGAAGGGCTGCAGCCCCGTACGCCCGAGGCCCTGGAGCAGGAGGTGCTCGCCGCCGTCGGCCGCGCCGACAGCGCCGAAGTCGGCGTGGCCGCCGCCCGCGGGGTCCGCCGCCGCGAGCTGTTCCGCACCGCCGCCGCCGACATCATCGGCTCGTACGGTACGGAGGACAGCCCGGCCGAGGAGGACCCCGGCGCCCTCGTCGACCGGGTCGGCAACGCCGTCTCCGACCTCACCGGCGCCACCGTCGCCGGAGCCCTGCGCGCCGCCGTCCGCGGCCACTGGGGGGAGACCCTCCCGACCCGCTTCGCGATCATCGGCGTCGGCCGCTTCGGCGGCCACGAGCTCGGCTACGGATCCGACGCCGACGTCCTGTTCGTCCACGAACCCCGCGAGGGCGTCGACGAACAGGAAGCCGCGAAGGCCGCCCAGACCGTCATCGCCGAGATGCGCAGGCTGCTCCAACTCCCCACCGCCGACCCGCCGCTGCTCATCGACGCCGACCTGCGCCCCGAGGGCCGCTCCGGCCCGCTCGTACGCACCCTGGCCTCGTACGCCGCGTACTACCGGCGCTGGTCCCTGACCTGGGAGAGCCAAGCCCTGCTGCGCGCCGAGCCGGTCGCGGGCGACGCCGAGCTCGGCGCCCGCTTCATCGAGCTGATCGACCCGCTGCGCTACCCGGCGGACGGCCTCGGCGAGGACGCGGTCCGCGAGATCCGCCGCCTGAAGGCCCGCATGGAGTCGGAGCGCCTCCCGCGCGGCGCCGACCCCACGCTCCACACCAAGCTCGGCCGCGGCGGTCTCAGCGACGTCGAGTGGACCGTGCAGCTGATCCAGATGCAGCACGCCTGGTCGGAACCCGGCCTGCGTACCACGCGGACCCGCGAGGCCCTGGCCGCCGCCCATGCGGCCGGGCTGATCCCGGCCGAGGAGGCGCAGATCCTCGACGAGGCCTGGGTGCTCGCCACCCGCGTCCGCAACGCGGTGATGCTGGTCCGCGGCCGGGCCGGGGACACCTTCCCGTCGGAGGCCCGCGAACTGGCCGCCGTCGGCCGCTACCTCGGCTACGCGGAGGGCACGGCCGGCGAGCTGCTCGACGACTACCGCCGCATCACGCGCCGGGCGCGGGCGGTGGTGGACGACCTGTTCTACGGGGCCTGAGCGGTCCGGGACCCCGGCGGCGGCCCGGCGCACGCACGCCGGGAGGCCGCCCGCCCGGCGCAGAGAGATCCGGGGCGGGCGGCGGGATCACCGGTTGGATCAGTGGTGATGACGCTGCGTCATCGCGGAAGCCGCTCGATGATCCATTCGCACAGCTCCTGGGTGATCGCGGTGTGCGGGGTGGTGGCCGAGGACCAGAGGAACTCGTCCAGCTCGCTTTCGTTCGGGTCGAGCGAAGCGACCTTCGCGTACAGGTCCTCCTGCTTGTCGATGTTGCGGATCGCCACCGCGCTGACGGTCGGGACGAAGCAGATGGCCTCGTGCCGCAGGTCGGCCTTGCCGCCCTTCGCCTCCAGCTCGTCCGCCACGATCTTGTAGGAGGCGAGGGTGCCGCCCGGTGCGCCGTCCAGCTCGGGGAAGCCGCTGGTGGTGACCTTCTTGGAGGCGGGCGGGAGCAGCCGCTTCAGCTCGGCGACCGTGACGTTCTCGCCGGCGGCCTGGGTGTAGAAGGTCGTGCCGGGGAAGGCGATCAGGCCGGTGCTCTTCAGTGCCATCTCGCCGGGCGGGATGCTGAGGCCCATGCCGTCGCCGGTGCCGTTGGCCACCGCGATGGTGCGCGGGATCCGCGGCCAGCTGCCCATCCGGTCCAGCTCCTCCAGCAGCTCTGTGCGCAGCGGGTCGATCCCGCTCTTGCCGGTCTCGCTGTCGTAGTGGCGCCAGAGCATCTGCCGGGCCGCCGGGCTGTTCATCTGCCGCGCGAAGTCGTTGGCCAGCGGGATGAAGTGAGCGAACGCCTGCAGGCCGATCGGGATCACGGCGCCGCGGTGCGGGGTGTCGTAGGAGAAGTACAGCTCGGTCTGGTGGTCCATCCGCTGCATTTCCATCTTGGCCAGCGCGTAGCGGGTGATCAGGCCGCCCATGCTGAATCCGCCGACGGTCAGCCGGTCGTCACCCACGCGCTCCCCGAGGGTCTGCTGGATCGCCGCCATCACGGTGCGGGCGTTGTCCTGGATCCGCGCGGTGCGCTCGTCGAACCCGACCAGGATCACGGTGCGTCCCTGCTTGCGCAGGGCGGTCAGGAACTTGTACTTCCCGCCGTCCAGGCCCTGGGCGAGCCACTGCAGATCGCTTCGGCCGAGGTTGAACCCGTCGGCCATGATCACCGGCTTGGCGACGTGGTCGGTGCCCTCGCCGTAGTAGACCCAGGCGAAGCCGTTCGGCAACTCCCACTCCGTGTCGCGCTGATGGACGGGGACCGTGACGGGCGGCGGCGAACTCAGCGGGGTCGCCGCGATCAGCTTGCCGCTGATCTGTTCCGCCTGGGCGTCCTTGTCGTTCTGGGTTCCGGGCACGGGTGTCTCCTTCTGGCTGCGCGCACGGCTCCGCAGTCCGGCCGGGCCGGACGCAGGGCGGTGCGGGGCGAGGGGTGATGACGCCAACATCATCTGTGCACGGAATGTAATATGTCGGTTACGCAGCGCAACATTCGCTCGTTAGGGGGGTCTCTCGACGGCTACGTTTGAATCGCGCTAAGCCGCGTCTGCCGAGGGGGTGCAGCCCCGGCAGCGGCCCGGGGTGGGGGAGCGGAAGGCGCGGTCGCAGCCGTCGCAGGTGCGGAGGGGGTGGATCTCGCGGTCGGGCGCCACGGGACGGGCCCCGCCGGGGTCCGGCAGCCGGGGCGGCAGCAGCTCACGCAGGCGGTGGGCGAGCAGCGCGGCCGGGGAGTGGATGGCCACCGTCGGCAGCGAGCGGGTGAGGGCGGCGGCGACGGCGCTCGGGGTCAGCCCGCGCTCCAGCCACACCGCCGCGGCGGGCGCCAGTCGTACGGTGTCCCGTTCGGACAGCACGAGCCGCGGATCACGAAGCCGCAGGCGAGCCAGCAACTCCCGGGACCGGAGCTCTGCTTCGGAGATGGCCGGGGCCGGTTCGGGTTCGGGTTCCGGCTCAGGCTCCGGGTCGGGGTCCGGAGCCTCCGTCCGGGCCGGTGCGGGTGCCGTTGCGGGGGGCGGGACAGGGCGCTCCGCCGCTTTCGGGCGCCTGGCGGGAGGGTTGTTGTACGACACCGTACGGGTGACGATCTGTCCCGAAGGGAGCCGCTCCCGGGTACGGGAGAGGTAGCCGTGGGCTTCCAGCTCCCGCAGGGCCGAAGCGATGCGGGTCTCGCCCTCGGTGAACCGCTGCGCCAGGGCCTTGATCGACACATCGGCGCCGGTGGGCAGGGACTGGATGTACGTGGACAGGCCGATCGCCGTCAGGCTCAACTCGCTGTGCTGGGCGAGGTGGTTGCCGATCTTGACGTAGCGCTCGGGCTGCCGGTCTTTCTCGTGCATGACGCCGGGCCTCGGAATGCGGTACGGAGCGCGCGACGGCGCGCTAAGCTGCTGTTCAGCCACGGGAAGGGTCCTGTCTTCCTCAGCGGCGAGGCCCTCGGGCGGGATTGCACTCCCGCACGGGGGCCGTTCGCGTTTATGGGGTTGTCGAGAGACAGACTGCCCGGTGATTTGGCATATGCGCCAGCCGGGTTGGGGTGATTCACCCGACCGGGTGAGAGGGGGAGGGGGGAGGTTGGGAGAGGTCATTTCCCCCGGTTGTTTGTCTTTAGGCGTCGAGCGTTTCCGGATATTGGCCCACCGGGTCGTGGAAACCGCGATCCGGTGAAAACGGATTTCCTGATTCACGCGACTCGGCGTGGCCACCCGTGCGTAGCCTGAAGCGAGTTGCAGGCCGGCGGAGGTGGCAGTGAGCGCAGAGGGTACCGACGAGTCGAGCTGGGCACTCGACCCGGAGGACGAATCCGGGGCGGTCGTCGCGGCGGTGGGACGCCAGTTGAAAATGTGGCGGGAGGCGGCCGGACTCGACCGATCCGCTTTCGCTGAACAGATGGGCTACGGGGCGGACCTGACCCGCAAGATCGAGAGCGGGACCCGTATTCCGCGTCCGGAGTTCCTGGACAAGGCGGACGGGGTTCTCGGCGCGGGCGGGAAGATCGCCGCGATGAAGGCGGACGTCGAAAAGGCCCGCTATCCCAAGAAGGTCCGGGATCTGGCCAAGTTGGAGTCCGAGGCGGTGGAGATCGGGTCCTACGACAACGTCGTGGTGACCGGCCTGCTCCAGACCGAGGAGTATGCGCGGGCGCTCTTCGGGCTCAGGCGCCCCGGGTTTTCGGAGGACGAGGTCGAACGCCTGGCCACGGCGAGGCTGGCGCGTCAGAAGCTCCTCCAGCGGCATCCGGCGCCGCTGCTGACCGTTGTGCAGGAAGAGGCTGTCCTGCGACGGCCCATCGGGGGCAAGATGGTCTTGCGCCGCCAACTGGAACACCTGTTGGAGGTCGGCCGGTTGCGCACCGTGGAGATCCAGGTCATGCCCACCGCGGTCGAGGAGCACGCCGGTCTCGGTCCATCGTTCAAGGTCATGCGTCTCAGGGACGGAACGACGGTCGGGCACACCGACGTTCAGCTGGCCAGCCGCTTGATCATCGAGCCCAAAGAGGTCCAGATCCTGGACATGCGCTATGGCATGATCCGGGCACAGGCTCTGACGCCTCGCGAATCTTTGACGTTCATCGAGAAGGTACTGGGGGAGACATGAGCATCAAGCCGTCGGCCGAGGGCCTCTCCGCACTGACCTGGGTCAAGAGCAGCTACAGCACGGCCGACGGTGCCGACTGCGTCGAAGTCGCCTGGACCAAGAGCAGCTACAGCACCAACGACGGACCCGACTGCGTCGAGGTCGCCCGGACCCCCGGGACCGTCCTCGTCCGGGACTCCAAGCGGCCCGACGGCGGCCGGCTGGCCGTCGCCCCCGCCGCCTGGGACGGGTTCGTCGCCTACGCGACCGCGTGAGAAGCACGGGTTCGGCCGTCAAGGCCGTGGTCCGCTACCGGAGGCCGGGCCCCGAGTGCTGGGACGCCGTCGTCACGGCCGCCTGCGACGACACCCGTCACAGCTGGGACGCCGCCAAGGCGGTGGCCCAGGCCGGGTCCGCCGTCTCCGTGCACGCCGACCGGATCGCCAAGGCCCTCGACCAGCGGCCCGGGCGCGGGGACGAACTCGCCTCCGCCCTGGCCGGGGTGGGCGACCTCCGGGCGCTGCCCGCTCTGCGGCGCCTCGCGAAGGACGGCCACTTCCCGACCTACCGCACGCACGTCCGCGTCCTGGCCGCGCTGCCCGCCGCGGAGCTGCTCCCGACGATGCAGGCGGTGCTGCGCCAGGATCCGCCGAAGTACCACGCGAGCATCTCCGTCCTCGAACTCCTCGCCCGGTGGGGCCCGGCCTCCGCGGCCGCCCTGCCCGAGGTGCTCCCGTACCTGGAGGGCCCGTACGCCTACGACGCGCTGCGCGTCCTGGGCCGGATCGGCCCGGCAGCGGCCGTCGCCGCCGACCGGCTGGCCGACTTCGCAACCGGCCGCGCCCCGCGGGCCCGACGCCACCACCCGCGGCTGGCCGCCTGGGCGCACTGGAGGGCCACCGGCGATCCGACCCTCGCCCTCGACGTGTGCGGTGCGGCCGTGGGTTCCGGGAGCGCGAGCCACGGCCTGCCCTTCCTCGCTGATCTAGGCCCGCTGGCCGCCGCGCACGCGGAAACCGTGCGTGGGCTGATGGCATCGCCCGGGGCGTGGACACGGGTCGCCGCGGCGCACGCGTACTGGCGGATCACCGCAGACGTGGAACCCGCCGTACCGGTGCTGCTGGCGGAAGTGGACCCGCAGTGGACGGGCCTGCCGGCCCTCCCGACGCCGGAAGCGGTGCGCCACCTCGGCGAGATCGGCGCCCCGGCCGCCGCGTCAGCGCCCATGCTGCGCCGGATCCTGGCGGCGGAGGAGCGGCTGAGCCACCCGTACGAGAGCGTCCGGATCCTGATCGACGAGGCCTACGTCCGCACCCTCGCCGAGGCGTTGGCGAGGATCGGCGCGAGCGCGGACGACCCGGCAGCGGCCCCGGAGCCCGCGCCGGAGCCCTCGCCCGAGGCCCGGCGCGGGGTGCCGGGGCGATGGCTGCGGCCGCGCGGAGCCCGCACCCGCTGACCGCACCCGTACGCGCCCCGCAGAGTGCGGGCGTACGCCACGAAGGCGGCACCCGCCGGCCTCTCCCTGTACCTCGCCGGGCTCGCCCAGACCGCCCTCGGCGCCGTCGTCGTCCTCGGTTTCGCGCTGGCCGGGGCCGGCCCGTACCAGCAGCTGCTGCCCTGGGTGAACATGCCCGGCATGATCGGCCTCATGGCGCTGATGCTGCTCGCCGCGATCGCCGTACCCGTCTGCTTCCGGCGCACCGCGCACACCGAGGGCCCGTGGCGGAACGTGGACGCGCCCGTCGCCGCCGCCGTGCTGCTCGCCGTGGCGATCGTGGTGGTCGTCTCCAAGGCCGGCCTGTTCACCATGGCGTCCGCCGTCGACACCGTCCTCGTCGCCCTCGTTCCCGCCGTGTTCCTGGCCGGGCCCGGGCTCGCCCGGCGCGTCGAGAGCCGCAGCCCCGAGATCCACGCCCGATTCGCCGCCGAGCCCACCGAAGCCTCTGAAGGAGGAGAGCCGTGCCCGCTGCCGACACCGTCCTCACCGGAGCCCGCGTCCGCATCCTCGACCCCGGCCGCCCCGGGGCCCGCGGGGTAGCGGCCCGCGGCGGCGAGATCCTCGTCGTCGGCGACGAGGCCGACGTACGCGACTGGCGCGGCCCCGCCACCGAGGTGGTCGACCTCGGCGGCGCCACCCTCACCCCCGGCCTGACCGACGCCCACAGCCACCCCGTCTGGGATCGAGCACGCCGCGATGGCCCTCGTCGGCGCCCTCGCCCCGAAGCCCTCGTCCGCCGAGCGGCGCAGCCGCCTCACCGCCCTGCTCGGCGACATGGCCGCCACCGGCCTCACCGGCGCCCACGTCCTGGACCTGGGTGACGGAGACGTACCGGCCCTGCTCGCCGGCGTCGAGTACGAGGACCCGGGCCGACCACAGCGACGAGTGGTCGAAGTGGCTGGGTGCGGCGCGCGCGGCCCGGGCCTGGCGCTGCCAGGGGCCTGCGGGACGCCGGGGCCGTGCTCGCCCTGGGCTCGGACTGGCCCATCGCCCACCACGACGCCCGCCGGGTCCTGGCCACCGCCCGCAGCCCGCTCGGCGCGGCCGCCGCAGGGCCAGCGCTGACCGGGCTGATGGCCCTGGAGGGCATGACCTCGCACGCCGCGGTCGCGGCCGGGGAGCAGCAGGTGGCGGGCCGGATCGCGGCCGGCTTCCGGGCGGACCTGACGGCCTTCGCGCTCGACCCGGCGGACACCGCCCCGGACGAGCTGGCCCAGGCCCCGATCCGGCTCACGATGTCGGGCGGCCGGATCACCCACAGCGGGGTCTGGTGAGGCCCCCCTTGCGCAAGGAACGGCCGGGGGCGAAGGCCGGGGCCGGGCGGTCGCCGGGCGCTCAGGCGTGCAGCAGGCTCTGCGGGAGGTACGCGGAGGTGACGCCGAGCCGCCAGCCGTGGACCTGGACGGCGAGCGCCGTCACGGCGATCGTGCCGGCGGGGAACAGGGTGCGGGGGGCCGCGTCGGGGCGTGCGCCCTCGCGGAGGCCGGCGAGGTTCCCGGCCAGGGCGCGTTCGAAGGCGGGCTGGTCGTCGTCGAGCAGGACGCGCAGCAGCCGCTGGTCCGGCGTGAGCACGCCGAGGCCGTCCAGCCGGCGGGCTGCCTCCGCGCGCTCGGCGGCGTCCGGCTTGCACAGGGTGGCGTCCGGCCAGTCCCGCGGCAGGTGCCCGGCCGCAGGAGTGAGGTAGAGGCACAGCGCGTCCATCTCGGCGAGCTCGGCCGGGTCGGAGTGCGAGTCGAGCGGGGAGTAGGGCACGCCGTCGTGGAGGGCGGGCGCGAAGTCATTGCGCAGCAGCAGCCCGATGACGCGGTCCCGCTCCCGCACGGTCCCGCTGACCACGCACAACGCGAAGGCGTCCAGCCAGGTCCGGGCGGTGGGCGCCTGGTCGACGGCGTCGCCGAAGGAGATGTCCATGCTGCTGAGCTCCTCATGGAGCAGGGGGAACGGCACCTCGAAGTCGCCGTCGGGGAAGCAGCCGAGGGAGAGCTCCCCGAGGGCGCATTCGGCGGCCGTCCGCAGCGCACGGCGTACGACGGCTCCGGTCAGCTCGGGGTCCGTCTGGGTCTGCGCGCCGACGTGGTCGAGGAGGTCGTCGCGGGTCTCGTGGAGCCCCTTCAGGGACAGCAGCCCCCTGTACCGCAGCCCGTGCCAGTGGTCGTAGACCCGTCCGGTGACGTCCTCCAGTGCCTGGGATATCCGGTGCCCGCTGACCTCGTGCCGCATCACGTCCTGCACGCCGCCGCCTCCTTGATCGTTTCACCTTGCGACGCGCACGCTAACAACACCCACTGACACCGCCCCCGGAGGGCGGGGGCGCGGGCGGGCTGCGGCCCGTACGTGGGGGACCGGTTACGGTGCGGGGGAGCGGGCCGGGCCTGCCGGCAGGGGCGCCGGACCGGTCAGCGGTCGGCGCGGAAGCGGTTCAGGACGGCCGCCGTCGCCGGGTGCGGTCCCGCGTCCTCGGGCTCACGCGGCAGCCGGTGCGGCAGCGAGCCGTACCAGCTGCGCGAGACGGTGTAGCCGAACGCCAGGCAGAGCATGCCGCCCACGGCGTCCAGCCAGAAGTGGTTGGCGGTGGCCACGATCACCACGAGGGTGGCCGTCGGGTAGAGCAGGCCCAGGATCCGGGCCCAGGGGGCGGAGGCGACGGCGAAGATCGTCAGCCCGCACCAGAGCGACCACCCTATGTGCATGGAGGGCATGGCGGCGTACTGGTTCGACATGTGCTTGAGGTTGCCGGAGGCCATGGAGCCCCAGGTGTGGTGGACCAGCACGGTGTCGACGAAGTTCTGCCCGTTCATCAGCCGGGGCGGCGCGAGCGGGAAGAAGTAGTAGCCGACCAGGGCGACGCCCGTCGTCGCGAAGAGGACCAGGCGCGTGGCCGCGTAGCGCCCCGGATGGAAGCGGTAGATCCAGACCAGGACGCCGATGGTCACGATGAAGTGGAGCGTGGCGTAGTAGTAGTTCATGCCGACGATCAGCCACGTCACCGAGTTCACGGCGTGGTTGACCGACTGCTCCACCGCGATCCCGAGGGTGCGCTCGAGGTCCCACAGCCAGTCGGCGTTCGCGAGGGCGTCCGCCTTCTGCTCGGGCACCGCGTTGCGGATGAGCGAGTACGTCCAGTAACTGACCCCGATGAGCAGGATCTCGAACCAGATCCGGGGCCGGCGCGGGGCTCGCAACCGGGACATATGGGTGCGCTGACCGCCCGGACGAGTTTCGCTCTCGGTCACGTGGGGTGACGAGGCTTCCGTCCGGGTTTCCAGTGTCTTTACGCTCGATTCACCCATGGGGAAAGAGTCTGCCAGATGCGTTCTCGCCTTCGATCATCCCTCGGGAGGGTCTGCGGCGCAGCTGCTCACCCCTGGGGACGAGAGGGTCCCCTACGTTGCTGCGGACCGGAGGCGGTGGATCCGCGGACGACCAGTTCGGGCAGGAACACGAACTCGCTGTGCGGGGCCGGCGTACCGCCGATCTCCTCCAGGAGCGTGCGGACCGCCGCCTGCCCCATGGCCTGCACGGGCTGCCGGATGGTGGTGAGCGGCGGATCGGTGAACGCTATGAGAGGGGAGTCGTCGAAGCCGACGACCGAGACGTCCTGCGGCACCCGCAGTCCCTGCTGCCGGGCCGCCCGGATCGCCCCGAGCGCCATCATGTCGCTCGCGCACACGATGGCGGTGCAGCCGCGCGCGATCAGCGCGGCCGCGGCGGCCTGCCCGCCCTCCAGTGTGTAGAGGGAGTGCTGGATGAGCTCCTCGACCTCGGCCTCGTCGAGGCCGAGCCGCTCCTTCATCCCGAGCCGGAAGCCCTCGATCTTGCGCAGGACGGGCACGAACCGCTTGGGTCCGACCGCGAGCCCGATCCGGGTGTGCCCGAGCGCGGTCAGGTGGGTCACGGCGAGCTGCATCGCGGCGCGGTCGTCGGGGGAGACGAAGGGGGCCTGCACCTTGTCGGAGAACCCGTTGATGAGGACGTACGGGACGCCCTGCCCGCGGAGTTGGTCGTAGCGGCCCATGTCGGCCGTGGTGTCGGCGTGCAGCCCGGAGACGAAGATGATGCCGGAGACCCCGCGGTCGACCAGCATCTCGGTGAGCTCGTCCTCGGTGGACCCGCCGGGCGTCTGCGTGGCCAGCACCGGCGTGTACCCCTGCCGGGTCAGGGCCTGGCCGATGACCTGGGCGAGCGCCGGGAAGATGGGGTTGTCCAGCTCGGGGGTTATCAGGCCGACGAGCCCCGCGCTGCGCTGGCGCAGTTTCACGGGACGCTCGTAGCCGAGCACGTCGAGCGCGGCCAGCACGGACTCGCGGGTGCCTGCGGCCACACCGGGCTTGCCGTTGAGCACGCGGCTGACTGTGGCTTCGCTGACCCCCGCCTGGGCTGCGATGTCGGCTAGCCGTGCGGTCACGGGATTGGACTGTACCGGTCCCCGGCTCACAACGCCCACCACGTGCACGAATCCGCGGGCAGCAGCACGGTCCGGCCGTCCGTCTCGACCGGAGCGCTGGAGAGTACGGGGCGTCCCGGCGAAGGCAGTTCGAGCGGCTCGGAACGGCTGTTGAGGGTGCACGCGAAGCCGGGCCGGGTGAAGAGGAGGACGCCCGCGGGGGCGGGAAGCCAGGTCAGCGGGCCCGCGTCGGGGGAGCCGAGGCCGGGCAGTGCGCGGCGCAGCTCCAGGGCGGCGCGGTACAGCTCGAGGGTGGAGTGCGGGTCGCCGGTCTGGGCGGCGACGCTCAGCGGGGCCCAGTCCGCGGGCTGCGGGAGCCAGCTGCCGGCCGGGCCGAAACCGTACGGGGGCTGCTCGCCGGACCAGGGCAGCGGGATCCGGCAGCCGTCGCGCAGTCCGTCCTGCCCGGCGGTGCGCAGGAAGGCGGGGTCCTGGCGCACGGCGTCGGGGAGGTCGTCGACCTCGGGCAGGCCGAGCTCCTCGCCCTGGTAGAGGTACGCGGAGCCGGGCAGGGCGAGCATCAGCAGTGCGGCGGCCCGGGCCCGGGCCAGGCCCTGTGCGCCGCCGCCGTAGCGGGTGACGTGGCGTACGACGTCGTGGTTGGACAGCACCCAGGTGGTGGGGGCGCCGACGGAGGCGGTGGCGGCCAGGGACTCGTCGATCACGGTCCGCATCGCCCGGGCGTCCCACGGGCAGTTCAGGAAGCGGAAGTTGAAGGCCTGGTGCAGCTCGTCGGGCCGGACGTACAGGGCGAGCCGCTCGGAGGTCGGCGCCCAGGCCTCGGCGACGCCGATGCGCGGGCCCGGGTAGGAGTCGAGCAGCCGCCGCCAGGAGCGGTGGATCTCGTGCACGCCGTCCTGATCGAAGAAGGGGAGCGGCTCGGTGCCGATCAGGGTGGCCTGGGCGCCGCGGCCGATGTCGGGCAGACCGGAGGCCTTGACCATGCCGTGGGCCACGTCGATGCGGAAGCCGTCGACGCCGAGGTCGAGCCAGAAGCGCAGGACGGAGGCGAACTCCTCCGCGACCTCGGGGTGCTCCCAGTTCAGGTCGGGCTGCTCGGGGGCGAAGAGGTGCAGGTACCAGGCGCCGTCCGCGGTCCGGGTCCAGGCGGGACCGCCGAAGACGGACTCCCAGTCGTTGGGCGGGAGCTCCCCGTGGGGTCCGCGTCCGGTGCGGAAGTGGTAGCGGGCCCGGGCCCGGGCCCCGGCCGGGCTCCCCGGCCGGGCGGCGAGGGCCTCCCGGAACCAGACGTGCCGGTCGGAGGTGTGGTTGGGGACCACGTCCACGATGACCCGCAGGCCCAGCGCGTGGGCGGCCCGGACGAGCTCGTCGGCGTCGGAGAGGTCCCCGAAGAGCGGGTCGACGGCCCGGTAGTCGGCGACGTCGTAGCCGCCGTCCGCCTGCGGGGAGACGTAGAAGGGGGTGAGCCAGAGGGCGTCGACCCCGAGCCGGGCCAGGTGGGGCAGGCGCGTGCGCACCCCGCGGAGGTCGCCGATGCCGTCGCCGTCGCTGTCCGCGAAGGACCGGACGTACACCTGGTAGATGACGGCATCGCGCCACCAGCCGACGCTTTCGGTCGTCTTGCTGGAAGCGCTTGCAAGCCGGGATGCGGTCAGCTCATGGGTCATACCGGTGTCAACGCGGGTACATGCCCCCTGGTTGCGGGCCTGATGACCCGAAGGAAGTTCGAACAACCAGCAAGCCGCGGCAACCGTCAGGACACACGGATGTAACGATCAGCCGCGCTTGCAGAAAATTGCCGCAAGCTCTTTCGGTCGGCTTTCAGGCTTGTTACGTTCCCTGCAACTCGGGACCGCGAGGGAGCGGCCGGGATCATCGAAGGAGTTCATATGCGGCGTGGCATAGCGGCCACCGCGCTGGTCGCGACCCTGGCGCTCGCGGCGACGGCTTGCGGTGGGGACGACAAGGACGCGGCCGGCGAGGCCAAGGCGGGCGGCGAGCTTTCCGGCACGGTCACGTGGTGGGACACCTCGAACGACGCCGAGAAGGCAAGCTTCCAGAAGATCGCCGAGGCGTTCACCGCGAAGCACCCGAAGGTCACCGTCAAGTACGTCAACGTCCCGTACGGCGACGCACAGAACAAGGTCAAGAACGCCTTCAGCAGCGGTTCCGAAGCCCCTGACGTGATCCGCGCGGACGTCGGCTGGGTCGCCGACTTCGCGTCCCTCGGCTACCTCGACGAGGTCCCGGCCGAGACGGCCAAGAAGGTCGACGCCGAGTTCCTGCCGCAGGCCGCGGCCAGCGGCAAGTACGAGGGCAAGACCTACGCGGTCCCGCAGGTCATCGACACCCTCGGCCTCTTCTACAACAAGAAGATGCTCGCGGACGCCGGCGTCCAGCCCCCCAAGACGCTGGAAGAGGTGAAGACGGCCGCCGCCGCCATCAAGGCGAAGACCGGCAAGGCCGGCCTCTACCTTCGCGGCGACGACTCCTACTGGTTCCTCCCCCTCATCTACGGCGAGGGCGGCGACCTGGTCGACGCGAAGAACAAGACGGTCACCGTCGACAACGCGGCGGGCGTCAAGGCGTTCAAGACCGCCCGCGACCTGGTCACCTCCGGCGCGGCGATCACCAACGCCACCGACGGCTGGGTCAACATGCAGACCGCCTTCAAGTCGGGCGAAGCCGCGATGATGATCAACGGTCCGTGGGCCGTCGCCGACACCTACGCCGGCGACCAGTTCAAGGACAAGGCCAACCTCGGCGTCGCCGCCGTCCCGGCCGGCTCCGCCAAGGCCGGCGCCCCGCAGGGCGGCCACGACCTCGCCGTGTACGCCGGTTCCAAGAACCGTGCCGCCTCGCACGCCTTCGTCGAGTACATGACCTCGCAGGACGTGCAGGTGCAGTCCACCAAGGAGCTCAGCCTGCTCCCGACGCGGACCGCCGCCTACGAGCAGCCCGACGTCAAGTCCAGCGAGATGGTCCAGTTCTTCAAGCCGGCGGTGGACAAGGCCGTCGAGCGCGCCTGGATCCCGGAGAACGGCTCCCTCTTCGAGCCGCTGAAGGTCGAGTACACCAAGGCGATCACCGGGGCCTCGAGCCCGGAGGACGCGGCCAAGGCGGCCGGCGTCGAGTTCCGCAAGATCCTCAAGGGCTGGAAGTAGAAAAGACAATGGCTGCTCACACCAGCCAGTCGGTGGCGAAGGCCGCGGGCAGCGACGGGGAGGACACCGTCGCCGCCCGCGGCCGGAGCCGCAGGACTGACAGCGCGAAGCGCGGTGGACTGGGGCGCGCCCTGGCCACCCACTGGTACGCCTGGGCCATGGTCGCCCCGGTGGTGCTCGTCCTCGGCGTGATCATCGGCTGGCCGCTCGTCCGCGGCATCTACCTGTCGCTGACCGACGCCAACGAGCGCAATGTCGCCCGTACGATCGGCGCCAACCACATCGAGGCCACGTACGAGTTCGTCGGCCTCGACAACTACGCGGACGTCCTGGCCGACCCGGTGTTCCTGCAGCGGCTGGTGTGGACGGTGATGTGGACCGTCCTGTGCGTGTCGATCACGTTCACGCTCGGACTGGCCCTGGCCAACATGCTCAACCGGGACTTCCGGGGCCGCGCCGCCTACCGGATGGCGCTCATCCTGCCCTGGGCGGTCCCCGGCTTCGTCTCCGTCTTCGCCTGGCGGTTCCTCTTCAACCGCGACAGCGGCATCCTCAACAAGATCCTCGACGGTGGCGGCATCTCCGCGATCCCGTGGCTCGACGACCCGACGTGGGCGAAGTTCTCCGTCGTCGCCGTCAACGTCTGGCTCGGCGTCCCCTTCATGATGGTCGCCCTGCTCGGCGGGCTGCAGTCGATCCCCGGCGAGCTGTACGAGGCCGCCGAGATGGACGGCGCCACGGCCTGGCAGCGGTTCCGGCACATCACCCTGCCCGGGCTGCGCACGGTGAGCATGACCGTGATCCTGCTCTCCACCATCTGGACCTTCAACATGTTCCCGGTGATCTTCCTGCTGACGCGGGGCGGACCGGGCGACTCCACCGAGATCCTGGTGACCCAGGCCTTCCGCGAGGCCTTCGTGGCCAGCCCGCGCGACTTCGCGGGCTCTGCGACCTGGGGCGTGCTCATCCTCGCCCTGCTCATGATCTTCGCGCTGGTCTACCGGCGCTCGCTGCGCAAGCAGGGAGAGGTGTGGTGACCATGACGACCGACACCGTGACCACCGGGACCGCGACAACCGACACCGCGGCGGCCGACGTTTCCGTGCGCAAGCGGGGCGAGCGTTCGCCGCTCGCCTCCGCCGGGCTGCACGCCACCCTGATCGTCGCGTCCGTGATCGCCGTCTTCCCGGTGCTGTGGGTCCTGCTGACCTCGATCAAGCCCGCTAAGCACGCCATCTCCACGGACTTCGTGAAGGAACCGACCTTCGACAACTACCGCTACCTGGTGGAGTCGACCTCCTTCTTCACCTGGTTCGGCAACTCCGTGCTCGTCGCCGGCATCACCACCGTCCTCGGTGTGTTCATCGCCGCCACGACGGGCTACGCGGTCAGCCGGTTCAAGTTCCCCGGCATGAAGCCGCTGATGTGGACCCTGCTCATCACGCAGATGTTCCCGATGGCGATCCTCATCGTCCCGCTCTACAACCTCATGGGAGAGCTGGGGCTGCTCAACCAGCCGCTCGGCCTGATCATCACGTACCTCACCATCGCGGTGCCGTTCTGTGCCTGGATGATGAAGGGCTTCTTCGACACCATCCCGGTCGAGATCGACGAATCCGGCCGCGTCGACGGGCTCAACCCCTTCGGCACCTTCTGGCGCCTCATCCTCCCGCTGGCCAAGCCCGGCCTCGCCGTCACCGGCTTCTACTCGTTCATCACCGCCTGGGGCGAAGTCGCGTACGCCTCCGCCTTCATGGTCGGCGACGAACACCTCACCCTCGCCGGGGGCCTGCAGACCTTCGTCACGCAGTACACCTCCAACTGGGGTGCGATGAGTGCCGCTTCGGTCCTCATCGCCATCCCCGCGGCCATCTTCTTCCTCTTCGCCCAGCGTCACCTCGTCGCCGGGATGACGGCAGGCGCGACCAAGGGCTGACGCCCCTCCCGCGACCCAGGGCTGACCCCCCTGCCTGCCCCCTCTCACCCCCGGCCCGATCTCTCCAAGGACGACATGACCCAGCACCTCGCCGACGCACTGACTTCGGACAGTGGCCTTCCCACCACCACCGGCACCCGGCCCGGCTGGTGGAGAGAAGCGGTGATCTACCAGGTCTATCCGCGCAGCTTCGCCGACTCCAACGGGGACGGCATGGGGGACCTCGAAGGCATCCGCAGCCGACTGCCCTACCTCAAGGAACTGGGCGTCGACGCCGTCTGGCTCAGCCCGTTCTACGCCTCCCCGCAGGCCGACGCCGGCTACGACGTCGCCGACTACCGGGCCATCGACCCCATGTTCGGCACCCTGCACGACGCCGACGCCGTGATCCGCGAAGCGCATGAGCTGGGCCTGCGGATCATCGTGGACCTCGTCCCGAACCACTGCTCCGACCAGCACGAATGGTTCAAGCAGGCCCTGCGGGAAGGCCCCGGCTCCCCGCTGCGCGAGCGCTTCCACTTCCGTCCGGGGCGGGGGGAGGGCGGTGTGGAGCCGCCCAACGACTGGGAATCCATCTTCGGCGGGCCGGCGTGGACGCGCGTGGCGGACGGCGAGTGGTACCTGCACCTCTTCGCTCCCGAGCAGCCCGACTTCAACTGGGAGCACCCTGCGGTGCAGGACGAGTTCCGCTCCGTGCTCCGGTTCTGGCTCGACCTGGGGGTCGACGGCTTCCGCATCGACGTCGCCCACGGGCTCGTCAAGGCCCCAGGCCTGCCCGACCTCGGGCGCGACGAGCAGCTCAAGCTGCTCGGCAACCAGGTGCTGCCCTTCTTCGACCAGGACGGCGTCCACGAGATCTACCGCGCCTGGCGCAAGGTCCTCGACGAATACGCGGGGGATCGCATCGGCGTCGCCGAGGCCTGGACCCCCAGCAACGACCGCACCGCCCTCTACGTGCGCCACGACGAGCTGCACCAGGCGTTCAACTTCCACTACCTGACCACGGGCTGGGACGCGGACGCGCTGCGCGCCACCATCGACGACTCGCTCGACGCGATGCGCCCCGTCGGCGCCCCCAGCACGTGGGTGCTCTCCAACCACGACGTGGTCCGGCACGCCACCCGCTTCGCCGACGGCGATCCGGCACTCGGCCTGCGCCGGGCGCGGGCCGCCGCGCTGCTGATGCTGGCGCTGCCCGGCTCGGCGTACGTCTACCAGGGCGAGGAGCTCGGCCTGCCGGAGGTGACCGACCTTCCGGACGAGGTGCGCCAGGACCCCTCCTTCTTCAAGGAGAACGGCCAGGACGGGCTGCGCGACGGCTGCCGCGTGCCGATCCCGTGGTCGGGCGAGCAGGCCCCGTACGGCTTCGGCGACGGCGGCAGCTGGCTGCCCCAGCCGGCCGAGTGGGCCGGCCTGAGCGTCGCGGCCCAGACGGGCGACCCGGCCTCGACGCTGGAGCTGTACCGGTCGGCGCTGCGGATCCGCCGGGAGCGTTCCGACCTGGGCGCGGGCGACGCGGTGGAGTGGCTGGAGACGCCGGAGGCCGCGGAGGGCGTGCTGGCGTTCCGGCGCGGGGACTTCGTCTGCACGGTCAACACGACGGGCGAGCCGGTGCGGATGCCCGCGCCGGGGACGGTGCTGCTGGCCAGCGGGGACCTCGCGGAGCCGGACGTGCTGCCCGCCGACACGGCGGTGTGGTGGCAGGGGTGACCTCCCCGCTCCGGCTGACGGACATCGCCGCGCAGGCCCAGGTCAGCGAGGCGACGGTCAGCCGTGTGCTCAACGGCAAGGCGGGCGTGGCGGCCGGCACCCGGCACAAGGTGCTGGCCGCCATGGACCTGCTCGGCTACGAGCGGCCCGTGCGGCTGCGGCGGCGCAGCAACGGGCTGGTGGGGCTCCTGATCCCGGAGCTCACCAACCCCATCTTTCCGGCGTTCGCGCAGGTCATAGAGCAGGCGCTGGCGGGTCACGGGTACACGCCGGTGCTGTGCACGCAGACGCCGGGCGGGGCCACCGAGGACGAGCTGGTGGAACAGCTCGAGGAGCGCGGGGTCACGGGGATCGTCTTCCTGTCCGGCCTGCACGCGGACTCGACGCTGGACCCGTCCCGCTACCAGCGGCTGTCGTCGAGGGGCGTCCCCTTCGTCCTGATCAACGGCTTCAACGAGCACGTGAACGCCCCGTTCATCTCCCCGGACGACCGGGCGGCGGCGGACATGGCCGTACGTCACCTCGCGGACCTGGGGCACCGGCGGATCGGCCTGGCGATAGGGCCGACGCGCTATGTCCCGTCGGCCCGCAAGGAGGCGGGGTTCGTCGCCGCCGTGCCGGATGCGGAGTCGGAGGGGCTCATCCAGCGCACGCTGTTCACGGTGGAGGGCGGCCACGCGGCGGGCGGAGCCCTGCTGGACCGCGGCTGCACCGGCATCGTGTGCGGCAGCGACCCGATGGCGCTCGGCGTGATCCGCGCGGTGCGTGAGCGGGGGCTGCGGGTGCCGGAGGACGTGTCGGTGGTCGGCTTCGACGACTCGCCGCTGATCGCCTTCACGGACCCGCCGCTGACGACGATCCGCCAGCCGGTCCGCGCGATGGCGACCGCGGCGGTCGGAGCCCTCCTGGAGGCGGTCGGCGGCACCCCGGTCCAGCGCACGGAGTACGTGTTCCAACCGGAACTGGTGGTCCGGGGCTCCACGGGGCAGGGGCCGGGGGGGTAGACGGGCGGCGTCGGAGTGGGTCCGGGGGCTTCCCGGCAGTCCACTGTCCTTCCGGTGCGGTCCGGGCCGTCAAGGGCGCTCTCTTCGTTCGCGTCGCTTCGCGATGGCCTGCGGCCACCCTTGACCGCCCGGCCCACCCCGGAGTGCCAACAGACCGCCGGGAAGCCCCCGAAGGAATGGCCAGGGGGTTCGGATACCGATGAGAGCTCGTCGGAGATGCCGCTCGGGAGCCCCGGTCATCCGCAGCCGGCCCAGCGGAACCACCCTCCCTCCCCCGTGATAGCCCCCGCCGTCGTACGGCCGGGGGCGCTACGCCATGGCCTTGCCTATGCCTCCCAGGGGCTGCGTGGCGCGCTGGGAGATCTGCCAGAGCCGGCTCTCACGGTTGTTGACGTAGAGCGCCTGGCCGGCCCGCCTGCTGTCACCTGCGCTTGCCTGACCCGGCCCATGGACGTGCGGGGCGGCCGGTCCCGGCTCCTGCGCGACCCGGCTGTCCGGCAGGACACGCACCGGAAACAATTCTGCAATCTCTTGCGCAAACTCTTGCAGGGCTCCTACCTGGCCCCTACGGTCGCTGCAATCCCCACCTCTTCCGCCAGGAGGCCCCCCGCATGCCTGCCAGAGCCGTCAGAGCTGCAACTCTTTTCGCCACGACTGCACTCGCCGCCGCCGCCCTCACCGGCCCGGCACCGCAGGCCGTTGCCGCGGCACCCGGCGACAAGGACGTCACGGCCGTGCTGTTCGAGTGGCGCTTCGAGTCCGTCGCCAAGGCCTGCACCGATGCGCTCGGGCCCGCCGGGTACGGGTACGTCCAGGTCTCGCCGCCACAGGAGCACATCCAGGGCTCGCAGTGGTGGACCTCGTACCAGCCCGTCAGCTACAAGATCGCCGGGCGGCTCGGGGACCGGGCCGCGTTCAAGGCCATGGTCGACACCTGCCACGCCGCCGGGGTGAAGGTCGTCGCCGACTCCGTGATCAACCACATGGCCGCCGGCGACGGTGTGGGGACCGGCGGATCGTCGTACACGAAGTACGGCTATCCCGGCATCTACTCCGGCTCCGACATGGACGACTGCCGAGCGACCATCTCCAACTACCAGGACCGGGCCAACGTCCAGAACTGCGAGCTCGTGCAGCTGGCCGATCTGGACACGGGCGAGGGCTACGTACGCGGGCGGATCGCCGCGTACCTGAACGACCTGCTGTCGCTGGGCGTCGACGGCTTCCGGATCGACGCCGCCAAGCACATGCCCGCCGCCGACCTGGCCGACATCAAGTCCCGGCTGACCAACCCGGGCGTGTACTGGAAGCAGGAGGCGATCTACGGGGCCGGTGAGGCCGTCTCGCCCTCCGAGTACCTCGGCAACGGCGACGTACAGGAGTTCCGTTACGCCCGGGATCTCAAGCGGGTCTTCCAGAACGAGAGCCTCGCCCACCTGAAGAACTTCGGCGAGGCCTGGGGGTACACGGCCGGTTCCCAGTCCGCCGTCTTCGTCGACAACCACGACACCGAGCGGGTCGGCGACACCCTCACCTACAAGGACGGCTCCGCCTACACCCTCGCGAGCGTCTTCATGCTGGCCTGGCCGTACGGGTCCCCCGACGTCCACTCCGGCTACGAGTGGACCGACAAGGACGCCGGTCCGCCGAACGGCGGCACGGTGAACGCCTGTTACACCGACGGGTGGAAGTGCCAGCACGCCTGGCGGGAGATCTCCTCCATGGTCGGCTTCCGCAACGCGGCCCGCGGCCAGGCGGTCACCAATTGGTGGGACAACGGCGGTGACCAGATCGCCTTCGGGCGCGGAGCCAAGGCGTACGTCGCCCTCAACCACGAGGGCGCGGCCCTCACCCGGACCTTCCAGAGCTCGCTCCCGGCCGGCGACTACTGCGACGTGCAGAGCGGCCGCACGGTGAACGTGAACTCCGCCGGGCAGTTCACCGCCACCCTCGGGGCCGGTACCGCCCTCGCCCTGCACGTGAACGCCCGTACCTGCAGCGGCGGGACGACTCCGCCGTCGGCGGCAGCGGGCGCCTCGTTCGCCGTCAACGCCACCACCGCCCTCGGGCAGAACATCTACGTCACCGGGGACCGCGCCGAGCTCGGCGGCTGGAACACCGGCAGCGCCCTCAAGCTCGACCCGGCGGCCTACCCCGTCTGGAAGCTCGACGTGTCGCTCCCGGCCGGGACCGCGTTCTCGTACAAGTACCTCCGCAAGGACGCCGCCGGGAACGTCACCTGGGAGAGCGGGGCCAACCGCGCCGCCACCGTCCCGGCGAGCGGCAAGGTCGTGCTGAACGACACCTGGCGCAACTGAACCCCTCCCTCCGCAGACCAGGGCCGCCCGGCACCCGGAACCTCCCCCGGCCATCCGCCCGGGCGGCCCTCATCCACGTGCCACGTACACAAGGAGACCCGCCTTGATACGCCCCGCCGCAGGAGTGCTCGCCGCCGCCCTGGCCGTGACGCTCCTGCCCGCCCTCCCGGCAGCGGCCGCAGCGCCGCCCGCCCCGCCCTCGGACGCGAAGCTGGCCGCCGAGCCGGCACGCCACGACCTGACCCGGGAACAGTTCTACTTCGTCCTCCCGGACCGGTTCGCGAACGGTGATCCGCGCAACGACACCGGCGGCCTGACCGGCACCCGGCTCGAGACCGGGCTGGACCCGACGGACAAGGGCTTCTACCAAGGCGGCGACCTCAAGGGCCTGACCGACCGGCTCGACTACATCAAGGGGCTCGGCACCACCGCCATCTGGATGGCGCCGATCTTCAAGAACCAGCCGGTGCAGGGCAAGGGGGCCGATGTCTCCGCCGGGTACCACGGGTACTGGATCACCGACTTCACGCAGGTCGACCCGCACTTCGGCACCAACGCCGACCTGGAGCGGCTGATCGACAAGGCGCACGCGAAGGGGATGAAGGTCTTCTTCGACGTCATCACCAACCACACCGCCGACGTCGTCGACTACCGGGAGCAGTCGTACTCCTACCTGTCGAAGGGGGCCTTCCCCTACCTGACCAAGGGCGGGGTGCCTTTCGAGGATGCCGACTACGCGGCCGGGAAGAAGAAGTTTCCGCAGGTCGACGCCGAGTCCTTCCCGCGGACCCCGTTCGTGCCCGATGCGAAGAAGGGCCTGAAGGCCCCCGCCTGGCTCAACGACCCGACGATGTACCACAACCGGGGCGATTCCACCTTCGCCGGGGAATCCTCCGGCCAGGGTGACTTCTTCGGCCTCGACGACCTGTGGACCGAGCGCCCCGAGGTCGTCACCGGCATGGAGAAGATCTACGAGAAGTGGGTCAAGGACTTCGCGATCGACGGCTTCCGCATCGACACGGTCAAGCACGTCAACACCGAGTTCTGGACGCAGTGGGCCACCGCCCTCGACAAGTACGCCGCCCAGCGCGGCCGGAAGAACTTCTTCATGTTCGGCGAGGTCTACTCCGCCGACACCGCCGTCACCTCCCCGTACGTGACGCGCGGGCGCCTCGACGCCACCCTCGACTTCCCCCTCCAGGACGCGATCCGGGCGTACGCCTCCCAGGGCGCGGCGGCCTCGCGACTGGGCTCCGTACTGGGTGACGACTACCGGTACACCACGGACAAGGCGAACGCGTACGAGCAGGTCACCTTCCTCGGCAACCACGACATGGGCCGCTTCGGGAGCTTCCTGAAGCAGGACCGGCCGGGGGCGGGAGAGCAGGAGCTGCTGGACCGGTACCGGCTCGCCAACGAGCTGATGTTCTTCTCCCGGGGCAACCCGGTGGTGTACTCCGGCGACGAGCAGGGCTTCACGGGCGCCGGCGGTGACAAGGACGCGCGGCAGCCGCTGTTCGCCACGAAGGTCGCCGACTACCTGGACGACGACCAGCTCGGAACGGCGCGCACCCATGCCGGCGATGCCTATGATCCGGCCCATCCGCTGTACCGCCAGATCGCCGCACTGTCCCAGCTGACCAAGGCCCACCCCGCTCTGCGGGACGGCGTCCAGACCGAGCGGCTCGCCCGCGACTCCGTCTACGCGTTCACGCGCACCGACGCGCGCTCCAAGGCCGAGTACGCGGTCGCGGTGAACAACGCCCCCGAGCCGGTCACCATCGACATGCCGGTCGGCAGCGCGGCGGGTACCGAGTTCAAGGCTCTGTACGGGGGTTCGGGTTCGTCACGGGTCACGCCCGCCGGCATCCGTGTGGTCGTCCCGGCCCTCGGATCCGTCGTACTGCGTGCAGGCGTGCCCCTCACCAAGCCCGCCACGGCTCCCGGCATCACCCTCAAGGCCCCGGCGGCAGCCACCGGTGCCGTCGAGCTCTCCGCCGACGTCACCGGCGGCGGCCTGAACCGGGTCGTCTTCGCCGCCCAGACCGGCACCGGGAAGTGGCAGGTCCTCGGCTCCGCCGACCACGCCCCGTACAAGGTCACCCAGCACATCACGGCCCCGGCCGGCACCCCGCTGCGCTACAAGGCCGTCGTCGTCGACGCCTCCGGCCGTACCGCGAGCGCCCTCGCGGAGTCCGTCTCCGGCCAGGTACCGCCCGTGGAGCCCCCGACCGCCACCCAGCGCGACTACGCCGTCGTCCACTACAACCGCCCCGACGGCGACTACACCAACTGGCGGCTCTATGCCTGGGGCGACCTCGCCGACGGCGAAGCCACCCCCTGGCCCGCCGGCCACGACTTCACCGGCCGCGACGCGTACGGCGCCTTCGCCTACGTCAGGCTCAAGCCCGGTGCCTCCTCGGTCGGTTACCTCGTCATCGACAAGGACGGCAACAAGGACGTCGCCGCCGACCGCACCCTCGACGTGACGAAGACCGGCGAGGTCTGGCTCGAGCAGGGCAAGGAAGCCGCCCGCACCGACCGCCCCGCCTACCCGCCGCAGGACCAGACCAAGGCCGTCCTCCACTACCAGCGCGCCGACGGCGCCTACGACGGCTGGGGCCTGCACGTCTGGACCGGCGCCGCCACCCCCACCGACTGGTCCAAGCCGCTGGCGCCCGCCCGCACCGACTCCTACGGCGCGGTGTACGAGGTCCCGCTCGCGGCCGGGGCGACCAGCCTCAGCTACATCCTCCACAAGGGCGACGAGAAGGACCTCCCCTCCGACCAGTCCCTGGACCTGAAGGCCACCGGCCACGAGGTCTGGATGCTGGGCGGCCGGGCCCCGTACCTCCTCCCGCAGCCCGCCGGCTCCTCCGCCGCCCTGGACCTCACCAAGGCCCAGGCCGTCTGGATCGACCGCGACACCCTCGCCTGGAACGCCCCCGCGGCCGCCGCCTCCGTCCAGCTCCTCGCCTCCCGTGGAGGCACGATCACCGCGGAGAACGGCATCCTGCACGCGGACGGCGCGCAGTGGCTGCGCCTGGCCGCGGCCGAGCTCACCGCTGCCCAGAAGAAGAAGTTCCCGCACCTTTCGTCGTACCAGGCGTTCACCGTCGACCCCCGCGACCGGGACCGCGTCCGGGAGGCCCTGCGCGGCCAGCTCGTTGCGAGCGCCCGCGCCGCGAACGGCGCCGTCCTGGCCGCGACCGGCGTGCAGCTCGCCGGCGTACTCGACGACCTGTACGCGAACACGGCCGCGCTCGGCCCCGTCTTCAAGGACGGCCGCCCCACGCTCTCCGTCTGGGCCCCCACCGCCCAGCAGGTCGCCCTCGAGCTCGACGGCCGCACCATCGCCATGCACCGCGACGACACCACCGGCGTCTGGTCGGTGCGCGGCGAGCGCGGCTGGACCGGCAAGCCGTACCGCTACGCCGTGACCGTGTGGGCCCCGAGCACCCGCCAGGTGGTCCGCAACCTGGTCACCGACCCGTACTCCACCGCCCTGACCACCGATTCCGTGTACAGCCTGGCCGTCGACCTGGCCGACCCGAAGCTGGCCCCGCCCGGCTGGGGCGCACTGCGCAAGCCCGCGCCCGTCCCCTTCGCCTCGGCCCAGATCCAGGAGCTCCACATCCGCGACTTCTCGGTCGCGGACCGTACGAGCACGCACCCCGGCCAGTACCTGGCCTTCACCGACACCGGTTCGGCGGGCATGCAGCACCTGCGCTCCCTGGCCGCGTCCGGCACCTCGTACGTCCACCTTCTGCCCGCCTTCGACATCGGGACCATCCCGGAGAAGGCCTCCGACCGCACCGAACCCGCCTGCGACCTGAAGGTGTACGCGCCGGACTCGCCGGAGCAGCAGGCCTGCGTGGCCGCCGCGGCCGCGAAGGACGCGTACAACTGGGGCTACGACCCGCTGCACTACACCGTGCCGGAGGGCTCGTACGCGAGTGACCCCCACGGCACGGCCCGGACGGTCGAGTTCCGCAGGATGGTCCAGTCGCTGAACGGGGCCGGCCTGCGCACGGTGATGGACGTGGTCTACAACCACACCGTGGCGTCAGGCCAGTCCGACAAGTCGGTGCTGGACCGCATCGTGCCGGGGTACTACCAGCGGCTGCTGGCGGACGGCTCGGTCGCCAACTCCACCTGCTGCGCCAACACGGCCCCCGAGAACGCCATGATGGGCCGCCTCGTCGTGGACTCCATCGTCACCTGGGCCAAGGAGTACAAGGTCGACGGCTTCCGCTTCGACCTGATGGGCCACCACCCGAAGGCGAACATCCTGGCCGTCCGCCAGGCCCTCGACGCGCTCACGCCCGCCAAGGACGGCGTCGACGGAAAGAAGATCATCCTCTACGGGGAGGGCTGGAACTTCGGCGAGGTCGCGGACGACGCCCGCTTCGTCCAGGCCACGCAGAAGAACATGGCCGGCACCGGCATCGCCACCTTCTCGGACCGTTCGCGCGATGCGGTCCGCGGCGGCGGCCCCTTCGACGAGGACCCGCGCGTCCAGGGCTTCGCCTCCGGCCTGTTCACGGCCCCGAACGCCTCACCCGCGAACGGCACCGCGGACCAGCAGCGGGCCCGGCTCCTGCACGCCCAGGACCTGATCAAGGTCGGGCTGTCCGGCAACCTCGCCTCGTACGCCTTCACGGACACCACGGGCCGGCGCACCAAGGGCTCCGAGGTGGACTACAACGGCTCCCCGGCCGGCTACGCGGCGGCCCCGGGCGACGCCCTCGCCTACGCGGACGCCCACGACAACGAGACCCTGGCCGACGCCCTGACGTACAAGCTCCCGGACGGCACTTCCACCGCCGACCAGGCCCGCATGCAGGTCCTGGCGATGGCCGTCGGCACCCTCTCGCAGGGCCCGTCGCTGTCCCAGGCGGGCACGGACCTGCTCCGTTCGAAGTCCCTGGACCGCAACTCGTACGACAGCGGCGACTGGTTCAACGCCGTCCACTGGGACTGCCGCGAAGGCAACGGCTTCGGCCGCGGGCTGCCGCCGGCCGCCGACAACGGTTCCAAGTGGCCGTACGCGAAGCCCCTGCTGGCAGGTCGTTCCACACCCGCCTGCGCCGACATCACCGGAGCCTCGGCGGCCTACCGCGACCTGCTGCGGATCCGTACGACGGAACCGGCGTTCGCCCTCACCACACCCGAGGCGGTCCAGGCCGCGCTGGCGTTCCCGCTCTCCGGCAAGGACGAGACCCCGGGGGTGATCACCATGACCCTCGGCGACCTGGTGGTGGTCTTCAACGCCACGCCCACCGCTCAGGCCCAGCGCATTCCGGCCCTCGCGGGCACCGCCTACGCCCTGCACCCGGTCCAGGCGGCCGGATCCGACCCCGCGGTCAAGCAGGCGGCGTACGACGCACGGACAGGAGAGTTCACGACCCCGCCCCGCACCGTGTCGGTCTTCACACGACGGTGAGCTGATCGAGCCGCTTCTCGAGCAGGATCACCCCGTACACCCGGCCGTCCTTGCCCTCCTTGTGGGGGTACTCCCCGACCACCCGGTAGCCCGCACCCCGGTAGTACGCGAGCAGCCGGGGGTTGGTGGAGACGCAGTCCAGCCGCGCCCGCGGCAACCCCGACCCGGCGATCCGGCGCTCGGCATGTTCGAGCAGCCGGCGCCCGGCGCCCGCGGGCGCGGTTTCGCGATCCACCATCAGCCGGTGCACGTAGCCGGCGACCGGCGGCTGCACGCCCCAGGCCTCCTCGTCGGACCACCACAGCTCGTACGCGCCGATGATCCGTCCGTCGCTGTCCCCGGCGAGCCACACCTCGCCCCCGCGCATCTTCGCCAGGAAGTGCGCGGCGTCCTTGTCCCCGGGCTTCCACTGGTCGATCCCGTGCTTGCGCATCCATCGGGCGGCCTGGTCGTACAGGGCCACCAGCGTGGCGGCGTCCTTCTCCACGGCGCGCCGGAACAAGATCCCGTCATCAATGATCACGCGGGTATTATCACGCGGATGATCACCGGGGGCCGGTCACCGGGGGCCCGTCAGCGGGGGCCGGGCACCCCGGCCTCCACCGTTGCGGGGACGAGCCCCACGAGCCGCCCGACCAGCTCGCCGAACGGCCCGTCGGACGGTTCGTCGGCGAGGATCCGCCCGAGGATCCCGGCCATCTCCGTGTCGTACGCGGCACTTACGGCGGCCAGCGCGGCGAAGTCGTGCACGAGCTGCAGCTCCAGCTCGGCCCGCGGGATCTTCCGCCCCTCCAGCCAGATCAGTGCGGTGGACTCCGCGAGCGACACCCATGACCGCACCACGAGCTCCAGGCGCGCGGGCGGCTTCTCGATTCCGATGTGCGTGACGATCTGCTCGTACGCGGCCTGGCGGACCTCGTCGATCATCGCGTTGGTCCGGTTGCTCCCGACCGCCGGGCCGCCGCGCATCAGCGCCGAGAACCCGGGCCCGTGGTCGTCGACGAACGCGAAGAACCGGCCCATGACACGCAGCAGCCGTGCCCCGAGCGGACCCTCCTGCGGCTCCACGAACCGCTGCGCGAGCTCATCGGCGGCCCGCCGCAGCGCGGCCTCGTACAGGCTCAACTTGCCCGGAAAATAGTGGTAGACGAGCGGCCGGGATATCCCCGCGGCCGCCGCGATCTCGTCGATCGACACGTCGTCGGGCGACCGGTGGCTGAACAGCTCCAGGGCCACCCCGATCAGCTGCTGCCGCCGCTCCTCGACACCCATCCTGCGCCGCGTCCCGGTAGTCATGCGGACACCCTACTGGGCCCGCAGCAGGGCTCAGAGATCCAGGACCAGGCGGTCGTCCTTGGCGCGGGAGACGCAGAGGAGCATCGAGTCCTCGCGTTCCCGGTCCGTGAGGAGGGTGTCGCGGTGGTCGACCTCGCCTGCCAGGACGCGGTGTTGGCAGGTGCCGCAGAAGCCCTGTTCGCAGGAGTACGGGGTGGTGGGGAGTTCCCGGCGGACCGCGGTCAGGGTGGACTCGTCCGCCGCCACCTCGATCGTGCGGCCCGAGCGGTGGAGTTCGACCGTGAAGGGGTGGGAGGCCCCCGTCGTGGCGGTGGTTGCCGTGAAGCGTTCCACTTGGACCGGGGCGGCGGGCGCGGCTGCCGCTTCGACCGCCTTCATCAAGGGGTCCGGGCCGCAGCAGTAGATCAGGGTGCCGGGGGCCGTTGCGGTGAGCGGTGTGAGGTCGGGGTGGCCCGCCTCGTCCTGCGGGGTGATCGTGACCCGGGGGCCGTACGCGTCCAGTTCGGCGATGAACGGCATGGAGGAGCGCGAGCGGCCGCCGTAGATCAGGGTCCAGTCCGCGCCCGCCGCCTCGGCCGCGCGCAGCATCGGGAGGATGGGCGTGATGCCGATTCCGCCCGCGATGAAGACGTACGAGGAAGACGGCTCCAGTGCGAAGCGGTTGCGGGGCGGGCGTACGGCCAGCTCCGCGCCCTCCACCAGCTGGGCGTGCGCCTCGCGGGAGCCGCCGCGGCCGTCCTCGATCAGGCGGATCGCGATCGTGTAGCGGCCCGCGTCCGCCGGGTCACCGCAGAGGCTGTACTGGCGGACCAGGCCCGAGGGGAGCCGTACGTCCACGTGCGCTCCCGGCGTCCACGGCGGGAACTCCGGGGATTCGAGGGTCAGGGCCATGACCCCGTCGGCCGGCTCCGTACGGGACACGATCAGGGCGGGCAGCCAACGCCGCGGGGAGTGGCCCGAGACCGGGGTCTCCAGCGCCGGGAGGGGCCACAGCGGGGAGCGGGCGATGCGCCCCCGCAGGGCGCGGCGGGTCAGCAGGGCCGCGCCCGCCAGCGCCGCCGCCTTCAGAGCGCGGCTCATGCGGTGGCACCGCCGTTCGCGCCGGGCGAGGAGGCCAGGTAGGCCACGGCCTGGGCCGTCGAGCCCTCCTGGGAGGGGTGGTACGTACGGGAGAGGTACGTCGGGATCGACTTGAGCATGGCTCCCGCAGAAGGGAGCGTGCCCTGCCGGCCCGCGCGGAAGAACTGGCCGAGCGAGGCCTTGGCGCCGGGCAGCTCCGGGTCGTTCTCCATGAAGAAGCGGGCGCCCCGCTGCCACAGGAAGACGAGGGCCGTGAACGCGGTGGCCCAGGTCCGGGCCCGCCGGCGGTAGCCGCCGTCCACGTGCATGAAGAGGTCGAAGGCCACCGAGCGGTGCTCCACCTCCTCCGCGCCGTGCCAGCGCAGCAGGTCCAGCATCATCGGGTCCGCCCCCCGACGGTCCAGTTCGTCCGCGTTGAGCACCCAGTTCCCGAGGAACGCCGTGTAGTGCTCGATCGCCGCGATCATCGCGACCCGCTCCATGAGCCACCAGTGCCGGGCCTTGCCCGGGGGCAGCGTCCGGTCGCCCAGCAGCTTCTCGAAGAGCCAGTCCACCTGCGCCGTGTACGGGGTCGGGTCCAGGCCGAGCCGCTTCAGGTGGGGGAGCACGTCGTCGTGCGCGGCGGCGTGCATGGCCTCCTGCCCGATGAACCCGATGACGTCCGCGCGCAGTTGCTCGTCCTTGATGTACGGGAGCACCTGCTTGTAGACGTGTACGAACCAGCGCTCGCCCGCGGGCAGCAGCAGGTGCAGCACGTTGATGGTGTGCGTGGCGAACGGGTCGCCGGGCAGCCAGTGGAGCGGGGTGTCCTCCCAGCCGAAGGACACGTTCCGCGCCTTGAGGTCCATGTGTTCCGACGCCACGGGGACGGGCGCGAGCGGCGTATTAGACATGGCGTCAATGTACTGAGGGGTAGGACAGAGGAAAACCCCTCTGCGCCCACCACTTCACGCAAGAGTCCCCCGGGGCGCGCACCGCGCCCGGGGGACTCAGGTCTGCCGTCCGGCTCGTCCGGCTAGCGCTCGGCGTGGCCGCTCGCGAGGGTCCACTCGCGGTTGAGCGTGCCCAGCGGGATCTTGCGCTCGAAGAGCGGCGTGCCGAACAGGGAGAGCTGCAGGTGCAGGTTCCCGCTCAGGTCGAAGCCGCCGTACAGCGCCCAGGAGCCGCTGAGGGAGGTCTTGCCGTCGCTGGACGCGCTGGCCTTGGCGTCGGCCTCGCCGCGCAGGTACGGGGCGAAGTCCGCACTGACGCCGACAGCCCCGTACAGACCGACCGAGGCCTCGGCGCCGAGCGCGCCCTTGACCTTGCCGGCGGCGGTGACGCTCGCCTTGACCGGCGTGCTCTGCACGTTCGACGCGCTGACCGGCGTCCAGCCCTTGCCCGTCGCGTAGCTGCCGCCGACCTTGAAGTCGCCCTTGACGTCCTGCTGGACGTCGAGGGTCACGCGGCCGTCGGCCTCTACCTGGACGTAGCAGGTCAGGTCGAGGTTCACGACGACCGGCACCGGGCCGACCTGGATGACCGGAGCGCTGTGCAGCTTGGCGAACGGGATCCGCTTCGCCGCCCCGGTGCTCGCCGCGGCGCGGCCCTGGAGCTTCCACTGCGAGGACCAGTCGCCGCTCATGCCGAGGAAGGCGGACCGCGGACCGCCGCCCGAGCTGCCGTCGTACGAGAACTCCACCTGGGGGGCGAGCTGGACGAACCCGGACACCGAGGCTCCGGCGGAGGCGGGGGCGTCCGGGGCGGTGTCGACGGCGGCGTTCACGTCGAGCCGCAGGTTGCCGAGGGGCAGCTTGGCGCCCTCGGGGCCGAACTTCACGCCCTGGCCCTTGGCCCAGGAGAAGGTGACGCCCTTCATCAGGGGTTCGACGGTGACCGTTGACGGGTCGACGGGCACCTTGCCGTCGGCCTTGTCGTCGTTCAGGACGGTGGCCAGCGTCGTGGAGGCGGTCTTGACCTCGGTGCCGCGGTCGGTCTTCCCGACGACCTCGGTGACCTTGGCGAGCAGGCCGTTGGGGGCGCCGGGCGCCGGCGCACTGGCGATGACGTCGCCCACGGCGACGGGCTTGTCGGCCGTCGGGGAGGGCGAGGAGGAGGGGGAGGCGGACTTCGTCGGCTTCGGTGCGGGCCCCTGCGGGGCCTTGGCTATGACGGCCCGTCCGCTCGCCTGGTCGTACGAGGCGACCTTCAGCGAGGACTGCTCCGTCTTCCCCTTTCCGCCGGCGCGGGCCACGGCCGCCGGGGTCGGCGTCCCCTGGGGCGCCGCGGCCACGTCGAGCTGCTGCGACGTGCCGTCGCCCGCGGGCGCGAGGGTGGCGGGGGCGGCCGCGTCGGCGGCGCCGGTGTGTGGTGTCGAGGAGCAGCCGGTGGCGGTGAGCGCCAGGGTGGTCAGGCCGGGCAGGAGGAACCGTCGGGCGAGCGTGCGCACGTGGGTGAACCTTCAGTACGTGAGGGGGGTGTTGGCGGGTTACCGCGAGGTAACCGGAATCCGATCATGCCATGGGTGCGCTGCGGCAGTCATGTCCGGATCCCGCCAACTCCCCGGCCGTTCTTGACGGTTGAAGATTCACCCACCCTGCTGTGCGACTACCGGAGCACCCCCGCCTTCGTACCGTCCGTGAGCTTGCCCGCCAGCTCCACCTGTGCGCCCGCCGGCGCCTTCACCGCCAGCCGGTTGCCGTTCGCGGACCCGCTCACCCCGCTGCCCGACACCGACAGCGACGCGAACTGCGCACTGCCCGCCGCCAGCACGTACCACTGGCCCGCCTTCGACTTCCACAGCACGCCCGCCAGCACCCGCGGCTCCCGCGGCCCGCACGCCGGCGAGCCCTCCGCCTTCGCCGCCTGCGCGGCCAGCGGGGCGCCCGGGGTCAGGAACTGGGCCTGCACCCGGTCCTCCGTACCCGCCCAGGTCTCCGCCCGGGTGCACAGCCACGTCGCCGTGCCGTCGCCCTCGGGCAGCGGCTGCTTCGCGTACGTCCAGGCGTTGACGCTGCGGACGCCGTGCGAGCGGACCGACGGCAGCAGGCACGCGATCCGCGACCAGTCGCCGAGCTCCGCACCCTCCGCCACATCGCGCTCCGCACCCGGCGCGCCCGAGGTCAGCCGGGCCGGGGTCAGCTCGCCGAGGTCGGTGACCAGCCGGGTGGAGGCGTTGCCGGTCAGCGCCAGGGCGTTCCAGCCTGTGCAGTTGCCGGACGGCGCGGGGCTCGCCACCGGCGGGGTGATCCCTTCCTGGCTCAGCTTCAGCGCCACCGGGGCTTCACCGGGCTTCAGCAGGTCCCGCAGCCCCACGCCGGTGACCCACGGCGCGGTCAGGTAGCGGACGTTGCCGTCGACCCGGCTCAGTACGAGCGCGGCTGAGTTCTCCGCCGAGGCGCCGTCGGTCCGGGCGAAGTCGAGGGCGGCGACCGAGGTCCCGGTACGCGGTTCGGCGTACCGGACCACGCGCAGGCCGTCGTACAGCAGGACCACGACCGCCTGGTCGACGGTGCCCGCGAACAGCAGCTGCGGCGGGCCCATCGGCGGTCCGGGCGGCGTGCCGGGGGTGCCCGAGGCGACCACCGTCGGCCCCGGCCGGGCCCAGACGGCCAGCGCGCGGCGCAGCAGCTCGGAGTCGTCGGCGCGGTCGCCGCGCGCGGGCCAGGTGGAGAAGCCCGTACGGGAGGACGTACGCCAGAGCGAGGGCGCGACCCGGACCAGCTTGCCCGGATCCAGGGCCTGTTCCGCAGCCGCGTTGCGTGCGTACGGCGGAGCCGCCGCCCCGTCCGCGCCCCAGCCGCCGCCGGGCAGCGCCAGCAGGGCCCCGCACACGGCGAGGGCGGCCGCGGCGGCCAGAGCGGCCCGGACGAACCGGCGCCGGCGCAGCAGGTCGGTGGGCCGCGCCTGGAGCACGCAGGGATCGAACTCGGGGGAGGCGAACAGGGCGTCGTTGGCCGGATCCCCCGACTCCGCGACCGCGGCGGCGGGGTTCGCGACCCCGGCCTCGGTCAGCACCCGGAGCACCTCGGACTCCGGCAGCCGCTCGAGGGCGCGCAGCACGCAGGCCGCCCGGCCCGGCCCGTCGAGGGTGGCCAGCCACTGGTCCAGCGCCAGCTCCTCGGCCCCGCCCGAGCGCGGGAACAGCCGCAGGCCCCACACCTGGGGGAGCAGCGGAGGCAGCTGCGCCCGCCGGGGCAGCGCCCGGAAGGTCAGCGGAATCCCGGCCTCCAAGGCGGCGCGCAGCACCCGCAGACGGACGTACGCGTACCCGGACTCGGTGCCCGCGGTCCCGCGCTGGCCCGGCACCCCGCCCTGCACCGCGGCTGCGGCGGCGGCCTCCGCACCGGCGCCGCGCCGCCCGCGCGGCAGGGCGCGCTGGGCCAGCGAATGGGCGGTGAGCACCCGGCGGTTGCGGCCGAGGGCGGGCGGCAGCACCAGATAGGCGAGCCGCACCAGCCGCGGGTAGTGCTCGACGATGGCGGCCTCGGCCAGCTCGACGTCGGGCGGCACGGGAGACGGGGGGCGGGTGGCGGTATCCGGCGCAGTCACGTTCAGCAGAACGAGCGAATCGTCGGATGGTCACCCCTCCCCAGGTCACACGTTCGGGTCGAATACCGGCCGCGGGAGGGGGGCGGGGCAGGCCCGGATCAGGCCACGAGGCGGGCGCGGAGCGCCTCGACCGTCTCGTCGGGGACGCCGAGACCCTCGCGCACGTACTTCTCCATCGAGCCGTACCGCGTGTTCACCTCGTCGAGCGCGGCCTCCAGGTACGAGGGGAACACGCCGATCAGGCCGAGCGCGATGTCCGGGTTGCCGCCGGCGACGATGAAGCCCTCGATCAGCGGAGCGAAGGCCTGCTTGACCGCCGGATTGACGGAGAGGTATTCGGCCATCAGGGTCTCGTCGTCCGCGCCGAGCAAAGACAGGACGACGGTCGCGCCCCAGCCCGTACGGTCCTTGCCCGCCGTGCAGTGGAACAGCAGCGGGCCCGCGTCCGGGTCCGCGAGCTCGGTGAGCAGGATCCGGTACGCGGCCTGCGCGGAAGCGGTGTTCACGAAGGACCGGTAGGTGTCGGCGAACAGCTTCTGCACCTTGCCGCCACCCAGGTGCTCCTCCGCCACCGCCGGGTCCGACAGCAGGTCCTTGAGCTGCGTGGCGGCCGGCATCCTGCCGGAGCGCAGCTTGTCGGCGAGGACGTCGCTGATCAGGAGGCGGACGCCCGCCGGTATCCGGTCCGGGTGGTCGGCGCGCTCGGGGTCGGTGCGGAAATCGATGACCGTACGCAGGCCCAGCGCGGCCACGACCGGGTCGGCGTCGACGTCGAGCCGGTCGAGCTGGCCGGAGCGCAGGGCCAGTCCGGGACGGACGGTGCGCCCGCCGGACAGGGGGGTACCGCCGAGGTCGCGCAGGTTGGCGACGGTGGTGGAGGGGGTGGTCGTGGTCATCGTGGCGACTCCAGCGGTGTGCAGGCGGTGCGAGCGGTGCAGAGGGCGGGTGGGCGGTGCGGGTCATGCGGATCGTGCGGGTCGTGCGGGTCGTCCGTGTTCACCCGATTTTCGGATGTTTCGTCCCGGATAGGTAATCGAGCGCGAGCGAGACCCCGACCCCGATCCCCAGCGCCGCGAGGTGCCCGGCGTCCGTGAAGGTCCGGTCCCGCCTGAGCACCGGCCCCGCGGCGAGCGCCAGCAGTCCCACCCGGGCGGCCGTACGGACCGGCCCGCGCGGCAGTGCGGAGGTCAGTGCGCCGAGCACGGCGTTGAACCCGTAGCTGGTCCCCACGTCCACGGCACGCCGGGTCGGCAGATCGGCCGTCCGGCGCAGGGCGCCGTAGACGAGGAGGGTCGCCGTGGCGTGCCCGAACGCGAACACCGCGGCCGTCCACCAGGCCCCGTACGCGTACTCCGCGTACCCGAGGACCGCGACGAGCAGCAGCGCGTACGGCAGCGGCATCGGCTCCTCGACGACGAAGGCGCTGCTCAGCAGGGTCTCCCAGCGGCCGGCGGCGAGGTTGTCGACATTCGTCGAGCAGCCCCGCAGCACCCGGGCCCGCTCCGCCGCCCCCAGCCGGTCCAGTGCGTAGGCGCCGAGTTGGACCCCGCCCGCATACACCACGCCGAGGGCCGGCGGCGGCCATGGCAGTGAATTCATCCGATCATGATCGGATACGACCCCGGGGCTGGCGGAACCGGGTCCCGTGCGAGCATGTTCCAGCCATGCCAGTGATGCCCGCGCCGATGCGCACCGCACGGGCCGCGATGTTCGCGGCGGTGTGCACCGCATTGGGTGCTGTGGGGCATTCGTACATGTCCGGCACGGATATCCCGCTGATGGGCCTTCTGGGTGCTTTCGGGGTGACCGGCGGGCTCGCATGGCTCGCAGCCGGGCGCCGCCGCGGACCCGTCGGGATCAGCGCGGCGCTGCTCGCCGTCCAGGGCGTACTGCACCTGGTCTTCTCCGGCAGCCAGGCGGGACACGGCGGCCACACCGGTCACGCCGGGTACGCCGGCCGCACCGCGAGGTCCCTGCCCCTGCCCCTGTCCATGCCCGAGCCGATGCCCGGGCACCACCGCCTGGCGGGCACGGCGCTGCCGGAGACGGCGGCCGGCGCCACCGGTACGGACGGCATGGCCGGGATGGCGGACATGAGCGGGATGGCGGGCACGGCCGACATGGCCGGGCACGGCGGCCTCGGCATGATCGCCGCGCACGTGCTCGCCGGGCTGTTCTGTGCCGCCTGGCTGGCGTGGGGCGAGGCCGCCGTGTGCCGGCTGGCCGCGGTCCTCGGCTCCGCCGCGCTGCTGGCGGCCCGGCCGCTCGCCCGCGCGGTCGCCCTGCTCCGGGCCCGCGTGGCCCCCGTCCCGCCGCGGCCCGCGGCGGGCCCCTCGTACGAACCCCCGCGCAGGCTGCGCGGAGCCGTGCCCGCGCACGCCCTGGTGCGCCGAGGCCCGCCCGGGTGGCGAGACACCCGCGCCACGGCCCCCGGCCGTCCTGCCTGCGCCTGACCGGCGCACCTCCTTCACCGGCGAGGTGGCGGGACCCGGGGCCGGTTCACCCGAGTCTTCGCCCACAGGGCCAACACCTAGGACCCACATGTCCCTTGAAGAGGTTCAGGACGTCCGCATCCCGGACTCCGACACGCCTGACACGCCTGACACACCTGGCACGACTGACACGCCCGTCATAGCCGACGCGTCCTCGAAGCCCGGCACCTGGGCGGCGCTTCGGCCACTGCTCCTGCGCATGCACTTCTACGCGGGGATCCTGATGGCCCCGCTGATGTTCCTCGCCGCCGCCACCGGCCTGCTGTACGCCGCCTCCTGGCAGGCCGAGAAGATCATCTACTCCGACGAACTGACCGTCACCGAGGTCCGCGACAGCACGGTGCCGCTCAGCGCCCAGGTCACGGCCGCCCGGGCCACCGTCCCCGAGGGCAAGGTCGTGGGCGTGTGGCCCGCGCCCGACGCCGAGGCGACCACCCGCGTGATCATGCAGGTTCCGGGGCTCGAGGAGGGGCATACCAGGACCGTTTTCGTGGATCCGTATACGGCCCACGTCAACGGACAGCTGACCACCGAGGGCGACGCGCTGCCGCTGCGCGCGTGGCTCAGCGAGTTCCACTCCAGCCTCCAGCTGGGCGAGTTCGGCCGTCACTACAGCGAGCTCGCCGCGAGCTGGCTGTGGGTCGTCGCACTCGGCGGACTCGCCCTGTGGATCGGCCGCCGCCGGTCCCGCAAGGCCCTGCTCGTCCTGCCCGACCGCGCCGCCACCGGCCGCCGCAAGACCCTCTCCTGGCACGGGGCCGTCGGCCTCTGGGCCGTCGCCGGACTCGTCGCGCTGTCCGCCACCGGCCTGACCTGGTCGAAGTACGCGGGCGAGAACATCGGGCAGCTCCAGGACGGCCTCGGCGGCGCCACCCCGTCCGTGTCCGCGGCCCTCGCGCCCGGTTCAGGCTCCGGCTCCGGCTCGGGCTCCGGCTCGGGCTCCGGCGAGCACGCCGGGCACGGGACGGCCGACGGCACGCAGACGCCCCGGACGCCGGCCGCCGCGGACATCGGCATCGACAAGGCCGTGGCCGCAGCACGCGCCGCCGGGGTCACCGAGGAACTGCGCATCACCCTGCCCGCCAAGGGCAACGGCTATGTGATCAAGGAGCAGGACAAGCAGCTGCCGGTCCACCTGGACTCCGTCGCCGTGGACCCCGCCGACGGCCGGATCATGGACGAGCTCCGCTTCGCCGACTACCCCGTCCTCGCGCAACTGACGCGCTTCGGCATCGACCTGCACATGGGGAAGACCTTCGGCCTCGCCAACCAGATCGCGCTCGCCGCGCTCGCGGTCGCGGTGATGTTCCTGGTCTTCTGGGGCTACCGGATGTGGTGGCTGCGCCGGCCGACCAAGGACCGCACCCTCTCGGTCGGCCGCGCCCAGCCGCGCGGAGCCTGGCGCAAGGTGCCGCTGAGCCTGCTGCTCCCGCTCGCCGCCGTGGTCGCCGTGGTCGGGTGGTTCGTACCGCTGCTCGGCATCAGCCTGGTCGCCTTCCTGGCCGTCGACGTGCTGCTGGGGCTGCTCGCGGCGCGCCGCGCCAAGGCGGCCGCCGCGGTCTAGCCCGGACGGTCCGTCCCGGTGCGCACGGTGGGCCCGTAGTCCGCGAGGGAGTACGGGCCCACCTTTCGTGCGGGGCGCCGGGGCGCGGCGAACCGGCACTCAGGGGGCGTACTTGTAGCCCACGCGGCGCACCGTCCGGATCGCGCCGCGGTGCGCCGCGCCCAGCTTGCGGCGCAGGCGGGCGACGTGGACGTCCACGGTCCGGCCGTCGCCGACGTGGCCGTAGCCCCAGACCGTGGTCACCAGCTGGTCGCGGCTGTGCACCCGGTGCGGGTGCGCCACCAGGTGGGCCAGCAGCTCGAACTCCAAGTACGTCAGGTCGAGCACCCGGCCGTCGACCTCGGCGGTCCGCTGCGCCGCGTCGATGCGGACGAGCTCGTCCCCGGTGGCGGCCGGGGCCGGCCGGGGAGCGGCCGGGGCGGGAACGGCCTGGGGGGCGAAGGCGATCGGCGGCTGCTGGTCCGCCGGTACGAGGACCAGGTAGCCGACCATCGGCGGCCGGCCCGGCAGCGCCGGCAGGGTGTGCTGCGGCGCGGGCAGCCAGGTGGCGCCGGGCGGCAGGAGGTCGACCACGCGGGCGACCTCGTCGCGGTCCACGGCACGCAGCCGGTGGCGCGGACTGGGCGGATGGGCGAGGGGCGTGGTCGCAGTGGTCGCGGCGGAGGCGGCGGACGTCAGGGAACGGGTGTGGGACATGAGTGGTCAGCTCTTTCACGCGGAGTGGTCGGCAGGAGACGTGCGTACGTCATCGCGTTCCGCGCAGACCGAAGGCCCCGGGGAAGGTCCGGTGGGAGATCCCGGAAGGCTTTAGAGGGTCGGCGCGTTCTTCACGCGGCGACACACCCGGTCGAAATCGTGGTCCTGACGGGAGGGCCAGAACGGCTCGAGGTCACTGCGACCGTTCGAGGTGTGCGAGTGGCTGGCCATGAGCTCATTGAAGCAGACGCGACGGGTGCGGGGCAGACCCCGTCTCAGGTCGTGGATCGGAATCTCAAATTCCGCGATCATTCCGTGACTTGGCCTGGACAACAGCGGACAAAACGTCACCGGGTGGCGCCGGTCCAGGTATCCGCACCGGCGGCCCGTATCGCATGCTGGTCGGTTGCGTGGACGCATCACGCGCGACGCACGACGCCCGCCGGGCCACGGGGGCTCGGCGGGCGTCGCGCGTCGTGTCGCAGTGTTTCGCTGCGGAAGGGGGAGGCCGGGTCTTAGACCAGGCCCTCCTTCTGCAGGCCCGTGCAGCAGGTGTCCGTGATCAGCCGGGTCACCACGTACGGGTCCACGTTCGCGTTCGGGCGGCGGTCCTCGATGTAGCCCTTGCCGTCCTTCTCCACCTGCCACGGGATGCGGACCGAGGCGCCGCGGTCGGAGACGCCGTAGCTGAACTCGTTCCACGGGGCGGTCTCGTGCAGACCCGTCAGACGCTCGTCGATGCCGGCGCCGTAGTTCTTGACGTGGTCCAGCGGCTTCGAGCCCTCGCCCAGCGACTCGCACGCGGTGATGATGGCGCGGTAGTCCTCGCGCATCGCCTTCGTGGAGAAGTTGGTGTGCGCGCCCGCCCCGTTCCAGTCTCCCTTCACCGGCTTCGGGTTCAGCGTCGCGGAGACGTTGAAGTCCTCGGCGGTGCGGTAGAGGAGCCAGCGCGCGATCCACAGCTGGTCGGAGACCTCCAGCGGGCCCACGGGGCCGACCTGGAACTCCCACTGGCCGGGCATGACCTCGGCGTTGATGCCGGAGATGCTCAGGCCCGCCGCGAGGCAGTGGTCCAGGTGCTTCTCGACGATCTCGCGGCCGAAGATCTCGTCCGAGCCGACACCGCAGTAGTAGCCGCCCTGCGCGGCCGGGAAGCCGCCCGCCGGGAAGCCGAGCGGCCGGATGCCGTCGAAGAAGGTGTACTCCTGCTCGATGCCGAAGATCGGCTCCTGGTCCGCGAACTGCTCGGCGATCGGACGCAGCAGGGCGCGGGTGTTCGACTCGTGCGGGGTCATGTCGATGTTCATGACCTCGCAGAGCACGAGGAGGTTGTCGCCGCCGCGGATCGGGTCCGGGCAGGAGAACACCGGCTGCAGCACGCGGTCGGAGGCGTGGCCCTCGGCCTGGTTGGTGCTCGATCCGTCGAAGCCCCAGACCGGCAGCGCGTCGCCGTCGGCCAGGATCTTCGTCTTGGAGCGCAGCTTCGCCGTCGGCTCGGTGCCGTCGATCCAGATGTACTCAGCCTTGTAGCTCACGGGCCCCATCCTTCGGTGCGTCGCTCCGTCGCAGACCCTGCGGGTGCTGCGTTGCGGGTGCTGCGGTCGTGGTGTTGCGATGTCGCTGCGGTGTCGACCGCAGCGTGCCCGCTCGCGATTTCTCTTCCGTTGCCCGGGTGTGAACCCCGTGTTACCGAGGTTTACTCCGCAGGTCGGGTGGGTTGTGCGGGTCGGTGGCAGCACACCCGTCCGAGTGGGGCAGACTGAGCAGGTGAGCATTTCGTACGATTTGACCTCGGCCGCCGCCCCCACGGACTCCCCCCGCCTGCCGGACCGCCCCCGCGTCGGCCTGCTGGGTACCGGCCCCTGGGCCCACCGCACCCATGCCCCGGCCCTTGCCGCGCACGCCGCCGCCGAATCCGCCGGCTCCGAGTTCGCCGGAGTGTGGGGCCGCCGCCCCGAAGCCGCCGCCGAGCTGGCCGACGCGTACGGCGTGAAGGTGTACGAAGACCCCGACGCGCTGTTCGCCGACTGTGACGTCGTGGCCTTCGCCCTGCCGCCCGACGTACAGGCCCCGCTCGCGGTGCGCGCCGCCGCGGCGGGCTGCCAGCTGCTGCTCGACAAGCCCGTCGCCACGACCGTCGAGGACGCCCGGGCCGTGGCCGACGCCGTCGCCCGGCACGGCGTCGCCTCCGTCGTCTTCCTCACCCTGCGCTTCGCCGAGCCGGCCGCCGGCTGGGTCGCCGAGCAGGCCGGTCGCTCCGGCTGGTTCACCGCGAGCGCGCACTGGCTCGGCGCCGTCTTCCCGCCCGACGGCACGCCCAGCGCGTACGCCGCCTCGCCCTGGCGCAAGACCAAGGGCGGGCTCTGGGACGTCGGCCCGCACGCCCTGTCCGTCCTGATCCCGGTCCTGGGCGACGTCACGGCCGTCACCGCCAACCGCGGGCCCTCCGACGTGGTCCAGCTCGCGCTGCGCCACGCCTCGGGCGCCGCCAGCACCGCGGTGCTCAGCCTCGGTGCGCCGGCCGCGGCGGCCGGGGTGGGGCTGGAGCTGCGCGGGGCCGAGGGCGTGTTCTCGCTGCCCAACTGGTCCGACGTACCCGGCGCGTACGGCCGCGCCCTGGACGCGCTGCTCACCGCGGCCCGGACGGGGGTGCCGGACGCGCGCGACGCGGAGTTCGCGGCCAGGCTGACGGAGATCCTGGCGGAGGCGGAGGCGCAGCTGCCGGCGTGAGGGGGCGGGGCCGGGCGTCGGGCCGCGGCAGGCCCGGACCGGGGCGCCACTTGATGACGGCGTTGGCCACGATGACGGCCAGTCCGATGGTCGAGTGGCCACGATCATCGGCCACTCGTTCCACAGTGCCCGCGAGAGGACCCGCCGGCGGTGGGCGGCGGAGCCGGCCTGATGTCCGGCCATGTGGTGAACGGCCATGCGCGAGTGCGGCCGCGCAGGCGGTGACCAGCACTCAGGTGGCGTCGTAGAACGGGGTGAACGCGTCGCCCGCCTGATCGAGCGCGGCCGGCGGCGCAGACGCGAGCACGGTCCCGTTGACAGGGCGAGGCCGAGCCGTCCCGGGATCAGCACCCCGCCTCGCCTGCGCGGCTGAGCGCCTGCGCCAGTGCGTCCACCGCCCGGCCGAACGCCGCGTCCGGTGGCGCCGCGTAGCCCACCACCAGACCCTCCCTGCCCGCCCCGGCGGCGGCCGGGTGCCGGTATTCCGAGAGGCCGTCCAGTGCCAGGCCCGCCGCGCGGGCCGCCTCCAGAGCGGCGGCTTCCCTCCCCGGCGGGAGCTCCAGGACCGCGTGCAGCCCCGCCGAGATGCCCGTCACCCGCAACTCCGGCGCACGGGAGGCAAGTACGGAGACCAGCTGGTCGCGGCGGTCGCGGTAGCGGTGTCGCATGCGGCGGATGTGGCGGTCGTACCCACCGCACGCGATGAAGTCGGCCAGTGCCAGCTGGTCCAGGGCGCTCGCCCAGGACTCCCGCAGCCCCTTCGCCGCAAGGACCCGGTCGACCAGGTGGTCCGGCAGCACCAGCCAGCCCAGGCGGATGGCGGGGGAGAGGGACTTGCTCAGCGAGCCCGCGTAGACGACGTGTCCGGGGTCCAGGCCCTGTACGGCGCCGACCGCCTTGCGGTCGTAGCGGAACTCCCCGTCGTAGTCGTCCTCCACGATCAGTCCGCCGGTCGTACGGGCCCACTCCACGGCGGCGGCCCGCCGCGCCGGAAGCAGCCGGGAGCCCGTCGGGAACTGGTGCGCCGGAGTCAGCAGCAGGGTGCGGGCCCGGGCCGGGACCTCGTCCGGGCGGGCGCCGTCCTCGTCGACGGGGACGGGGTGCGGGCGGACCCCGGCCGCTTCGAGGATGCCGCGGTGGAACGGGAGTCCGTACTCCTCCACGGCCCAGTCGCGGGGCCGCAGCGACGCGAGGAGCCGCAGGCCGTTCGCGAAGCCGGAGCAGACCACGACGTTCTCCGGGCCGGTACGCACGCCGCGCGCCCGGGACAGGTACGCGGCCAGCTCCCGCCGCAGCTCCGGGCGGCCCCGGGGATCGCCGGGCCCGAAGGCCTCGGTGGGAGCCTCGGCGAGGGCCCGCCGGGCGCTCGCGGACCAGGCGCCCCGCGGGAAGGAGGCGGGGTCGGGCTTGCCCTGGAGCAGGTCGTGACGGGGACCCTCGGGGGCGGCCGGGGCCGGGGCGGCGGGCGCGGCGGCGATGGCCGCCCCCTCGGCGACCCGGGTCCCGGAGCCCTGCCGGGCGGTGAACCAGCCCTCGGCGACGAGCTCGGCGTAGGCGTCGGCGACGGCGTTGCGGGCCAGCCCCAGGTCGGCGGCCAGTGCCCGGTAGGGCGGCAGCCGGGTCCCACCGGCGAGCCGCCCGCTGCGCACGGCTTCGCGGAGGGCCTGCGCGAGGGCGGTACGCCGGGCGCCGTCCGGGGACAGCTCGAGATGCAGGTCGGTGCCGGTGCCGGTGCCGGTGCCGGCACCGGCGTCCGCCCCTGCGTCCGGGCCCGTGCCGCCGCCGGTTCCGGCGGTGGTGGTGCCGGACGCGGTGGCGGCGGTGGCCGTGTGGTCGGACGTCATACCGGGAGCGTAGGCGGGCGCCCCTCCACCCTGTGCTGCCCGGCGGGTCTCAGCGGGACAGGGCCTCGCGGACCGCTTCCTCCGAGCGGCCGATGACCGCCGTGCCGTCCTCCGCCGTGATGATCGGGCGCTGGATGAGCTTCGGGTGCGCCGCCAGGTGGGCGATCCAGCGGCCCCGGGCCTCGTCCGTCTCCTCGCGCGGCAGGTCCCGTACGCCGGTCTCCTTCGCGAGCGGGTCCGAGGTGCGCGTGATGTCCCACGGCTCCAGGCCGAGCCGGCCCAGGACCTCGCGGATCTCGTCCTCGGACGGCACGTCCTCCAGGTAGCGGCGCACGGTGTACTCGGCGCCCTCCGCGTCCAGCAGGGTCAGCGCGCTGCGGCACTTCGAACAGGCGGGATTGATCCAGATCTCCATGGGCCCACAGCCTAGTCAGAGCCTGTCTGGCCAGGGGCTTCTGTCAGTGGTCCCCGGTAAAATCGAGGGAGAACGACAGGAAGCCAACTACCGTTTGGGAGGCTGTAGATGGCCACTGCCACGACCATGGGGCCCGTCAAGAAGAAGCCGCTGCCGGCGGGCCTGCCCCGCGAGTGGTACGAGAGCCACAACCGCCGTCTGAAGGCGATGCGGCTGGCGATATCCCTGCTCGACTCGGGGACGTACGACGCCCGTCGCGCCACCAACCGCAAGATCCGCACGATGGCCGTCCGCACGGGCATCCACCGCCCGTCGAACGTCACGTGCAAGATGGTCCGCGCCTTCATCATCAGCAACGGAGCCTGAGCAACCGACAGGGCCGGCGGTCGGACGCGTCGGGCAGAGCGTTCTCGGACGCTCTGCCCGACGACGCGACCGCGGCCCCGTGATCAGGACCGCCCCCGGTCATCGAGGGGCGCCCGCCCCGTCCGGGAGCGACAGCACCAGGAGGGCCACGTCGTCGCGCGGGCCGCCGTCGGTGAACGCCACCAGGTCGTGCCACACCGCCTCGACCAGCCCGGCCGGATCCTCCGCCAGGACCGGGATCCGGGCGGCCAGGGGGTAGAAGTCGCCCGCCGCATCGCGGGCCTCCGTCACCCCGTCCGTGTGTACGAGCAGCCGGTCGCCCGGGAGCAGCGGTACGTCGGCCACCACCGCGAGGTCCGCTCCGGCGAGCCCGAGCCCCAGCGGAGGGCCCGGTTCCACGGCCATCTCCGACACCGTGGCCGCCCGTAGCAGCAGCGCCGGGGGATGCCCGCACGAGACGATCCGTACGAGGTCCAGCCCGGGCGGGAACTCGAGCAGCAGCGCCGTCGCGAACAGCTCCGGATGCTCGACGCTCGCGCCGGCCTTGGCGTCCGTGGCGTCTGGGGCGGCCGGGCCCGTCGACCCGGCGGAGCCGGCCGGCCCCGCCGGCGCCGCCGTGTCCGCCAGCAGTCTGCGGTCCAGCCGGGCGGCCACCCCCGCGAGCTCCGGATCGTCCAGCACCCCCTCGCGGAAGGCGCCGAGCAGCGCCGCCACCGTGCCGACCGCCGCCAGGCCGTGCCCCTGCACGTCCCCGACCAGCGCCCGTACCCCGTACGGCCCGACCCGTACGTCGTACAGGTCGCCGCCCACCAGCGTGCCGCGCTGGGCGGCCCGGTACAGCCCGGCGCAACGCACCGGGCCGACCCGTTCCGGAACCGGCGGCAGCACCGCCAGCTGCGCCGCCTCCGCGACGGTCCGTACGCTGACCAGCTGCGCGTCGCGGCGCCGCCGGACCCAGGCGATCACCACGCTGAGCAGCGCGACCACGGCCACGGTGGCCAGGTCCGCGCCTTGGGCGTGCCCGATCCCGAGCGACGACACGCCGAGCAGCAGCAGCACGATCCCGGCGAAGACGGCGGTGCCGGCCGCGCCGTACGCGAAGGCCGCGACCGGGGGCAGTCCGGCCAGGAAGTAGCCCAGCTCGACGTCGCCCGGCGTGGCGGCCTGTGCGAGCACCAGCGCCACCAGCGCCACGGGGGGCGCGAGCCGCGCCCAGCGTGGTGGCGGCTTCCCGTGCAGCCAGCCAGGCTCCTCGCGTCGGCGTCTCACCCCTCCACCCTGGTACCGGGGCCCGGGCCGCGCACGCCGGACCGGCCTGCCGGGTGGACCTGCGGGGTCCGGGCGCCGACAGTGGTCCCGTGACGCACACGGACGGGGTGGAGCAGAGCGCGGCGATCAGCACGCGGCTGAACTGGCTGCGGGCAGGGGTGCTCGGCGCGAACGACGGGATCATCTCCACGGCCGGCCTGGTGGTGGGCGTGGCCGGGGCCACCACCTCGCGGGCGTCGATCCTGGCGGCTGGGGTGGCCGGGCTCCTGGCGGGGTCGCTGTCGATGGCGGCGGGGGAGTACGTCTCGGTGAGCTCCCAGCGGGACTCGGAGCAGGCCGCGCTGGAGGCGGAGCGGCAGGAGCTGGCGCAGGAGCCCGAGGCGGAGCTGGCGGAACTGACCGAGCTGCTGGAGGGCAGGGGCCTGAGCCGGGAGCTGGCGCGGGAGGCGGCGGAGCAGCTGACGGAGCGGGACGCGCTGAAGGCGCACGCGCGGGTGGAGCTCGGGATCGACCCCGACGAGCTGGCCCATCCCTGGCACGCGGCGTTCGCGAGCCTGGTCGCGTTCACGGTGGGGGCGCTGCTCCCGCTGCTGGCGATCGTGCTGCCGGGGCCGTCGGAGCGGGTGCCGGTGACGGTGGCGGCGGTGCTGGCGGCGCTGACGCTGTGCGGGGTGATCAGCGCCCGCCTCGGCGGCGCACCTCCCCTCCGGGCCGTCCTGCGCAACGTCGCGGGCGGCGCCCTGGCCATGACGGTCACGTACGCGGTAGGCACCTGGCTGGGCACGACCTGACCCCGCCGCCGGCCTCGGACGCCGGCGACGGCGCCGCACCCGGACGGGTCCGGGCGGGGCCCGGGGAACGGGGGAAGGGCGGCGCGGGGAGGGAGTTCGCGCAGCGCCACGGGATGCACCGCGCAGCGGACCTGCATCATGGGCCCATGCGTATCGCCATCACCGGCTCCACCGGCCTCATCGGCCAGGCCCTCGTACGGTCCCTGCGCGCAGACGGCCACGACGTGGTCCGCTTCGTGCGCCGCACGCCCGCCGCACCCGACGAATCGGCCTGGGACCCGCGGCGCGGGTACGTCGACCCCGCCGGGCTCGCCGGCTGCGGGGCCGTCGTCCACCTCGCCGGGGCCGGGGTCGGCGAACACCGGTGGACCGCCGCGTACAAGAAGGAGATCCGGGACAGCCGGGTGGCGGGAACCACCGCCCTGGCCCGGGCGATCGCCGCGCTCGATGCGCCCCCCGCCGTCTTCGTCTGCGGTTCCGCCATCGGCTACTACGGCGACACCGGCGACCGCGCCGTCGACGAGCACGCCCCGGCGGGGCAGGGCTTCCTGCCCGAGGTCTGCATCGAGTGGGAGGCGGCAGCCGCCCCCGCCCAGGAGGCCGGCGTACGGACGGTCTTCGCCCGGACCGGACTGGTGGTCGCCGCCGAGGGCGGGGCCTGGGGCAAGCTGTTCCCGATCTTCCGCGCCGGGATCGGCGGCCGGCTCGGCAACGGCCGGCAGTACTGGTCCTTCATCTCCCTGCACGACGAGATCGCCGCCCTGCGGCATGCCGTCGACACCCCGGAGCTGTCCGGCCCCGTCAACCTGACGGCCCCCGAGCCGCTGACCAACCGTGAGGTCACCGCCGCGATGGGCCGCGTACTGCACCGGCCGACGCTGTTCCCCGTACCGGCGCCCGCCCTGCGCGTGGTCCTGGGGGAGTTCGCCGGAGACGTTCTCGGCAGTCAGCGGGTACGGCCCGCCCGGCTGTTGGAGACGGGGTTCACGTTCCGGCACCCGGGCATCGACGAGGCGATCCGCGCCGCGCTCGCCCGCTAGCCGCTCCGTCCCACCCCCACCGCGGCCCCCGGACCTCGCCGCGGCGCGCGGCTCCGGCGCCGTGCGACCGGTCGTGACCCGGATGCGACCGGTGTGCGACCGGAGCCGGACGTAATACGGCACCGAACTCGGGTTCCCATCGAGCCCGTTGGGGGAAGGAGGACACCCACACAGCCGCGCCGACCTCGGGGAGGGGCACGTGCTCAGCAGCTCACACCGCGCCGCACAGCATGCGGACGTCGTCATCGTAGGAGCCGGGGTCTCAGGACTCGCGGCCGCACACCACCTGATCGCGGCAGGGGTCACGGTCACCGTTCTGGAGGCCGCCGACGATCCCGGCGGCCGGATGGCCACCGAGCACGTCGACGGATTCCGGCTGGACCGGATCGGGCAGCTGCTCAACACCTCGTACACGGAGCTCGACCGGACCCCCGGCCTGGCCGGACTGGTCCTGCGGGCCTTCGCGCCGGGAGCGCTCGTCCACACGGACGGCAGGCAGCTGCGCGCCGGAGCGCTGACCCCGGCCCGTGCGCTGGCCAGCGGCTCCTTCGACCAGGCCCGGCTCAGCGCCTACCTCGGCCGGCTCGCCGCCGTGCCCGTGGAACGCGTACTGGCCCGCCCCGAGCGCACGGCACTCGCCGCGCTGCGCTCCCGGGCCCACGGCACCACCCTGCGGCCCCTGCTCGCCGCCCTGCTGCGCGATCCGGAGCTCACCACCTCCAGCCGCGTCGCCGACCTCGCCCTGCGCACCTTCGCCCGCGGCCGGCTCGCCGTGCCCGAGGGCGGCGCCGCCACCCTGCCCGAGCTGCTCGCCGCCACCCTGCCGCCCGGCACGGTGCGCACCGGGGTCCGGGTCCGGTCGGTGGCGACCAAACTCGTCACCACCGAGGAGCACGGCGACTTCAGCTGCCGCTCCGCCGTCCTGGCGACCGGCGCGCGGGCCGCCGCCGAACTGCTCCCGGGGCTGCGGGTGCCGGAGTTCCACGAGGTCACCGTCATCCACCACGCCACCGCCACGCCGCTCCCGTGGGACGGCTCGCTCCTGATCGACGGTGATCCGCGCTGGCCCGTCGCGCACACCGCCGTGATGAGCGCGGTCGACCCGACGCGGGCTCCGGCCGGCCGGAGCCTGGTCACCACCACCGTGCTCGGCCCGCCGCCGCCCGCGCGGACGGTCGCCTCGCGCCTGGCGCGGCTGTACGAGACCGGCACCCGGGACTGGGAGCTGCTGTCCGTCCACCACACCCCGGAGGCCGTCCCCGCGATGCCGCCGCCCCACGACCTGCGCCGTCCGGTCCGGGTCCTGGCCGGGCTGTACGTGTGCGGCGACCACCGCGACTCCAACACCGTCCAGGGGGCGCTGCACTCGGCCCGCCGCGCCGCCACGGCCGCCCTGCGCGACTTCGGCATCCGGCTCCCGGCGAGCGCGGAACCCGCCCTTCCGGCGGTGGCCTGAGAACCATGGCCTGAGCACCACGGCGCCAGGGCCCGGTTCCGCCCCGCGGAACCGGGCCCACGCCTGACCCCGTATCAGCAGCTCACGACAGCGCTGCCACCCGGTCCCGGTACGCCCGCACCGCCGAGGCGTCCCGGTACGGCTCCAGCCGGCGCTCGAAGTCCCGTACGTACTCCACCGCGCGCACCGACCGCATCTCCATCGCCTGCTGCGCCGCCTCCGCACCCAGCGCGCACGCCTGGTCCAGCTCGCCCAGCCCCAGCCGCGCCGTGGCCAGCACCACCCGGCAGAACAGCCGCGAGCGCGCGAAGCCGGGCGCCCGCAACTGCAGGGACCGCTCCGCGTGCTGCGCCGAGGCCCGGTACTGCTGGAGGTCCCGGTGGCAGTGCCCGAACTCGTCCGCCAGCTGCGCCTCGTCGAACAGCCGCGCCCAGGGCGGTACGTCGTCCCCCGACCGGGCAGCACCCAGCGCGCGCTCGGCCCGCACCAGCGAAGCCGTCGCCGCCCGGACCTCGCCGAGCACCGCGTGCCCGCGCGCCTCCGCCGAGTGCAGGAGCGCCTGCAGCACCGGCGGCGGCCCCGAGCCGACGCCCTGCTGCGCGACGCGGGCCAGCTGCACGGCCTCCCGGCCGTGGCCGAGGTACACGGCCTGCCGGCTCATGGTCACCAGCACGTACGAGCCGTACGGCCGGTCCCCGGCGGCCTGCGCGAGGCGCAGCGCCTGCACGAAGTACCGCTGGGCGAGCCCGTGCGCGGCGATGTCGTACGAGGTCCAGCCCGCGAGCCGGGTCAGGTCGGCGGCGGCCGAGAACAGCCGCCGCCCGGTGGTCTCCCCGTAGGTGCCGCGGAGCATGGGCTCGGCCTCGTGCTCGAGGTAGCGCACCAGGGCCTGCCGGGCGTGCCCGCCGCCGTAGGCCTGGTCCAGGGTCCGGAACAGCTCGCTCACCGACCGCAGGGCCGCGATGTCCCCGCTGGTCACCCGCTGACCGGGGCCCCGGTCGATCTGCCGCTGCCGGGGCACCGAGCTGCGCCCCTGCACCGGGACGCGGGCCGCCGCCGCGGCCGCCGCCGGGTCCGCGCCGCGGCCCACGCGCTCGTCGGCCCGCCCGATGAGCCAGTCCCTGCTGGGCACGACCAGCCCGGCCGGGGTGAACGCGATCTTCCGCAGCTCGGCGTGTGAGCCGGAGTCCTTGCGCCAGAGCCCGCTGGCGATGTCGACGGCCTCCTCCGGGGTGGCCGCGAACTCCAGACCGGCGTAGACGGGCGCGCAGGCGTCCAGGCCCAGGTCCTGTGCGGAGAGCCGCCGGCCCAGGCGCCGGGTGAAGACCTCGGCGATCAGCGCCGGGGTGGTCCCGCGCGGCTGCTGCCCGCGCAGCCACCGGGTCACGGAGGTCTTGTCGTACCGCAGATCGAGACCGTGCTCCAGGCCGAGCTGGTCGACGCGGCGGGCCAGACCGGCGTTGGAGAACCCGGCTTCCGCGATCAGCGCCGCGAGCTGCCGGTTGGGGACGCGCTGGGCAGGTCGTTCCGTCATCGGCTCCACGGTTTCCTGACGTGACGGACCGGAGTCCCGGCCCTGTGAACGGCGTGAATGTAGCGGCGAACTCCGCTCATGCCGCCCCCTCTGTCCCACATTCATCCGATCGTGTGCAGAATCGGTAGAGCTCTTTACGGACCGACCCCTTCCGTCCGCGTACGCTGCGCGACATGACCCGCAGGCCCCCCGCGGCGGAGCCCTCCGCCGACGCCACCGCGCCACTGCCCGCGCCCGAGCTGCCCGCGCCGCTGACGGCGCCCGAGCTGACCGAGGCGGAGTGCCGCCGGTGCGGCACGTACATCGCGGGCCTGGACGGCCGGTACGCGTGCGGGGTCTGCGGCTGGGTCAACGACCACTCCGAGGGCCACCGGCGGCTGCCGCGGGCCGACGAGGACCCGGACCGGCCGCCCCGGGGCCGCAGGCGGCCCAGGCCGCTGCCGCCGCGCCCGCAGGACGGGCCGCCGCCAGGGCCGGCGGCGGGCCCCGAGGAGGGGCCGCCGACGGGCGACTGAGGGGGCGGAATCCGGCCGCCGTACTCTTGGCTTGGTGCGATACGTGCACACGGCAGGTTCGACGAGGAGGCGCTGCGGTGGCTGAGCTTGGGTTTGTCCGTCTGGGCTTCGGACCCGATTACGTCGAGTACACCCGGGCCTGGGAGGAGCAGCGGCGGGTTCACGCCGCGCGCTTCGCGGACGAGATCGGCGACACCTGCCTCCTGCTGGAGCACGAGCCCGTCTACACCGCCGGCCGACGCACCACCGACAACGAGCGGCCGCTGGACGGCACCCCCGTCGTGGACGTGGACCGCGGCGGCAAGATCACCTGGCACGGCCCGGGCCAGCTGGTCGGCTACCCGATCATGAAGCTGCCCCGCCCGGTCGACGTCGTCGCGCACGTCCGCCGCTTGGAGGAGGCGCTGATCCGCACCGCCGCCGAGTTCGGCCTGGAGACCACCCGGGTCGAGGGCCGCTCCGGCGTGTGGGTGCTGGGCGACCCGGTCGAGGAGCGTCCGAAGATCGGCGGCCTCTCCCTCGACTTCGACCCGCGGCTGACGGACGAGGAGTTCGACCCGCGCCTGAACGGCCCCGAGTACGCCCCCTCCAACGCCGGCCAGCGCCGCGAGGACCGCAAGCTCGCCGCGATCGGCATCCGCGTCGCCAAGGGCGTCACCATGCACGGCTTCGCGATCAACGTGAACCCGGACAGCACCTGGTTCGACCGGATCATCCCGTGCGGGATCCGGGACGCCGGTGTGACCTCGCTCTCGTACGAACTGGGCCGGGAGATCACCATCGCCGAGGTGCTGCCGGTCGTCGAACGCCACCTGAAGGACGTACTGGAGCAGGCCGAGCTGCGGCCCCGGGAGACAGAGCCGGCCGCCGGCTGACGCCCGGGGGAATGCGACCGCCGCCCCCCAGGTTGGCGGACGTAAGAGCGTATGAAATTACGGGCGTACCCTGGTGGGCGCCGAAGAATCGAAGTCACAGGGAGCCGGTCGTGTCCGCAGTCGCACCCGACGGACGCAAGATGCTGCGCCTCGAGGTCCGTAACGCCCAGACGCCCATCGAGCGCAAGCCCGAGTGGATCAAGACCCGGGCGAAGATGGGTCCCGAGTACACGAAGATGCAGGCCCTGGTGAAGGGCGAAGGACTGCACACCGTGTGCCAGGAGGCCGGTTGCCCCAACATCTACGAATGCTGGGAGGACCGCGAGGCCACCTTCCTCATCGGTGGCGACCAGTGCACCCGGCGCTGTGATTTCTGCCAGATCGACACGGGCAAGCCCGAGGCCCTGGACCGGGACGAGCCGCGCCGCGTCGGCGAGTCGGTCGTCACGATGGACCTGAACTACGCCACGATCACGGGCGTCGCGCGCGACGACCTGGCCGACGGCGGTGCCTGGCTGTACGCGGAGACCGTGCGCCAGATCCACCAGCAGACGGCGGGCCGCGAGACCGGCCACACCAAGGTCGAGCTGCTGGCCCCCGACTTCAACGCGGTCCCGGAGCTGCTGGAGGAGGTCTTCGCCTCCCGCCCCGAGGTCTTCGCGCACAACGTCGAGACGGTGCCGCGGATCTTCAAGCGGATCCGCCCCGGCTTCCGCTACGAGCGCTCGCTCGACGTGATCCGGCAGGCCCGCGCCTACGGCCTCGTCACCAAGTCCAACCTGATCCTGGGCATGGGCGAGGAGCGCGAGGAGGTCTCGGAGGCGCTGAAGGAGCTGCACGAGGCCGGCTGCGAGCTCATCACCATCACCCAGTACCTGCGGCCTTCGCCGCGGCACCACCCCGTCGAGCGCTGGGTGAAGCCGGCCGAGTTCGTGGAGCTGGCGAAGGAGGCCGAGGAGATCGGCTTCTCGGGCGTGATGTCGGGTCCGCTGGTCCGTTCCTCGTACCGCGCCGGGCGCCTCTACCAGCAGGCGATGGAGAAGCGCAGCCGAGTCTGAGCGCACGTGTGACGCGCGCTACCACACGGACTGTGTGAACTCACGCACAAAGTCTTACCAACGGGTAACCCCGCATCGACGCGGCCCCTAGGCTCTTTTTGTAACGAAGAGCCCGGCGGGCCGCGTAAATGTTTCATCACCGTTTGACCGACCGGTCATGCCCTGGTAACACCAGTCAGTGACGATGGGTCCACGCACCGCACACACCGTCGCCCACCGCTGACGCACGCCCGAAGCACATCCAGACCGACATGAGCACCGTGAAAGGGATCGACATCATGCAGGCCGCGCCCGTACGCGCCATTGCCATTCCGTCGTTCACCGACGCCTTCCGGGGCATCGAGTCGCTGCTCATGAGCGGCGCCCGCCGCAACGCCTGGACCGCCGTCCTCGAGGACCGCCGCCGAGCCAAGGACCGGGTCGAAACCGAGCACGTACTCGAGGCCGCGGCGACCCGGACCTCGCAGGCCACGTAAACTTCGCTGTATGGCGAGGAAGTCAAACGCAGAGACTGCTGCGAACCCCGGGCGACTGAAGCAGATCGCCCTGACGTACAAGATGACGCGCAAGGCCGACCCGAAGGTCGGTCTGATCGTCGCGGGCGTGGGAATCGTCACCTTCGGTGTCTTTCTTGCGATCGGCTTCCTGATCGACCACCCGGTCTACCTGGGCATCCTGGGCTTCCTGGTGGCGTTCCTCGCGATGGCGATCGTCTTCGGACGGCGGGCCGAGCGGGCTGCCTTCGGGCAGATGGAGGGACAGCCGGGCGCGGCCGCGGCCGTACTGGACAACGTGGGACGGGGCTGGACGACCACCCCGGCCGTCGCGATGAACCGGAGCCAGGACATCGTCCACCGGGCCGTCGGCAAGGCGGGCGTCGTCCTGATCGCCGAGGGCAACGCGAACCGGCTGAAGCCGATGCTCGCCGCCGAGAAGAAGAAGCTGGCCCGGATCATGCCGGACATCCCGGTGTACGACTTCATCGTGGGCACCGGCGAGGGCGAGGTCCCGCTGAAGAAGCTGCGCACGACGCTGCTCAAGCTGCCGCGCACGCTGGCCGGCCCGCAGATCACCCAGGTCAACGACAAGCTGCGTGCCATGGGTGACCTCATGAGCAACATGCCGCTGCCGAAGGGCCCGATGCCGAAGGGCATGCGGATGCCGCGCGGCGGAAAGATGCGCTGACCGGCTCAGCTGATTTTCGTATACGAACAAGGGGCGCCCCCGGACCGACCGGTCCGGGGGCGCCCCTGTGTCTCGCTGCCGTGTCTCGCTGCCGCCTCCGGCTAGATGCGGACCTGGACGGCGCGGGCGAGGCGGTCGTGCAGGCCGCGCCCGTCCCGGTCCCAGACCAGCGCCGGGATGACGAGGGCGAGCAGCACGGTGCGCAGCACGACCCGGCCGAGGCCGAGGCGGCCGCCGCCCTCCGCGACGACCCGCAGGCCCACGAGCCGCTTCCCGGGAGTGAATCCCACGGTGCCGACGGTGAGCATGCTCAGCACCACGAAGAGCGCCAGCGTCCAGTTGCCCGTGGCGGTCGCGTTGCCGCCCGTGATCAGCCCGTATGCGATCACCTGGCAGCCGACCCAGTCGATGGCGAGGGCGCCGAGGCGGCGGCCGAAGCGCGCCACCGAGCCCGGCCCCTCCTGGGGCAGGCCGAGCCGCTGACCCCGGTAGCCGAAGTCGACGCCCATGTCCTCGGCGGCCGCGCGGGGGCCGGAGAGCCAGGATCCGATTGCCTGTCTGTTGTCCACCCGACCACGGTACCGGTGGTGTCCGACGGCGTTCCGACGGGACCCTGGTTAACTTGAGCGAAACAAATGGGTCATGCTTGAGAAATCCCGTCTGCTTATGGTCGGGTCAGCGTGCGGCACCGCACTGACGCACCACGAGCTATAAAGCCCGCCCTGCCCCGGGGTCGGGAGTAGGAGGAGTTGGATGTTCCAGAACGCCGACGAAGTGAAGCAGTACATCGAGGAGAACGACGTCAAGTTCGTCGACGTCCGCTTCTGCGACCTGCCTGGTGTGATGCAGCACTTCACCATCCCGGCTCGGGCATTCGACCCGGCGGAGGAGCTCGCCTTCGACGGCTCCTCGATCCGCGGCTTCCAGGCGATCCACGAGTCCGACATGGCGCTGCGTGCCGACATCAGCACCGCGCGTCTGGACCCGTTCCGCAAGGACAAGACGCTCAACATCAACTTCTTCATCCACGACCCGATCACGGGCGAGGCCTACAGCCGCGACCCGCGCAACATCGCGAAGAAGGCCGAGGCGTACCTCGCCTCCACCGGCATCGCCGACACCGCGTACTTCGGCCCCGAGGCCGAGTTCTACGTGTTCGACAGCGTGCGCTTCGCGACCTCCGCGAACGAGGGCTTCTACCACATCGACTCCGAGGCCGGCGCCTGGAACACCGGCTCCGAGGAGAACAACCGCGGCTACAAGGTCCGCTACAAGGGTGGCTACTTCCCGGTCGCCCCGGTCGACCACTTCGCCGACCTGCGCGCCGAGATCTCCCTCGAGCTGGACGCCCAGGGCCTCCAGGTCGAGCGCCAGCACCACGAGGTCGGCACCGGCGGCCAGGCCGAGATCAACTACAAGTTCAACACGCTGCTGGCCGCGGCCGACGACCTGATGCTCTTCAAGTACATCGTGAAGAACGTCGCCTGGCGCAACGGCAAGACCGCGACCTTCATGCCGAAGCCGATCTTCGGTGACAACGGCTCGGGCATGCACGTGCACCAGTCGCTGTGGGCGAACGGCGACCCGCTGTTCTACGACGAGGCCGGGTACGCGGGCCTGTCGGACACCGCCCGCTACTACATCGGCGGCATCCTCAAGCACGCCCCGTCGCTGCTCGCCTTCACCAACCCGACGGTGAACTCGTACCACCGCCTGGTCCCGGGCTTCGAGGCGCCGGTCAACATGGTGTACTCGCAGCGCAACCGCTCCGCCGCGATGCGCATCCCGATCACGGGCTCGAACCCGAAGGCCAAGCGCGTCGAGTTCCGCGCCCCGGACCCGTCCTCGAACCCGTACCTGGCGTTCGCGGCCCTCCTGCTGGCCGGCCTCGACGGCGTGAAGAACAAGATCGAGCCGATGGAGCCGATCGACAAGGACCTCTACGAGCTCTCCCCGGACGAGCACGCGAGCGTCCCGCAGGTCCCGACCAGCCTCGAGGACGTCCTCAAGGCCCTGGAGGACGACCACGAGTACCTCCTGGCCGGCGGTGTCTTCACCCCGGACCTGATCGAGACCTGGATCGACTACAAGCGCACGCACGAGATCGCCCCGATCGCCCTGCGCCCCCACCCGCACGAGTTCGAGCTCTACTTCGACATCTAAGCCGTAGAGCCGTCATTCGCATGAAGGCCGTCGCCCCGTCCGGGGCGACGGCCTTCGGCGTTCCGCCGCGGCGTGCTGCGCGGCGTGAGTCACCACCGAGGGGGTGCCGGGCAGCGTGCTCAGCTGTTCGAGGGCCTGCCGAGCCTCCTCGGTCTCGTGATGAGCACCTGATCGCGTCCGTGGACCGCACCGCGACCCGGCGGCTCAGTGCAGGGTCGACATGCCGCTCGTCAGTTCGCGGAGGCAGCGGACCGCCAGTTCCGGGGGGGAGCCCGGGCCGGAGACGGGGGCTTCCGTGGTCGACCAGAGTTCCAGGGCGATGCGGATGGCGTCCGTGGCGGCCGCTGCGAGGAGTCGGACGCCCAGGGGGTCGGCGTCCTCGCCGGCCAGGCGGGCGATCACCGGGACGAGGCGCTCCTCGGAGTCCTGGTTCACCCGGTACCAGACCGCGCGCAGCGCCTCGTCGGAGGCGGCCGCGCGGAGCAGGCCGCGGGTCACCTCCAGGCCCTCCTCGATCGCGTGGAGGTCGCTGAGCGAGCGGGTCACCGCGCGTTCCAGGGCCGCGTCGAGGGGGGTGCCGGGATCCTCCTCGGCGAGGAGGGCGCGCCAGGCGTCGCCGCCGCCGGCGAGCAGCGGGGCCACGGCCTCCTGCTTGTTGCGGAAGTACCGGTAGAACGTGCGCAGGGCCACGCCGGCGCGGTGCGCGATGTCCTCGGCGGTGGTGCCGTCGGGGCCGTGCTCGGCGAAGAGTTCGCAGGCCGCGCGGGCGATGTCGAGCTGGGTGGCGGCCTTGCGGCGCTCGGTCAGCGACTGGGCTCCGGGGCCGGCCTGGGGAGAGTACGGGCGAGGGGATCTCACGGGTGAAGCCTACCTCCCGGGAAAGAGAGTTATTGCATGCTTTGACAGTCTGGCAAAGCGTGTCACCGACTCGGTACGCTCGCCCCCATGAACCGTTACGAAGGACGTCGCGTCCTCATCACCGGCGGCGGCTCCGGCATCGGCCAGGCCACCGTCCACCGCATCCTCGCCGAGGGCGGCCGCGTGCACACCGTGGACGTCAACGACGAGGGGCTCAAGCGCACCGCGGAGCAGGCCGCCGCCGACGGGTGCGCGGACCGGCTCACCACCGCCGTCCTCGACATATCCGACGAGGCTGCCGTGCAGAGTGGCGTCGCCGCCGCCGTCCAGGGCCTCGGCGGGCTCGACGTGCTCGTCAACGCCGCCGGCATCCTGCGCTCCGCGCACACCCACCAGACCACGCTCGAGTTCTGGAACAAGGTCATCGCGGTCAACCTCACCGGCACCTTCCTGGTGATCCGCGAGGCGCTCCCGGCGCTGCTGGAGGGCGACCAGCCGGTCGTCGTGAACTTCAGCTCCACCTCGGCGTCCTTCGCCCACCCCTACATGTCCGCGTACGCGGCCAGCAAGGGCGGCATCCAGTCCATGACCCACGCGCTGGCCGCCGAGTACAGCAAGCAGGGCCTGCGCTTCGTCGCCGTCGCGCCCGGCTCCATCGAGAGCGGCATGACCACGGGCAACGGCCCCGGCCTGCCCGAGGACACCGACTGGAGCCTGTTCACGAAGCTGGCCCCGGCCATCGGCCAGGGCTTCGCCGGTCCGCAGACCGTCGCCGGCGTCGTCGCCATGCTGGGCTCCGAGGACGGCGCCTTCATCACCGGTACGGAGATCCGTATCGACGGCGGTACCCACTACTGAGCACACTGCCAAGACACTGCTACGAGCGAAAACGGTCCCACAGCCGGGGGAAGCGCTCCGCGAGCACGGCTTCGTTCTCGAAGTCCAGCGGGGTGCCCTCCGGCTCGGCCGCCTGCAGCGGAATCCCCAGGTCCGGTGCCACCGCGCCCGTCAGCTGCTCGTACGCCTCGTCGGCCGCGTACCCGAGCTCCTCGCCGTCCCCGTCGATGTCCTCGTCGAACTCGTCCAGGAGCTCCGCGAGCGCATCCGGGTCGTGCACCGCGCCCTCGAAGACCTCCCGGCCCTGGCCGATCAGCCAGCACCGGAAGTAGTCGAACGCGTCGTCGCTCGCCCCGTCGAGCAGTACCCAGGCCGCGCCCCACAGGTCCCACGTGTACGCCCGGTTGTACCGGGACTCGAAGTGGCGGGCGAAGTCCAGGACGGAGTCCGGATCGAGCTGCGCCAGCCGCTCCACGAGCAGCTCGGCGTGTTCCTCGGGGTCGCCCTCGGCGGCCTCGCGGGTACGGTCGACGATCTCCCAGAACTCCGTCTCGTCCATCACCGCTCCAGCATCACGGGTGCGCCCCCTCGCCGCCACCGCTCATACGGCCAAAGGCCGGTGTCCGCCCCCGTCACAGGGGTGGACACCGGCCTTCGGCCTCACCGTGCCGTTGCCTTACAGGCCGTAGCGCTCGCGCGCCTCCTTGACGGCGGACGCCGGCACCTCGCCGCGGCGGGCGAGCTGGGCCAGCGCGGCCACCACGATCGACTGCGCGTCGACGCCGAAGTGGCGGCGGGCGCCCTCGCGGGTGTCGGACAGGCCGAAGCCGTCCGTACCGAGCGAGGTCCAGTCCTGCTCCACCCACTGGCTGATCTGGTCCGGGACCTGGCGCATCCAGTCGGAGACGGCCAGCACCGGGCTGGTGACGCCCTCGAGCGCGCGGGTGACGTACGGGGTGCGCATCTCGCCGCGCAGCAGCGCCTCGTCGCACTCCAGCGCGTCGCGGCGCAGCTCGCCCCAGGAGGTGGCGGACCAGACGTCGGCGCCCACGTTCCAGTCGGCGGCGAGCAGCTGCTGCGCCTCCAGCGCCCAGTGGATCGCCGTACCCGAGGCCATCAGCTGGATCTTCGGGGCGTCGGCGGCCGGGGCCGACTCCAGCGAGGAGGCCTCGTTGAAGCGGTAGAGGCCGCGCAGGATGCCTTCCTCCACGCCCTCCGGCATGGCCGGCTGCACCTTCGGCTCGTTGTAGACCGTCAGGTAGTAGAAGACGTCCTCGGGCTGCTCGCCGTACATGCGGCGCAGACCGTCCTTGACGATCACCGCGATCTCGTACGCGAACGCCGGGTCGTAGTTCAGCGACGCCGGGTTCGTGGACGCGATCAGGTGCGAGTGGCCGTCCGCGTGCTGCAGGCCCTCACCGGTCAGCGTGGTGCGGCCGGCGGTGGCGCCGACGATGAAGCCCTTGCCGAGCTGGTCGGCGAGCTGCCACATCTGGTCGGCGGTGCGCTGCCAGCCGAACATCGAGTAGAAGATGTAGAAGGGGATCATCGGCTCGCCGTGCGTCGCGTACGACGTGCAGGCGGCGATGAAGTCGGCCATGGCACCGGCCTCGGTGATCCCCTCGTTGAGGATCTGGCCGTCCTTGGCTTCCTTGTAGTACATCAGCTGGTCGCGGTCGACCGGCTCGTACGTCTGACCCAGCGGCGAGTAGATGCCGGCCGACGGGAAGAGGGACTCCATACCGAAGGTACGGGCCTCGTCGGGGACGATCGGGACCCAGCGCTTGCCGGTCTCCTTGTCCCGCATCAGGTCCTTGACGAGCCGGACGAAGGCCATGGTGGTGGCCATCTCCTGCTTGCCGGAGCCCTTGAGCAGCGGGGCGAAGGAGCGCTCGGCCGGAGCCGGCAGGGCCACGTGGTGCACCTTGCGGGCGGGGGCCGGGCCGCCGAGGGCCGCGCGCCGCTCGTTCAGGTACTGGACCTCGGGGCTGTTGGCGCCCGGGTGGCCGTACGGGACCTTGCCGTCGACGAAGGCGCTGTCGGGGATCGGGAGGCCAAGGAGGTCACGCATGTCCTTGAACTCGTCGGTCGTCAGCTTCTTCATCTGGTGGTTCGCGTTCTTCGACTCGAACCCGGCACCCAGCGTGTAGCCCTTGACGGTCTGCGCGAGGATGACCGTCGGCGCGCCCTTGTGCTCCAGGGCGGCCTTGTACGCGGCGTAGACCTTGCGGGGCTCGTGGCCGCCGCGGGAGCTGTGGAAGCACTCGGCGATCTTCGCGTCGGACAGTACGCCGGCCAGCTGCACGAGCTCGGCGTTGGCGCCGAAGAAGTGCTGGCGGATGTAGGCCACGTCGCGGGTCGCGTACGTCTGGAACTGCGCGTCCGGTACCTCGCGCAGGCGGCGTACCAGGGCGCCCGTGGTGTCGAGCCGGAACAGCTCGTCCCAGGCGGAGCCCCACAGCGACTTGATGACGTTCCAGCCGGCGCCGCGGAACTGCGCCTCCAGCTCCTGGACCACGCGGAAGTTGGCGCGGACCGGACCGTCGAGGCGCTGCAGGTTGCAGTTGATGACGAAGGTCAGGTTGTCGAGCTGCTCGCGGGAGGCGAGGGCCAGGGCGGCGGTCGACTCGGGCTCGTCCATCTCGCCGTCGCCGAGGAAGGCCCAGACGTGCGAGTTCGCGGTGTCCTTGATGCTGCGGTTCTGCAGGTAGCGGTTGAAGCGCGCCTGGTAGATCGCCGACAGCGGGCCGAGGCCCATGGACACCGTGGGGAACTCCCACAGCCACGGCAGGCGCCGCGGGTGCGGGTAGGACGGCAGGCCGTTGCCCCCGGACTCCTGGCGGAAGTTGTCGAGCTGCTGCTCGGAGATGCGCCCGTCGAGGAAGGCGCGGGCGTAGATGCCGGGGGAGGCGTGGCCCTGGATGTAGAGCTGGTCGCCCGATCCGTCGGCCTCCTTCCCGCGGAAGAAGTGCTGGAAGCCGGTCTCGTAGAGCCAGGCCGCCGAGGCGAAGGTGGCGATGTGGCCGCCGACGCCGTACTTGGAGCCGCGGGTCACCATGGCGGCCGCGTTCCAGCGGTTCCATGCGGTGATCTTGGCTTCCATCTCCTCGTCGCCCGGGAACTCGGGCTCGGCGGAGGTGGGGATGGTGTTGACGTAGTCCGTCTCCAGCAGCTTCGGCAGGGCGAGGCCGGCGGCCTCGGCGTGCTGGAGGGTGCGGCGGAGCAGGTATTCGGCGCGGCGCGTACCGGCGGCCTTGGCGACGGCGTCGAGGGAGGCCGCCCATTCGGCGGTCTCCTCGGTGTCGCGGTCCGGGAGCTGGTCGAGCTCGCTCGGAAGCTTTCCTACGGGGTCGGACATCGGTGTGCGCCGCCTTCCGGACAAAGGAGAGGTGGTGAAGAAATCCCTGACGGGCAGGACAGGGTCGATGGGCCCGGGTGGGGTCCGTCGTCGACTGTAAATCGCTGATCGATGATCGATCAAACGAATGTGACGTTGAAATGGCCATCCGGCCAAAAGTCGGCACCCGGTGCCATGAAATCAGGCACCCGGTGCCGGGCAAACCGGGACAGAATGACCCGTCAGGCGCGGGGTGCGCACCCCAGGACGTGCCGCTTCACCAGCACGCCGATGTCCGGATCCTGATTGCGGAACGCCTCCACCAGGGCCGCGTGCTCCTCGGCGTACGACTTCTGGACGGTTCCGAGCCAGCGGATGGACAGGGCCGTGAACACCTCGATGCCCAGGCTCTCCCACGTGTGCAGCAGCACGCTGTTACCGGCCGCCCGCACCAGCTCCCGGTGGAACCCGACGGTGTGCCGCACCTGCGCGGTCCCGTCCTCGGTGCGGTCGGCCTCCCACAGGGCCGCCACGTGCGGCTCCAGCGCCGAGCAGTCGGCCGCCAGCCGGGGCGCGGCCAGCTCGGCCGCGATCTGCTCCAGGCCGGCCCGGACCGGGTAGATCTCCTCCAGGTCGGCCGCCGACAGGTTCCGTACGCGTACGCCCTTGTTCGGCGCCGACTCGATCAGCCGCAGCGTCTCCAGCTCGCGCAGCGCCTCGCGCACGGGCGTCTGGCTGACCTCGAGCTCGACGGCGATCCGCCGCTCGACGATCCGCTCGCCGGGCTTCCAGCGCCCGCTGACGATCCCCTCCACGATGTGCTCGCGGATCTGCTCGCGCAGCGAGTGCACGACGGGTGGGGTGATCATCCGGGCTTCATCTCCTGTGGGGGCATGCAGAGCTCTGATGCGTAGACAATACGGCGGAGTAGCCCGCTGGGATGCGTTCCTGGTCAGGGCCGTTGGGTGAGGCTGGTAACAAGGACGACGCCCAGCGCCGTGACCCGGCCCACCGACAGCCGGTACGCGCCCGGTTGCGGCGGCGGGAACGAGGCGGCGTAGCGGCCGCCGCCCAGGCTGCGCAGGGGGAGGGCCGTCGGGCGGCTGCCGTCCGACGGGCGCAGTTCCGCCGTGAGCCGCAGTTCCGCGTCGGGAGCCGTGACCGTGACCTCGTACGGGACTCCGGCCGCCACTACGGCGGGTGCCTGTACGCCCAGGCGGGCCGTGGCGGCCGGGTGTTCGCGCCGGTGGGGCGGGGGCGTATGGCCCAGGAGACCCCACAGGGCGTCCCGGACGCCCCGGTTGTGGTGCAGGGAGCCGTGCTGCTCGTACGGGGTGAACGACCCGGCAACCGCGCGGCCGTCGCCGGGAGCGTCCGCCGGGAGGGCCGCGAGGAGCGGTACCGTGCCGTCGCCGCCCCCGGCGGCGCCGTCGAGGTCCGGCAGGAGCGTCAGACGGCCGTCCGCGTACGAGGCGCTCATCGCCGTGGGCTGGCCGGCGCCGGCGATCGCGTGCAGTTCGGCCTGCGGCGGGGCGCTGCGCAGGTCCGCGTGGAAGCCGGCCGCATCCGCCAGCAGGGCCGCGTCCACGCCCGGCAGACCCGGCAGGTCGCGTGCGCACGCGAGGCCCTGCGGGCCCGTCACGCACGCGTAGTCGGCGGCCAGCTGGTGCAGGGACGGCAGGCTGCGGGCGAACGCCCCGAGGTCCGGGCCCGGCAGGAGGCCGCCGTTGACCAGGCTGGCCAGGGCCTCCACGGAGCCCCGGTGCGGGGTGCCCAGGGTGATCAGGCGGCGGGTGATCTCGTGGCCGCCGAGGCGCTCCACGTAGTGCCGGGCCACCAGCCCGCCCAGCGAGTGGCAGAGGAAGACCACCCGCGCCTCGCGGCGCTCGGGCGCCGAGGCCCGCCAGCGTTCCAGCTCCAGGTCGATGCGGCCCTTCAGCCGCTGCGCGTTGAAGCGGCACGACAGGCGCCAGTCGTACGGGAACGTGAGGAGGTTGTCCGACACCGACAGGGTGAAGTGCCGCTCCAGCCAGCGCAGCAGGTCCGTGTAGCCGTCCACCGGGTGCCAGATGCCGGGGAGGGCGTGCAGATCGGGCATGAGGCCCACGGGGACGACGCCGTCGCCCGGGTCCCCGTCGCCGATGTCCTCCGGGAGGCGAAGGGCCGTAACGGAGCGGCCGAAGGCCTGCAGGCCGCGTAACAGGGCGGCGCCCGACAGGTCCCAGACCGCCGTGCCGTCGGCGGCCGCCAGGCGGCTGCCCGTCATGCCCGGCAGTACCACGACGAGATCCGTCACCCGTGCCCGTGCCATACGACGCCCCCCGAGATGTCACACATGGACCCACCAGGGTATGACGACGGCGCCCCCGCCCGAAGTGGTTCCGGGCGGGGGCGCCTTCGTGGCGTCTGCCGATGGGGCGTCAGCCTCAGAGGCCGAGCTCGACCTCGAACTCGCCGGCCTCGAGGATCGCCTTGACGGCCGAGAGGTACCGGGCCGCGTCCGCACCGTCCACCAGGCGGTGGTCGTAGGACAGGGTCAGGTACGTCATGTCGCGGACGCCGATAACGGTGCCCTCGGGGGTCTCGATGACCATCGGGCGCTTGACCGTGGCACCGATGCCCAGGATGGCGACCTGGTTCGGGGGCACGATGACCGTGTCGAACAGCGCACCGCGCGAGCCGGTGTTGCTGATGGTGAAGGTCGCGCCCGACAGCTCGTCCGGCGTGATCTTGTTGCCGCGGACCTTGGCGGCCAGGTCGGCGGTGGCCTTGGAGATGCCCGCCAGGTTGAGGTCACCGGCACCCTTGATGACCGGGGTCATCAGGCCCTTCTCGGAGTCCACGGCGATGCCGATGTTCTCCGAGTCGAAGTAGGTGATGGTGCCCTCGTCGTCGTTGATCCGGGCGTTGACGACCGCGTGGGCCTTCAGCGCCTGGGCGGCGGCCTTGACGAAGAACGGCATCGGCGAGAGCTTGACGCCCTCACGGGCCAGGAAGGAGCCCTTGGCCTGCTCGCGCAGCTTCATGATCTTGGTGATGTCCACCTCGACCACGGAGCTGAGCTGAGCCTGCGAGTGCAGCGCCTTCATCATGTTGTCGCCGATGACCTTGCGCATGCGGGTCATCTTGACGGTCTGGCCACGCAGCTCGGAGACCGCGGCGGCCGGGGCCTTCGCGGCGGGAGCGGCGGCAGCCGGAGCCGGGGCGGCAGCGGCGGCCTTGGCGGCCTCGGCGGCGGCGAGGACGTCCTGCTTGCGGATACGGCCACCGACGCCGGTGCCCGAGACCGAGGCCAGGTTGACGCCGGACTCCGAGGCGAGCTTGCGCACCAGCGGGGTCACGTACGCGCCCTCGTCACCGGCGGAGACCGGGGCGGCGGGGGCAGCGGGGGCGGCAGCCGGAGCCGGGGCAGCGACCGGAGCCGCAGCGGCCACGGGGGCCGGAGCGGCAACCGGAGCGGCCGGGGCGGCCGGAGCCGGAGCGGCGGCCGGGGCAGCCGGAGCCGGGGCGGCCGGAGCCGGGGCGGCAGCGGCCGGAGCAGCCGCGACCGGGGCCGGGGCGGCAGCGGCCGGAGCGGCGGCGGCCGGAGCCGGAGCGGCGGCCGGGGCGGCACCCGCGGCGCCGATGACGGCCAGGACGGTGCCGACCTCGGCGGTCTCGTCCTCGTTGATCCGGATCTCGAGCAGCGTGCCGGAAACCGGCGCGGGGATCTCGGTGTCGACCTTGTCCGTGGAGACCTCGAGCAGCGGCTCGTCGGCCTCGACGGACTCGCCGACCTGCTTCAGCCAGCGGGTGACGGTGCCCTCGGTGACGCTCTCGCCCAGGGCGGGGAGAACGACGTCCGTGCCGGAGGCGGCGGGGGCGGCGGCCGGAGCCGCGGCGGCCGGAGCCGCGGCCGCGGGGGCCTCGGCGACCGGAGCCGGAGCGGCCGGCGCGGCCGGAACCTCGGCGACGACGGTCTCGGCCTCGGCGGCAGCCGGCGCGCCGGAGCCGTCGTCGATGACGGCGAGCTCGGCGCCGACCTCGACGGTCTCGTCCTCGGCGACCTTGATGGACGCCAGGACGCCGGACACGGGCGACGGGATCTCGGTGTCGACCTTGTCGGTCGAGACCTCGAGCAGCGGCTCGTCGGCCTCGACGCGCTCGCCCTCGGCCTTCAGCCAGCGGGTGACAGTGCCCTCAGTGACGCTCTCGCCGAGCGCCGGAAGGGTTACGGAAACCGACATGGTTTCTGTTGCTCCTTACGAAAGTGCGGAAGTGGTCGTCGCGCCCGGGACGATCAGTCGTGGGAGTGAAGCGGCTTGCCGGCCAGGGCCAGGTGGGCCTCGCCGAGCGCCTCGTTCTGGGTCGGGTGCGCGTGGATGAGCTGCGCGACCTCGGCCGGCAGGGCCTCCCAGTTGTAGATCAGCTGGGCCTCGCCGACCTGCTCGCCCATCCGGTCACCGACCATGTGGACGCCGACCACGGCACCGTCCTTGACCTGGACGAGCTTGATCTCGCCCGCGGTCTTGAGGATCTTGCTCTTGCCGTTGCCCGCCAGGTTGTACTTCAGGGCCACGACCTTGTCCGCACCGTAGATCTCCTTGGCCTTGGCCTCGGTGATGCCGACGGAAGCGACCTCGGGGTGGCAGTACGTGACGCGCGGAACGCCGTCGTAGTCGATCGGGACGGTCTTCAGACCGGCCAGACGCTCCGCGACCAGGATGCCCTCGGCGAAGCCGACGTGCGCCAGCTGCAGGGTCGGGACGAGGTCACCGACGGCCGAGATCGTCGGCACGTTGGTCTGCATGTACTCGTCGACCAGGACGTAGCCGCGGTCCATCGCGACGCCCTGCTCCTCGTAGCCGAGGCCCTGCGAGACCGGGCCGCGGCCGACGGCGACCAGCAGCACCTCGGCCTCGAAGGTCTTGCCGTCGGCCAGCGTGACGCGCACGCCGGTCTCGGTGTACTCGGCCTTGTCGAAGAAGGTGCCGAGGTTGAACTTGATGCCGCGCTTGCGGAACGCGCGCTCCAGCAGCTTCGAGCTGTTCTCGTCCTCGACCGGGACGAGGTGCTTGAGGCCCTCGATCACGGTGATGTCGGAGCCGAAGGACTTCCACGCCGAGGCGAACTCGACGCCGATGACGCCGCCGCCCAGGACGATCGCCGACTCGGGGACGCGGTCCAGGACCAGCGCGTGGTCCGAGGAGATGATGCGGTTGCCGTCGATGTTCAGGCCCGGCAGCGACTTCGGCACGGAGCCGGTCGCCAGCAGGATGTGGCGGCCCTGGATGCGCTGGCCGTTCACGTCGACGGAGGTCGGCGAGGAAAGGCGGCCCTCACCCTCGATGTACGTCACCTTGCGGGAGGCGACCAGGCCCTGCAGGCCCTTGTACAGGCCCGAGATGACCTCGTCCTTGTACTTCTGCACACCCGCGATGTCGATGCCCTCGAAGGTGGCCTTCACGCCGAACTGGGCGGCTTCGCGCGCCTGGTCCGCGATCTCGCCCGCGTGGAGCAGGGCCTTCGTGGGGATGCAGCCGTTGTGCAGGCAGGTGCCGCCGAGCTTGTTCTTCTCGATCAGGGCAACGTCCAGACCCAGCTGGGATGCGCGCAGAGCTGCGGCGTAACCGCCACTGCCACCGCCGAGGATCACTAGGTCGAAAACGGTGCTGGCGTCGTTCGCCACGTCACGTCCTCCATGCATGTGCGCCGGGCACCGGTCCTCTGTGACCGGGCGGCGGCTGGTAATCGGCCGCTTGCTTCTTCGGCCCTGTGGTGGGGGCCCTGTCCTGCCGAGAACCCATCTTCGCATTTGTCGGGGGAACGCGGGACGCCGGGCCCGGACTGTGGCAGGTCGTTCTGCCCGAAGTAACGGTTACCCGTGCGTAGAAACCTACGGATTGCTTCGGATTCCGTCGTGAGCGAACCTCGCCCCGGGCCTCCTCCAAGGGCCCGGGGCGAGTCGCGTCTCACACGGGGAGCGTCAGCCCAGGTCGCCCGTGGCCGTACGCTCGGCCAGCCGCACCAGCGTGCGCACGGCGGAACCGGTGCCGCCCTTGGGGGTGTAGCCGTACGGCGCACCCTCGTGGAAGGCCGGGCCCGCGATGTCGAGGTGCGCCCAGGTGATGCCCTCGCCCACGAACTCCTGCAGGAAGAGGCCGGCCACCAGGCCGCCGCCCATGCGCTCGCCCATGTTGGCGATGTCGGCGGTGGGGGAGTCCATGCCCTTGCGCAGGTCCGCGGGGAGCGGCATCGGCCAGGAGGCCTCGCCGACCTCCTCGGCGATCTCGTGGACCGCCGTGCGGAAGGCGTCGTCGTTGGCCATGATCGCGAAGGTCCGGTTGCCCAGGGCCAGCACCATGGCACCGGTCAGGGTCGCGACGTCGACGATCGCGTCCGGGTTCTCCTCGGAGGCCTTGGTCAGCGCGTCGCCCAGGACGAGGCGGCCCTCGGCGTCGGTGTTCAGGACCTCGACGGTCTTGCCGCTGTACATGCGCAGCACGTCGCCGGGGCGGGTGGCGGAGCCGGAGGGCATGTTCTCGGCGAGCGCGAGCCAGCCGGTGACGTTGACCTCGAGGCCCAGCTTGGCCGCGGCCACGACGGAGGCGAACACGGCGGCGGCGCCGGACATGTCGCACTTCATCGTCTCGTTGTGGCCGGCCGGCTTCAGGGAGATGCCGCCCGAGTCGTAGGTGATGCCCTTGCCGACGAAGGCGAGGTGCTTCTCCGCCTTGGGGTGGGTGTAGGCGATCTTCACCAGACGCGGCGGGTTCTCCGAGCCCTTGCCGACGCCCATGATGCCGCCGAAGCCGCCCTTGGTCAGTGCCTTCTCGTCCAGGACCTGGACCTTGAGCCCGTGCTCCTTGGCGGTCGCGGACGCGACGGCGGCGAAGGCCTCGGGGGTGAGGTCGTTCGGCGGGGTGTTGATCAGGTCGCGGGCGACGTTGACCTCGGTCGCGACGACCGTGGCGCGCTCGACGGCGGCCTTGTGCTCCTTGTCGCGCGGCTTGGCACCCAGCAGGGCGACCTCGGCGAGCGGCTGCTTCGGGCCGCCGTTCTTGTCGCCGTTCTTGCGGGCCGCCTTGTTCTCGCCGCCCTGGTAGGCGGTGAAGGCGTACGCGCCCAGCAGCGCGCCCTCGGCGACGGCCGTGATGGCGGAGGCGTCGTCCAGGGGCAGGGCGAAGGCGGCCTTCTTGGTGCCGTGCAGCGCACGGGCGGCGGCGCCGGCGGCGCGGCGCAGGGCCTCCTCGTCGTACGACTCGTCCTTCTCGGGGACGGGGCCGAGTCCGACCGCCAGCACGACCGGGACCTTCAGGCCGTCCGGCGCCGGCAGCTTGGTGGTCTCGCCTTCGGCGCCGGAGGCACCGAGTGCGTCGAGCACGGCGGCGAGCTTTCCGTCGTACGCCTTGTCCACGGCCTCGGCGCCTGCGGCGACGACCGGGCCCTTCGGGCCCTTCGCCACGCCGACCACGAGGGCGTCGGCGCGGAGCGTCGCCGCGCCGGCAGTGCTGAGAGTCAGAGCAGTCACGGTGGTGAAGTCTCGCTTCCGTTTGTGTTGTGGGCCGAGTGGGTGGACGGCCATCCGTAGCGATCGTATTCCGGCCCGACGGCCGCCAGAAATGAGCCTACGCGTACCGGCTGGTCCGTACGTCACTCGAAGGTTTGGCAAGTTGTTCGATCAAGACGCCACCAGGTTCACCCATCCGTGGCTTCCGGACCAGGTTTGCCCTTTAGACCTGACGAGGTCCGAGAGACTCGAGCCACTCTCGCAAGGGGACGCGGGGTCCCTTTGCATGATTTCCACAGAGCCTCCTCGGCCCGGCCGACCGCCATAGGGCCGTTGTCGAGTGATGCCTGCGGGGGGAAAGGCCGAAATGGTCAACAAGAACCGGATGAACAGGGCTGCCGCCGCAATGGCGGTGGCAGCGCTGATGTCCGTGGCAATGCCCGCTGCGACCGCACAGGCGGCCGTGACACCGCGCATCGACCTGAAGGTGCTCGTCGTCGACGACGGCGGCAGCTCGGTCGAGGCCATCACCGCGGAGCTCCGGGACACCGGAGTCCCCTACACCCGCGTGCTGCTGGGCGGCTCCGGCCGCCCGGTGATCAACGCCGCGTTCCTCAGCGACACGGTCGACGGCCGGCCGCGCGCCAAGTACCAGGGCGTCGTGCTGCCGAACGAGAACCCGTTCGGCGAGGGCTCGGCCGAGATGGCCGCGCTCACCGCGTACGAGACGACGTACGGCATCCGCCAGGTCGACGCGTACACCTGGGCCCACCCGGGCGTGGGGCTCGAGTACACCGACAACGGCGGCTACAGCGGGCAGCTCGACGGCACCCAGGCCGCGGTCACCGCGGCCGGCAAGGCGGGCCCCTTCGACTACCTCGCCGGTCAAGTCGCCTTCGAGGACAACTCCACCCTGGTTCCGGAGAGTTTCGGGTTCATGGGCAAGCCGCGGGCCGGCTACACCAGCTACCTCGACGCACCCGTCGCCGGCGGACGGGCCTCGCTCGTCGGCGAGTACATGCACGACGGACGCAGCGAACTGGTCGTCACCTTCGGATACAACCAGTACCAGCAGCAGTTCCGGCTGCTGGCCCGCGGCATCGTCGACTGGCTCACCCAGGGGGTCCACCTCGGCCAGAGCCGCAGTTACTTCGCGGTCCACGTCGACGACGTCTTCGCCCCGGACGCCCGCTGGAGCAAGGACCTCAACTGCACGCCCGGCGACTACGCCTGTGCGGGCGGCGAGGGCAAGGAGAGCACCATCCGCATGACCGCCGCCGACGCCCAGTACGCGGCGCAGTGGCAGACGAGCAAGAACTTCAAACTCGACCTCCTCTTCAACGCCGGCGCCGGCGAGGAATGGAAGGCCGAGAACGGCGGCACCGACGCCCTCACCGCGCAGCTGGTCTCGGACCGGGCCAAGTACCGCTGGATGAACCACACCTACACGCACCCGTTCCTCGGCTGCGTGCAGAACACCGCCACCATCCCGTGGACCTGTACGAAGAACGCCCAGGGCGCCGTCAACTGGATGAGCCGCGCCGAGATCTCCGCCCAGATCCGCGACAACAACAGCTGGGCCGCCGCCAAGGGCATCACCACCGACCGCAGCGAGCTCGTCACCGGCGAGCACTCGGGCCTCAAGACCCTGCCGCAGCAGGACCAGGACAACCCCAACCTGGCGGGCGCGCTCGCCGACAACGGGGTCAAGTGGGCGGGCAGCGACAACTCGCGCGAGCCCGTGCAGCGCGCGGTCGGCGCCGCCCTGACCGTCCCCCGCTACCCGATGAACGTGTACTACAACACGGGCACCAACGCGGAGATGGCCGACGAGTACAACTGGATCTACACCAGCCGCGCCGACGGCGGCAGCGGAGTCTGCGAGGACAACCCCGCGACCTCCACCTGCCTCCCGGCCCCGCTCAGCACCACCACCGGCTACCTGGACTACATCGTCCCGGCCGAGGCGCGGACCGCCCTGCGCCACGTCCTGGCCAACGACCCGCGTCCGCACTACGTCCACCAGTCCAACCTGGCCGAGGACCGCACCCTCTACCCGGTGCTCAACCAGGTCCTCGACACCTACCGCGCGCTCTACGCGCCCAGCGCCCCGATCGTGAACCAGAGCATGAAGGACACCGGGGTGGAGCTGAGCCGCCGGGCCGCCTGGGACAAGGCGCTGGCCGAAGGCAAGGTCACCGCCTACCGCATCGGGACCGCCGTCACCGTCAAGGCGCCGTCCGGCGTCGTCGCCCCGGTGACCGCACCCACCGGCACCAAGAAGCAGCTCCTGCTGGGCACCGCCGACTTCGGCACCGCCTACGCGGGCAACCGCTCGGCGTGGACCGCGCCCGAGCTGCTGCAGAGCGCGGTCACGCTCAAGCTGCCCAGCTGACCTGCCGCTGCACCATCTGCACGGGTGAGTGAGCCGAAGGGGACGCGTCGGCGAAGGAGGGCGAGCGCCCGGAGAGAACCGCGAGGTCGATGCGGTTCTCGAGGACGCACGCCCTCCTGGAGCCGACAAGAGCGCCCCCGGAGGCGAACGAGCCCAGAAAAAGAGTCCTGGGGGGACACAGCACATGAGCCATGGGCGTCATGTCACCATGCTCACCGAAGGCACCTATCCGCACGTCCACGGGGGAGTCAGCACCTGGTGCGACCAGCTGGTACGCGGGATGCCGGAGGTCGACTTCAACGTCATAGCCCTGACCGGCTCCGGGCGCGAGCCGGTCACCTGGGAGCTGCCGCGCAACGTCTACCGGCACACCGCCGTCCCGCTCTGGGGACCGCCGCCGGGACGCAGCCGCCGCTCCGCCCTTCGGGGCAAGGCGCACCGCCGCTTCACCGAGACCTACGAAACCTTTCTGCTCTCGCTCCTCGACCCGGCCCGCGGCGGTTTCTCCGAAGCCCTGCACGAGCTCGCCGTCCTGGCCCGGGCGGGCCGCCTCGCCCCGGCCCTGCGTTCCGAAACGGTCCTGCGGCTGCTGATGACCGTATGGACCCGGCCCGGCCTCGTCACCGCCGCCGCCGAGCCCACCGTCCACGACGCGCTCACCGCCACCGACCTGATCGAGCACGCGCTGCGGCCGCTGTCCGTACGGATCCCCCCGGACAGCGTCGCGCACTCCGTCAGCAGCGGGCTCGCCACGCTCCCGGCCCTCGCCGCCAAGTACCTCGACAAGGTGCCCTTCCTGCTCACCGAGCACGGCATCTACCTGCGCGAGCGCTACCTCGGCTACCGCACCGCCGAACAGCGCTGGCCGGTCAAGGCGCTGATGCTCGGCTTCTACCGGGAGCTCAACACCGAGGGCTACCGGCAGGCCGACCTGATCACCCCGTGCAACCAGTACAACCGCCGCTGGGAGGAGCGCGGCGGCGCCGCCCCCGACCGCATCCGCACGGTCTACAACGGGGTCGACCCGTACGTCTTCCCCGACGCCGGACCCGAACCCGAGGTGCCCACCCTCAGCTGGTGCGGGCGCATCGACCCGATCAAGGACCTCGAAACCCTCATCCGGGCCTACGCGTTCATGCGCGAGGAGCTGCCCGCCCTGCGGCTGCGCCTGTTCGGCCCGGTCCCGGCCGGCTGCGAGGAGTACAAGCTCCGCCTGGAGAAACTCGCCGCCGAACTCGGGGTGAGCGACGGCATCTCGTACGAGGGCCGCATCGCCGAGGTGGCCCGGGCCTACGCGGCGGGCAGCGTCGTGATGCTCTCCAGCATCAGCGAGGGCTTCCCCTTCAGCATCATCGAGGCCATGTCCTGCGGCCGCACCACCGTCTCCACCGACGTCGGCGGGGTGCGGGAGGCCGTCGGCGACACCGGGCTCGTGGTCCCGCCGCGCGAACCGGAGACCATGGCCCGCGCCACCCTCGCCCTGCTCCGCGACGACGAACGCCGCGCCGAACTGGGCCGGCGCTCCCGCAAGCGGGTGATCGAGAAGTTCACGCTCCACCAGTCGGTGGACGGCTTCCGGCACATCTACCGCGGCCTCGCCCAGGCCGGGCAGCCCGTGCTGCCCGTCCGCGCGGGCGACGACTGGACGCAGCGGGTCGCCGACCCCTGGTACCGCGAACTCGCCGCCGACGGGAGCCTGTGGTGAGCGGATCCCTCTGGCTGCGCGTCCCCGGCGGCGACACCCTGCCCGTCATCCCCCGGCCCCGGGACACCGGGCCGGGGGATGACGGCCCGGCCGGCGACCCGATGGACGAACTCGCCGAACGCCTCGGACCCTTCATCGCGGCGGCCGTCCACCCCGACGAGATCGCCGCCGTCCTCGAATCCGACGGGATGACCGACGAGCACATCCGCCTCACCTACGGGCGCCACGACTCCTTCGGCCTCGCCGAGGAGCTCTACGCCCGGGTGCCGCGCGCCTTCCCGGAGCCCGAACACGTCCCCGACCCCTGGAAGGTCTCCCTCACGGCCTGCCTGCTCCGCGGGGTGATCTTCGCGCTGCCCGGTCTGGCGTACGTCCTGGGCGCCCCGCTGCTGGAGGGTCCGCAGGACCGGCTCGGGCTGCCCGCCGGGACGCTGACCCTGCTCGCCGGGGCGCTCATCGGCTGGGTGTGGGACCAGACGCTGTCCCACCGGGCCTACTCCTGGCTGGGCCTGGGCGACCGGGCCGCCGCCGGGCGGACGCTGCTCGTCGGCGCCCCCGCCGGCGCCCTGCTCGGCATCGCCGCCGCGCTGACCGTGCCGGGCGGGCCGCCGTTCTCGTACGCGTTCGCCGCCGGGCAGGCCCTGTACGTCGGGGCCGCCACCGTGCTGCTGGTGCTCGGCCGGGAGCGGGTGCTGCTCGCCGCGCTCGCCCCGATGGCCGCGGGGTCGCTGCTCGCGCTGTTCACCGACCCGCCCGTGCCGCTGCGGGTGGGCCTGCTGCTGGTGTCCCTGCTGGCCGCCTGCACCCTCGCCGTACGGGAGCTGCCGCTGGCCGAGGGAGTACGGGCCGGCGCGCGCCGGATCCGGGGCTGGGCCGGACACCGGCCCGGCGAGGGCCCGGTGCGCTGGCGGATGCTGCGGGGCGCCGAGGAGGAGTACGGCCCGCGCGGGCCCCGCATCGGGGACTCCGTGCCGTACGGGGTGTTCGGCCTCGGGACCGGCCTGCTCGTGCTGTACGCCGCCCTGGGGGAGGTGCTCGCCGGGGGTCCCGCCGAGGCCGTCGCCGCCCCCTCGGCGGTGGCGCTCACCCTCAGCATGGGTCCCGCCGAATGGCTGCTCCACCGGTTCCGCAGCGGGAGCCTGGCCGGGTTGCGGGCGGCCCGCTCGCCCCGGCAGTTCTGGCTGCGGATGCTCGGCACGCTGGGCCGCTGCCTCGCCGCGTACCTGGCGGTGCTGCTGCTCCTCGGGCTGGTCGGCACCCTGCTGTGGCCGGGAGCCCCGGGCCTGACCGTGGTCCGGGTCGCGACCCTGCTGCTGCTCGGCGCCGTCATGTGGACCGGGCTGCTGCTCCAGTCCTTCGGGGCGGTGCGGCCCGCGGCCGTGGTCTGCGCCTCGGCGGCCGTCGCCCAGAGCCTGGCGCTGCTGCTGGGGGTGGGGCAGCCGCGGCTGGTCCAGCTGGCGGTGGCGGGTGCGGCCGCGGCGGCGCTGGGCACGCTGGTCTGCCTGCTCCTCGGCCGCGCGACGGCCCACCGCTGATTCCGGCCCCGTACAACGTGACCTGTACAACGTGAACTCGTACCACGTGAACCCGTACAAGAAGAAGGACCTCATGCTGCTGGTGCCCCTCTACGAGCACCCCGCCGACCGGCCCGAGGACTGGGAACGGCTGATCCGCTCCGCCGGCCGGCTGCACTCGGTGGTCCTCAACCCGGCCAGCGGGCCGGGGGAGGCCCCCGACGAGCGGTTCGCCGCCGTCGCGGAGCGGCTGCGCGACGCCGGGGTGACCGTCCTCGGCTACACCGACACCGACTACGGGCGGCGTCCGCACGCCGCCGTCGTGGCGGACCTGCTGCGCCACCGCGACTGGTACGGCGCCGACGGGGCCTTCCTCGACCAGGCCTCCGCCGATCCGGCGCTGCTGTCGCACTACGGGCGGCTCGCCGTCGCCGCCCGGGCCGCCGGCGCCCGTACCCTCGTCCTCAACCACGGGGTCCACCCGCACCCCGGCTACGCCCGGCTCGCCGATCTGCTGGTCACCTTCGAGGGACCCTGGGACGCCTACCGGGACGCGGCGGTGCCGCCCTGGACGGCCGACCACCCCGCCCAGCGGTTCTGCCACCTCGTGTACGCGGTCCCGCCGGGCGCGCCCGCCGCCGAGCTCGCCCGGCAGCGCGGGGCCGCGGTGCACTGCGCCGTCCCCGGGACCGGCGCGCACCCGTGGGGGACCCTCCCGTACGCCCTGGAGGCCACCGGATGACGCGCTCGCTCCGGCGCGGCCGCGCACTGCCGCTGCTCCTGCTGCTCGTGCTGGCCGCCTGCACCACCGAGGGGCAGGAGCCGCACGAGGTGTCGCCCGCCCCGGCGCCGGGGGAGCGCTGGCAGCCGAAGCCCGGGGTCAGCTGGCAGTGGCAGCTGACCGGGAAGCTGGACACCTCGGTGAAGGCCGCCGTCTACGACGTCGACGGGTTCAACACCACCAAGGAGCAGGTCGCCGAGCTGAACAAGGCCGGCCGGCGGACCATCTGCTACCTCTCCACCGGCGCCTGGGAGGACTTCCGCCCCGACGCCGGCGCCTTCCCGAAGGCGGTGCTCGGCGAGGGCAACGGCTGGGAGGGCGAGCGCTGGCTGGACATCCGGCGGCTGGCCGAGCTGGAGCCGCTGATCGCGAAGCGGTTCGACATGTGCCGGGAGAAGGGCTTCGACGCGGTGGAGCCCGACAACATGGACGGCTACCGCAACAAGTCCGGCTTCCCGCTCTCCGCCGACGACCAGCTGAAGTACAACCGGCTGATCGCGAAGCTGGCGCACGACCGGGGCCTCGCGGTCGGGCTGAAGAACGACCTCGACCAGATCCCGCAGCTGGTGGGGGACTTCGACTTCGCGGTCAACGAGCAGTGCGCCGAGTACGACGAGTGCGAGCGGCTCACCCCGTTCATCGCGGCGGGCAAGGCCGTCTTCCACGTCGAGTACGAGAGCCGGATCGGCGAGTGGTGCGAGCGCTCGCAGGAGCTCCAGTTCAGCTCGCTGCAGAAGAAGTACGAACTGGGCGTCTGGCGGCAGGTCTGCCCGCCGGGGAACTAGGCCACCGGAAGGACCGCGTGCACCCGGTAGCCGCCGCCGAACCGGGGCCCGGCGAAGCAGGAGCCGCCCAGGGCCGTGGCCCGCTCGCGCATGCCGAGCAGCCCGTGGCCGCCGCCAGCGCCGTCGTCCGCGGGGAGCTCGGCGGTGCCGCCGTCGTCCAGCACGGTCACCTCCACCGAGGCGCCGACCCGGACCACGCTGACCTCGGCCCGGACCTCCGGGCCCGCGTGCTTGCGCACGTTGGTCAGGGCCTCCTGGATCACCCGGTACGCGGCCAGGTCCACGGCGGCCGGCAGCGCGTCCCGCTCCCGGCCCAGCTCGACCATCACCTTCACCGGCAGCCCGGCGTGCCGGAAGGTGTCCACCAGTTCGTCCAGTACGGCCAGCCCCGGCGCCGGTTCGGTCGGTGCCTCCGGATCGCCGGACTGCCGCAGCAGGCCGACCGTGGCCCGCAGCTCGTTCAGCGCCGAGCGGCTCGCGTCCCGTACGTGCGCCAGGGCCTCCTTGGCCTGGTCGGGACGCTTGTCCATGACGTGCGCGGCCACCCCCGCCTGCACGTTGACCAGGGCGATGTGATGGGCCACCACGTCGTGCAGGTCGCGCGCGATCCGCAGCCGTTCCTCGGCGACCCGCCGCCGGGCCTCCTCCTCGCGGGTCCGCTCGGCCCGTTCGGCCCGCTCCCGTATCGCGTCGACGAACGCCCGCCGGCTGCGCACCGCGTCGCCGGCGGCCGCGGCCATCCCGGTCCAGGCGAAGATGCCGATGTTCTCCTGCGCGTACCAGGGCAGGGGGCCCGCCAGCATGGCCACGCCCGTCAGTCCGGCCATCGTCAGCACGGCGATCCGCCAGGTGGTGGGCCGGTCGGTGCGGGAGGCCAGCGTGTACAGGGCGATCACCGTGGACATGGCGACCGGGGCCCGGGGCTCGCCGGTGGTCAGCTCCAGCAGGCAGAGCCCGATGGTCACGGCGAGCACGGTGCGCGTGTGCCGCCGCCGGAACACCAGCGCGGCCGCGCCCAGCACCATCAGCAGCAGGGAGAACGGCTCGGGGGTCCGGGTCCCGAACGTGGGGCCGTGCGGGCCGTGCGGATCGGCGAACGAGCCGACGACCATGGAGACGAGCGCCCCGAGCGCGAGAACGGCATCGGTGGCGAGCGGATGGGTCCGCATCCAGTGCCGGGTGGGGGCGAAGGGCCCGAGGTGTGTCGTCACCCCGATACGGTACGGCCTGCCTCCGGCCGGGCGGACGGCGTCAGAAGCCGGGACGCTGCGGGGGCAGCGGGGCGGCCGGGGGCGGGCGCCGGCCGAGGGGGGTCCGGGAGCGTTCAGGGCCCCATTTCGCACGGACCACGCACACCGCCATGACGGCGGCGATGGCCGCGAGGTGCTCCTTGCCCGCCAGGTTGTCCTTGACAAGCACCTCGCCGATCATCACCGCGATCACGGCGGCCCCGGTCAGGTACGCCCGGTAGCGCCAGCACACGTAGATCGCGAGACCGACCACCGCCGCCGACGGGCCGGTGTCGTTGACGACGCGGTCGGACACCGGCAGGCCGAAGGGGTGGTCGGGGCCCAGCGAGAGCCCGATCCGCGCGTACGTGGTCCCGGCGAGGGTGGCGACGTAGCCGATCAGCAGCGTGCGCCACCAGCCGATGCAGATCTCGGAGATCCCGAAGACCAGCAGGATCTGGGCGAGGGCCCCCCACACGGGCAGGTCGAGGGCGGGGACGAACAGGGACAGCGGGGTGCGCAGCAGGGCCAGCCACAGCGGATCGGCGGCCTTGACCGACCCGAGGTTCTGGACCGGCTGGAACCCCCAGGACGTGTTCTGGACGATCTGGAAGACCGAGGTCAGGCAGACGGCCCCCAGCGTCATCGGGGCGGCCCGCCACTTGTCGCGGACGAGCGCGTCGCGGACGGTCCAGAACAGGGGCCCCCACTCGCGGCGGGCGAACCGCCGCAGGGGGGTGGTCGTCCACGCCGTCAACGATTGGTCTCCAGATGTCTGCGGTTCAGCCACTTCGGCAGCCCGGGAGCCTCCAGGAAGCCCTCGGCCCGGCCCGCGGCGATGCCGATCCGCAGCAGGTCGGAGCTCTTCTCGAAGAGCATGAACCGCGGTTCCCAGATCGGCCGGTATTTGGCGTTGGCCCGGTAGAGGGACTCGATCTGCCACCAGCGGGAGAAGAAGCTCAGCAGCGAGCGCCACATGCGCAGCACCGGACCCGCGCCGAGCTTGGACCCCCGCTCGAAGACAGAACGGAACATCGCGAAGTTGAGCGACACCTGTGTGACGCCGATCTCCTTGGAGCGTTCCAGGAGTTCGATGACCATGAACTCCATCAGACCGTTCTCGGAATCGCGGTCGCGGCGCATCAGGTCCAGCGACAGACCCTTGGGGCCCCACGGCACGAAGGACAGCACGGCGCGCAGATCGCCGTTGCCGTCGGTGCACTCCAGCATCACGCACTGGCCGTCGCCGGGATCGCCCAGTCGGCCCAGTGCCATGGAGAAGCCGCGCTCGGTCGCACCGTCGCGCCAGTCGTCGGCGCGGGTGAGGAGCACGTCCATCTCCTCGGCCGGGATGTCGGCGTGCCGGCGGATCCGGACGGTGTACCCGGCGCGCTTGACGCGGTTGTAGGCCTGCCGGACGGTCCGCATGGCGCGGCCCTCCAGGGTGAACTCGTCGGTCTCGACGATGGCCTCGTCGCCCAGCTCCAGCGCGTCCAGACCGTGCCGCGCGTAGATCTGCCCGGCCTCCTCGCTCGCGCCCATCACGGCCGGCACCCAGCCGTGCTCGCGGGCCTCGGCCAGCCAGGGCTCGATGGCGCCGGGCCAGGCCTCGGGGTCGCCGATCGGGTCGCCGGAGGCCAGCGAGACCCCGCCGACGACGCGGTACGTGACGGCGGCCTTGCCGGTGGGGGACCAGATGACGGACTTCTCGCGGCGCAGCGCGAAGTAGCCGAGCGAGTCGCGGTCGCCCTGCCGGGCGAGCAGCGCGCGCAGCTTCTCCTCGTCCTCCTCGGTCAGCGGGTCGACGGCGCGGCGCGAACGGAAGGCGGCGAGCAGCACGGCGATCAGCAGCAGCGTCGACATGACGTTGATGACGATGTCCACCCAGCCGGGAGTGGTGATCGCCGCGTAGTCGCGGGCGTTGGGCTCCAGGGTGATGAGCCGCATCACGCCGTACCGCCAGCGGGCCAGGAACGTGGCGTCGGCGGCGTCCGGGTCGGTGTTGGCGGCGCCGACGATCAGCGCGGCCAGCAACGAGGTGGCCAGCAGGCCGACGGCGCCGACGATGGTGGCCAGCTTGGGGTTGGAGCGGTCGCCCTTGGCGTAGAACTCCCGGCGGCCGAGCAGCAGGGCGCCGACGAAGGCCGCCGTCAGGGCCAGGGAGACCCAGTTCTGGGTGTGGTCCCGGAACTCCGGGTAGCAGAGGTCGAAGTCGCCGCTGGTGCACGGGGCGAAGGCCGCGGTGGCGAAGGCCAGCAGCAGCATGCCGCTGAGCACCAGGTTCAGGATCCACGCGGCCCGCTTGCGGCGGCCCATGGTGACCGCGAGCAGCAGCGAGAACAGGCCGGACGCGAAGCCCGCCGTGAGCAGGTAAGGGGTGTAGAAATCGGCGGTGTTGTGGCGGCGCAGGTCCTGCCCGAGCGAAAGCCACACCGCGCTGAGGAAGTTGACGAAGGTGACGGCGCGCAGGTACCAGACCGCGAACGCGGCGCTGCGCCGCGACCGGGCGGATCCCCGGCCGGTCTCCCGGCCGCCCCCTTCGTCCTTCTTCTCGTCTTTCCTGCTGTTCGTGTCTTTGCCGGATCCTTGTGCTGCCTTGGCAGCCTGTGCGGTCCGGTCGATGTCTGCGCTGGTCAAGCGGGCCTCTCCCATGAAACGCGATCATATGGGGCGCGCCGCCGACCGGACGCTCAGTCCTTCGGCTCCTCCGGCTCCGCAGGCTCCTGCGCCACCTGCTCCGGGAGTTCCGCCGCGAGCGCGGCGGCCGCCTGGACCAGGGGGAGAGCCAGCAATGCCCCGGTTCCCTCTCCCACAGTGACGCCGTGGTCGAGCACCGGGTTGAGCGCCATCCGGTCCAGGGCCTTCGTCTGGCCCGGCTCGCCGCTGGCCTGCCCGGCCAGCCACCAGTCGGGGGCCCGGAACGCGGCGCGCTGGGCCACCAGTCCGCAGGCCGCCGAGACGATGCCGTCGAGGATGACCGGCGTACGGCGGACCGCGCACTGCAGCAGGAACCCGGTGATCGCGGCCACGTCGGCGCCGCCGACCGCCGCGAGCAGGGCCACCTGGTCGCCGAGGACCGGGCGGGCCCGGCGCAGCGCGTCGCGGATCGCCGCGCACTTGCGCATCCACGTCAGGTCGTCGATGGGCAGTCCCCCGCGGCCGGTGACCACAGAAGCGTCGGTTCCGCACAGGGCGGCGACGAGCGTCGCCGCGACCGTCGTCCCGCCGACGCTCACGTCCCCGAGGACCACGAGGTCGGTGCCCGAGTCGGCCTCCTCGTCGGCGATCCGCATCCCGAGCCGCAGGGCCGCGTCGGCCTCCTCGAGGGTGAGCGCGTCCTCGATGTCGATCCGCCCGCTGCCGCGGCGTACGCGGTGGCGGACCACGTCCTCGGGCAGCAGGCCGGGCTCGCAGTCCAGGCCGGCGTCCACGATCCGTACGGTGGCGCCGAGGCGCCCGGCGAGGATCGAGACGGGGCTCTTCCCGTCGAGCACGGAGCGCACCAGCTCGTGCGCACTGCCGGCGGCGCGGGCGGACACCCCCTCGGCGGCGATCCCGTGGTCGGCGGCGAACAGCACGACGCGGGGCCGTTCGATCGGGCGGACGGGCACCCGCCCCTGCGCGGCGGCGAGCCACTCGGCGAGCTCGTCGAGCCGCCCCAGCGCCCCGGCCGGCACGGCCAGCCGCTCACGGCGTTCCTCGGCGTCACGCCGGACGCCCCCGTCGGGGCGCTCGATCAGATCGGAGAAGTCGTCGAGATTCAGCGTGGTCATCTGCCAGAGCGTACAGCGGGTAAGGCCCTCCCCAAGCCCCGTCCGGCTGCTCGCCGGGCGGGGCGCGGAGTCAGTCCTTCAGGACCACCGCCTGCCCGGCGACCACCATCAGGACGTGCTCGCACTCGGCGGCCACCAGGCTGTTCAGGCGCCCCAGTTCGTCGCGGAAACGCCGGCCGGAAGCGGTTGCCGGAACGACGCCCGAGCCCACCTCGTTGCTGACGGCCACCACCGTGCGGCGGGTGGCCCGCACGGCCGCCACCAGCTCCGCCACCCGCTCCCGGAGCTCCTTCTGGCCCTGCCCCGCCCACACGGCGTCGTCCCAGGCCCCCGCCCGGTCCATCGCGTCGGTCAGCCACAGCGCCAGACAGTCGATCAGCAACGGCGGCCCTCCCTCCACCAGCAGCGGCGCCAGCTCGCACGTCTCCACCGTGCGCCAGCTCCCAGGCCGCCGCTCCCGGTGCAGGCCGATCCGCGCCGCCCATTCCGCATCGCCGTCCCGGGATCCGCCGGTGGCCACGTAGACCACCTCCGGGAAGCTCGCCAGCCGGCGTTCCGCCTCGAAGGACTTCCCCGAGCGGGCCCCGCCGAGCACCAGCGTCCGGCGCGGCAGGTCCGGCACCGCGTGGTACTCGCCCACCGTCACCGTCGTCCCGTCCGGCACCGCCCGCGCGCCGGCCGCAGCGCACCGGCGCTCCAGTTCCCGGCCCGGCGGGGTGTCGTGGTCCAGGTGCACGGCGATCACGTCGGTGGTCGGCCCGGCGGCGCCGCTCGCCCGCAGCCGCACCAGCGACTCCGGCCGGCCCAGCACGTCCGCGAGGACCATGTCGTACGGGCGCTGCCCGGCGGCGCCTCCCCCAGACTCCGTCCGGGGGGACCCCCAGCCGGCCGGCGCCCCGCCGGGCGGGAGGTACAGCAGCCGGCTCCCGTCCGGCCCCGTCACCTCGTACCCGGTGCCCGGCGCGTCCATCGGCACCGCCCGCACCCGGTGCCCGCTGATCACCGCGAGCTCCCGCCCGTCCGGCACCCGCCCGGCGGCCGGCAGCCCCGGCGGCAGCTCGACCGGCGGCCCGTCGTGCGGATGGGTGAGCAGGACCTGCCGTACGCCGGCCAGCGAATGCCCCGCGCGGGCGCCGGCGAAGACCGCCCCGGGGGTCAGGTCGAGCAGCAGCGCCCCGTCGACGAGGAGGGACGTCGCGGCGCGCGACCGGGGGCCGACGGAGACCGCGCAGGCCGCGCAGGGACAGCCGGGGCGGGGCAGTCCTTCGGGTGTGCCGGTGCCGAGCAGAGTGAGTTCCACGAGAAGATCCTCCCGCGTCGCCGGGACTGGTGCGCGCCCGGCTACTCTGCGGGCAGACTCAAGAAGAGACGCGTGCGAGCAGCGGACGAGCAACGGAGGCGGACATGGCGTGGACGTGGCGGTTCGAGAAGGCCGACGGCACCGAGACGAGCCCGTCGGTGGAGCCGGAGGAGTTCACCACGCAAGGGGACGCGGAGTCCTGGATCGGTGAGTACTGGAAGCAGCTGCTGGAGGGCGGCACCGAGCAGGTGAAGCTGTCCGACGACAACGGCACCGAGCTGTACGCGATGAGCCTGCGCGCGGCGCTGGACGCCTGAGCGGCCGCTGCCGGTGCAGGAAGCCCGGGCCCCGTACGGGGCCCGGGCTTCTCCGGTGCTGCGGGTGGTGTGCCGGGGCGGGTCAGCCCCGTACGCCGCACAGGTGCAGCAGCGCCGCGACACCGCGGTAGGGGTCGGTCCGCCCGGCGCGGTCCTCGGCGGCCAGCAGCCGCTCCAGCTCCTCGTCCGGGGGAAGTTCCTCGCCGGCCTCGGTCCCGTCGGTGAAGACGCGTACGCCGTACCAGGCCTGCAGAGGTGCGCCGATCCCGGACAGGGTGGCGGTGAGCCCGGCCAGCCGGTCGGCCCGTACGTCCAGGCCCAGCCGGTTCGTGTAGTCGATGGTGTCGAAGGCGGCCAGAGCGGCCTGCCAGTCGGCGTCCAGCCCGGGCCGCATCGCGAGGGCGTCGCCGTTGCGCACCAGCAGGGACAGCAGTCCGCCGGGCGCCAGCATCCGGGCCAGCCCGGCGAGCATCGCGTCCGGCTCGGGCACGTACATCAGCACGCCGTGGCACAGCACCACGTCGAAGCTGCCCGGCAGGAAGTGCGCGCCGGTCTCGCGGCCGTCGCCCTCCATGAGCCGGACCCGGTCCCGGATCCCGGCGGGCTCGGCCGCCAGCGCCTCCTGGGCGACGGCGAGCATGGCGGGGTCCTGCTCCAGTCCGGTGACCTTGTGCCCGGCGCGGGCGAGACGCAGCGCCTGGGTGCCCTGGCCCATGCCGACGTCCAGGACGCGCAGCCGCTGCCCGACCGGGAAGCGGTGCGCGATCTGTTCGTCGACCTGCCGGCCCACGAGCTCCTGGCGGACAGCGTTGCGCAGTCCGCCCAAGCCCTCGAGCCAGAGCCTGGCTCCCCCCGCGAAGCCGTCTCCCGACGCTCCGGGCTTCCCTCCGCTCAGGGCCGTTCCCCGCGCTTGACCTGAGGCTTCGGCAGGCGCAGCCGGCGCATCTGAAGGGTGCGCATGAGGCCGTACGCGACGGCGCCGCGGCGCGGCTCGTCGGGGAAGCGCTCGGCGAGGGACTTGCGCAGGCGCAAGCCCATGCCGATGGAGTCGACGATGATCAGGGCGATCACGGCCAGCCACAGCAGCAGGGCGACGTTCTGGATCGACGGCACCCGCACCATGCTGAGAACCAGGATGATCACTGCCAGCGGCAGGAACATCTCGGCGACGGAGAAGCGGGAGTCCACGAAGTCGCGGACGAACCGGCGGACGGGGCCCTTGTCGCGGGCGGGCAGATAGCGCTCGTCGCCACTGGCCAGCGCCTCGCGCTGCTTGGTCATCTCCGCCCGGCGGCGCTCACGGGCACGCTTGGCGTCCTCCTTGCGGTTGCCGGTCGAGGCCACCACGGCCTTGCGCTGCGACTGGGCCACAGCACGCTTCGGCGTCGGGCGGCCCTTCGGGGCCTGCGGGTCACGGGGCTGCGAGAGGTCGGCGGTCACCTTGTCGGTGGCTGCGGCCTTCTCTTCCTTGGAGGAACGGCTACCAAACACAAAACCCAAGCCTACGTGGTTGCGGGCGGGTACCCCACCCCCGCGGGGAACGATCCGGCAACGGCGGGCGTCTTCCCTGTGCAGGGTTCTTGCGGTGGGTGCGCTCGGGGGAGCACCTACTCCCTACGCCTGACGAGGGCGGGGGCGGAGTCGTTCTGGAGGAGGAGCGCATCCGCACAGGAACAGTGCGGTAATGGAGACAGGGCCCGTACTGTGGGTCCTGTCGGTGACCTGGAGCACAGTCCGTCTAGAAGGGGGCGCGCGAAGCCCATGAGCGGTGTCATGAAGCGTATGGGGATGATCTTCCGCGCGAAGGCGAACAAGGCCCTGGACCGGGCCGAGGACCCGCGCGAGACCCTCGACTACTCGTACCAGAAGCAGCTGGAGCTGCTTCAGAAGGTGCGCCGCGGCGTCGCCGACGTGGCGACCTCCCGCAAGCGCCTGGAGCTGCAGCTGAACCAGCTGCAGGGCCAGTCCGCCAAGCTGGAGGACCAGGGCCGCAAGGCCCTCGCCCTGGGCCGCGAGGACCTGGCCCGCGAGGCGCTGTCCCGGCGCGCCTCGCTGCAGCAGCAGGTCAGCGACCTGGAGGTGCAGCACCAGACCCTGCAGGGCGAGGAGGAGAAGCTGACCCTCGCCGCGCAGCGCCTGCAGGCCAAGGTGGACGCCTTCCGTACGAAGAAGGAGACCATCAAGGCCACGTACACGGCGGCGCAGGCGCAGACCCGGATCGCGGAGTCCTTCTCCGGCATCTCCGAGGAGATGAGCGACGTCGGCCTGGCCATCCAGCGGGCCGAGGACAAGACCGCCCAGCTGCAGGCCCGCGCCGGCGCGATCGACGAGCTGCTGGCCTCCGGCGCCCTCGACGACCAGAGCGGCCTCGGCTCCAAGGACGACATCCAGGCCGAGCTGGACCGCCTCTCCGGCGGTACGGACGTGGAGCTGGAGCTCCAGCGGATGAAGGCCGAGCTGGCGGGCGGCCCGTCGGCGCAGCAGCAGGCCATCGAGGGCGGTGCCCCGGGCAACGCCCAGCAGCCGCAGACCCAGCACCGGTTCGACAAGCAGTAGGACGGGGCCCGTCATGATTGTCCGCATCATGGGGGAAGGGCAGGTGAAGGTGGCCGACAGCCACTTCACCGAGCTCAACAAGCTGGACGACGACCTGCTCGCGGAGATGGAGAGCGGTGACGGGGAAGGCTTCCGGCGCACGCTGTGCGCGCTGCTCGAGGCCGTACGGAGGCTCGGCGAGCCGCTGCCGGACGATGCGCTGGAGCCGTCCGAGCTGATCCTGCCCGCGGAGGACGCCTCGCTCGACGACGTCAGGGAGATGCTCAGCGACGACGGCCTGATCCCGGGCTGAACCGCCCGGCAGCAGGACATGGACGTGACGGCGCCCGGCCGCCCCCCTCGCGGGAGCGGCCGGGCGCCCTCATGTCCGGTGCCGTGCCGTCCGGCGCTTCGCGCGTGTCTAGTGCTTCGTCGGCTTGGAGACCGCCGTCCGCTCCGGATCCGGGGTCCCGCCGATGAAGTTCTCGAACCTGCGGCGCGGGGCCGCCCACCGCCGGTCGTGGTGGAACGCGCGCAGCTTGGCCTTGGCGCGGGCCCGCGGGCGCTTCGCGTAGAACCTCTTCGCGTACGGGGAACCGGGCCGGGCCAGCCGGATCGCCCCGAGCAGCGCCACGAAGGGGATGACGGTGCCGAAGAACGCGGTGCGCGCCTTGCCCTTCCACAGGGCGATCAGGGCCAGGAAGAAGTTCGTCGCGGTGTTCATGATGATGAGCCCGCGGCTCTGCCGCTCGTCGGCGGTCAGGTCGTTGACGCCGAACGGCAGGAACCCGCCCAGCACCAGCGCCACCAGCGCGGCCGTCAGCACCACGATCTCGACGCTCTTGCGGCCCTGTTCGCTCCAGTAGACGTCGTCGAGGTGCAGGATCAGCGCGAACTCGTCCAGCACCAGGCCGGCGCCCAGCCCGAAGATGACGGCGGAGAGCAGTGCGCCGAAGCCGTACCGGCCGCTGCCGACGGCCCCGAACCCGCCGATGATCACGAGGACTACGCCGGGCACCACGTGGTGGATGTGCAGGCCGCCCGGGGTGACGTTCTTGAACGGCCCCCGCCCGGCCCGGATCAGCCGGGTGATCACACGGGTGACGAGGAACGACATCACGAACGAGAGCAGGGCGAGGAGCAGGGGCAGCTTCCCCGGTTCGACGATGTTCCGGTACCACCAGTGACCCATACCGCCGGCTCCCTGCTGTGGGCAGCTCACCAATTTTCCCGTATGCGGCAATTTACCGCTCTCCGTGAGCGGGTAGCGTTCGCGCCGATGAAAGATTCGTTCGACGACCAGCCCCCCGCGCCGCCCCTGACGCCGCCCGCGGAGCGCGCCTCGCTGCGCGACGGCGTGCGCTTCGCGTTCGGCACGCTCACCGTGCTGCCCGCCCGCATCACCCGCTGGGACCGGCCCGCGGCCCGTACCGGTATGGCCTGTGCGCCGCTCGCCGGGCTCGTCGTGGGCCTGCTCGCCGCCGTGCCGGGGACGCTGCTGCTGCTCCTGGGCGGCGGCCCGCTGCTCGCGGCGGCCGTCACCGTCGCCGTACCGGCCGCCCTGACCCGGGCGCTGCACCTCGACGGGCTCGCCGACACCGCCGACGGGCTGGGCAGCGCGAAGCCGGCCGAGACGGCGCTGCGGATCATGAAGCAGTCCGACATCGGCCCCTTCGGGGTGGTGGCGCTGCTGCTGGTGCTGCTGGCCCAGGCCGGGGCGCTGGCCGACCTCTACGCCGAGAGCTGGTTCCACGGGGCCCTGGCGACGGTCATCGCGGCCGTCACCGCCCGGCTGGCCATGACGTTGGCCGCCCGTGACGGCGTACCGCCGGCCCGCCCCGAGGGGCTGGGGGCGGCGGTCGCCGGAGTGCTCCCCACAGGCTCGGCCATCGGGATCGCCGCACTGGTGGCCGTCCTGGCCGGGGCCGCCGCCCTGCCGGTGGGGCCGGGGGCCGCCGTGCAGTGCGCGGGCGCGGTCCTGATCGCCCTGGCGGCGGCGGAACACCTGCTGCGCCGCTGCGTACGCCGCTTCGACGGGGTCACGGGCGACGTGTTCGGCGCCCTCGCCGAGGTCTCGGCGACCACGGCCCTGGTCGTCCTGGCCCTGGGCTGACACGTAGGGTTCGGGGCGTGGAAGAGACGCCGACGACCATCAGGGTGCTGCTCGCCGACGACCAGGCCCTGCTCCGCAGCGCCTTCAAGGTGCTGGTCGACTCCGAGCCCGACATGGCGGTCGTCGGCGAGGCTTCCGACGGAGCCCAGGCCTGCGCACTCGCCCGGGAAACCCGGCCCGACGTGGTCCTCATGGACATCCGGATGCCCGGCACCGACGGTCTCGCCGCCACCCGCATGATCAGCGCCGACCCCGAACTCGCCGCCGTCCGCGTGGTCATGCTGACGACCTTCGAGGTCGACGAGTACGTCGTCCAGTCCCTGCGGGCCGGTGCCTCCGGGTTCCTCGGCAAGGGCGCCGAGCCCGAGGAGCTGCTCAACGCCATCCGCGTCGCCGCAGCCGGGGAGGCGCTGCTGTCCCCGGCCGCCACCAAAGGGCTCATCGCCACCTTCCTCGCCCAGGGCGGCGGCGCCGACCCCGCCGGACCCGCCGCCGTGCACGCCGAGCGGCTCGCCGCGCTGACCGTCCGGGAGCGCGAGGTCCTCGTCCACGTCGCCGCGGGCCTGTCCAACGACGAGATCGCCGGCCGGCTCGAGGTCAGCCCGCTCACCGTCAAAACCCATGTGAACCGGGCCATGGCGAAGCTCGGCGCCCGCGACCGCGCCCAACTGGTGGTCATCGCCTACGAATCGGGACTGGTCCGGCCCCGGGCCGAGTAGGAGCACGGCCGGCCGCGGGGCCGTGGAGTACGGCCGCGTACTGCGGACGCGGTATGCGGCGTATAAAGACGCGGGACCTGGGGGCGACGCAGCGCCGCCCCGGCGTACGGAAGGCTGAAGGCCCGCGGCCTTCGGGCCCAGCCCCGCGCACGCCACAGCAGAGAGATCCCCACCCATGTCCTGGCTGTCCCGCTTCAGCCTGGCGCAGAGAGCGCTGATCGGCCTCGTATCGATCACCGCACTGCTCTTCGGCGCCATAGCCATCCCGCAGCTCAAGCAGCAGCTGCTGCCGTCCATCGAACTGCCGATGGTGTCCGTGCTCGCGCCGTACCAGGGCGCCTCGCCCGACGTGGTGGAGAAGCAGGTCATCGAACCGATCGAGGCCACGCTCAAGGGCGTCGACGGCATCACCGGCATCACCTCCACCGCCAGCGAGGGCAACGCCCTCATCATGGCCAAGTTCGACTACGGCGACAGCGGCACCAAGCAGCTCGTCGCCGACGTGCAGCAGGCCGTGAACCGGGCCCGCGTACGGCTGCCCGCCGAGGTGGACCCGCAGGTCGTGGCCGGTTCCACCGACGACATCCCGACCGTCGTCCTCGCCGTCACCTCGGACAAGGACCAGCAGGCGCTCGCCGACCAGCTGAACCGTTCCGTCGTCCCCGTCCTCGAGGACATCGAGGGCGTCGGCCAGGTCAGCGTGGACGGGGTCCAGGACCTCCGGGTCGCCGTCACCCCCGACAACGCCAGGCTCGCGGCGGCCGGCCTCGACGGCGCCGCCCTCGCGCAGGGCCTCCAGGCGGGCGGCGCGACCGTCCCCGCCGGCTCCTTCGACGAGGCGGGCAAGAACCGGACCGTCCGCGTCGGCGGCGGCTACACCTCCCTCGCCCAGCTCGAGGACCTGCGCCTGAGCGCCGGCCCCGGCAAGCCGGCCGTGCGCCTGGCCGACGTCGCCACCGTCAAGCAGGAGCCCGCCAAGGCCGTCTCCATCACCCGCACCAACGGCAAGCCCAGCCTCGCCCTCGTCCTCACCATGGACAAGGACGGCAGTGCCGTCGCGATCTCCGACGCCGTCCAGGACAAGCTGCCCGAGCTGCGCACCGCGCTCGGCGCCGGCGCCGAGCTGACCGTCGTCAGCGACCAGGGCCCGCCCGTCGCCAAGTCCATCTCCAGCCTCACCACCGAGGGCCTGCTCGGCCTGCTCTTCGCGGTGATCGTGATCCTGGTCTTCCTGGCCTCGCTGCGCTCGACGCTGGTCACCGCGGTCTCCATCCCGCTGTCCGTGGTCCTCGCGCTGATCGTGCTGTGGACCCGCGACCTGTCGCTCAACATGCTGACCCTGGGCGCGCTCACCATCGCCATCGGCCGCGTCGTCGACGACTCGATCGTGGTCCTGGAGAACATCAAGCGCCACCTCGGCTACGGCGAGGAGCGCGAGGCCGCCATCATCACCGCGGTCAAGGAGGTCGCCGGCGCGGTCACCTCCTCCACGCTCACCACCGTCGCCGTCTTCCTCCCGATCGCCTTCGTCGGGGGCATGGTCGGCGAGTTCTTCGGCCCGTTCTCCCTCACCGTCGCCGCGGCCCTGCTGGCCTCGCTGATCGTCTCCCTGACGGTCGTGCCGGTGCTCTCCTACTGGTTCCTGCGCGCGCCCAAGGGCGTGGTGGCCGGCGACGCCGAGAGTGCGGCGAAGGCGCGGCGCGAAGCCGAGGAGAAGGAGGCGAAGAGCCGTCTCCAGCGGTTCTACGTACGGGCCCTGGGGCTGGTCACCCGCCGCCGGATCGCCACCCTCGTCGTCGCGGTCGTCGTCCTCATCGCCACCTTCGGGATGGCGCCCCTGCTGAAGACCAACTTCTTCGACCAGGGCGAGCAGAGCGTCCTGACGGTCAAGCAGCAGCTGCCCCCGGGCACCTCGCTGGCCGCCTCCGACGCTGCCGGCCGGCGGGTCGAGAAGGCGCTGACCGAGGTCAAGGGCGTCAAGGACTACCAGGTCACCGTCGGCTCCTCCGGTTTCCTGGCCGCCTTCGGCGGCGGTACGGGCTCCAACCAGGCCTCGTACCAGGTCACCCTGGAGGACTCCGGCGACTCCGAGGGCGTCAAGAAGCGCATCGAGGACGCCCTCGGCAAGCTCGACGGCATCGGCGACACCAGCATCTCGGCGGGCGGCGGCTTCGGCAGCCAGAATCTCAGTGTGGTCGTCAAGGCGGGCGACGCGGCCGTCCTCGCCCAGGCCGCCGAGCAGGTCCGGGCCGAGGTGGCCACGCTCGACGACGTCACCGACGTACAGAGCGACCTGTCCCAGTCCGTGCCCAGGATCTCGGTCACCGCCACCCCGAAGGCCGCCGAGGCGGGCCTGAACCAGGCCGCGCTCGGCGCGATCGTGGCCCAGGCCGTACGGGGCAACCCGGCGGGCAAGGCCGTACTGGACAACACCGAGCGGGACATCGTCATCAAGTCCGCACAGCCGGTCACCACCCTGGCCGAACTGCAGGCGCTCCCGGTCGGCCCGGTCAGGCTCGGCGACGTCGCCGAGGTCAAGGAGGTCCCCGGCCCGGTCTCGATGACCCGGATCGACGGCGCCCGCGCCGCCACCGTCACCGCGAAGCCGGTGGGGGACAACACCGGCGCGATCGGCGCCGCGCTCCAGACGAAGATCAGCGCACTGGACCTGCCCGACGGGGCCACGGCCACCATCGGCGGCGTCTCCGAGGACCAGGGCGAGGCCTTCGCCTCGCTGGGCCTGGCCATGCTCGCGGCCATCGCGATCGTGTTCATGCTGCTCGTGGCCACGTTCCGGTCGCTGATCCAGCCGCTGGTCCTGCTGGTGTCCATCCCGTTCGCGGCGACCGGCGCGCTCGGCCTGCTGCTGGTGACCGGCACCCCGCTGGGCGTCCCCGCCATGATCGGCATGCTGATGCTCATCGGCATCGTCGTGACCAACGCGATCGTCCTGATCGACCTGGTCAACCAGTACCGCGCCCAGGGCCTCGGCGTCGTCGAAGCCGTCATCGAGGGCGGCCGGCACCGCCTGCGCCCGATCCTCATGACGGCCCTCGCGACGATCTTCGCGCTGCTCCCGATGGCGCTCGGCGTCACCGGCGAGGGCGGGTTCATCTCGCAGCCGCTGGCGGTCGTGGTGATCGGCGGCCTGGTCAGCTCGACCCTGCTGACGCTGCTCCTGGTGCCGACGCTGTACACGATGATCGAGCTCCGCAAGGAGCGCCGCCGCGCCAAGCGCGTGGCCAGGCGGACGGCCCGCCTGACGGTGGTCCCGTCCCCGGACGAGTCCTCGGACGAGGAGTCCCCGGTCACGGTCTGACGCACGTTCCGACGGACGCCGAAGGGCCGCCCCCTCGATCGAGGGGGCGGCCCTCCGGGCGTACCACGGGCGTAGGGGAGGAGACGGCTACGGGAGCGCGAGCATGCGCTCCAGGGCGAGCTTCGCGAAGCTCTCCGTCTCCTTGTCGACCTGGATCTGGTTCACGAGATTGCCCTCGGCCAGGGACTCCAGGGTCCACACCAGGTGGGGGAGGTCGATGCGGTTCATCGTCGAGCAGAAGCAGACCGTCTTGTCGAGGAAGACGACCTCCTTGTCCTGCGCGGCGAAACGATTCGCGAGGCGGCGGACGAGGTTCAGCTCGGTGCCGATGGCCCACTTGGAGCCGGCCGGAGCCGCCTCCAGCGCCTTGATGATGTACTCCGTCGAGCCGACGTAGTCCGCGGCCGCCACGACCTCGTGCTTGCACTCGGGGTGGACGAGGACGTTCACGCCGGGGATGCGGGCGCGCACGTCGTTGACCGAGTCGACCGAGAACCGGCCGTGCACCGAGCAGTGGCCGCGCCACAGGATCATCTTGGCGTTCCGCAGCTGCTCGGCGGTCAGGCCGCCGTTCGGCTTGTGCGGGTTGTAGAGCACGCAGTCGTCGAGGGACATGCCCATGTCGCGCACCGCGGTGTTGCGGCCCAGGTGCTGGTCCGGCAGGAAGAGCACCTTCTCGCCCTGCTCGAAGGCCCACTCGAGGGCCTTCTTGGCGTTGGACGACGTGCAGATCGTGCCGCCGTGCTTGCCGGTGAACGCCTTGATGTCCGCCGAGGAGTTCATGTACGAGACGGGGACCGTCACGTCGGCTATGCCCGCCTCGGTGAGCACGTCCCAGCATTCGGCGACCTGCTCGGCGGTGGCCATGTCGGCCATCGAGCAGCCGGCCGCGAGGTCGGGCAGGACGACCTTCTGGTCGTCCGAGGTCAGGATGTCCGCGGACTCCGCCATGAAGTGGACGCCGCAGAAGACGATGTACTCGGCCTCCGGCTTGGCGGCCGCGTCCTTGGCCAGCTTGAAGGAGTCGCCGGTGACGTCGGCGAACTCGATCACCTCGTCACGCTGGTAGTGGTGGCCGAGGATGAAGACCTTGTCCCCGAGCTTCTCCTTGGCCGCGCGGGCGCGCGCGACCAGGTCCGGGTCCGACGGCGAGGGCAGGTCGCCGGGGCACTCCACCCCGCGCTCGCTCTTGGGGTCGGCCTCACGGCCGAGCAGCAGCAGGGCAAGGGGCGTCGGCTGGACGTCCAAAGGCTGGGCGGTGGTCACGACACGCACCACTTTCTGTTCTGCGACAAGGGGCACTTCTGAAGCAGAGCTTCGACTTCTCGTCTATTTGACGCTATCTATCATAGCCGCTTCATGTCACTTTGACGATGCCGATAGTGTCGATGTGACGAATTCCCCTGAGATGAAGCACTCGGTCCGTCGGGCCCAGCTGCCGGGGACGGTGTGCGAGCATGAATAACCAAGACATGCGTCGGGTCCGGAATGAATCCGCGGCCCCGCTCGTTGCCATCGACGGCAAGAGTCCGACGTTTCCCTGCTTCCGGCGGGGAGCCGCCCACTTCGGGAGTGAATGCAGATGTCCGTACAGGACGACAAGACCACTGTGAGCGACGGCATCCTCCTGTCCGACGCCGCCGCCGAGAAGGTCAGGACCCTGCTGGAGCAGGAAGGCCGCGATGACCTGGCGCTTCGCGTCGCCGTCCAGCCCGGCGGCTGCTCCGGCCTGCGCTACCAGCTCTTCTTCGACGAGCGCTCCCTCGACGGTGACGTCGTCAAGGACTTCGACGGCGTGAAGGTCGTCACGGACCGGATGAGCTCCCCGTACCTGCACGGGGCCTCGATCGACTTCGTCGACACCATCGAGAAGCAGGGCTTCACGATCGACAACCCCAACGCCACCGGCTCCTGCGCCTGCGGCGACTCGTTCAGCTAAGCCCGTCGTCCGGCTGAGCCCTGAGCGAGCCCGAACGACGAAAGGCCCCCGGCACCTCTCGGTGCCGGGGGCCTTTCGCGCAGGGGCTACTGCCGGGGGAGCGGCTTGCCCGAGGTCACGTCGACCACCTTGCGCTCACCGAGCGGCTGCTGGAGGGTCGTCGACACCGTCATGTCCTGGGCGACCATGATGCAGGCCCGGCCCGGCTCGTTCGGGGTGTCGGTGATCTTCACCATGACCGACCCGGCCTCCTCCCGCGCCTCCAGGGCGTAGGTGCTGCACACCCCGCCCCAGAAGTTCACGGTCAGCTTCCGGTCGGCCTCCTTGTACGAGAACCCGGGCACGGTCCGGCCGCCCTTGGGGGCCGAAGGCGCGGTGGAGCCGTTCTCGGCGGCCGGCTGGACCACCGTGCGCCCCGGCCCGCCGTTGCTGCCCGCCACCTCGAACAGCCAGGCCGGCACCAGGCCGCGCGCGCCGTCCACGGTCCCCGGGGCCAGCCCGAGCACGGCCCCCTTCACGGTCTCCGTCCGCGGCGGCTTCATCGGACGCGGCTCCGGGTTGCAGGGCAGCGTGTCCGAGGGCCCGACCGGGGTGTCCGGGGTCAGCGGGACCGAGGTCGCGCAGCCGCTCGGCCCCGGGTCCGTACCGCCCGTCCCGGCGGAGGACCGGTTCAGCCGGGCCAGCGCCTCGACGGCCCCGACCACCGGCTGATCGGCGGCGCGTACGGGCGCCTTCAGCTCGCCGCTGCCCGCCACCACCTGGGAGTCCGCAGCCACGCTGACCTTCGTGGACCAGCCCTGAGTGGGCAGCCCGTCGATCACCGGGTCGGCGCTGACCACGCGGACGGCGCCCTGGACGAGCCGGGCGTCCAGCTTGGCCCCGCTCTGGCCTGCTGCCGCGAGCACCGGGGCGGCGGCGGCCTTGGCGGCCTCCTCGCTCACCGGTGCACCACCCGTGGCGGCCGCACCGCCCGCGCCGTCCGCCTCCTGGGCGCCCTGGGGGAGCGTGGCCGGGCCGCAGGTGTCCTTGCCGCGCTTGCAGTCGTCACCGGCGCCGCCCGTCCCCTGGAAGCGGGCGAAGTTCCAGGTGCCGGGCGCCTTGCGGTTCACCGTGAGCCGGGGTCCGGCGCCGTCCGCGGTCTCCCCGGCCTGCCAGACGTCGCCGGTCAGCCGCGGGGTGCCCGGGATGCCGAGGGCCGTAGCGAGCCGGGCCACCTCCTCCGAGGTGACCTCGCCGGTCGCGGCGAAGGCCGGCGCGGTCGCCGGAGCCTCGGGGAGGGCTGCGTCCGCCCGGTACGTCACCCCGCTGCCGTGCGGATCCGGCTCGCCCGGGGCGATGCCCGGCCCCGAGGGGCTCGGCGCGACGCGGGTCGCCGAGGCCGCGCTGTCACCCGTACGGCCGCCCGGCGTACCGTCGCCGGAGGCCGCCGCCGCCCAGTACGCCGTACCGCCGCCCGCGAGCAGGACGGCGGCCGCGATCGAGCCGATGGCCCAGGCCGGCCGCCGCCGAGTGCCGCGTGATGTGTCGGGTTGTTCGCTGGTCACCGCTTGCTCCTTCGCCTGTACCGCAGTGGCTGATGCGGCTGTGACGGAACAGACGGCGAACCGGTTCCCCGGCCGCCGGCGGCTACTCGCCGTACTCGGCCGTGGAGGCGATCAGGCGGGCCGAGGCCGGCGGGACCCTGATCCCGTGGATCTGGGAGGGCGCCACCCGGGTCGGCCGGGGGTGTGCCGGGACCGTCCAGTGCGGGGCCATCCTGGCGCAGTCGCCCAGCAGCCGCTCGAATTCCGGCTGCGTGTCGGCTGCGTTCTCGTACCCGAAACCATCGGTAGAGGTCATGGGGCACGGTAGGCACGGCGCAGCGGGTGAAGAAAGACCTACTACGGGGTAGTTTCGTGCGGTCGGCCGCGGGGCAGCGACCGGGTAGTTTTGACTGTCCCCTCGCCGTCCCTCGCAGGAGCGTCCACGCCGTGCGCATCGCCATCACCGGCTCCATCGCCACCGACCACCTCATGACCTTCCCCGGCCGCTTCGCCGACCAGCTCGTCGCGGACCAGCTGCACACGGTCTCCCTCTCCTTCCTCGTCGACAACCTCGACGTACGGCGGGGCGGTGTCGGCCCGAACATCTGCTTCGGCATGGGCCAGCTCGGCATCCGCCCCATCCTGGTCGGCGCGGCCGGGTACGACTTCGACGAGTACCGCGCGTGGCTGGACCGGCACGGCGTCGACACCGCCTCCGTGCGGATCTCCGAGGTCCTGCACACCGCGCGCTTCGTGTGCACCACGGACGCCGACCACAACCAGATCGGCTCCTTCTACACGGGCGCGATGAGCGAGGCCCGCCTGATCGAGCTGAAGGCGGTCGCGGACCGGGTGGGCGGGCTCGACCTCGTCCTCATCGGCGCCGACGACCCCGAGGCGATGCTGCGCCACACGGAGGAGTGCCGGACGCGGGGCATCCCGTTCGCGGCGGACTTCTCGCAGCAGATCGCCCGGATGGACGGCGACAACATCCGCACCCTGATGGAGGGTGCGACGTACCTCTTCTCGAACGAGTACGAGAAGGGCCTCATCGAGTCGAAGTCCGGCTGGTCGGACGAGGAGATCCTCGCCAAGGTCGGCACCCGGGTGACGACGCTGGGCTCGCGGGGCGTGCGGATCGAGCGCGTCGGCGAGGAGCCGATCGTCGTCGGCTGCCCCGAGGAGACGGCGAAGATCGACCCGACGGGCGTCGGCGACGCGTTCCGCGCCGGGTTCCTGACCGGTCTGGGCTGGGGCGTGGGCCTGGAGCGGGCCGCGCAGGTCGGCTGCATGCTGGCCACGCTCGTGATCGAGACGCTGGGCACCCAGGAGTACACGCTGGCGCGGGCCCATTTCATGGAGCGCTTCACGAAGGCCTACGGCGACGCCGCCGCCTCCGAGGTCCGAGCCCACCTGGCCGCCTAGCGACCGGCGCTCCGCCCCAGACCCCGCGCCCTGCGCCGGCGGGGCTGGGGCGGGGCCGGCGGGGCTGGATCTCAGACCTGCCGGCGGACCGTGTACGCCACCCCCACCGGGCGGGGGGCTTCGCCCAGGTACGTGTGGCCGCGCATCGTGCACCAGGCCGGGATGTCCAGACGGGCCACCTCGTCGTCCGACAGGACGGTCACGGTCCCGCCGACCGGGACCGTACCGATGACCCGGGCCAGCTCGATCACCGGCTGCGGGCAGCGCAGGCCCAGCGCGTCGACCTCCAGCGCGTCCGACACCGGCGCCACTGCCACCGGTTCGCCCACGCCGAGCGTGGCGCGCACCTCCGCCACCACCCCGGGCAGGACCTCCAGGAAGCCGTTCACCTCCTCGGCCGTCGTCCCCGACGGCAGGGAGACCCGTACGTTCCCCTCCGACAGCACGCCCATCGCCTGCAGCACATGACTCGGGGTCAGCGTCGAGCTGGTGCAGGAGGAGCCGGACGAAACGGAGTAGCCCGCGCGGTCCAGCTCGTGCAGCAGGGTCTCGCCGTCGACGTACAGGCAGGAGAACGTGACCAGGTGCGGCAGCCGCCGTTCCGGGTCACCGACCACCTCCACGTCCGGCACCAGCCGCGCCACGCGCCGCCGGATGCGGTCCACCAGGATCCGCAGCCGGGCCGCCTCCGCGTCGGCCTCCGCCCGTACCGCGCGCAGCGAGGCCGCCGCCGCCACGATCGCGGGCAGGTTGGCGAAACCGGGTGAGCGGCCCGACTCCCGTTCGTCCGCGGGGAATTGGGGCGAGAAGCGGACCCCCTTGCGGACCACCAGCAGTCCGACTCCCGGCGGACCGCCCCATTTGTGTGCGCTCGCGGTGAGCACCGACCAGCCGCCCTCGACCTGGCCCCAGCCCAGTGACTGCGCCGCGTCCACCAGCAGCGGCACCCCCGCCGCCGCGCAGACCTCGGCGACCTCCGCCACCGGCTGGGCCGTGCCCACCTCGTGGTTGGCCGACTGGAGGCAGGCCAGGGCCGTCGACGCGTCCAGTGCGGAGGCGTATCCGGCCGGGGAGACCGCCCCGGTGCGGTCCACGGGGACCTGCGTCACGGTCCCGCCGGCGGCCTCGTGGGCCTGCGCCGCATGGAGGACAGAACTGTGTTCGACCGCTGATACGACCAGATGACCGCCGACGCGCCGGCGTCCGGCGAGGGCTCCGGCGACCCCCGTGTGAACCGCGTGGGTCCCCGAAGGAGTGAACACGAGCTCGTCGGGGCGACAGCCCACCGCCTCCGCCGCCGCCTCCCGCGCCGCGTCCAGCAGCAGCCGCGCGCGCCGGCCCTCCCGGTAGAGCCGGGCGGGGTCCGCCCAGCCCTCGTCCAGGGTGGCCTGCAACGCCTGCCGGGCCACGGGGTGCAGGGGGGCGGCGGACGCGGTGTCGAAGTACGGCATCCCGCCACGCTAACCGGCGGCCGGGTCCGTTCGAGGTCAGGGGCCGTCAGATGGCCTCCGGAGGCCGCCATTCAGGGGGTGTTGGGCCGTCCCCCGTACGGCGGATCCATCCCTTCGGGGGCAGTAGCGGCGCGTTGGGCACCCTCCCCGCGCGACCCCAAATAGCGTCCAGTAGGGTTTGGTCCGCATAAACATCCAAACCCCTGCCTGCGTCAGGGCCGGCGACCGACCCGAATACGGCCGCGGCCGGCCGCGCGGGCCGAGACTCTCGGGAAGGCGCTACGTGAGTCCCTACGGCTCCGACCGCTCGCCGCGGCGCCCGATGCGGCGGAAGCTGCTGCAGGCGCTGACTGCGGGCGCGGTCCTGGCGACCGCCACTGGTTGCTCGTACAACTGGCAAGACTTCCCCCGGCTCGGAATGCCCTATCCGGTCACGGAGGAGGCGCCTCGCATCCTGTCCCTGTGGCAGGGGTCGTGGGCAGCCGCTCTCATCACGGGCATCCTGGTCTGGGGCCTGATCATCTGGAGCGTCATCTTCCACCGGCGCAGCCGGACGAAGGTGGAGGTCCCCCCGCAGACCCGGTACAACATGCCCATCGAGGCGCTGTACACCGTGGTCCCGCTCATCATCGTCTCGGTGCTCTTCTACTTCACCGCGCGTGACGAGTCGAAGCTGCTCGCGCTCACCCCGAAGCCTGCGCACACGATCAACGTGGTCGGCTTCCAGTGGAGCTGGGGCTTCAACTACATCGAGAACATCGACGGCGATGCGGTGACCCCGAAGGCGGGCGAGGTTCCCAAGGAGCTCGCCAACATTCCGGACCGCTTCACCAAGGAATTCCCCGCGGGCGCCGAAGGCGTCTACGAGAAGGGCGTTCCCGGCGACCGGAACCCGGACACGGGCAACCCGGGGCCGACCCTCTGGCTGCCCAAGGGCGAGAAGGTCCGCTTCATCCTGTCGTCGAACGACGTCATCCACTCCTTCTGGGTGGTCCCCTTCCTGTTCAAGCAGGACGTCATCCCGGGCCACACCAACGTCTTCGAGGTCACCCCGTCCCAGGAGGGCACCTTCGTGGGCAAGTGCGCCGAGCTCTGCGGCGTCGACCACTCCCGGATGCTCTTCAACGTCAAGGTCGTCTCGCCCGAGGCCTACCGGGCGCACCTCAAGGAACTGGCCGAGAAGGGGCAGACCGGCTTCCTCCCGGCCGGCATCAAGCAGACTGACCCGGCCCGGAATGCGGAGACGAACAAACTGTGAGCATCCTCAACGAATCTCAGGGTGCCGCCGCCGACTCGTATGAAAACGAGCTGCCGGTGCGGCGCAAGCAGCCGGGCAATGTCGTCGTGAAGTGGATGACCACTACCGACCACAAGACCATCGGCACGATGTACCTGGTCACGTCGTTCGTGTTCTTCCTCATCGGCGGCCTGCTGGCGCTCTTCATGCGCGCCGAGCTGGCCCGTCCGGGCACGCAGATCATGTCGAACGAGCAGTTCAACCAGGCGTTCACCATGCATGGCACGATCATGCTGCTGATGTTCGCCACCCCGCTCTTCGCGGGCTTCGCGAACTGGATCATGCCGCTGCAGATCGGCGCGCCCGACGTGGCGTTCCCGCGGCTGAACATGTTCGCGTACTGGCTGTACCTCTTCGGCTCGACCATCGCGGTGGCCGGCTTCGTCACGCCGAACGGCGCCGCCGACTTCGGCTGGTTCGCCTACTCCCCGCTGTCGGACGCGGTCCGCTCGCCGGGCATCGGCGCCGACATGTGGATCATGGGTCTGGCCTTCTCCGGCTTCGGCACGATCCTCGGCTCGGTCAACTTCATCACCACGATCATCTGCATGCGCGCCCCCGGCATGACGATGTTCCGCATGCCGATCTTCACCTGGAACGTGCTGCTGACCGGTGTCCTGGTCCTGCTCGCCTTCCCGGTCCTGGCCGCCGCGCTGTTCGCGCTGGAGGCCGACCGCAAGTTCGGTGCGCACGTGTTCGACGCCTCCAACGGCGGCGCATTGCTCTGGCAACACCTCTTCTGGTTCTTCGGGCACCCAGAGGTGTACATCATCGCGCTGCCGTTCTTCGGAATCGTCTCCGAGATCATCCCGGTCTTCTCCCGCAAGCCGATGTTCGGTTACATCGGTCTGATCGGTGCGACGATCGCGATCGCCGGCCTCTCGGTGACCGTGTGGGCCCACCACATGTACGTCACCGGCGGCGTGCTCCTGCCGTTCTTCTCCTTCATGACCTTCCTGATCGCGGTCCCGACCGGTGTGAAGTTCTTCAACTGGATCGGCACCATGTGGAAGGGCTCGCTGTCCTTCGAGACCCCGATGCTCTGGACGATCGGCTTCCTGGTCACCTTCACCTTCGGTGGTCTGACCGGCGTCATCCTGGCCTCGCCCCCGATGGACTTCCACGTCTCCGACTCGTACTTCGTCGTCGCGCACTTCCACTACGTCGTCTTCGGCACCGTGGTGTTCGCGATGTTCGCCGGCTTCCACTTCTGGTGGCCGAAGTTCACGGGCAAGATGCTGGACGAGCGCCTCGGCAAGATCACCTTCTGGACGCTGTTCATCGGCTTCCACGGCACGTTCCTGGTGCAGCACTGGCTGGGTGCCGAGGGCATGCCGCGCCGTTACGCGGACTACCTCGCGGCCGACGGCTTCACCGCCCTGAACACGATCTCGACGATCAGCTCGTTCCTGCTGGGCATGTCGATGCTGCCGTTCATGTACAACGTCTGGAAGACGGCGAAGTACGGCAAGAAGATCGAGGTCGACGACCCGTGGGGCTACGGCCGTTCGCTCGAGTGGGCGACGTCCTGCCCGCCGCCGCGGCACAACTTCCTCACCCTGCCGCGGATCCGTTCCGAATCCCCGGCGTTCGACCTGCACCACCCTGAGATCGCGGCCCTCGACCACCTCGAGGACCACAGCGTCGCCGCCAAGGCCGTCACCGGTGGCAAGGAGGCCGGCAAGTGAAGATCCAGGGCAAGATGTTCCTCTGGCTCTCCTTCTTCATCCTGATCATGGCCGTCGTGTACGGCGTGTGGTCGAAGGAGCCCGTCGGTACCACCGCGCTCTTCCTGGCCTTCGGCCTGAGCGTCATGATCGGCTACTACCTGGCCTTCACGGCCAAGCGCGTGGACGAGATGGCCCAGGACAACCTGGAGGCCGACGTCGCCGACGAGGCGGGCGAGCTGGGGTTCTTCTCCCCGCACAGCTGGCAGCCGCTCTCGCTGGGCATCGGCGGTGCGCTCGCCTTCATGGGCGTCATCTTCGGCTGGTGGCTCATGTACTTCTCGGCCCCGATCATCGTGATCGGCCTGTGGGGCTGGGTGTACGAGTACTACCGCGGTGAGAACCAGAACCAGTAGAACCGCAGCACCGAGACAAGACCTGGGGCCCGGACACCTCCAATGGAGGAGTCCGGGCCCCTCGTTTGCAGTCACCCCGCGCGCCGTAATGGTCATACCTTCATAGCGTGGGCTCCATGAAGCACTCACCGCGTCTTTGGACGGTTCTCAGCTGCTCCGTGCTGGTCGCGTCCCTGGGGGCCGGCGCCACCGCCTGCGGGCCCGGAGACAACCCGCTGTCAGCCCGCCCGTACGACGCGGGCGACAAGGTCGTCTTCAACCAGCCGCCCGGCGGCCGCCCCCTCGACCCCGAGAAGCCCCTGGAGATCACCGCCAAGGGCACCGGCGGCAGCCGGATCACCGACGTGTCCGCCGTGGACTCCCAGGGCCGCCGGCTCGCGGGCGAGCTGAGCGCCAAGGGCGACCGCTGGCACAGCACCGCCCCGATGGCCGCAGGCGCGGATTACACGGTCCTGGTGAACACCGAGGACGAGCGCGGGGCTCCAGGGCAGCGCAGGCTGACGTTCAAGACGACTCCGGCCAAGCAGGTCCTGAAGGTCGAATTCGGGCCGGACGAGGGCAAGTACGGCGTCGGACAGCCCATCACGGCCGAACTCAACGAGCCCATCGCGGACAAGGCCGCCCGCGCGATCGTGGAGCGGGGCCTGGTCGTCGACACGCCGCCGGGGGTCGAGGGCGCCTGGCACTGGGTGGACGACAAGCACCTGCACTTCCGCCCGAAGGAGTACTGGCCCGCCCACTCCACCGTCTCCGTACGGAGCAATCTGGAGGGCATCAAGATCTCCGACGAGTTCCACGGGGCCGCCACCAAGCCGCTGAACCTGGAGATCGGGGACCGGGTCGAGGTCATCACCGACGCGTCCTCGCACTACCTCACGTTCGAGCGCAACGGAGAAGTGATCAACACCATTCCGGTGACCACCGGAAAGCCCGGCTTCTCCACCCGCAACGGGGTCAAGGTGGTGCTCGGCAAGCAGTACTTCGTCCAGATGCGCGGCGACACCGTCGGCATCGGCGGCAGCGAGTACTACAACCTGCCGGTCTACTACGCGACCCGCGTCACCTGGAGTGGTGAATACGTGCACGCCGCGCCGTGGTCCGTGGGCTCGCAGGGCTACGAGAACGTCAGCCACGGCTGCACCGGCATGAGCACGGGCAACGCCGCCTGGTTCTACGAGAACATCACCGAGGGCGACATCGTCCGGGTGATCAACAGCATCGGCGACGACATGGAGCCGTTCGGCAACGGCTTCGGCGACTGGAACCTGGACTGGAAGGAGTGGCGCGAGGGCAGCGCCCTCCTCAAGGGCACCCAGGAAGGGCGCAGCCCGATCGACCAGGCCCGCCTGCGACCCACTGTTTAGGCCGGCTTCGCCTCCGGGGCCGCCTTGCCGGCTCCAGGGAGGGCGTGCGTCCTCGGAATCCGCTCGTGCCTCACGCATTCCTCCGGGCGCTCGCCCTCCTTCGCCGACGCGGCCCCTTCGGCTCAGCCGGCCCACTGTTCAGGTCGGCTTCGCCTCCGGGGCCGCCTTTGCCGGCTCCAGGAGGGCGTGCGTCCTCGGAATCCGCTCGTGCCTCACGCATTCCTCCGGGCGCTCGCCCTCCTTCGCCGACGCGGCCCCTTCGGCTCAGCCGGCCGTGCCGTACGGGCAAGGGGCGGCTCAGGCGGAGTTGGCGGCCAGGCGGGGGCGGAGGAGGCCCGCCAGGGCGTCCGCGAACTCCACCGGGTCGACCGGGAGGGTCACCGCGGCGTCGGCGCGGCTCCAGGTGGCCAGCCAGGCGTCCTGCGGACGCCCCATCAGCAGCAGTACCGGCGGGCACCGGAAGATCTCGTCCTTGATCTGCCGGCACACGCCCATGCCCCCGGCCGGAACCGCCTCGCCGTCCAGCACGCAGACGTCGATCCCGCCCGCGTCCAGCTCGCTCAGGACGGCCGGGAGGGTGGCGCATTCCACGAACTCGACCGGCGGCAGGTCCGCGGCCGGCCTGCGTCCGGCCGCCAGCCGCACCTGCTCCCGGGTGCTCGCGTCGTCGCTGTAGACCAGAACCCGTGCAGTCGACCGCATTTCGTTCCTCCACGGTGCCGTGAATAACGTTGATGTTGCGCGGGATGCTACTCCGTCCGACCCGGTGTCAACATCGGTTCGGACAGCCTCGCCGGCGAACGCCCCGGGCCGATCTGATGGGCCGTTCGGGCCTTGCACACGCCCCTGACACTCCGAACGGCACCCCCCGGGGTGAGGGCGGGATAAGCGACCGACATAATGTCGGTCGTGGCGACAGCAACGACAGTAGATACCGGGCACGCGCACCCGACGGTCAACCGGCCGAACCTCGTCAGCGTCGGAACCATCATCTGGTTGAGTTCCGAGCTGATGTTCTTCGCGGCCCTCTTCGCGATGTACTTCACCCTGCGATCCGTGACAGGTCCCGAGTACTGGACAGAGCAGGCTTCGGCCTTGAATCTGCCCTTCTCGGCGACGAACACGACGATCCTGGTGCTTTCCTCCCTCACCTGCCAGCTCGGCGTATTCGCCGCAGAGCGCGGTGACGTGAAGAAGCTCCGGTCGTGGTTCATGATCACGTTCGTCATGGGTGCGATCTTCATTGGCGGCCAGGTGTTCGAGTACACCGAGCTGGTCAAGCACGAGGGCATGAGCCTCTCGTCCGGTCCGTACGGCTCGGTGTTCTACCTGACCACCGGGTTCCACGGTCTGCACGTGACGGGCGGTCTCATCGCCTTCCTGCTGGTCCTCGGCCGGACGTACGCGGCCAAGAGGTTCACCCACGAACAGGCCACGTCGGCCATCGTCGTGTCCTACTACTGGCACTTCGTCGATGTCGTCTGGATCGGCCTCTTCGCGACGATCTACCTGATCAAGTAGCGAACACGTCACCGGGCAAGACCCGGCACTCTATCCAGAAACACCGACGCAGAAGATCCTGACACCGGGGTAATCCGTGAAAAAGCTCTCCGCACGACGACGCCATCCGCTGGCGGCGGTCGTCGTTCTACTCCTCGCGCTGGCGGCCACTGGGGGGCTGTACGCCGCCTTTGCTCCCGCGGGCAAGGCGCAGGCCGATGAAACCGCCCAGTCCCTCGCCATCGAGGAGGGCAAGAAGCTCTACGCCGTGGGCTGCGCAAGCTGCCACGGAACCGGCGGTCAGGGTTCCACTGACGGCCCCAGCCTGGTCGGCGTCGGCTCCGCGGCCGTCGACTTCCAGGTGAGCACGGGCCGCATGCCCGCCCAGCAGCCTGGCGTCCAGGTGCCGAAGAAGCCGGTCATCTACACCCAGCCGCAGATCGACCAGCTGGCCGCGTACATCGCCTCCCTCGGCGCCGGCCCGATCGTGCCGACCGAGAAGCAGTACGACCCGGCGGGCGCCGACATCGCCAGGGGTGGTGAGCTGTTCCGCAACAACTGCGCGCAGTGCCACAACTTCACCGGTGAAGGCGGCGCACTGACGAACGGCAAGTACGCCCCCAACCTCGAGGGCGTCGAGCCGAAGCACATCTACGAGGCCATGCTCACCGGCCCGCAGAACATGCCCTCCTTCCCGGACAGCACCATGCCGACGAAGGAGAAGAAGGACATCATCGCGTACATCCAGCACGTGAACGGCGAGAAGTCGGTCAGCCCTGGCGGCCTGAAGCTCGGTGGCCTCGGCCCCGTCTCCGAAGGTCTGTTCGGCTGGATCTTCGGCCTGGGTGCGCTGATCGCTGTCGCCGTCTGGGTCGCGGCCCACACCGCTAAGGCCAAGAAGTCATGAGTAGCCAAGACATTCCCGAAGAGAAGCACCTGCCGAGCGAGCAGGGCGACGCGCACCACGGTGGCGTAGCAGTCGCGGACGACCCGTTCGCCGACCCGGGCCTGCCGGTCCACAAGCCCCGTATCCAGGACATCGACGAGCGGGCCGCGAAGCGCTCCGAGCGCACCGTGGCGATGCTGTTCACGCTGTCGATGCTGGCCACGGTCGGCTTCATCGCCTCGTACGTGACCATCCCGGTCGACAAGATCGTCTACATCTTCCCCATCGGGAAGGTGAGCGGGCTCAACTTCGCCCTCGGTCTGACCCTGGGCACCGCCCTCTTCTGCATCGGCGCGGGCGCGGTCCACTGGGCCCGCACCCTGATGTCCGACGTGGAGGTCGCCGACGAGCGCCACGAGATCGCGGCGCCGCCGGAGGTCAAGGCGAAGGTCCTCGCGGACTTCGCCGACGGTGCGAACGAGTCCGCCATCGGCCGCCGCCCGCTGATCCGCAACACGATGCTCGGCGCGCTGGCCATGCTGCCGCTGTCCGCCGTCATGATCATGCGCGACCTGGGCCCGCTGCCCGAGGAGAAGCTGCGCAAGACCGTGTGGGCCAAGGGCAAGCTGCTCATCAACCAGAACACGATGGAGCCGCTGCGTCCCGAGGACGTCCAGGTCGGTTCGCTGACCTTCGTCGTGCCCGAGGGCCTGGAGGAGGAGCAGCACGACTTCCAGACGCAGATCGCCAAGGCTGCCGTGATGATCGTCCGGATCAAGCCGGAGGACATCAAGGACAAGCAGGAACTCGAGTGGTCCCACGAGGGCATCGTGGCCTACTCGAAGATCTGCACCCACGTCGGCTGCCCGATCAGCCTGTACGAGCAGCAGACGCACCACGTGCTCTGCCCGTGCCACCAGTCCACTTTCGACCTCTCCGACGGCGCCCGTGTCATCTTCGGCCCGGCCGGCCACGCGCTTCCGCAGCTGCGGATCGGCGTGAACGGCGAAGGCTTCCTCGAGGCGCTCGGCGACTTCGAAGAGCCCGTCGGTCCTGCATTCTGGGAGCGCGGATGAGCACTGCCACTGATTCGAAGCGCAAAGCGCCGGCCGGCGAGCGGGTAGCCGACTGGGCGGACGGCCGCCTGGGCATCTACAGCCTGGCCAAGTCCAACATGCGCAAGATCTTCCCGGACCACTGGTCCTTCATGCTGGGTGAGATCTGCCTCTACAGCTTCATCATCATCATCCTCACGGGTGTGTACCTGACGCTGTTCTTCCACCCGAGCATGAACGAGGTCGTGTACCACGGCTCGTACGTGCCGATGCAGGGCGTCCTGATGTCCGAGGCCTTCGCCTCGACGCTGGACATCAGCTTCGACGTCCGCGGTGGTCTGCTCATCCGGCAGATCCACCACTGGGCGGCCCTGATCTTCGTCGCGGGCATGGTCGTGCACATGATGCGCGTCTTCTTCACCGGCGCGTTCCGCAAGCCGCGCGAGGTCAACTGGATCTTCGGCTTCCTGCTGCTGGTCCTCGGCATGTTCACCGGTTTCACCGGTTACTCCCTGCCGGACGACCTGCTCTCGGGCACCGGTGTCCGCTTCATGGAGGGCGCGATCCTGTCCGTGCCGATCGTCGGCACGTACCTCTCGTTCTTCCTCTTCGGCGGCGAGTTCCCCGGCGGCGACTTCGTCGCACGGTTCTACTCGATCCACATCCTGCTGCTGCCCGGCATCATGATGGGCCTGCTGGTGGCCCACCTGATCCTGGTCTTCTACCACAAGCACACCCAGTTCGCGGGTCCCGGCAAGACGAACAACAACGTCGTCGGCATGCCGCTGCTGCCGGTCTACATGGCCAAGGCCGGAGGCTTCTTCTTCCTGGTCTTCGGTGTCATCGCGGCCATCGCGGCGATCGCCTCGATCAACCCGATCTGGGCGCTCGGCCCGTACCGCCCGGACCACGTGTCCACCGGTGCGCAGCCCGACTGGTACATGGGTATGCCGGAAGGCCTGATCCGAGCCATGCCGGGCTGGGAGATCAACCTGTGGGGCCACACGCTCGTCCTGGGCGTGTTCATCCCGCTGCTGCTCTTCCCGCTGGTGCTGGGCGCGATCGCCGTCTGGCCGTTCATCGAGTCCTGGGTCACCGGGGACAAGCGCGAGCACCACATCCTGGACCGTCCGCGCAACGTCCCGACCCGTACGGCCTTCGGTGTCGCCTGGATCGCGGAGTACATCGTGCTGCTGATCGGCGGTGGAAACGACATGTTCGCGCAGTACTTCCACCTCTCGATCAACAACATCACGTGGTTCGTCCGGATCGGCTTCTTCGCCGTCCCGGTCCTCGCGTTCATCGTCACCAAGCGCATCTGCCTCGGCCTGCAGCGCCGGGACCACGACAAGGTGCTGCACGGTCGCGAGACCGGCATCATCAAGCGCCTGCCGCACGGTGAGTTCGTCGAGGTCCACGAGCCGCTGTCGCAGGGCAAGCTGCACACGCTCACCGCGCACGAGCAGTACAAGCCGATCGAGATCGGCCCGACGGTCGACGAGAACGGTGTCGAGCGCAAGGTCGGCCGCATGGAGAAGCTCCGCGCGAAGCTCAGCAAGGGCTTCTACGCCGAGAACAACCAGATTCCGAAGCCCACGGTGGAGGAGTACAAGGAGATCCAGAGCGGCCACGGCCATCACTGATCCCGCTTGAGGGGCTGATTTCGGTCAGTCCTGGTGTCGCCACGGCGAGAGCCCCGTCCAGTGTCCGGACGGGGCTCTTTGCCGTCCCCGGGGCTGGATAGGCTGGAGCCCTTCCCATTCACGTGGGCCCCGACATCGGGTGGCCGACCGAAAGCAGGAGCGGACCATGAACGTTGTGACCCCGGCAGGCGGCGACAGCGTGGCGGCCCGTGGCTGGCCGGGTCTCCTCGACGCCCTGCTGAGCGGCCAGGACCTGCGCGCCGAGGAGACCGCCTGGGCCATGGACCGGATCATGCGCGGGGAGGCCACCGACGCCCAGATCGCCGGCTTCGTGGTGGCGCTGCGGGCCAAGGGGGAGACCGTCGCGGAGATCAACGGCCTCGTGCGGTCCATGTACGGGCACGCCAACCTGATCGAGGTGCCGGGCCGGACGGTGGACATCGTCGGCACCGGCGGCGACGGGGCCAAGACGGTGAACATCTCGACGATGTCGTCGATCGTGGTGGCCGGTACGGGCGCCAAGGTCGTCAAGCACGGAAACCGGGCAGCGTCCTCCGCGAGCGGCTCCTCCGACGTCCTGGAGAAGCTCGGCGTCAACCTCGACCTCAGCACGGCGCGGGTCGTCGAGGTCGCCGCCGAGGCCGGCATCACCTTCTGCTTCGCGGTGAAGTTCCACCCGGCGCTGCGGCACGTCGCGGCGGCCCGCAGGGAACTCGGCATCCGCACCACCTTCAACATCCTCGGCCCGCTGACCAACCCGGCCCGGGTCCGGGCCCAGGCCTCCGGCGTGGCCGACGCCCGGATGGCCCCGATCGTCGCGGGCGTCCTCGCCGAGCGGGGCTCCTCCGCGCTGGTCTTCCGCGGCGACGACGGCCTGGACGAACTGACCACGGCGTCGACCTCGCGGATCTGGTGGGTCCGCGACGGCAAGGTCACCGAGCAGACCCTCGACCCGCGTGACGTGGGCATCTCCCTGGTCGACGTCTCCGCCCTGGCCGGCGGGGACCCCTCGTACAACGCGGACGTGGCCCGCCGCCTGCTGGCCGGCGAGACCGGCCCGGTCCGCGACGCCGTCCTGCTGAACTCGGCCGCCGCCCTGGTGGCGCTGGACCCGGGCACCGGCAGCCTGGAGGAGCAGATCGCGGCCGGGATCACCCGCGCGGCCGAGTCGATCGACTCGGGGGCGGCGCGGGCCGCCCTGGAGCGCTGGGTCCGGGCCAGCAACGCGTAGCCGCCCGACCGCGCCGGAAAGGCGTGAAAGCGATGACCCCGGTCCACGATGCGGACCGGGGTCTTGCGCGTGAGGGATCTTGTGGCAGGATGCTGACCAGGTCACGAGTGACAGCGTTTAGGCCCCGGCTTGCTGTCCGGCAACCCTCCTTCCGTGGCGGGGTGCCCCGGGTGATGACCAGGCCGTAGGCAGAAAGGCCCACGGCAAGCGCGGATCCCTCGACACCAGGGGTCCTGGTCCCTCGAGGAGTTTTTCCGTGAGCAAGCGAATGCGATAGGGCGACTCCGCCCCTTCTTCACCCTCCGCGCGGCACCCAGCCGTCCGTGCGTCGAGGCAACTCCCGTACCCCACAGCCGGATGCGCGTCCGCGCATCCGTGCACCCGCGTACGGGCCGTCCGAAGCCATTCAGCCTGTCCCGCCGGGAGATACCGCCATGTCCACGTACCCGAACGCCGTCGCCACCGCCGCCGTTGCCGCTCCTGCCGACCCCGCCTGTGCCGAGCCGCTGCCGGTCCTCGGCCGGGACGTCACCGTCCCGCTCGTCACCGGCGGCGAGGTCACCTACGCAGCCCTCGACTACGCGGCCAGCGCCCCCGCCCTGCAGCGGGTCTGGGACGACGTCGCCGCGTACGCCCCCTACTACGGCAGCGTGCACCGCGGCGCCGGCTACCTCTCCCAGCTCTCCACCGACCTCTTCGAGCAGAGCCGCGCCACGGTCGCCGAGTTCCTCGACTGCCGCCCCGCCGACCAGGTCGTCTTCACCCGGTCCACCACCGACTCGCTGAACCTGCTGGCCGCCGTGCTCCCGGCCGGCTGCCAGGTCTTCGTGTTCGAGACCGAGCACCACGCCTCGCTGCTGCCGTGGGGCGACGCGCAGGTCACGTACCTCAACGCGCCCCGGACCCCGGCCCAGGCCGTCGAGACCCTCGTACGGGCGCTGGCCGACCATGACCCCTGCGGTCCGGCGCTGGTCTGCGTCACCGGCGCCTCCAACGTCACCGGTGAGCTGTGGCCGGTGAAGGAACTCGCCGCCGCGGCGCACGCCCACGGTGCGCGGATCGTCCTGGACGCCGCCCAGTTGGCCCCGCACCACCCCGTCTCCGTGCAGGAGTTGGACGTGGACTGGGTGGCCTTCTCCGGGCACAAGCTGTACGCGCCGTTCGGCTCGGGCGTACTGGCCGGCCGCGCGGACTGGCTGCAGCAGGCGGAGCCGTACCTGGCCGGCGGCGGCGCCTCCCGGAAGGTCGCCCGCCGCGCGGACGGCGGCGTCGACGTCGAGTGGCACACCACGGCCGCCCGCCACGAGGCCGGCTCCCCGAACGTGATCGGCGTGTACTCGATCGCCTCCGCCTGCAAGGCCCTGACCGAGGCGGGCTTCGACAGCCTCGTCGCCCGCGAGCGCCACCTGATCGCCAAGGTCCGGGCCGGCCTGGCGGAGGTTCCCGCCGTCCGGATCCTCTCCCTCTTCGGGGACGACGCCCCGCGGGTCGGCGTCATCTCCTTCGTCGTGGACGGCTGGAACAGCTCGCACTTCGCGGCCGCGCTGTCGGCGGAGTACGGGATCGGCGTCCGCGACGGCCTGTTCTGCGCCCACCCGCTGGTCCGTACCCTGCTGGGCAGCGAGCCGCAGGCCCAGGGCGAATGCGGAGCCCCCGAGGTGGCCCCGGGCGAGCGCTCGCTGAACGCGATCCGCGTCAGCTTCGGTGCGGGCACCCCCGACGAGCACGTCGACCGCTTCGTCCGCGCGGTCAAGGAACTCGTCGCCGACGGAGCCAAGTGGCAGTACCGCACGGAAGAAGGCCGCTGCGTCCCGGCGGTGTGACACCGCACGGATCACGGACTGTGATGTGCCCGGCCCGGCCCGGCCCGGCCGGGCGGAGCCCGTCAGTCCGCGGTCGGACGCTACGCGTCCAGGCCGATCGCGAACGCCGCTTCCAAGTCGTGCTGGGAGTACGTGCGGAACGCCACGTGGGTGTCCGTCGCCTCCACGCCCGGGATCTTGCTGATGCGGCCCGGGATGATGTCCGCCAGGTTCTCGTGGCGGGCCACGCGGACCAGTGCGATCAGGTCGTACGTCCCCGTCACGGAGTAGACCTCGCTGACGTTGTCCAGTGCGGCGATCGACTCGGCGATCTCGGGGATGCGGTCCACGCTGGTCTTGATGAGCACGATCGCGGTGATCACGGCTGGCTGTCTCCCTCGGTGGCCGTCGCTGGTCTCCTCACTCTAGTCGTACGCCGATACCGCACCCACGCGTAGACGAAGCCGAGCGAGAAGCCCACCACATGAGCCAGGTACGCCACCCCCGGGCCGCTCCCGGCACGGTGCGCCGCCAGCCACTGGAGGCCGAACCAGAACAGCAGGACGATCCAGGCCGGGAAGCGCAGCGGCAGGAAGAGGAGGAACGGGAACAGGCTCGTCACCCTCGCCCGGGGGAACAGGCACAGGAAGGCGCCGAGCACCGCCGAGATCGCACCCGACGCGCCGACCAGGGTCTGGGCCGAGGAGGCGTTGGCCGCCGCGTAGGCCGCCAGGGCGAGGTAACCCGTACAGACGTAGAAGGACAGGAATTCCGGTCGGCCCATCCGCTCCTGCGTCATCACGCCGAAGACGTAGAGGAAGAGCATGTTGCCGAGCAGGTGCAGCCAGCTGCCGTGCACGAACAGCGCGGTGAGCGGGGTCAGCAGCGCCCGCCCCGACCCGGTGAACAGTTCGTCCGGGACCACCCCCCAGCGCCGGAAGTAGGCGGTGCCCGCCTCCAGTAACCGCTCGCCCGTCCCGTACGCGGGGTTCAGTCCCGAGGCCGGGCCGAGCAGGAACACCGCGCAGCAGCCGGCGATCAGCGCGTGGACGACCACCGGGCCCCGGACGGCGTCCCGGACGCCCTCCCGGAGGGCCTGCCACCTTACGATCATGCGATTGAGCATGACCCAAGCGGACCCACCCGGAGCACCGGCAGGCCGTAGGGTTACGTGCTGCGGTCCGCCGATTGACGCAGACGGCGGCTTTAATTGAATCAGCTACGAAGGAGAGAGCGGCCTGATGACGGTTCCCCTGCCGACCGACACCACCCGGTGGCGCTGCACGTTGTGCGGCAATCTCACGCGTTTCGACGTCACTCGTTCGTCGAAGGTCGTGGAGTACGTCCACCTGGATCTTGCCGGGGAGCCCAAGGTCGAGGAGCGCGAGGTGGTCAATGAGACCATCGAGTCGGTCCGCTGCCGGTGGTGCAACGCGGTGGATCAGATCGAGCTCGTGGACAGGCCGGGCACGGACTCCTGACGGAGCCGGGCCCACAGGTAGATCACGGTAGGGGTGACGGATTGTGGAGCCAGCAAGCGGCGCTGAGCCGGCCGACGCGGCCGGCGACGCCGCGGAGGTGCTCGACCGCCCGCTGCCGGAAGGCGTGCGGCGCCGGGTCGTCGCGCTCGTCTCGGACGCCTTCGGCGGACTGACGGTCGCGGACCTCCCGGCGCAGCTGCGCCAGTACGCCCGGTTCACCCCGAGCCGGCGCGCCAAGTTCGCGGGCAACGCCATGGCCGCGGCCGTGGAGACGGACGCCGTCTTCCGGGGCCGCGTCGCCGAGAAGCTGCGCGAGGCGCAGGCCGAGCTGGCCGGTGCGCTGGAGTCCGGTGCGCCGCCTGCCGCCGCGGACCCGCTGGACGTGGCGGCCGCCGCGTACGTGCTGCGGCCGGTCGGCTGGGTGAAGCTGGTGGCCTCCGCGGGCGAGGAGGCGCAGCGCGCCGACGCCGAGCGCGTCGGCGAGGAGACCCGGCGCGAACTGGAGCGGCTGCGCGAGGAACTGGCTCAGGCACGGGACCTGCAGCGCCTCGGCGGCGAGCAGGTGCGGGCCGAGCTGGACGCGGCGCGCAAGGAAGCGGAATCGCTTCAGCGCAAGCTGCGCAGCGCCCAGAGCGATGTGAAGCGCGGCGAGGCGGCCCTGCGCAAGGTCACCGCCGAGATCGACGGGATCCGGGGCGAGGCGGCCGCGCACGTGGCCGCCGCCGAGAGCGAGACCCGGCGGCTCAGGGCCCGCCTCGCGGAGGTCGAGGCTTCGCTGGAGACCTCGCGCCGGGCCACCCGTGAGGGCCGCAGCGTCGAGGACATGCGGCTGCGGCTGCTGCTGGACACCGTCCTGGACGCGGCGCAGGGGTTGCGCCGCGAGCTGGCGCTGCCGCCGGTCTCGACGCGGCCGGCCGACACCGTGGACGCGGTGGAGCCGGGCCGGATGACCCCGAAGGACATCGCGGCGCGGGCCCTGTCGGAGACGGATCCGGCGCTGCTGGACCAGTTGTTGGCGCTGCCCCAGGCCCATCTGGTGGTCGACGGCTACAACGTGACCAAGACCGGCTATCCGACGATGCCGCTGGAGAAGCAGCGGCTGCGGCTGCTGGGCGGGCTGTCGATGCTGGCCGCGCAGACCGGCGCGGAGATGACCTGTGTCTTCGACGGAGCGGAACTGGCGGCCCCGGTGCTGCTCGCGCCCCCGCGCGGGGTACGGGTGCTGTTCTCCAAGCCCGGTGTCACGGCGGACGAGCTGATCCGCCAGCTGGTGCGCGCGGAGCCCCCCGGCCGGCCGGTGGTCGTGGTCTCCACGGACCGCGAGGTGGCCGACGGCGTGGCGAAGGCCGGAGCCCGGCCGGTGGCGTCCGCTTTGTTGCTGAAGCGGCTTTCGCGCGTTTCGTAACTCCTCGACGGAATGCCCGATTTGGCATGGCCGCGAGAGAACGTACCGTCAGGTGCCCTGCACAGAGCGTGGGCTGTAGGTAAAGAACCTGGTCGGCAAGCGATTTTTTTCCCGACAGGATTTGAACTGATCACAGCGGGGTCACTAGGGTCTGCTCAAACCTTCGTGCGGTAGATCACTCATTCGGAGTGACGGCGGGGGTGTCGCCGAGTTGCGTTCCTTCGGCGGCTCTAGGAAGAAGGAGCTCGCCTTCGTGGCGTCCCACCGTCGACCCAAGCAGCCGACCCGCACTCGTGTGACCGTGCTCACCGCCACGGCCGCCGCGGCCGTCGCACTCTCCGCACACGGCGCCTCCGCCGCTCCGGCCCAGCCGAGCAAGGACGAGGTCAAGGCCAAGGTCGACGCCCTCTACGAAGAGGCGGAGCAGGCCACCGAGAAGTTCAACGGGGCCAAGGAGCGCCAGGAGAAGCTCGAGAAGGAGATAGGCCAGCTCCAGGACCAGGTCGCCCGCGGCCAGGACGAGCTCAACCAGCTGCGCACGACGCTGGGTTCGATGGCCAGCGCCCAGTACCGCACCGGCGGCATGGACCAGTCCGTCGCCCTCTTCCTCTCCGGCGACCCCGAGACCTACCTCGACAAGGCCTCCACCCTGGAGCAGTTGAGCGGCAAGCAGGTCGAAGCGGTCCAGAAGATCCAGGCCAAGCAGCGCGCCCTCGCGCAGCAGCGCCAGGAGGCCTCCGGCAAGCTCGCGGACCTCGACGCCACCCGCAAGGAGCTCGGCGAGAAGAAGAAGGCCTCGCAGGACAAGCTCGCCGAGGCCCAGGCCCTCCTCAACACCCTGACCGCGCAGGAGCGCGCGGCCCTCAAGGACGAGGACACCCGCGCCAGCCGCAGCGACAGCGACCGCGCCGACCTCGGGAACGTCAAGGCCTCGGGCCGCGCCGGCGCCGCCCTCGCAGCCGCCAAGACCAAGCTGGGCAGCGCGTACGTCTCCGGCGCGACCGGCCCGAGCGCCTTCGACTGCTCGGGGCTGACCCAGTGGGCCTACAAGCAGGCCGGCGTCAGCATCACGCGCACCACCTACACCCAGGCCAACGACGGCACGCGCATCGGCAAGAGCCAGCTCCAGCCCGGCGACCTGGTGCTCTTCTACTCGGACCTGCACCACGTCGGTCTGTACGCGGGCAACGGCATGGTCCTGCACGCCTCCAACCCGCGCGGCGGCGTCAAGTACGAGTCCATCAACAACATGCCCTTCCAGTTCGGCGTGCGCATCGGCTGACGCCCGCTACGGGACGCGCCGTACACCGCCCATCCGGGCGAATTCCGCGGGCCCGCTGTGACCTCACGCCCCGCCGGTGACCTGCGTCTCCGGCGGGGCGTCACGGTATGTGCCCTCCGGCGGTCGTTGGCCGGTGTGTGGCCGCACGGCTACTGTCTGCCAGCGCGGAGCCCGGCACACGGCCGTCCACGGGGGGCGGACCCGGTCCCGCGCAGCGGAAGGGAGCGGTTCCTCGTGGCGTCCCATCGCCGGCCCGGGCTCGGCAGTCTCGACCGGAACACCAAGGTCGCCGTCCTCACCGCCGCCGCGGCCACCGCCGCGGCAGCCATGGCGGGGGCGGCCAGCGCGGCCCCCGTGCAGCCGCAGGAGCCCCCGACCGGCGCCCGCGCCCAGGTCGACCGGCTCTTCGAGGAGGCCGAACAGGCCACCGAGCGCTACAACAAGGCGGGCGAGCGGGCCGACCGGCTGCGCACCGACATCGACCGGGCCCAGGACGCACTGGCCCGCGGCCAGGACCGCATCAACACCATGCGCGGTGTCCTCGGCACCTTCGCCGGAGCCCAGTACCGCTCCGGCGGCATCGACCCCGCCGTCGAGCTGATGCTCTCCGAGGACCCGGACGAGTACCTCGACAAGGCCTCCCAGCTCGACCGGCTGACCGACCGGCAGACCCGGCAGCTCGACGAACTGCTCAAGGAACAGCGCCGGCTGGGCCAGCAGCGCCACGAGGCCTCGCTGAAGCTCGCCGAACTCGACGCCGTACGCGCCGACGTGGCCCGTCAGAAGCGCGCCGTCACCGCCAAGCTCGCGGCGGCCCGCCGGCTCCTCAACGCGATGCCCTCGCAGGAGCGGGCCGACTTCGAGCGGGCCTCGCGCGCGGGCGGGCGCCCCGAGGGGCTGCCCGAGCCGAACTCGCTCGGCCCCTCGTCGGGGCGCGCCGCGACCGCCGTGATGGCGGCCCGGGCCGCGGTCGGCCGCCCGTACGTCTGGGGCTCCACCGGGCCCTCCGGGTTCGACTGCTCCGGGCTGATGGTGTGGTCGTACCGGCAGGCGGGCGTCGCGCTGCCGCGCACCTCGCAGGCCCAGCGGTACGCGGGCCGCCAGGTCCCGCTCTCGCAGGCGCAGCCCGGCGACCTGGTCACGTACCGCTCGGACGCCAGCCACGTCGGCATGTACGTCGGGAACGGGCAGGTCGTGCACGCCCCGTACCCGGGGGCCCGGGTGCGGTACGACCCGGTCGGGATGATGCCGGTGTCCTCGGTGACCCGTCCCTGACCTCCCTGACCCGCCCCTGACGCAGGCCGTGCGTACGATCGTCGGATGTCCCCGGTCCGTCGGCTCCTCGTACGCGCGCTGCCGCTCCTGCTGAGCGTGCTGCTCGCGGGGTGCGGGACGCCCGCGGTACGGGACGCCGCCGAGCAGGACGTCCGGGAGGCCGTCGCCGCCTGGTCGCGGACACCGCCCGCGCAGCTCGCCGGGATCCCGCTGGAGGGATGGGCGTACGAGGTCTCCGCGGTCCGGCGGGACGGCGCGCAGGCCACCGCCCGGGCGGAACTGCACTACCGGCTCACCGGCTACGACTTCGCCCCGGCCGGGTCGGCGCGCGAGGTGCGGCTGAGCCGGGACGGCGGACGGTGGCGGGTCACCGGGGACCGGGCCGCGCCGGGCGCCCCGCCCCAGCTGTGGGACCAGGGCCCGGTGGAGGTGCTCCGGGGCGCGCACGCGCTGGTCCTCGGCGTCGGCCAGTCCGCGCAGACCCTGGCCGAGATCGGGGCGGAGGCGGACCGGGCGGTGCCCGCGGTGAGCGCCGCCTGGCCCGGGCCGTGGGCGGGCCGCGTCGTCGTGCTGGTGCCCGGCTCCCTGGAGCGGATGGCGGAGCTGCTGGGGCGGCCGGCCGCCGAGTACCGGGGCATGGGGGCCGTCACGACGGGCCGGGTGGGCGCCGCCGCGGCTCCCGCCGACCGGGTCTTCGTCAACCCGCAGGGCTGGGCGGAGCTCAGCGCGGCGGGCCGCGGGGTCGTCCTGACCCACGAGGTCAGCCACGTGGCCACCCGCGCCGCGACCACCGCCAGGACCCCGCTGTGGCTCTCGGAGGGCTTCGCGGACTGGGCTGCGTACCGCGGCGGCACCACCACCCCGCAGCAGGCCGCGCCGGCCCTGACCCGGGCGGTCCGCCGCGGCGAGCTGCCGGCCGCGCTCCCCGCCGACGAGGCGTTCGCCTTCGGCGCCGACCCGGAGGCACTGGCCCGCGCGTACGAGGGCGCATGGCTGGCCTGCCGCCTGATCGCGGCCAAGTGGGGCGACGCCGCACTGGTCCGCCTCTACGAACGGGCGGGCCGCCAGCCCCTGGCGACGGCCCTGGAGGAAACGATCGGGGGCGATCCGCCCGGCCTGACGCAGGCCTGGCAGGCGGGCTTGCGCCAGGAGCTGGACGCGCCCCGGGGGGTGTCGTCGAAGTAACGTCGTCGTCCGCCCCGCCCGTGAGGGCGGGGCCGGCGGGGTCTGGTGCGTGTGAGCGCAAGGCGGAGGTCGGGGTCCCCCCGCCGAAGGCAGGGGGAGGAGGCGACGTTCGCGTCGTCGACCGAGGACAACGCGGCGAGCGCGCGTGCCGGACCCCGCCGGCCTGGGGGCACCTCCCAGCGGTAGCCGGGGGAGGGACTTCGACGACCCCCCTGGGGGCCCGGGCCCGGCCCGCGGCTGGCGCGGGGCCGCGCGGGGCCGTCCGGTACTGTCGGCTGGCGATGTACAAGACGCTGATCGTGACCAATGACTTCCCGCCGCGGCCCGGCGGCATCCAGGCCTTCCTGCACAACATGGCGCTGCGGCTGGATCCCGACCGGATCGTCGTCTACGCCTCCACCTGGAAGCACGGGGCCGAGGGCCGTGAGGCCACCGCGGCCTTCGACGCCGAGCAGCCCTTCCAGGTCGTGCGCGACCGTACGACGATGCTGCTGCCGACCCCGCGGGTGACCCGGCGGGCGGTCGGGCTGCTGCGCGAGCACGGCTGCGAGTCGGTGTGGTTCGGGGCGGCGGCCCCGCTGGGGCTGATGGGCCCGGCGCTGCGCCGCGCCGGGGCGAAGCGGATCGTGGCCACCACCCACGGGCACGAGGCGGGCTGGGCGCAGCTCCCGGCGGCGCGGCAGCTGCTGCGCCGGATCGGCGAGGGCACGGACACGCTGACGTACCTGGGCGAGTACACGCGCTCGCGGATCGCCTCGGCGCTGGCGGACCGGGCGGCGGCGCGGATGGTGCAACTCCCGCCGGGGGTGGACGAGAAGACCTTCCACCCCGGGTCGGGCGGCGAGGAGATCCGGGCGAGGCTGGGGCTGTCGGACCGGCCCGTGGTGGTCTGCGTCTCGCGGCTGGTTCCCCGCAAGGGGCAGGACACGCTGATCGAGGCGATGCCGCGGATCCTGGCCGCGGTTCCGGACGCCGTGCTGCTGGTGGTCGGAGGGGGCCCGTACGAGGCGGACCTGCGGGCGCTGGCCGTCTCGACCGGGGTCGCGGACTCGGTGGTCTTCACGGGAGCGGTCCCGTGGGCCGAGCTGCCCGCCCACTACGGCGCCGGGGACGTCTTCGCGATGCCGTGCCGGACCCGGCGGGGCGGACTGGACGTGGAGGGGCTCGGCATCGTCTACCTCGAGGCCTCGGCGACGGGCCTGCCCGTGGTCGCGGGCGACTCGGGCGGGGCGCCGGACGCGGTGCTGGAGGGCGAAACGGGCTGGGTGGTCCGGGGCGGCGTCCCCGAGGACGCGGCGGACCGCGTGATCACGCTGCTGCAGGACCCGGAGCTGCGCCGCCGCATGGGCGAGCGGGGCCGCGCCTGGGTCGAGGAGAAGTGGCGCTGGGACCTCCTGGCCGACCGCCTGCGCGAGCTGCTCTGACGGACCCGGCCCGCGATTGCGCCGACCAGGGCGCGTCGGGGCCCCGGCCGTGCATCTCCCGCCGGACACGGAAGGCATGTCTGCGGACGTGCACGACGGTTGCGCGGCGGCGAGGAGCGGTGAGGACGATGGACGCGACGTGCTGCGCGGCACGGTGGCCCTGGTGACCGGGGCTTCGAGCGGGATCGGCAGGGCGGCCGCCCTGGCGCTCGCCGGGCGGGGGGCCACCGTCGCGCTCACGGCGCGGCGCGGGGACCGGCTCACGGAGCTGGCCGCCCAGATCGAGGCCGGCGGCGGCTCGGCCCTGGTGCTGCCCGCCGACATCGCCGACGAGGCCGAGGCCGCGCGCGTGGTGGAGCGTACGGTCAACGAGCTCGGGCGGCTGGACACCCTGGTGAACAACGCGGGCCTGATGATCCTCGGGTACGCCACCGAGTCGGCCACGGCCGACTGGAAGCGGATGGTGGACGTCAACCTCACCGGCCTGATGCACACCACCCACGCGGCCGTGCCGCACCTCGTGAGCGCCGCGGCGGACGGCCCCCGGCAGGTCTGCGACATCGTCAACGTGTCCTCCGTGGCGGGCCGCCAGGCGGGGGCCACGGCCACCGTGTACTGCGCCACGAAGTTCGGCGTGGTCGCGTTCAGCGAGGCGCTGCGCCAGGAGCTGGCGCGGCAGCACGTAAGGGTCTCCCTCGTCGAGCCCGGCGTGGTGGACACCGAGTTGCGCGGGCACAATTCCCCCGAGATGCAGGAGGCGCTGGGGCGGTGGTTCGGGGGCATCGAAAGGCTGGAAGCGCAGGACATCGCGGACGCGATCGTCTACATCGTCACGCGGCCGCGGCGGGTCGCGGTGGCGGAGATGCTCGTCCGCCCCACCGAGCAGGTCTGATGCCGCTTCCGGCCCGCCCCGGACCGGGCGCGGTGATCCTCCGCCACATCTGACTGTTCCTCAGAAGTCTGTCAACACCGCCTCTGGGTGGACGGCCGGATTCCGCCCATGATGCGGCCATGACACCTCAGCTGACGCGCCGTCATTTCCTGGGCATCGGCGCCCTCCAGACCGCCGCCGCCCTCGGTTTCACCCGCATAGGCCTGCAATCGGCCGCGGCCGCCGAGCCCGCCGCCGCGCAGTACGCCCCCGCCATCGTCGTGGGCTCCGGCTACGGCTCGGCCGTCGCCGCCCTCCGGCTCGGGCAGGCCGGCGTACGCACCGTCGTCCTCGAGATGGGCCGGCTCTGGAACACCCCCGGCCCGGACGGCAAGGTCTTCCCCTCCACCTCCGCCCCCGACCAGCGGTCCATGTGGTTCCGCAACCGCACCGAGGCCCCGCTCGCCCAGTTCCTCTGGCTCGACGTCGTCAACCGCGACATCGACCCCTACCCCGGCGTCCTCGACCGCGTGAACCACGGCGACATGTCCGTGTACGTCGGCCGCGGCGTCGGCGGCGGATCCCTCGTCAACGGCGGGATGGCCCCGACGCCCCGGCGCTCGTACTTCTCCGAGGTGCTGCCCCAGGTCGACGCCGACGAGATGTACGGCACGTACTACCCGCGCGCCCGCGCGATGCTCGGGGTCAACGACATCGACCCGGGCTGGTTCGAGTCCACGGAGTGGTACCGGTTCGCCCGGATCTCCCGCAAGCACGCCCAGAACACCGGCCTGCGGACCACCTTCGTGCCCAACGTGTACGACTTCCGGTACATGCAGCGCGAGGCCGCCGGCACCGCCACCCGCTCCGCCCTCGCCGGCGAGGTCATCTACGGCAACAACCACGGCAAGAAGAGCGTCGACAAGACCTACCTCGCGGCCGCGATCGGCACCGGCAACGTCACCATCGAGACCATGCAACGCGTCGTCGGCGTACGCCGGGACCCGGCCGGCGGTTACGTACTCACCGTCCGGACCAGCGATCTGACGGGAAGGGTCACCCAGGTCAGGGAGCTCGGCTGCAAACAGCTCTTCCTCGGCGCCGGCAGCCTCGGCACCACCGAGATCCTGCTGCGCGCCCGCGAGCGGGGCACGCTGCCCGCGCTCAGCGAGAAGGTCGGGCTCGGCTGGGGCCCCAACGGCAACATCATGACCGCCCGCGCCAACCACCTGTGGGACACCGTCGGCTGCAACCAGGCCACCATGCCCGCCCTGGGGATCGACGACTGGGACAACGCCGCCAACCCGGTCTTCGCGGAGATCGCCCCGCTGCCCATGGGCTTCGAGCACTGGATCTCGATGTACCTCGCGATCACCAGGAACCCCGAGCGCGGCCACTTCACGTACGACGCGGCCACCGACTCGGCGCGGCTCAACTGGCGCCGCGACCAGAACACCCCGTCGGTCCAGGCCGCCAAGAACCTCTTCGACCGCATCAACCGCGCCAATTTCACGATCTACCGGTACGACCTGTTCGGCGACAACAGGAACTTCGCCGACAACTTCACGTACCACCCGCTCGGCGGCTGCGTCCTCGGCGACGCGACCGACAACTACGGCCGCGCCAAGGGCTACCAGGGGCTGTACGTGGTCGACAGCTCCCTGATCCCGGGCTCGCTCGGGGTGAACCCGTTCGTCACCATCACCGCACTCGCCGAGCGGAACATGGCGCGGATCCTCGCGGAGGACCCGCGCTGATCAGCCGCCCCGTCCGCGGGGGCCCCGGCCGCGGGCGGCATCAGCCGCGGTACAGGGCCTCGATCTCGTCCGCGAAGTCCTTCGCCACCACGTTCCGCTTCAGCTTCAGCGACGGCGTGATGTGACCCGACTCCTCCGTGAACTGGGAGGGCAGAATGCGGAATTTCCGCACCGATTCCGCCTTGGAAACCGCCGCGTTGCCGTCGTCCACGGCCTGCTGGACGGCGGCGATGAGGTCCGCGTCCTCGCGCAGCTCCGCCGCCGTGACGCCGGCCGGCTTGCCGTTCTCCGCCGCCCAGCGGCCGAGGAACTCCTCGTCGATCGTCACCAGCGCGGCCACGAACGGCCTCGCGTCGCCGACCACCATGCACTCCGCGACCAGCGCGTGCGCCCGGATCCGGTCCTCGATCACCGCGGGCGCCACGTTCTTGCCGCCCGCCGTGACGATGAGCTCCTTCTTGCGCCCGGTGATCGTGAGGTAGCCGTCCTCGTCGAGGGTGCCGACGTCGCCGGTGTGGAACCAGCCGTCGGCCAGCGCCTCCGCCGTCGCCGCCTCGTTCTTCCAGTACCCGCTGAAGATCTGCTCGCCGTGCAGCAGCACCTCGCCGTCGTCCGCGATGCGCACCACGGACCCCGGCATGGGCTGGCCGACCGTACCGATCTTCTGCTTGTCCCACGGGTTGAAGGTGGTGGCCGCGCAGGACTCCGTCAGGCCGTAGCCCTCCAGCACGGTGAAGCCGATGCCGCGGAAGAAGTGCCCGAGCCGCTCGCCCAGCGGAGCTCCGCCGGAGATCGCGTACTCGCCGCGGCCGCCGAGGACGGCGTGCAGCTTGCTGTAGACCAGCTTCGTGAAGATCTTGTGCTTCAGCTTCAGGCCGAAGGACGGCCCGCGCGGGGTGTCCAGCGCCCGGCTGTACGCGATCGCCGTGTCGGCCGCCGCGTCGAAGATCTTGCCCTTGCCTTCGGCCTGGGCCTTGGCGCGCGCAGAGTTGTAGACCTTCTCGAAGACGCGCGGGACGCCGAGGATGAGCGTGGGCCGGAAGGACTGCAGCTCGTCGGTGAGGTTCTTGATGTCCGGTACGCAGCCCAGCCGGATCGGCGCCAGTACGGCGGCCACCTCGACCAGGCGCCCGAAGACGTGCGCGGCGGGCAGGAACAGGAGCACCGAGCACTCGCCGGTCTTGAACAGCGGGCTCAGGCGCTCCACCGCGTTGCCGCACTCCGCGAAGAAGTTGCGGTGGGTCAGCACACAGCCCTTGGGACGGCCGGTGGTGCCCGAGGTGTAGACGATGGTGGCCGGGTCGTCGGCGTTCGCCAGCGAGCTGCGCCGGTCGACCTCTTCGTCCGTCACGTCCGCGCCGGCGGCCTGCAGCGTCGCCAGCGCGCCCTGCTCGATCTCCCAGACCTCGCGCAGCTCCGGCAGCCGGTCGCGCAGCGAGGCCACGGCCGCGCTGTGCCCCGGGCTCTCCACGACCGCGGCGACCGCGCCGGAGTCGCCGAGGATCCACTGGATCTGCTCGGGCGAGCTGGTCTCGTACACGGGGACGGTGACGCCGCCCGCGCTCCAGATCGCGAAGTCGAAGAGCACCCACTCGTAGCGGGTGCGGGAGATCAGCGCGACGCGGTCGCCGGGCTGGATGCCGGCCGCGATCAGGCCCTTGGCCGCTGCACGCACCTCGGCGAGGAACTCGGTCGCGGACACGTCCTGCCACTGGCCGTCGACCTTGCGGGCCATGACGGCGGTGTCGGGATGCTGCGCGGCATTGCGGCGGATGAGATCCGTCAGGTTCCCGTCCGACGGGACCTCGTACAGGGCCGGAAGGCTGAACTCGCGCAAGACTGCTGCTCCTCTGGGCGCCATCGCCACCATGTGGACCGACCGGACGTTACCCACCGGTAGTGGGTTCCGGATAGAGGGAACCGGCCAGATGTTCCGTGCGTCACAGCCGCGGCCGTGCCAGGCCGACACTAGTCGACGCCGTTGAGGACTCGGAAGTAACCGCAGGTAGGCCGCCTGACCCACCCCCTCTACCCGCGGCCTGCGGGCCCCCCTAGGGTGGAGCGCATGGGTGGCAGGAAAAGCAGCACGCGGGTCCATGTCGTCAGCGACGTCCACGGCAACACCGAAGCGCTCGCCCGCGCCGGCGACGGCGCCGACGCCCTGATCTGCCTCGGCGACCTCGTGCTCTTCCTCGACTACGCCGACCACTCGCGCGGCATCTTCCCCGACCTGTTCGGCGTCGAGAACGCCGACCGGATCGTGGAGCTGCGCACCGCGCGCCGCTTCGACGAGGCCCGCGACTTCGGGCGGCGGCTGTGGGCCGGGCTCGACCGGGAACAGCTGATCGAGGGCGCGGTGCGCCGCCAGTACGCCGAGATGTTCTCCGCTTTCCCGCAGCCCACGTACGCCACCTACGGCAATGTCGACATCCCGGGTCTGTGGTCCGAGTACGCCGGCCCCGGCACGACCGTCCTCGACGGGCAGCGGGTGGAGATCGGCGGCCGCGTCTTCGGCTTCGTCGGCGGCGGACTGCCCTCCCCCATGCGCACCCCGTACGAGGTGGACGAGGACGAGTACGCCGCCAAGGTCGAGGCGCTCGGCGAGGTGGACGTGCTCTGCTCGCACATCCCGCCAGAGGTTCCCGAGCTCTGCTACGACACGGTCGCGCGCCGGTTCGAACGCGGCAGCGAGGCCCTGCTCGCGGCGATCCGGCGGACCCGCCCGCGGTACGCGCTGTTCGGGCACGTGCACCAGCCGCTGGCCCGCCGCATGCGGATCGGCGGCACGGAATGCGTGAACGTCGGGCATTTCGCCGCCACCGGAAGGCCGTGGGCTCTGGAGTGGTGAGCCGCGGGGCCCGCAGGGGTGACCCGCGGACCCCCGCAGTGGTGAGCCGTGGGCCCCTCGGCGCAGAGCCCCGGGCCCTGGAGTGGTGACCTCCGCACGCACGGTAGCCTGCACGCGGCGGCCGCAGGCCGCACACTTCCTCGAACAATCCCTGGAGGGGCGACCGCCATGGCCGAACACACCAGCTCGAGCATCACGATCGAGGCGGCGCCGGCCGACGTGATGGCCGTGATCGCCGACTTCGCCCGCTACCCCGAGTGGACCGGCGAGGTGAAGGAGGCCGAGGTGCTGGCCACCGACGCCGACGGCCGCGCCGAGAAGGTCCGGCTGCTGCTGGACGCGGGCGCGATCAAGGACGACCACACCCTCGCCTACACCTGGACGGGTACGGACGAGGTCAGCTGGACCCTGGACAAGTCGCAGATGCTGCGCCAGCTCGACGGCTCGTACCGGCTCGCCCCGCTGGAAGGCGGCAAGCGCACCGAGGTCACCTACCAGCTGACGGTGGACGTCAAGATCCCGATGCTCGGCATGATCAAGCGCAAGGCCGAAAAGGTCATCATCGACCGTGCCCTGGCCGGCCTGAAGAAGCGCGTCGAATCGGCCTGATCGATCCAGCCCCGGGCGCGGCCCGGCTTCCGCTTGCGCACCGTAGGAGCACCTGCAGCATGCACACTCTGCTCATCACCGGCCCTGGAGGGGCAGGGCGGACCACCGTGGCCGCCGCCACCGCCCTCGCCGCCGCCAGGAACGGTGCGCGGGTGCTGCTGCTCTCCGGTGACCCCGGCAACCCCCTGTCCGCACTGCTCGGGGAGCCGACGGGGGAGCCCGTCGAAGCCGCGCCCGGGCTGACGGCGGTACCCGTCGGCGGGGTCCTCACGGCCCGCGTGGACTCCGGCGAGGAGTTCCGCCGGGAGCTCGTCGCCCTCCAGGAGCGCGGATCCGCCCTGCTCGGCATGGTCGGGGCCCGGCCGCTCGGGGCCGAGGAGCTCACCGAGCTGCCCGGCGCCGAGCAGTTCGCCCTGCTGCGCGCCCTGCGCCGGGCCGCCACCGCACCCGGCACCGACCTCGTCGTCGTCGACATGCCCCCGCTGCACCAGGCCGTGGCCGCCCTCGCCCTCCCCGCCCAGCTGCGCCGCTACCTGGCCCGGCTGCTCCCGGCCGAGCGGCAGGCGGCCCGCGCCCTGCGGCCCGTACTGGCCCAGCTGGCCGGCGTACCGATGCCCGCGCAGTGGCTGTACGAGGCCGCCGCGCGCTGGGACGAGGAGCTGGCCGCCGTCCAGGCCGTCGTGGAGGCCGGTACCACCACGCTGCGGCTGGTCGCCGAGCCGGGACCGGGCGCCGACGCCGCACTGCGGACCGGGCTGCTCGGCCTCGCCCTCGAGCAGCTGCCGGTCGCCGGGATCGTCGCCAACCGGATGGTGCCGCAGGGCTCGCCCGACCCCTGGCTGGCCGGGCTCGCCGCCCAGCAGGAGAAGTACGCCGCCCAGTGGGCCGGGGACACCCCCGTGCTGCCGCTGGGACACTTCGGGCGGGACCCCCAGGGGCCGGAGGACCTGGCACGGCTCACCGGGGCGGAGGGGCTCGTTCCGGGCGCCTCGGGGGAGGCCGGGGGCACGGGCCGGGGCCGCCGGGCCTGGGCGGTCGAGGACCGCCTCGCCGACGACGGGGTACTCGTCTGGGTGGTGCCGCTGCCCGGCGCCCACAAGCGCGACCTCGACCTGGTCCGGCGCGGCGACGAGCTGCTGCTCGCGGCCGGCCCGTACCGCAGGATCGTTCCGCTGCCCTCGGCGCTGCGCCGTTGCACGGTCTCCGGCGCCGCCCTCGCCGACGGGGAGCTCCGCATCCGCTTCACGCCGGACCCGGGGCTCTGGCCCCGCAGGCCCTGAACCGGGTACCCCCGTTCGGGTAACGTCGGAAGTAGTACACGCACCGCACGCCCAGCAGCTGCCGCAGGAGAGTCCGCCATGAGCGAGGCCACCGACCGTCCCACCGACGACGACGCCTGGGCCAAGGCCTGCGCCGAGGACCTCGCCGCGGAGCAGGAGCGCCGCCGGGCCCGGCAGGGCGGCACCGACGCCGGCACCGGGACCGCCGCAGAGGAGCTCTTCAAGCTGTTCGAGGCCGTCGCCGACAAGGTCTCCGGGCTGAACAACCCGCTGCTCGGCGCCGCCGCCCAGGGCGCCGTACGCCAGTTCGTCAACCAGGCGAAGGCCGCCGCCAAGCCCGTCGTCGAGCGCAACCCCGAGGTCTTCGACCACCTCGCGGCCGCCGGCTCCGAGCTGCTCGCCGCGTACCGCTCGGCCGTCGAGGGCCACGAGCGCCGCTGGACCCGCGACGAGCCCGCGGCGGGCGCGGGCACGGACGGCCCCTCCGGAGAGCGCCCCTCGGGCGACCGTCCTTCCGGCGACCGTTCCGATCCCCGTGAGGAGGGCGGGAGCGGTCCGACGCAGCGGATCGATCTCGACTGAGACCCTGCTGCCCTCGGGTACCGTTGGCCGTGGCGGGGTTTGACCGGAAACCGAGGGACTAATGGGACTCACCATCGGCGTCGACATCGGCGGCACGAAGATCGCGGCCGGCGTGGTCGACGAAGAGGGCACCATCCTTGAGACGTACAAGGTGCCCACCCCGCCGACCGCGGACGGAGTGACGGACGCTATCTGCGCCGCAGTGTCCGAAGTCAGCAGCAGCCACACCATCGAGGCCGTCGGCATCGGCGCCGCCGGCTACGTGGACGACAAGCGCGCGACCGTACTCTTCGCGCCGAACATCAACTGGCGGCACGAGCCGCTCAAGGACAAGGTCGAGCAGCGCATCGGCATGCCGGTCGTCGTCGAGAACGACGCGAACTGCGCCGCCTGGGGCGAGTACCGCTTCGGCGCCGGCCAGGGCCACGACGACGTCATCTGCATCACGCTCGGCACGGGCCTGGGCGGCGGCATCATCATCGGCAACAAGCTGCGCCGCGGACGCTTCGGCGTGGCCGCCGAGTTCGGGCACATCCGGGTGGTCCCGGACGGTCTGCTGTGCGGGTGCGGTAGCCAGGGCTGCTGGGAGCAGTACGCCTCCGGGCGCGCGCTCGTCCGGTACGCGAAGCAGCGCGCCAACGCCACCCCCGAGAACGCGGCGGTCCTGCTCTCGCTCGGCGACGGCACCGCCGACGGCATCGAGGGCAAGCACATCAGCGAGGCCGCGCGGGCCGGTGACCTGGTGGCCATCGACGCCTTCCGCGAGCTGGCCCGCTGGGCGGGTGCCGGGCTGGCGGACCTGGCGTCCCTTTTCGACCCGTCGGCGTTCATCGTCGGCGGCGGGGTCTCGGACGAGGGCGACCTCGTCCTCGACCCGATCCGCAAGTCCTTCAAGCGCTGGCTGGTCGGCGGCGCGTGGCGCCCGCACGCGCAGGTGCTGGCCGCGCAGCTGGGCGGCAAGGCCGGGCTCGTCGGCGCGGCGGACCTGGCCCGCCAGGGCTGACGTCTCCTCTTGTCCGAACTGCCCGCCGCGCCCTCTGTGGCACGGCGGGCAGTCTGGCTATGTTGCCGTCCATGCTGCCGAACTCTGTGACGGAACCCGACGGTTCCGCGGTGATCCGAGCCCTCAGCTACAACATCCGCTCGATGCGGGACGACGAGGAGGCGCTGGCCCGGGTGATCCGCGCGTGCGCCCCCGACCTCGTCTTCATCCAGGAGGCACCGCGGTTCTTCCGCTGGCGCAAGCACGCGGCGCGGCTGGCCGCGAAGACGGACCTGGTGGTGCTCAGCGGCGGCGCCACGGCTGCGGGCCCGCTCCTGCTGTGTTCCCTACGGGCCTTCGTGGAGCGGACGGAGGACGTGCTCCTCCCCCTCACCCCGGGCCTGCACCGGCGGGGCTTCGCCACGGCGGTGGTCCGGTTCGGGGCCGCGCGGGTCGGGGTCGTCAGCGCGCACCTGTCCCTGGACCGGGCGGAGCGGGCCGCGCAGGCGGGACTGCTGGCGCAGCGCGCCGCGTCGCTGGAGGCGCCGCACGCGATCGTGGCGGCCGACCTGAACGAAGCCCCCGGCGGGCCTGCCTTCGGGCGTCTCACCGAGAGCCTGCGGGACTGCTGGACGGTGTCCCCGTGGGGCGGCGAGCGCACCTTCCCCGCGGCGGCGCCGGACCGGCGCATCGACGCCGTCTTCGCCTCGCCGGAGGTGGAGGTCCTGGCCTGCGGAGTGCCCGACGGGCTGCCCGGGGTGACCCCCCGGGACCTCCACGCCGCCACGGACCACCTCCCGGTCCTGGCCGCCCTCCGCCTCCCGGCCGGGAGGTCCGGCCCCGCCGGCGTTTGAGGCGCGGGATCCGGGCCGCGGCCTACACCACCGCGCCGCGGCCCGGGTCGTCGTCCTCGTCGTCGCCCTGCGACATCCGGGCCACCAGCGTGGCGAAGCCGCCGAGGAAGCCGCCGATGCCCAGCGTCGTGAGCCACCAGGTCATGTCCCACTGCAGCAGCACGGCCACCAGCAGCAGCACCGGCCCGCCCACCACCGCCAGCCACGCGAACTTCGCCGTCGTGTCCGCGGGCGGGAGCTCCGGTTCCGGGGGGACGAAGTGGCCCTCGTCCTTCTCGTCCGGTTCCGCCGGCGTGTGGTCCCGGGGCCCGGTCCCGGGGCCGGTGCCGCTCACGCCCACACCCACGCCCGGGGCGAACACCACCGAGCTGCCCAGCGCCGGAGCCGGGGGCTCCTTGTCCGCCGGAGGCTGCTTGTCCGCGGGGGGCTGCTTGTCCGCCGGGGGCTGGTTGTCCGCCGGAGGCTCCGGAGCCGGCTCCACGTCCTCCTCCGGCAGCATCAGGTTCTCGATGGGCCGGAACGGCCTCGACCCCGGCGGGTCCGGCGGCTCCTGCCCGTACCCGGCGACGATCGCCGCCCAGGCCGCCTCTTCGTCCAGCGGGGGGACACCCCCCGGGGACTCCTCGTGCTCAGCCACCGCTGGCCGCCCCCTCCCTGCCGACGCTCTCCGCGAGCCGTCCGACGAACGCAAAACTGTCCGCGAAGATCTGCTCCGCGTCGTAGTCCAACGTCGCGACGTGGTAGCTCTGTTCCAGCAGGGTCTCGGTGACGTCCGTCGACGAGATCCGCGCGAGGATCCGCGCCGAGTCGACCGGCGGTACGACATGGTCCTGCGGGCTGTGCAGCAGCAGCACCGGCTGCGTCACCTGCGGCAGCTCGGTGTCCAGCATCTGCAGGAACTTCCGCAGCGAGTGCGCGGCCCGGGTCGGGACCCGGTCGTACCCGACCTCTTCCGAGCCCGGCTTCGCGATGTCGCTCGCGATGCCCGGGGTCGAGCGGATGAAGTGCTTGGCCACCGGGAGGGCGACGGCCAGCGGGTCGTGCACCTTGTTGGCCGGGTTGACGAGCACGAGTCCGCTGATCGCGTCCCCGTGCTTCGCCGCGAGCCGCAGGCTCAGCGCCCCGCCCATGGACAGGCCGAAGACGAACACCTGCGTGCACCGGTCCAGCAGCTCCCGCAGGGCGCGGTCGACCTCCGCGTACCAGTCCTGCCAGCCCGTGAGCTGCATGTCCTGCCACCGCGTCCCGTGCCCGGGCAGCAGCGGCAGCGACACCGTCAGGCCCTGCCCGGCGAGATACTCGGCCCACGGGCGCAGCGACTGCGGGGAACCGGTGAAGCCGTGGCAGAGGAGGACACCGACCTCTCCGCCCTCGTGGCGGAACGGCTCGGCTCCAGGGAGGACGGGCACCAGGGTCTCCTTCGACGGGTGGGGGGTGCGTAGCGCTGTGTGACTTCACCGTACGCGACGGGGGTGACACCGACCAGGGTCGTCGACCGCTCTCGCCCGAGCCAGGGGATATGGTCTGTTCGACAGACACAGGAAGGCTTTCGAGTTGATCTACGGCGCAATGAAGTTCTCCATCGGGGGTTCCCTGAAGCTCGCCTTCAGGCCGTGGGTGGAGGGCCTCGAGAACATTCCCGCCGAGGGGCCGGCGATCCTCGCGAGCAACCACCTGTCGTTCTCCGACTCCTTCTTCCTGCCGGCCGTACTGGACCGGAAGGTCACCTTCATCGCGAAGGCGGAGTACTTCACCTCCCCGGGCGTCAAGGGCAAGCTGACGGCCGCCTTCTTCAAGGGCGTCGGCCAGCTCCCGGTGGACCGCTCCGGTGCGCGCGGTGCGGGCGAGGCCGCGATCAAGAGCGGCATCGATGTCATCGAGCGCGGGGAGCTGTTCGGTATCTACCCCGAGGGCACGCGTTCACCCGACGGCCGCCTCTACCGCGGCAAGCCCGGCGGTCTGGCCCGGGTGGCCCTCGCCACCGGCGCCCCGGTGATCCCCGTGGCGATGATCGACACGGAGAAGATCCAGCCGCCCGGCAAGGTCGTCCCGAAGCTGATGCGCCCGGGCATCCGGATCGGCAAGCCGCTGGACTTCAGCCGCTACCAGGGCATGGACGGCGACCGCTTCATCCTGCGCTCGGTGACCGACGAGGTCATGTACGAGATCATGAAGCTGTCCGGCCAGGAGTACGTCGACATCTACGCGACGGCCGCCAAGCGCCAGATCGCCGACGCGGAGAAGGCCGAGAAGGCCGCCAAGGCCGCCGCCGAGAAGAACGCCGGCAAGAGCGCGGAGTAGCGGAGCAGGACGGGCAGGGCGGGCGGGACGGGCAGGGCGGGCAGAACGGGCGGTACTGCCCGCACGGGGTGGGGGAGATGGCGAAACGCGAACGCGTCGTGCGCATGTCGGTCGAGCAGCCGCTGTGGCGGGCCCTGACCGCCTACCGGCTGATCACCATGGTCTACGCGGCCCTGCTGTTCGCCTCGGCGTACAAGGACTTCGACCGCCCCTGGGCCGCGGCCGGCTACCTCGCCGTGCTCGCCGTCTGGACCGTGGCCACCCACCGCAAGGTGGCGAACGCCGTCAGCTGCACCAAGCGGTTCCTCGGGGCCGACCTCACCGTCGCCCTCGTCGGGATCCTGCTCACCCCGGTCGCGGACACCTACGAGCGGATCGCCGGCGGCGGCCCCACCCTCCCCAGCATCTGGACGGCGGGCTCGGTCCTCGCCTTCGCGATCAAGGGCGGCTGGCGCTGGGCGGGATTCGCCTCGACCTTCGTGGCCGTGGCCAACATCCTGGTCCACGGAGGCAACCCCACCCGCGACACCCTGCACAACGTGCTGCTGGTCTGGGTCGCCTCCATCGCCATCGGCTACGTCGTCGAGGTCGCCCGGGCCAGTGAGGCCACCCTCGCCCGCGCCCTGGAGATCGAGGCCGCCACCCGCGAACGCGAGCGCCTCGCCCGCGACATCCACGACGGGGTCCTCCAGGTCCTCGCCATGGTCCAGCGGCGCGGCACCGAGCTGGGCGGCGAGGCCGCCGAGCTCGGCCGGATGGCCGGGGAGCAGGAGGTGGCGCTGCGCACCCTGGTGACCAGCGGGCTGGTGCCCACCTCCCGGATCTGCCGCGACGAGTCGCTCGGCGCGCTGGTGGACACGTACGAGGTGGAGGAGCCCGGTGCCGACGAGGGCGAGCTGGACCTGCGGACCCTCCTCGCCCCGCACGCCGGATCCCGGATCAGCTTCGCCGAGCCCGGCACGCCGGTGCTGCTGCCGGTGCCCGCGGCGAAGGAGCTGGCCGCCGCGGTCGGCGCCGCCCTCGACAACGTGCGCAAGCACGCCGGGGACGGGGCCCGGGCCTGGATCCTGGTCGAGGACTGGGGCGACGAGGTGATCGTGACCGTCCGCGACGACGGTCCGGGCATCCCGGCGGGCCGGCTCGACCAGGCCCAGGGCGAGGGCCGGATGGGCGTGGCCCTGTCCATCCGCGGCCGGCTGCGGGACCTCGGCGGCAGCGCCGAGCTGGTGTCCGTCCCCGGGCAGGGCACCGAAGTGGAACTGAAAGTACCGAGGGGGAGAACCCAGTGAGCCAGACCGCCGAGCCGCAGCCGCACGAGATCAAGGTGATGGTCGTCGACGACCACCCGATGTGGCGGGACGCGGTCGCCCGCGACCTGGCCGCCGCAGGCTTCGACGTGGTCGCCACGGCCGGCGACGGCCCCGAGGCGGTCCGCCGGGCCGTGCCCGCCGCCCCCCACGTCCTGGTCCTCGACCTCAACCTGCCGGGCATGCCCGGGGTACAGGTCTGCAAGGAGCTCGTCGGCGCCAACCCCGCGCTGCGCGTCCTGGTCCTGTCCGCCAGCGGTGAGCACGCCGACGTCCTGGAGGCCGTGAAGTCCGGGGCCACCGGCTACCTGCTCAAGTCCGCGGGCGCCCAGGAGCTGATCGACGCGGTCCGCCGCACCGCAGCCGGCGACCCGGTGTTCACCCCGGGCCTGGCCGGGCTGGTGCTCGGCGAGTACCGGCGCCTGGCCACCGACCCGGCGCCCGCCGCCCCCGACGAGCCGAAGGTCCCCCAACTGACCGACCGGGAGACCGAGGTGCTGCGGCTGGTGGCCAAGGGGCTCTCGTACAAGCAGATCGCGGAGCGCCTCGTCATCTCCCACCGCACGGTGCAGAACCACGTGCAGAACACCCTGGGCAAGCTCCAGCTGCACAACCGGGTGGAGCTCGTCCGGTACGCGATAGAGCGCGGTCTCGACGACGCGTGACGGGGACGCGCACGGTGTCGTACGTCGTACTTACGTCCTCGTACGAGTGAACGGGGGGAAGCAACACCCCGTAATTCCACCGGAATTGACCCTTCCCAGGCCCTTGCTGTGACCTGAGTCACCACTAGCGTGACCGTCATGCGGGCCCAGCGGGCTCAGTGGGCCCTGTGGCGAAGGGAGATTCCAATGAAGGTCGGAGTGCTGACGGGCGGCGGCGACTGCCCCGGGCTCAACGCGGTCATCCGTGCCGTCGTCCGCAAGGGCGTCCAGGAGTACGGGTGCGAGTTCGTCGGCTTCAAGGACGGCTGGCGAGGTGCGGTCGAGGGGGACACCGTCCCCCTCGGCATCCCCGCCGTCCGCGGCATCCTGCCGCGCGGCGGCACCATCCTCGGCTCCTCGCGCACCAACCCGTTCAAGCAGGAGAACGGGGTCCGGCGGATCAAGGAGAACCTCGCGAAGTACGAGGTCGAGGCCCTCGTCGCGATCGGCGGCGAGGACACCCTGGGCGTGGCCGCCAAGCTGTACGGGGAATACGGCATCCCCTGCGTCGGCGTTCCGAAGACCATCGACAACGACCTGTCGGCCACGGACTACACCTTCGGCTTCGACACGGCGGTGGGCATCGCCACGGAGGCCATCGACCGGCTGCACACCACGGCCGAGTCGCACATGCGGGTGCTCGTCGTCGAGGTGATGGGGCGGCACGCCGGCTGGATCGCCCTGCACTCGGGGCTGGCGGGCGGTGCCAACGTCATCCTCGTCCCGGAGCAGCGCTTCGACGTGGACCAGGTGTGCGCGTGGGTGACCTCCCGGTTCAAGGCGAGCTACGCGCCGATCGTGGTGGTCGCGGAGGGGGCCATGCCCAAGGACGGGGAGATGGTGCTGAAGGACGCCACCACCGACTCCTTCGGGCACGTCCGGCTGTCGGGGGTGGGGGAGTGGCTGGCCAAGGAGATCGAGGCGCGGACGGGCAAGGAGGCCCGGACCACGGTGCTCGGCCACATCCAGCGCGGGGGCACGCCGAGCGCGTTCGACCGGTGGCTGGCGACGCGGTTCGGGCTGCACGCGATCGACGCCGTGCACGACGGCGACTTCGGCAAGATGGTCGCGCTGAAGGGGACGGACATCGTGCGGGTGCCGATCGCGGACGCGACGGCGAAGCTGAAGACCGTGGACCCGGCGCTGTACAAGGAGGTCGGGGTGTTCTTCGGCTGAGCCGGAGCGGGCGCGAGGGCTGTGGGTCGTATCGGCCGTAAGGTGACGGAACGACCCATGGTCCGATTCTTCGCGCGCAGCACGGGAGCGAATGTGGAAATCCTGGCATTCGGGGTGCAGGGGGACGAGCAGCCGCTGATCGAGAAGGCGTTCGCGGCCGCCGGGCACCACGAGCTGCGCTGCCTGAACGTGTTCCTCACCGAGGACACCGCCCCCATCGCGGCGGGGTACGAGATCGTCTCGTCGAGCGTGAACGCGGATCTGAACGGGCGCGTGCTGCGGACCCTGGCCGCGGGCGGGACGAAGATGATCGCCCAGCGGTCCACCGGGTTCAACAACATCGACCTGGACGTCGCCCGGCAGCTCGGCATGACGGTGAGCCGGGTCTCGTACTACTCCCCCTACTCGGTCGCCGAGTTCGCGTGGACCCTGGCGATGGCCGTGAACCGGCGGATCGTCCGGGCCTCGAGCCGGACGCGGGATTTCGACTTCCGGCTGAACGGGCTGATGGGCCGCGACATGCGGGGCCGCACCGTGGGCGTGCTCGGCACCGGGAAGATCGGCGAGGCGTTCACCAGGATCGCGCACGGCTTCGGCATGAACCTGCTGGGCTGGGACCTCGTGCAGAACCCGGCGTGCGTGGAGCTGGGCATGAGGTACGTGGACAAGGAGGAGCTGCTCACGTCCGCGGACCTGGTCAGCCTGCACGTGCCGCTTCTGGAGGCGACGCACCACATCATCGACGCGGCCGCGCTGCGGATGATGAAGGACGACGCGATCCTGGTGAACTCGAGCCGCGGCGGGCTGATCGACTCGGAGGCGCTGGTGTCGGAGCTGCGTTCCGGGCGCTTCGAGGGAGTCGGGCTGGACGTGTACGAGGCGGAGGCCGGGCTGTTCTTCCTGGACAAGTCCCTGGAGGCCGTCGAGGACGACACCCTGGCGCGCCTGATCACGTTCCCGAACGTGGTGGTCACCTCGCACCAGGCGTACTACACCCACGACGCGGTGGGCCAGATCATCGAGGCGACGGTCCGGAACGTGGCGGACTACCTGGCGGGGCGGAGGTCGCAGAACACGCTGTCCCCCCAGTGACGCGAGTTCGTCCGGAGTTCAGGCCGGGGCCATATGCGGGCGGCGCGGGTGCACGGCTTAGATTCGGCCGCGTGGACATACCTTCCGTGGGCCGCTGGATCCTCATGGCCTTTGCCGCGGTACAGCTCGTGTACGCCGCCCGGGCCCTGCGGCCCGCGCTACGTTCCCGGCCGGGGGAGAGGGTGGACGCGTGGCTGGCGTTCGCGGATCCGGCGGTGGGCGCACCGGTGTCCTTGGCGCTGGCCTTCGGGAACCTCACGATACTCCTCGCCGGCACGGCGGTACTGGGCCCGATCCTGACCTGGCAGCTGGTCCGGACGATCCTGTCCCGCCGCACGAAGCCGACCCCGGCCTGACGGCTCCCGCTGCGCGGAGCCCCCAGGGTCCGGGGCCGGCCCCGGTGAACGGGAGGAGGGCGGGGCGGGGAAAGGCCCGCGCAGCGGACCCGGCCACGCCGACCGGCTAGACCGTGGCCGTCGTCACCTCGACCAGGAGCTCGCGGAGCAGGTCGGCGCCCCGCAGGGTGAGGATCGATTCCGGGTGGAACTGGACCCCCGCGAAGGCGGATGCGCGCAGGGCGTGGACCTCCCCCGTCACCGCGTCGCGGGAGACCTCCACACCCTGCTCCGACAGGCGGGCCGCCGCGGCGTCGGGGCAGTGCGCCGTGTACGTGTTGTAGAAGCCCACCACCTCCTCCCTCCCGAAGAAGTCGATCCGCTTCTGCGCCCCCTGCGCCGGCTCCGCCTTGCGGACCAGCCGCAGCCCCAGCTCCGCCGCCAGCAGCTCGTGCCCCAGGCAGACCCCGAGCAGGCCGTGCCGGTGCCCGGCCAGGAGCTCGCCCGCCAGCCCGCGCAGCATCCGCATCTTCGGGTCGGCCGCATCCGCCGGGTTCCCCGGCCCCGGGCCCAGGACGACCGGGCCGGTCCACGACAGGGCCGCCTCCCGCAGCCCGGGATCGTCGTAGCGGCGTACCGTCACCTCCAGCCCCGTCACCCGCAGCACATGCGCCAGCATCGCCGTGAACGTGTCCTCCCCGTCCACCACCAGCGCGTGGCCGGCCCGAGCCGGGGGCCGATCCTGCATCCGGAGCCAGAAAGGCGCCAGGTCCTGGCGGCGCGCCGCGAGGGCGGCCCGGACCCGGGGGTCGCCGGCGAGGCCGGCCGAACCGAACGCCGGCCGCGGGGCCACCGGGCGGACCCCCAGCGCCGCCAGCACTCCGGCCGCCTTCGCGTGCGTCTCCGCCACCTCGCCCGCCGGATCCGAGTGCCGGACCAGCGTGGCGCCCACCGGCACCCGCAGCGTGCCGTCCGCCGCGATGTCCGCGGTCCGGATCAGGATCGGGGAGTCCAGCGTCTGGGCCCCCGAGGCGTCCACGCCCAGCAGCGCCAGGGCCCCCGCGTAGTAGCCGCGCCCGCCGGCCTCGTACCGCTCGATGACCCGGCAGGCGTTCTGCACCGGCGAGCCGGTCACCGTCGCCGCGAACATCGTCTCGCGCAGCACCTCCCGTACGTCCAGCGAGGACCGGCCGCGCAGCTCGTACTCGGTGTGCGCGAGGTGCGCCATCTCCTTCAGCCGCGGCCCGACGACGACCCCGCCCATGTCCCCGACGGTGCACATCATCTTGAGCTCCTCGTCGACCACCATCGAGAGCTCCTCGGTCTCCTTGCGGTCGCCGAGGAAGGCGAGGAGGGACTCGGCCGTCGGGCCCCCGGCCGGATAGCGGTACGTCCCGCTGATCGGGTTCATCACCACCGTGCGGCCGGACATCCGTACGTGTACTTCCGGGCTGGCCCCCACCAGCGTCCGGTCCCCGGTGTGCACGACGTACGTCCAGTACGCACCCCGCTCGCCCAGCAGCAGCCGCCGGAACAGCGCGAGCGCGTCGGCCCGCCCGAAGTCGTCGATCCGGCCCTCGTACGTGCGCCGGATGACGAAGTTCGCGCCCTCGCCGCGGCCGATCTCGTCCCGGATCACCCGCTCGACGGTCGCCGCGTACTCCTCGTCGGGCACGTCGAAGCCGCCGCCCTCGACCCGCACCGGGTGGTCCGGCAGCACGGCCAGCGCCTCCGCGAGCGGGATCTCGTACGCCTCGTCGGCGGCCAGCACGCTCAGCGGCGTGCCGTCGTCGTGTACGTCGAACCCGCGCTCGCGGATCTGCCGGAACGGGACGAGGGCGAGGGTGGGAAGCTCCCGTACGGGCAGCTCGGCGAGGCGCCCGGCCTCGTGGACCGGGCCGATCAGCACCTCGACGGTGTCGTGGTCGCGGCCGGGGGTCCGGCGGCGCAGCAGGGCGAACGGCGGGCAGGAGTCGTCGAGCAGGCCGAGCAGGCGGCTGGGGGCCGGGCGGCTGGTTTCCATGGGCGGGCGTCCTTCTTCATCGGCGGGGTGAAGAGGAGCGGCCGGGCCCGGAAAACACCGAAGGCCGCCCCTCGGGCGGCCTTCGCGTCGTGCGTGTCAGTGGGTACGCGCGAGAAGTGGGCCGCCGGGAGCGGGCCACCACCAGTTCTGGTTCGAGAGCGCGTACATGCCGCCGACGATAGCCCACCCGTACCCGCAGAGACACCCGTCTCACGGAGTGGGCACCGGGCTGGACGTGACGCAAGACGCCGTAATGTGTACGAGGTGACCGTGAACGCTGAAACCCAAGCCCCCGCCGCCAAGGCGACCTGGCGAGACCTTCCCGCGGCGCAGCAGCCTTCGTACCCCGATGCCGAGGCACTGCGCGCTGTCGTCGCGGACCTCGAGTCGTATCCTCCGCTCGTTTTCGCGGGCGAGTGCGACCAGCTGCGCGCCCGTCTGGGAGCCGTCGCCAAGGGCGAGGCGTTCCTTCTGCAGGGCGGCGACTGTGCCGAGGCCTTCGACGCCGTGTCCGCCGAGCACATCCGAGCCAAGCTGAAGACGCTGCTCCAGATGAGCGCCGTCCTGACGTACGCGGCCTCCGTGCCCGTCGTCAAGGTCGGCCGCATCGCGGGCCAGTACTCCAAGCCGCGCTCCAAGGACACCGAGACCCGCGACGGCGTCACCCTGCCGACCTACCGCGGCGACTCCGTCAACGGCTTCGCCTTCACCGAAGAGGCCCGGATCCCGGACCCCGAGCGGCTGAAGCGCATGTACCACGCGTCCGCGTCGACGCTGAACCTGGTGCGCGCCTTCACCACCGGTGGCTACGCCGACCTGCGCCAGGTGCACGCCTGGAACCAGGACTTCGTGAAGTCCTCCCCGTCCGGGCAGCGCTACGAGCAGCTCGCGCGGGAGATCGACAACGCGCTGAACTTCATGAAGGCGTGCGGCACCGATCCGGCCGAGTTCAAGGCCGTCGAGTTCTACGCCTCCCACGAGGCGCTGCTGCTCGACTACGAGGGCGCGCTGACCCGCACCGACTCGCGTACCGGCAAGCTGTACGACACCTCCGGCCACATGGTCTGGATCGGTGAGCGCACGCGCCAGCTGGACCACGCGCACATCGAGTTCTGCTCGCAGATCGCCAACCCGATCGGCATCAAGCTCGGCCCGACCACCACGGTGGACGAGGCGCTGACGTACATCGACCGGCTGGACCCCGAGCGCGAGCCGGGCCGGCTGACCTTCGTCGTCCGCATGGGCGCCGACAAGGTCCGCGACAAGCTCCCCGAGCTCGTCGAGAAGGTCACGGCCTCGGGCGCGACCGTCGCCTGGGTCACCGACCCGATGCACGGCAACACCTTCGAGGCGGCCTCCGGCCACAAGACGCGACGTTTCGACGACGTGCTCGACGAGGTCAAGGGCTTCTTCGAGGTCCACAAGGGCCTCGGCACCCACCCGGGCGGCATCCACGTCGAGCTCACCGGTGACGACGTCACCGAGTGCGTGGGCGGCGGCGACGAGATCTTCGTCGACGACCTGCACCAGCGCTACGAGACGGCCTGTGACCCGCGGCTCAACCGCAGCCAGTCCCTGGACCTGGCCTTCCTCGTCGCCGAGATGTACCGCGACCAGTAAGCGGATCAGTACGTAGGTACCTACGACTGTGGGGCACGGATCGATGTGATCCGTGCCCCACAGTCGTTTCCAGGGCTTTTAGGCAAGCCTCACTTTAGGTACGGTTAGGTAAGCCTCACCGAATAGGGGATGGCTGCAGAACCATTCCTGCCAGGGAGGTGAACCGCGTGTACGTCTGCTCTTGCTTCGGGATCACCGACAAGCAGGTCAAGGAGCACGCGGCCGCCGGGGCCTGCACCCCCCGCCAGATCGCCTCGGTCACCAAGGCCGGCACCGACTGCGGATCCTGTGTGCGCACCATCCAGGGCATCCTGGGCCGCGGGGCGTGCCCCCGTCGGGAGCTGCTGGAGAAGGGCAACGCCGCTGCCGTGCTCGCGGCCGACCCGGCGCTCGCGGAAGCCGCGTAGGACTCGGCTCTCCGGGAAGCCGCGTAGGACTCAGCTCTCCGGCTGTTCGATCAGCTGCGCAATGTAGAGCGGCTCCCCGATGCTCTCGATGAGCTCCAGCTGGGTGTCGAGGTAGTCGATGTGGTGCTCCTCGTCCCCCAGGATCTCCTCGAAGAGGCGCGCCGAGGTCACGTCGCCCTTGCCGCGCATCACCTCGATCCCGCGCTTGAGGCGGTCGATGGCCTCGACCTCGACCTGCCGGTCCGCCTGGAACATCTCCGTCAGGGTCTGGCCGACCCGTACGTGGAAGAGCCGCTGGTAGTTCGGCAGGCCGTCCAGCATGAGGATGCGCTCGGTGATCTTGTCCGCGTGCTTCATCTCGTCGATGGACTCGGCACGGGTGTAGTTCGCGAGCTTGGTCCAACCCTTGTTGTCCTGGATCCGGTAGTGGAGCCAGTACTGGTTGATCGCCGTGAGCTCGCCGGTCAACTGCTCGTTCAGAAACTCGAGGACCTCGGGGTCGCCCTGCATCGCAGAGGCTCCTTCCAGGCAATGTCAGCTGCGTGACGGGTCTGGGGGCACCTCCCAGCCGTGGCTGGGGGAGTGCGCGCATCCTTGCACCGCCGCAGGAGGCCGTCCAGTAAGTGCCTCCTTAGTGTGAGTTGCCATGACTTGCCCTTGTAGGGGCATACCCGGTCGTGACCACCCCGCTACGTCTGTCACCATGGAGCCATGGGTCAGCCGGAAAGCCGGGAATCTCCGGGAGCAGAGCAGCTGGAGCTTCCACCGGGGCAGCGGTTGCAGCGCGGCTGGCCGGTCACCCACTACGGCCCGGTCCCCAAGTTCAAGCCGGACCGCTGGGAGTTCCGCGTCTTCGGAGCGACCGCCGACGGTGAAAAGCACTGCTGGAACCACGAGGAATTCACGGCCCTGCCGTTCGAGTCGGTCGTGGCGGACCTGCACTGCGTGACGAAGTTCAGCATGCAGGGCGCCGAATGGGGCGGGGTCCTCGCCCGCCGCATCCTGGCCCTGGCGCCGCCGTCCCCGCAGGTCACGCACGTGATGGTGTGGGCCGAGTACGGCTTCAGCTCCAATCTGCGGCTGGCCGACTTCGCCTCCGAGCGGACCGTCTTCGCCACCCACGAGGGCGGTGAACTGCTCACCGCCGAGCACGGTTTCCCGGTACGGCTCGTGGTCCCGCACCTGTACGCCTGGAAGGGCCCGAAGTGGGTCCGCGGCATCGAGTACATGACCGCCGACCGCCGCGGCTTCTGGGAGGAGCGCGGCTACCACAACATCGGCGACGCCTGGCGCGAGCAGCGCTACTCGTACCAGGAGGAGCCGGGGGACGGCCCCGAGTTGTAACGGGGCTCCGCCCTCAGTGGTGGTACCGGTGCACGAACGCGTGGCCCTTGCCGCGGCCGATCAGCCACTGCACCGTTGTCGATCAGCTCCATGACGGCGATCGAAAGGGTGGCCCCGGCCAAGGCCACCCGGATGGCCGTACGCAGGTCCACGCCGGCCGCGAGGATCCCGCGCAGGGTGAGCGCGTGGTGTTCCTCAATGGATCAGTGGAGCTCGCGCAGCTCCTTCAGCAGTGCCACGTCCGCCGCATGCCCTTCCTTGCCGCCCGGCGTCTCGATGATCAGCGGGACGCCCTGCGTCGCGGGGTGCGTGAACAGCTCGGCGAACGCGTCCCGGCCGATGTGCCCCTGCCCGATGTTGGCGTGGCGGTCCTTGTGGGCGCCCACGCCCTCCTTCGAGTCGTTCGCGTGGATCAGCTTCAGCCGCCCCTCGCCCACCGTGTCCACCAGCAGGTCCAGCGTCTGCTTGGCGCCGCCCGGCTCCGCCAGATCGTGCCCCGCGGCGAAGACGTGGCAGGTGTCCAGGCAGATCCCGAGCTTCGGATGGTGCTCCAGCGCCTCGAAGTACGGCCCGAAGTCCCAGGTCCGCGAGCACAGCGAGGAACCCTGCCCGGCCGTGGACTCCAGCAGCAGGAACGGGTCGTCGTCGTGCACCAGCTCGTCCAGCAGCGGCAGCAGGTACTCCCTGACCTGCGCGTACGCCGCCTCGCGCGGGCGCCCTCCGGTCGCCGAGCCGGTGTGGACGACCACCCCGAGCGCACCGATCTCCCGGCCGCGGCGCAGCGAGTGCCGCAGTGACTCCACCGACCTCTCCACGGTCGCCTCCGTGTGCGAGCCGAAGTTGATCAGGTACGGCGCGTGCACGTACGCCGGGATCGACCCGGCCGCGCACCCCGCCCGGAACAGCTCGTCCTGGGCCGGGTTCCCCACCGGGGTGGCCCAGCCGCGGGGATTGGCCACGAAGACCTGGACGGCCTCGGCACCCATCTCCCGCGCGTACGTCAGCCCCACCGAGGCGAGCCCGCCGGCGACGGGGACGTGTCCGCCCACGGGATTGCGCACGGCCCCGTCCATGACGCTCCGGTCCACTACTGCTACAGCCCCTTGGTCCGCAGGACGATCGTGCTGCCCTCGGGGGCGTTCTGGCCGCCCGGCACCGACTGGGCGTCCACCGTGTTGCTGAAGGACAGGAACGGCCGCTCCACCTTCACCTTGAAACCGGCCGCCTCCAGCGTCCTGCGGGCCACGTCCGCCTCCTGGCCGGTCACGTTCGGCACCGGGATCTGCCGCGGGCCCTTGGACACGGTGAGCGTCACCGTGTCACCCGTCGCGGCCTGCGCTCCGGCGCCGATCGACTGGTTGGCGACCGTACCGGCCGGGAACGGCGAATTGACCTGGTCCGCGGCCGTCTCGACCTTGAGGCCGGCGTCCTGGAGGGCGGCCCGCGCCTGGTCGAGGGGGCGTCCGGCCACGTTCGGCACCTGCACCGGCCGGCCCTTGCTGACCACGATCGCGACCGCCGTGTCGGGCGACCGCTTCTGCCCGCCCGTCGGATCGGTGGAGATCACCGATCCCTGGGCGACGTCCTGGCTGAACGCCTGCGTGACCAGGCCGGGAGCCAGACCGCTCTTGGCCAGCTCGGCCTTCGCGTCGTCCAGTGGCCTGCCCTTCACATCCGGGACGACGACGACCTCCGGGCCGCGCGAGATCGTCAGCACCACCGCGCCGTTGCCGCGGATGCGCTTGCCGCCCGAGGGGTCGGAGTTCATCACGGTCCCGCGGTCGAACGCGTCGCTGAACTTCCGGTCGATCCGCTTCACGCCGAGGCCGGCCTCGGACAGCTCGGACTTGGCCTGCGCCTCGCTCTTCCCGAGCAGGTTGGGGACCTTCGTGAACTGGCCGGCGTTGATGTACCACACCCCGGTGCCCAGACCGAGCGCGATCAGCACCCCGGCGATCACGAGCAGCGTGCCGCGCCGCGGCCTGCGCGGGGCCGGAGGCGCGACTCGGGCCGGTGCGGGCTCGGGGCGGTCCGGGAGCTCCAGCCGGGACGTGAGGTTCACGGACGGCTGCGCCGCGACGGGCCGCGGGATCACACTGGTGCGGTCCTCGGTGGCGCTGCGCGCCTCGGCACGCGCCTGCGGCGGCACGGCGTCCAGCTCGGTGTCACCGAGCAGCGCGCGGGCGTCGAGGGCCAGCCCGAGCAGGGCGGCGGCGTCGGAGGGGCGCAGCTCCGGATCGCGGGCGGCGGCGTACGCGACGAGCTGGTCCAGGACGCCCGGCAGCCCCGGGACGGCGGCCGACGGCGGCGGCACGTCCTCGTGCAGGTGCTGGTAGAGCACCTGGGCGGCGGTGCCGCCGGAGTGCGGCTTGGAGCCGGTGAGCATCTCGTACAGGACGACACCGCAGGCGTAGACGTCCACGCGGGTGTCGCCGCTCCCGCTCTCGATCTGCTCGGGGGCGAGGTAGGAGACGGTGCCGAGGACGGAGCCGGTGGTGCTGGTGACCGAGTCGACGGACCGGACCAGCCCGAAGTCCGCCACCTTGACCCGGCCGTCGTCGCCGATCAGGACGTTCTCGGGCTTCATGTCGCGGTGCACGAACCCGGCCCGGTGGGCGGCGCCGAGCGCGGCGAGGACGGGCTCGAGGATGTCGAGGGCGGCCCGGGGCTGGAGCGCGCCGCGCTCGCGGAGCACGTCGCGCAGCGTGCAGCCGGAGACGTACTCCATGGCGAGGTACGTGTACGGCCCGTCGGTGCCCTGGTCGAAGACGGCGACGACGTTGGGGTGCGCGAGGCGGGCCACGGACTTGGCCTCGCGGATGAACCGGTCGACGAAGCCGCCGTCGGCGGCGAGCGCCGGGTGCATCACCTTCAGCGCGAGCACGCGGTCGAGGCGGGTGTCGACGGCCCGGTAGACCGTCGCCATGCCGCCGGCCGCGATGCGGGCGTCGACGCGGTAGCGGCCGTCGAGTGTCTGCCCGACGAGGGGGTCATCCAGGGTCGTATCCACCCGGCGATTCTACGAGCGCGGGCCGGGGTCCCGTCCCGGGTGGTGGTTTGTTGCAGCGCAGCTGTGACGTGTCTCCCTTTTCGCCGCGCCCCTCGCGCGGCTCGGCCCGGGCGGGCCTTACCGGCCCCGGCGGGCTGCACCGGACTCCGTCCGGCGTGCCCGGCCGGTGGTCCCGCTTCCCTGCCGTCCGGCACGGGGCCGGTGGCCGGGTGCCGCTGGTCCGGCCCTGCGGGGCCCGTCCCCGACCCGCCCTTCCACCGTTCCGGGGGCTCCGCCCCGGACCCCGGTCCTCACACGCCGGACGGGCTGGAATGGCTGCTGCGCGGCAAGATCCAGCCCCGCCGGCGCCCGGACCGGGGTCCGGGCAGAGCCCGGGAAACGGAGAAAGGGCGGGGCGGGGAGAGGGCCCCGCGCAGCGGAGCGTCAGAAGGCCGGGCGCTCCGGGTCGAGGGCGGCGCGGCCCTCGGCCGGGGACGAGGCCTCCGCGAAGCGGCGCTGCGGGATGCGGCCCGCGCGGTACGCCAGACGGCCCGCCGACACCGCGTCGCGCATGGCCGCCGCCATCAGGACCGGGGACTGCGCCCGGGTCACCGCCGACGCCAGCATCACCGCCGAGCACCCCAGCTCCATCGCCAGCGCCACGTCGGAGGCCGTACCGGCCCCCGCGTCCAGGATCACCGGCACCCCCGCCCGCTCCGCGATCAGCTCGAAGTTGTGCGGGTTGCGGATCCCCATCCCCGAGCCGATCGGCGACCCCAGCGGCATGATCGCCGCACAGCCCACGTCCTCCAGCTTCCGCGCGAGCACCGGGTCGTCGTTCGTGTACGGCAGCACCGTGAAGCCCTCGTCCACCAGCGTCTCCGCGGCGTCCAGCAGCTCCACCCCGTCCGGCAGCAGGGTCCGCTCGTCGGCCACGACTTCGAGCTTGACCCAGTCCGTGCCCAGCGCCTCCCGCGCGAGGCGCGCCGTCAGCACGGCCTCGCCCGCCGTGAAGCAGCCAGCCGTGTTGGGGAGTACGCAGATGCCCAGCCGGGTCAGCACCGACAGGACCGAGCCCTGGACCGTCGGGTCCAGCCGCCGCATCGCCACCGTCGTGAGCTCCGTACCGGACGCGATCAGCGCCCGTTCCAGGAGGTCCAGGCTCGGGGCCCCGCCCGTCCCCATGATCAGGCGGGACGAGAAGGTCCGGCCGCCCAGCTCGAAAGCGTCGTCTGCCATCGCGCTCAGCCTCCCTGCACGGCGGTGAGGACCTCGACCCGGTCGCCCTCGCCCACCGGCGTGAGCGGCCACTGCCCGCGCGGGACCACGGTCTCGTTGAGTGCGGCCGCGACGCCCGAGGGGGCCGCGGTCAGGATGGCGACCACCGCGTCGAGGGTGGTGCCGGCCGCGACCTCGCGCGGCTCGCCGTTGACGGAGATGGTCATGCGTACGCCTCCTGACGTGCGGCGCTGAAGCGGCGCGGGGTGAACGGGCGGGCGATCTCCGGGAGCGCGCCGGTGGTCAGCAGCTCCGCCATGACGTCGCCGGTGAGCGGGGTCAGCAGCACCCCGTTGCGGTAGTGCCCGGTGGCCAGGTGCAGGCCGGGCAGATCGGTCGGGCCGAGCAGCGGGGCGTTGTCCGGGGAGCCGGGCCGCAGCCCCGCCCGGGTCTCGGTCAGCGGCAGTTCGGTGATCCCGGGCACCAACTCATGGGCGTCGCGCAGGAGTTCGTACACGCCCCCCGCGGTGACCGTCGTGTCCCAGCCGAGTTCCTCGCTGGTGGCGCCGATGACGAGCTCGCCGTTCTCGCGCGGCACCAGGTACACGTGGCTGCCGCGGACCACCGCCCGAACCGTCCGCGACAGGAACGGCGCGTACGCCGTCGGCACCGCGAGCCGCAGCACCTGGCCCTTGACCGGCCGTACGGGCGGCAGCACCTGTGCCGGTACGCCGGCCAGCCGGCCGCTGAGCGAGCCCGCGGCCAGCACCACCTGGTCGGCACGCAGCTCCGTACCGTCGTCGAGCAGTGCGCCGGCGGCCCGGTCGGCGGTGGTGAGCAGCTGCTCCGCGTTCGCCCGGTGGATCTCCACACCGGCGCCCTCGCAGGCGGCCAGCAGCGCGGCCGCCAGCCGGCGCGGGTCGACCTGGTGGTCGCCGTCCACGCGCAGGCCGCCGCGTACGCCCGGGGCCAGCATCGGCTCCAGGCGGCGGCACTCGCGGCCGGTGAGCCACTCGGACTCCAGGCCGCAGCGCCGCTGCAGGGCGTGCAGCTCGCGCAGATGGAGCCGGTCGTCGGCGTCGAGGGCCACGGCGAGCGTGCCGCAGGCGCGGTAGCCGATGTCCATCCCCCCGCTGGCGTCGGCCAGCTCGGCGGCGAACTCCGGGTAGCGGCCGGCGGAGGCGAGATTGAGGCCCAGCAGGGTCTCCTCGCCGTAGTGCAGCTCGGTGACGGCGGCGAGCATGCCGGCCGCGACCTGAGCGGCGCCGCCGCCGGGTGCCGGATCGGCGAGCACGGTCCGCAGCCCGCGCCGGGCCGCCCGCCAGGCGGTGACCAGGCCGATGATCCCGCCCCCGATGACGAGGACGTCGGATCCCTTCCGAGATGAGTGCATGGGCGTCCAGCCCCTCCCTTCGCCGGCATGACCCGGATCAGGTTCGTACGGTCGGAGGCCGTCCAGCCTCCCTCTCAGCCCGGTACGCCCGGACTCCCGCGATAGGTACGACGGCCAGACTAACCCCGGCGCCGGGGCCGGGTAAGGCTGCCTCCCCGGCCGTTCCCCCGGCCGCTGTTCCTGACGAGGTGTCAGATCGCTAGGCTGGGCGGTGTGAGCGAGCAGACGGAACAGACACAGAGCGGCGTCGTCATCGTCGGCGCCGGAATGGCGGGGGTGCAGACCGCGGTCGCGCTGCGGGAGCAGGGGTGGAGCGGCCCCCTGACCCTGCTGGGCGCCGAGCCCCACCAGCCCTACGACCGGCCCCCGCTGTCCAAGGCGGTGCTGCTCGGCAAGGCCGAGGACTCCGCCTTCGACGTGGACTTCGAGGGGCTGGGCATCGAGCTCCGGCTCGGGGTGGAGGTCACCGGGCTGCGGGCCGCCGAGCGCGAGCTGGACACCGAGGCGGGTCCGGTCCCCTACGAGGTGCTCGTACTGGCGACCGGCGCCGAACCGCTGACCCTGCCCGGGTCCGAGGGCGTCCCGGGCGTGCACCTGCTGCGCACCCTGGACGACGCGGCCCGGCTGCGCCCGGTGCTGGCCCGGGCGCCGGCGATCGTGGTCGTCGGGGCCGGCTGGATCGGCGCCGAGTTCGCCACGGCGGCGCGCGAGGCGGGCTGCGCGGTGACCGTGGTCGAGGCGGCGGACCGGGTGCTGGCCGGGGCGCTGCCGGCGGAGGTCGCGGCCCCCATGGCCCGTTGGTACGAGGAGGCCGGGGCCGCCCTGCTGACCGGCGCGAAGGTGGCCTCGGTGGAGTCCGGGCGGGTCCTGCTCGCGGACGGCCGGGAGCTGCCGGCGGGCGCGGTGGTCGTGGGCATCGGGGCCCGGCCGGCGACCCGGTGGCTGGCGGAATCGGGGGTGGCGCTCGGCCCGGACGGCTCGGTCACCGCGGACGAGTACCTGCGGACCTCCCTGCCCGGGGTGTACGCGGTCGGCGACTGCGCGTCGTTCCCGTCGGGGCGCTACGGGGCGCGGCTGCTGGTGCACCACTGGGACAACGCCCTGCAGGGGCCGCGCGTGGTCGCGGCGAACATCGTGGCGGCGGCTCCGGTGCAGGTCTACGACCCGGTGCCGTACTTCTGGTCGGAGCAGTTCGGGCGCTTCGTGCAGTACGCGGGGCACCACGCGGGGGCGGACGAGCTCATGTGGCGCGGGGACCCCGCCGAGGCGGCGTGGTCGGTGTGCTGGCTCCGGGCCGGAGCGCTGGTCGCGGTCCTGGCGGTGGGCCGGCCCCGGGACCTGGCGCAGGGCCGGAAGCTGATCGAGACGGGCGCCCCCGTGGACCCCGCCAAGGTCTCCGACCCCGCGACCCCGCTGAAATCGGCGCTGGTCTAGGAGGTGCGGAGGGGGCCCGCAGGCCCGGACGGGTCGGCTCGGGTACCGGGTGTCGGTCCGAGGTGGCAGGCTTGTGCTCGTGACCGAGATTGACGCAAAGATCGATGCCCTTGTCCCCGCCTGGCTGTACCTCCCCGACATCGCGGAGATGCTCGACATCGAAGTGACCCGGGTCCGCCAGCTGGTCAAGGAAGGTCAGCTGATCGCCGTACGCCGCGGTGAGAACCGCGCGCTGCAGGTGCCCGCCGCCTTCATCGACGGCGACAAGACCGTCAAGGGCCTCGCGGGCCTGCTGACCGTGCTCCGCGACGACGGCTTCTCCGACGAGGAGATGCTGGAGTGGCTCTTCACCGCCGACCCGACCCTGCCCGGCACCCCCGTCCAGGCGCTGAGCGAGAATCGCGGCACGGAGGTGAAGCGCCGCGCTCAGGCGCTCGCCCTCTGAACCGAGCGACCCGAGCGACCCGAGCGACCCGAGCGGCCCGGTGATCCGAGCCGCCTGATCCATCCGCGGTGCACGGGCCCTGGACGGCCCGTGCACCGCTTCCACCCCGGGGGGTACCCATGTCCGCGAACGCCCAGCTGTCCGATGCCCGGCTCTACCTGTGCACGGACGCCCGCAAGCGGCAGGGGGACCTCCCCGAGTTCCTCGACGCGGTCCTGGCCGGGGGCGTGGACATCGTCCAGCTCCGGGACAAGGGCATGGAGGCGGGCGAGGAGCTCGAGCACCTCCAGGTCTTCGCCGAGGCCGCCCGCCGGCACGGCAGGCTCCTCGCGGTGAACGACCGCGCCGACGTCGCCCACGCCATCGGCTCCGACGTCCTGCACCTGGGCCAGGGCGACATCCCGGTGCCCGCCGCCCGTGCGATCCTCGGCGACGGGTTGGTCGTCGGCCGGTCCTGCCACGCCGAGTCCGAGGTCGACGCCGCCGTCGCCGAGCCGGGCGTGGACTACTTCTGCACCGGCCCCTGCTGGCCCACCCCCACCAAGCCCGGCCGGTACGCCCCCGGCCTCGGGCTGGTCCGGTACGCGGCTTCGCTGGCGCAGCCCCGCCCCTGGTTCGCCATCGGCGGCATCGACGCGGGCAATCTCGACGAGGTCCTCGACGCCGGAGCCACCCGCATCGTGGTCGTCCGCGCCCTGACCGAAGCCTCCGACCCGGGTGCGGCCGCCGCCGACCTGGCCAAGCGGGTCCGGGAGCGCGTTTCCGCCTAAGCCGTCGCAGGACCCCCGTGCAGGTGTCCAAAAACATGTCCAAAAGGCGGACACCGCTTCGGTGACCGCGAACGCGCGTCTAACCTGCCCGTATGGCCCTTGGTACCGCTTCCACCCGTACGGACCGTGCACGCACGGTCCGTGACCTGCTGGCGGGCGGGAGCCCGTCGTACTCCTTCGAGTTCTGGGCCCCCAAGACGGAGAAGGGCGAGCGCAACCTCTGGAACGCGCTGCGCCGGATCGAGGCGGTGGGCCCGAGCTTCGTCTCCGTGACCTACGGGGCCGGCGGCTCCACCCGCGGCGGCACCGTCAAGGCCACCCAGCAGATCGCCGCCGACACCACCCTGACCCCCGTCGCGCACCTCACCGCGGTCGACCACTCCATCGCCGAGCTGCGCAATGTCATCGGCCAGTTCGCCGACGCCGGCATCCGCAACATGCTCGCGGTGCGCGGAGACCCGCCGGGCGACCCGATGGGCCCGTGGCTGGCGCACCCCGAGGGCGTGCACTACGCGGCCGACCTCGTCCGACTGCTCAAGGAGTCCGGGGACTTCTGCGTGGGCGTCGCGGCCTTCCCCGAGATGCACCCGCGTTCGGAGGACTGGGACACGGACATCCGTCACTTCGTGGACAAGTGCCGCGCCGGTGCCGACTATGCAATCACCCAGATGTTCTTCGATCCGGAGAATTATCTGCGGCTGCGCGACAGCGCCGGGAAGGCGGGCTGCGAGACCCCGATCATCCCCGAGGTCATGCCTGTTGTGGGGATCAAGCAGCTCGACCGGTTGCCACAACTCAGCAACGCAGTCTTCCCCGCAGCCGTGAAAGAGCGCATGCTCGCCGTCAAGGACGATCCAGCCGCTGTACGCTCCATTGGGATCGAGTTCGCCACGGAGTTCTGCGCGCGGCTGCTGTCCGAGGGTGTCCCGGGGCTGCACTTCATCACGCTGAACAATTCCACGGCGACTCTCGAGATCTACGAGAACCTGGGCCTGCACCAGCGGGCCTGATCGGCCGGCCCCCTTGTTCCTGGGCGGGGCGGCCGTACCGAGAGGTGCCACGCATGGGAATGACGGTCCTCTACATCGCGTTCGGTTTCGTCGCGCTGTGGCTGCTTGCCGAGGTCCTGATGCAGTACAAGGCCCGGCTGCGCTGGCGCCTGCTCGCGTTCGCCGGGTTCCTCGGTGTGGTCGCCGGGGTGGTGCTGCCCTCGGTGCTGGTCATCGGCGCCGGCGCGGCCGCGTTCGCCTTGGGCCAGACCCTGGTGACGCTCTCCTTCCGCAAGGGCTTCGAGGCCGGCTGGGCGCTGCGCCGGGGCGGTGAGCCCGTACGGCAGACCCGGCGCCGCCGGGCGGGCGGTCCGCGCCCCGAGCCCGCGCTGCAGGTGACCGGGCTGGCGTACGGGTCCGACGGGACGGACGGGGACGCCGACGGCGCCGACACGCCCGACGCGTCCGGCAAGGAGCGGCCGGAGCCGCAGTTCCAGGCCGCGACCGAGGAGTTCTACAGCCCGGAGCCGCTGCCCGAGGACACCGGGTCGTACGGGATACAGAGCTTCGCGCCCACCGCCGAAGCGGGGCGGACGGCGTCGTTCGCCCCGCCGTTCTCCACGGCCGAGCAGGACGCCCACCAGTACGCGCCCTACTACGACGCCCAGTCCTACGAGCCGCAGAGCCAGGGCGGCTACGACTACTCCACGGGCTATCCGGCCGGCGGTGAACAGCAGGTCTACGCCGCCTACTCGGACCCGTACATCGGCACCGGCGGGGCCGTCATCCCGCAACAGCCGTACGACTACACCCCGTACGCCGACTACTCCGCCGACCCGTACGCGAGCGCGGGCGGGCAGCAGCAGTACTCCATGGACACCCCGCCGGGCGGGGTGTGGGTGCCGCAGCAGCGGTCCACCGACGGGGCCGCCCACCCCTACCCGGGGGACGAGCAGCAGCCGTACCCGCAGCAACAGCCGCAGGAGTACCCGTACCAGGGCTCCGGCGAGTACGAGCAGTACCGCTACTGAGGCCGTGAGGCCGAGGAGGCCGTGCAGCAGGGCGTGCGCCCAGCCCCCGGGGGTCCTTCCCCGGGGGCGTCCGTGTCACCGGGAGCCGCGGAACTCCGCGCCCTCCACGATGAGTCCGGCCACCAGGGCCCCGGTCATCCCGGCGTGCGCGAGCCCGCCGCCGGGGTGCGCCCAGCCGCCCGCGAGGAACAGCCCAGGCAGCGCCGTGGTGTTGGCGGGGTAGAGCATCCGGCCGCCGGCTCCGGCGAGGGCGGGCGGCGGCACCGCGCCGCCCTGCGCGCCGGTGGCCGCCTCGATGTCCGCGGGCGTACGCGCCTGCGTCCACAGCAGCCGCTCGCGCAGCCCCGGAACGGCCCGGGCGGCCAGGTCCAGCAGCTCCTCCTCGCGGGGCGCAGAGGCGCCTCCAGGGCCGCAGACGGCGCTCACGGTGACGGCCTCGTGGTCCGCGTCGGGCCGGATCGCGGGGTCGTCGGGGCGCAGCACGGTCAGCTGGGTGCCGGGGGAGTGGACCAGGGTGCGGTGGACGGTGTCCGCGGGGCGGGCTCCGCGCAGCGCGAGCAGCAGGGTCAGCCTGCTTGCCACACCCGGCCCGCGGGCCGGGGCGCCGCCGGCCGGCAGCGGGGTCCCCAGCTGCCGCGGGTCGACCCCGCAGACCACGAGATCGGCGGCGGCCTCGGTGCCGTCGGCCAGCAGCAGCCCGGCCGCCCGGCCGTCCCGCTCCAGGACCTTCCGTACCGGTGCGTCGAGGACGAAGGCGACCTTCCGCTCCCGGCAGCGCTCGTACACGGCGGTCGCCAGCTCCCGCATCCCGCCGCGCACGTACCAGCTGCCGAAGGTCTGCTCCATGTACGGGAGCACGGCCGCCGCGGCGGGCGCGGTGGCGGGGTCGATCCCGTACGACCGCACCCGGGCGGCCAGCAGCTCGCCGAGCTCCCCGCCCAGCTCGCGCCCGGCCACCTCGGCGAGGGTCGGCGGGCGGCGGCGCAGCAGGCCGCTCTTGCGCAGCGCGGGGTACGGATCGCCGCCCAGCACCTGCCAGTCGGGACGCAGCGGCTCTTCCAGCAGGGGGCGGCGGGTGGCGTTCCAGGCGTCCCGGGCCCGGCCCAGGACGCCGTTCCAGCGCTCGCCGGCGCCCGCGCCGAAAGCCTGGTCGAGGACGGCGGCGGCGCCGCCGCGCGAGCCGCCCGGGAGGGTGAGGACTGTCCCGTCGGCCAGGACGTGCCGGACGGCCGGGTCGACCTGCACGAGCTCGACGCAGTCCTCCAGGGGCCGTTTGCCGGTCTTGACGAACAGGTCGCGGTAGACGGCGGGCAGGTGCAGCAGCCCGGGCCCGGTGTCGAAGGAGAAGCCGCCCTGCTCGTACCGGCCGACGGAGCCGCCGTAGGTGGACCCGCGCTCGTACACCGTCACCTGGTGCCCTGCCACGGCCAGCCGGGCCGCCGTAGCCATCGCGCCCATGCCGGCGCCGATCACCGCAATTCGTGCCATGCGGTGACCCTATCGAGCGGGATCGCGGGAGGTCAGCGGGGTGGCACCGCGGCCCGCGCGGCCGCCTCGCGCTCCTCGGCGGCGAGCTTCTTCTCCTCGCGGCGCTGGGCCCGGCGGCGCAGGAAGCGGCGGATCCGGGTCCACAGGAACACGAGTATGGCCAGACCGGCCGCCAGCAGGACGGCCGCGATGACCGCGGCGGCCTGGGGGTTGAACATCGCGAACGTGACGATGCCGGCCACGCCCAGGTCCTCGGCGGTGCTCAGGGCGATGTTGCTGAACGGCTCCGGCGAGGTGTTGACGGCCATGCGGGTGCCGGCCTTGACGAAATGGCTGGCCAGCGCGGTGGAACCGCCGATCGCGCCGGCGGCGATGTCGGAGAGCGAGCCGCTCTGGCCGGCCAGCAGCGCGCCCACCACCGCCCCGGCCACCGGGCGGATCACGGTGTGCGCCGTGTCCCAGACCGAGTCCACGTAGGGGATCTTGTCCGCGACGGCCTCGCAGAGGAACAGCACACCGGCGACGATGAGCACGTCGGTGCGCTGCAGGGACTCGGGGACCTCGTCGGTCAGTCCGGTCGCGCCGAAGATGCCGAGCAGGAGGACCACGGCGTAGGCGTTGATCCCGCTGGCCCAGCCGCTGGTGAAGACCAGGGGGAGCACACTCACCGGGTCATCATGCCGCAGGACCGCGCCGCGGGAGGGGCGATCCGGGACTCGGACCGATCACGCGGACCGGCGGGGCAGAGCGGTGAGGGGACGGTCGCCGTGCGGCGGCCGTCCCCTCACCCGTGTCTGCGGGGGGCCTACTGCCCCTGCTCGTCGCGGCGGCGCTGCCACCGCTCCTCGATGCGGGTCATCATCGACCGACGCTGCCGGTTGCGGCCGTGGGCCGAACCGCCTGCACTGCCGGAGACGGGCTGCTCGCCAGGCTTGGGTGCCTTGCGCCAACCGGTGACCACGAGGACCGTACAGCCGAGCATGACGAGGAATCCCACCACGCTGACCCAGAGTACGTTCGGAATGATCACACCGGTCATGAGGAGCGCGATACCCACCACAATGCCTGCGACTGCCTGGTAGACCCGTCGCCGGGTGTACGTACGCAGTCCGCTTCCCTCAAGCGCTGTCGCGAACTTGGGATCTTCGGCGTACAGCGCTCGCTCCATCTGCTCGAGCATTCGCTGCTCGTGCTCCGAGAGCGGCACGGGAGTCCTCCTCATCCGTCGGTCGCGGGGGGTAGCGACCAGGGGTCCCCTTCAGGATAGGCGGGGAATCGCCCCCGTGATACCCGCCCTCTGCGCGAGGTTCCAAACACTGCCCGGAGAAGGCGCCGCCCGGAAAGGCGCCGCCTGAGCAAAACCCTGCGCGAAACCGTACCGCCGGGAGGGCGGTCACTGAGGCGCTTATTCCCCAACGGCCCGTCCACCATGCCGGTCACTGCGCACGATCATACGGGGCCGGACGCCGGATCGGAGGGTGTCCGGCGTACTCCGTGAGCGGAAGCTCCGCAGATCAGGCGCGCTTCTCGCCCAAGACGTGCAGCTGCGTCGCGACCGCGTGGAAGGCCGGCAGCTCGGCGGCGGCCTCCTCGAGGCGCAGCAGCGCCTCGACCGCGCCCGGCTCGGTGTCGACCAGGACGCCGGGGACGAGGTCGGCGAAGACGCGGACCCCGTGCACCGCGCCGACCTCCAGGCCGGCCCCGCCCACCAGCTCGGTGAGCTGCTCGGCAGTGAAGCGGCGCGGTACCGGGTCGCCCGCGCCCCAGCGGCCGGCCGGGTCGGTGAGCGCCGTACGGGCCTCGGTGAAGTGGCCGGCGAGGGCCCGGGCCAGCACGGCCCCGCCGAGGCCGGCGCCCAGCAGGCTGAGCGTGCCGCCGGGGCGCAGGGCGGCGACCGCGTTGGCGACGCCCTCGGCCGGGTCGTCCACGTACTCGAGCACGCCGTGGCAGAGCACCACGTCGTACGCGTCGCGCTCGACGACGTCCAGCAGGCCCTGGGCGTCGCCCTGCACGCCGCGCACCAGGTCGGCGACACCGGCCTCGGCGACGCGGCGCTCCAGCCCGAACAGTGCGTTCGGGCTGGGGTCGACCACGGTCACCCGGTGGCCCAGCCGGGCCACCGGCACGGCGAACTTGCCGGTGCCACCGCCGGTGTCCAGCACGTCCAGCACATCCCGCCCGGTCGCCTTCACCCGGCGGTCGAGCGCCTCCTTGAGGACCTCCCACACCACGGCGGTGCGGAGGGAGGCACGGGGGCGGGAAGTGTCCGACACGGCTGATGGCTCCTCGGCGCGACAAGGGTGGGAGATGCGAACCCCACCCTATTGCCTGGAGCATGCCCTGCCGATCACCCCCGGCTGCCCGGCCCGGGGTCAGCCCGCGTCCGGAGGCTCCGGACGCTCGGGACGGGGCAGAGGCAGCGTCGGCGCCACCGGCTGGAGGGCGAGCATCCGCTCCACCAGCCGCAGGAACATCTCCACGGCACGCACCAGATCGTCCGCGTCCCGGACCGACGCAGCATCCCGTATCCCCGCCTCGGCCCGCGCCCGGCGCTCGGCGCCGGAGGCGAACAGTGCGCTCCACTCCGTCAGTTCCGGCGCTATCTCCGGCAGTACCTCCCACGCGCTGCGGATCCGCGGGCGGCGCCGCGCGCCCACCGGCTCCGGCCGCCCGCGCGCGGCGAGCACGGCCGCGGCGGTGCGCAGCGCGGCGAGGTGGGCGGTGGCGTACCGCTCGTTGGGCCGGGTCAGCCGGGCGGCCTCGGCCAGGCCGGCGCGGGCCTTGGTGAGCAGATCGAGCGCGGCCGGCGGGGCTGCCGACCTGCGCGGGACGGGGTGGACAGGGGACGGGGACGGTGTGGCCATGACGAACCTCCTGTCGTTGCGTACTGCTGTGTCTGTGTTTGTGCCTGCATCCATCGTGACGGCCACCACTGACAATCGCCCTGACCTGCTGTTTTGCCCCCTCTGTCCGGTCAACTGCCCCCCTGGGTACATGTGGTGCATCCGAAGGTGCTAGTTTTTGAACTGACCGGTCAGTTCAAAAGAAGGGGGGACGGTGTGGACAGCCCGCACGGTGCGGCCGTCAAAGCCGAGAACTTCGGACTCAGGGGCCCGCGCGGCTGGGTGTTCCGGGGAGTGGTCCTCGACGCGGACCCCGGCTCGCTCATCGCGGTCGAAGGCCCCTCGGGCAGCGGCCGGACCTGCCTGCTCCTCGCCCTCACGGGACGCATGAAGGCCACCGAGGGCCACGCCGAGATCGCCGGCCACCGCCTGCCGAAGCACATGACCGCGGTACGCCGGATCGCCGCCCTCGGCCCGGTCACCGGGGTCAACGAGCTCGACCAGTCCCTGACCGTCGCCGAGCAGCTGCGCGAGGGCGCGCTGCTCCAGCGCCGCTACGAGGGCCCCGTACGCGCCCTGCTCCGCCCGCGCGGCGAGCGCCGCGCCGGCACGCAGGCCCGGATCGACGCCGCCCTGGCCGCCGCCGGGCTGGACCTCGCCGGGCTGCCCAAGGGCCCACGCACCTCCGTACGGGACCTGGAGCGGCTGGAGGCGGTGCGGCTGTCCGTCGCCATCGCCCTGCTGGGATCGCCGCGGCTGCTGGCCCTCGACGACCTGGACCTCAAGCTCTCGGACGCCGAACGTGCCGAGGCCTGGACCCTGCTGCGCTCGATCGCCGCCCGCGGGACCACCGTCCTCGCGGTGTGCAGCGACGCACCGGACGACGTGACGGTCCTGCGCACGGGCGCCGCGGCGGCCGAGCCCGAGGACAAGGCCGAGGCCGACACCGAGGCCACCGCGTCCGCTACCGGCGACAACTCGGCGGACAACTCCGCAGACACCGACGACGACACCGACGACGACACGAAGGGGACGGACGATGCGCTCGCCGAAGCTCGCCGCGCTTGAGCTGAAGCGGTTCGGGCGGGGGAAGCTGCCCGTGGCCGCTCTCATCGCGCTCCTCCTGCTGCCGCTGCTGTACGGCGCGCTGTACCTGTGCTCCTTCTGGGACCCGTACGACAACCTGGACAAGGTGCCCGTCGCCCTCGTCAACGCCGACAAGGGCGCCACCGTCGACGGCAAGCGCCTCGACGCCGGCGGCGAGATCGCCAGGAAGCTCCACGACAGCAAGACCTTCGACTGGCGCGAGGTCAGCGCCGAAGAGGCGGCCGAGGGCGTGGAGAAGGGGAGGTACTACCTCTCCCTCACCATGCCCGCCGACTTCAGCGCGAAGATCACCTCCAGCGCGGGTGACGCCCCGACCACCAGCGCCCTGCAGGTCCGTACGAACGACGCGAACAACTACATCGTCGGGTCGATCTCGCGCACCGTCTTCTCCGAGGTCCGCTCCGCGGCGTCCGCCAACGCCTCCCGCGGCTTCCTCGACAAGATCTTCGTCTCCTTCGCCGACCTCCACGACAAGACCGCCGAAGCCGCCGACGGGGCCGACCAGCTCAAGGACGGGGCCGGCAAGGCCCAGCAGGGGGCCAAGGACCTCGCCGACGGGCTGGACACGGCGAAGGAGAAGAACGGCGAGCTGACCGGCGGGCTGACGAAGCTCAACACGGCCGCGGGCAAGCTGGAGACCGGTACCAAGGACATCGCCGCCGGCACCCAGCAGGTCGCGGACAAGATCAACGGCACCGCCTCCCAGGTCCGCCCCTACCTGGACAACCCCAAGCAGCTCGCCGACACCGCGCTGCTCGTCGCGGACACCGCCCGGGTCGTCAACAACCACCTCGAGACCTTCAGCAGGAAGGCCCCGGCCGCAGCCAAGGTCAGCAAGCAGGCCGCCGCCCTGGCCGCCGACACGTACACCCGCACCTGCACGGGCGCTGCCGCCAAGCCCCTGCCGGTCACCTGCGCCGACATGAAGAGGCTGAAGGACACCACCGCCGAGGCCGCCCAGCTCACCGGCGACGTCGACACCCTGGTCAAGGACTCGGGCGGCGATCTGGCCGACCTGCGCAAGCAGCTCACCGAGCTGGAGAAGCAGGCACGCAAGCTCGCCGCGGGCGCCCCCTCCCTCTCCGGCAAGCTCGACCAGGCCGTCGCCGACGCCAACGCCCTCAACACCGGCGCCCACAAGGTCGCCAGCGGCATGGCCCAGCTCCACACCGGCCTGGGCAAGGCCGCCGACGGCTCCGAGGCCCTCGGCGAGGGAGTCGGCAAGCTCGGCGACGGAGCCCACCGCCTCGACGGAGGCATGTACAAGCTCGTCGACGGCACCGGTGAACTCGCCGGCGGCCTCCACGACGGCGTCGGCAAGATCCCGGACTACGACCAGCAGCAGCGCGACGCCCGCACCCAGGTGATGGCCGACCCGGTGAAGCTCGCCAACCAGTCCCTGCACAAGGCGCCCAACTACGGCACCGGCTTCGCGCCGTACTTCATCCCGCTCTCCCTCTGGGTCGGCGCGATGGTCGCGTACATGCTCATCGCCCCGCTGAACCGGCGCGCCCTGGCCGCCGGCGCCTCGCCCTGGCGGATCGCGTTCGCCGGCTGGCTGCCCGTGGTGGGCATCGGCGTCCTGCAGGTGCTCGCGCTGATGTCCGTACTGCACTGGTCCCTCGGCCTGGAGATGGCACACCCCGCACTCGCCATCGGCTTCCTCGCGCTGGCCACCGCGTGCTTCGCGGCGATGGTCCAGTGGCTCAACGCGAAGTTCGGGGCGGCCGGGCGGATCCTGGTCCTCGTCGTGCTGATGCTGCAGCTGACCTCGGCGGGCGGTACGTATCCCGTGGAGACCAGTCCCGCCTTCTTCAACTGGATCCACCCGTACCTGCCGATGACGTACATCGTCGAGGGGCTGCGCCGCCTCATCTCCGGCGGCGACCTCACCCGGGTCTGGGTGGGCTGCGCGGTCCTGGCGGCCTTCACGGCGGGCTCCCTGCTCCTCACCACGCTCGCCGCCCGCGGCAAGCAGGTGTGGACGATGGACCGGCTGCACCCGGAACTGAGCCTGTAGAGAGCGGTTGACCTGTGAGAATCAGCGCCATGGACACCAGCAGCACCGGTACCGGCGGCGGCCGCCGGCAGGCGACGCGCCAGAAGCTCTACGAAGCGGCCGTCACGCTCATAGCCGAGCAGGGCTTCTCCGCGACCACGGTCGACGAGATCGCCGAGCGGGCGGGCGTCGCGAAGGGCACCGTCTACTACAACTTCGCGAGCAAGAACGAACTCTTCGAGGAGCTGCTGCGCCACGGCGTCGGCCTGCTCACGGCCTCGCTGCGCACCGCGGCCGAGGAGACGGAGCAGCGGGGCGGCAGCCGGGTCGAGGCGCTCGACGCGATGATCCGGGCCGGCCTCGTCTTCATCGACCGGTACCCGGCCTTCACCCAGCTGTACGTCGCCGAACTGTGGCGGACGAACCGGGCGTGGCAGTCCACGCTGATGGTGGTCCGGCAGGAGGCGGTGGCCGTCGTGGAGACGGTGCTGCGGGAGGGTGTGGAGCGGGGGGAGCTCAGCGCGGAGATCGACGTGCCGCTGACGGCTGCCGCGATGGTGGGCATGGTGCTGGTGGCTGCGCTGGACTGGCAGTCGTTCCAGAGCGAGCGGTCGCTGGACGACGTGCATTCGGCGCTGTCGCTGCTGCTGCGGGGCCGGGTCAGCGGGAACCGCTGAGGGCGCCGGGGCACGCCCCCCGATCGGCGGTGCCGTGGCGGGGCGGGACGGCGTAGAACTGGTGGCGCCGGCGCCGCCTGAGTACGTGTACCTAGGTGCGGAAATGAGTACGCGGGCGGATGGGCCCCCACCTGCGCGGACGCCAGACTGGGGACAACGGACGGGGACCCGGCCCGGACCGCCGACACGGGGCGGCCGGTGCGGGCCGGGTACCTTCGCCGTGAGCGGGGGGCACAACGCAGCGCGGCGGGGCTCGGGGGGATCGAGCCTCGCCGCGCTGTTGCCGTTGCGGGGCGATACCCCTAGCCGCGGCCCCGGAGGGGGAGGCGGGAGAGGAGGGTGGTGGCCCGGGCCAACGGGGGGGCCGTGCGGGCCGTGAAGGCCGACCAGCGGGCCGATGCCGACCAGCGGAGGCGGACCGCCGAGCGGGGCAGGAGCAGCGCGCGCAGGCGCGAGCCGCGGCTCACCGAGCCCAGGAGGGCCGCGCGGGCCAGCAGGACGTCCGCCGCCAGGGCCTCGTACGAGACCTCCGCGCCGGGCGGGGCGTACAGCGCCCGCTCCACCGCCCCCGCAACCCGGTGCACCGCATCCGCCGCGTCCCGCTCCAGCCGGCCCAGTACCACCACACGGCCCGCCGCCCGCCGCGGCGACAGCGCCTCGTCGGGGACGATGCCCACGTCCCACGCCGCGTCACCCAGCTCCTGCCAGGCCGGCAGCACCGCCCCGCCCGACAGGCGGCGTACACGGAGCCGCCTGCGCCACAGCAGGGGGAGCAGGGGGAGGGCCAGTACGACCGCCAGCGACAGGGTCCACGCCAGGACCGTGGCCAGCGACGGGCCGCCGCCACCCGACCCCGCGTTCTGCTGCGCCGCCGCAGCCCCGCACTCGCCCAGCTTCTTCAGCTCCGGCGGGCAGTCCTCGGCCTTCGACGGCGCCGCCGACGGCTGCGCCGCGCCCTGCGAGGGCAGCGCCGCCGGCGCCGACGGCTGGGCCGCCGGGGCCTCGGCCCGGGAGTAGTCCGGGATCGTGATGCCCTGGCGCGGCGTCGGCTCGAACCGGGTCCAGCCCACGCCCTCGAAGTACAGCTCGGGCCACGCGTGAGCGTCCCGCATCGACACGTTCACGCTGCCGTCGGACTGCTTCTCGCCGGGCGTGAACCCCACCGCGACCCGCGCCGGGATCCCGAGCGAGCGCGACATCGCCGCCATCGAGAACGCGAAGTGGATGCAGAACCCCTCCTTGTCCGCGAGGAACCTGGCGATGGCCTGCGGCCCCGTACCCGAGGCCACCTTCGTGTCGTAGCGGAATCCACCGTTCACGGCGAAGTAGTCCTGCAGCTTCACCGCCCGCGTGTAGTCGTCCTTAGAACCCTTCGTGACCTGGCGGGCCGTATCGGCGACCACCGCAGGCAGATTGTCCGGCAGCTTCGTGTACTCGGCCTTGATCGCCGGATTCGCCTGCGGCGCCGCCTGCAGCTCCACGGCCGTCGGCCGCAGCAGCAGGCTGCGCACCGTGTACATGGCGCCCTGCACGTTCTGGAACTTGTCCTTGCCCAGCTGGTCCCCGACCAGCGTCCGGCCGGCCGGCTCGAACCGCCACTTGCCGGGGATGTCCACGCCCGTCGCCGGGTAGGGCATCGGCAGGTAGCGCTGCGCGTACGTGTCGGCCGCCGAGATGCTCGTCCGTACCTCGGTCCCGGTCGCCCGGACCTGCTCGCTCAGCCCCGGCGGGGCGGGCAGCCGCTCCGGCACGTCGGTCAGGGCGCGCCCGGAGGCCTCCCATTTGACGCCGTTGAACTCGTCCAGCGCCAGGATCCGCAGGTACTGCTCGCCGAGCTGCGGGCTGTCCGTGCGGTACTTCAGCACGACCCGGTTGTCCTGCGCGTTCAGGCTGCCCTGCAGGGAGACCAGCGGGTTGACCGCCGAGATCGTCCCACCGACGCCCGTGCCGCCGCCCTCGGCCTCGCCCTGGGCGCCCAGCAGCCCGCCGCCGAGCGCCGGCAGCGCCGCCGGCACCGCCAGCGCGATGCCCAGCGCGACCGCGCCGATCCGCCGCCCGGTGCGTACGGGGGCCAGCGCCCGGCCCGTGCCCGCGCCGCCGCCCCCGTACCCCGAGGCCGCCGACACCCGCCCGCTCGGGGCCGCGCCGAAGACCCGGCCCCATTGGGCGAGCCGGTCGCGGCCCTCGGCCAGCAGCAGCAACAGGTAGCCGCAGCCGGCCAGCAGGAAGGAGACCGCGGAGGCCCCGGCGCCGCCGGAGAGCCCCGCGGCGACCGAGTACAGCGCGAGCAGCGGCAGCCCGGCCGCGGCAGCGGTCCGCAGGGTCACCGCCAGCAGGTCCACCAGCAGCCCGATCACCAGCACCCCGGCCAGCAGCAGCAGCCGGATGCCGTCCGTCAGCGGCGCCGGGATCGCGAACTCGCCCACGTCCAGGACGCCCCGCCGGAACAGGGCGCCGAAGTCCGTCACCAGATAGGCCATCGGGCCGGTCCCGGTGGATTCGCCCTTGCCCGCGAACAGGAACATCAGCACCAGCAGCGAGACCAGCACCTGCGAGGCCACCGTGAGCGTGCGCCCCAGCGGCACCCGCCGGGCCCCGGCCCCCACCCCGCTCTGCACGGCCAGCAGCACCGCAGCCTGCAGCAGCCAGCCCGCCGAGTCCACCAGCGAGGCCAGCGACCACGAGGTGAGCAGGGTCGCCAGCATCGCGAAGAGCGTCACGCGCGCTCGCCCGCTCATCCCCAGCCTCCGGAAGTACCCGTGCCGAGCGGAGCGTTCCCGGCCTGCCGCCACAGCTCCCCGAACGCCACCCCGGGCGGCGCGGCCAGCGCCGTCCAGCCCGCGTCGCGCAGCCTGCGCACCCGCGGCTCCACGCGCGAAGGCCGCCCGGACCAGAGCGCGGAGTCCAGTACGAAGGCCACCGCGCCGCCGCAGCGCACGCGCATCTTGGCCGCCAGTTCCGTCTGTACGTCGTCCAGGTCCCCGAAGAAGGCGATGAGGAGCCCGTCACCGCCGGCTCCGCCGAAGCCCCCGCCCGCGCCGCCGCCGCGCACCGCGTCGTACGCGCGCGAGAGGCCGGCTCCGTCGGAGTGCCCGACGACCGCGAGGGTGTCCATCATCAGCCCGGCCGCCTCCGCGGACTCCTGCCCGCCGGAGGAGAAACCGCCGCCGTCGCCGGGCACCGAGGTCCCGGTGTCCGTCAGCAGCCGGACCGAGAACCCCTGCTCGAGCAGGTGCACCAGGGACGAGGCCGCCCCGGACACCGCCCACTCGAACGCGGAGTCCGGTCCGGCGCCCTCGAAGGCGACGCCGCGGGTGTCCAGCAGGACCGTGGCCCTGCTGCGCTGCGGCTGCTCCTCGCGGCGCACCATCAGTTCGCCGTAGCGGGCGGTGGAGCGCCAGTGCACCCGGCGCAGGTCGTCGCCGCGCCGGTAGCCGCGCGGGATCACGTCGTCGTCGCCGGCCAGGGCCAGCGAGCGGCGGCTGCCGTCGCCGTAGCCGGAGGTCTCGCCGGTCAGCCGGACCGCGGGCAGCACCTCGGTGCGCGGGATCACGGTGAGGGTGTCGTACGTACTGAACGAGCGGGTCAGCTCGACCAGCCCGAAGGGGTCGGTCAGCCGCAGCTGGAGCGGACCCAGCGGGTAGCGGCCGCGCAAGTCGGAGCGGACCCGGTAGGAGACCTCGCGGCGCCCGCCGGGCTCGACCCGGTCCAGGACGAAGCGGGGCCGGGGGCCGAGCACGTACGGCACCCGGTCCTGGAGCATCAGCAGTCCGGTGGGCAGCCGGGAGACGTTCTCCATGCGCAGTTGGACCCGGGCCTCGGAGCCCGCGGCCACCCGCATCGGGGTCAGCCGGCGGGTGCCGGAGACCCGGTGGCGGGTGCGGTGCAGCGCGAGGACGCAGACCAGCGGCAGCGCGGCGAGCAGCAGCCCGACCCGGAGCAGTTCGCCCTGGCCGAGTACGTACGCGCACAGGGCGGCGGCGACCCCGGCGGCCAGGAAGGACCGGCCGCGGGTGGTCAGCCCCGCCAGCGAGGCGCGCAGCCCGCCGGACGCGCCCCGGCCCTCGCCGCCGGCGCCGCGCGGGGCACCGGCGCTCATCAGAAGCTCCGGATGCCCGCGCCGGGCGGCATCTCGCCGCGGACGTGCGCGGCGGGGACGGGGGTGCGCTGGAGGATGTCGTGGACGACCTGCTCGGCGGTGCGCCGGCCCAGCTGGGCCTGCGCGGTGGGCAGCAGCCGGTGCGCGAGGACGGGGGCGGCCAGCGCCTGCACGTCGTCGGGCAGCACGTACTCCCGGCCGGACAGGGCGGCCGAGGCCTTCACGGCGCGCAGCAGGTGGAGCGTGGCACGGGGGGAGGCGCCCAGGCGCAGGTCCGGGTGGCTGCGGGTGGCGGCGACCAGGTCGACGACGTAGCGGCGGACGGGCTCGGCGACGTAGACCTCGCGCACGGCCTCTATCAGCTTGACGATGTCGTGGGCGTGCGCGACGGCCTGGAGGTCGTCGAGCGGGGAGATCCCGCCGTGCACGTCGAGCATCTGGAGCTCGGCCTCGGCGCTCGGGTAGCCGACGGAGACGCGGGCCATGAAGCGGTCGCGCTGGGCCTCGGGGAGGGGGTAGGTTCCCTCCATCTCCACCGGGTTCTGGGTGGCGACCACCATGAACGGGCTCGGCAGCGTGTACGTCGTGCCGTCGATGGTGACCTGGCGCTCCTCCATCGACTCCAGCAGCGCGGACTGCGTCTTCGGCGAGGCACGGTTGATCTCGTCGCCGATGACGATCTGCGCGAAGATCGCGCCCGGCTTGAACTCGAACTCGCGGCGCTGCTGGTCGTAGATGCTGACACCGGTGATGTCGGAGGGCAGCAGGTCCGGCGTGAACTGGATGCGCTGCACCGAGCAGTCGATGGACTTCGCGAGCGTCTTGGCGAGCATCGTCTTGCCGACGCCGGGGACGTCCTCGATGAGCAGGTGCCCCTCGGCGAGCAGCACGGTCAGCGCGATGCGTACGACCTCGGGCTTGCCCTCGATCACGCTCTCGACCGAGCGGCGCACCCGCTCCGCGGTGCTCGTCAGATCTGCGAGGCTCGCTCGGTCGTCATACGTCGTCACCTGGTTCTCCTCGGCCCTTTCTGCAGGGCCGACGCCCTCGGCGCACTCCGGCCCACCCCGACACGGACGCCGGCCCGGACGGTTTTCCGGGCGGCGTCTTCCGGCATTCTTGACGGCGTTGTGGCCTTGTGTCACTCACGAGGCGGGATCGATCTCCCTCAGGAGTCCGGTGTGCACGTCGAAGACGAAGCCTCGCACATCGTCGCGGTGCGGCAGGAAGGGGTTCGTCCGGACCCGCTGCATGGACTGGCGGACGTCCTGGTCCACGTCCCGGAAGGCCTCGACGGCCCAGGCGGGGCGCTGGCCGACCTCGTCCTCGAGCTCGTGCCGGAAGTCCTCGGTCAGGCTTTCGAGGCCGCATCCGGTGTGGTGGATCAGTATCACCGTGCGGGTGCCGAGTGCCCGCTGGCTGATGGTGAGCGAGCGGATGGTGTCGTCGGTGACCACGCCGCCCGCGTTGCGGATCGTGTGACAGTCGCCGAGCTCCAGGCCGAGGGCCTTGTGCAGGTCGAGTCGGGCGTCCATGCAGGCCACGACGGCCACGTGCAGGACGGGGCGGGCGTCCATGCCAGGGTCGGTGAATTCCGCGGCGTACTCCCGGTTCGCCGCGACCAGCCGGTCCGTGACGGAGCCGCCGCTGGATGCCTGGGGGGTGGTCTCTGCGGGCAGGGATGCGGAAGTCGTCATGCATACGACGGTAGTGGTCACCGCAGGTAAAGGCATGGAGTGAGAGGGGACAAAGAAGGTCAACCAGCCTTGTTGTGAGCTAACCCACAGGAGTGAGGCGAGGGCGGCCGTTCAGGTGATTCGCGGCTTTTGGGGGTTCCGTACGAGAGGGGCGCACGGCGCGCGGGGCGGTTCGTTGACCGCGGCGACCGTTGCACTAAAGTGACGCGAACCGGCCGGAGCCCGGCCCTGACCGGCCGCCCGGTCTCTTACGACCTGGGGAGCAACAGCGCCCGGCGTCGCCAGTAACACTCCGCGTGCGCGGCGCGGCGTATGCCTGCCGCGCCGTTATCTGAGAGGGCGCTTTGACTAGCGAGTCCCGACATGTCCCGGTGATGCTCCAGCGGTGCCTGGACCTGTTGGCCCCGGCGCTGGAGAGGCCCGGGGCCGTCGTCGTCGACTGCACCCTCGGCCTCGGCGGCCACAGCGAGGCCCTGCTGACCCGGTTCCCCGAGGCGCACCTGATCGGCCTCGACCGCGACAAGGAGGCCCTGCGGCTCTCTGGCGAGCGGCTCGCCCCCTTCGGCGACCGGGCCACCCTGGTCCACGCGATCTACGCCGACCTCGCGGAGGTCCTGGACGGCCTGGGCATCCCTGCCGTCCAGGGCATCCTCTTCGACCTGGGCGTCTCCTCCATGCAGCTGGACGAGGCCGACCGCGGGTTCGCGTACGCGCAGGACGCGCCGCTGGACATGCGGATGGACCAGACGACCGGCATCAGCGCCGCGGAGGTCCTCAACACGTACGCGCCCGGAGAGCTGGTACGGATCCTGCGCCAGTACGGCGAGGAGAAGCAGGCCAAGCGGATCGTGTCGGCGATCGTGCGCGAGCGGGAGAAGGAGCCCTTCAGCAACAGCGCGCGGCTGGTCGAGCTGATCCGGGACGCGCTGCCGCAGGCGGCGAAGCGGACGGGCGGCAACCCGGCCAAGCGGACGTTCCAGGCGCTGCGGATCGAGGTCAACGGCGAGCTGTCGGGTCTGGAGCGGGCGATCCCGGCGGCGGTGGACCGGATCGCGGTGGGCGGCCGGATCGCGGTGCTCTCGTACCACTCGCTGGAGGACCGGCTCGTCAAGCAGGTCTTCGCGGCGGGCGCGGCCTCGACGGCCCCGCCCGGGCTGCCGGTGGTCCCGGAGAAGTACCAGCCCAAGCTGAAGCTGCTCACCCGTGGCGCGGAGCTGCCCACGGAGGAGGAGATCGCCGAGAACCGGCGGGCCGCTCCGGCCCGCTTCCGCGGAGTCGAGCGCATCCGGGAGGCGCGGCTGTGAGCAAAGCCGGGGGACTGGGGCGGCTGCGGGGCGGCCCTCCGGGGCAGGCGGCGCGGACGCCGTTCGTCCTGCTGGTGGTGGCGCTGCTCGCAGGCGGGCTGATCAGCCTGCTGCTCCTGAACTCGGCGCTCAACCAGGGCTCCTTCCAGCTGAGCAAGCTGAAGAAGGAGACGACCGCGCTCACGGACGAGGAGCAGGCGCTGCAGCGGGACGTGGACGGGTACTCGGCGCCCGACGCGCTGCAGCGGCGGGCGCACGAACTGGGCCTGGTCCCGGGGGGCAGCCCGGTCTTCATCGGCCCGGACGGCAAGGTCACGGGCGCGGCGGCAGCAGCGGAGCCCCCGCCCCCGTCGGCCACCCCGGCCCCGGCCGGCGCACCGCCCGGCACCGCAGGCCCCGCCCCGGCCGCCACCCCGGGCCCGGCCTCAGGCGGCACCCAGGGCCCCGCCCAGACGGCCGGCCCGGGCTCTGCCCAGGCCGCCCCCCAGGGCTCCGCCCAAGGCGGCCCCCAGAGCTCCGCCCAAGGCGGCCCCCAGGGCTCGGCCTCGGGCGGTGTCCCGGGCTCCGGCCAGCCGGGCGGCTCCGTCGGCGGCCCGGCCGACACCGCGGGCTCCGCCCCGGCCGGGGGGCCGGCGGGCGCACCGCAGACCGGCCGGTCCGTACCCGGCGGAGCCCCTCAGTCCAACCCGACCCCCGGAAGGTGACGTCGTGACGCGGACCCTCCCCCAGCTCCCGCCGGGGGCACCCCAGGCGGGACCCTCTCCCTGCACCGGATCGCCGGCCCCGGCCAGGCCCGGCGGGCTGCCGCCGCGCGGGGCACGGGCCGTCCCCTGCCCGCCCTTCCACCGTTCCCCGGGCTCCGCCCCGGCCCCGCAGGGGCACGCCGCCGCGGGCAGGGGCCGCCCCCCGCACCCCCGCGCCTCGAACGCCGGCGGGGCCGAAGCTGCCCTCCGGGCGACGCGGCCCGCCGTACGTCCGGGTGCCGGGTACGTCGCGCACGGGTGTGGCGCCGCCGAAGCCGCCCGCCGGGCGACCCGGCCCACCGGGCCGCAGCCGGCCATGCGGAGCCCGAGGGCCGTCCGGCGCTGCCGAGCCATCCGGCACGGCCGGCCGGATCCGGCCTCGCCGGCGATCGGGGCGCGGGGGCGGGGATGGAGCCCCGGGGGTGGTCGGGCCTGGCCGGGCCCGGCGGCGGTACGGACCCGCGGGGTGGTGACGTGAGGGGGCAGGACGGGCGGCGGGTGCCCGGGCCCGGACGGGCGCGGCCCGGCGGGGGTGAGCGGGCGCGGGCCAATTCGCGGCCCGCGACCCGGCGGCCCGCCCCCGCGAGGCAGCCGCACACCATCCGCCTCGGCAGCCCCAAGCCCCGCCTGCGCCTCGTCAGCGTCGGGCTGACCCTCGTCATGCTCGCCTTCGTCGTGCGACTGCTCCAGGTGCAGGCCGTCGACGCCTCCGCGTACTCCGCCAAGGCCTCCGAGAACCGCTTCGCGAGCTACACCCTGGCCGCCGAGCGCGGCGAGATCACCGACCGCAAGGGCGTCGCGCTCGCGACCAGCGTCGACGCGTACGACATCACCGCCGACCCGAAGATGTTCACCCCGCAGGACAGCAAGGCCCCGGACGCCCCCGAGCAGGCCGCCGCCCTCCTCGCGCCGATCCTCGGCAAGGACGCCAAGGAGCTCGCCGCCCGCCTGAAGACCAAGAACACCCGCTACGTCGTCCTCGCCCGCCGCCAGACCCCACAGGTCTGGAACCAGATCAAGGACCTCAAGCGGGTCTTCGCCGACAAGGCCGCCGCCGACAAGAAGAACAACGGCCCCGGCGCCAACGTCCTCGCCGGCGTGTTCAACGAGGACAGCAGCAAGCGCGTGTACCCCAACGGGGACCTGGCCGCCGGGATACTGGGCTACGTCAACGCCGAGGGCAAGGGCGCCGGCGGCCTCGAGTCCTCCCTCGACAAGAAGCTGGCCGGCAAGGACGGCGCCATCACGTACGCCCAGTCCGGCGGCCGCCGCGTGCCCACGGCCGGGTCCAGCGAGAAGCCCGCCGTGCCCGGCGAGGACATCGAGCTGACCATCGACCGCGACATCCAGTGGGCGGCGCAGAGCGCCATCACCGAGCAGGTCGCCAAGTCCGAGGCCGACCGCGGCTACGTCATCGTCCAGGACACCCGCACCGGAGAGGTGCTGGCCATGGCCAACGCCCCCGGCTTCGACCCCAACGACCTGTCGAAGGCCAGCTCCGCCGCCATGGGCAACGCGGCCCTGCAGGACGTCTACGAGCCCGGCTCCACCGCCAAGGTGATGTCGATGGCCGCCGTCCTCGAGGAGAAGAAGGCCACCCCCGGCACCCACGTCGAGGTGCCCAACCGGCTGCACCGCGGCGACCGGCTGTTCAAGGACGACATCGACCACCCGACCTGGTACCTCACCCTCAACGGGGTCCTCGCCAAGTCCTCCAACATCGGCACCATCCTGGCCACCGGCCAGCTCGGCGCCAGCCAGCCCGAGGCCAACCGGGTCCTCTACTCCTACCTGAACAAGTTCGGCATCGGACAGCCCACCGGCCTGAACTACCCGGGCGAGTCCCGCGGCATCCTCGCCCGGCCCGAGGCCTGGTCCACCTCCCAGCAGTACACGATCCCTTTCGGCCAGGGCCTCTCCCTCAACGCCATGCAGGCGGCCTCCGTGTACTCGACGATCGCCAACGGCGGCGTCCGGATCGCGCCCACCCTGGTCCGCGGCACCAAGGGACCCGACGGCCGCTTCACCCCGGCCCCGGCCCCCGAGCAGACCCGGGTGATCAGCCCGGAGACCGCGAAGACGCTGGCCGAGATGCTCGAGTCGGTCGTCGACGACCAGGAGGGCACCGGCACCAAGGCCCGCATCCCCGGCTACCGCGTCGGCGGCAAGACCGGCACCTCCAACCGGGTGGATCCGGCCACCGGCCGCTACAAGGGCTACACCGCCTCCTTCGCCGGTTTCGCGCCCGCGGACAACCCGCGCATCACCGTCTACTGCGCCATCCAGAACCCCACGAAGGGCAGCTACTTCGGCGGTCAGATCTGCGGACCGATCTACAAGAAGGTCATGGAGTTCGCCCTCAAGACCCTCCAGGTCGCCCCGACCGGAGGCGCCCCCGCCGGGCTCCCGGTCACCTTCGACGCCGGCCCCCAGCCCTCCGCACCGCCCGCCCCCCAGCCCACCCCGCAGCCCGGCCAGTGACCCGGGCCGCCCCGCCGGCCCGCCAGAAATCCGTGAGGCACCATCAGTGACAACGATCACCCCGAAACCCGGGAACCCGACGGCCGCCGGCGGCACGGCCGGGCCCTCACTTCGCGAGCGGCCCGCCGCGCCCGGTACGCTCACCGCCGTGCCCCACGCTGATCAGCCCAGAACCACCCAGCAAGACGCCCCGGCAACGCCGCCGGGAGCGCCCCGGCCCCAGGCCGCCCGCCCGACCCCCCTGGGCGAGCTGGCCACCCTGCTGGGCATCGAAGCCACCGGCGCAGCCGCCGCGGCGCAGCCCCCGCAGATCACCGGGATCACGCACGACTCCCGTGCCGTGCGCCCCGGCGACCTGTACGCGGCCCTGCCCGGCGCCAAGCTGCACGGCGCCGACTTCGCGGCCCAGGCGGCCGCGCTCGGCGCCGCGGCCGTGCTGACCGACCCGGCGGGCGCCGAACGCGCAGCAGCGACCGGCCTGCCGGTCCTGGCCGTCGACGGCCCGCGCGGCCGGATGGGCGAGCTCGCCGCAGCGATCTACGGCCGTCCCGGCGAGGGCCTGCTCCAGATCGGCATCACCGGCACCTCCGGCAAGACCACCACGGCGTACCTCGTCGAGGGCGGTCTGCGCGGCGCCGGACGCAGCACCGGACTGGTCGGAACCGTCGAGATGCGCATCGGCGACGAGCGCATCAAGTCGGAGCGCACCACCCCCGAGGCCACCGACCTCCAGGCCCTGTTCGCGGTCATGCGCGAACGCGGGGTCGAAGCCGTCGCCATGGAGGTCTCCAGCCACGCCCTGGTGCTCGGCCGGGTCGACGGATGCGTCTTCGACGTCGCCGTCTTCAACAACCTGAGCCCGGAGCACATGGAGTTCCACTCCGACATGGAGGACTACTTCCAGGCCAAGGCACAGCTCTTCACCGAGCGCCGTGCCCGCCTCGGGGTGGTCAACGTCGACGACGAGTACGGCCGCCGCCTCGCCAAGGAGGCCGCGATCCCGGTGGTCACGTTCTCCGCCGCGGGCGATGCGGGCGCCGACTGGCGCGCCGAGGACGTGGTGTTCGGGCACATGGACTCCACGCTGACCCTGGTCGGCCCCCAGGGGCAGCGCGTACGGGCCACGGCCCCGCTGCCCGGTCCGTTCAACGTCGCCAACACCGTCGCCGCGATCGTCACGCTCGCCGCCGCCGGACTCGACCCGCAGACCGCCGCCGACGGCGTCGCCGCGGTCCCCGGGGTCCCCGGCCGGCTGGAGCGGGTGGACGCGGGCCAGCCGTACCTCGCCGTCGTCGACTACGCGCACAAGACGGACGCCGTCGAATCGGTGCTGCGCGCGCTGCGCGAGGTCACGGCCGGCAAGCTGCACATCGTGCTCGGCTGCGGCGGCGACCGCGACACCACCAAGCGCGCCCCGATGGGCGCCGCGGCCGCCCGGTTCGCCGACACCGCCGTACTGACCTCCGACAACCCGCGCTCCGAGGATCCCCTCGCGATCCTCGCCGCGATGTTCGAGGGCGCCGTCTCCGTACCCGCCGAAGAGCGCGGCACCGTCCTCGTCGACGCCGACCGCGCCGCGGCCATCGCCGCCGCGGTCGCCCGCGCCGAGCCCGGCGACACGGTGCTCGTGGCGGGCAAGGGCCACGAGCAGGGCCAGGACACCGCCGGCGTCGTACGGCCCTTCGACGACCGCGCGGTGCTCCGCGCCGCGATCGAACGCCAGCAAGGCAGCAACGTCCGACAGGCCGAGGTGAACCAGTGATCGCCCTTTCCCTCGCCGAGATCGCCGACATCACCGGCGGACGGCCCCACGACATACCGGATCCGTCCGTGCGGATCACCGGGCCCGTCGTCATCGACTCCCGTCAGGTGGAGGCCGGCAGCCTGTTCGCCGCGTTCGCCGGCGAGCACGTCGACGGCCACGACTACGCCGAGCGCGCGGTCGCCTCCGGAGCCGCGGCCGTCCTCGCCGCCCGGCCCGTCGGCGTCCCCGCGATCGTCGTCGCCGATGTCGAGAAGGCCCTCGGCGCCCTCGCCCGAGCCGTCGTCGAGCGCCTCGGCACCGACGTGGTGGCCCTGACCGGCTCCGCCGGCAAGACCTCCACCAAGGACCTCATCGCCCAGGTGCTCCAGGCCCACGCGCCCACCGTGTGGACCCCGGGCTCCCTCAACAACGAGATCGGCCTGCCGCTCACCGCGCTGCGCGCCACGGAGGAAACCCGGCACCTGGTGCTGGAGATGGGCGCCCGCGGCATCGGGCACATCGAGTACCTCACCGGCCTGACCCCGCCGCGCATCGGACTCGTCCTCAACGTCGGGACCGCCCACATCGGCGAGTTCGGCGGCCGCGAGCAGATCGCCCAGGCCAAGGGCGAGCTGGTCGAGGCCCTGCCGTCCGCGGCCGAGGGCGGAGTTGCGGTCCTGAACGCCGACGACCCGCTGGTGCGCGCGATGTCCGCCCGGACGAAGGCCCGCACGGTGCTCTTCGGCGAGGCCGACGACGCCGGCGTACGGGCCACCGAAGTCCGTATGACACCGGCAGGACAACCCTCCTTCACACTCCACACACCCACCGGGTGCGGCGAAGTGACCTTGCGCCTGTACGGTGAGCACCACGTGTCGAACGCGCTCGCCGCGGCCGCCGTCGCCCATGTACTGGGCATGTCCGTGGAGGAGATCGCCACCGCGCTCTCCGAGGCGGGCACCTTGTCCCGGTGGCGGATGGAGGTCACCGAGCGGGCGGACGGCGTGACGATCGTCAACGACGCCTACAACGCGAATCCCGAGTCCATGCGGGCCGCTCTGCGCGCGCTTGCCGCGATGGGCGGCACCGCCAGGGCCGACGGGGGACGTACGTGGGCGGTGCTCGGTCCCATGGCCGAGCTCGGGGACGCATCGTTGGCCGAGCACGACGCGGTGGGACGGCTTGCCGTCCGGCTCAACGTGAGCAAGCTCGTCGCAGTCGGGGGCAGGGAAGCGTCCTGGCTGCAACTGGGCGCATATAACGAGGGTTCGTGGGGTGAGGAGTCGGTGGTCGTGTCCGACGCGCAGGCGGCGATCGACCTGTTGCGCAGGGAACTGCGCCCGGGTGACGTCGTGCTGGTGAAGGCTTCCAGGTCGGTCGGCCTGGAGCGGGTCGCTCTGGCGCTGCTGGCCGGCGGGGGCGAGGTCGCCGACCGATGAGGCAGATCCTCTTCGCCGGTGTCATCGGCATGTTCCTGACCGTGATCGGCACCCCGCTGCTGATCAAGCTGCTGGCCCGCAAGGGCTACGGCCAGTTCATCCGCGACGACGGCCCGCGCGGCCACGCCGGGAAGAAGGGCACGCCCACCATGGGCGGTATCTCCTTCATCCTGGCGACGATCATCGCGTACGCCCTGACGAAGGTGATCACGGGCAGTCAGCCCACGTTCTCCGGCGTGCTGGTCCTCTTCCTGATGGCCGGCATGGGCCTCGTCGGCTACCTCGACGACTACATCAAGATCGTCAAGCGCCGCTCGCTCGGTCTGCGGGCCAAGGCCAAGATGGCCGGCCAGCTGATCGTCGGCATCGCCTTCGCGGTGCTCGCGCTGCAGTTCAAGGACGCCCGCGGCAACGCCCCCGCCTCCACGAAGCTGTCGTTCGTCACGGACTTCGGCTGGTCGATCGGCCCGGTGCTGTTCGTGGTCTGGGCGCTGTTCATGATTCTGGCCATGTCCAACGGCGTGAACCTGACCGACGGTCTGGACGGCCTGGCCACCGGCGCCGCGGTGATGGTCTTCGGTGCCTACACGTTCATCGGCGTCTGGCAGTTCCAGGAGTCGTGCGCCAACGCGCAGACCCTGACGAACCCCAACGCCTGTTTCGAGGTACGAGATCCGCTGGACCTCGCGATCGTCGCCTCGGCACTGATGGGCGCCTGCTTCGGCTTCCTGTGGTGGAACACCTCCCCCGCCAAGATCTTCATGGGCGACACCGGCTCGCTGGCCCTCGGCGGCGCCCTCGCCGGTCTCGCGATCTGCTCCCGCACGGAGTTCCTGATCGCCCTCCTCGGCGGCCTCTTCGTCCTCATCACCATGTCGGTCGTCATCCAGGTCGGCTCCTTCAAGCTCACCGGGAAGCGCGTCTTCCGGATGGCCCCGCTGCAGCACCACTTCGAACTGAAGGGGTGGTCCGAGGTCCTGGTGGTGGTCCGGTTCTGGATCATCCAGGGCATGTGCGTGATCGTGGGTCTCGGACTCTTCTACGCGGGATGGGCAGCGGACAAGTGACGTCCTGGCAGGGCAAGAACATCACCGTCGCCGGTCTCGGCGTGAGCGGCATCAGCGCCGCCCGCGCCCTGGCCGGCCTCGGCGCCGTCGTGACGGTCGTCGACAACGGGGACGGCGACGCGCACCGTGCGCGGGCCGCCGAGCTCGCGGAGCTGGGCGTCGAGGTCCGCCTCGGACACCTGGCCGACGGCGCTCGCGCCGGCGACGTTCTGCCCGAGGGCACCGACCTGGTGGTCACTTCGCCCGGCTGGAAGCCGGACAGCCCGCTCTTCGCGGCCGCAGCGGCGGCCGGCGTCGAGGTCGTCGGGGACGTCGAGATCGCCTGGCAGTTGCGCGGCCCGGAAGCGGCCCCGTGGCTGGCGATCACCGGTACGAACGGCAAGACCACCACCACCCAGATGCTCGCCTCGATCCTGAAGGCCGCGGGTCTGAAGACCGCGGCCGTCGGCAACATCGGCACCCCGATCATCGACGTGGTGCTCGGCGAGGAGCAGTACGACGTGCTCGCCGTCGAACTCTCCAGCTACCAGCTGCACTGGGCGCCCTCGCTGCGCGCCCACTCGGCGGCCGTGCTCAACCTGGCCCCCGACCACCTCGACTGGCACGGCTCGATGGAGGCGTACGCCGCCGACAAGGGCCGCATCTACGAGGGCAACACGGTGGCCTGCGTCTACAACGTCGCCGACCCGGCCACCGAGGCCCTGGTCGTCGAGGCGGACGTCGAGGAGGGCTGCCGGGCGATCGGTTTCACCCTGGGCGCCCCCGGCCCCTCCATGCTCGGCGTCGTCGACGGCATCCTCGTCGACCGCGCCTTCGTCGAGAACCGGCAGAAGAACGCCCAGGAGCTCGCCGAGGTCAAGGACGTCAACCCGCCGGCCCCGCACAACATCGCCAACGCGCTCGCCGCGGCGGCCCTGGCCCGTGCCTTCGGCGTCGCGCCGCGCGCGGTCCGCGACGGCCTGCGCAACTTCCGCCCCGACGCGCACCGCGTCGCGTACGTGGACGAGGTCGCGGGGGTCACGTACATCGACGACTCCAAGGCCACCAACACGCACGCCGCCGAGGCCTCCCTGGCCGCCTTCGAGCCCGTCGTGTGGATCGCCGGCGGCCTCGCCAAGGGCGCGACCTTCGACGAGCTCGTCCAGAAGTCGGCGAAGCAGCTCCGCGGCGTGGTGCTGATCGGCGCCGACCGGGCGCTGATCGCCGAGGCGCTGGCGCGACACGCCCCCGAGGTCCCGGTCGTCGACCTCGAGCGGACCGACACTGGGGCGATGCTCGCAGTGGTCCGGGAAGCGGCCCGGCTCGCAGAGCCCGGCGACACGGTTCTGCTGGCACCGGCCTGTGCCTCGATGGACATGTTCGCGAACTACAACAAGCGCGGGGACGCATTCGCGGACGCGGTGCGCGAACTGGCCGCCGAGAGCGCGTAGGCCCGGCCGGTCGTTCTCAGGTCGGCGAGTCCTCCCCGACCGGCTGCTCGCCTCGTACGAGTGGAGGGGAAGGTCACACATGCCGGCCAAGCAAGTGCTGCCCGGGCGGCGGCCGTCCGCCGTGAAGGCCGTCAGGTCCGTCAAGAACGCGAAGCCCGCCAGGACGGTCAAGGCGCAGGGCCGCAGGCGTCCGGCCGTGGGGGTGCGGCGGCCCGCCGGGCGCGGGCCGCTGGAGCGGATCCGGCGTACGCAGCGGCAGTTGCGCAAGGCCTGGGACCGGCCCCTCACCGCGTATTACCTGATTTTCGGCAGCTCGCTGCTCATCACCGTGCTGGGCCTGGTGATGGTCTACTCAGCCTCGATGATCAAAGCGCTCCAGCTGGGCCTGGGGGACGCGTACTTCTTCAAGAAGCAGTTCCTGGCCGCCCTGATCGGCACCGGGCTGCTGCTGGTCGCCTCGCGGATGCCGGTCAAACTGCACCGGGCGCTGTCCTATCCCGTGCTCGCAGGAACCTTGTTCCTGATGGTCCTGGTCCAGGTCCCCGGGATAGGGGTGGCGATCAACGGCAACCAGAATTGGATCTCCCTTGGCGGTCCGTTCATGCTCCAGCCCAGTGAGTTCGGCAAGCTGGCGCTGATCCTCTGGGGCGCCGACCTGCTGTCCCGCAAGGGCGACAAGGAGCTGCTGAGCCAGTGGAAGCACCTGCTGGTGCCGCTGGTCCCGGTCGCCTTCCTGCTGCTCGGGCTGATCATGCTGGGCGGCGACATGGGCACCGCGATGATCCTCGGGGCCATCCTTTTCGGCCTGCTGTGGCTGGCGGGAGCCCCGACGCGGATGTTCGTCGGGGTACTGGCGTTCGCGGGTGTGATCGTCGCACTGCTGATCAGGACCAGCCCGCACCGGATGGACCGGCTCGCCTGCATCGGCGCGACGGACCCCGGCCGGAACGACCTGTGCTGGCAGGCCGTGCACGGGATCTACGCCCTCGCATCCGGCGGATGGTTCGGTTCCGGTTTGGGTGCCAGTGTGGAAAAATGGGGGCAACTGCCCGAAGCCCATACCGACTTCATCTTCGCCATCACCGGGGAGGAACTGGGTCTGGCAGGGACGCTGTCGGTACTCGCCCTGTTCGCGGCTCTAGGCTATGCGGGTATCCGCGTGGCCGGACGCACGGAGGACTCCTTCGTACGGTATGCCGCGGGAGGCGTGACCACCTGGATCACGGCCCAGGCCGTGATCAACATCGGTGCGGTGCTCGGTCTGCTGCCGATCGCCGGAGTCCCGCTCCCGCTGTTCTCGTACGGGGGGTCCGCGCTGCTGCCGACGATGTTCGCGGTCGGACTGCTCATCGCCTTTGCGCGGGAGGAGCCGGCGGCGCGCGCGGCGCTCGCGATGCGCCAGCCGAAGACCGGCTGGAAGCGGACCGGGCAGAGATGGAAGTCGATGAGACGGAGCGTCAAGAGGCGTCCGTCCGGAGAGCGGTGAATTTCGGTGCATGTCGTACTCGCCGGTGGGGGGACCGCCGGCCACATCGAGCCGGCGCTCGCCCTCGCGGACGCCCTGCGCAGGCAGGACCCTTCCGTGGGCATCACCGCCCTCGGCACGGAGCGCGGGCTCGAAACCCGCCTCGTGCCCGAGCGCGGCTATGAGCTGGGGCTGATCCCCGCCGTCCCGCTGCCCCGCAAGCCCACCCCCGAGCTGATCACCGTCCCCGGACGGCTGCGCGGCACGATCAAGGCCGCCGAGGAGATCCTGGAGCGCACCAAGGCCGACTGCGTCGTCGGCTTCGGCGGCTACGTGGCCCTGCCCGGCTACCTCGCCGCCAAGCGGCTCGGGGTGCCGATCATCGTCCACGAGGCCAACGCCCGGCCGGGACTGGCCAACAAGATCGGCTCGCGCTACGCCCACGCCGTCGCGGTCTCCACCCCCGACAGCAAGCTGCGCGGCGCCCGCTACGTGGGCATCCCGCTGCGCCGCAGCATCTCGACCCTGGACCGGGCCGCGGCCCGCCCGGAGGCGCGTGCCGCGTTCGGGCTGGACCCGAACCTTCCGACGCTGCTCGTCTCCGGCGGCTCGCAGGGCGCCCGCCGCCTCAACGAGACGATCCAGCAGGTCGCGCCGACCCTCCAGCGCTCCGGGATCCAGATCCTGCACGCGGTCGGCCCGAAGAACGAACTGCCGCGTGTCGACAACATGCCCGGGATGCCGCCGTATGTGCCGGTACCGTACGTGGACCGGATGGATCTCGCGTACGCCGCCGCCGACATGATGCTGTGCCGCGCGGGCGCGATGACCGTCGCCGAACTCTCCGCCGTCGGGCTGCCCGCCGCGTACGTCCCGCTGCCGATCGGCAACGGCGAACAGCGGCTCAACGCCCAGCCGGTGGTCAAGGCCGGCGGCGGCCTGCTCGTCGACGACGCGGAGCTGACCCCCGAGTGGGTGCTCAGCCAGGTCCTCCCGGTACTCGCCGACCCGCACCGCCTGTACGAGATGTCCCGGGCCGCGGCCGAGTTCGGCCGCCGCGACGCCGACGACCTGCTCGTCGCGATGGTGTACGAGGCGATCGCCGCCCACAGGAACCGCTAGCGCAGGAGGCACAGGAGTGGCCGGAGCGACCACCGCACAGCGCGGCAATCCCGGGTCCGCCCGGAAGGGCAAGGGCTCCGGCTCTCCCAAACCGCCCAAGCCGCCCAGGTCGTCGAAGGGTTCCGGCCCGCGGGGCCCCGGTCTGCAGCGCCTCGTCCGGCGCATGCGGCACCGGGGCCCCGTGCTGCTCTGCCTCCTCGCCGCGGTGCTCCTCGTCGGGGGTGGCAGCTGGGTGCTCTACGGGTCCTCCTGGTTCCGGATCGAGAAGGTGACCGCAAGCGGAACGCAGGTGCTGACCCCCGGGCAGGTGCTGGCCGCCGCGGCCGTACCGGTCGGGGCGCCGCTGGCGACCGTGGACACCGACGAGATCGCGGACCGGGTCCGCAGCCGGCTGCCCCGCGTCGATTCGGTCGATGTGGTGCGCGCCTGGCCGCACGGAATCGGGCTGAAAGTGACCGAGCGCAAACCGGTCCTGCTCATCAGAAAAGACGCCAAGTTCGTGGAAGTGGACGCTTCGGGTGTGCGATTCGACACGGTTCCGAAAGCACCCGCGGGTGTTCCGGTCCTCGAATTGTCCGCGGCACAGTCGCCGAGCGGCCGCCGCTTCGACGAGGAGCGGCTGCTGCACGAGGCGGTGGGCGTCGCCGGAGACCTCCCCGAGGCGGTCGCCAAGGAGACCGTGCAGGTCAAGGTGGGGTCGTACGACTCGGTCGTGCTGGAGTTGACCCGTGGCCGGACCGTGGTGTGGGGCAGCGGCGAGCAGGGTGAGGCGAAGGGCCGTGCGCTGACCGCCCTGCTGAAAGCGGCGCCCAAGGCTGACCACTTTGACGTGAGTGTCCCCACCGCCCCTGCGGTGTCCGGGAGTTGACGCCGGGTCGAACAGCGACGCACCCTGGTTGGCCACCGATACGGGTGATCACATAGGGTGAAAAGAAAAACGGGAGGTTCGGCGTGTTCGTTGAACACGCGCTACTTGTCGACTTAGTGTCCTGTTCGGAAGTCCCATGGGTTCCAAGCAACAGACACACTCCTAACCCTAAACTTCAGGGTTAGGGTTCGGGTCGGCGCGTTCGGACCGTCCCACATTTCGGCATCAGTCGTCGCAACGCAGGCCCGCGAGGCGGCGACACGTAACTCGAGGCGAGAGGCCTTCGACGTGGCAGCACCGCAGAACTACCTCGCAGTCATCAAGGTCATCGGTGTCGGCGGCGGTGGTGTCAATGCCATCAACCGAATGATCGAGGTCGGTCTCAAGGGCGTCGAGTTCATCGCCATCAACACGGACGCCCAGGCGCTGTTGATGAGCGACGCCGACGTCAAGCTCGACGTCGGCCGTGAACTCACCCGGGGCCTCGGCGCCGGCGCCAACCCGGCAGTCGGTCGCAAGGCGGCAGAGGACCACCGCGAGGAGATCGAGGAGGTCCTCAAGGGGGCCGACATGGTCTTCGTCACCGCCGGCGAGGGCGGCGGCACCGGCACCGGCGGTGCACCCGTCGTCGCCAACATCGCGCGCTCGCTCGGCGCCCTGACGATCGGTGTGGTCACCCGGCCGTTCACCTTCGAGGGCCGGCGCCGCGCGAACCAGGCGGAGGACGGCATCGCCGAGCTCCGCGAAGAGGTCGACACCCTCATCGTCATCCCCAACGACCGGCTGCTGTCCATTTCGGACCGCCAGGTCTCGGTCCTGGACGCCTTCAAGTCGGCCGACCAGGTCCTGCTCTCGGGTGTCCAGGGCATCACCGACCTCATCACCACCCCGGGTCTGATCAACCTCGACTTCGCGGACGTCAAGTCCGTCATGTCCGAGGCCGGCTCGGCCCTCATGGGCATCGGCTCCGCCCGCGGCGACGACCGCGCCGTGGCCGCCGCAGAGATGGCCATCTCCTCGCCGCTGCTGGAGGCGTCCATCGACGGCGCCCGCGGTGTGCTGCTCTCCATCTCCGGCGGCTCGGACCTCGGCCTCTTCGAGATCAACGAGGCCGCGCAGCTGGTCAGCGAGGCCGCCCACCCCGAGGCGAACATCATCTTCGGCGCCGTCATCGACGACGCGCTCGGCGACGAGGTACGGGTCACCGTCATCGCCGCCGGCTTCGACGGCGGACAGCCCCCGGCCCGCCGGGACAACGTCATCGGCGCCGCGTCCACCAAGCGCGAGGAGCCGGCCCCGGCGCCGGTCCGCGCAGCAGAGCCGGTGCGCCCGGCCTTCGGCGGACTGGGCACGGTCACCCCGCGCGAAGACCCCCCGGCTCCGGCCGAGGCGGCTCCGGCCGAGGCCGCGGCCCCCGCGCCGCAGGTCCCGACGGCCCGGCCGTACCAGGACAGCCCGGCCGAGGAACTGGACGTTCCGGACTTCTTGAAGTGACGCTGGACCAGCACATCGAGAACGGCGCCCACTTCGCCTTCACCGACCGGTGGGGCGGGGTGAGCGCCGTTCCGTACGAAGAGCTCAATCTCGGCGGCGCGGTCGGAGACGACCCCACCGCCGTTCTCGCGAACCGGGCGGTCGCGGCCGGGGCCCTGGGCATCGAGCCGGACCACGTGGTCTGGATGAACCAGGTGCACGGCAAGGACGTGGCGGTGGTCCCCGGACCCTGGGGCCCCGCCGCCGACGTACCGGCGGTGGACGCGGTGGTGACCACCCGTCGGGGGCTCGCCCTCGCGGTGCTCACCGCGGACTGCACCCCGGTCCTGCTGGCCGACCCCGTCGCCGGGGTCGCGGGAGCGGCCCACGCGGGCCGGCCCGGACTGGTCGCCGGGGTCGTGCCCGCCGCCGTGGAGGCGATGGTCTCGCTCGGGGCCGAACCGGGGCGGATCATCGCCCGGACCGGACCCGCGATCTGCGGCCGTTGTTACGAGGTGCCGGCCGAGATGCGGGACGCGGTGGCCGAGGCGGTACCGGCCGCCTACGGCGAGACGAGTTGGGGGACTCCGTCCGTCGACGTGGTCGCCGGGGTGCACGCCCAGCTCGCGGAGGCGGGGGTGGTGAACCTGCACCGATCGCCGGTCTGCACACTGGAGTCGCGGGACCACTTCTCGTACCGCCGCGACCGGGTGACCGGGCGGCTTGCCGGATATGTCTGGTTGACAGAGCTTTCCCGGGGGGCGACTCCCGGACCCTCGGGGGAAAAGAAGAATGACGGACCGTAAGTCGGAGCTCGCGGAGAACCTCGCGCGGGTGGAGGAACGCATCTCGTCCGCCTGCGCGGCAGCGGGGCGCGGACGGGAGGAAGTGACGCTCATCGTCGTCACCAAGACCTACCCCGCGAGCGACGTACGACTGCTGGCGGACCTGGGGGTCCGTCATGTGGCTGAGAATCGCGACCAGGATGCCGCCCCCAAGGCTGCGGCCTGCGCGGATCTGCCGCTCAGCTGGCATTTCGTGGGCCAGTTGCAGACGAACAAAGTCCGTTCCGTGGCGGGATACGCGCATGTGGTGCAGTCGGTCGACCGGCCGAAGCTCGTCACCGCGCTCTCGGCGGCCGCGGAGGGAGCGGGGCGCGAACTCGGCTGCCTCGTACAGGTCGCCCTCGACGCCGAGTCGGGGGAGCGCGGGACCCGGGGCGGCGCCGCTCCGGAGCAGCTCGCCGAACTCGCGGACCTCGTGGCCGGGGCGCCCGGACTGCGGATCGACGGTGTGATGACCGTGGCTCCGCTGGCCGGGCCCTACGCGGGACGCGAACAGGCCGCTTTCGAGCGGCTGGTGGAATTGTCATCCCGCCTGCGCGCGGACCATCCGGCTGCCACGATGGTGTCGGCCGGGATGAGTGCAGACCTGGAACAGGCCGTTGCGGCCGGTGCGACACATGTACGCGTCGGCACTGCGGTACTCGGCGCGAGACCCCGGCTCGGGTAACGTCGCGAAGAAAGTCGGACCACAGCAGAAAATATGGTCATTACCGCTGATGGGCGGACGGACCACGTGGATCGCGGGCAGTTGGTGACTTTGGTGACACAGCGACACACCTGCGACAGGGCGATCCACCACAGAGCGGAGGACTCAGAGAATGGCCGGCGCGATGCGCAAGATGGCGGTCTACCTCGGCCTCGTGGAGGACGACCGGTACGACAACCCGGGGTACGACCCCGACGACGAGTTCGAGCCCGAGCCGGAACCGGAGCGGGACCGCCGGCGCCAGCAGCCCGTGCACCAACCGCCCGTAACGGACGAACCGGTAAGAATCGCCCAGCCTCCGGCGCAACGGGAACCCATCCCATTGCCGCTGGAAAACGGACGTCCTGCGCGAATTGCCCCCGTGGCATCCATCACACCTGAACGCTCGAACCTGGAGAAGAACGCCCCCGTGATCATGCCCAAGGTCGTCTCCGAGCGGGAGCCGTACCGCATCACGACGCTGCACCCCCGGACCTACAACGAGGCCCGTACCATCGGGGAACACTTCCGTGAGGGCACTCCGGTGATCATGAACCTCACGGAGATGGACGACACGGACGCGAAGCGACTTGTCGACTTCGCCGCCGGCCTCGTCTTCGGCCTGCACGGCAGCATTGAACGCGTGACACAGAAGGTGTTCCTGCTGTCGCCTGCTAACGTCGATGTCACGGCGGAGGACAAGGCCCGCATCGCGGAGGGCGGGTTCTTCAACCAAAGCTAGACCGATCCGTCAGACACGGGGCCGGGGACAGAGCGAGAGCAGGGGAGAGGGAAGCGCGGGATGGGCGTCGCACTGCAGGTGGTCTACATCGCGCTGATGTGCTTCCTTATCGTGCTGATCTTCCGACTGGTGATGGACTACGTCTTCCAGTTCGCACGTTCATGGACACCCGGCAAGGCGATGGTGGTCGTCCTTGAGGCCACCTACACTGTCACCGATCCACCGCTCAAGCTTCTCCGGCGATTCATTCCGCCGTTGCGTCTCGGGGGCGTGGCACTCGACCTGTCCTTCTTCGTTCTGATGATCATCGTTTACATCCTCATCAGTTTCGTGAGCACCGCTGCGAGAAGCGTGTGAACGATGAGCTTCCCCGCAGGCGCGGGGACAGTCCCGATACGGTCCTGCCGACTGCCGACGACTACGTAGAGGTGAAGAAGACATGCCGCTGACTCCCGAGGACGTGCGGAACAAGCAGTTCACGACCGTCCGCCTCCGAGAAGGCTATGACGAGGACGAGGTCGATGCCTTCCTCGACGAGGTCGAGTCCGAACTGACGCGCCTGCTGCGCGAGAACGAGGACCTGCGCGCCAAGCTGGCCGCCGCCACGCGTGCCGCCGCGCAGAACCAGCAGCAGCAGGGCATGCGCAAGCCGGAACCCCAGGACCAGCGCGGCCCCGGCGGCCCCGGTGCCCCCGTGCCCGCTGCCATATCCGGCCCGCCGGCGCAGCAGGGCCCGCCGCAGATGGGCCCGCCGCAGCTGCCGGGCGGCCAGCCGCAGCTTCCGGCCGGCCCCGGTGGACACGGACCGCAGGGTCCGGGCGGTCCGGGCCCGATGGGCGGCCCCATGCACACCATGGGCGGCCAGCAGCAGATGGGCCAGCAGTCCATGGGCGGCCAGAACCCGCTCGGCCAGCAGATGCAGCCCATGGGCCAGCAGATGCAGCCGATGGGCCAGCAGATGCAGCCCATGGGTCAGCAGATGCAGCAGCAGATGCAGCAGCCGCAGCTCCCGCAGCAGGGCCCCGGTGGCGACAGTGCCGCCCGCGTCCTGTCGCTGGCGCAGCAGACCGCCGACCAGGCGATCGCGGAGGCCCGCTCCGAGGCCAACAAGATCGTCGGCGAGGCGCGCAGCCGTGCCGAGGGCCTGGAGCGGGACGCCCGCGCCAAGGCCGACGCGCTGGAGCGGGACGCGCAGGAGAAGCACCGCGTCGCGATGGGCTCCCTGGAGTCCGCCCGCGCCACGCTGGAGCGCAAGGTCGAGGACCTGCGGGGCTTCGAGCGCGAGTACCGTACGCGTCTGAAGTCCTACCTGGAGTCGCAGCTGCGTCAGCTCGAGACCCAGGCGGACGACTCCCTGGCCCCGCCGCGCAACCCGGCCGGTCCGGCGCTGCCGCCGTCGCCGACGCCGTCGATGGCTCCGGCCGGAGCGATGGGGCACTCGATGGGCGCTCCGTCGCCCATGGGCGGTCCCTCGCCGATGGGCGGCCCGTCCCCGATGGGCGGCCCCTCGTACGGTGGTCAGCAGCAGATGTCTCCCGCGATGACGCAGCCGATGGCTCCGGTGCGGCCGGCCGGTCCGCAGCCGATGCAGCAGGCGCCGTCGCCGATGCGGGGCTTCCTGATCGACGAGGACGACAACTAGGCGCCGCTCGCCAGTCGGCGGCAGTCGCTTCACGGGCCGGGCCCGGTACCCCCACGGGGGCACCGGGCCCGGCCCGTTTGTGTCCCCGCCTGCCGGGCGCTGCCGCGGCGGGGAGGGAACGGCTGTGGCCCGGCACCCCGTGGGGGCGCCGGGCCACAGGGCCGGGGAGGGTTACGCCTTGCGGAGGCGGAACGTCAGGGACAGGGACTCGTCCGTGAACGGGGTGCCGTACGTGGCGTCCGCCTCGCCGATGGCGTAGTCCGTCGACAGGACCTCGTCCGCGATCAGGGTCGCGTGGTCCGTCAGGGCCGTGACGACCTCCGGGTCCGACGAGGACCACCGCAGGGCGATGCGGTCCGCGACGTCCAGGCCGGAGTTCTTGCGGGCCTCCTGGATCAGGCGGATCGCGTCACGGGCCAGGCCCGCCAGCCGCAGCTCGGGGGTGATCTCCAGGTCCAGGGCCACCGTCGCGCCGGAGTCGGATGCCACCGACCAGCCCTCGCGGGGGGTCTCGGTGATGATCACTTCCTCCGGGGAGAGGGAGATCTCCTCGCCGTTCAGCGAGATGACCGCCGAGCCGGAGCGCAGGGCCAGCGACAGCGCAGCGGCGTCGGCCGCGGCCACCGCCTTCGCGACGTCCTGGACGCCCTTGCCGAAGCGCTTGCCCAGCGCCCGGAAGTTCGCCTTCGCCGTGGTGTCCACCAGCGATCCGCCGACCTCGGAGAGGGACGCCAGGGAGGAGACGTTCAGCTCCTCCGTGATCTGGGCCTGGAGCTCGGGGGACAGGGCGTCGAAGCCCACCGCGCCGACCAGCGCCCGGGACAGGGGCTGGCGCGTCTTGACGCCCGACTCGGCGCGCGTGGCGCGGCCCAGCTCGACCAGGCGGCGGACCAGCAGCATCTGCTGGGACAGGGTCCCGTCGATCGCCGTGGTGTCCGCGACCGGCCACGCCGACAGGTGCACCGACTCCGGGGCGTCCGGGGTGACCGGGACGATCATGTCCTGCCAGACCCGCTCCGTGATGAACGGGGTCAGCGGGGCCATCAGACGGGTCACCGTCTCCACGACCTCGTGGAGCGTGCGCAGCGCTGCCTTGTCGCCCTGCCAGAAGCGGCGGCGCGAGCGGCGCACGTACCAGTTGGACAGGTCGTCCACGAACGCGGAGAGGAGCTTGCCGGCGCGCTGGGTGTCGTACGACTCCATCGCCTCGGTGACCTCGGCCACCAGGGTGTTCAGCTCGGAGACCAGCCAGCGGTCCAGGACCGTGCGCTCCGCCGGTGCCGGGTCGGCCGCCGAGGGGGCCCAGCCGGAGGTGCGGGCGTACAGGGCCTGGAAGGCGACCGTGTTCCAGTACGTCAGGAGGGTCTTGCGGACGACCTCCTGGATCGTGCCGTGGCCGACGCGCCGCGCTGCCCACGGGGAGCCGCCGGCCGCCATGAACCAGCGCACCGCGTCCGCGCCGTGCTGGTCCATGAGCGGGATCGGCTGGAGGATGTTGCCCAGGTGCTTGGACATCTTGCGGCCGTCCTCGGCGAGGATGTGGCCCAGGCAGACCACGTTCTCGTAGGACGACTTGTCGAAGACCAGCGTGCCGACCGCCATCAGCGTGTAGAACCAGCCGCGCGTCTGGTCGATCGCCTCCGAGATGAACTGCGCCGGGTAGCGCTTCTCGAAGATCTCCTTGTTCTTGTACGGGTAGCCCCACTGCGCGAACGGCATCGAGCCCGAGTCGTACCAGGCGTCGATGACCTCCGGCACGCGGACGGAAGTCAGGGTGCAGCCTTCCGCCGTGCAGGTGAAGGTGACGCCGTCGATGTACGGGCGGTGGGGGTCCAGCGCGCTGTGGTCCTGGCCGGACAGCTCTGACAGCTCGGCGCGGGAGCCGACGCAGGTGAGGTGGTTCTCCTCGCAGCGCCAGATCGGCAGCGGAGTGCCCCAGTACCGGTTGCGGGACAGCGCCCAGTCGATGTTGTTGTTCAGCCAGTCGCCGAAGCGGCCCTGCTTCACCGAGTCGGGGAACCAGTTCGTCTTCTCGTTCTCCCGCAGCATCGCGTCCTTGACGGCGGTGGTGCGGATGTACCAGGACGGCTGCGCGTAGTAGAGCAGCGCGGTGTGGCAGCGCCAGCAGTGCGGGTAGCTGTGCTCGTACGCGATGTGCTTGAAGAGCAGGCCGCGGGCGTCGAGGTCGGCGGTCAGCTTCTCGTCCGCCTTCTTGAAGAAGACGCCGCCGACCAGCGGGACCTCCTCCTCGAAGGTGCCGTCGGGGCGGACCGGGTTCACGACGGGCAGGCCGTACGCGCGGCAGACCGCGAGGTCGTCGGCGCCGAAGGCGGGGGACTGGTGGACCAGACCGGTGCCGTCCTCGGTCGTGACGTACTCGGCGTTCACGACGTAGTGGGCGGGCGCCGGGCGGCTTCCATCGGTTCCCTCGCTGACGCTCGGGAACTCGACGAGCTCGAAGGGGCGCTGGTAGGTCCAGCGCTCCATCTCCTTGCCCGTGAAGGTCTGGCCTGTGGCCTCCCAGCCCTCGCCGAGGGACTTCTCCAGCAGCGGCTGGGCGACGACCAGCTTCTCCTCACCGTTCGTGGCGACGACGTACGTGACCTCCGGGTGCGCGGCCACGGCCGTGTTGGACACCAGGGTCCAGGGGGTCGTCGTCCAGACCAGGAGGGCCGCCTCGCCGGCCAGCGGGCCGGAGGTCAGCGGGAAGCGGACGTAGACGGACGGGTCGACGACCGTCTCGTAGCCCTGCGCCAGCTCGTGGTCGGAGAGGCCGGTGCCGCAGCGGGGGCACCAGGGGGCGACGCGGTGGTCCTGGGTGAGCAGGCCCTTGTTGAAGATCTCCTTCAGCGACCACCACACGGACTCGACGTACTCGGGGTCCATGGTCCGGTAGGCGTCGTCCAGGTCGACCCAGTAGCCCATCCGGGTCGTGAGCTCCGTGAACGCGTCGGTGTGGCGGGTCACGGACTCGCGGCACTTGGCGTTGAACTCGGCGATGCCGTACGCCTCGATGTCCTGCTTGCCGTTGAAGCCGAGCTCCTTCTCGACGGCGAGCTCGACGGGCAGGCCGTGGCAGTCCCAGCCGGCCTTGCGGGCCACGTGGTAGCCGCGCATGGTGCGGAACCGGGGGAAGACGTCCTTGAAGACGCGGGCCTCGATGTGGTGCGCGCCGGGCATGCCGTTCGCGGTGGGCGGGCCCTCGTAGAAGACCCACTCGGGGCGGCCCTCGGACTGCTCCAGGGTCTTGGCGAAGGTCTTGCTCTCGCGCCAGAAGTCGAGAACGGCGTGCTCGAGGGCGGGCAGGTCGACCTGGGCGGGTACCGGGCGGTACTGCGGCGGTGTGGTCATGAGGCTGAACTCTTCCTCCGGCGGGATGTCACTTCCGTCCGGAGGGACGAGAGCCACTCCTGAGAATCCAGGACGCCTGCTCCCGCGGTACCACCCTCCTTGACCGCCGGACGGATCCGGCGGCCCCCTCATTGGGGCGCGAAGCCGGTTCTACTCGCCGTCGCCGGATCCGCGGGGACCCGTACGGCTTTCTTCCGGCGGCTCAGGGGTGATCCTTCGCATCGCGCTCGCCCCCGGGCTCTCACCGTCCCCGGGTCGCTCATGGCTGCGTCCGAAGCTACTCGTCCCCGTCCATGCCTTTCGCTGGGCCCAGTGTACGGGGCGGGGGCGCGCTCGGCAGACCGCTTTACGGGGGGTCGGGGCGGAGGTTCCGGCGGGCCCGGGGACAGGGCGCGGGGCGGCGGCCGGGTGGGACGCGGCATGACCCGAACGGGCCGACGGGCCGGTCCGGGCTCCGGTGTGACGGGTGGGGCGGATTACCGGGCTCCCTGATGGGCACAACGGATGCAGGTTGGCATCGACGGACGCGTGCCCCGTTGCCGCGAGGCCGGAGTCGATTTATCGTTCCGGCACGATTCGCGCGCAAGATCACAGTATGTGAAGGGGCCGCGGCCATGGTGGCGAAGAAGACCGCCGACAGAACTGCCGAGAAGGCTGTCGGGAAGGCCGCCGGGAAGGCGACGGCGGCCGGGAATGCGGCTTCGGCCCGGAAGGCGACCGCCGTCGGGAAGAAGGCCGCGAAGCCTGCGGCCGGGACGGCGGTGAATTCGGTGAAGTCGGCGAAACCGGTGAAGTCGGCGACCAAGGCGACCGAAGCGACCACCGCGGCGGCCGAGGCGGCCGTGAAGGCGCCCGCCGAGAAGACGGCGGCCGAGAAGACGGCGGCCGAGAAGGCGGCGGCCGAGAAGGCGGCGGCCAAGAAGGCGGCGGCCAAGAAGGCTGCCGGCGGAAAGACCGGCACGACCTCGGCCGTGAACACGACGGCCGTCGACAAGGTGGCCGCGAAGAAGGCGACCGGCGTCGGGAAGACGACCGCGAGGAAGGCCACGGCCAAGGCGGCCGGGGCCGAGGGGGCGGCGCATGCCGCGCAACAGACGGGAGCCCGGAAAGTGGTTGCCAAGAAGAGCACCGGCACGGCCAGGAAGACGGCCGCGGCCGCCACCAGCGGCCTGCCGAAGGCCAGGGTCACGGCGGGCCTGGCGCCGGGCGAGCTGGCCGTACGGCCCGGCGAGGACCCCTGGACCCCGGCGGAGGTGGCCGAGGCCCGCAGCGGGCTGCAGAGCGAGGTCCTGCGGCTGCGGGACGAGCTGCAGGCCTCCGACGAGGCCATCTCGGGCCTGATGCGGGACTCCGGCGACGGCGCGGGCGACGACCAGGCCGACACCGGCACCAAGAACATCACCCGGGAGTCCGAGCTGGCCCTGGCCGCGAACGCGCGCGAGATGCTCGAACAGACCGAGCGGGCGCTGGAGCGGCTGGACGCGGGCACGTACGGGCTCTGCGAGAACTGCGGCCAGCCCATCGGGAAGGCCAGGATGCAGGCGTTCCCACGGGCGACGCTCTGCGTGGACTGCAAGCAGAAGCAGGAGCGACGGCACTGAGGGGGCGCTGAGACGGCACGGGCCGGGCTGCCGCCACAGGCGGACCCTGACGTACTCTCGTGTCTCGTCAGGGTCCAGGGACCTGGCAGGGCTGTGTCGTCGGCAACCTGGTTCGAGCTAGTCGAGGGACTCACGTGGCAGAGGCGGAGAGCATCATCGGTACGCCGGAGGTCGGGGACGGCGCCCAGCCGGAGTCCGTCGAGCCCAAGGGGCGTCGGCGGATCATCGCGCTGCTCGTCGTCGCGCTGCTCGCCTACCTGCTCGACTTCGGCAGCAAGATGCTGGTCGTCGCGAAGCTGGAGCACCAGCCGCCGATCCGGATCATCGGCGACCTGCTGAAGTTCGAGGCGATCCGGAACCCGGGCGCGGCCTTCGGCTTCGGCGAGGCCTTCACCATCATCTTCACCTGCATCGCGGCCACCGTGATCATCGTGATCGTGCGGCTGGCCCGCAAGCTCTACAGCCTGCCGTGGGCGATCGCGCTGGGCCTGCTGCTGGGCGGTGCGCTGGGCAATCTCACCGACCGCATCTTCCGCTCGCCGGGGGTGTTCCGGGGGGCCGTCGTCGACTTCATCGCGCCCGCGCACTTCGCGGTCTTCAACCTCGCGGACTCGGCGATCGTGTGCGGCGGCATCCTGATCGTGCTGCTCTCGTTCAAGGGTCTGGACCCGGACGGCACGGTCCACAAGGACTGATCGCGCACCGGCCGCGCACTGGTTGCGCGGTGATCGCGGGAAAGCTGCGCTGCCGAGTCCTGCATACTCGACAGGTGAGTACGATTCCCGAGATCCGCACCCTGCCCGTTCCCGATGGCCTCGAGGGCGAGCGCGTCGACGCCGCCATCGCCCGTATGTTCGGTTTTTCCCGGACGAAGGCGGCCGAGCTCGCCGCAGCGGGGAAGGTGTCGGTCGACGGCAGCGTCGTCGGGAAGTCCGAGCGCGTGCACGGCGGCGCCTGGCTCGAAGTCGAGATGCCCGCGCCGCCGCGGCCCGTCGAGCTCGTCGCCGAGCCCGTCCCGGGCATGGAGATCGTCCATGACGACGACGACATCGTCGTCATCATGAAGCCGGTGGGCGTCGCCGCCCACCCGAGCCCCGGCTGGACCGGCACCACCGTCATCGGCGGCCTCGCCGCCGCCGGCTACCGGATCTCCACCTCCGGCGCCTCCGAGCGCCAGGGCGTCGTGCACCGCCTCGACGTCGGCACGTCCGGCCTGATGGCCGTCGCCAAGTCCGAGCGCGCGTACACCTCGCTGAAGAACCAGTTCCGCGAGCGGGTCGTGGACAAGCGCTACCACGCGCTCGTACAGGGCCATCCGGACCCGATGAGCGGCACCATCGACGCCCCGATCGGCCGGCACCCCAGCGCGGACTACAAGTGGGCCGTGACGCAGGAGGGCAAGCCCTCCGTCACCCACTACGACCTGATCGAGGCCTTCCGGGCCGCCTCGCTCCTCGACATCAAGCTCGAGACCGGGCGTACGCACCAGATCCGCGTGCACATGTCCGCGCACCGGCACCCGTGCGTCGGCGACCTCACGTACGGCGCCGACCCGACCGTCGCGAAGCGGCTGGGCCTGACCCGGCAGTGGCTGCACGCGGTGCGGCTCGGCTTCGAGCACCCGTCGGACGGCCAGTGGGTCGAGTTCGAGAGCACCTACCCGGCGGACCTCCAGCACGCGCTGGACGTGATCCGGGCCGAGAGCGAGTGACGGCAGGCGCGGCCTTCGCGGTCCGGGTCGCGGTGGGGGAGGCCGACTTGGCGGCCTGCCATGCGGTCCGGGCCGAGGTGTTCGTGGTCGAGCAGTCGGTGCCGGAGTCGATCGAGTACGACGCGTACGACGCGGTCGCGGTGCACGTGCTGGCCGTGGGGACGGACGGGGAGCCGCTCGGCACCGGGCGACTGCTGTACGGGCCTGCGGCGTCGGCCAAGACGGGCGGCGACCTGACGGTCGGCTCGCTCGGGCGGCTGGCCGTGCGCAAGGCCGCGCGCGGCCTGGGTGTGGGGGCGGCGCTGGTGCGGGCCATCGAGGCGGAGGCGGTCCGTCTGGGCCTGACGGCCGTGGACCTGGGCGCGCAGACGCATGCGGTCGGCTTCTACGCCGGGCTGGGGTACGTGGCCCACGGGCCGGAGTTCGAGGACGCGGGCATCCCGCACCGGGCGATGCGGCGCAGCCTGCCGTAGCCGTAGCCGTAGCCGTAGCCGTAGCCGTAGCCGTAGCGGTGGCCGGTGGCCGGTGGCCGGTGGCCGTGGCCGGTGGCCGGTGGCCCCGCGGGGCTGTCCCCGCCCCGCCCTTTCCCCGTTCCCGGGCCCTGCCCTGACCGACCCCGCGCCCGGAACGCCGGCAGGACCGGAACCGGCCCGTCACGTGCTGCGGAGGCTGCGGACGTCCAGGTGGCGCAGGACCCGGTCCACGATCTCCGGATCCGCGCCGGGCTCGCTGCGCGCCGCAAGCACCTCGTGCCGCGCCGCCGACATCATCTCCCGCTGGATCCGCTGGACGTCCCGGATCCGCTCCACCCGCTTCGCGTACGCCTCCCGCCGCTCCTCGTCGACCATGTCGGGGCTGATTCTGGCCCCCACGTCGTACGCCCGCCGGTACAGCACCTCCACCAGGTCCTCCGGGAGGTCCTCCACCTCCTCGATCTCCTTCAGCCGCCGCTTCGCGGCCTTCGCCGCGCGGATCGCCAGCTGCCGCTCCGTCTCCCGCTCGGCGTCCTCGTCGGCCTCCACCCCCAGCACCCCCACCAGCCACGGCAGCGTCAGCCCCTGGCACACCAGCGTCACCATGATCACGGCGAAGGCGATGAAGATGATCTGGTCCCGCCCCGGAAACGGCGCCCCGCCGTCGACCCTCAGCGGAATGGCCAGCGCCAGCGCCACGGACGCCACCCCGCGCATCCCGGCCCACCACATCACCACGCTCTCCCGCCAGCTCAGCGGGATCTCCTCGGCGTAGTCGCGCCGCGTGTGCAGCCGCTTGGCCAGCCACCCGGCCGGCAGCAGCCACAGCAGCCGTACGCCCACCACCACCGCGATCACGGCGGCCGCCCACCCCGCCATCTCCCCCTCACGGCCGGCCGCGACGCCGAACACGTTGTGCAGCTCCAGCCCGATCAGCCCGAAGGCCACGCCCGTGACCAGCGTGTCCACGACCTCCCAGAAGGTGTGCCCGGCGAGGCGCCCCAGCACGTCGTCCGCATCGGTCGCGTACTCGGCGAGGAACAGGGCCGTCGTCAGCACGGCCAGCACCCCCGACCCCTTGAACTCCTCGGCCAGTACGTACGACACGAACGGCACCAGCAGCGTCAGCCCGATCTGGAGCGTGGCATCGCCGAGCCGCCCCATGAGCGCGTTGGCGGCCCAGCCCAGACCGAGCCCGACGGCGACGGCGACCACGGCGGAGAGCACGAACTCCCCCAGCGCATCCGGCCAGGAGAAGCTGCCGCTGACCGCGGCGGCGATGGCGACGTGGTACAGCACGATCGCGGTGACGTCGTTGAACAGGCCCTCGCCCTCCAGGATGGACACCAGGCGGCGCGGCAGCCCGAGCGATCCGGCGACGGCGGTCGCGGCGACGGGGTCGGGCGGGGCCACGAGCGCGCCGAGCGCGACGGCGGCGGCGAGCGGCAGCCCGGGGACGACGGCGTACGCGACGGCGCCGACGGCGGCGGTCGTGACGAACACGAGCGCCACGGCGAGCAGGAGGATCGGCCGGACGTTGGCGGCGAACTGCCGCCACGAGGTGCGCTGCACCGAGGCGTAGAGCAGCGGTGGCAGCACGAGCGGCAGGATGAACTCGGGCGGGACGTCGACATTCGGCACGACCGGCACCAGCGCGAGCACGACCCCGCCGATGGTCATCAGGACGGGGGCGGGCAGCCCGAGCCGGTCCCCGAGCGGCACGGTGACCACGGCCCCGAGCAACAGTACGAAGAGCAGAGCAAGCTGATCCACTCCCCCACCCTGCCGTACCGCCGCCCGCGGCAACCCACGCCCCGTCGAAGCCTCGCCCGCCTGGCGGGTCCCCGCCCCGGCCGGGGTCAGACCTGGTAGCGGGAGGGAGCAAAGAGGGAGAGGTTCGAGGCGATCCATGAAGACGTGCGGGACAGGCCCTCCGTCAAGGAGACCTCCGGCTTCCAGCCCGCCCACTCCCTCGCCCGGGAGTTGTCCGACAGGAGGCGCCGGACCTCGCTGCCCGCGGGGCGCAGGCGGGTCTCGTCCACCACGACGCGGGCGTCCCGGCCCGACGCCGCGATCAGGGCCTGCGCCAGGTCTCCGATCGAGATCTCCCGGCCCGTTCCGAGGTTGACCACCTCGCCCAGCGCCCGGTCGCATTCCGCCACCGCCAAGAACCCCTCCGCCGTGTCCGTCACGTACGTGAAGTCCCTGGTGGGGGAGAGGGAGCCCAGGCGGATCTCCTGTGCGCCCGCGTGCAGCTGCGCCAGGATCGCCGGGATCACGGCGCGCGCCGACTGGCGGGGGCCGTATGTGTTGAACGGCCGGACCACCGTCACCGGCAGCTCGAACGCGTGGTGGAACGACAGCGCCATCATGTCCGCGCCGATCTTCGACGCCGAGTACGGGGACTGCGGCTGCAGCGGGTGGGTCTCGGCGATCGGGGCCGTCAGGGCCGTCCCGTAGACCTCGCTCGTGGAGGTGTGCACGAGGCGCCGCACCCCGTGGCGGCGGCAGGCCTCCGCCATGTTCTCCGTACCGGTCACGTTGGTCTGGACGTATGCACCCGGCGAGGCGTAGCTGTACGGGATCCCGATCAGCGCCGCCAGGTGGAACACCGTGTCGCAGCCCTCCACCGCGTCGCTGACCCGGCCCGCGTCGCGGATGTCGCCGGCCCACATCTCCACCGGGCCGTCGGGGTCCGCGAGGTACCGCGCCAGGTTGCCCTTCTCCGCGTACGGCTTGTAGTGGACGAAGGCGCGGACCCGGGCGCCCCGGGCCACCAGCAGGTCGACCAGGGTGGACCCGATGAAGCCCTCCGCTCCGGTGACGAGGACCGTACGGTCCTTCCAGGTGTCCTGAGCATGGCTCTTGACGTTCATATCCGCTCCAGGGTGGCAAGGGGGACGCCGGCCACGCGGAGGACCTCCGCGGCCAGCAGTTCGGCGGCCCGGGCGTGCGGGCCGGGGTCGGCGGCGCCGGCCATCGCGGACAGCCGCGCCGGGTCGGCCAGCAGCGGGCCGAGCAGGGCCGCCAGCCGGTCGGCCGTGGTCTCGGCGTCGGGCAGCAGCAGGCCCGCTCCCGCGTCCGACAGGACCCGGGCGTTGTGGGTCTGGTGGTCGCCGGGGGCGTGGGGGTAGGGCACGAGCACGGCCGGGACTCCGGTCGCCGCCAGCTCGGCCACCGTCGCGGAGCCCGCCCGGCACACCACCAGGTCGGCGGCCGCGTACACGAGGTCCATCCGGTCCAGGTACGGCACGGCCCGGGCGATCCGCTGCCCGCCGCAGGCCGCGAGATCGGCGGCGGTGTCCGGCAGTGCCTGCGGGCCCGTCTTGATCAGCAGCTGTACGTCGTCCCGCCCCTGCCAGAGCCCGGCCAGCCCGACGGCGGCCGCGGTGAGGCGGACGGCGCCCAGGCTGCCGCCGTTGAAGACGACCAGGCGGCGGCCGTCGGGGACGTGCAGCGCCCGGCGGGCCTCCGTACGCAGGGCCGCGCGCTCCGGGCGCGACAGCTCCGCCAGCCGCGCGAGGGCCGCGGAGATCGGCATTCCGGTGGTCAGGGCGTGCGCCCCGCCCGCCAGATGGGGCCGGCTGCGGTCGAAGGCCACCGCGATGTGAGGGGTGAGCCGGGCCGCGAACTGGTTGGCGCGGCCCGGCACCGCGTTGGACTCGTGGATGACGGCCGGCAGCCCCGCCATCCGGGCCCCGAGCACGGCCGGCGCACTCGGGTAGCCGCCCATGCCGACGACGGCGTGCGCGCCCTGCGCCCGGATCACCGACCGGGCCTGCGCGGCCGAGCGCAGCAGCGCGGCGGGCAGCAGATACCGCTTCGCGCCGAGCGACGGGTCGAACGGGATCATGTCGACGGTGTGCAGCCGGTGGCCGGCGGCCGGGATCAGCTCGGTCTCCAGGCCGCGCTCGGTCCCGATGAACGAGACCACGGCATCGGGGACGGCCGCACGCAGCGCCTCGGCGAGAGCGAGCCCGGGGTAGATGTGGCCGCCGGTGCCGCCCGCGCCGATCACGACCGACAGGGGCGGCATTCCTTGCGCGTCTCGTGTGCCTCTTGTGCCTTGTGTGGTCATGGACGCACCCTCCCGGTGCGTCCTAAGAACGTTCTAAGAGGTTCTCTCAGAACCGTTTGGCAGGCTTTGCCCATGAGCAGCACGAGTGCGCACACGAGTGGGCCGCGGATCCTGGTCGTGGACGACGAGCCCGAGGTCCGGGCCGCCGTCCAGGACGGGCTGGCCGTCGAGGGGTACGAGGTACGGGGGGCCGCCGACGGCCTGGCCGCGCTGTCGGAGGTGGCCGGCTGGCAGCCCGACGCGGTGGTGCTCGACGTGATGATGCCCGTGCTGGACGGGCTCGGGGTCTGCCGGCAGCTGCGCGCGCTGGGCGACCGTACGCCCGTACTCGTCCTGACCGCGCTGGACTCGGTGAGCGAGCGGGTCGACGGCCTGGAGGCGGGCGCTGACGACTACCTGGTCAAGCCGTTCGCGCTGGACGAGCTGGTGGCCCGGGTCCGCGCCCTGCTGCGGCGGGCCGCGCCCGATCCGGCCGGCGAGGCCGCGCTCGGGTTCGCGGATCTCGTACTGGACCCCGCGACCCGGACCGGGCGGCGCGGCGGGCGGCCGCTGGAGTTCAGCCGCACCGAGGCGGCCCTGCTCGAGCTGCTGCTGCACCACCCCGGACAGGTGCTGCCGCGGGAGCTGATCCTGGAGCTGGTGTGGGGGCGGGACTTCGGACCGGAATCCAACTCCCTGGCCGTGTACGTGGGCTACCTGCGGCGGAAGCTGGAGGCGGGCGGCGAGCCGCGGCTGGTGCACACCGTCCACGGGGTCGGATACCGGCTGGGCACGGCGTGAGCGGCGCCCGGCCCGGGAAAGGGCGGCGCAGGCTCGGGGCGCGCTGGCGCAGACGGCGGCCGCTGCGCACCCGGCTGGCGCTGGCGGTCACCGCGGCGGTGGCGCTGGTCGCGGTCGGGGTGTGCACGGCGGCGTTCTTCGTCGTACGCGGCGCCCTGTACGAGCAGCTGAACCTGAGCCTCACCCAGTCCGCGCGGCTCGCGGCCCAGCGCAACCCGGACTCCGGGCCGGACGTCCTGGCCGGGGAATGCCGGTTCCTGGCGGCGCCCGCCTGCGCACAAGTGGTGCCGGCCGACCCGGCGGCCGACCCGGCCGCGCCGTACCTGCTGCCGGTGGACGCGACGACGCGGGCGGTGGCCGCCGGGCGGCACGCGCCGTACTACACGGACATCGTGCACGCGGGGCACCCGGCGCGGATGCTCACCACCGACTACGCGAAGGGGCGGGCGCTGCAGGTGGCGCTGCGGGCCGACACCGTCGAGGGCGGGATCGAGGAGGCGGCGTGGTGGCTGGTGCTGATCGGCGCGGGGGGTGTGCTGGTGGCGGCCGGGCTCGGGTACTGGGTGTCGCGGACCGGGCTGGCCCCGGTGACCCGGCTCACGGCCACCGCCGAGCGGATCGCGGCGACGCGGGATCCCCGGCACCGGATCGAACTGCCGCCGCCGGGACCACCGGGGAGGGAGGACGAGATCACCAGGCTGGCCGGGAGTTTCAACACCATGCTGGGCGAGCTCGAGCAGTCGGTCACGGCGCAGCGGCGGCTGGTCGCGGACGCCTCGCACGAGCTGCGGACCCCGCTGACGGCTCTGCGGACGAACGCGGAGCTGCTGGCGCGGGGGGAGCGGCTGACGGCGGAGCAGCGCGAGCGGGCCTCGCTCGCGCTGGGGCGGCAGCTGCGGGAGGTGACGGGGCTGGTGAACGACCTGATCGAGCTGGCCCGGGACGAGGAGCCGCAGCCGCTGGTGGAACAGGTCCGGCTGGCTCCGCTGGTGGAGCACTGCGCGGAGGCTGCGCGGGCGCACTGGCCGTCCGTACCGGTGGAGGTCCGCGTCCGCGCGGAGGTGGTGGTCCCGGGGGTGCCGGCGAGGCTGACCCGGCTGCTCTCGAACCTGCTGGACAACGCGGCGAAGTTCAGCCCCGCGGGGGCACCGGTGGAGGTGGAGCTGGTGGCGCGGGGCGGCGGCCCCGGCGGGGCCGAGCTGACGGTACGGGACCACGGCCCCGGAATCGCGGCCGAGGACCTGCCGTACGTCTTCGACCGGTTCTACCGGGCGGGGGCGGCGCGTGCCCTGCCGGGGTCGGGGCTGGGGCTCGCGATGGCCCGCCAGATCGCCCGTGCGCATGCCGCGGAGCTCGTGGCCGAGCCGGCTCCGGGCGGTGGAGCCCTGTTCCGGCTGACCTTCGGCCCCTGATGGCCTGCGGTCCGGCTTCCCGGGGCTCCGCCCCGGACCCCGCGCCTCGAACGCCGGCGGGGCCGGATCTGCCCGTCAGGCCGTCCCCGGGCGGGGGGCGGCGGGCGACGTGGCGATGCGGGGGAGGGCGTACGGGTGGTGGGCCACCAGCCAGGCGATGACGCGTTCGCGGACATGGCAGCGGACCGTCCAGATGTCGGTGCCGTCCTTCGCCGTGACCACCGCCCGGACCTGGATCGTGTGCGGGGTCGTGTCCGTCACCGCCAGGCTGCCCGTGCGGCCGTCCCATTCCGGGATCTCCTCCAGGATCCGCTGGAGCTGCTCGCGCATCAGGTCCAGCGGGGCGCTGTGGTCGAGGTGCCAGAACACCGTTCCGGTCATCTGCGCGCCGCCGCGCGACCAGTTTTCGTACGGCTTGCCTGTGAAATACGACACAGGCATGGTGATCCGGCGCTCGTCCCAGGTGCGCACCACCAGGAAGGTCAGGGTGATCTCCTCGACCGTGCCCCACTCCTTGTCGACGACCACCGTGTCGCCGATCCGCACCGTGTCGCCGAAGGCGATCTGCAGTCCGGCGAACAGGTTGCCCAGCGAGGACTGGGCGGCGATGCCCGCCACGATGCCGAGGACGCCGGCCGAGGCCAGCATCGAGGCGCCGACCGCCCGCATCGGCGGGAACGTGAGCAGCATCGCCGCCACCGCGACCACCACGACCACCGCCGTGACCACCCGGTGGATCAGCGTCACCTGGGTGCGGACCCGGCGCACCCGTGCGTCGTCCGGGTTCCGGTCCGCGTAGCGGGCGTACGAGGAGTCCACGACGGCCGTCGCGATGCGCACCAGCAGCCAGGCGGCCGAGGCGATCAGTACGAGGGTCAGCGCGCGGCCCACGGCGAACACGTAGTCCGCGGCGATCCCGGCCCGGCGGTGGGAGCCGTACAGCAGCGTCGTGCACAGGACGACCTGGAACGGCAGGCGGCACCGGCGCAGCAGCCCCCACAGCGGGGTCTCGCTGTGCCGGGCGTCGGCGCGGCGCAGCAGCAGGTCCAGCAGCCACCCGGCGAGCAGGGTGACGACCAGTGAGCCGCCGAGGACCGCGATCGGGCGCAGAACGGTGTCCGTGTCCATGGACTTCAACGTAACCGGAACGCGGGCTCGGTCCCCTCCCATCCGGCGAATGGCACGATGGGGTGCATGAACATCATGCTTTTCCACTCGACGTACGGGCTGCGGCCCGCGGTGCACGCGGCGGCCGACCGGCTGCGCGCGGCCGGGCACCGGGTCCAGGTGCCGGATCTCTTCGAGGGGCGCACCTTCGAGACCGTCGAAGAGGGCATGGCACACCGGGACGAGATCGGCCGCGACGAGCTGCTCAAGCGCGCGGTGCTGGCCTCCGCCCCCTACTCCGACCAGGGCCTCGTCTACGCCGGCTTCTCCTTCGGCGGTTCCGTCGCCCAGCACTTGGCGCTGGCCGACGAGAAGGCGCGCGGGCTGCTGCTCCTGCACGGGACGGCGGACCTCGAGGAGGACACCGCGGTCGACGAACTGCCGGTACAGCTGCACATCGCGGATCCGGACCCGTTCGAGACGCACGACTGGCTGACCGCCTGGTACCTGCGGATGCAGCGCGCGGGTGCGGACGTGGAGGTGCACCGCTACCCGGGTGCCGGGCACCTGTTCACGGACCCGGGGCTCGACGACTACGACGCGGAGGCCGCGGAGCAGGCCTGGCGGGTCGCGCTCGCGTTCCTCGACAGCCTGTAGCAGAGCCAAAGGTGAGGGGCAGGGCACGAACCGCGTGCCCTGCCCCTCGACGCTTCACGCAGTGACTAGGCGCGGTACGCGCTCCACATGCTCTTCATGCGGGAAACCTGACCCGCCGTGAACTGGTACATGCAGGAGTCGTACGTGTAGTCCATGAAGTTGTGGATCGGGTCGACGCCCGTCTTGTTGGTGCAGCTGTCGCGGCCGGTCGGGCACTCGAACGCCGCGCTCTTCTCGGCCGGGGTGTCGGACACGGAGTCGCCGCTGCCCGAGCAGCCGCCCTGGAAGGTGTGGTACAGGCCCATCCAGTGGCCGACCTCGTGGGTGCCGGTGTCGCCCTCGTTGTAGTTGGCTGCGGAGCCGCCCGGCAGCGAGGTGTTGAGCAGGACGACGCCGTCCATCTTGGGCTGGGAGGCGTAGGAGCTCGGGAAGGTCGCCCAGCCGAGCAGGCCGCCGCCGAGGTTGGCGGTGTAGATGTTCAGCGCGTTCGCGCCGCCCTTGCGCAGGGTGTTCTTCATGTCCTTCTCGGCCTGGGTGCCGTCGGACACGTTGTACCAGGAGGCGTTGTCGGTGTAGTCGGTGCCGGCCAGGGAGAACTGGTAGCCGGAGTCGACGTTGCCGGTGCCCTGGCCGCTGTAGGCGGAGTTGAGGACCGCGATCTGGTTGTTGATGTCCGTGGCGGTCAGCTTGCCGGCGGTGCCGGAGGTGATGACGTGCACGTACACCGGGATGGTCGTCGCGGCGGTGGCCTCGGCGGCGCGCATCATGCGCTGCGGGCCCAGCTCGGCGCTCTTCTTCGCCAGGTCGGCGTCCATGGCCTTGGCCTGGGCGTCCGTCACCTCGTTGGGCTCGGCCGCGTGCTGGTCCTTCGGGCGGGCGACGCGGGCGTTGGCGGCGGTGCCGGCGTCGGCACAGGCCTCTGCGCCGGTCTGGGGGGCCGCGGCCACGGTCGTGGGGGCCGTGAGCGGGGCGAACGCCAGGGTTCCGGCCAGAACGGCCGTGCCCATGAGGCGGCGTCGGAGCATGGGGGATATGCGGGCGGAAGCGCGCACGTTGACTCCTCGCGAAGCGTGGTGGGGGGTGAGGGATTTCCTCACGCTGGCGCGAAGCTTATGTGTCCATGTCATGCACTGAGCAAGCCCTTTAAGTAAAAGATTTGTTGCTTCTGAGGGCGGAGGGGCTCCTGGTCTGCACCAGGAGCCCCTCTGAACAGCAGAATTGACAGACAGTCAGAAGATCGTCAGCTGACCGGCTGGTACGCCCGCTCCACCTTCTGCGTGCCGTTCGGCGTGCGGTACGAGCGGGCCCATGCGGCCGTCGCGGCCGGATTCCGCTTGTCGGACACCACGAAGTAGTCCATCTGCGAGCGCTCGGGCGTCACGTCCAGCACCCCGTAGCCGTGGGAGTCCATGTCCAGCCACTTCACGTGCCAGTTGGCCGCCTTGACGGCCGCCTCCGCTACCAGTGACGCGGTGTCCGCCGGCACGTGCAGGAGGTCGTCGATGTTGTCGGAGGTCACCGACGTCACCACGAACTCGGTGGCCGCGGTACCCGACCCCGGGTACGTCGCCATGTTCATCGGGACCTCGTTCGCCCACGCCATGTGGATGTCGCCGGTCAGGAACACCGTGTTCTTGATCTTCTGGTCCTTGAGATGGGCCAGCAGCTCCTTGCGGTCGTCCGTGTAGCCGTCCCACTGGTCCACGTTGACCGCGAGGCCGCCCTCGGGCAGGCCCAGCAGCTTCGCCAGCGGGGCCAGCAGGTGCGCGGGCAGCGAGGCGAAGGCCACCGGCGAGATCATCACCGAGGTGCCGACCAGCTTCCAGGTCGCGTTCGAGCCGGCGAGGCCCGACTTGAGCCAGTCGAGCTGGGCGCGCCCGGTGATGGTGCGCTCCGGGTCGTCCACGCCGCCGCTGCCTGTCTTGGCCTGCTGGGAGCGGAAGCTGCGCAGGTCCAGCAGGTGCAGATCGGCCAGGGTGCCGAAGCGCAGCCGCCGGTAGACGGTGCCGGCGGTGGAGGTGCGTACGGGCATCCACTCGAAGTACGCCTGCTTGGCGGCGGCCGCGCGGGCCGCCCACTCGCCCTCGGCGCCCGGCGTGTGGTTCTCCGCGCCGCCCGACCAGGCGTCGTTGGCGAACTCGTGGTCGTCCCATATCGCGACGATCGCGTGCGCGGCGTGCAGGGCCTGGAGGTCGGCGTCGGTCTTGTACGTGCCGTGCCGGGTCCGGTAGTCGGCGAGGGTGAGTATCTCGTGCCGTGGCTCGTGCGCGCGTACGACGTACTTCGCCTCGGGGTAGGCCCCGTTCGCGTACTCGTAGACGTAGTCGCCGAGGTGCAGGATCGCGGTCAGGTCGGTACGGGCGGCCAGGTGGCGGTAGGCCGAGAAGTAGCCGGCCTCCCAGTTGGCGCAGGAGACCACGCCGAAGCGGACGCCGGGCGTCGTCGCGTCGTGGCCCGGGGCGGTCAGGGTGCGCCCGACCGGGGAGACGGCGCCGCCGGCGGTGAACCGGTAGAAGTACGGGGTCTGCGGCCGCAGTCCGCGTACATCCGCCTTGACCGTGTGGTCGGAGGCGGCGGTCGCCGTGACCGAACCGCTCACGACGATCCGTGAGAAGGCCTTGTCCTCGGCGACCTCCCAGGTCACCTGGGTGGCCGGGCCGGTGCCGGAGCCGGGCATGGCATCGGGGGTGGGGGTCACACGGGTCCACAGCAGGATCCCGTCGGGCAGCGGGTCGCCGGAGGCGACGCCGTGGAGGAAGGCGGGCCCGTTCGAGGCCGCCGACGCGGGGGAGGCGCCCAGTGCGGCCGTCGCGAAGGGCGCGAGGGCGGCGGTGGCGGCAGCGGCCTTGACGACCGTACGGCGGCGCGGAGTTGCCGCAGTGGGGGAGGGGAGATGACTGGTCACGGACCGGCATATTACTGACGGGTACAGCTGTTGGAACACCCCTGTGCAAGCAACGGGCAGGCGAACTCTCAGAGTCCGCCTGCCCGTTGGCTCGGTCCGCTACGAGGGGATCAGCCCGCGATGGCCTTGTCGACCGCGGCCGTGAACTCCTCCGGCGCCATCTTGATCTCGATCTTCTTGCCGTCCATCTTCAGCGACGGGGTGCCCTCGAGGCCGCTCTTCTCGAAGAGCTTCGACATCTCGAGCGCCCAGCGGTTGTACGTACCGTCCTCGACGGCCTTCTTGAACTCGGCGTTGCCCTTGAGCGCCGGCACCTGGTCCGCGATCTTCAGCAGGTAGTCGTCCTTGCCGAACTTGTCGTCGCGCTCCTCCGGGTGGTTCTCCTTGGAGTACAGGGCGGTCTTGTACTCCAGGAACGCCTCGGGGCTGACGTTCAGCGCCGCGCCCAGCGCGCTCAGCGCGTTCTTCGAACCGCTGCCGCCGAAGCCCTTGTCGAGGAAGGTGGCGCCGACGTACTGGATCTTGTACTTGCCGGCGTCCAGGTCCTTCTTGATCTGCGGGCCCACGCTCTGCTCGAACTGGGAGCAGACCGGGCAGCGCGCGTCCTCGTAGAGCTCGAGGGTCTTCTTGGCGTCGGCCTTGCCTATGACGACGGTGGTGCCGTTGTCACCCGTGGTGTTCTTCGGGGCGACCAGCGTGGCGTCGGCGGCCTTGTCCCACTCGCCGGGCTGGTTGGCCTGCACGACCAGGTAGCCGACGCCGCCGGCCACGGCCAGGGTGGCGACGACGGCGCAGGCCACCAGGATCTGGCGGCGCACCTTGGCCTTCTTGGCCTGCTTCTCGCGTTCGGCGCGCAGCCGCTCGCGGGCCGCCGCCTTGTTCGCCTGGCTGTTGCGTGAACTCATGGTGATCTCCGTGGGGTGTGACACAAGGAAGGGGGGACTGCGTACGGGTGTCAGGCGCAGACGAGCGCGCCGCGTACGGGAGGTCCCCGGCGTCCCACGGAGTGGGCGGGGAAGCGGGTACGGGCCCCCGCGCCCGGAAGGGCCGGGCGCAGCACCCGCCGCACCGGGCCGGCGGCGGCTGCCGCCGAGGCCGTCGCCAGCAGCAGAGGCCGGAACGCGAAGGCGGCCACCGCGCGCAGCAGCTGGCCCAGCGCGCGCTCCCCGTACCGCAGCCAGGCCGCGGCGGACAGTCCGACCGAGACGTGCGCGCCGAGCAGCAGCCACGGGGTCCAGGGTCCGGGCGAGGCCAGCAGGGCCACCGCGTCGGGGACGGCTCCGGGCACCTCGGCCAGCGGCCCGCCCAGCGGCGGCCCGCCGCACAGTTCGTCCAGCCCCAGCGCCCGCAGCGGCCCGGCGACGGGGCCGCCGGCCGGGCCGTAGCAGACGTGCTGCCCGGCGGTGAAGACCGTGTCGGCGGCCAGCTCCAGCGGAACCAGCAGCCCGGCGATGGGACCGAAGCCCCGCTCGCGGCCCGCCAGCGCGTACGTGAGCAGGAACACGCCGGTGAAGGCCCCGGCCGCCGGCGCGGGCGGCAGCGGGACCCGGGACATGAGGACGTGCGAGCCGGCCGAGAGCAGCACGACGAATGCGCTGAACAGCGCGGCCCGCAGCCCCCGGAGTCCTGCCCTCGATATGTCCATCGCCGCGAGTCTGCCACGAGTACCTGTGAATACGGGTCCCAGGTCCCTTACGGCCCGGGGCCCGCGGCCTGAAGTGCTCACTGCAGCAAGGTGCTCAGTGCATGATGCGGCCGTTGCGGAACAGGTCCACGAAGATCTGGTGGTCGGCGCGGGCCCGGGCGCCGTACACGTGTGCGAAGTCGACCAGCAGCTCCGCGAAGCCCTCCTCGTCCGCCGCGATCGCCGCGTCGATGGCCCGCTCGGTGGAGAAGGGGACCAGCGAGTGCCCGCTCTCGGCCTCGTCGGCCGAGGCGTGCATGGTCGCCGTCGCCCTGCCCAGGTCCGCGACCACGGCCGCGATCTCCTCCGGGTCGTCCAGGTCCGACCAGTCCAGGTCCACCGCGTACGGGGAGACCTCGGCCACCAGCTGCCCGGAGCCGTCCAGCTCGGTCCAGCCCAGCCAGGGGTCGGCGTGCGCCTGGAGGGCGCGCTGGGAGATCACCGTGCGGTGTCCCTCGTGCCGGAAGTAGTCCCGTACCGCCCGGTCGGTGATGTGCCGGGACACCGCGGGGGTCTGCGCCTGCTTGAGGTAGATCACGACGTCGTTCTCCAGGGCGTCGCTGTGCCCCTCCAGCAGGATGTTGTACGAGGGCAGGCCGGCCGATCCGATCCCGACGCCCCGGCGGCCCACCACGTCCTTGACCCGGTAGGAGTCCGGCCGGACCAGGGACTCGTCGGGCAGGGTCTCCAGGTACCCGTCGAAGGCGGCCAGCACCTTGTACCGGGTGGCCGCGTCCAGCTCGATCGAGCCCCCGCCGGAGGTGAAGCGGCGCTCGTAGTCGCGGATCTCGGTCATCGAGTCCAGCAGGGAGAAGCGGGTGCGGGAGCGGGCCGAGCGCAGGGCCGTCAGCAGCGGGCCCTCGGCGGTGTCCAGGGTGAAGGAGGGCACCTCCTCGTGCTTCGCGCCCGTCGCGAGGCGGTGGATCCGCTCCCTGTAGGCGCCCGCGTAGGTCCGCACCAGTTCGGTGATCTGCTCGTCGCTGAGCGCCTTGGTGTAGCCGATCAGGGCGACGGAGGCCGCGAACCGCTTGAGGTCCCAGGTGAACGGGCCGACGTACGCCTCGTCGAAGTCGTTCACGTTGAAGATCAGCCGGCCGTTGGAGTCCATGTACGTGCCGAAGTTCTCGGCGTGCAGGTCGCCGTGGATCCAGACCCGGCCGGTCCGCTCGTCCAGGTAGGGGCCGCCGTGCCGGTCCCGCTCCAGGTCGGCGTAGAAGAGGCAGGCCGTGCCCCGGTAGAAGGCGAACGCGGAGGCGGCCATCTTGCGGAATTTGACCTGGAAGGCGGCGGGGTCGGCAGCCAGGAGCTCACCGAAAGCGGTGTCGAACACATCGAGTATCTGCTCGGCGCGCTGCTCGTTCGTCGTCTCGGGAACCGCCATGGCGGATGCCTCCTGGTGCACGGGGTGGTACAGGTTCTGACCGACTGGACGTCGGGTGGGTCGTCCTGGTTCTGCAACGCCCGACCGTACCCCGCAGCGCCGGTGATCTGTCACTCCTGGGACGTAGGATTCATAGCTGCCGCCGCCCCCACTGTCAGGAGCCTCCCGCCGTGACCAAGCAGCCGTTCACGCACCTGCACGTCCACACCCAGTACTCGCTGCTGGACGGTGCCGCGCGGCTCAAGGACATGTTCAACGCGTGCAACGAAATGGGCATGACGCACATCGCCATGTCCGACCACGGCAACCTGCACGGGGCGTACGACTTCTTCCACTCCGCCCAGAAGGCCGGGATCACCCCGATCATCGGCATCGAGGCGTACGTCGCACCCGAGTCCCGGCGCAACAAGCGCCGCATCCAGTGGGGCCAGCCCCACCAGAAGCGCGACGACGTGTCCGGTTCCGGTGGCTACACCCACAAGACGATCTGGGCGGCGAACGCCACCGGCCTGCACAACCTCTTCCGGCTGTCCTCCGACGCTTACGCCGAGGGCTGGCTCACGAAGTGGCCGCGCATGGACAAGGAGACCATCAGCAAGTGGTCCGAGGGGCTGATCGCCTCCACCGGCTGCCCCTCCGGCGAGCTCCAGACCCGCCTGCGCCTCGGCCAGTTCGACGAGGCCCTGAAGTCGGCCTCCGAGTACCAGGACATCTTCGGCAAGGACCGGTACTTCCTGGAGCTGATGGACCACGGCATCGAGATCGAGCGCCGCGTCCGCGACGGCCTGCTGGAGATCGGCAAGAAGCTCGGCATCCCGCCGCTGGTCACGAACGACTCGCACTACACGTACGCGAGCGAGGCCGGCGCCCACGACGCGCTGCTCTGCATCCAGACCGGCAAGAACCTCTCGGACCCCGACCGCTTCCGCTTCGACGGCACCGGCTACTACCTGAAGTCGACCGACGAGATGTACGCGATCGACTCCTCGGACGCCTGGCAGGAGGGCTGCGCCAACACGAAGCTGGTCGCGGACCAGATCGACACCGAGGGCATGTTCAAGTTCCGGAACCTGATGCCGAAGTTCGACATCCCGGAGGGCCACACCGAGGTCAGCTGGTTCCGCGAGGAGACCATGCGCGGCATGCACCGCCGCTACCCCGGAGGCATCCCGGACGACCGGATGAAGCAGGCCGAGTACGAGATGGACACGATCATCTCGATGGGCTTCCCGGGCTACTTCCTCGTGGTCGCCGACTTCATCATGTGGGCCAAGAACCAGGGCATCGCGGTGGGCCCGGGCCGAGGCTCCGCGGCCGGCTCGATCGTCGCGTACGCCATGGGCATCACCGACCTCGACCCGCTCACCCACGGCCTGATCTTCGAGCGGTTCCTGAACCCCGAGCGCGTCTCCATGCCCGATGTCGACATCGACTTCGACGAGCGTCGGCGCGTCGAGGTGATCAGGTACGTGACCGAGAAGTACGGCGCCGACAAGGTCGCCATGATCGGCACGTACGGCACCATCAAGGCCAAGAACGCGATCAAGGACTCGGCCCGGGTCCTCGGCTACCCCTACGCCATGGGCGACCGGCTCACCAAGGCCATGCCCGCCGACGTCCTCGGCAAGGGCATTCCGCTTTCCGGCATCCTCGACCCCTCGCACCCCCGCTACGGCGAGGCCGGCGAGATCCGCGGGATGTACGAGAACGAGCCGGACGTCAAGAAGGTCATCGACACCGCCCGCGGCGTGGAGGGCCTGGTCCGCCAGATGGGCGTGCACGCCGCCGGCGTGATCATGTCCAGCGAGACGATCACCGACCACGTGCCCGTCTGGGTGCGGCACACCGACGGCGTCACCATCACCCAGTGGGACTACCCGAGCTGCGAGTCGCTCGGCCTGCTGAAGATGGACTTCCTCGGCCTGCGCAACCTCACGATCATGGACGACGCCGTCAAGATGGTGAAGGCCAACAAGGGGATCGACATCGATCTCCTGGCCCTGCCGCTCGACGACCCCAAGACCTTCGAACTGCTCGGCCGCGGCGACACCCTCGGCGTCTTCCAGTTCGACGGCGGGCCCATGCGCTCCCTGCTGCGCCTGATGAAGCCCGACAACTTCGAGGACATCTCCGCCGTCTCGGCCCTGTACCGGCCGGGCCCGATGGGCATGAACTCGCACACGAACTACGCCCTGCGCAAGAACAAGCAGCAGGAGATCACCCCGATCCACCCGGAGCTGGAGGGTCCGCTCGAAGAGGTGCTCGCGGTCACCTACGGCCTGATCGTCTACCAGGAGCAGGTGCAGAAGGCCGCCCAGATCATCGCCGGGTACTCGCTCGGCGAGGCCGACATCCTGCGCCGCGTGATGGGCAAGAAGAAGCCCGAGGAGCTGGCGAAGAACTTCGTCATCTTCCAGGAGGGTGCGAAGAGGAACGGCTACAGCGACCAGGCCATCCAGGCCCTGTGGGACGTCCTGGTCCCCTTCGCCGGCTACGCCTTCAACAAGGCCCACTCCGCCGCGTACGGCCTGGTCTCCTACTGGACCGCCTACCTCAAGGCCAACTTCCCGGCCGAGTACATGGCGGGTCTCCTCACCTCGGTCAAGGACGACAAGGACAAGTCCGCGATCTACCTGAACGAGTGCCGGCGCATGGGCATCAAGGTGCTCCCGCCGAACGTGAACGAGTCCGAGCCGAACTTCGCCGCCCAGGGCGACGACGTGATCCTCTTCGGCCTCACCGCCGTGCGCAACGTCGGCCAGAACGTCGTCGAGTCGATCATCAAGACCAGGAAGGCCAAGGGGAAGTACTCCACGTTCCCGGACTTCCTGGACAAGGTCGAGGCCGTCGTCTGCAACAAGCGCACCGTCGAGTCGCTGATCAAGGCCGGCGCCTTCGACGAGATGGGCCACACCCGCAAGGGCCTGGTCGCCCACCATGAATCGATGATCGACAACGTGGTCGCGGTCAAGCGCAAGGAGGCCGAGGGGCAGTTCGACCTCTTCGGCGGAATGGGTGACGAGGGCGCGAGCGACGAGCCCGGCTTCGGGCTCGACGTCGAGTTCTCGGACGTCGAGTGGGAGAAGTCCTACCTGCTCGCCCAGGAGCGCGAGATGCTCGGCCTGTACGTCTCCGACCACCCGCTCTTCGGCCTGGAGCACGTGCTCTCCGACAAGACGGACGCCGGAATCTCCCAGCTGACCGGCGGCGAGCACTCCGACGGCGCCGTCGTCACCATCGGCGGCATCATCTCGGGCCTCCAGCGCAAGATGACCAAGCAGGGCAACGCCTGGGCCATCGCCACCGTCGAGGACCTCGCCGGATCCATCGAGTGCATGTTCTTCCCCGCGACCTACCAGCTCGTCTCCACCCAGCTGGTCGAGGACACCGTCGTCTTCGTCAAGGGCCGCCTCGACAAGCGCGAGGACGTACCCCGTCTCGTCGCCATGGAGATGATGGTCCCCGACCTCTCCTCGGCCGGGACGAACGCACCCGTCGTCCTCACCATCCCGACGGTCAAGGTCACTCCTCCGATGGTCACCCGGTTGGGCGAGATCCTTCGCCACCACAAGGGCAACACCGAGGTCCGGATCAAGCTCCAGGGACCGCGGACCACCACCGTGCTGCGCCTCGACAAGCACCGGGTCCAGCCCGACCCGGCGCTCTTCGGCGACCTCAAGGTGCTCCTCGGGCCGTCCTGCCTGGCCGGATGACGCCGCTCGCAGGGGCCTGCGTACGGAGTCGCATGTGAAGAAGGGCGCGCCCAGAGCTCTGGGCGCGCCCTCGTGCGCGGTGCTCGCGGAGGCGTCAGTTGTGGCCGAACTTCTTCTGCTTGCCCTTGCGGGCCATGTCCATCGGACTGGGGCTGCCGCCGGACGGCTCGGACACGGATGCCGTCGAGCTCTTCGACGGATCCTGCGACGACGAGCGGGCCTGCTGCTTCTGCTCATGCTGGCGGTTCTTGTTCTTGGCCATGGTGGAGCCTCCGTGAGGGTCTAGGGGCCAGGACCGCCTTCACCCTCACACGCCACCACAAACCGCGCATTTTGGATCTTCGCTGCGCGTGGCCGGGAACCCGGTTTCGCAAACGCCCGCAGGATCCGCCACGCCGATGATCGAGTTCCGGCCGTCAACATCCTTGCGGTCGGGCAGACTCGGGGAACCCGCGACAAACACAGAGGATCCCCAGGGAAGAGGGTGGTACGCGTGGACCGCTGCGTCGTCCTGGTGGACGCCGGCTATCTGCTGGGCGCCGCCGCCAGTCTTCTCGCCGGAGAGCCCTCCCGCTCCCGCATCACCGTGGACCATGCCGCCCTCATCCAGGGCCTGCGCGAACGGGCCGAGGCCGACACCGAGCAGCCCCTGCTGCGGATCTACTGGTTCGACGGCGCACCCGACCGGGTACCCCAGCCCGAGCACCGGCGGCTGCGCGTCATGCCGCGCGTCACCGTCCGCCTCGGCGCCCTGACCCGCAGCGACGGCCGCTGGGCGCAGAAGGGCGTGGACGCCGCCATGCACGCCGAGCTCACCGAGCTGGCCCGCAACCGCGCCTGCTCCGACGTCGTACTCGTCACGGGCGACGGGGACCTGCTGCCCGGCCTGATGTCCGCCAAGGAACACGGGGTCGCCGTCCACCTGTGGGCCGTCCAGGCCGCCGACGGCGACTACAACCAGTCGGAGGACCTCGTCGCCGAAGCCGACGAACGCCGCGTCCTGGACCGGGCCTGGATCACCCGGGCCGTCCGCGCCAAGGACCTCGCCGGACTGTGCGCACCCCCGCCCGCCCCGCGCCCCGAGATCGCCGCGATCCTCTCCGCCCCGCTGCCCGAGGCGGCCCTCGCCGAGGCTGCCCGCAGCGCCGGCGGCAACGGAGCCGGAGCCCCCGCCCCCGCCGCGCCCGAGGGCAGCGGCGCCCCCGTGCCCGCACCCGCCGCCGGGGGCAAGACCGTCCCCACGCCCAAGGACCTCGCCGGCTCGCTGCGCGCCCCCGGCCAGCAGCCCGGCCCCTCCGGCGCCCACGGCGCCGCGGCCCAGCAGCCCCCGGCCGGCAGCGCCCTGCGCTGGTCCTCCGACAAGGGCTGGATCGACCGGGCCGGACCGCTGGGCGAACCCGCCGAGACCGCCTCGCTGCCCACCCTCGCCCAGCTCACCAGCGCCGAACAGCGCTGGGCCGACCGCGAGGAGGACATCACCACCGTCGGCGGCGACCCCTTCGAGGTCGGCCAGGTCTTCGCCCGGCGCTGGATGGAACGCCTCCCGGAGACCGTCCACCTGCAGAAACTCGCCACGATGTACCCGCGGATCCCGCACCGCATCGACGGGGAGCTGCTGCGCTACGCCGCCCGGTTCGGGCTGCTCGCCCACAAGGACGACCAGATCGACGAGCACGACCGCTACGCCATCCGCGCCGGGTTCTGGCGGGAGATCGACGTCCGCGCGGCCGCCGAGCACGTGGCCGTCACACCCTCCGCCGCGCCCGCGGGGCCGCCGACCCCGGCAGCGGAGTAGGGGCCGAAGCCGCGTAGGCTGCTCCCTCGTGAGTACGGGCACAGCATCAGCACGACCGAGCACGGCAGCGGCCGCGGACGCGGCCTTCGACGTGGTCTGCGTGGTGCGTGACCTGGTCAAGACGTACCCCGCGGTACGGGGCCGGCGCGGGGCCCCCGCCCTGCCCGAGACCCGGGCCACCGACGGGATCTCCCTGGACGTCAGGCGCGGCGAGATCTTCGGCCTGCTCGGCCCCAACGGCGCCGGCAAGTCCACCCTGGTCCGGCAGCTGACCGGCCTGCTGCGGCCCGACGCGGGCGCCGTGACCCTGCTCGGCCACGACCTCGTACGCCACCCCGAGCGGGCGGCCCGGCTGCTCGCCTACCTGGGGCAGGAGTCGACCGCCCTCGACGAGCTCACGGTGGCGCTGGCCGCCGAGACCACGGGACGGCTGCGCGGGCTCGACGCACGGGCGGCGCGGGCCGAGCGGGACGCCGTGCTCGAGGAACTCGGGCTGACCCCGATCGCCGGGCGGCCCCTGAAGAAACTTTCCGGCGGGCAGCGGCGCCTCGCCTGCTTCGCCGCCGCACTGGTGGGGGAGCGGCCCGTGCTGGTCCTCGACGAGCCCACCACCGGCATGGACCCCGTGGCCCGGCGGGCCGTGTGGGCGGCCGTGGACCGGCGGCGCGCCCGGCACGGGGCCACCGTCCTGCTCGTCACGCACAACGTCATCGAGGCCGAGACCGTCCTGGACCGGGTCGCCGTCATCGACCAGGGCCGGGTCATCGCCTGCGACACCCCGGCCGGGCTGAAGGCCCGCGTCTCCGGCGAGGTCCGGCTGGAGCTGGTGTGGCGCACCGCGCCGCCGCTGGACGTCCCCGAGGTCGCGGCGCTCGCGCCGACGGCCGCCGAAGCCGGGCGCCGGTGGGTGCTGCGGCTGGAGCCCGACGAGGCGCGCGCCGCGGTGGCCGCGGTGACCGGCGGGCCGGCCTTCGCCGCCCTGGACGACTTCACGCTGGCGACCCCGAGCCTGGAGGACGTCTACCTCGCGCTGGGCGGGCGTACGACGAAGGGCCTGGTGAAGTCGTGAGCACCACTGCTGTCGGCGGCGCCGTCGGGGTGCTCGCACCGCGGGCGCGGCTCTTCCCCGCGCTGGCCGCCGTGTACCGGGCGCAGCTGTCCCGCGCCCGCGTGTCCCGGATCCCGCTGTTGTTCGTCGCCACCTTCCAGTCCGTCGGGATCATGATCCTGATGCGGGGCGTGGTGGACGGCGGCTCGGAGGCGCGGGCGGTAGTCGCGGGCTCGTCCGTGCTGGTCGTCGCCTTCGTCGCGCTGAACCTGCTCGCGCAGTACTTCGGGCAGCTGCGGGCCAGCGGCGGGCTGGACCACTACGCCACGCTGCCCGTGCCGCCCGCCTCGGTGGTGCTGGGCGCGGCCGCCGCGTACGCCTCCTTCACGCTGCCGGGCACGCTGGTGACGGCGGTGTTCGGCTGCCTGCTGTTCGGGCTGCCGATGGGCGGGCTGTGGATCCTGGCCGCGGTGGTGCCGCTGGCCGGGGCCGCGCTAGCCGGGCTGGGCGCGGCGCTGGGACTGCTGGCACCGCGGCAGGAGCTGGCCACGCTCGCCGGGCAGCTCGGGATGTCGGCGGCGCTGCTGCTGGGAGTGCTGCCGCCGGAGCGGATGCCGGACGCGATCGTGTGGGCGCGGGACCTGCTGCCGTCGACGTACGGGGTGGAGGCCTTCGCGCGGACGTTCGCGCCGCATCCGGACTGGGCGGCGGTCGGGCTGGACCTCGGGGTGTGCGGGGCGGTGGGGGTCCTCTCGCTGGCCGCGGCGACGTGGGCGTACCGGCGGGCGTCGGTCCGCTGAGCCGAAGCCGCTGACGCCGGCGCGCCGGGCACCTGGCACGATGTGGGGGTGACCGAAGCCGTGACCACGCCGTCCCCGTTCGAACCGCCGCTGCCGCCCGGGAAGCCGGGCGGCTCCGCCGCGGGCATCACCCCGGGGGACCTCCGCGACGGGGCCGCCGTGGCCCTGGTGACCGGGGTGGCCGGGGTGCTGCTCGGCCTGCTGTGGGTGTGGCTGGCGCCGAGGGCGCAGTACGTGTCGAACGGCGAGGCCGTCTTCCTGCGGAGCAGCGAGAGCGAGGCCCGGATAGGGGCCGACGGGACGTTCTTCATGCTGTCGCTCGGCTTCGGCGTGCTGACCGCCGTGCTCGTGTTCCTGTGGCGGAGGCGGGGCGGTGTCCCGCTGGTCGTCGGCCTGGCGATCGGGTCCGGCTTCGCCGCGCTGGTGGGGTGGCGGCTGGGGCTGTGGCTGGGGCCGTCGGCGGATGTGGCCGCGGCTGCGCTGAAGGCGGGCAAGGGGGTGCCGTTCGATGCGCCGCTGCTGTTGCTGGCGCGGGGGGTGCTGCTGGTCTGGCCGATGGTCGCCGTGGCCGTCCACCTCGGCCTGACGGCCCTCTGGTCCCCCCAGGACCCGGACCCGTCCGACGCCGCCGCCGACCCGGCGTATGGGATCTATCCCCCGCCCTACGTCCACGGGACGCCCGCGTCGGCCCGGTCGACCCCGCCGGACGAGTCGTACCCGTCGGGCCGGCCCAACCCGCCGGACCCTTCCGCGCCGGAACCTCCGCGAGGCTGACCGCCAGGCCGGTCCGGGGCCGCTGCGCAGCCTAGTGGCGGGCGATGGGGGCCAGGGTGGCGCCCGTCAAGGTCGTCAGGGTGGTGGGCGGGAGCTCGACCTCCAGGCCCCGGCGGCCCGCCGAAATGCAGATCGTGGCGTGCCCGGACGCCGACTCGTCCACCACCGTGCGGAGCCGCCTGCGCTGCCCCAGCGGGGAGATGCCGCCCAGCACGTACCCCGTCGTGCGTTCCGCCAGCGCCGGGTCCGCCATCGCCGCCCGCTTCCCCGAGACGGCCGCGGCCAGCGCCTTCAGGTCCAGGCTGCCCGACACCGGGACCACCGCCACCGTCAGCACGCCGTCCACGTCCGCGACCAGCGTCTTGAAGACCCGGTCCGGTGACACCCCCATCGCCTGCGCCGCCTCCTCGCCGTACGAGGAGTGTGCCGGGTCGTGCTCGTACGCGTGCACCGTGAACTCCGCCCGGGCAGTGGTCAGGGCCGCGATCGCCGGAGTACCCGCGGGGGCTTTCTTCTTCGCCATCAGTCCTTCGCCATCGGTTCGGGCGCCATCAGTTCGGGCTCGTCGGCGCGCGCGTCAGGTCCACCGCCGGGAGCGACGGGAGGTGGCGGATCACAGCCGTCTCCGCGCGCAGCAGCTTCAGTTCCTCCGCGAGCCGCGTCGCCGTGTCCGGCGCCTGCAGCAGCCGCTGCTTCGCCGGGATGTCCAGTACGGCCGCCGCCGCCACGAGGTACGAGACCACCGACGGCTCGTCCGGCAGGTCCGCGGGCGAGGACAGCGACCGCTCCCGCGCCCCGGCCAGCCGCTTCTGGTAGTTCCGGAAGGCCCGCAGGACCCCCTCCGCCAGCGCCCCCGCGCCGTCGCCCCCGTCCTCCGGTAGCTCCTCCAGCTCCGCGACCAGGTACGGGCCCGAGGAGTCCACCGACAGCAGGCGCACCCGCGTCGTACCGGTCGCGAGGACCTCGAAGCTGCCGTCCTCCCGCTCCCGGATCGTCGCCGCGTCCGCGATGCAGCCCACCCGGTGGAAGGCCTGGATCGGGTCCGGGCCGAAGCCCGCCGTCGGGCCGCGTTCGGGCAGGGCCGTCTGGTCCGGCAGGCCGGGCGCGGTCGGCGCGACCTCCCGGCCGTCGCGGATCGCGACGACCGCGAAGCGGCGCGGTTCGTCGTCGCCCGTCTTCAGCAGCTCCCGCATCATGGCGCGATAACGCTCCTCGAAGACGTTCAGCGGGAGGACGAGTCCCGGGAACAGCACCGAGTTCAGGGGGAAGAGGGGCAGGCGAACGGTGGTCACGAGGCACAGGGTAGTGGCCGCGGGCCAGGGCCTGTCACCTCAGTTGTTCCCGGCCTTCCCCTCATCCCCGCCTCAGCAGACGCGATGCTCCCGCCGCCACCGTCGTCGCAAGGATCCAGCCCAGCAGGACCAGGGCCGTCGAGCCCCACTGCCAGCCGCCCTCCACCTTCCACTGGCCCTCCTGGCCGAGATCGATGACCGGGAGCAGCAGGTCCAGCGCGTACAGCGCCGCCTCCCAGTTCGGGTGCTCGTCCGCCTTGATCGGCGGCGGCTCGTGCCGGGAGAAGAGCAGTGCGCCCGCCGCCCACAGCACCGCCATCCACAGCGCGGCCCGGCCCGGCCGGTACCCGTACGCCACCGTCCAGTCCTGGAGGTACCCCCACGCCTTGAGCGCCGGCGGCAGGGTGGCCCGGCGCCGCCGCTGCTTGGCGAGCAGCACCTCGCGGGCGTCCGCGTCCTCGCCGCTGGCGCGCAGTACGCTCGCCAGCCGCTCGTACGGCTCCGGCGAGTACTCCGCAGTGGCCGCCGTCACCCACTCCAGCCGGCGCGCCAGCGGGAAGTGGCCGCGGGGCGCGAGGTTCTCGTACGCGAACCCCTCGATCGACACGCCGCCCTGGCCGGGCCAGCTGGTGGAGGTGTCGACCAGCTTGACCACCTTCGCCCCCGACAGCACCACCCGCCCCCGCTCCGGCCGCTCCCCGACGAACCGCAGCTCGGGCGTCTGGATCCGGCGCAGCGACACCTCCTGCTCGTCGGTCAGCGTGAACCGGGCGCCGTAGAAGTCGACCGCGTCGCCGAAGCGGCCGTCGTCCAGGCGCAGCCCGCCCCGGCACTCGAAGCGCTGGGCCCGCTGCCCGCGCGCCGGGGTCTGGCCCAGCCCGTACGGGGGAGTGGAGGAGCCGGAGTCGCCGAGGACGTAGTCCAGGGCGATCGACGTCAGGTACAGGGTCCGCTCGACGGTCAGCTGCGGGGCGTTCAGCGCGCGCCGCCCGTACGGGTTGCGCAGCCGCGCCCCGCGCAGGTTCATCGACACGCCGACCTTCGCGCCGCGCAGACTCACCTCCCCGTACGTCTCCAGCAGCTCGCCCTGGAAGTCCTGCGCGACCGACATCCCGTCCGCGGCGATGGCCCGGCCCTTGTTGTCCCGCTGCACCACGGCCTGGCTGATCAGCAGGTCGGTGCCGATCTGTGCGTCGGTCAGCCGGATCCCGCGGGCCACCCGGCAGCGCGGCAGGTGCAGATCGCCCTCGGTGTGCAGCCGGGAGGCGTCCAGCCGGGGTATCGCGCAGTTGACCAGGCGCAGGGTGACGAACCGGGTCTCGGACAGCTGGACCTCGCTGTCGAAGCGGCAGGACTGGAGTTCGACGTACGGCTGCACCGTGCCGCCGGACAGGTCGAGGCGCCCGGTGATCCGTACGCCGCGCAGTTTCAGCGAGGCCACCCGGCCCGGCACCGGCGGCGGCCCGTGGAGCAGCAGCAGCGCCACCACCTGGGCACGGACAATGCGCCCCGCGCCCCACACCCGGTCGCCGTGCGGATCGTCCTCGTCGGCGGCGCGGGCGCTGAGATCGCACACGCTGCCCGTCCGGTACGCCTGCCACATGCGGCGTTCGGGACCGGTGAGATCCGCGGGCTCCTCGTCCGGCCGTGCCTCCGCCATGGCGGCCCCCCTCCGCTGTGCATACGTGTACGGGGAACGCTAAGGGGCGGCGGTGACAACCGGGGCGTGTATCAGCCAGTGATACGGGCGGACGGTGGCGGGAGGCGGTCTGAGAGAATTGGGAGGTGATCTCTCGTATCGACCTGCGCGGTGCCGCCCTCCCCGAGGGCGGCGCCCTGCGCGATCTGCTGCCCCGTGCCGAGTTCGACGTAGAAGCTGCCCTGGAGAAGGTGCGGCCCATCTGCGAGGACGTCCATCATCGTGGCACGGCGGCGCTGATCGAGTACGCGCAGAAGTTCGACGGGGTGGAGCTCTCGCAGGTCAGGGTCCCTGCCGAGGCACTCAAGAGTGCGCTCGACGAGCTCGACCCGGCCGTCCGCGCCGCCCTCGAGGAGTCCATCCGGCGCGCCCGGATCGTGCACCGCGAGCAGCGCCGCACCGAGCACACCACCCAGGTGGTCCCCGGCGGCACCGTGACCGAGAAATGGGTTCCGGTCGAGCGCGTGGGCCTGTACGCGCCCGGCGGCCGTTCCGTGTACCCGTCCTCCGTCGTCATGAACGTCGTCCCGGCGCAGGAGGCGGGCGTCGAGTCGATCGCGCTCGCGTCCCCGCCGCAGAGGCCCGCTTTTGAAGGAGACCCGGCCGGCGGCCTGCCGCACCCGACGATCCTCGCCGCCTGCGCGCTGCTCGGCGTCGACGAGGTGTACGCGGCCGGCGGCGCCCAGGCCGTCGCGATGTTCGCGTACGGGACGGAAGACTGCCTGCCCACCAACATGGTGACCGGCCCCGGCAACGTCTGGGTCGCCGCCGCCAAGCGCTACTTCACTGGGAAGATCGGCATCGACACCGAGGCCGGCCCGACGGAGATCGCGGTCCTCGCGGACTCCACGGCCGACCCGGTGCACGTCGCCGCCGACCTGATCAGCCAGGCCGAGCACGACCCGCTGGCCGCCGCCGTGCTCGTCACGGACTCCGAGGAGCTCGCGGCCGCCGTCGAGCGGGAGCTGGAGCCGCAGGTCGCGGCCACCAAGCACGTCGAGGACCGGATCAAGCCGGCCCTCGCGGGCAAGCAGTCCGCGATCGTGCTGGTCGACAGCCTGGAGGACGGCCTCAAGGTCGTCGACGCGTACGGAGCCGAGCACCTGGAGATCCAGACCGCCGATGCCGCGGCCTGGGCCGCCCGCGTCCGGAACGCCGGTGCGATCTTCGTCGGCCCGTGGGCCCCGGTCTCGCTCGGCGACTACTGCGCCGGGTCGAACCACGTGCTGCCCACCGGCGGCTGCGCCTGCCACTCCTCCGGCCTGTCCGTGCAGTCCTTCCTGCGCGGCATCCACATCGTCGACTACACGCGCGACGCCCTCGCCGAGGTCACCCACCACGTGGTGACGCTGGCCGAGGCCGAGGACCTGCCGGCGCACGGCGCGGCCCTGAAGGCCCGCTTCGGCTGGAAGGTGCCGCAGTCATGACCGGCAACTCCTCCGTGTCCCCCTGGGACGAGCTCCCCATCCGCGACGAGCTGCGCGGCAAGACCCCGTACGGTGCCCCCCAGCTCGACGTGCCCGTCCAGCTGAACACCAACGAGAACCCGTACGAGCTCCCCGAGGAACTGGTCCGGCGCATCGCCGAGCGCGTTTCCGAGGCCGCCCGCACCCTCAACCGCTACCCCGACCGGGACGCGATCGAGCTGCGGACCGCCCTGGCCGCCTACCTCACCCGCACCGGCAAGCACCCGGTCGCGCGGGAGAACGTATGGGCCGCCAACGGCTCCAACGAGGTCATCCAGCAGCTGCTGCAGACCTTCGGCGGGCCCGGCCGCACCGCGATCGGCTTCGAGCCCTCGTACTCCATGCACGCGCTGATCGCCCGGGGAACCGGCACGGGCTGGATCTCCGGGCCGCGCCGGGAGGACTTCACGATCGACGTGGCGGCGGCCGAGCAGGCCATCGCCGAGAACGCGCCCGACGTCGTCTTCATCACCTCGCCCAACAACCCCACGGGGACCGCGGTCGAGGCGGAGACGGTCCTCGCCCTGTACGAGGCCGCGCAGGCGGCCAAGCCGTCCCTGGTCATCGTGGACGAGGCGTACGTCGAGTTCAGCCACCGGGACTCGCTCCTGCCGCTGATCGAGGGCCGCCCGCACCTGGTGGTCTCCCGGACCATGTCCAAGGCCTTCGGCGCCGCCGGGCTGCGCCTGGGCTACCTGGCCGCGCACCCGGCCGTGGTCGACGCCGTCCAGCTCGTACGCCTGCCGTACCACCTGTCGGCCGTCACCCAGGCGACCGCGCTGGCCGCCCTGGAGCACACCGACACCCTGCTCGGCTACGTCGAGCAGCTCAAGGCCGAACGGGACCGCCTCGTCACCGAGCTGCGGGCGATCGGCTGCGAGGTCACCGAGTCCGACGCGAACTTCATCCAGTTCGGGAAGTTCGAGGACTCGCACACCGCCTGGCAGAAGATCCTCGACCAGGGTGTCCTGGTCAGGGACAACGGCGTACCGGGCTGGCTGCGGGTCACCGCCGGCACTCCGGCCGAGAACGACGCGTTCCTGGAAGCGGTTCGCGCACTGAAGAAGGAGCAGCACGCATGAGCCGCATCGGACGGGTCGAACGGACCACGAAGGAGACCTCGGTCCTCGTCGAGATAAACCTCGACGGCACCGGCAAGGTCGACGTCTCGACGGGCGTGGGCTTCTACGACCACATGCTCGACCAGCTCGGCCGCCACGGCCTCTTCGACCTCACGGTCAAGACGGACGGCGACCTGCACATCGACAGCCACCACACCATCGAGGACACCGCCCTCGCGCTCGGCGCCGCCTTCAAGCAGGCCCTCGGCGACAAGGTCGGCATCTACCGCTTCGGCAACTGCACCGTGCCGCTCGACGAGTCCCTCGCCCAGGTGACCGTCGACCTGTCCGGCCGCCCGTACCTCGTGCACACCGAGCCCGAGAACATGGCGCCGATGATCGGCGAGTACGACACGACGATGACCCGGCACATCTTCGAGTCGTTCGTCGCGCAGGCCCAGATCGCCCTGCACATCCACGTCCCGTACGGCCGTAACGCCCACCACATCGTGGAATGCCAGTTCAAGGCCCTCGCGCGCGCCCTGCGCTACGCGGCCGAGTTCGACCCGCGCGCCGCCGGAATCCTGCCCTCCACGAAGGGCGCCCTCTAGCCGTGAACGGCCTCAACACCATCCTGATCGTCTTCGGCCTGTTCCTGGCCGGAGGCGTCTACTCCTTCCAGAAGCAGCAGATGCCCAAGTCGGTCGTCATCCTGCTCGCCATCGGCTCCGCGATGTGCCTCGCCGCCGGAGTCCTGCGGATCCAAGGAATCTGGGAATGAGCGCAGCCCGTCCGACCAAGACGGTCGTGGTCTTCGACTACGGCTTCGGAAACGTCCGTTCCGCCGAGCGCGCACTCGCGCGCGTCGGCGCGGACGTCGAGATCACCCGTGACTACGACAAGGCGATGGACGCCGACGGACTCCTCGTCCCCGGTGTCGGTGCCTTCTCCGCCTGCATGCAGGGCCTCAAGGACGTCCGCGGCGACTGGATCATCGGCCGCCGGCTCTCCGGCGGCCGCCCGGTCATGGGCATCTGCGTCGGCATGCAGATCCTCTTCGAACGCGGCATCGAGCACGGCGTGGAGACGGAGGGCCTCGACGAGTGGCCCGGCACCGTCGAGCCGCTGCGCGCCCCGATCGTGCCCCACATGGGCTGGAACACCGTGGACGCCCCCGCCGACAGCCAGGCCTTCAAGGGCCTGGACGACGACGCCCGCTTCTACTTCGTGCACTCGTACGCGGTGCGCGACTGGAGCCTGGAGGTCACCAACCCGGTGATCCGCGCCCCCAAGGTCACCTGGGCCACCCACGGCGAGCCCTTCGTCGCGGCGGTGGAGAACGGGGCCCTGTGGGCCACCCAGTTCCACCCCGAGAAGTCCGGCGACGCCGGAGCCCAGCTCCTCACCAACTGGATCGAGACCCTTTGATGCCCGTCAACAAGCTGGAACTCCTCCCCGCGGTCGACGTCCGCGACGGGCAGGCCGTCCGCCTCGTGCACGGGGTGTCCGGCAGCGAGACCTCCTACGGCTCCCCGCTCGACGCGGCCCTCGCCTGGCAGGCCTCGGGCGCCGAATGGCTGCACCTCGTCGACCTGGACGCCGCCTTCGGCACCGGCGACAACCGCGCCCTGGTCGCCGAGATCACCGGCGCCATGGACATCAAGGTCGAGCTGTCCGGCGGCATCCGCGACGACGCCTCGCTCGCCGCGGCCCTCGCCACCGGCTGCACCCGCGTCAACCTCGGCACCGCCGCCCTGGAGACCCCCGAGTGGGCCGCCAAGGCCATCGCCGAGCACGGCGACAAGATCGCCATCGGCCTCGACGTACGCGGCACCACCCTCAAGGGCCGCGGCTGGACCAGCGAGGGCGGGGACCTCTACGAGACCCTCGCACGCCTGGACTCCGAGGGCTGCGCCCGGTACGTCGTCACCGACATCGGCAAGGACGGCACGCTGACCGGCCCCAACCTTGAGCTGCTGAAGAACGTCTGCGCCGCCACCGACCGGCCGGTCGTGGCCTCCGGCGGGATCTCCTCGCTGGACGACCTGCGGGCGCTGTCCGAGCTGGTGCCGCTGGGCGTCGAGGGCGCGATCGTGGGCAAGGCCCTGTACACCAAGGCCTTCACCCTGGAAGAGGCCCTCCGGGTGGTGTCCGGCTCATGAGCGGCGCCGGTGAGGTCCGCCGCATCTCGTCGGGCGGCCCGTGGGAGGAGGCCGTGGGGTACTCCCGCGCCGTGGAGCTGCCGAACGGGCTCGTGCTCGTCTCCGGCTGCACCTCCGTCGTCGACGGCAAGATCGTGGCCGGCGGCCCGTACGAGCAGACCGTCAACTCCTTCCGCGTCGCGGTCGACGCGCTGAAGCAGGTCGGCCTGGGTGTGGAGCACGTGGTCCGGACCCGGATGTACATCACCCATGCGAGGGATGTGGACGAGGTGGGCCGCGCCCACAAGGAGCTCTTCGACTCCGTCCGCCCCGCCGCCTCCATGATCATCGTCTCCGGCTTCATCGACCCCGGCCTGGTCGTCGAGGTCGAGGTCGAAGCCTTCCGAGGGGAGTCCTGATGTCGCTCGCCGTACGAGTGATTCCCTGCCTGGACGTGGACAACGGCCGCGTCGTCAAGGGCGTCAACTTCCAGAACCTGCGCGACGCGGGCGACCCGGTGGAGATGGCCAAGCTGTACGACGCCGAGGGCGCCGACGAGCTGACCTTCCTCGACATCACCGCGTCGTCCGGGAACCGCGAGACCACGTACGACGTGGTGCGGCGGACCGCCGAGCAGGTCTTCATCCCGCTGACCGTGGGCGGCGGCGTCCGCACCGCGGAGGACGTGGACAAGCTGCTGCGGGCCGGTGCGGACAAGGTGGGCGTGAACACCGCCGCCATCGCGCGGCCCGAGCTGATCCAGGAGATCGCGGAGCGCTTCGGGCGGCAGGTGCTCGTCCTGTCCGTCGACGCCCGCCGCACGCCGACCGGTTCCTTCGAGGTCACCACGCACGGCGGCCGCCAGGGCACCGGCATCGACGCCGTCGAGTGGGCGCACCGGGCGACGGAGCTGGGCGCCGGGGAGATCCTGCTGAACTCGATGGACGCGGACGGGACGAAGGACGGGTACGACACCGAGATGATCGCGGCGGTGCGCAAGCACGTGACGGTGCCGGTGATCGCCTCCGGCGGTGCCGGGAGGCTGGAGCACTTCGCTCCGGCGATTGCGGCCGGTGCCGATGCGGTGCTCGCGGCTTCGGTGTTCCACTTCGGTGACCTGCGGATCTCCGAGGTCAAGGCCACCTTGAGGGAGGCGGGCCACCCGGTCCGCTGACGCCCTGGCCGGGCGGCGATGACGGTGTCCGGTGCGCGCTGCCCCGGGCACCCCGCGTCGGCGGACGGAGTCCGGCGGCAGGTGCCCGAAGCCCGGGAGGCCCGCCAGGGCCGACCGGTGCGAGGGCGCCGTGGGGAATCAGATGCCCAGCTTTGCCACCGTCAGCTTGGCGATGGCCTCCGCAGGGCCGTCCAGTTCCACAGCGGCGGCGTCCTGGCGGCCGAAGCAGAAGAGGGTCAGTTCGCCCGGTTCGCCGGTGACCGTCACCACCGGGGTGCCCTTGTGGGCGACTGCCGTCTGGCCGTTCGGGCGGCGCAGCACCAGGCCCACCGGGGAGCGGCGGCCCGTCAGCCGGGCCAGCTTCTCCAGGCGGGACCACAGGGCGTCCGAGAACACCGGGTCCAGCTGGCGCGGCGACCAGTCCGGCTGGGCGCGGCGCACGTCCTCCGCGTGGACGTAGAACTCCACCGCGTTCGCCGCCTCGTCGATCTGCTTCAGCGCGTACACCGACATCTTCGGCGGGCCGGTCCGGATCAGCTGGATCAGTTCCTCGTACGGCTTGGCCGTGTACTCGGCCATCGCCTTGTCCAGCCGGTCCTTCAGGACGTTCAGCAGCAGGCCGCCCGCCGCGTCCGGGCGACGCTCCCGGACCACCACGTGCGCCGCCAGCTCCCTGGCCCGCCAGTCGTCGCACAGCGTCGGCGCCTCCGGCCCGGCCGCCTCCAACAGGTCCGCCAGGAGCAGGCGTTCACGCTTCGCATGGGTAGACATGGGGGCCAGCCTACGGCCGGAACCCGGCCCGTGCCCGCTCATCAGGCGGACGGCGATCCGTCACGACCGCCCGGGCGCGGCACAATGGCCCCCATGAGTACGTCCTCCCTCGATCCCGCCATCGCCGCGCGGCTCAAGCGCTCCGCAGACGGCCTGCTCCCGGCCATCGCCCAGCAGTACGACACCGGTGAGGTGCTCATGCTCGGCTGGATGGACGACGAGGCCCTGCACCGCACCCTGACCACCGGCCGCTGCACGTACTGGTCCCGCAGCCGCCAGGAGTACTGGGTGAAGGGGGACACGTCCGGCCACTTCCAGCACGTGAAGTCCGTCGCCCTCGACTGCGACGCCGACACCCTCCTCGTCAAGGTCGACCAGGTCGGCGCCGCCTGCCACACGGGCGCCCGCACGTGCTTCGACGCCGATGTCCTTCCGCTGGCCGAATAGGTAGGTAGGGTCCCAAGCCATGGATCTTGAGACGTTCCGCAAGCTCGCGGCGGACCGCCGCGTCATCCCCGTGAGCCGCAAGCTGCTGGCCGACGGCGACACCCCCGTCGGGCTCTACCGCAAGCTGGCCGCCGAACGCCCGGGCACCTTCCTCCTGGAGTCCGCCGAGAACGGCCGCTCCTGGTCCCGCTACTCCTTCGTCGGCGTCCGCAGCGACGCCACGCTCACCGTCCGCGACGGCCGGGCGCACTGGATCGGCACCCCGCCCGTCGGCGTCCCCACCGACGGCGACCCGCTCGACGCCCTGCGCGCCACCGTCCAGACCCTGCACACGCCCCGCGACCTCGCGGGCGGGATGCCGCCCTTCACCGGCGGCATGGTCGGCTACCTCGGCTACGACATCGTGCGCCGCCTGGAGCGCATCGGCGAACACACCGCCGACGACCTCCGGCTGCCCGAGCTGACCATGCTGCTCACCTCCGACCTGGCGGTCATGGACCACTGGGACGGCACGGTCCAGCTCATCGCCAACGCCATCAACCACAACGACCTCGACACCGGCGTGGACGAGGCGTACGCGGACGCGGTGGCCCGGCTCGACGCGATGGAGGCCGACCTCGCGCGGCCCGCCCCGTACACCCCCACGCCGCTGCCCGCCTCCGAACTGCCGGAGTTCTCCGCGCTGTGGGGCGGCGAGAAGTACCAGGACGCCGTCGAGGACATCAAGGAGCGCATCCGGGCCGGCGAGGCCTTCCAGGTGGTGCCCTCGCAGCGGTTCGAGACCCCCTGCGCCGCCTCCGCGCTGGACGTCTACCGGGTGCTGCGGGCCACCAACCCGTCCCCGTACATGTACCTGTTCCGCTTCGAGAACGGCTTCGACGTCGTCGGGTCCAGCCCCGAGGCCCTGGTCAAGGTCGAGGACGGGCGGGCCATGGTCCACCCGATCGCCGGGACCCGCCACCGCGGGGCCACCCCGCAGGAGGACCACGAGCTCGCCGAGGAACTGCTGGCCGACCCCAAGGAGCGCGCCGAGCACCTGATGCTCGTCGACCTCGGCCGCAACGACCTGGGCCGGGTCTGTGAGCCGGGATCGGTCGAGGTCGTCGACTTCATGTCGATCGAGCGGTACTCGCACGTCATGCACATCGTCTCCACCGTCACCGGCCGCGTCGCCGAGGGCAGGACCGCCTTCGACGTGCTCACCGCCTGCTTCCCGGCCGGTACCCTCTCGGGCGCTCCCAAGCCGCGGGCCATGCAGATCATCGAGGAGCTCGAACCCTCCCGCCGCGGCCTGTACGGCGGATGCGTCGGCTACCTCGACTTCGCCGGGGACTCCGACACGGCCATCGCCATCCGCACCGCGCTGCTGCGCGACGGCACGGCGTACGTCCAGGCCGGCGCGGGAGTCGTCGCGGACTCGGTGCCCGAGCTGGAGGACAACGAGTGCCGCAACAAGGCGGCCGCCGTCCTGCGCGCGGTGGGAGCGGCGAACCGGCTGAACGGCTCGTGACGGCGTAGGGGATAGTGGGGTGCGTGAGTGCCGTACCCCCACCCCGAAACGACACCGACGCCCCCACCGGAGCAGACGCCCCGGACGGTCGCGGCGGCCGCCGCAGCGTGGCCGTCGCCCTGCTGCTCGGCGCGCTCGGTGCCACCGTCGTCCTGCTCGCCTCCGGCCGCGTCTGGGCCCGGGGCACCGCTGCCGTGGGGGGCGGCTCGCTGCCGCTGACCGCGGACGGGCGGGCCGTGACCGGGCTCCCGGCGGCCCTGGCCATCGTGGGCCTCGCGGCCCTGGTGGCCGTGTTCGCCGTACGGGGCAGGAGCCGGCTGCTGGTCTCCGGGCTCCTGGCGCTGAGCGGCCTGGGCGCGGCCCTCTCCGCGGTGCTGGCCGCCGACGACCGGCAGGCGCTGGACGCGCAGGCGGCCCGTACGACCGCGGACACCGCGGCGCAGGTGGGAGCGCTGTCGCACACGGCCTGGCCGTACATCACGGCCGCCGGTGCGGCCCTGATCCTGGTCGCCGGACTGCTGGCCCTGCGCTTCGGCCGCAGCTGGCCGGCGATGGGCGGCCGCTACGAGCGGGACGGCAGTCCCCGGGCCCGCAAGGCGGCGGCGGTGGACCCCGACCGGCCCGAGGACCTGTGGAAGGCCCTGGACCGCGGCGAGGACCCGACCCGCTGACCGTGCACCGCACCCCGTGCGGGACAATGGGCACCGAGCATTCGACAACACAGCACGTGCGACAGAGCAAACGAGGAGCAACTCATGGCGGGCACTAACCACGGACACACCCCGGCCGCCTGGACCGGTGTCATCATCGCCTTCATCGGTTTCTGCATCTCCGGCGCGTTCATGGTCATCGCGAACCCGCTCGGGTTCTGGGCCGGTCTCGTCGTCGTCGCGCTCGGCGGTGTGGTGGGCCTGGCGATGAAGGCCGCGGGCATGGGCGCGCCGAAGGCCGCCCACGACGACCTGGCCGTGGTCATCGCCGCGAACAGGGCCGCCGCCAAGGTCTGAGTACCGCCGAGGTCCGAGCAGGACCGGTCGATACCTTCGAAAGGCGCGGCCCCGTCGGGCTGCGCCTTTCGTCATGAGCGGAGAGAATCAGCGCGTGGACGCCTCTCACAGCCCCGTCGCCGTGCCCGGGCACCGGCCCGCGCCCGCGCCGCCGCAGAGCCGGGCACGGCGGCTGGCCGTGCCGGCGCTCACGCTGGCCTCGGCGGCCCTGGCCTTTGCGTACGTGGGGGCCGTGGATCCCAATGAACCCGGCCATTATCCGGTCTGCCCGCTCTTTCGGCTGACCGGAATTCTGTGCCCCGGATGCGGCGGGCTGCGCAGTGCGCACGCGTTCGCGCACGGTGATCTGATCACTGCTTCCGGGGCGAATGCCCTGGCCGTCATGGGCTACTTCGTCTTCGCCGGCTTCATGGCCCTGTGGCTGGTTCGCGCCTGGCGCGGCGGCCCGGCCCCGCGCTTCGCCCTGCGGCGGCCGTACTGGTGGGCCATCGGGGTGCTCGCGCTCGTTTTCGTGGTGGTCCGAAACCTGCCGTTCGGATCCGCCCTGGCCCCCTGAGGCCCGTACCAGGCCTGCCCGGGCCCGTATGAATCCCGGATTCCGAATGTCCAGTGACTGGGACGCCGTCAACCGCGTGCGGAGCGCAACGCCTCCTGCGGATACCATTTGATTGCTGACCTTGCAGTTGTACGTGTCTGCAAGGCGGCCGACCGTCATCGACCCGGAAGGGGGCCGCTCGCGTGAGTGTGCTCGACGAGATCATCGAAGGGGTCCGCGAAGACCTTGCCGAACGGCAGGCCCGCGTGAGCCTCGACGAGCTCAAGGAGCGTGCCGCCAAGGCGCCCCAGGCCAAGGACGGCGTCGCGGCCCTGCGCGGCGACGGCGTCAAGGTGATCTGCGAGGTCAAGCGCTCCAGCCCCTCCAAGGGCGCGCTGGCCGCGATCGCGGATCCCGCCGGACTCGCCGCCGACTACGAGGCGGGCGGTGCGGCGGTCATCTCCGTCCTCACCGAGCAGCGCCGTTTCGGCGGCTCGCTGGCCGACCTGGAGGCCGTCCGCGCGCGCGTGGACATCCCGATCCTGCGCAAGGACTTCATCGTCACGGCGTACCAGCTGTGGGAGGCCCGCGCCTACGGCGCCGACCTCGCGCTGCTGATCGTCGCGGCCCTGGAGCAGGAGGCCCTCGTCTCCCTCATCGAGCGGGCCGAGTCCATCGGGCTCACCCCGCTCGTCGAGGTCCACGACGAGGACGAGGTCGAGCGCGCGGTTGCGGCCGGTGCCAAGATCATCGGCGTCAACGCCCGCAACCTCAAGGACCTCAAGGTCGACCGCTCCACCTTCGAGCGCGTCGTCGGCGAGATCCCGGCCCACATCGTCAAGGTTGCCGAGTCCGGCATCCGCGGGCCGCACGACCTGATCGCCTACGCCAACGAGGGCGCCGACGCCGTCCTCGTCGGGGAGTCCCTGGTCACCGGACGCGACCCGAAGTCGGCCGTGGCCGACCTCGTCGCCGCCGGGGCCCACCCCGCCCTGCGCCACGGACGGAGCTGACCCGTCCCATGGCCCCCGACCGCCCCTCCGTCCGCACCCGGCCCGGCTCAGGCCCGGCCGGTGTGCCGACGGCGCACGCGCCCCTGGCGCGCGGCTGCCGCCCCCGCGGCTGCCGTGCCCCGGCCCGGCGGGTGCACGGGCGGCGGGTCAGGTACGTGATCGGCTCCGAGCCCGGTCAGGTCAACGGCATGCGATGGCGCACCACAGGCGCGCTGTAACGAGGGCCGTCCCGGTCCGGTACGCCTGACGTCGTCGCACGACGGCGCCCTGCGTACCGCCCCGCGCGGTCTCGTTCACGGCCCGTCGCCCCGAGCCGCCGGCTCCGGGCGCGGACGCCGGGTCCGTAGGCATCCCCACCCCGCCGCGGGGTGCGCGTGCGGCGGGCCCGCAGCGCAATACGGTGCATCCATCCCATCGCACCCGTAGGAGTACTGGGCATGTCCAGCAGCTCGTTCTTCATTCCGGACCCGGAGGGTCACGTCCCCAACGCCGAGGGCTACTTCGGTGACTTCGGCGGCAAGTTCATCCCGGAGGCGCTCGTCGCCGCCGTGGACGAGGTCGCCGTCGAGTACGAGAAGGCCAAGGGGGACCCGGCCTTCGCGGCCGAGCTCAACGACCTCATGGTCAACTACACCGGCCGGCCCAGCGCCCTCACCGAGGTGCCGCGGTTCGCCGAGCACGCCGGCGGCGCGCGGATCTTCCTCAAGCGCGAGGACCTCAACCACACCGGCTCGCACAAGATCAACAACGTGCTGGGCCAGGCGCTGCTCACCAAGCGCATGGGCAAGACCCGCGTCATCGCCGAGACCGGAGCCGGCCAGCACGGCGTGGCCACCGCCACCGCCTGCGCGCTCTTCGGCCTCGAGTGCACCATCTACATGGGCGAGATCGACACCCAGCGCCAGGCCCTGAACGTGGCCCGGATGCGGATGCTGGGCGCCGAGGTCATCGCGGTGAAGTCCGGCTCCCGGACGCTCAAGGACGCCATCAACGAGGCGTTCCGCGACTGGGTCGCCAATGTGGACCGCACCCACTACCTCTTCGGCACCGTCGCCGGCCCGCACCCCTTCCCGGCCATGGTCCGCGACTTCCACCGGGTCATCGGTGTCGAGGCCCGCCGCCAGATCCTGGAGCGCGCCGGCCGGCTGCCCGACGCCGTCGCGGCCTGCGTCGGCGGCGGCTCCAACGCCATCGGCCTCTTCCACGCCTTCATCCCGGACGCCGGCGTCCGTCTGGTCGGCTTCGAGCCCGCCGGGCACGGCGTCGAGACCGGCGAGCACGCGGCCACGCTGACCGCGGGCGAGCCCGGGATCCTGCACGGCTCCCGCTCGTACGTCCTCCAGGACGAGGAGGGCCAGATCACCGAGCCGTACTCGATCTCGGCCGGTCTGGACTACCCGGGCATCGGCCCGGAGCACTCCTTCCTCAAGGACTCGGGCCGCGGCGAGTACCGCGCGGTCACCGACGACGCCGCGATGCAGGCGCTGCGCCTGCTCTCCCGCACCGAGGGCATCATCCCGGCGATCGAGTCGGCGCACGCCCTCGCCGGCGCCCTCGACCTGGGCAAGGAGCTGGGCAAGGACGGGCTGATCGTGGTCAACCTGTCCGGCCGCGGCGACAAGGACATGGACACGGCGGCGCGCTACTTCGACCTCTACGACACCGACGCCTCCGAGGGGGAGACCAAGTGAGCGGCAACATCGAACTCCTCTCGGCCACCCTCGCGAAGGCGAAGTCCGAGGACCGCGCGGCCCTCGTCGCCTACCTCCCCGCCGGATTCCCGACCGTCGACGGCGGCATCGAGGCCGTCAAGGCCGTCATCGCGGGCGGCGCGGACGTGGTCGAGGTCGGCCTCCCGCACAGCGACCCGGTCCTGGACGGCGCGATCATCCAGACCGCCGACGACATCGCCCTGCGCGGCGGCGTCAAGATCGCCGACGTGCTGCGCACCGTGCGCGAGGCGCACGCGGCGACCGGGGCCCCGGTGCTGGTGATGACGTACTGGAACCCGATCGACCGCTACGGCGTCGAGCGGTTCGCCACCGAGCTGGCCGCGGCGGGCGGCGCTGGCTGCATCCTGCCCGACCTGCCGGTCCAGGAGTCCGCGCTGTGGCGTGAGCACGCCGACAAGCACGGTCTGGCGACCGTCTTCGTCGTCGCTCCGAGCAGCAAGGACGAGCGCCTGGCGACCATCACGGCCGCCGGTTCCGGCTTCGTCTACGCCGCCTCGCTGATGGGCGTCACCGGCACCCGCGAGTCGGTCGGCCACGAGGCCCAGGAACTGGTCCGCCGTACGCGCGCGACCACTGAGCTGCCCGTGTGCGTGGGCCTCGGCGTCTCCAACGCCGTGCAGGCGAAGGAGGTCGCGGGCTTCGCCGACGGGGTGATCGTCGGCTCGGCGTTCGTCAAGCTGCTGCTGGACGCGCCGGACCTGCCGGCCGGGCTGGCCGCCGTACGGGCGCTGGCGGGCGAACTCGCGGAAGGCGTACGCAGGAGCTGACGCGTTCGATTCACGGCGCGAACCCTTGATCGGGTTCTGTAGTCCGATCGGGTGGAAGTGGGAGCGGGGAGGCACGCGAGTGCCTCCCCGCTTCGTTTGGCCGAACGTGAGCGAGAAGAACGACGGTGCGAACCGCGAAGCGAAACGATCGGCCCGCGAGCGGCTCCAGGCGGAGCGTGAGCGCGAGAAGAAGAGGGAAAAGCGGCGGCGAACCCTCATCGTGGCGTCGGCCGTGGTGGGCGTCCTCGGCCTGGCGGCCGTCGTCGGCCTGATCGCGGCCAACACCGACAGCGGCGAGTCCGCCGGCGGAGGTCCGGTGACCGCCCCCTCCGGGGCCACCGGGAAGGACGCGCTCGCCATCCAGACGGGCAAGCCCGAGGCCAAGTCCACGCTGACGGTGTGGGAGGACTTCCGCTGCCCGGCGTGCAAGTCCTTCGAGACCAACTACCGGGACACGATCCACGACCTGGAGGCCAAGGGGCTGCTCAAGGTCGACTACCACATCGTCACCCTGATCGACGGGAACATGGGCGGCAGCGGCTCGCTGAAGGGCGCGAACGCCGCGGCCTGCGCGCAGGACGCCGGGAAGTTCGCGGCCTACCACGACGTCCTGTTCGAGAACCAGCCGCAGGAGGTCGACGACGCCTACGGGAACAACGCCAAGCTGCTGGAGCTGGCCGGCAAGGTCGACGGGCTGGACACCCCCGAGTTCCGCAAGTGCGTCGAGGACGGGACGCACAACAGCTGGGTGAACAAGTCCTTCGAGGCCTTCCGCGCCGGGAAGTTCAAGGGCACCCCGACCGTGCTGCTGAACGGCAAGGACCTCTTCGCCGACCAGGCCAACCCGATCACCCCGCAGAAGCTCAAGGAGCAGGTGGAGGCCGCCGCGAAGGGCGCCGGCGGCGCGAGCCCCTCGCCGTCCGCCTCGCCGAGCCCCTCGGGGAAGGGGGCGAAGGGTGCGGCGTCCGCGTCGCCGTCGGCCTCCTCGTCGGCTGCGGCCAAGTCCTCGTCCACCTCGGCGGGGTCGCGGGCCGGCTCGGCCGGGGTCGCGAAGGGGGCCGCGGACACCCCCTGAGTCCCGTCTCGATTTGGCGCCAGGTTGCCGGGCGGGTTGCGGTCCGCACCGCCCGGCAGGGTAGCGTCGGCACTGCCATGAACCTTGCCTATATCCCCAGCCCGTCGACCGGCGTGATCCATCTCGGACCGATCCCGCTGCGCGGCTACGCGTTCTGCATCATCATCGGCGTCTTCGTCGCCGTCTGGCTCGGCAACAAGCGGTGGATCGCGCGCGGCGGAAAGCCGGGCACGGTCGCGGACATCGCGGTGTGGGCTGTGCCGTTCGGCCTGATCGGCGGTCGCCTGTACCACGTGATCACCGACTACCAGCTGTACTTCGGCGAGGGCCGCAACTGGGTCGACGCCTTCAAGATCTGGGAGGGCGGCCTCGGCATCTGGGGGGCCATCGCGCTGGGAGCGGTGGGCGCCTGGATCGGCTGCCGCCTGCGCGGCATCCCGCTGCCGGCCTGGGCCGACGCCCTGGCCCCCGGTATCGCGCTGGCCCAGGCCTGCGGCCGCTGGGGGAACTGGTTCAACCAGGAGCTGTACGGGCGGGCCACCGACCTGCCGTGGGCCGTCAAGATCAGCGAGGGCCCCAACCGGGTCGCGGGTACCTACCACCCGACCTTCCTGTACGAGTCGCTGTGGTGCCTGGGCGTCGCCGCGCTCGTGATCTGGGCCGACCGCCGCTTCAAGCTGGGCCACGGCCGGGCGTTCGCCCTGTACGTCGCCGCGTACTGCGTGGGCCGCGGCTGGATCGAGTACATGCGGGTCGACGAGGCGCACCACATCCTGGGCCTCCGGCTGAACGTGTGGACCTCGATCGTGGTCTTCGTCCTGGCCGTGGTCTACCTCGTCCTGTCGGCGAAGCTGCGGCCGGGCCGCGAGGAGGTCGTGGAGCCGGACCGCGGACCCGCCGCATCCGACCCGGAGACCAAGGCCGAGACCAAGGCCGGCGAGGGCGAGGCCGACGAAGCCGAGGGCGAGGCGGTGGACGCCGGAGCGGACGCCCCGGCCACTGCCGAGGCCGAGGACTCCGGGCCGAAGCCCGACGCCGAGGCTCCGAAGGCCGCCAAGAAGCTCTGACCCGCTCGACCGGGTCACACGGGAGGGGCGCCGCGCACACCGCGCGGCGCTCCTCCCGCTGCGCTCGGCAGGTCAGGACAGGACGGGCGATTCCCGGCGGGCCAGCGCGACGACCCGTTCCGCGCCCGCCAGGACCGCCGGGTCGACGAAGCGGCCGTCCGGCAGGGCCACCGCGCCCGGGGTGCGGCGGGCGGCCGCGACGATCTCCTCGGCGGCGGTGACCTCCTCCGGGGCGGGCAGGTACGCCCGCTCGATCACCGGCAGCTGGCGCGGGTGGATCGCCGCCCGGCCCAGGAAGCCCAGTGCCCGGCCGCGCGCGCAGGAGACGGCCAGCGCCTCCAGGTCCCGGATGTCGGGGAACACCGACTGCGCGGGCGGGGCCAGCCCCGCCGCCCGCGCCGCGACCACCACCCGGGAGCGCGGCCAGTCCAGCCCCGCCTCCGCGCTGATGCCCAGATCGGCGCGCAGGTCCGCCTCGCCGAGGGAGAGCCCGCGCAGGGCGGGGTGCGCGCGGGCGATCTCGTACGCGCGCTCCACGCCCAGCGCCGACTCCAGCATGGCGTGCAGGGCCACCCCGCCGGTGCGGCCGGCGACCGCGGCGATCTGCTCCGGGGCCGAGATCTTCGGCAGCCGCAGCCCCGCGAGGCCGTGCAGCCCGGTCAGGGCGGTGAGGTCGGCGCCGGCCCAGGGGGAGTCCAGGGCGTTGACGCGGACGAGGACCGGGACCGCAGGGCGCTCGGCCAGCCGTTCCGCGGTGGCGGCGCGGGCGTACTCCTTGCGGGAGGCCGACACCGCGTCCTCGAGGTCGACGATGACGGCGTCGGCCCCGGAGCGCAGGGCCTTGGCGACCACCTCCGGGCGGTCGCCGGGTACGTAGAGCCAGGTCAGGATCACAGGGCCCCCTCCATCCGGAGTGCGCTGATCTCGGCCTCGGACAGGCCGAGTTCGGTGAGTACGGCTTCGGTGTCCGCGCCGTGCGGGCGGCCCGCCCAGCGGATCCCGCCGGGGGTCCCGGACAGCCGGAACAGGACGTTCTGCATCCGGAGCGGGCCGAGTTCGGGGTCCTCGACCTCGGTGACGGTGTCCAGCGCCGCGAACTGCGGATCGGCCATGACGTCCCGTACGTCGTAGACCCGGGCCACGGCGGCCTCGGCCTCCTCGAAGGCGGCGACCACGTCGTCGGCTTTGTGGCGCCCGATCCAGCCGCCGACGGCTTCGTCGAGGACGGGTGCGTGGGCGGCCCGGCCGGAGCCGGTCGCGAACCAGGGCTCGGCGATCAGCTCGGGCCGGCCGACGAGCCGCATGACGCGCTCCGCGATCGACTGCGCCGAGGTCGAGACGGCCAGCCAGCGCCCGTCCGCACTGCGGTAGGTGTTCCGGGGGGCGTTGTTGGTGGAACGGTTGCCGGTGCGCGGCTGGACGTAGCCGAGCTGGTCGTACCAGAGCGGGTGCGGGCCCAGCACGGTGAGGATCGGCTCGATGATGGCCAGGTCCACCACCTGCCCCTGACCGGTGCGGTCGCGGCCGGCGAGCGCGGTCATCACCGCGTACGCCGTCGTCAGCGCGGCGATCGAATCCGCGAGGCCGAAGGGCGGCAGGGTCGGCGGGCCGTCCGGCTCCCCGGTGATCGCGGCGAAGCCGCTCATCGCCTCGGCGAGGGTGCCGAAGCCGGGGCGGTGGGCGTACGGGCCCTGCTGGCCGAAGGCCGTGACGCGGGTCAGGACCAGCCGCGGGTTGGCGGCGGACAGCTCGGGCCAGCCCAGGCCCCACTTCTCGAGGGTTCCGGGACGGAAGTTCTCGATGACCACGTCGGCGCAGGCGGCCAGCCGCAGCAGGGTGTCGCGCCCGCCGGGCGTGGACAGGTCGAGGGTCATCGTCCGCTTGTTCCGGCCGAGCAGCTTCCACCACAGGCCGACGCCGTCCTTGGCGGGGCCGTGGCCGCGCGAGGGGTCGGGGCGCTGCGGGTGCTCGACCTTGACGACGTCGGCGCCGAAGTCCCCGAGCAGGGTGGCGGCGAGCGGCCCCGCGAAGAGCGTGGCGAGGTCGAGGACGCGCAGCCCTTGCAGGGGCCCCGGAGGGCCGCCCGAGTGCGCGGCCGCGGACGGCTCGGGCGGCGCCCCCGCGACGGACCCGTCCCGGGGCCGGGCCCCTCGGCCCGCTCCGGTCCCGGAGGTCACGAGGCGGCTCCGGCGCCGCTGCCGTCCCGCGGACCGGAGCCGCCCCCGGGCCGTGGCGGGGCAGCGGTCCCGGGTGCCGGTCCGGGACCGGTGGAAGGACCGGCCAGGGCTGCGGCGTCCGTCTCGGCGCGGGTCGGCATCGAGTCCTGGGCTCCCGGGCGCTGGACCGAGAGCGCGGCCGCCGCCGACGCCCAGCGCAGCGCCTCCGGCACGGGCCGGCGCTCCCCGAGGGCCACGGCGAGCGCGCCGACGAAGGTGTCCCCGGCGGCGGTGGTGTCCACCGCCCGGACCCGGGGCGCGGGCACGGTCAGCGGCTCGCGGCCGCGGGCGGCGTAGAGGGACCCGGCCGCGCCGAGGGTGATGACGACCTCCGGGACCTCGTGGAGCAGGGCCTCGGCGGCCTGGTACGGGTCGGTGAGGCCGGTCAGGGTAGCGGCCTCGTGCTCGTTGGGGACCAGCAGGTCGGTCGCGGCGAGGAGTTCCGCGGGCAGCGGCTGGGCGGGGGCCGGGGTGAGGACCGTACGGACGCCGTGGGCGCGGGCTGCGAGCGCGCCGGCGAGCACGGCGGACAGCGGGAGTTCGAGCTGGAGGAGGAGCGAGTCGGCGGCGCCGATACGGGAGTCGTCGCCCGCCTCGAGGCCGGTGACGCGGGCGTTGGCGCCGGGGATGACGATGATGCTGTTGCCGCCCTCGTCGTCGACGGTGATGTGGGCGGTGCCGCTGGCGCCCTCGACGGTGCGCAGGGCCGCCGTCTCGACCCCGGCCGCGGCGAGCGCGGAGCGCAGCCGTACGCCGAACCCGTCGGCGCCGACCGCGCCGATCATCACCACCTCCCCGCCGCAGCGGGCGGCGGCGACGGCCTGGTTGGCGCCCTTGCCACCGGGGACGGTGCGGAACTCGCGGCCGGTGACGGTCTCCCCGAGGCGGGGGGCCTTGGGGACGTAGGCGACGAGGTCCATGTTGGTGCTGCCGAGCACGGCGATGGCCGTCATGGGCGGGCTGCCTCCTGTGCGGTGAGCTGGGCGAGGGTGTCGAAGCCGATGCCGTCGAAGCCGGGGACGGTGGTGGCGAGGCGGTTCTTGAGGGGGGCGGACCAGCGGTGCGGGACGCCGTCCGGATCGACGAGTGCGGCGAGGGAGCCGGCGGTCGCGCCGTTGGAGTCGGTGTCCCAGCCGCCGGACACGGCGCGGCAGACGGAACGGGTGAAGTCCCCGTCCGCGTGGGTGAGGGCGGCGGCGATCAGGGCGGTGTTGGGGACGGCGTGGACCCAGTGGTAGTGCCCGTACCGGGAGTGCAGCCGGTCCACGACGCGGTCGAAGTCGGCGTCGGCGTGCCGGGTGGCCGTGTCGACGGCGTGGCGGACGGCCTCGGCGAGCCGTGAGCGGGGCGGTACGACGGCCAGTCCGGCCCGGAGCGCGGTGTGGATGTCGGCCCGGCCGCCGGCGGCCTCGGCGATGGCGGCGGCGGTGAAGAGGGCGGCGTAGACGCCGTTGCCGGTGTGGGTGAGGACGGCGTCCCGGTACGCCTGGGCCGCGGCGGCGGCCGGGTCGCCGGGGTTGGTCCAGCCGTGCACGTCGGCCCGGATGAGGGCGCCGATCCACTCGCGGAAGGGGTTGTGGTGGGTGGCGGTGGCCGGGGGCTCGAGCCCGAGCAGCAGGTTCCGGTACGCGAGGCGCTCGGCGGTGAAGGTCCGGCCGGCGGGGAGTTCGTCGAGCCAGAGGCGGGCGACGTCGGCGGTGGTGAAGCCCCTGCCGTACCGGCGCAGCAGGATCAGGTTCAGGAGCGGGTAGTTCAGGTCGTCGTCCTCGGGGGCGCCGTCGATGTTCTCGGCGAGGGAGGTGGCGGCGGAGCGCCGGTTCCAGGGGTGGGCGGCCAGCAGCTGCGCGGGAACGCCGCGTTCGGTGAACCAGTCGTCCAGCGGCCAGTTCCCGGCGGCCCGGGCCAGCGCCCGGATCCCCTCCAGCGGGAGCTTCTCCACGGGCTTGCCGAGCACGCACCCCACGGCCCGGCCCGTCCAGGCCCGCTCGAGCCGCTCCCGCAGCCGGGGGTCGACCCGGTGGCCCGGCTTCCGAGCCGGCCCGTCCGTACCCGAAGCCGGGGGCGAGCCCTCGGCGCGCCGCGCAGCGAGGGCCGGGCCGGCGGGCCGGGGGTCCAGGGGCGTGCCCCCGGTCCCGGGAAGGGGCGCGGTGGGGGAAGGGTTCCCGGGCGCCCGGCCCGCCGGTGCCCCGGCCCAGGTGGCCGTGATGGCGGGCCACGGGGTCGGTTCGTCGCGGGCCGACGGGGAGGGGAGGGCGGCGAGTTCGGTCAGGAGCCGGGAAGCGAGGGCGCGGAGCTCCGGCGGGGCGGGAGTGGGGGAGGCGCCGGCCCGGCCGGGCGCCGGGTGGCCGCCGGCCGCCAGCCAGGCGCGGAGCAGGGGCTCGGCGTCCCGTCCGTCCTCGGCGGCCTGCCGCAGCTCGTGCCCGACCAGGTCCTCCGGCTGCACCCACGTCAGCCGTACGGCCCCGGCCGAACCGCCGCCCGGGGTCATCCCGGGAGCGGGCAGCGCCCCGCCGGCCGCCGGACGCACCGGCATGCCGCCGGCAGCCGCCTGCGCGCCACCGCCCGGCGGCGGGTTCCGCCCCGCGGGGCCGGCGTCGGCCGGCACTGCGTACCCCGCCGGGCCGGCGGCGGCTGGTGCTGCGTACCGTTCCGGGCCGGCGGTGGCCGGTGCTGCACTTCCCGCTGGGCCGGCGGTGGCCGGTGTTGCACGCCCCGCCGGGTCGGCGGCTGGTGCTGCACGCCCCGCCCCTTCTGCGGTGGCCGGTGTTGCTCGCCCTGCCCCTTCTGCGGTGGCCGGTGTTGCACGCCCCGCCCCTTCTGCGGCGGCCGGTGCCGGGTGCCGCGGCGGGTCGGCGGCCGGGAGCGCCGCGGGGCCGGCGGCAGGGGGACCGCACGGTGGGGTGCGGGTCATTGCGGGGCGGCGATCGAGGTGAAGGCCGACTCGTGGGCCCGGCGGCGGGCGTGGTCCAGGGCGAAGACCTCGCGGGCCACCGCGGCCAGGGCCGACGCCGGGGCGTGCAGGTCGAGGCGGCTGGCCTCGGCGACCTGTTTGGCCCAGGCCGGCGGGACCGCCGAGGCGCCGGACAGGGCTCCGGCGATCGCCCCCGCCATCGTGGCGATGGAGTCGCAGTCCCGGCCGTAGTTGACGGCTCCGAGCACCGAGCCCTCGTACGCACCGTCGGCGACGACCAGCATGCCGAGCGCGATCGGGAGCTCCTCGATCGAGTGGAGGCGGGACGGGCGGCGGGCGCCGAGCGAGGGGGAGCGGTAGTCCGGGCCCACCGAGTCGTACGGGGCCACCGCCGCCCGGAGGGGGGCCAGGGCCGACTCGAAGTCCCGGTGGTGCGCAGCGGCTTCGCACACCGCCGCGATGGCGGTCCGCGTGCCGTCCTTGGCCAGCGCCAGAGCCGTGTCCACCACCGAGGAGGCCGTCGCCCCGGGCACGCACGCCGCCGCGACCGCCGCCGCGAAGACCCCCGCGGCCTCCCGCCCGTACGAGGACTGGTGCGCCCCGGCGATGTCCAGCGCCTCCGCGTACGCGCCCGCCGGATGGCCGGCGTTGACGATGCCGACCGGCGCCATGTACATCGCCGCACCGCAGTTGACGACGTTCCCGTTGCCCGCCTCGCGCGGGTCCGCGTGGGCGTAGTGCAGCCGGGTCACGATCCACTTCTCGGCCAGGAAGATCCGCTGGAGCGGCAGGGCCTCGGCTTCGAGTTCGGGGATCCAGCGCGGGTTGGTCATCAGGTCCGGGACCAGGTGATCGGCGATCGCGTACGCGTCGAGGTGGTCCCGGACGGCCTCGTAGACCCGTACCAGCGCATGCGTCATGAGGGTGTCGTCGGTGACGTGGCCGTCGCCCTTGTGGTACGGCGCGAGGGGGCGGGCCGTGCGCCAGTCCTCGTGCCACGGTCCGACGATGCCGTGCACGCGGCCGCCGTGCCGTTCCACGATCTGCTCCGGGGGCCAGCCCTCCACCGGACCGCCGAGCGCGTCGCCGACGGCGGCTCCTACGAGGCAGCCGGCCGCCCGGTCTTCGAGAGTGAGCGTCATGTCCGAATCATCCCCTGGGTGAGGTGAGTTCCGTACGATCGAGCAGCGCGGCGAGTTCGACCAGATCGGTGCCGGCGAGGCGCGGGAGGGCGCATCCCGACAGGGTGCGGCAGGCCTCGCGCCAGGCGGCGGGGATCGAGTCGCCGCCTCCGAGGGCGCCGGTGAGCGCGCCGGCGAGGGCGGGGGCGGAGTCCGCGACGCGGGACAGGCAGGCGGCGGCCGGGACGGCCTCGGCGGCCCGGCCACGGGCGGCGGTGGCGAGGGCGAGGGCCACGGGGACGGTCTCGGCGGCGGCGATGCCGTAGCTGTAGACGTGGTCCACGATCTCGTGCTCGAGGGTGGGGACGATGGCGAAGGCGCCACCCCCGTCACTGTGGGTACGGGCGAGCTTGACGGCGTGACGGGCGTTGCGGCCGATCTCGGTGGCCTCGGGGAGCTGGCCGAGGGCGGCGTCGACGGCGGTGTCGGTGTCCGCGCCGGCGAGGGCGGCCGCCAGGGCGGCGGCCATGGCGCGGGCGCCGTGGACCCCGTCGCCGTCCTGGGTGTAGCGGGCGTCGAACTCGGCGAGGTCCGCGGCGGCGGCCGGGTCCCCGGGGTGGACGACGGCGAGGACGCAGGCGCGGATGCAGGCGGCGTCGTCGAAGTAGTGCGGGTTGTCGTGGCCGGTGGCGGGCGGGCGCAGGCCGGCGGCGAGGTTGCCGAGGCCCGCGCGCACGGAGATGCGGGCGCGCAGCGGCAGCACGGCCGACTCCACCTCCGGGGCGCGCTCGGCAGCCGCGGCGATCTCACTGGCCAGGGCGTTCCAGGCGAGGTCGATGGCGGCCCGCATCCGGCGGGACCGGCTGAGGTCGCTGAGCAGCACGCCGGCCGCGGTGAGCACGGACTCGGCGGCGAAGGCGGCCCATTCGGCGTCGTCGGAGGGGCCCAGGCGCAGGGGTTCCGGGGGCTGGTTCAGGGCGATGGGCACGGGGAGGGTGGTGGTCTGGTTCTGCTCGGCGAAGGTGTCGAGCTCGCGGGTGAGGCGGCGGGTCCACTCGGGCATGCGGCTGGCCCGGTGCCGGGCGGCCGGCCACCCGGCGGCATCGCCCGCGGCCAGGCCGAGCAGCAACCCCTCGATCCGCCGGGCCGCTGCGGGGGGCCGGTGGGTGCGGACCTGCGCGGCCCCTGCGGGATCGGTGCGCACCCCGGCGGCCGGCCCGGCGCCGGGCCCCCCGGCCGATACCGCCGCCCGGGCGGCTCCGGTCCCCGCCACCACGGCCGGGGCGGACTCCGGCCTCATCGGGAGGTCTCGGATTCCGGGGTGAGGAGGTCCGCGATGTCCAGGACGTGGTAGCCCCGCATCGACGGGAGGCAACTGCCCCGGACCGGGCCGATCGCCGCCGCCCAGGCGGCCGGGATCGCGGCGACGCCCGACATGGCGCCGGCGAGGGCGCCCGCCACCGCCGCCGTCGTGTCGGCGTCGCGGCCCATGTTCACCGCCGTCAGGACCGAGGAAGGGAAGTCGCCGCCGCACGCCGCGAAGGCACCGAACGCCAGGCCCACCGCCTCCGGGGCCAGGTCCGTCCACGGGTAGCCGCCGATCACCACCGCGGAGCGCACCGCCCGTTCCCCGCGCGGGGCGGCCGTCACGGCCCGGCGCAGCGAGCGGGCCGTCCAGGAGTCGGAGGGGATGACCGAAAGGGCCGCCGAGACGACGGAGGCGGGCGAGCCGCCCGCCATCGCCGCGGCGACGCCCGCCGCCACCGCCTGACCGCCGTAGATGCCCTCGCCGTCGTGGCTGACCGAGCCGTCGATCGCGACGAGCCGCGCCGCTTCCGCCGGGCGGCCCGCCGCGAACACCCCGAAGGGCGCCGCCCGCATCGCCAGGCCGTCCGACCAGGCGTGGCGGTGCTGAGCGGAGATGGGGGCCGCGAGCCCCCGGCGGAGGTTCTCCAGGGTGCCGCGCTCGCTGAAGCCGGCCCCGCGGAACGGCCCCTCGTCGAGGTCGGCGATCCAGTGGTGCCAGGCCCGCTCGACGTGGGAGACGGTCAGCGCCGACCCGTGGCGGGCCAGCAGCAGCCCCGAGAAGATCGCGTACTCGGTGTCGTCGGTGCCCGCCGGGTCCTCCGACACGAAGCCCTCGATGCGGCCCCATTTCGCCCGGATCTCCGAGGGCTTCATGTTCTCGGCGGGGGCTCCGAGCGCGTCACCCGCCGCGAGGCCCAGAAGAGCGCCCCTGGCCCGTTCGAGGAGGACCTGCGGATTGCATGCAATCTGCTTCATCAGCTCCATGGCGGCGCCTCTCCCACTTGGTGGGGCTCATCATGAGCCCTTGGGGGATTTGTGCCATGACATATGGTTTGTCACTCGCCGCGAAACACCCCGCCCCGGCCCCCGTCACCCGGTCGCCGACCCGCGAAACCCCAGGTAAGTACGGCCTTCCTTGCTGGCGGGCGGCAGAAATCGTGCGTAGTTTCGAGGTGTTCCGGGGGAGTGGGTGCCTGCGTGTCGCGCATGGCGTGGTTCCGCGTGCCCTCTCGTACTGAAGGGGAGGAATCCGTCATGTCCATCATCGACGTCGAAGCACCGCTGCACACCGCGCACCGCGACAACCACACCCACCGTGACGTCAACGGGGGATGGCTGAGGCCGGCCGTGTTCGGAGCCATGGACGGGCTCGTCTCCAACCTCGCGCTGATGACCGGTGTGGCCGGCGGCGCCGTCGCCCCGCAGACCATCGTGATCACAGGGCTGGCGGGCCTCGCGGCCGGAGCCTTCTCCATGGCGGCCGGCGAGTACACCTCCGTCGCCTCGCAGCGCGAGCTGGTCCTCGCCGAACTCGACATAGAGCGCCAGCAGTTGCGCAAGCACCCCATCGACGAGATGGAGGAGCTGGCCGAGCTGTACGTCTCGCGCGGGGTCGAACCGGCGCTCGCCCGCGAGGTCGCCATGCAGCTGTCCCGGGACCCGGAGCAGGCGCTGGAGATCCATGCCCGCGAGGAGCTCGGGATCGACCCCGAGGACCTCCCCTCGCCGATGGTCGCCGCGGTCTCGTCCTTCGGCTCCTTCGCGCTGGGCGCGCTGCTGCCCGTCCTGCCGTACCTGCTCGGTGCCACCTCCCTGTGGCCCGCGGTGCTGCTCGCGCTGGCCGGGCTCTTCGCCTGCGGTGCGATCGTCTCCCGGGTCACCGCGCGGACCTGGTGGTACAGCGGTCTGCGGCAGCTGCTGCTGGGCGGCGCGGCCGCGGGTGTGACGTACGTCCTGGGAACCTGGATCGGCGGAGCCGTAGGCTGACCGCGCAAGTAGTGAGACACTATGCAGCCCATGACATAAGTAGTCCGTTACTCGGCGGTTTCGATTCCGTGTCCGCCGGGCATCAGACCAGGGCGCCGCGCGCAGGGCAATGATGCCCGCCCCGCTGCGAACGATCTCCATTTCTGCTGCGTGCAGTGTCCGCATGGTGAAACGCCATATCCGCTTCTCGGGATTGGGGTCATCATGTAACCTGCACGAAATTTCGCAGAGGGCCAACGTCGTCCCTCGGCACGCACCTATGCCACGACGACGACGGGAGAGCCGATGCGTTCCGCATCCACGCACTCCGCGACCGGCCTCAGCACCACCGCCTGGTCGCCCATGGACGGTCGCCCCGCCCAGCAGGGCATGTACGACCCGCGCAACGAGCACGACGCCTGTGGCGTCGGCTTTGTGGCCAACCTCAGCGGCGAGGCCAGCCACACGCTGGTCGAGCAGGCGCTGACCGTATTGCGGAACCTCGAGCACCGCGGTGCCACCGGATCCGAGCCGGACTCGGGCGACGGCGCCGGAATCCTGTCCCAGGTCCCGGACGCGTTCCTGCGCGAGGTGGCCGGATTCGAGCTCCCCGAGGCCGGCGCGTACGCCGTCGGCATCGCCTTCCTCCCCGCCGACGGCACCGCACAGGCCGTCGCCGTGGACCAGATCGAGGCCATCGCCGCCGAGGAGAACCTCACGGTCCTCGGCTGGCGCGAGGTCCCGGTCACCCCGGACCTGCTCGGCAACGGCGCCCGCGCCACCATGCCGGCCTTCTCCCAGCTCTTCGTGAGTGGGGGCACCTCCCAGACGGAGTCTGGGGGAGGAGCCACCGGCATCGAGCTGGACCGCAAGGCCTTCGTGCTGCGCAAGCGCGCCGAGCGCGAGGCCGGGGTCTACTTCCCGTCGCTCTCCGCCCGCACCATCGTCTACAAGGGCATGCTGACCACCGGCCAGCTCGAGCCCTTCTTCCCGGACCTCTCCGACCGCCGCTTCGCCTCGACGCTGGCCCTGGTCCACTCGCGGTTCTCGACCAACACCTTCCCGTCCTGGCCGCTGGCCCACCCGTACCGCTTCGTCGCGCACAACGGCGAGATCAACACGGTCAAGGGCAACCGGAACTGGATGAAGGCCCGCGAGTCCCAGCTCGCCTCCGACGTCTTCGGTGACGGCGCGCTGGAGCGGATCTTCCCGATCTGCACCCCGGACGCCTCCGACTCGGCCTCCTTCGACGAGGTCCTGGAGCTCCTGCACCTCGGCGGCCGCTCGCTGCCGCACAGCGTGCTGATGATGATCCCGGAGGCGTGGGAGAACCACACCTCCATGGACCCGGCCCGCCGCGCGTTCTACCAGTACCACTCCACGCTGATGGAGCCCTGGGACGGCCCGGCCTGCGTCACCTTCACCGACGGCACCCAGGTCGGCGCGGTCCTCGACCGCAACGGTCTGCGTCCCGGCCGCTACTGGGTCACCGACGACGGCCTCGTCGTCCTCGGCTCCGAGGTCGGCGTGCTCGACATCGACCCGGCCAAGGTCGTCCGCAAGGGCCGCCTGCAGCCCGGCAAGATGTTCCTCGTCGACACCGCCCAGAAGCGGATCATCGAGGACGACGAGATCAAGGCCGAGCTGGCCGGCGCCGCCCCGTACGCCGAATGGCTCGAGACCGGCGAGATCGAGCTGACGGACCTGCCCGAGCGCGAGCACATCGTGCACACCCACGCCTCGGTCACCCGCCGCCAGCAGACCTTCGGATACACCGAGGAAGAGCTGCGCGTCATCCTCGCGCCGATGGCCCGTACCGGCGGCGAGCCGCTCGGCTCCATGGGCACGGACTCCCCGATCGCGGCCCTGTCCGAGCGCCCCCGGCTGCTCTTCGACTACTTCACGCAGCTCTTCGCGCAGGTCACCAACCCGCCGCTGGACGCCATCCGCGAGGAGCTCGTCACCTCGCTGCTGTCCTCGCTGGGCCCGCAGGGCAACCTGCTGGAGCCGACCGCCGCGTCCTGCCGCAGCGTCACCCTGCCCTTCCCGGTGATCGACAACGACGAGCTGGCCAAGCTCATCCACGTCAACGCCGACGGCGACATGCCGGGCATGAAGGCCGCCACCCTCTCCGGCCTCTACCGGGTCTCCGGCGGCGGCGAGGCACTGGCCGCCCGCCTCGAGGAGATCCGCGGCGAGGTCGACGCGGCCATCGCGAGCGGCGCCCACCTGATCGTCCTCTCGGACCGCCACTCGGACGCCGAGCACGCACCGATCCCGTCGCTGCTGCTCACCTCCGCCGTGCACCACCACCTCATCGCCACCAAGCAGCGCACCCAGGTGGGCCTGCTGGTCGAGGCCGGCGACGTCCGCGAGGTCCACCACGTCGCGCTGCTCATCGGCTACGGCGCCGCGGCCGTGAACCCGTACCTCGCCATGGAGTCCGTCGAGGACCTGCTGCGCGCCGGTACGTTCCTGTCCGGCCTGGAGCCGGAGCAGGCCATCAAGAACCTGATCTACGCGCTCGGCAAGGGCGTCCTGAAGGTCATGTCCAAGATGGGCATCTCCACCGTCGCCTCCTACCGCGGCGCCCAGGTCTTCGAGGCCGTCGGCCTGAACGAGGAGTTCGTCGCCGCGTACTTCCAGGGCACCGCCACCAAGATCGGCGGCGCCGGCCTGGACGTCATCGCCAAGGAGGTGGCCGCGCGCCACGCCAAGGCGTACCCGGCCTCCGGCATCGCGGCCACGCACCGCGCGCTGGAGATCGGCGGCGAGTACCAGTGGCGCCGCGAGGGCGAGCCGCACCTGTTCGACCCGGAGACGGTCTTCCGCCTCCAGCACGCCACCCGCAACCGCCGGTACGACATCTTCAAGAAGTACACGGACCGGGTGAACGAGCAGTCCGAGCGGCTGATGACGCTCCGCGGGCTCTTCGGCTTCAAGACGGAGGACCGGCCCGCGATCTCGATCGACGAGGTCGAGTCGGTCGCCGACATCGTCAAGCGCTTCTCCACCGGCGCCATGTCGTACGGCTCCATCTCGAGCGAGGCACACGAGACCCTCGCCATCGCCATGAACCAGCTGGGCGGCAAGTCCAACACCGGTGAGGGCGGCGAGGACCCGGACCGCCTGTACGACCCGGCGCGGCGTTCGTCGATCAAGCAGGTCGCCTCCGGCCGCTTCGGCGTGACGAGCGAGTACCTGGTCAACGCGGACGACATCCAGATCAAGATGGCGCAGGGCGCCAAGCCCGGCGAGGGCGGCCAGCTGCCCGGCCACAAGGTCTACCCGTGGGTCGCCAAGACCCGGCACTCCACCCCGGGTGTCGGCCTGATCTCCCCGCCGCCGCACCACGACATCTACTCCATCGAGGACCTGGCTCAGCTGATCCACGACCTCAAGAACGCCAACCCGGCTGCACGCATCCACGTGAAGCTGGTGTCGGAGGTCGGTGTCGGCACCGTCGCCGCCGGTGTCTCCAAGGCCCACGCGGACGTCGTCCTCATCTCCGGCCACGACGGCGGTACGGGCGCCTCCCCGCTGACCTCGCTCAAGCACGCGGGCGGTCCCTGGGAGCTCGGCCTCGCCGAGACCCAGCAGACCCTGCTGCTCAACGGGCTGCGCGACCGCATCGTCGTCCAGACGGACGGCCAGCTCAAGACCGGCCGCGACGTCGTCATCGCCGCGCTGCTCGGCGCCGAGGAGTTCGGTTTCGCGACCGCGCCGCTCGTCGTCTCCGGCTGCGTCATGATGCGCGTCTGCCACCTGGACACCTGCCCGGTCGGCATCGCCACGCAGAACCCGGTCCTGCGCGACCGGTTCTCCGGCAAGCCCGAGTTCGTCGTCAACTTCTTCGAGTTCATCGCGGAGGAGGTCCGCGAGATCCTCGCCGAGCTGGGCTTCCGTACGATCGAGGAGGCCGTCGGCCACGCCGAGCTCCTCGACACCAGCAAGGCCGTCACGCACTGGAAGGCGCAGGGCCTCGACCTCGAGCCCCTCTTCCACGTGCCGGCGCTGCCCGAGGGCGCGGTCCGCCACGCCCTGATCGAGCAGGACCACGGCCTGGAGAAGGCCCTCGACAACGAGCTGATCGAGCTCGCGGCCGATGCGCTGAACGCCGACTCCGCCGAGGCGGCCCAGCCGGTCCGCGCCCAGATCGCCATCCGGAACATCAACCGGACCGTCGGCACCATGCTCGGACACAAGGTCACCAAGAAGTTCGGCGGTGCGGGCCTGCCCGACAACACCATCGACCTGACCTTCACGGGCTCGGCCGGCCAGTCGTTCGGCGCCTTCCTGCCGCGCGGTGTGACGCTGCGCCTGGAGGGCGATGCCAACGACTACGTCGGCAAGGGCCTGTCGGGCGGCCGGGTCGTGGTCCGCCCGGACCGCGGCGCCGACCACCTCGCCGAGTACTCGACCATCGCCGGCAACACCATCGGCTACGGCGCCACCGGCGGCGAGATGTTCCTGCGCGGCCGCACCGGCGAGCGCTTCTGCGTCCGCAACTCCGGTGCCCTGGTCGTCTCGGAGGGCGTGGGCGACCACGGCTGCGAGTACATGACCGGCGGCAGCGCGGTCGTCCTCGGCGAGACGGGCCGCAACTTCGCGGCCGGCATGTCGGGCGGCGTCGCGTACGTCATCGACCTCGACATCAACAACGTCAACGTCGGCAACACGGGCGCGGTGGAAGCCCTCTCCGACACCGACAAGCAGTGGCTGCACGATGTGGTGCGCCGCCACGAGGAGGAGACCGGCTCGACCGTGGCCGCGAAGCTCCTGGCTGACTGGTCCGTCTCCGCGGACCGCTTCAGCAAGATCATCCCGACCACGTACAAGGCAGTGCTCGCCGCCAAGGACGCCGCTGAGCTGGCCGGACTCTCGGAGTCCGAGACCACGGAGAAGATGATGGAGGCGGCGACCCATGGCTGACCCGAAGGGCTTCCTCACCACCGGGCGCGAGACCGCCTGTTCCCGTCCGGTCGCCGAGCGGCTGAAGGACTGGAACGAGGTCTACGTCCCGGGCTCGCTGCTCCCGATCATCAGCAAGCAGGCCGGCCGCTGCATGGACTGCGGCATCCCGTTCTGCCACAACGGGTGCCCGCTCGGGAACCTGATCCCGGAGTGGAACGACTTCGCGTACCGCGAGGACTGGTCGGCGGCCTCCGAGCGCCTGCACGCCACCAACAACTTCCCGGAGTTCACGGGCCGCCTGTGCCCCGCTCCGTGCGAGTCGGCGTGCGTGCTCGGCATCAACCAGCCGGCCGTCACGATCAAGAACGTCGAAGTCTCGATCATCGACAAGGCGTGGGACAACGGCAACGTGACCCCGCAGCCGCCGGAGCGGCTGTCCGGCAAGACGGCGGCCGTCATCGGCTCGGGCCCGGCCGGTCTCGCCGCGGCCCAGCAGCTGACCCGGGCCGGCCACACCGTGGTGGTGTACGAGCGCGCGGACCGCATCGGCGGCCTGCTGCGGTACGGCATCCCCGAGTTCAAGATGGAGAAGGTGCACATCAACCGCCGCATCGAGCAGATGCGCGCGGAGGGCACCAAGTTCCGTACCGGCATCGAGATCGGCCGCGACCTGTCCGCGACCGACCTGCGCAAGCGGTTCGACGCGGTCGTCGTCGCGGCCGGTGCCACGGTCTCCCGCGACCTGCCGGTCCCGGGCCGTGACCTCAAGGGCATCCACTTCGCGATGGAATACCTCCCCCTCGCGAACAAGGTCCAGGAGGGCGACTTCATGGCGCCCCCCATCACGGCCGAGGGCAAGCACGTGGTCGTCATCGGCGGCGGCGACACGGGCGCGGACTGCGTGGGCACCGCCCACCGCCAGGGCGCGGCCTCGGTCACGCAGCTGGAGATCATGCCCAGGCCGTCCGAGGACCGCCCCACGGGGCAGCCCTGGCCGACGTTCCCGATGCTCTACAAGGTCACCTCGGCGCACGAGGAGGGCGGCGAGCGGATCTACTCCGTCTCCACGACCCACTTCGAGGGCGACGAGGACGGCAACGTCCAGGCCCTGCACCTGGTCGAGGTCGCCTTCGAAGACGGCAAGCTGGTCCAGAAGCCCGGCACCGAGCGGGTCCTCCCGGCCCAACTGGTCACCCTGGCGATGGGCTTCACCGGCACGGACCAGGCCAACGGCCTGGTGTCCCAGTTCGGCCTGGAGCTGGACGAGCGCGGCAACGTCGCCCGCGACGCCTCGTACGCGACCAACGTCGACGGCGTCTTCGTGGCCGGCGACGCCGGCCGCGGCCAGTCCCTGATCGTCTGGGCGATCGCGGAGGGCCGCTCGGCGGCCCGAGGCGTGGACCGCTACCTGACCGGCAGCAGCGCCCTCCCGTACCCCGTCAAGCCGACGGACCGCTCCCTGATGGTCTGATCCCCTCGCCGAGCTCGCGCCGCTCGGGCGACCTGCAGTACCCCTCCCCTTTTCGGGGAGGACCCCTCATACGGTCCGCACAATGACGTGCGGAACTCCGACACAGCGCCCGTCATGTCCCCGACCAGGGATGACGGGCGCTGTGGCGTTCGCGGTCAGGCTTCGGGCGTGAACGCGTACCGAAGCTCGTAGAGGTGCCCGGCCTTCACCATGACGGTGGCCTCGACCGGGCGATCTCCGTCGCTGAACACGGTACGGAGCGTGCGCAGAACCGGCAGGTCGGTGGGCAGGCGCAGCCCGTGGCACTGGTCCTGCGTCGGGACGCGGGCGGAGACCCGGTCGATGCTCGTCCTCGGCGGATGGCCGAGTTCGGTGAGCAGCGTCGGGGTGCCGCCCTTGATCTTCCGGGCCTCGGACAGCGCGGTACCGCGGGCGATGTGCAGCGGGTAGTAGGAGCTGACGAGTTCGGCGGGTTCGTCGTCGATGCGGAGAAGCTGCCGACGCAGCAGCGCGGGCTCCTCCGCCTGGAGGCCGAGCGCCGCGGCCACATCGGCGGGCGGAGTTACCTCACCCACCTCCAGCAGGGTGCTGCGCGAGGTCGTGCCGTGCTTGGCGGCTTCGGCCAGCCAGGGGTACGCCGCACCGGCGGCAGCCGTCGTGAGGGAGCCCGCCGGGCTGATCGTCCGTTGCCGGTTCTCCCGTACGGTCACAGCGGCACCGGCGCGCCCGACGACGAGCCGCTCGTCCTTCAGTAGCTGCAATGCCTTCTGCACGGTGGCGCTGGACGCGTCGAACCTGTCCTTCAGGTGGGTGGTGGAGGGCAGCTTCGCGCCCGGTGCAAGGTCGCCGCTCATGATCTCGTCCCGTAGATCGGCGGCGATACGGGCGTGGAGCGACCGGCGGTCGAACGTGTCGTCATCAGTGGTCGGCACGGTCATCCGATCTTGAATTCGTAGCGCAACTGCTGCCGGTCGGCGGGCATCACCATCACGTCCGCCTGGATCGGCCGGTCGTCGGAGTCCAGCGTGACGCGGGCGATCCGGAGTACCGGTTCGCCCGGCCCCATGCGCAGCTGATCACGTTCGTCCGTCGACGGCATGCGTGCCGTGACCTTCTCGAGCGCCCTGACACCGACGTAACCGAGCTCGGCGAGGAGGGTGACCGCGCCGCCGCGGATCCTGCCGGTTGCAGCGAGGCGGGTGTCGGACGCGATCGAGGCGGGATAGTAGGTGTCCGTCAACTCACACGGGACCCCGTCGAGTTCGATGAGGCGGCGACGGGCGACCACCGTCTCGCCGGCCGTTGTCCCTAGCATCTGCGCGACTTCGGCCGAGGCGGCCTCCTCGCCGGCCTGCAGAATGCGCTGTCCGCCCGTGTGGCCGTGGGCCTGGGCCTCACTCGTCCACGCGTCGGATTCCCCGGCCGTGCGGGGCGCCAGGTACGGCATCGAGGTACTGGTCCACTCGCCGCTGCCCATGCTGTCCTCCCGTACGTCCGATCCGCGTGCGCGTCCCACGGTATGTGACGAGGGGGCTGTCCCCCTAGCCCCAAAACCTTGCTGCTTTTTTCGAATAGCGATACGGTCTGTGCGGCTTTGGAAGCTCAGCGTCAAGGCGGTGGACCGTCGTGTCCTCTTCTCGGCAACAGCGATTTCCTCGCGCCCGCACGTCAGCGCGTGCCGCCCGGCAGTTCGTCGGCGACACGCTCGGAGAGTGGGGGATCGGCGAGCGCCGTGACGACATACGCCTGTGCGCTTCGGAGCTCGCAGCCAATGCCGTGCTTCACGGGGTGCCGTTGGGGCGGGAGTTCTCGGTTCGGCTCGTCCGCGGGCCGGGAGTGGTGAGCATCGAGGTCCGGGACAGCGGGCCGGGTGTGCCGGAGGTGCGGCGCGCGGCCCCCGAGGAGTTCTGCGGTCGAGGTCTGTGGATGGTGAAGGAACTGTCCGATGAGTTCGGAGTCCAGGACGAAGGCGTGGGCAAGACGGTCTGGGTGCGCTTCAAGGTGGCTGCCGGCTGAGTGGCCGCCTCGCACGGCGCCCGTCATGTCCCCGACCAGGGATGACGGGCGCCGTGGCGTTTGCGGTCAGGCTTCGGGCGTGACGGGGCGGGGGTGGGTCGCTCGTGTGGGTGATGTGCAGCGGGGGTTGGGGGGCGCCGGGCTGTGCGGGGCATCGGCCGGATGGGCCATCTGCCGTGCGCCTGCGCGCGGTTGGGCGGGGTGCGGTCTGGTAACTGTGGGGCGCATGCCGTCCAAAATGATGTTGTGCTCGCTGCTTGGTGCCGCTTTGGTGCTGCCCGCTTCGCCTGCCGGGGGCGAGGGGCGGACCGTCGAGTACCGCGGGCTGCGGCTCAGGGTCCCCGGGGACTGGCGGGTCGTCGACCTCGAGCGGAATCCCGACGCCTGTCTGCGGCTGGATCTGCCGACCCTGTACCTCGGGCACGCCGGCAGCCAGGCCGAATGCAGCGGGCGGGCCGTTCGGAGCCGGGCCGACACCCTGCACCTGGAGCCGCTCGACGGGGCCCCGGCGCGGGCCGACATCCCGACCCTGCGGGTCGAGGGCTCCGGCGGGATCCCCGAGGCGGCGGGGGACAGCCACGAGGTCAGGTACGCCCTGCGGCGGTCCGGGGTGATGGCCACCCTCTCGTACGGGGAAGCGCCCGACGCCGTACGGGAGCTGCTCGCGCGGGCCCGTACCGGGGACGGCGCCGCCCCCGGGGCCCACGGCACCGCGGCCGAACCGGCGTCGGCCGTCGCCGGCCCGAAGGCCGTCACCGCCCAGGCGCCCTTCACCGGGGCCGGCTTCGACGCCTGCACCGCCCCGACCCAGCGCGCCATGGACGGCTGGCGGTCCGCATCCCCCTTCGGCGCCGTCGGCATCTACATCGGCGGCCGGGCCCGGGCCTGCGCCCAGCCGCAGCTCACCGCCGGCTGGGTCCGCAAGCAGGCCGAGGCGGGCTGGCACCTGATGCCGCTCTGGGTCGGCCCGCAGCCTTGGCACGGCTCCGGCACCGGCCTGTCCACCGACCCCTCCGAGGCGAACCAGGAGGGAATCGGCGCCGCCGAGGGCGCCGTCCAGGCGGCCCGGGCCCTGGGCCTGGCCGAGGGCACGGTGCTCTACAACGACCTCGAGCACTACACGGACCGCACCACCTGGGACCCGCCGGTCGTCGCCTACCTCACCGCCTGGACGGTCCGGCTGCACGAGCTCGGCTACCGCGCCGGCGCCTACGTGGCGGCGAGCTCCGGGGGCAAGGCGCTCAGCGACCACCACGACCAGGCCCCGTGGGCCATGCCCGACGTGCTGTGGATCGCCTCCTGGAACGCCAAGGCCACGGTCTCCGACGCCGATGTCGGCCTGCCCGCCGGCACGCACCAGTGGGCCGGCCGCCGACGCGCCCACCAGTACCGCGGCGACCACAACGACACGTACGACGGGGTGACGATCAACATCGACCGCAGCTGGATCGACATCGACCCCGGCGGGCTCGCCGATCCCGTACAGGCCAGGCCGCTGCTGCTCAGCTAGCCGGCTCCTCGCGCGGGGGCTCGTCGTCGTTGCCGCGGCGGATGGTGCGCAGAGGCTGGCCCGGGGTCCACGAGCGCACCACCAGGTCGTCCCCCTCGACGCCGATGTGCACCACCTCCGTCAGGTCCGCGTGGAAGAGGTGGAACGGGTGCGGGGTGTCCGTCTCCTCCGCGTACCGGTGCAGCTCCGGCGGGTCCACGAGCTCGATCGCCCGCCCCGAGATCCGTACGTCCCCGTCCGGCATCGTCTCGCCCTCGCCGGGGTTGGTGTGCAGCGCGAAGCGCGGGTCGCGCTGCAGGTCCCTGGCCTTCATCGAGCCCGGCATCATGCCGAGCCACAGCTCGCCGCCGCGGATGTCGACATTCAGCCCGGTCAGCCGGGGGGAGCCGTCCTTGCGCAGCGTGCCGAGGACGTGGTGCGGGTACTGCGCGAAGCGGGCCTGGACGGCCGCCGCGAAGTCCGGTTCCTGCTTCTCGAATGCTGCCCAGTTGTTCGTCGTCGTCATACGTCCATCAAAGCGCCTGGCACCGACAGCCGTCGCTCAGGCGCGCACGATGCCCGCCGCGCGGGCCGACGCCAGCCAGGACGGGAACTCCATGACCAGCCGGTCGAACAGGACGGAATCCGGTACCTCGCGCGGGTCCGGCCCCGCGTGGAAATAGCCCGCGTTGTCCACCACCCGCCGGGCCGGCACGGGCAGTTCGTCCAGCCGGCGCAGGAAGTCGAACTGCGTACTGCGCGTCTCGCCGAAGCCGACGAACTGCCAGAACAGCGGGAGCCGTGCCGCCTTGCACAGGTACCTCTCCGCCGCCGGCTTGTTGATCGGGCCGCCGTCCGTCTGGAAGACGACCAGAGCGGGTTTCGCCGACCCCGAATCCAGATAGTGGTCGATCACCGCGTCCATCGCCGCGTGGTACGCCGTCCTGCCCATGTGGCCGAGGCGGGAGGCGATCTGCGCGATCCGGCCCTGGTGCCCGGCGAGCGGGATCTCCTCCACCGCGTCGACCTCCGTGGAGAAGAACACCACCGGCACGCGGCCGTCGTCGTCCAGGTGCGCGGACAGGCCCAGCACCCGGTCGGCGAGCGCCTGCACGGTCCCGTCCTGGTAGTACGGGCGCATCGACCCCGAGTAGTCCAGGACCAGGTACACCGAGGCGCGTCTGCCCTCCAGGCCGTGCTTGCGCAGCGAGACGCCCGCGCTCTTGTAGAGGCTCACGAGCGCCGGAGCGGTCGCTTCCATCTTGCGGAGGTCGATCGCGCTGCCCGTCATGGGGCCGAGGGTACGTCAGCCCGCGGCGGCGCAGCCCCGGCGTGCGGCAGCGGGGCACGGCGCACCCGCGGCTACGCGCGCCCGTCCGCCTCGGCGCGGGCGTCGCCGGCCTCCAGCGCCGCGATGTCGTCGAGCACGGCGGCCGCGAGGTCCCGCTCCGAGGCGTGGTACCGCTCGGCCCACTTGAGGGCGAGCGCCGGGTAGGCCCAGGCGGGCTCCTCCTGCGCGCTCTCCCCGTCGGCCACCGCCCGCAGCCGCATCTGCTCCGCGAACTCCTGGTGACGGAGCAGGACTTCACGCATCCGCGCGGGCTCCAGAAGGTGGCCCAGCCACAGCCTCAGCATCGGCCCGTGCTTGAGGACGGGCGGGTCGACCGGGGCCTCGCGGGCCCAGGCCCGTACGGCCGCCGTGCCCTCGACGGTGATCCGGTACACCCGCTTGTCGCGGGTGCCGGTCTCCTGGGCGACGAGTCGGGAGGAGGCGTAGCCCGCCTTCTCCAGGCGCTTGAGCTCGCTGTAGATCTGGCTGAAGGAGGGGCTCCAGTAGAAGAAGCGCAGCGACCGGTCCGACCACTTCTTCAGGTCGTAGCCGGAGAGCTCCTCCCCGAAGGAGAGCAGCCCGAGTACCGCCCAACTGGTCGCCGGAAGCGGGTGCTTGTTCGTCTCGTCTGCCACGCACCGCAGTCTACGACCGGCCTCCGCGGCACCCCTTCCTCCCTTAGGACATGCCTGCTAGAAGTATTCCTATTAGAAGTAGGGAGGGGGGCCGACGGGTGATCTCGCTGGACGGGAAGGTCGTCGTCATCACGGGCGCCGGACGCGGGCAGGGCGCGGCGGAGGCCCGGCTGTGCGCGGGTGCCGGCGCGCGGGTGGTCGTCACGGACGTACGGGAGGAGGAGGGCCGGGCGGTCGCGGCCTCGCTCGGGGACCAGGGGCTGTACGTACGGCACGACGTGGCCGAGGCGGACAGCTGGGCGGAGGTCGTACGGGAGGCCGTACGCGCCTTCGGCACGGTCTCGGCGCTGGTCAACAACGCGGCGGTGTGGCGCACGGCCCACGTGGAGCGGCAGCGGCCCGAGGAGTTCGAGGCGCTGCTGCGGGTGAACCTGCTGGGGCCGTTCCTGGGGATCCAGGCGGTGGCGCCGGTGCTGCGGGCGGCCGGGGGCGGCTCGATCGTGAACATCTCCTCCACGGCCGGGCTGGTCGGGATCCCGGGCCACGCGGCGTACGGGTCCAGCAAGTTCGGGCTGCGCGGGCTGACCCGCTCGGCGGCGCTGGACCTGGCGGGGGACCGGATCCGGGTCAACTCGGTGCATCCGGGGGCGATCGACACGCCGATGATCTCCGAGGTCTCCGGGCAGGACTGGTCGCACGTGCCGCTGGGGCGGATGGGGCGGCCGGAGGAGGTGGGGGAGCTGGTGCTGTTCCTCTGCTCGGACGCGTCCTCGTACGTGACGGGCACGGAGTTCGCGGTGGACGGGGGGATGACGGCGCGATGATCGACGGCGGGACGAGTGCCGGGGCGAGGGGTGCCGGTGCGGCGGGCGACTCCCTTTCCCCCGAGGCACGGGCGCTGTGCGAGGCGATGGAGACGGCGTTCCCGGGGCCGGGGGACGTGGCGGCCCTGCGGGCGGCGGCCGCGGGCGGCCGGCCGGCGGGCCCGGAGGTGGCCTCGGTGCGGGACGCCGACGCCTCGGGTGTCCCGGTCCGCATCTACGACCCCGCGCCGGGCTCGACGGGCCGCCCTCTGGTGGTCTGGTTCCACGGCGGCGGCTGGGTGATGTGCGGGCTCGACACGCACGACGCGGTGTGCCGGTCGCTGGGCGCGGGTTCGGGTGCGGTGGTGGTCTCGGCCGACTACCGCCTCGCCCCGGAACACCCCTGGCCGGCGGCCCCGGACGACGCGCTGACGGTACTGCGGTGGGCGCGGGCGCACGCTCTCGCGCTCGGCTGCGATCCGGGCCGGGTGGTGGTGGCGGGGGACTCCAGCGGGGGCAACCTGGCGGCGGTGACGGCGCTGCGGGCGCCCGGGCTGGTGGCGGGCCAGCTGCTGGTCTATCCGCCGCTGGACGCGGCGATGGAGTCGGCGTCGGTGTCGCCGTACGCGGAAGGGCACTTCCACACCGCGGCCCACATGGCCTGGTACTGGGAGCAGTACGGCGGCGACCCCGCGCATCCGCACGTCTCGCCGCTGCGGGCCCGCGAGCTGTCGGGACTCCCGCGCACGCTGCTGGTGCTGGCCGACTGCGACCTGCTGCGGGACGAGGGCCTGGCGTACGCGCGCCGGCTGGGTGCAGCGGGGGTGGACTGCACGGTCCACGTGTACCCGGGGGTCTTCCACGGGTTCCTGGGCCTGCCGCTGCCGGCCGGCCGGACGGCCCTGACGGCCGCGGCGTCCTGGCTGCGAGCCTGCGAGTAAGGGGGCGGGGCGGCCGGATTCGAACCGGCGTCCTCCTCCATGCTGTGTAGGCGCACTACCTCTGTGCTACGACCCCGCCCTTGCGGTGGATCTTAGGCCAGGACCCGGCGCGGGCGCACGCGGATATTCCACGGCATGATGTGCTCATGTCGATGTTGCTCCGCAACGTGATCGTCCTGGCCGTGGAGTTCGGCGCCGCGCTGTTGCTGCGCGAGCCGGGCACCCCCTGGATCCCGGTGCTGCTGGCCGTGTTCGTCGTCGGTTCGGGCGTACTGCACGGCACCGAGGCCGAGTTCGTGCCCCGCTTCCTGGTCGCGCTGGCCGCGGTCGGCATCGCCGAGCTGGGCAGCCGGGCCTGGGCCTCGCCGGACGCCGTCCCCACGGCCGGCACCGGGGCCGCGATCCTCCTGGCCGTCCAGACGCTGGTCCTGATCCGCTGCTCCCTCCGCCGCCGTCGCGTCGCCTGAACCGAAACCTGCCGGCCAGGGCGGCTCCGCGGCGTCTGCCGTCGACCCCATGACGAGTTCAACGCGCACATCGCGGGCCGGATCGAGGTCGTCCGCGAGTTCCGCCGAGGCGTCGGCCGAAGGCTCCGCCGGGCCGGGGGAAAGGCCTGGCCCAGCGGTCGGAGATCGAAAACAATGGCCGTATGACGTCCCCGCAGCCCCGCGCCCGTGCCCGGTCCTTCGACACCGCCGCCGCGCTGTACTCGGCGAACCGGCCCGGGTATCCCGGGGAGCTGTTCGACGTCCTCGAGGCGCTGGCCGGGCGGGGACTGCGGGGGGCCAGGGTGGCCGACGTGGGGGCCGGGACCGGGATCGCCACCCGGCTGCTGCACGCCCGCGGTGCGGACGTCGTCGCCGTCGAGCCGGGCGACGGCATGGCCGCCGAGTTCCGGCGCGCGAACCCCGGGATCCCGCTCGTGCGCGGGGACGGCGACCGGCTGCCGCTCGCCAGCGCCGGGTTCGACTTCCTCACGTACGCCCAGGCCTGGCACTGGACCGACCCCGCCCGCTCCGTCCCCGAGGCCCGCCGCGTGCTGCGCCCCGGCGGCGCGCTCGCGCTCTGGTGGAACGACCTGGACACCGCCGTCCCCTGGATCGCCGAGCAGGACGAACGGATCCGGGCCCTGTTCGACGCCGGCGGGGTCACCTTGCGGGGTCTGCCGGCCGAGCCGGCATTCACCTCCCGCGAAGTGCGCTGGTCGCGCCGGATCCCGCTCGACGTCCACCTCGCCAACCACGCCAGCCACTCCGCGTTCCTGATGCTCGGGCCCGACGGCACCCGGGAGTTCCTCGAGGCCGAGCGGGTCCGGCTGAACCCGCTGTTCCCCGACGGGACGGTCGAGGAGCGCTACGTCGTCAGCCTCGGCGTGGCCCTCGTGTGAGACCGGTCGTCCTCGTGAGCACCGCTTCCGTCACCCGTCGCGTTCCTGGAGCACCGCCGTCCGGCACACCGACGGCGAGCCCCACGCGTCGCGCAGCGGCCGCGCCTTGCGCAGCCACAGGGAGAGGTCGAGCTCCTCCGTGTAGCCGACGGCCCCGTGGAGCTGCAGCGCCGTCATGGCCGCCGCATACGCCGCCTCGCCCGCGGTCAGCTTCGCCGCCGCGACCTCCCACGGCGCCAGGCCCAGTGCCGCCGCCCACACCAGTGGCCGCGCGAACTCCAGGGCCAGCAGCGTGTCCGCCAGCCGGTGCTTCACCGCCTGGAAGGCGCCGATCGGCGTGCCGAACTGCGTGCGCTGCTTCACGTACTGCACCGTGCTCGCCAGCAGGGCCTCGCCCACCCCCAGGCACTGCGCCGCCGTCAGCAGCCGCGCCCAGCCCAGGGCCGTCGCCGCCGCCGCCGAGACCCGGGGCCCGGCGGCCAGCAGCTCCCCCTCCGCCGCCGGCCGGGACAGCCGGCGCGCCGGGTCCGTGGACCCCAGCAGGTCCCCGGCCCCGCCCGCCAGCCGGAGCTCGCCCGCCGCCGACACCGTGAAGCAGTACGTCGCCGCATCCGCGTCCAGTACGTACGGACCCCCGCCCGGCAGCGTCAGCGTGGCCAGGGCCTCGCCCGCCACCAGCCCCGGCAGGAAGCGCTTCGCCGGCCCCTCCTCCCCGGCCGCCCCGAGCGCCGACAGGAGCACGGCCGCCGCAGCCGTCTCCACCACCGGGCCCGGCATCCCCGCCCGGCCCAGCTCCACGAAGCCGAGGGCCAGCTCCACCGGCAGCAGCCCCGCCCCGTCATGCGCCTCGTCCGCCGCCAGCGCGAACAGGCCCGTCCCGGCGAGCCGGGCCCACACCGCCCGCCCCGGCCCGTGGTCCCCGGAGCCCCAGGCCCGTACGGCCGCCGGCACGTCCGAGGCGCCGAGCAGGCCCTGCAGCGTACGGGCGAAGTCCGACTGTTCCGCGGTCGGCAGGAAGCGCATCAGCGGCGGCCCTTCGGGAGGCCGAGCAGGCGCTCGGCGATGATGTCGCGCTGGATCTCGTTCGTGCCCGCGTAGATCGGCCCGGCCAGCGAGAAGACCCAGGGCTCCGCCCACGCGCCCTCCGCCAGTTCCGCGTCCGCGCCCAGCAGGTCCAGCGCCGTCTCGTGCAGGGCGATGTCGTACTCCGACCAGAACACCTTGTTCAGGCTGGACTCGGCGCCGATCCGCTCGCCCGCCGCGAACCGCGAGGCCGCGGTCCAGGTGAACAGCTCGTACGCGCGCGCCCCGACCGCCGCGTCCGCCACCCGGTCCCGCAGCGCGGTGTCCGCCGGATCCCCGGCCGCCCGCCACAGCCCGGCCAGCCGGTCCGCCGCCGCGAGGAAGCGCCCCGGCGAACGCAGCGTCAGCCCGCGCTCGTTGCCCGTCGTCGACATCGCGATCCGCCAGCCCTGCCCCGGCTCCCCGATCACGTCCGTGTCCGGTACGAAGACCTCGTCGAGGAAGAGCTCCGCGAAGGCGGGCTTCCCGTCCAGCCGGCCGATGGGCCGTACCGTCACCCCCGGCGCGCGCAGGTCGAACATCAAGTACGTCAGCCCCTGGTGCGGTTTCGCGGCCCCCGGGTCCGTACGGAAGACGCCGAACGCCCGGTCCGCGAACGCCGCCCGCGAGGACCAGGTCTTGTGCCCGGACAGCAGCCAGCCGCCTCCGGTGCGCACGGCCCGCGACCTCAGCGAGGCCAGGTCGGAGCCCGCCTCCGGCTCCGACCAGGCCTGTGCCCAGATCACCTCGCCGGCCGCCATCGGCGGCAGCACCCGCGCCCGCTGCTCGGGCGTCCCGTGGTCGAAGAGGGTCGGTGCGAGGAGGCTGATGCCGTTCTGGGAGACCCGGCCGGGCGCGCCCGCCGCCCAGTACTCCTCCTCGAAGACCAGCCACCGCTCGATGTCCACGCCGCGGCCGCCGTACTCCTCGGGCCAGGACACCGCCGACCAGCGGTCCGCGTGCAGCTGCGCCTCCCACTCCCGGTGCGCCGCGAAGCCCTCCGCCGTCTCCAGGGAGGGCAGGGGGGAGCGCGGGACGTGGCCGGCGAGCCAGGCGCGCGCCTCGGCCCGGAAGGCCTCCACCTCCGGTGCGTGGGTCAGGTCCATCAGCTGTTCGCCTCCGTCGCAGGGGCCTGGGTACGCGTTCCCCGAGTGTTCCCTAACAAGTGTTTGGTAGGTTAACGTACGGCCATGAGCCTGAACACCCCCACCACCCCCGGCTACGTGCCGGGTCACGGGCTGCTCCAGGGCCGCACCGCCGTCGTCACCGCCGCCGCCGGCGCCGGGATCGGCGGGGCCACCGCCCGCCGCTTCCTGGAGGAGGGCGCCCGCATCGTCATCGGCGACGCGCACGCCCGCCGCCTGAAGGAAACCGAGGACGCCCTCGCCGCCGAGTTCGGCGCCGACCGCGTCACCTCCCTGCCCTGCGACGTCACCGACGAGGACCAGGTCCGGGCCCTGTTCGCGCTCGCCGAGCAGACCCACGGCCGCCTCGACGTCGTCGTCAACAACGCCGGCCTCGGCGGCACCGCCCCCCTCGTCGACATGACCGACGAACAGTGGGGGAAGGTCCTCGACGTCACCCTGAACGGCACCTTCCGCTGCACCCGCGCCGCCCTGCAGTCGCTGAAGGCCTCCCGGCGGGGCGGGGTCGTCGTCAACAATGCCTCCGTCGTCGGCTGGCGCGCCCAGACCGGCCAGGCCCACTACGCCGCCGCCAAAGCCGGCGTGATGGCACTGACCCGCTGCGCGGCACTGGAAGCGGCCGAGTTCGGCGTACGGATCAACGCGGTCGCCCCGAGCCTGGCCATGCACCCGCACCTGGCGAAGGTCACCAGCGAGGAACTGCTGCGCGAGCTGACGGCCCGCGAGGCCTTCGGCCGCTACGCCGAGCCGTGGGAGGTCGCCAACGTCATCGTGTTCCTGGCCAGCGGCTACTCGTCGTACATGACCGGCGAGACCGTCTCGGTCAGCAGCCAGCGCGCCTAGGGGATGCCCTGCCGATCGGGCCAGGCTCGCGGCGCATGGCACGCACGCTCGCCGCGTTCTCATCGGTCGACGACGCTCCGCGTCGACTCTCTCCTCCGCCTTGCGATCGCACGCGCCAGCCGCCGCTCGCTGATCTGGCCTGATCGGCAAGGCGCCCCCTGGCCCAGAATGGGCCCGTGCCAACGAACCGACCGACGAACCAGCCGACCCGGCCGACACCCAAGAAGAAGCCCCAGGTGACGGCCACGCCCGAGCGCCGCCGCGAGCTCCTCGACACCGCCGCCGAGGTCTTCGCTGCGCAGGGCTACAACGCCACCACCGTCCGCAAGATCGCCGACGCCGCCGGCATGCTCGCCGGCAGCCTCTACTACCACTTCGATTCCAAGGAATCGATGCTCGACGAGATCCTCTCGGCCTTCCTGAACGAGCTCTGGCAGGGCTACGACACCGTCCTCGCCGCCGGCCTCGGCCCCAGGGAGACCATCGAGGCCCTCGTCACCGAGTCCTTCCGGGAGATCGACCGGCACCGCGCCGCCGTCGCGATCTACCAGAAGGAGTCCCGCGCCCTCTCCGTGCAGCCCCGCTTCCACTACCTGTCCGACTCGCAGCAGAAGTTCGAGAAGGCCTGGCTGGGGACGCTGGAGCGCGGGGTCGCCGCCCAGGTCTTCCGGGCCGACCTCGACATCCGCCTCACCTACCGCTTCGTGCGCGACACGGTGTGGGTGGCGGCGTCCTGGTACCGGCCGGGAGGACAGCACAGCCCCGAGGAGATCGCCCGCCAGTACCTCTCGATGGTGCTGGACGGGATCGCCGTGCGTACGTAACCCGACCCGAGGAGTCCCGATGCCCGAGGCCTACATAGTCGAAGCGGTGCGCACCCCCGTGGGGCGGCGCAAAGGGGGCCTGTCCGCGGTCCACCCGGCCGACCTGGGCGCGCACGTCCTGAAGGCGCTGGTCGAGCGGTCCGGGGTGGACCCGGCCGCCGTCGAGGACGTGGTCTTCGGCTGCCTGGACACGGTGGGCCCGCAGGCCGGGGACATCGCCCGCACCGCATGGCTGGCGGCGGGGCTGCCGGAGGAGGTGCCGGGCGTCACGGTGGACCGCCAGTGCGGCTCCTCGCAGCAGGCCGTCCACTTCGCGGCGCAGGGCGTGCTCTCCGGGACCCAGGACCTGGTCGTGGCCGGCGGGACCCAGAACATGTCGATGATCCCCATCGCCTTCGCGTCCCGGCAGGCGGCGGAACCGCTCGGCCTCACGGAGGGCCCGTACGCGGGCAGCGAGGGCTGGCGGGCCCGGTACGGGGACGCGCCGGTGAACCAGTTCCACGGCGCCGAGCTGATCGCGCAGAAGTGGGGCATCACGCGCCGCGCCATGGAGGAATTCGCACTGCGGTCCCACCAGCGGGCCCTGCGCGCGATCGACGAGGGCCGCTTCGAGCGCGAGACCGTCGCGTACGGGGACGTCCGGGCCGACGAGGGCCCCCGCCGGGACACCACCCCGGAGAAGATGGCGGCCCTGCGGCCGGTGGTCGAGGGCGGCACGATCACGGCGGCCGTCTCCTCGCAGGTCTCGGACGGCGCGGCGGCGATGCTGATCGCCTCCGAGCGGGCCGTCGCCGAACACGGCCTGCGGCCGCGGGCCCGCATCCACCACCTGTCCGTACGCGGCGAGGACCCCATCCGGATGCTGTCGGCGCCGATCCCGGCGACGGCGCACGCGCTGAAGAAGACCGGCATGTCGCTGGACGACATCGACCTCGTGGAGATCAACGAGGCGTTCGCCCCGGTCGTCCTGGCCTGGCTGAAGGAGACCGGCGCCGACCCCGAACGGGTGAACGTCAACGGCGGGGCCATCGCATTGGGCCATCCGCTGGGCGCCACGGGAGTGAAGCTGATGACCACGCTGCTCCACGAGCTGGAGCGGACGGGGGGCCGCTACGGGCTGCAGACCATGTGCGAGGGCGGCGGCCAGGCCAACGTCACCATCATCGAGCGGCTGTAGCGCACGGCCCCGGCGCCGGGGCCGGGGGCTCCCGCCCCGGTCCCCGCGCAGGTCGTCCGCAGAAGGGGCTGGGACGCCCGCGCCGAGGTGTGCTAGCTTTAGCAGCGTTGCAGTTGTGGTACCCATGAACTTTATGTGCGCCTGACGGGAATGTTCCTCAGGCGCTTTTATTGTTTTGCCGGACTCTCCGGATGGGGCCCTTTGCCGCCTATTCAGGAGATTTAAAATGGCACTTGGCACCGTGAAGTGGTTCAACTCGGAAAAGGGCTTCGGCTTCATCGAGCAGGACGGTGGCGGTCCGGACGTGTTCGCCCACTACTCGAACATCGCCACCCAGGGCTTCCGTGAGCTCACCGAGGGTCAGCGCGTCTCGTTCGACGTGACCCAGGGCCAGAAGGGCCCCCAGGCGGAGAACATCCTCCCCGCCAACTAAGTACTTCAGCATGCCGGGGTCCGCACCGTGAGGTGCGGGCCCCGGCTTGTCTGCTGTTTCGACGTTTGTTTTACCTGCCGGTTTCAGGAGGGCTTTCTCGCATGACCAGCTCCAGCTCCGCACGACCCAGCCGCCGCCCCACCCGGGGCCGAGGTGCGGCACAGGGACGTCCGAAGGCTGGCGCGGGACGGCAGAAGTCCGCCCCCGTCGCCCGGCCCCAAGAATTCACCATGCCCGAACCGCTGACCCCGGCCCTGCCGCCGGTGGCCGCGTTCGAGGACATGGGCATGCCCGAGGCGCTGCTGAAGACCCTCTCCGCCCAGGGCGTCACCGAGCCGTTCCCGATCCAGGCCGCGACGCTGCCGAACTCGCTCGCCGGCCGTGACCTGCTCGGCCGCGGCCGTACCGGCTCCGGCAAGACGCTGGCCTTCGGCCTGGCGCTGCTGGCCCGTACCGCCGGCCGCCGCGCGCAGCCGAAGCAGCCGCTCGCGCTGGTCCTCGTACCGACCCGTGAGCTCGCGCAGCAGGTGACCGACGCCCTGGCCCCGTACGCCACGGCCGTCAACCTGCGCATCGCGACCGTCGTCGGCGGCATGTCGATCAACCGGCAGTCGGGCGCGCTGCGCCGCGGCGCCGAGGTGCTCGTCGCCACTCCCGGCCGCCTCAAGGACCTCATCGACCGCGGTGACGCCGACCTCTCGCAGGTCGCGATCACCGTCCTCGACGAGGCCGACCAGATGACCGACATGGGCTTCATGCCGCAGGTCACCGCGCTGCTCAAGCAGGTCGAGCCCGAGGGCCAGACCATGCTGTTCTCGGCGACCCTCGACAAGAACATCGACAAGCTCGTCAAGATGTTCCTGCACGACCCGGTCGCCTTCTCCGTCGACCCGTCCGCCGGCGCGGTCAGCACGATGGAGCACCACGTCCTGTACGTCATGGACGAGACCGACAAGAAGGCCGTGACCACGCGCATAGCCGCTCGCGACGGCCGGGTGATCATGTTCGTGGACACCAAGCGCGGTGTCGACCGCCTGGTCAAGAAGCTCCTGGCGGACGGCGTCCGCGCCTCCGGCCTGCACGGCGGCCGCTCGCAGCCGCAGCGCAACCGGACCCTGGACTGGTTCAAGACCGGCGAGGTCACCGCGCTGATCGCCACGAACGTGGCCGCGCGCGGCATCCACATCGACGACCTCGACCTGGTCGTCAACATCGACCCGCCGACCGACCACAAGGACTACCTGCACCGCGGCGGCCGTACCGCCCGCGCCGGCGAGTCCGGCAGCGTGGTCACCCTGGTGCTGCCCGACCAGAGGCGGGAGATGTCCCGCCTGATGTCGGACGCCGGGATCTCCCCGCGCACCGCGCAGATCAAGTCCTCCGACGAGGAGCTGTCCCGGCTCACCGGCGCCAAGGAGCCCTCGGGCATCCCCGTGGTCCTCGAGGTGCCGCAGCAGCCGGCCCCGGCGGGCCGGCGCTCCGGCGGCCAGGGCGGCGGCAGCGGCCGTTCCGCCAGCCCGCGCCGCCGCTCCGGCGGGTCCTCCGCCGCGCAGGGCGGCGCTGCGCCGGCCGGCGGCGGCGAGGGCCGTCCGCGTCGGGCCCGCTCCGGCGCAGGCCAGGGCGGTGGCGGCCAGACCGGCGCCCGCGGCCAGGGCGGCCAGGGCGCCGCGCGTGGTCAGGGCGGCGGCGGCCAGGGCGGTTCCCGCTCCGGCGGTGCTCCGGCCGGTGCGCGTCGCCGCTCGGGTGGCGGGCGTCCCGCGGCGGGGCGCGCCAGCTCCTGACACACGCTGACGAGAAGTCCCGTACGCCGGGCGGCGCGAGGTGCGCCGCCCGGCGTACTGCTGTCCGGGCGGTGTCCGGGCTGCCGCGCTAGCGGACCAGCTTCGTCTGGAGCTTGGCGAGCGTCCGCAGGTCCAGGCCGAGGCCGTCCGTGAGGTAGCCGTAGAAGCTGCCGTAGTCCGCGGCCAGTTGTGCGGTCGCCGCGTCCAGGTAGTCCTGGCGGACCTCCTGGAGCGGGATCAGCAGGTCCGGGTTCTGCATCCGCCCGGACTGCTTCAGGCCCGACCGCACCTGCGCGTCGTACGCGGCGCGGAACGTGTTCGACGCGAGGTAGTCGCGCTCGGCCGTCTCCTCGGGGACGGCCAGGGCGCGCAGCAGGACGTAACTCATCCAGCTCGTCCGGTCCTTGCCCGAGGTGCAGTGGTACAGGAGCGGGCCCTGGCCGCCGTCCGCGATCTCCCGTACCGTCGCCGCGAACTGCGCCCGGTTCTCGGGGCTGGTCACGAAGGTGCGGTAGATGTCGCGCATGTAGGCCTCGGCGCGGCCGCCTCCGAGCATCTGCTCCTGCGCGGCGGGGTCGCCGCTGGAGATCGCGCCGACGAGCGTCCCGTACAGGCCGAGGTCGCTGACGGGGCGGGAGGTGGCGGTGAGCCCGGCGGGCAGCCGGTCGGCGCCGTCGTACCGGAGCTCCATGGGGATGCGGAAATCGACGACCTTCTTGAGGCCGAGACCGGAGACGGTGGTGATGTCCGCCTGGGTCAGCTTGCTGAGCGCGTCGGAGCGGTAGACCAGGCCCTGGCGGACCTGACCGCCGGTCCAGGTGCGGTAGCCGCCCAGGTCGCGAACGTTGACCGCGCCCTGGAGGGGGATCTGGCGAATCGTTTCCGCCTGCTGGTGGTACCGGTCGGCGGCGGTGGCGCCCGACGCTGCCGGCGCGGCGGAGGCGGCGGAGGCGGCGGGCAGGGTGCCGAGGGCGAGAGCGGAAGCGAGCACCGCGGTCACCAGGCGGATTCGGGCACGGCTCATCGGTGGCGACTCCTGAGGAGGAGAAGGGGGATCACCCTGGTGGTGGCAGGGCGTCGAGCGGGTGCGGGTGTTCAGGGTGCGGATGGTGTGGGTGCGCACGTTCGCCGTGCAGGCGTTCCAGCCGTGCCAGCACGGTGTGTGCCTCGGCCATGACGCGGGCGACGAGCTCCGCACAGGACGGCAGATCCTCGATCACCCCCGCGACCTGGCCTGATGCCATGACGCCGAGGTCCGTACGGCCCTCGACCATGGACGCCTTGAGGAGCATGGGGGTGTTCGCGGCGAGCAGGACCTGGCTCCAGGACAGGTCCTTGCCGTGTTTCATCGCGAGGCCGTCGCGCACCATCTGCGGCCAGGACAGCCCGGAGAGCCTGCGGAAGGCGGCCGCGTGCCGGACCGCCCGGGCCAGCGCCCGGGTGCGGCCCGCCCGCTCGAGGGACGCGACCAGCTCGGTACGCAGCATCCGGTGCGGCAGCCCGTCCACGGCCGTCGTCACGGTGACGTCCTTGACGCCTGCCGCGAGGTACCGGGCCTTGACCGCGTCCGGGACGGTGGAGTCCGAGGTCAGCAGGAAGCGGGTGCCCATGGCGATGCCCGCAGCCCCGTACGACAGCGCGGCGACCAGCCCGCGGCCGTCGTGGAAGCCGCCCGCCGCGACCACCGGGATGTCCACCGCATCGACCACCTGGGGCAGCAGTACCGTCGTGGCCACGTCCCCGGTGTGCCCGCCGCCCTCGCCGCCCTGCACGATCACCGCGTCGGCCCCCCACGCCGCGACCTTCTCGGCGTGCCGCCGGGCCCCGATCGACGGGATCACGACCACACCCGCGTCCTTGAGCTGCGCAATCAGCTCCTTCGACGGCGCGAGCGCGAACGAGGCGACCCGTACGCCCTCGTCGATGATCAGCCGGACGCGCTCGGCGGCGTCCCCCGCGTCGGCGCGGAGGTTGACCCCGAACGGGGCGTCCGTACGGGACCTGACCTCGCGGACCGCCGCACGCAGCTCGTCCACGGTCATCGTCGCCGAGGCCAGGATGCCCAGGGCGCCCGCGTTGGCGGCGGCCGAGACCAGCCGGGGCCCGGCCACCCAGCCCATGCCCGTCTGCACGATCGGGTGCTCGACACCGACCAGTTTCGTGAACGGCGTCTGCACCGACATCGACATCGCCATCGCCTCAGACCCGCACTTCCCGGTCGCGCAGCCCCTTCGGGTCGATCACCTCGCGGATCAGCCGCAGCTCCTCGGCGGTCGGCTCCCGCGTGTACGGGACCTCGCCGGCGACCGCCAGGTCGAACCCGGTGGCCGCCCGGACCTGTTCGACGGTGACGCCCGGGTGGAGCGAGGCCAGGCGCATCGAGTGGTCCGGACCGGCGAAATCGAAGACCCCGAGATCGCTGACCACCCGCGGGAGCCGGTGGAAGCGGGTCACCCCGGCCGCCTCCGCCCGGTCGTAGCCCACCCCGCTCACCATGTCGACGCGCTCGACGAACACCCGCGGGGAATGCTTCGGCACCCAGTAACTCACCGGATTGTTCAGGGTGTTGACCGGCGCTCCGCGTACCCCGAGGAGCTGACGGGCCGGGCGGGCCCAGTCGCCGATGCAGGAGATGTTCTGGTTGCCGAACCGGTCGATCTGGCTCGCGCCCATCATCACGTGCCGCCGGCCGCCGGTGACCATCGTCAGGTGGCGGCGGTACGGGAGCCAGCCCTCGGCCTCGCCGCCGAGGCCGACGAGCAGGGCCTCCCCGTCGGTCAGGAGCAGGTCGGGGGAGAAGGTCCGCTTCGCCAGCCGGGCCCCGAACGACGGGATCAGGCCCATCGGGCTGGCGAGCACCTCGCCGTTGCCGCGCCAGGCCTCGGCGCAGGCGATCACGCAGTACTCCGCCCGGGAGGCGGCCGTCGCTGTGCTCACTTCTGCTCCTCGTGCCAGGTCTGGACGGCCGACTGGTAGGCGTGCTCGCTGCCGCCGGACAGGAAGCGGGCGGAGAACTCCGGCCAGGGGGTGGTCGCGTACAGCTTCTGGAAGGCCTCGTCGCGCCCGTGGTCGGGGACGCAGGAGGTGAAGTGCGCCCCGTTCGGGGTCTCGACGACGCCCGTGACGGAGTGCCGGCTGACCAGCAGGGACTGCGGGGGCCCGGCCTTGGAGAGCTCGGCGGTCTCCACGAGCTGTTCGCAGGAGAGGTACGCGGCGTCGGCGGCCTCGCAGAACAGGTCGTCGAAGTACGGGTCCGGGCCCAGGTACTGGCCGTTGCCGAGGCGGTCGGCGCGGTTGAGGTGGACCAGTGCGGCGTCCATGCGCAGGGCGGGGACGGCGACGAGCTCCTCGCCGTCGGCGTAGGGGGAGGTGATGGTGCGCAGCCCGGGGTTGACCCGCATGACGTCGGATCCGAGGCCGGCGCGGACGGGGAGGAAGGGGAGCCGGTTCGCGGCGGCGTGCAGGCCCCACATGAACATGGCCTCGTCGAGCTCGGTGAGGGTGAAGGCGCCGCTTTCGCGGGCCGCCCGGAAATGCGGCTCCAGCGGGATGGAGTCGAGGGTGGCGAAGGGTGCGACGAGCCTCCGGATCCGGCCGGCTGCCGCGAGCAGGCCGACGTCGGGGCCGCCGTACGAGATCACGGTGAGATCGGTGATCTCGGAACGGAGCAGTGCCCGCACCAGGGCCATGGGCTTGCGCCGCGACCCCCAGCCGCCGATGCCCAGGGTCATCCCGCTGCGCAGCTGCCCGACCACCTCTTCGGGGGTCATCGTCTTGTCGGTCATGAGCGCTCCTTCCCTGCAAGCTCTCCCTCTGCAAGTTCTCCCTCTGCGGGCTCTCCGAAGGCGGCGCGGACCCGGTCGGCGACCCCGCTGAGGTTGGCCTCGAAGGTGAACCCCTGCTCGAAGCGGTAGCTGCGCCGTACGTCGACGGGGTCGATGCCGTTGATGGCCGCCTTGGCCAGCCGGATGAGGTAGCCGTCCTTCCGGGCGATCTCGGCGGCGAGTTCGAGGGCCGCCGCCCGCAGCCCCGCACGCGGCACCACCCGCCACACCGAGCCGTGCGCGTGCAGTTCCGCGGCGGTGGCGGTGCGCGAGGTGTAGTAGAGGGCGCGCATCAGGTGCTGGGGGACCAGGCGGGCCAGGTGGGTGGCGGCGCCGAGGGCGCCCCGGTCGAGCTCCGGCAGTCCGAAGGCCGCGTCCTCGCTCGCCACGATCGCGTCGGCGTTGCCGACGAGGCCGATGCCGCCGCCCAGGCAGAACCCGTGCACGGCCGCGATGACGGGCACCTCGCACTCGTAGACGGCGGCGAAGGCCTCGTAGCAGCCGCGGTTCGCGCCGATGAGCGCCGCGTGGCCGGTGTCGCGCTGCATCTCCTTGATGTCGACGCCGGCGTTGAAGCCGCGGCCCTCGGCGGCCAGCACGACACACCGGGCCTCCGGGTCGCGGCCGGCCGCGCGCAGGGCGTCGGCGAGGTCGTACCAGCCCTGCACGGGAAGCGCGTTGACGGGTGGGAAGTCGACGGTGACCAGTGCGATGCCCTTGCCGGGGCTTGAGGTGGAGACACCCATGAGAGGATCAGCTACCTTTCCACCAAACATTTGTTAGGTGAGGAAGGAAGGTAGCAGCCCATGGAGCTCGACGGGAGGGTTGTCGTCGTCACCGGCGGAACCCGTGGCGTCGGCGCCGGCATCGCCCGGTCGTTCCTCGAAGCGGGCGCGCAGGTCGTCGTCTGCGCGCGCCGCCCGCCGCCCGAAGCGGTGTGCGCGGGCGGGCGCACCGCCTCGTTCACCGCGCTTGACCTGCGCGATCCGGCCGCCGTACAGGAGTTCTTCGATGCGGTCGGGCGCCGGTACGGGCGGCTCGACTGCCTGGTGAACAACGCGGGCGGAACCCCGTACCGGCCGCTGGGGGAGGGCGGGGCGCAGCGGCACGCGCGGATCGTCGAGCTGAACCTGGTGGCGCCGATGACGGCCTCGCTGGCGGCGTACCCGCTGCTGCGCGAGGCGCACGGCTCGGTGGTGATGGTCGGCAGCGTCAGCGGGACCCGGCCCTCGCCCGGGACGGCCGCGTACGGGGCGGCGAAGGCGGGACTGGAGAGCCTGGCCCGGTCCATGGCCGTGGAATGGGCGCCCGAGGTACGGGTGAACTCGCTCGTGCTGGGCATGGTGCGCACCGAGCTCGCGCACCTGCACTACGGGGACGAGGCGGGGATCGCGGCCGTGGGCGCGACGGTCCCGCTGGGCAGGCTGGCGGAGCCCGCGGACGTCGGGGCGGCGGCGGTGTTTCTGGCCTCCGGCCGGGCGGGGTATGTCAGCGGGGCGAGCCTGCTCGTGCACGGGGGCGGGGAGCGCCCGGCATTTCTGGATGCGGCAACGGTCAACAGGGAGAGTTGAGATGGGACTTGCCGAGGGTCGTGTGGTCATCGTGACGGGCGCGGGGCGGGGGCTGGGCCGGGCCCACGCACTGGCCTTCGCGGCGGAGGGGGCGAAGGTCGTCGTCAACGACCTGGGCGTGGGCCTGGACGGGCAGCCGGGGGAGGACAGTCCGGCCGGGCAGGTGGTCGCGGAGATCCGGGCGCTGGGCGGCGAGGCGGTGGCGCACGGCGAGGACATCGCGTCGCCCGAGGGCGCGTCCTCGCTGGTCGGGGCGGCCCTGTCGGCGTTCGGCCGGCTGGACACGCTGGTCAACAACGCCGGGTTCCTGCGGGACCGGATGCTGGTGAACCTGGAGGAGGCGGACTGGGACGCGGTGATGCGGGTGCACCTGAAGGGGCACTTCCTGCCGCTGAAGTACGCCGCGGCGCACTGGCGGGCCGAGGCGAAGGCGGGCCGTCCGGTGGCGGCGCGGGTCGTCAACACCTCTTCGGGGGCGGGGCTGCTGGGCTCGGTCGGGCAGGGCAACTACAGCGCGGCCAAGGCCGGCATCCTCGGCATGACGCTGGTCGCGGCGGCGGAGATGGGCCGGTACGGGGTCCAGGTCAACGCGATCGCCCCGGCGGCGCGGACTCGGATGACGGAGCAGACGTTCGCCGGGACGATGGCGGCGCCGGGGGAGGGCGGCTTCGACGCGATGGCCCCGGAGAACGTGTCGCCGCTGGTGGTGTGGCTGGGCTCGGACGCCTCGGCGGGGGTCACGGGCCGGGTCTTCGAGGCGGAGGGCGGCCGGATCACGGTGATGGAGGGCTGGCGCCCCGGCCCGACGGCGGACCGCGGGGCCCGCTGGACCCCGGCCGAGGCGGGCGAGACGGCGACGAAACTCCTCGCGGAATCCGAGCCCCCGCACCCGGTCTACGGAGCCGGGTAGCCGGGGCGCCGGGTCAGGACTCCGACAGCCGGGCCGCCGCGCGCAGTTGGCGGGCGTTGGAGCCCTGGAGGAAGCGGATCACCGTCTCCAGCTCCGCCGTCGTGAACTCCTCGCACAGCTCCGCGACCTCACGGGCCCAATCCTCGAACACCGGCCGGATCTCCGCCAGCCGCTCCGGCAGCGCCTCCACCAGGACCCGCCGCTTGTCCGTCGGGTGCTTGACCCGGCGGACACAGCCCTTGCGCTCCAGCCGGTCGACCAGGCCCGTCACGGAGGCCGGGGCCAGTCCCGAGTGCTGGGACAGCTCCTTCGCCGTGAGCGGGCCGCGCCGCATGAGCAGGTCCAGGGTCTTCGTCTCGGTGGCGCTGAGCCCCTGCTTGGCGGCGGCGGCCTCGTGGAACACCACGGTCGCCGCACTCGTCTCACGGCCCGTGCGGTTCAGCTCGGCCAGTACCGCTTCCCGGCGGGGGTCCGTCTCGTCGCTCATGGCACCCACCGTACCAAGTGTTTAGTTCGGGCGAACGAAAGAGTTGCGCTCACGCGTGCCGCCGTGTCAGTCTTTCGTTCGTCCGAACGAAATACTTTGGAGCCCGCCATGCCCGCGCCCTCGCCCGTGCCCCTGCCCGCGCCCGTGCCTGCCGCCCCCCATCCACGCCGCTGGGCCGCCGCCGTCGTCATGATGGCCGCCGCGCTGATGGACCTGCTCGACGTGACCATCGTCAACGTCGCCATCCCCTCCGTCGGCCGCGACCTGCACGCCTCACAGAGTGCCCTGCAGTGGCTCGTCTCCGCCTACCTCCTCGGCTTCGCCGCCACCCTGATCGTCTCCGGGCACCTCGGCGACCGGTACGGCCGCAAGGCCCTCTTCCTGGCCGGGACCGCCGGATTCGGGCTCGCCAGCCTCGGCTGCGGCATCGCCCAGAGCCCCGGCCAGCTGATCGCCGCCCGCGCCGTGCAGGGCGTCATGGCCGCCCTGCTGATGCCCCAGGTGCTCGGCTCCTTCCGCACCCTGTTCCAGGGCAAGGAGCGCGGCGCCGTCTTCGGGATGTACGGCGCCGTCGCCGGCTTCGCCTCCGCCGTCGGACTGCTGCTCGGCGGTCTGCTCACCGACGCCGACCTGTTCGGCTGGGGCTGGCGGTCCGTCTTCCTCGTCAACGTGCCCGTCGCCCTGGCCGCCTGCGTGGCCGGAGCCGTCCTGGTCCCCGCCACCCGTGAACGCGGCGCCGGCCGCCCCGACCTGGCCGGCAGCCTCGTCCTCGCCGGCGCCCTGATCGCCGTCGTGCTGCCGCTCGTCCAGGGCGAGGCGGGCGGCTGGCCGCTGTGGGGCTGGCTGTGCCTGGCCGCCGGGGTCCTCGCCGTCATCGGCCTCGGTGTCCTCGAAGCCCGCCGGCGCGGCACGGCGACCGTACCGCTGCTGCCCGCCCGCGCCTTCCGGCTCCCCGCCTTCTCCGTCGGCCTCGCCGTCCAACTGCTCTTCGCCGTCGGCATGCAGGGCTTCTTCCTGGTCTTCGCGATCTGGCTGCAGGGCGGCGAGGGCTACACCCCGATGCAGGCCGGCGTGCTCACCGTCGCCTTCTCCGCCGGCGGCTTCCTGACCGCCCCCGTCGCCGACACCCTCGCCGTCCGCTTCGGCCGCCTCGTGCTCGCCGCCGGCGCGCTGCTCATGGCAGGCGGCTTCGCCGGGGTCTGGTACGCCGTCTCCGCCTCCACCGCCGCGCACACCGGGGCCTGGCCGCTCGTCCCCGGCCTGCTCGTCGCGGGCGCCGGACTCGGCTTCCTGGTCGTGCCGTTGGTCAACGTCGTCCTGTCCGCCGTCCCCGCCGACATCGCGGGCGGAGCCTCAGGGATCTTCTCCACCGCCCAGCAGTTCGGCGGAGCCCTGGGCGCGGCCGTCATCGGCAGCGTCTTCTTCGGCGCCCTCGCCGACGGCGGCCCCACGCACGCACTGACCACCGCCATGCCCTGGGTGACCGCCGGATTCCTGCTCAGCGCCGTACTCTGCCTGGCCCTGCCGCGCACGGCGGTGTCCCCCGGACCGGCGCTCTCGGACGCCGAACCGGTCCCGGCGTAACCGCTGCCGGGGGAGCGGCGGGGCGAAGTCCCGGACGGGCCCGGCACAGGAGACGGCCCCGGCCCCCTGGCGGGGGGGTCGGGGCCGGATCCTTCACTCGTGCGATGGGGTATGACTACCCACCCCGGCCATGACTTGAACCGCTCTCAGCCGACATCTTGTCCCTCGTCCGCGCCGCGTTCGCCGGGCCCCGGCTCCGGTCAGGTGTCGCAGTCCAGCACCGTGCGGCACAGCCCGCAGCGGGCGCGCACCGGCCCGCGCACCGGCAGCCGCAGCCGCTGCCCGCACACCGGGCACGGGAAGCTGACCCGCGTCCCCGCCGGGTGCTCCTCGAAGCCGTACGAGGCCCCCGGCGCGGCGGAGCCCGCCCGCCGGTCCCGGGCGTAGCGGCGCCGCTGTGCCCGGTCCGCGGCGGCGAGGGGGGCCCGGCGCAGCTCCCGCCCGGCGAGCTCGCGGCCGCGCACGTACGCCTCGTACGCCTGGGGGCTGGTGAACCAGGTGGACGGGTCCTCGCCCCCGCCGGGCAGCAGGGCGCGCCGGGCGAGGACGTAGCCGAACTCTTCGGGGGTGAGGTAGCCGAGCTTCTGGTGGGTGAGCTCGTCCTCGCGGTAGGCGTCGAGGAGCAGCCAGCCGACGCCGAGGTAGGCGGCGGCGGTGTCGGTGAGGACCTCGTTGTCGGCGGTGGTGGGGAAGCGCAGGTCCAGCCGGTGCAGCAGGACGTGCGTGACCTCGTGGGCCAGGGCGGCGGCCAGATCGCGGCGGTGGGTGCGGAAGCGGTCGTTGACCTCGATGAAGTACTCGGGCCCCGCGGCCAGTTCCACGGTGGCGGCCTCCTCCATCGCCCGGAAGCAGACCACCATCCGGGCATCGGGCAGACGCAGCGCGCGCACGATCGCCGAGGCGACGCGGTGCGCGCCGAGGTGGAGGTCGTCGTCGGCGGGGAAGGCCGCGTCGGCGGGCGCGAAACTCGTGCCGTAGGCCCGGACCCCCTCGTACGAGAGCCGCCGGAACAGTGCCGTGATCGCGTCGCGGACGGTGTCGAGATGGGGGAATCCGTGCTCGACGGGGCTGCCGGACCGGCTGATGCGCGTCATGGCGCCCTCCGCGCCGCACATCGTCCCGCAGGTTGTCCGAAAATGCGTTCTTGATGTCCGGCGAGAGGTGGGTGTGACATGTACGTGTCATTCACCCGATGACGCGCACGGCCCAACCCCCCACGAAAGGCAGTGTGTTGACCGTGTCCACCCTTGCCGCGCTCATCAAGCGCACCCTCGCCGTCGGCGCAGTCGCCCTCGCCGCCGTCAGCCTCCAGCCCGCCGCCGCCAGTGCCTCCCAGGCCCCCGTCGTCGGCGGCACCCGCGCCGCCCAGGGCGAGTTCCCCTTCATGGTCCGCCTCTCCATGGGCTGCGGCGGCGCCCTCTACACCCAGCAGATCGTCCTCACCGCAGCCCACTGCGTCAGCGGCTCCGGCAACAACACCTCCATCACCGCCACCGCCGGAGTCGTCGACCTCAACAGCTCCAGCGCCATCAAGGTCAAATCCACCAAGGTCCTCCAGGCCCCCGGCTACAACGGCAAGGGCAAGGACTGGGCCCTCATCAAGCTCGCCAAGCCCGTCAACCTGCCCACCCTCAAGATCGCCGACACCAAGGCCTTCGACAACGGAACCTTCACCGTCGCCGGCTGGGGCGCCACCCGCGAAGGCGGCGGCCAGCAGCGCTACCTGATGAAGGCCACCGTGCCGTTCGTCTCCGACGCCAGCTGCCAGAGCTCGTACGGCAACGACCTCGTCCCCAACGAGGAGATCTGCGCCGGGCTGCCCCAAGGCGGCGTCGACACCTGCCAGGGCGACTCCGGCGGCCCCATGTTCCGCCGCGACAACAACAACGCCTGGATCCAGGTCGGCATAGTCAGCTGGGGCGAGGGCTGCGCCCGGCCCGACTTCCCCGGCGTCTACACCGAGGTCTCCACCTTCGCCACGGCCATCAAGAACGCGGCCGCGACCCTCTGAGCCCCACGCCTCGTCCTTCCGGCCGAGTACACCCCCTGGACCCGGGCCGGAAGGGCGAGGCGCGGCGCACCGTACGCCCGTAAGGCCGGCCGGAGCGGCACGCGACCGGAACACCGCCGCCCCGGCCCCGCCCGCTCGCCGGCCCGCGCGCCCGCCGGTCCCAGGGGAGAGCGGCCGCGAGATCACCCGGCGGCTCGCAGGCCGGAACGGTCCGCGCATCGTGATCGTCACCACCTTCGGCCTCCACGAGTACGTCCACGCCGCGCTCCACGCAGGAGCATCCGGCTTCCTCCTGAAAGACGCCAGCCCCGCGATGCTGGTTGAGGCGGTCCGCGCGGCGGCCGCCGCAGAAGCCCTCGTCTCACCCGCCATCCCCGTACGACTGCTACGCGAAATGGCCCCCGGCCCGCCACAGCCGAGGCGGCCCGCCGGCCCGGCCTCCCGCACGCCGCGTCTGGATCTCCGACCACGCCCGCGGCGGCTACGGCTGCGGCTGCGGCCTCGCCGGCACGGCCGAACGCGCCGAAGCCCTGACGGCTCCCTCACCGCCGGCCCGGCCCCCGAAGGAGGCCGCTGGTCACAGCCGTTCTCCCCCTCCGACCGCCCCCTGACCGGCCGGCACCGGACCCGTCCGTCTCACGGACCGACTCGCCCGGGAACCACACGCGAACGCCACGTATTCTCGGGAACCATGAACAACAGCGCCCCCGACGAAGCCGCCGCGACCGGCGCCATCGACGAGAACGTCACCGCCGAGCTGGCCCGCCTGCGCGACAGCATCGACAACATCGACGCCGCCGTCGTCCACATGCTCGCCGAGCGTTTCAAGTGCACCCAGCAGGTCGGCCACCTCAAGGCCAAGCACCAGCTGCCCCCGGCCGACCCGACCCGCGAGGCCAGCCAGATCGCCCGGCTCCGCGAGCTCGCCGAGAACGCCAAACTCGACCCCGCGTTCGCCGAGAAGCTCCTCAACTTCATCATCGCCGAGGTCATCCGCCACCACGAGACGATCGCTGCGGGCGAAGAGTAGGCCGGAGCAGACGACCGGGGCCCACCCTTCGGGCAGCATGGGCCCCATGTCCGCACTGACGCGCAACGAAGCGCAGCTCCGAGCACAGCTCCTCGACGTCCACCACTACGCCGTCACCCTCGACCTCACCGGCGGCGACGACACCTTCGAGTCCACGACCGTCATCCGGTTCACCGCCCGCACCGCCGCGGACACCTTCGTGGAGCTGAAACCGGACGAACTGCACTCCGCCGAACTCGACGGCAGCCCCCTCGACCCGGACACCCTCGCCGACAACCGCCTCCCCCTCACCGGCCTCGGCGAAGGCCCCCACGAGCTGCGCATCGCCACCCGCATGCGCTACTCCCGCACCGGCGAAGGCCTCCACCGCTTCACCGACCCCGCGGACGGCGAGGCGTACGTCTACACCCAGATGTTCATGGACGACATCCAGCGCGTCTTCCCGGCCTTCGACCAGCCCGACCTCAAGGCCGTCTTCGAGTTCACCGTCACCGCCCCCGCCCACTGGACCGTCCTCGCCAACGGCATCACCGAGCGCACCGGCAACCGCGACACCGACGGCGCCGGCATCTGGAAGTCCGCCCCCACCCCCGTCATCTCCACCTACCTCGCCGCCGTCGCCGCCGGCCCCTGGCACAGCATCCGCACCGAACACGCCGGACTCCCCTTCGGCATCCACTGCCGGCAGTCCCTCGCCCCCCACCTCGACGCCGACGCCGAGGAAATCCTGTCCGTCACCACCGACTGCTACGACCGCTACCACGAGAAGTTCTCCGAGCCCTACCCCTTCGACTCCTACGACCAGGCCTTCGTCCCCGAGTTCAACGCCGGCGCCATGGAAAACCCCGGCCTGGTCACCTTCCGCGACGAATTCGTCTTCCGCTCCGCCGTCACCGACACCGAACGCCAGACCCGCGCCATGGTCATCGCCCACGAGATGGCCCACATGTGGTTCGGCGACCTCGTCACCCTGCGCTGGTGGGACGACATCTGGCTGAACGAGTCGTTCGCCGAGTACATGGGCTACCAGACCCTCACCGAAGCCACCCGCTTCACCGGCACCTGGACCGAATTCGGCGTCAACCGCAAATCCTGGGGCTACGACGCCGACCAGCGGCCCACCACCCACCCCGTCGCCCCCGACCCCGACGCCGTACCCGACACCGCCAGCGCCCTCCTCAACTTCGACGGCATCTCCTACGCCAAGGGCGCCTCCGCGCTGCGCCAACTCGTCGCCTGGCTCGGCGAGAAGGACTTCCTCGCCGGCATCAACACCCACTTCACCCGCCACAGGTTCGCCAACGCCTCACTCGCAGACTTCGTCGATTCCCTCGCCGCCCACACCGACCGCGACGTCCACGCCTGGGCCGACATCTGGCTGCGCACCACCGGCATCGACACCCTCACCCCCCGCATCGAAGAGAGCCACGGCGGCTGGACCCTCACCGTCGACCACCACGGCACCCGCCCCCACCACATCGCCGTCGGCCTCTACGACCGCGACCCCGACGACACCCTCGAGCCGCGCGAACCCCTCACCATCGACATCCCCTCCGACGAGATCGTCTCCGTCAGCGGCCCCCGCCCGCCCCTCCTCGTCCTCAACGACGGCGACCTCAGCTACGCCAAGATCCGCCTCGACGACACCTCCGTCGAAACCGCCCTGCGCAAGCTGTCCGCCATCCCCGGCCCCCTCACCCGGGCCGTCGTCTGGAACTCCCTGCGCGACATGGTCCGCGACGGCGAACTCGAACCCGCCGCCTACCTGGCCACCGCCGGCGCACACCTGCCCGAGGAAGCCGACCTGGCCATCGTCCAGGGCGTCCTCGCCTTCGCCCGCCACCACATCGCCGACCGCTACCTCGCCCCCGAAGACCGCACCGAGGCCCTCGCCACCCTCACCCTCACCGCCCGCGGCCTGCTGCGCCGCACCGAGGACGGCTCCGACCCCGGGCTGCGGCTCGCGGCCGTACGCGCGCTCATCGACGCCGCCACCCAGCCCGACACCCTCGCCGCCTGGCTCGAGGACGACACCGTGCCCGGCGGCCCCGAACTCGACCCCGAACTGCGCTGGCGCATCCTCGCCCGGCTGTCCGTCCTGGGCGCCGTCGGCGAACGCGAGATCGACGCCGCCCTCGCAGCCGACCCCAGCGCCACAGGCGAGGAAGGCGCCGCCCGCTGCCGCGCCGCCCTCCCGACCGCCGAGGCCAAGGCCGCCGCCTGGGAGCGCCTCTTCCACGACGACTCCCTCTCCAACTACCTCTTCAGCGCCACCGCCCAGGGCTTCTGGCAGCCCGAACAGGCCGACCTCGTACGGGACTACGTGCCCCGCTTCTACACCGACGCCATCGCCCTCGGCGCCCGCCGCGGCCCCGCCATCGCCGAAGCCGCCGGCCGCTACGCCTTCCCCGGCCACGCCGTGGACGAGGACAACCTCGACGCCGGCCACACCGCCCTCGCCGACCCGTCCATCGTCCCCGCACTGCGCCGCAAGCTCGTCGACCAGCTCGACGACCTGTCCCGCGCCCTCCGCGTCCGCGCCTCCTGACGCCCCCGGCGCGCCGCTTCCCCGGCCGCCGCCCCCGCCGACACCGGCCGGGGGGCGGCGGCCGGCCCCGTTCCCGGCCCCCGTTCCCGGCCCCGTTCCCGGCCCCCGTTCCCGGCCCCCGTTCCCGGGCCGCGGGCCCGCCGTCGCCCGGCGGAAACCAACGTTCGGGCAAACCCCGGCGGTTACCCCATTCGGGTCTGATCGTTGTACACGTCGGGCCACCCGGCTGTCACCGCAGCAGCGCCCGGCGCCAGGCACCCCACGACAGGGCCGGCACCCTGCCGCAGACCCCGTTCCCGTGAGGACACCGCATGACCGCGCCGCCCGGCAACCCGCCGCCCCCACCGCACCCGCTCGCCGGCGGCCGCCCCGGCGCCGAAGCCCTGCGGCCCCTCCTCGACACCGTCCTCGAAGCCCTCCACACCGGAGCCCAGGAGCGCGGCGGGCCGATTCCGGCCGGCCTCCCCGACGCCCTTGCGGCCCGCGTCACCGCCGCACTGGGCGACGTATTCCCCGAAAAGGGCCACGGCGATCACGAGGCGCTCCGGACCCTCGTGCACACCCTCGCCGCCGGCGCCGCCGACCCCGCCGACCCCCTGTGCGCGGCCCACCTCCACGGCCCGCCCCTCGCCGTCGCAGCCGCCGCCGACCTCGCCGCCTCCGCCCTCAACCCCTCCCTCGACTCCTGGGACCAGGCGCCCGCCGCCTCCGCGATCGAAGCCCTCCTCACCCGCACCCTCGCCGCCGAGTTCTACGACACCCCCCACCCCGACGCCCTCGTCACCACCGGCGGCACCGAAGCCAACCAACTCGCCCTGCTCCTCGCCCGCGAACGCCACGGACCCGGCCTGACCGTCCTCCACGGAGCCAACGCCCACCATTCCGTCCCCCGCGCCGCCTGGCTCCTCGGCCTGCCGCCCGCCCGCGCCCTCCCGACCCCCGCCGGCACCCTCGACCCCGCCCGCCTCGCCGAAGCCCTCGCCACCACCCCCGGGCCCGTCCTCGTCACCGCCACCGCCGGCACCACCGACGCCGGCCTCATCGACCCCCTCGACCCCATCGCCGACCTGTGCGCCCAGTACGGCGCCGACCTCCACACCGACGCCGCGTACGGGGGACTGCTCGCCCTCAGCCCCCGCCACCGCCGCGCCCTCACCGGCCTGCAACGCGCCCGGTCGATCACCATCGACCTGCACAAACTCGGCTGGCAACCCGTCGCCGCAGGCCTCCTAGCCGTCCCCGACACCGCCCTGCTGGCCCCCCTCGCCCACCAGGCCGACTACCTCAACGCCACCGACGACACCGAAGCCGGCCTCCCCGACCTCCTCGGCCGCTCCCTGCGCACCACCCGCCGCCCCGACGCCCTCAAGATCGCCGCCACCTTGCGCTCACTGGGCCGCGACGGCCTCGCCCACCTCATCGACCGCACCTGCGAACTCGCCCACCACCTCGCCCGCCTCCTCGACGCACACCCCCGCTTCGAACTCCACGCACCCCCCACCATCAGCACCGTCCTCTTCCGCCCCACCCACACCGACGACACCCACCTCGCCGCCCTGCGCCGCACCCTCCTCCTCGGCGGCCACGCCGTACTCGGCCGCGCCACCGCCGACGGCCGCCTCTGGCTCAAAGCCACCCTGCTCAACCCCCACACCACAGCGCGGGACCTGGACACCCTCATCACCCTCCTGGAAGGCAGCACCCACCGATGACCGCCCAGCTCGATGCACCCCACGACCTCGTCGGAATCGGCATCGGCCCCTTCAACCTGTCCCTCGCCGCCCTCGCCCACGGCCTCCCCCACCAAGGCGCAGGCGAACTCGCCACCGCCTTCTACGACCAGTGCCACGACTTCCGCTGGCACCCCGGACTCCTCATCGACGGCACCACCCTCCAGGTCCCCTTCCTCGCCGACCTCGTCACCCTCGCCGACCCCACCAGCCCCTGGACCTTCCTCAACTACCTCAGGCAAAAGGAACGGCTCTTCCCCTTCTACTTCGCCGAGCAGTTCCACATCCAGCGCGCCGAATACGACGCCTACTGCCGCTGGGTCGCAGGCCGCCTGCCCGGACTCCACTTCGGCCACCAGGTCGACGCCGTCCGCTGGAACCCCGAACGCGACCTCTTCGAAGTCGACCACACCCAACTCGACACCGACGGCGAAGCCGAAGCCCTCGGCCGCACCTACACCCGCAACCTCGCCCTCGGCATCGGCACCGCCCCCTACGTCCCCGAACCCCTGCGCCCCCTCGCCGAAGCCCCCACCGTCCCCGTCATCCACTCCGCCGACTACCTCGACAACCGCCTGCGCATCCTCGGCGCCGACCACGTCACCGTCATCGGATCAGGCCAGTCCGGAGCCGAGGTCTTCCTCGACCTGCTCCGCTCCCGCCCCGCCGGCCGCGAACGCCTCACCTGGCTCGCCCGCACCCCCTCCTTCGCCCCCATGGAGTACTCCAAGCTCGGCCTCGAACACTTCACCCCCGACTACACCCGCTACTTCCACGCCCTGCCCGAACCCGTACGCGACCAGCTCGTCCCCGCCCAATGGCAACTCCACAAGGGCATCGACGCCACCACCATCACCGCCATCCACGAAGAGCTCTACCGCCGCACCCTCCACGGCGGCTGGCCCGACGCCGTCCTCACCCCCGGAGTCAGCGTCCGCACCGCCGGCCGCGTCGCCACCACCAAGGTCGAACTCCACCTCGAACACACCCAGCAGGGCACCCGCTCCCGCCTCACCACCGACGCCGTCGTCCTCGCCACCGGCTACAAGGAACGCCCCCTCACCAGGCTCCTCGCAGGACTCGACCCCTACCTGCGCAAGGACTCCTCCGGCCGCCCCCGCATCGACGAACGCCACCGCATGATCCTCGACCCCTCCGTCACCGGCAGCGTCTTCGTCCAGAACGGCGAACGCCACACCCACGGCGTCGGAGCCCCCGACCTCGGCCTCGCCGCCTGGCGCAGCGCCGCCATCCTCAACACCCTCACCGGCAAGGAGCCCTACCCCCAGCCCGCCCGCACCGCCTTCACCACCTTCGGCCTCGAACAACGGGAGCACACCCGTCCCCGCCCTGCGGGCGAACTCCGCCCCCTCGTCGACCACCCCTGAGAGGTACTGCCGTCCGGTGACCGAGCCCCGCCCCGCACGCCTCGAGGGGCGGGAACGTTACCCGTACAACTATCTGCACAGGCCGAACGTCTCTTCTGGCGAAGAAACGTTTCCAGGGGGTTTTGTCTGTGAAGTTTTCCCGGATCGCCGCAGCGGTCACCACCGCTGCCCTTGCTCCGGCCGTCCTCATCGCGTCGCCGGCGTTCGCCGCCGGCCCCGACGCCCCGGCCGCGGGCCACCAGCCGGCACCGACCACGCCGGACCAGCCCGCGCCCGACCAGGCCGAAGAGGACCGCAAGACCATCCTCGCGATCATCGCCCACCCGATGGCCAGCGAGTTCATGAAGGAAGCCGGCCGCAAGGCCATCGCCGACGGCCCACAGGCCATGCGGAAGTTCATCGAAGTCGACCAGCACAAGATCCGCATCGACGACTACCGCATCGCGATCCTCCGTCTCCTCCCCGCCGCGGGCCCCGGCCTGAAGGAGGGCATCAACAAGGTCCTCAGCAGCGGAGACGACATCGAAAAGCTGCGCCACTTCTACGACGTGACCCAGCACGAGCTGCGCGACGACGACAACAAGGTCGAGATCTCCCGACTGATCGGCACCGGCGGCCCCGCCGTGAAGGAAGCCGGCAAGAAGGCACTGCGGGGCACCCCCGCCGACCGCGCGGAGTTCCTGAAGACCGGCCGTTTCCTCGCACAGGCCTCCGACGACCTGGTCGAACTGGCCCGCATCGACGAAAGCTGGGACGGCCCGATCCTCAGCGAGGCGATCAGCAAGCTCATGAACGGATCGCCCACCCCGGCCGAGCTGCGCCACTTCCTGGAAGTGACCCAGTACGAGCTGCGCGACCAGGACAACCGCGTCGCCATCGCCAAGATCATCGACGGCGGCGGTCCGGAACTCGTCAAGGCGGGCCGCGCCGCGCTCGCGGGCACCGCCGCCGACCGGGCCGAGTTCCTCAAGACGGGCCAGCACGAGGCCCGCGCCAAGGACCAGGCGGCCAAGGACAAGGCGGCCAAGGACAAGCCCACCCCCGGCAAGGACGGCCAGGACCAGGGCAACGGCTCCGGTACCGGCGCCGCGCCCACCGGCAACACGGCCACCACCGCCCAGGGCCACAACGGCGCACCCCTCGCCACCACGGGCGCGGGCGACAACACGACCCTGATCGCCGGCGGCGCGGGCACCGCGCTCATCGCCGGCGCCGGACTGCTCCTCGCCGCCCGGATGCGCCGCGCCGGCGCGGAAGGCTGACCGGACCCGTACCACCAAGGGTGGCCGGCCGCACCACACCACGGCCGGCCACCCCGCCCCGCCTCGCCCCGCCTAGAACACCGCAACCCCGGCCCGGGTCAGCCGCCAGTCCACCGACGCGAACTGCGCCGGGTCGATCGTCCCCTTCGCCTTCACCCACTGGATGATCGTGTTACGGATCTCCTCCGAATTCGCCCACAGCTGCTTCGCCTGCGGCACGTGCGGGAAGTTCCCGCCACCCGACGCCCGGTAGTTGTTCACCGCCAGCACGAACTCCGCAGCCGGATCCACCGCCTTCCCCTGGAACGACAGCCCCGAGATCCGCGAACCCACCGGCTGCGCGATGTCGATGTCGTAGGCCAGTCCGTACACCGCGTCGTAGTTGTAGTCCGGGATGCTCTCGGAGTTCGTCAGCTTCGCCGGGTCCACCGGAGCACCCGGCGCCGTCTGCACGTAGTACCGCGCCGAGTACTCCAGATAGTCCTTCAGCTGCGCACCCGTCAGCAGCCGCGCCTCCATCGTGTTCTCGAACGGGTACAGGCCCGCCGCATCCTTGATCGTCACCTGCCCGGCCGGAATCGACGCGGTACGCGAGAAGCACGACGCCTGCGACAGCACCGGCAGCGCCGCCCACTGCGTCCCCGCCAGCGCCCCCTTCACCGTGTCCGCCTGCACATGGTTGATCAGATCGATGATCGCGACGTCCTTGACCGGCCCCTCCGCCGAAGACATCGCCTGCGTGGACGTACCGATCACCTGGTTCACGTACGCCACGACCTTGCGGTGCTCGTCCGACAGCAGCCGGGTGATCTCCGGGTCCTCGGCGACCGTGTTCGAGTTCAGCACCCGCGCCGACACCTTCGCCACCGACCAGCAGCCCTTCGCCCACGTCAGCTCGAAGTCGAACAGCGTCAGCCGCTGCCCCCACTTCAGCGGCTCCGACAGCACCACGTCCTTGCCGGTCGCCTTGTTCTTCACCCGGTACTCCGGGATCTCCGTGTGCGCGTGCCCCACCAGGATCGCGTCGATCCCCGGCACCTGCTCCGCCACCAGACCCGCCGCGTTCTCCACGTACGGCAACTGGTCACCGTACGAAGACGTACCGCTCGAACCCGAGTGCGCCGACACGATCACCACGTCCGCACCCATCGACCGCAGCTTCGGCACGTACTTCGCCGCCTGCTCCTCCAGCCCCGGGAACGTCATCTTCCCCTGCACGTTCGCCTTGTCCCAGATCGCGATCCCTGGGTTCGTCAGCCCCAGCACCGCCACCTTCACATCCCGCCCGTGCGGCGTCCGCAGCCGGTGCATGCTGTACGGCGCGAACGCCGGCCGCAGCGTCTTCGCATCCAGCGCGTTCGCCCCCAGCAGCGGGAAATCACACTGCTCCTCGAACTTGCGCAGCACCGGTATGCCGTAATTGAACTCGTGGTTCCCCAGCGCCGCCGCGTCGTAGCCGATCGCATTCATCGCCTGCGCCATCGGGTGCACCGGACCGCGCCGCGCGGTGATCGGATCCACCTTCGCGTAGTAGTACGACAGCTGCGTGCCCTGGATCGTGTCACCCGCATCGATCAGCAGCGTGTTGCAACGCCCCTTCTCCGCCCGCACCTGGTTCACGAGCGTCGAGATCTTCGCCAGGCCGACGTCGTTGTGCGCCTTGTCGTCGAACTCCTTGTCGGTGAAGTAGTCCCAGTTGAAGACGTTCCCGTGCAGGTCCGTCGTCCCCATCACGGTGAACGAGTACGTACGCGACTTCCCGGCGGCGCCGGCCGCGGCCCCGGCCGCCCCGGGGGCCACCTCGGCCGCGGCGGCCGGAGCGCCCGCAGCCCCCGCCAGCGCAACAGCCGCACCCGTCGCGGCCGAAGTACCCAAAAACGTCCTACGGTCGAACGCCATGCCATCTCCCCTTGTGAGGCGAACAGATCTCGAAGCGTGAACAACGCGCGTAGATTCTGACCGATCGGTAACAACCCGCAACACCCCCCACAGGTTTCGATCCGATGACCACCGACCCGCCCGGCCGGCAGTGCGACAGTGAAACCATGACCCAGGACGCCCCGCACCAGCCCTACGGAACCCCCGAAACCCCCCGCGTCGCCGTCCGCGGCGAAGCCCGCCTCGAAGTCGACCCCGAAATCGCCCGCATCGGCATCACCGTCAGCGCCCGCGGCACCGACCGACGCACCGCCCTCCAAGACCTCACCCGCCGCAACAACACCGTCCTCGACCTCGTCAAAAGCTACGGCGACGCCGTCGAAAAACTCGAAACCGGCGCCTTCTCCATCAACCCCGAACTCACCCGCCACGGCCGCGCCGAACGCATCCGCGCCTACCACGGCCGCGTCCACATCACCGCCGAACTCGCCGACTTCACCGCCCTCGGCGAACTCACCACCCGCCTCGCCGACCTCGAACTCACCAGCGTCGACGGCCCCTGGTGGGCCCTGCGCCCCACCTCACCCGCCCACGGCGAAGCCCGCCGCAAAGCCGTACTCGAAGCCGTCCAACGCGCCCGCGAATACGCCTCCGCCCTCGGCGCCGACCTCTCCGCCCTCGTCGAACTCGCCGACCTCGGCGCCGAAAACGCCGTCAACTTCCAGCCGGCCGCCTCGGGCAGCGGCATGCGCACCATGGCCTTCAGCACCACCGAAGAAGCCGCCCCGCCCCTCGACCTCGAACCCCAGCGCCAAACCGTCTACGCCCAGGTCAACGCCCGCTTCACCATGACCCCTCCCCGACTGTGAACGCCGCCGCCCCGACCGGCGCATGGACCCTGGAGCGACTCCGCGCCGACCACGCCCCCGCCCTCCTCGACTTCGAACGGGAAAACCGCGCGTACTTCGCACGGACCATCCCCGACCGCGGCGACGCCTACTTCACCGAATTCGCCCACCGCCACCGCGCCCTGCTCGCCGAACAGGACACCGGCCTGTCCCACTTCCACGTCCTCATCACCCGCCACGGCACCCTGACCGGCCGCGTCAACCTCATCGACATCGAGGACGGCAGCGCCGAACTCGGCTACCGCATCGGCGAACAATCCGCCGGCCGCGGCACGGCCACCGCCGCCGTCGCCGAAATCTGCCGCCTCGCAGGCAGCACGTACGGGCTCACCCGCCTCACCGCCGTCACCACCCTCGACAACCCGGCGTCCCTGACCGTCCTACGGCGCAACGGATTCACCCAGGTCGAGACCACCACCGTCGACGGCCGCCCCGGCATCCGCCACGAACGCCCGCTCGCCCCCCGGAACTGATCAAAAAGCGCACCGACGACACCCCCGGGGGTGCTCATCAGAGCACCCCCGCGCACATTCAACAATTGTCAACAACCTTTTGCCCAACGGTTGTTGAGTGGACACCGGGATCCAATTTCCTACTGCCTGGTAGGGGCATACGCTCGCCCCATGCGCCGAGCAAAAATCGTATGTACCCTGGGCCCCGCCACCGACTCATACGACCAGATCAAAGCCCTGGTCGAAGCCGGAATGGACATCGCCCGCCTCAACCTCAGCCACGGCACCTACGCCGAACACGAGGAGCGCTACCAGCGCGTACGCAAAGCCTCCGACGAAACCGGCCGCAGCGTCGGCATCCTCGCCGACCTTCAAGGCCCGAAGATCCGCCTCGGCCGATTCGCCGAAGGCCCCGTACTCCTTGAACGCGGCGACGAATTCACCATCACCGTCGAAGACCTCGAAGGCGACCGCCACACCTGCGGCACCACCTACAAAGGCCTCGCCACCGACGTCACCACCGGCGAACGCATCCTCGTCGACGACGGCCGCGTCACCCTCGAAGTCACCGGCGTGGACGGCCCCCGCGTCCAGACCCTCGTCATCGAGGGCGGCATGGTCTCCGACCACAAGGGACTCAACCTCCCCGGAGTCGCCGTCTCCGTCCCCGCCCTCAGCGAGAAGGACATCGACGACCTCCGCTGGGCCCTGCGCACCGGCGCCGACGTCATCGCCCTCTCCTTCGTCCGCAGCGGCCGCGACATCGAAGACGTCCACCGCATCATGGACGAAGAAGGCCGCCGCCTCCCCGTCATCGCCAAAATCGAAAAGCCCCAAGCCGTAGAGAACATCGACGACATCGTCGCCGCCTTCGACGGCATCATGGTCGCCCGCGGCGACCTCGGCGTCGAAATGCCCCTCGAACAAGTCCCCATCGTCCAAAAGCGCGCCGTCAAACTCGCCAAGCGCAACGCCAAACCCGTCATCGTCGCCACCCAGATGCTCGACTCGATGATCGACAACTCCCGGCCCACCCGCGCCGAAGCCTCCGACGTCGCCAACGCCGTCATCGACGGCACCGACGCCGTCATGCTCAGCGGCGAAACCAGCGTCGGCAAATACCCCGTCGAGACCGTCAAGACCATGTCCCGCATCGTCGAAGCCGCCGAAGAAGACATCCTCGCCAAGGGCCTTCCCCCGCTCACCGAACGCAGCAAGCCCCGCACCCAAGGCGGAGCCGTCGCCCGCGCAGCCGCCGAAATGGGCGACTTCCTCGGCGCCAAATTCCTCGTCGCCTTCACCCAGAGCGGCGACACCGTCCGCCGGCTCTCCCGCTACCGCTCACCCATCCCCCTCCTCGCCTTCACCCCCGACCCCGCCACCCGCTCCCAGCTCAACCTCACCTGGGGAGTCGAAACCTTCCTCGGCCCCCACGTCGAATCCACCGACGCCATGGTCGCCCAAGTCGAAGAAGAACTCCTGCGCATCGGCCGCTGCGTCCCCGGCGACATCGTCGTCATCACCGCCGGCTCACCCCCCGGCGTCACCGGATCCACCAACCTGGTCCGCGTCCACCACATCGGCGACCCCGTACGCTGACCCCTCCGCACCCCCACCGCGTCGGGCCCCATCCCGCCCGACGCGGCCACGCGGCAAGACGCCCTGACCTCAACTTGACCCGAGGTCCTACGGTGCCGCGCATGACGACGAGCAAGACCCACCCCCAGGACCGACTCGCCGCCCAGCCCATCGGCCACTGGAGCCGCGAAGCTGCCGCCCTGGTCATCGGCGCCCTACGCGCCGCGCTCGCCGAGGAAGACCTCACCCGGCGCCACTGGTGGACGCTCAACCACGTCGCAGGATCCCCCGGAACCCGGACCAGGACGCCCCTCACCGACAAACTGGCCCCCTTCGACGGCCAGAACACCGACTTCACCGCCCTCCACGACGACCTGACGGCCCGCGGCCGGCTGAAGAAATCCGAGGACGGCACCCTCGCCCTCACCCGGGCAGGCGAAGAAGGCCGCAGCCGCGCCCATGACCGCAACGCCGAGGTCCACTCCCGCTACCGCCAGGGCACCGACGACGCCACGTACGCGGCAACCACCGACACCCTGCGCCGCATGGTCGCCCACCTCGGCGGCGACGGCGACCTGCCGTAGCCGGCCGGTGCCGCATCCCGCCCGGCGCGGCACCGCAACGGCCCCGACCCGATCTAGTACTTCGGCCCGATGTGGGCGGCCATCAGCGCGACGGACGCCTTGCGGGCGACGGACACGTTGCAGGCATTCGCCTGCTTCCACTCGACGCCGAGGCGATCCAGCGTGCTGGTCAGGAGCCTGGTGATGTCAGCCGACTTGTTCGTGAAGAAGTACCGCGGGTACTCGTACCGCTTGCCGTTCCGGACGGTCCAGTTGGTGATCCGACACCCGTCGGAATGAATGAGCCCCCGGACGAACTCCCACGGGTGGGCGTCGACGATCTCCTGCTGCCACCCTTCGAGGACGATCCGCCGCTCGTGCTTCTTGCCCGGCCCGTGCTGCGGAAACAGGCAGGTCCAGTGCCGTCCGTAACTGGTGACGGCCACGCAGCCCTGGCGTTGCAGCACGTAGACCTTGTGGTCGGGTCGCACGGCGGTGATCGCTGCGCGGCACAGCTCGATCAGCCCTGGCCACGCGTCGGCGCAGGCGATTCGCAAGTGGTGCCCGCCGCGGGGGTGCGGGCTGATGCAGCCATCGCCGAGATAGAGGCCGAGGAGATAGACGTAGGACGCCGCGTGGTCGGGGCCGGAGCAAGGTGCCGCGTTGATGCGGGGCAGCGGTTCGATGCGTTCCTGCCACGCACGGATGGCGGACCGGGATATCCCGGTTTCCTTGCTGACGGAGTTCATGCTGCGCCCGTCGGCCAGCAAGTCCAGTGCGTGCATGCGGGTGGCGATGTCGTACATGTGGTCGACGCTGCCGCGCGCAATTCGCTCACGTGGCGCATTCCGGCACGCTTCGCTGAAACGAGTGATGGTCACGTGGTAATCACGTGACCATGGAATCTAAGCAAAGTGCCCCAGGTGGGATTCGAACCCACACTGTCCGCTGTTTGAGAGCGGCCTCTCTGACCAGTTGGAGTACTGGGGCCTAAGAAACGAAGGCTCGGGGGAGCCCTACGCGAGACCACCTTACCGTAGCTAGGTAGGCTCAGGGGAGTTTGTTATGCCCCGCAAAGAGGAGCCTCCAGTGACCGCCGAGCACGAGTCGACGCCCACGCCCGACGCCGACCAGTCGCACGTTCCGCCGCTGACGACCCGCGTCGTCATCGCCGAGGACGAGGCGCTCATCCGTCTCGATCTGAAAGAGATGCTCGAGGAGGAGGGCTACGCCGTGGTCGGCGAGGCCGGGGACGGGCAGACCGCCGTCGAGCTGGCCCGGGAGCACCGGCCCGACCTGGTGATCCTCGACGTGAAGATGCCGGTCCTCGACGGGATCTCCGCGGCAGAGAAGATCGCGGAGGAGTCCATCGCCCCCGTACTCATGCTGACCGCGTTCTCGCAGCGAGACCTGGTCGAGCGGGCGCGGGACGCCGGGGCCATGGCGTACCTGGTGAAGCCGTTCAGCAAGAGCGACGTGGTGCCGGCCATCGAGATGGCGGTGTCGCGTTTCGCGGAGCTGCGGGCGCTGGAGAAGGAGGTCGCGGACCTCTCGCAGCGGCTGGAGACGCGCAAGCTCGTGGACCGTGCGAAGAGCATTCTGCAGACGCAGTACGGGCTGTCCGAGCCTGCTGCGTTCCGGTGGATCCAGAAGACCTCCATGGACCGCCGCATGTCCATGCAGCAGGTTGCCGAGGCGGTCATCGAGGACGCCGAGGAGAAGAAGAACGCCGCGAAGTAGCGCGCGGCGCGTACGTGTGAGGCCCGCCACCGGGGGACGGTGGCGGGCCTCAGGCTTGAGCGGATCTCTAGTCCTCGCCGAGGTACGCCTTGCGGACGTCCTCGTTGTGGAGGAGCTCCTGGCCGGAGCCGGAGAGCACGATCTTGCCGATCTCCATCACGTGGGCCTGGTCGGCCAGCGAGAGGGCGGCCTGGGCGTTCTGCTCGACGAGCAGGATGGTGGTGCCCTGGGCCTTGAGTTCGGCGATGGTCGCCATGATCTTCTGCATCATGAGGGGGGAGAGGCCCATGGAGGGCTCGTCCAGCATGAGCAGCTTGGGCTGGGACATGAGGGCCCGGCCCATGGCGAGCATCTGCTGCTCGCCGCCCGAGAGGGTGCCGGCGGCCTGCTTGCGGCGTTCGCCCAGGATGGGGAACATCTCGTAGGCGCGCTGGATGTCCTTCTCGATGCCCTCCTTGTCGGTGCGCAGGAAGGCGCCGAGCTGGAGGTTTTCGGCGATCGTCAGCCGGGGGAAGATGTGGCGTCCCTCGGGGGAGTGGGCGAGGCCCAGGGAGACGATCTTGTGGGCGGGCACCTGTGCGAGCGGCTTGCCGTCGAAGGTGATGGTGCCGCCGGCGGGCTTGAGGAGTCCGGAGAGGGTGCGGAGGGTGGTCGTCTTGCCGGCGCCGTTGGTGCCGACGAGGCAGACGATTTCGCCTTCGTTGACCTCGAAGGAGATTCCCTTGACGGCTTCGATCTTGCCGTAGGCGACCTTGAGGTCTTGGACCTCGAGCAGTGCGGTCACTTGGCGTCTCCGTCCGTGCTGGTGGTGCTGGTGGTGCCGGTGGTGCTGTCCGAGTCCGCGTCGGCGTCGGCGTCGGCGTCCGGCTCCGCGTCGGCTTCCGCCTCGGCCTCGCCCTCGGCGTCCGGCTCCGCGTCGGCGTCCGCCTCGGCTTCGGCTTCGGCGTCCGCCTCGGCTTCGGCTTCTGCCGGTGCCTCCGCTTCGGCCTCGGCCGGTGCCTCCGCCGCCGCGTTCGCCTCGGCGGCTTCGACCGCGGCGGCCTCCGCCGCGCCCGGGTCGCCTTCGAAGGGCTCGCCGAGGTAGGCGGCGATGACGCGCTCGTCGCCCTGGACCTCGGCTGCGGTGCCTTCGATGAGCTTCTCGCCCTGGACGAGGCAGGCGACGCGGTCGCAGAGGTTGAAGATGAAGCGCATGTCGTGCTCGATGACGAGTACGGCGATGCCCATGTCCCGGATCGCGAAGATGAGTTCTTCGGCGGCGCGGGTCTCCTGCGGGTTCATGCCGGCGGTCGGCTCGTCGAGGAGGATGAGGCCGGGGTCGCTGGCGAGGGCGCGGGCGATTTCGAGCTTGCGCTGTTCGCCGTAGGGGAGGTTCTTGGCGAGGTGCTGGGCCTTGTTCTGGAGGCCGATGAACTCCAGGAGTTCCATCGCCCGTGCCTCGCTGGCGGCTTCGGCCTTCTTGAAGCCGGGGCCGCGCAGGAGGGCGGACCAGAGGCCTTCCTTGGTGCGGGTGTGGCGTCCGACGAGGACGTTCTCCAGCACCGTCATGTTGTGGAAGAGCCGGATGTTCTGGAAGGTGCGGGCGATGCCGGCGCTGGTGACCAGGTGGGGCTTGGGCGGCAGGACCGTGCCCTTGTAGCTGACGGTTCCCTCGGTGGGGACGTACAGCCCGGTGAGGCAGTTGAAGAAGGTGGTCTTGCCGGCGCCGTTGGGGCCGATGAGGCCGACGATCTCGCCCGCGTTGACCTTGAGGTCGACGGCCTTGACGGCGGTGAGGCCGCCGAAGCGCATGGTGACGCCGCTGGCATCGAGGACGGTGGTCGTCGTGGTGGTGTCTGTGGTGGTCATGGTGTTCACGCCCCCGCCTTGGCGGTGGCCAGGTCCGTGGGGGCCTGGTCAGCGGTGTCGTCGTGGTACTCGAGCTGCGCGCGCTTGTTGGCGATGAGGCCTTCGGGGCGGAAGCGCATGAGCAGGATGAGGGCGATGCCGAAGGCGAGGAGCTGGTAGTCCTGGAGGAAGGCCAGCTTCGCCGGGATCAGGAAGAGCAGTGCGGCGCCGAGGATGGGGCCGCGGATGGTGCCCATGCCGCCGAGGATGACGGCGGCGAGGAGGAACGCGGAGTTCGGCGGGACGGGCCCGGCGAAGACGTAGTTCTCGGGGACGACCGTGCTGTTGACGTGTGCCTGGACGGTGCCGGCGAGGCCGGCGAGGGTGGCGCCGAGGGCGAAGGCGATGAGCTTGACCTTGAAGCCGTTGATGCCCATGGCTTCGGCGGCGGTCTCGTCTTCGCGGATGGCGACCCAGGCGCGGCCGATGCGGCTGTTGCCGGCACGGGCGAAGACCAGGATGACGAGTGCCATCACGAGCAGCATCAGGAAGTAGTAGTTGGCGTAGGCGCCGAGGACGATGCCGCCGACCGTGTGCGACTCCCCGAAGTTCCACCCGAAGAGTTCGAGGTGGGGGATGTTCGGGATGCCGTTGGGGCCGTTGGTGATGTCGGGGCCGGAGGTGCCGTCGAGGTTGCCCATGGCGATGCGGAAGATTTCTCCGAAGCCGAGGGTGACGATGGCGAGGTAGTCGCCGCGCAGGCGGAGGGTGGGTGCTCCGATGATCACGCCGAAGATGAGCGAGGCGAGGGCGCCGACGATGACCGCTGCCCAGAAGGGGAGCTGGATGCCGAAGGCGGAGGCGGTGCTTCCGGAGACCAGGGCGGCGGCGTAGGCGCCGACGCCGAGGAAGGCGACGTAACCGAGGTCGAGGAGGCCTGCGAGGCCGACGACGACGTTGAGGCCGAGGGCGACGGTCGCGAAGATCAGGATGTTGACCGCGATGAGCGTGTAGGTGTCGCCGCTCTGCTGGATGAACGGGAACGTGATCGCGGCGGCCGCGGTACCGATGAGGGTGACCTGGCGGTTCTTCGCGGTGAGGAGGCCGAGTCGGTCGAAGAGACCGGACTTGAGCAGGGCGAAGGCCGCGAAGCCGACGATGATCAGGTACGTGACGAAGAGCTGCGGTTCCTTGTCATCGGTGTCGATGCCGAAGGTGACCACGTAGAGGCCGACGGCGAAGGCGGCGATGATGATGAGGATCTCGCCCCAGGAGGGCAGCTTCTTGGCGGGGGCCGCCTTGTGGCTGTCGTCGGTGAGCTTGTACGCGGCGAGGGCCGGGATGAGCGAGCCGATGAGGGCGACGTAGGCGCCGGGCTCCAGGTGGACGAATCCGCCGAGGACCCATGCGATGGCGACGACGGTGAACCAGGTGCCGGCGAGGGTGCCGAGCGAGAGGATCCACACGGGCTTGCGGGCGCCGGTCGGGGTGAGCCAGCGCAGGCCCTTGACGCCGAGCGCGGAGAGCGCGTGGGCGGCGGTGAGGAGGGCGCCGACGAGGCTCAGGAACTGGATGGGGGCCGGGCTGCCGTAGTAGGTGAGGTCACCGGGGAACTCGGCGGTCCAGGTCCAGGCGAGGAAGGCGCTGACGACGGTCAGCAGGCTTCCGCCGATGACCGTGTAGAGCAGTGCGGTGCGGGAGACGGCACCGGTGGCTTCGGCGTCGAGCGGGAGGGTTGCTTCGTTGGTCATGGTTCTCACGCCCGATCCGCGACGCGCTCACCGAGCAGGCCTTGTGGCCGCACGAGGAGGACGACGATGAGGAGTACGAACGCCCAGACGTTGGACCAGGCTCCACCGCCGAGCTGCGACATGCCGGGGATGTCTTCGATGTAGGCGATCGACAGGGCTTCGGCGAGGCCGAGGACGACGCCGCCGACCATGGCTCCGTAGATGTTGCCGATGCCGCCGAGGACGGCTGCGGTGAAGGCCTTGAGGCCGAGGATGAAGCCCATCTCGAAGTTGATCTGGCCCTTGTCGAGGCCGTAGGCGACGGCGGCGACGGCGGCGAACGCGGCACCGATGGCGAAGGCCATGACGATGATGCGGTCGGTGTTGATGCCCATCAGCTTCGCGGTGTCGGGGTCCTGCGCGGTGGCCTGCATGGCGCGGCCGCTGCGGCTCTTCTGGACGAAGACGCCGAGGGCGAGCATGCAGAGCGGGGCGAGGATGAGGACGAAGGCGTCCGCGCGCTGGATGGCCAGGCTGTCGGTGATCTTGAAGGCTTCGCCCTTGAACTCGGGGAAGCTGACGGCCTTCTTGGCATCCGGGTAGAACTGCCAGACGAGCTGCTGGAGCGCGATCGAGAGGCCGATTGCGGTGATGAGCGGGGCGAGCCGGGGAGCGCTGCGCAGGGGACGGTACGCGAAGCGTTCGGCTCCCATGGCGACGAGGACGGAGACGAGGGAGCCTCCGATGATCATGACGGGTATCGCGATCAGCAGGGAGGTGCCGGTCGGGAGGATGGCGTAGGCGGTGAGCGCGCCGAAGCCGCCGATCATGAAGATCTCGCCGTGGGCGAAGTTGATGAGCTGGACGATGCCGTAGACCATGGTGTACCCGATGGCTATGAGGCCATAAAGGGCACCGAGGGCAAGGCCGTTGGCCAGCTGTTGCGGCAGTTCGTGCACCGCAGGGCCTCCGATGAGCGTGTCGGATAAGACTCCGCGCGAGGGCGCTGTTGCGCCCTCGCGCGGTGGTTTTTGGTTCAGGTGCGGCTGGTGATGCGGGGTCCTACGGGATTACTGGTTGAAGGTGTCGCTCTTGACGTCGATCCACTTGCCGCCCTCGACCTTGTAGACCGTGAGCTGCTTGTTGGTGGTGTCGCCGTACTCGTCGAAGGCGACCTTGCCGGTCACGCCCTCGAAGGACACCTTGCCGAGGGCCTCGACGACCTTGGCGCGGGCGTCGGTGGGGAGCTTGCCGCCGTTGGCGGCGACGACGGCCTTGACGGCCTGGACGACGGACCAGCCGGCGTCGTAGGAGTAGCCGCCGTATGCCGCGTACGGGTCCTTGTAGCCGCCGGCCTGGTAGTCGGCGATGAAGGTCTTGGCGGTGGGCAGCTTCTCGACCGGGTAGCCGATGGAGGTGGAGAGGTCGCCCTCGTTGGCCTCGCCGGAGGCGGTGATGAAGGCGGGGTCCTGGATGCCGTCGCCGCCCATGAGCGGGATGTTGGCGCCGGCCTTCTTGATCTGGTCGGCGAGGAGGCCGCCCTCGGGGTACTGGCCGCCGAAGTAGACGGAGTCGGCGCCGGAGGACTTGACCTTGTCGGCGGTGGAGGAGAAGTCGGTCTCCTTCACGGTGACGTGGTCGGTGCCGGCGACCTCGCCGCCGAGCTTCTTGAACTCGTCGGCGAAGATCGCGGCGAGGCCGGCGCCGTAGGTCTGCTTGTCGTCGACGACGAAGACCTTCTTCTTGCCGGCGTCCTTGAAGAGGTACTGGGCGGCGAACTTGCCCTGGACCACGTCGGTGGCGGCGGTGCGGAAGTAGGTCTTGAAGGGGCGCTTGAACTCGCCCTTGCCCCAGTTGTCGCCCTGGCTGAGCGCGGGGTTGGTGTTGGCGGGGGAGACCTGCGCCAGGTTGGCGGAGGCGAACACACCCTGCATCTGCTGGGCGACGCCGGAGTTCAGCGGGCCGACGACGCCGATGACGTCCTTGTTGCCGACGAGCTTGGTGGCGTTGGCCTGGCCGGAGGCCGGGACGGCCTGGTCGTCGAGGGCCTCGACCTTGAACTCGATGCCCGGGACCTCGTTGTTCTTGTTGGCCGTCTTGGCCGCGAGGTCGACGGAGTTCTTGATGCCCTGGCCGAGGGCGGAGAGCGAGCCGGTGAGGGGAGCGTCCACGCCGATGACGACGACGGTCTTCTTGCCGTCGGACTTGTCCCCGCCGGTCTTGGCCTCATCGCGCGAGCCGCAGGCGGTGAGGGTCAGTGCTCCCGTGGTGATCACGGTGGTGAGGACGAGCAAAGAACGGTGTCGCACGATTCTTCCTTTCCCTGGCGCGGCCCCCTCATTTGAGGTGCCGTTTGGTCGCCGGGCCGCACTGGGAGGTCCACGGCCGTGCTGGGTTGCGCTCTGTGGCGCGGTGACTGGCCGTGACTCTAGGCCGAGGTGGCGAGCGCGGGGAGCGGGGAAAGGAGGATGTGACGCTCTTGTTATGCCAAGGCCAAGAATGTGCGCCGGGAGTGCGGACAAAACGGACTTTTTGTGACGTGGAGGGGTGACCACATGCTGAGAATTCCCTGTTTACCTAAGGGGCTTGAGGGCCCCATGGTCCTGTCATAGATCAAATTCGGTCGAATGTCGCTGCGCGTGTCCGCAGCTATTCACCGGGTGGCATTTGGCAGGAGAAAAGGGTGATTCCGTGGGGGCTGGGCATTACGGAGCGTAATGGAATGCCTTGATCCACTCCGGGTGAATGGATCTTGTTCGGGCGCGCGAAGGGCCCGCGACCTGCGGTTCGGTGCCGAGGGGATGGGTGCCCGGAACGCGGACAGCGTGTACGGGAATCCGGTCACTCCCGTCAGGCCGGGGGTCGCCAGTTCTCCGAGCTCCACGTGGCGCCGTCCCGCTCCGCGCAGCGCCGCGCCACGAGCTGGTCGATCAGCTCAAGTGCCTTGTCCTGCCCCGCAGTTCGCTCCTCGGCGCGGCCCGCTGCGACCGCTTCCTCCTGGATCTCGTACTGCTCGTTGGAGAGGCCCTTCTGCTCCCAGTCGAGACCGGACCAGTAGGTGCCCTTGAGGGTCTCCTTGGCCCAGTAGGACACCAGACTTGTGCAGACCTGGGCCGGGGAAGAGGGGCCGGAGGCGGGAGTTGGGGTCTGGGGTGGCGCGGAAGGGGCGGAAGTGGAGCATCCGGACAGGGCGAGCGCCGCGAGGAGGGCGGCAACCGCGCGACGGTGTGTGGTGGGCGGCGGAGTCCCCATGAAGGGAAGGTAGGCCGTCACCATAGGTGACACAACAGGGGTCGCCGCAATCTGCCCGGACTGGCGGATTCCGGGCGGTTGCCGGGCGGGCCGCATGCGCCGCAGGCCCGGATCCGGCCCCGGGAGGGGCGGCTGCCGGGCCTGCGGGGCTCGTGGTGGTGGGGGGCGGCTCAGGCCTCGGCGGCGGGGCCCGCCTCGCGCAGCAGGCAGGTCAGGCGGGCGGTGCACACCCGGCGGTCCTGCTCGTCGCTGATCACGATCTCGTACGTGGTGGTGGAGCGGCCGCGGTGCACGGGGGTGGCGACGCCGGTGACCAGGCCCGACCGTACGCCGCGGTGGTGGGTGCAGTTCAGGTCGACACCGACGGCGATCTTGGTGATGCCGCCGTGCATCATGGCGCCGACCGAGCCGAGGGTCTCGGCGAGCACGGCCGAGGCGCCGCCGTGCAGCAGTCCGTACGGCTGGGTGTTGCCCTCGACGGGCATGGTGGCGACGACCCGCTCGGCCGAGGCCTCCAGGATGCGGATGTCCATCCGCTCGCCGAGGTGGCCGGCCGAGAACAGCGCGGGCAGGTCGATGCCCAGGGCCGAGTACTCGTCGAGGACCTCCTGCGGGAACTTCACAGCGTGCTGCTCACCCATGGGCGGGCTCCGTTCGTCAACGATCGTTAACCATCTTGTCCTGAGGTCGTTCTATCAGGCCGGTTCGAAGCGCACGACGACGGACTTGCTCGCAGGGGTGTTGCTGGTGTCGGCGGTGGAATCGAGCGGGACGAGCACGTTGGTCTCCGGGTAGTACGCGGCCGCGCAGCCCCGGGCGGTCGGGTAGTGCACGACGCGGAAGCCGGGCGCACGCCGCTCGACGCCGTCCTTCCACTCGCCGACCAGGTCCGTGTACGCGCCGTCGGCGAGTCCGAGCTCCGCCGCGTCCTCGGGGTTGACCAGGACGACGCGGCGCCCGCCGGTGATCCCGCGGTAGCGGTCGTCGAGGCCGTAGATGGTGGTGTTGTACTGGTCGTGGCTGCGCAGGGTCTGCAGGAGCAGCCGGCCCTCGGGGATCCTCGGGTACTCGACGGGAGCGGCGGTGAAGTTGGCCTTGCCCGTCTTGGTGGGGAAGCGGCGCTCGTCACGCGGGGCGTGCGGGAGCCGGAAGCCCTCGGGCCGGGCCGCGCGGGCGTTGAAGTCCTCGAAGCCGGGGATCACCCGGGAGATCCGGTCGCGGATGGCCGCGTAGTCCCGCTCGAACTCCTCCCACGGGGTGGCGGAGGCGGCGCCGAGGACCGCGCGGGCCATGCGGGCGACGATGGCGGGCTCGGAGAGCAGGTGCGGTGAGGCGGGGGTGAGGTTGCCGCGGGAGGCGTGGACCATGCCCATCGAGTCCTCGACGGTGACGAACTGCTTGCCGCTGGCCTGCACGTCCTTGTCGGTACGGCCGAGGGTGGGCAGGATCAGCGCGCGCCGGCCGGTGACCGCGTGGGAGCGGTTGAGCTTGGTGGAGACGTGGACGGTCAGGGAGGCGCGGCGGATCGCGGCCTCGGTGACGTCGGTGTCGGGTGTGGCGCCGACGAAATTGCCGCCCATGGCGAAGAGGACCTTGGCCTTGCCGTCGCGCAGGGCCTGGATGGAGCGGACCACGTCGTAGCCGTGGCCGCGCGGCGAGGTGATGCCGAATTCCTTGTCGAGGGCGTCGAGGAACGCGGGCGCGGGGCGTTCGAAGATCCCCATGGTGCGGTCGCCCTGCACGTTGGAGTGGCCGCGGACGGGGCAGACGCCCGCGCCGGGGCGGCCGATGTTGCCGCGCAGCAGGAGGAGGTTGACGACCTCGCGGATGGTGGCGACGGCGTGCTTGTGCTGGGTGAGGCCCATGGCCCAGCAGACGATGGTGCGCTTCGAGGCCAGGATCATGGCCAGCGCCTGCTCGATCTCGGGGCGGGTCAGGCCGGTGGCGGTGAGGGTCTCGGCCCAGTCGGCTTCCCCGGCGGCGGCCACGAGCTCCTCGTAGCCGTGGGTGTGCTCGCGGACGAACGCCTCGTCGACGGCTCCCCCGGTCTCGATGACGAGCTTGTTGAGGAGGCGGAAGAGGGCCTGGTCGCCGCCGATGCGGATCTGCAGGAAGAGGTCGTTGAGGGCGGTTCCCTTGAGCATGCCGACCGGGGACTGAGGGTTCTTGAACCGCTCCATGCCGGCCTCGGGCAGCGGGTTCACCGAGATGATCTTCGCGCCGGAGGTCTTGGCCTTCTCCAGGGCGGAGAGCATGCGCGGGTGGTTGGTGCCCGGGTTCTGCCCGGCGACGATGATCAGGTCGGCCTGGTGGAGGTCCTCGAGGGAGACGCTGCCCTTGCCGATGCCGATGGTCTCGTTCAGTGCGGAGCCCGAGGACTCGTGGCACATGTTGGAGCAGTCGGGCAGGTTGTTGGTGCCGAACTCGCGGGCGAAGAGCTGGAAGAGGAACGCGGCCTCGTTGCTGGTGCGGCCCGAGGTGTAGAAGAGGGCCTCGTCGGGGGAGCCGAGGGCCGTCAGCTCCTCGGCGATGATCTCGAAGGCCCGTTCCCAGGGGACCGCCTCGTACCGGTCCGCGCCTTCGGGGAGGTACATCGGCTCGGTGATGCGGCCCTGCTGGCCCAGCCAGTACCCGGAGCGCCCGGCGAGGTCGGCCAGGGGGTGCTCCGCGAAGAAGTCCGGGGTGACCCGGCGCAGCGTCGCCTCCTCGGCGACGGCCTTCGCGCCGTTCTCGCAGAACTCGGCGGTGTGCCGCTTGTCGCCCTCGGGCCAGGCGCAGCCCGGGCAGTCGAAGCCGTTCTTCTGGTTGAGCTTGAGGAGGGTGCGCGCGGTGCGGGCGACGCCCATCTGCTGCTGGGCGATCCGCAGGGTGTGCCCGATCGCGGGCAGGCCCGCCGCCGCGTGCTGGGGGGGCGCGACCTGGGGCGCGTCCTGTACGGGATCACCTGCGGGCGGCTTGGTGGCCATGTCGCTCCCCTTTGAGCAGTCGAGCATCGCAGCGTCGGCCGCTGCGCGTATTCGCGTACACGTCCGATCCTGTCACGCCCTGCGGACATCTCCGACGCCGGAATTGTCAGCGGGGCCGCCTAGGATCGGGGGCGTGGCAGAGAACGCATCGAAGAAGACCGACCAGACGACCGCAGCGGACCGCCCCCGCCTGATGCTCATGGACGGGCACTCCCTGGCGTACCGGGCGTTCTTCGCGCTGCCCGCGGAGAACTTCACGACCGCGACCGGCCAGCCGACGAACGCCATCTACGGCTTCGCGTCGATGCTGGCGAACACGCTGCGCGACGAGGCGCCCACGCATTTCGCGGTGGCGTTCGACGTCTCGCGCAAGACGTGGCGCTCGACGGAGTTCCCCGAGTACAAGGCGAACCGCTCCAAGACCCCCGACGAGTTCAAGGGGCAGGTCGAGCTGATCGGCGAGCTCCTGGACGCGATGAACGTGCCGCGGTTCGCGGTCGACGGCTTCGAGGCCGACGACGTGATCGCCACGCTGGCGACGCAGGCGGAGGCCCTCGGCTTCGAGGTGCTGATCGTCACCGGCGACCGGGACTCCTTCCAGCTCGTCTCCGAGCACATCACCGTGCTGTACCCGACCAAGGGCGTCTCCGAGCTGACCCGGTTCACCCCCGAGAAGGTCGAGGAGAAGTACGGGCTCACCCCGCAGCAGTACCCGGACTTCGCGGCGCTGCGCGGGGACCCGTCCGACAACCTGCCCGGCATCCCGGGCGTCGGCGAGAAGACCGCCGCGAAGTGGATCACCCAGTTCGGGTCGTTCGCGCAGCTCGTGGAGCGCGCCGAGGAGGTCAAGGGCAAGGCCGGGCAGAACTTCCGGGACCACCTGGAGTCCGTGAAGCTGAACCGGGTCCTGACCGAGATGGTCAAGGACGTCGAGCTGCCCAAGGCCGCTGCCGACCTGACGCGCCTCCCGTACGACCGCTCCGCCGTCACCGGCGTGCTGGACGTGCTGGAGATCCGCAACGCCTCGCTGCGCGAGCGGCTGCTGGCGGTGGACCCGGGTGCGGCCGAGGAGGAGGCCCCGGCTCCGGCCGCCGGCGTGGAGCTGGATGCGAGCGTGCTGGGCGCGGGCGAGCTGGCGCCGTGGCTGGCGAGCCACGCGGGCGGGCCGCTCGGCATCTCCACCGTGGACAGCTGGGCGCTGGGCCAGGGCAACATCAGCGAGATCGCGCTGGCCGCGGCCGGCGGGGCCGCCGCCTGGTTCGAGCCGTCCGCGCTGGACGAGGCCGACGAGCAGGCCTTCGCGGCCTGGGCCGCCGACGCCTCGAAGCCCAAGGTGGTGCACAACGCCAAGGGCCTGATGCGGGTCTTCCCCGAGCACGGCTGGAGCCTGGCCGGCGTCACCATGGACACCGCGCTCGCCGCGTACCTGGTCAAGCCGGGCCGCCGCTCCTTCGCGCTGGACGTGCTGTCCCACGAATACCTGCACCGCGAGCTCCAGCCCGCCGCGGCCGACGGCCAGCTGGCGTTCGGCGCCGACGAGACGGCCGAAGCGGAGGCGCTGATGGCGCAGGCCCGCGCCGTCCTCGACCTCGGCGACGCGTTCACCGGCAAGCTCGCCGAGGTCGGCGCGGCCGAGCTGCTCCACGACATGGAGCTGCCGACCTCGGAGCTGCTGGCCCGGATGGAGCGCTCCGGCATCGCCGCCGACCGCGACCACCTGGAGGCCATGGAGCAGCAGTTCGCCGGAGCCGTGCAGCAGGCGGTGAAGGAGGCGCACGCGGCGGTCGGGCACGAGTTCAACCTCGGCTCGCCCAAGCAGCTCCAGGAGGTGTTCTTCGGCGAGCTGGACCTGCCGAAGACGAAGAAGACCAAGACCGGCTACACCACGGACGCGGACGCGCTGGCCTGGCTGGCCAAGCAGACCGATCACGAACTGCCGGTGATCATGCTCCGCCACCGGGAGCAGGCCAAGCTGCGCGTCACGGTCGAGGGCCTCGTCAAGACGATCGCCGCCGACGGCCGGGTGCACACCAGCTTCAGCCAGACCGTCGCCGCGACCGGACGCCTGTCCTCCACGGACCCCAACCTGCAGAACGTCCCGGTGCGCACCGACGAAGGCCGCGCCATCCGCCGCGGGTTCGTCGTCGGCGAGGGCTTCGAATCCCTCATGACCGCCGACTACAGCCAGATCGAGCTGCGCGTCATGGCCCACCTCTCCGAGGACGAGGGCCTGATCGAGGCGTTCCTGTCCGGCGAGGACCTGCACACCACCGTCGCCTCCCAGGTGTTCGGCGTGGAGCGCTCCGGGGTCGACGCGGAGATGCGCCGCAAGATCAAGGCGATGTCGTACGGGCTCGCGTACGGGCTGTCCGCCTTCGGCCTGTCGCAGCAGCTGAACATCGAGCCCGCCGAGGCGCGCGGCCTGATGGAGACCTTCTTCGAGCGGTTCGGCGGGGTCCGGGACTACCTGGGCCGCGTGGTGGAGGAGGCCCGTGCCACCGGGTACACGGCGACGGTCTTCGGACGCCGCCGGTACCTGCCCGACCTCAACAGCGACAACCGCATGCGCCGTGAGGCCGCCGAGCGGATGGCGCTGAACGCCCCGATCCAGGGCACCGCCGCCGACATCGTCAAGGTCGCCATGCTGCGCGTGGACCGGGCGATCACCGACGCGGGCCTGAAGTCGCGGATGCTGCTCCAGGTCCATGACGAAATCGTGCTGGAGATCGCCCCCGGCGAGCGGAAGAAGGTCGAGGAACTGGTGCGCCGCGAGATGGCCGCCGCCGTCGAGCTCCGCGCCCCGCTGGACGTGTCCGTGGGCGTCGGCGCCGACTGGGAGTCCGCCGCGCACTGAGCAGGTACGCCGGACGCCCGTCCCCGCAAGCCGTTATGCGGTGGGGACGGGCGTCCGCGCGTCCTCGTCCGTACGGGACGGCTCGCGCCGCTGCAGGAGACGTACGAGGACCCCGTACAGCAGCAGGCCCACGGCGAGGCCGCCGCCCGCGCCGAAGCAGACGGTCGGGATGATGTCGAGCGGGGTGCGGATCCGGTCGAAGAACGTGAAGAACCGCAGCACGCGCACCGTCACCCCGGCCCCCACGCACAGCGCGACCAGGGCGACCGCGCCCAGCATCTGAGCGCGCCCGAGCACCGGCACGGACGCGGGGGCGGCGCAGCCGGGCAGCCGGCGCAGGGCGGTCACCGTGAACCAGACCAAGGCTCCGGCCGCAAGCGCCGAAGTCCCGTACTGCACGTACAGGTAGAGGGGGAACCCGAAGACGAACCGCTCGCCGAGCGCGGGCAGCGCGTCCGTCCCCCATCGGTGCGGGTGCGTGAAGCTGTCCCACACCACGTGCGTGAGCGAACCGGCGACCGCCGAGAGGTAGAACCACAGCGCGAGCGAAGCCGGCCGGCGGCCCCGCCAGTCCTCACCCCGTACGAAGGCGTGCATCCGGCCCTGACGGTGGCGCGGCAGGAGCGCGATCAGCGGTTCGCGCAGCAGCAGCCAGCACGCCGCGAGGGTGGCGGTCAGCACGGCGTCCGCGGTGAACACCCCGGGCAGCGAGTGCGCGAACGCGCCGTACGGCCAGACGCCCGAGACCACGGCGTCGGCGAAGTAGAAGGTGTCGGGCGCGAACGACCCGAGGACGAGCGCCGACGCGATCAGCGGCCCACGGGCGCGGCCCGCCCGCCGGACGGCCGGCAGGACGGCAGCCGCATGACTGAGGGTGAACGGCATGGCACCTCTTCCTTACTTCGGGCCAATGCGTCCCGAACTGGTCGGGAGCACGTGGGGAACTCGTGAAATCCGGACGACGATCCGTGCAGTGTGAAGTGAGCTGACATAGGGTCACGCCGACGTCGAGGGGGAGGGGACCCGGCTCATGTCGGCTCGTAAGACGGCTCACAGGACGACTCGGTTCGCAGGGACGTTGCGCGACCTGCGCAAGAGCGGGGCCGCGGCCCTGGTCTGCGCGCTCGTGGCCGCCGCGGTGACCGCCTCCCAAGGACCGCCGGGGCAACGGATATCCGCGGCCGCCGACGACGGCGCGCAGCCGTCGCGGCCGGCCGACTCCGGCGGGGACTCCGCCTACTTCACCGAACTCCCGCCCCTGCCCGCCCCCCAGCCTCCGGCAGCCCTCCTCCCGCAGGAACCCCCTGCCGCGCAGCCGGGTACGGCGGCCGCCGAAACCGCGGCGCACAACGAGCCGGTGGCCATGGGCGCCGGCGAGGGCTCCCAGGGGATACCGGCGACCGTCCTGGCGGCGTACCGGCAGGCGGAGAAGAAGGCGGGCGAGAGCGACCCCGGATGCGGACTGCGCTGGCAGCTGCTCGCGGCGATCGGCAAGGTCGAGTCCGGGCAGGCGGGCGGCGGCCGCGTGGACGCCGCAGGCACCACGCTGCGGCCGATCCTGGGCCCGGTACTCGACGGCAACGGCTTCGCGAACATCCGGGACACGGACGGCGGGGCGTACGACGGGGACGCCAGGTACGACCGGGCGGTCGGCCCGATGCAGTTCATCCCGTCCACGTGGGCGGCGTGGGGCCAGGACGCGGACGGCGACGGCCGCCGCAACCCGAACAACGTGTACGACGCGTCGCTCGCGGCCGCCCGCTACCTCTGCGCAGGCGCGCGGGACCTCCGGCTCCCCGCGGACCTGGACCGCGCGGTGCTCTCGTACAACCAGTCCGCGGAGTACCTCCGCACGGTGAAGTCGTGGTTCACGTACTACCTGAAGGGAACGCACGAGGTCCCGGACGGGACGGGCGCAAAGCCCCCCGTCCCGAAGCCGACGCCGAGCCCGACGCCGACGCCGACGCCGACGCCGAGCCCCACGCCGTCGCCGACACCGACGCCGACCCCGTCCCCCACACCCACGCCGACGCCCACCCCGAAGCCGACGCCCAAGCCGACCTCCACCCCGACACCCAGTCCGACGGCGACCGTGACCCCGTCGCCGAGGCCCAGCCCCACGCCGACCTCCACGCCGAGCCCGAGCCCGACCTCCACGCCGAGCCCGAGCCAGAGCGCCAAGCCGACGCCGAGCGGGAGCCCGTCCCGGACCTCCTAGGGGTGTCCTGGCCGAACGGTTCTCATCTCGCCCCCGCATTGCTACGGTGCCTCCGCCCTGACGCCCAATCAGATTCCGGAGGCCCGGCATGCGCGCATTCGTCGCCGCCGCCATCGGGCTGGCCGCCGCGCTGGCCCTCGTGTTCGCCCTCACGGCGTTCGGGGTGCCGGAAGGCAAGACCTCGCCCAAGCCGCTGCTCACCACCGCGCCCGCCGCGCCCGGAAAGTAAGAGGAGGCCCGGCCATGCGACGCAGAGCGAGCCTCGTCCTGCTTGCCCTGGCGGTGTTCTGCGCAGCCCTCGCACCGCTGCTGCGCTGGTACGCGTACCCCCGGCTCGCCAAGATCCCGCCGAACCAGTACCAGGAGATGGTCCTGGAGGCGAAGGACGCGACCCTCCTCGACTACACCGCCGGCATGCAGCCGAAGAAGGTCGACAAGGTCACCATCGTCCAGACCCTCAAGGGCAACGTCGAGGCGTCGAAGGAGATCGAGGCGAGCGCCGGCAAGGACGTCGTCGTCTGGGACACGCTGTCGTACATCATGGACCCGGACGGGAAGATGGTCTCCCAGATCCCCGAGCGCTACATCTTCGACGCCCACACCCAGGACCCGGTGCACGCCACCGGCGAGGCGGTGGACGGGGAGCCGGTCAAGCGCGAGGGCATCGAGTTCAAGTGGCCGTTCTTCACCGAGCCGCGCGACTACCTCTACTTCGACGCGCAGACCCGTACCGCCTCGCCCATCCACTACGTCGGCCCGCGCACGTACCGGGGGGTGGACGTCTATTACTACGAGCAGACCGTGCCGTGGACGAAGGTCTCCCTGCCCAAGAAGATGCCGATCGAGGGCATCGACCCGGCGACGTTCGAGCAGAGCACCGGCACCAGCCTCTGGTACAAGGTCAAGGCCATGTTCTGGGTCGACCCGGTCACCGGGGCGCCCGTCAACGCCGAGCAGATCATCGAGCAGGAGATGCGCGGCGGGATCGCGGCCGGCGCGCCCGACGGCAGGCTCACCGTCTTCGCCGGGCACGTGAAGATGCGCGAGGACTACGCCGCCTACACCGTCGGCCTGGTCAAGTCCAACCGTACGAAGGTCCTCGCGCTGCACACGTACGCCCCGACCGGCCTCGGGGCCGGCGCCCTCGTACTGCTCGGGCTGGCGCTGTGGCTGGAGGCCCGCGGCCGCCGCGGCGAGAGGGACGACGGGGAGGGGGAGGGGCTCACCACGAGGCTCACTGCTGTCGTCTGAGCCGGGCGTTGGTGTGCCGGGTCGGCTCGGCGGTGGCCGGGTCCTCCGGCCAGGGGTGCTTGGGGTAGCGGCCGCGGAGCTCGGCGCGTACGGCGCGGTAGCCGCCCTGCCAGAACGAGGCCAGGTCGGCGGTCACGGCGGCGGGCCGCCCGGCCGGGGACAGCAGATGCACGAGTACGGGTACCCCGGCCACCTTCGGGGTCTCGGCCAGCCCGAACATCTCCTGGAGCTTCACGGCCAGGACCGGCTGCCCGTGCCCCTGCCCGTGCTCGGCGGAGTAGTCCAGCCGGATGCGGGAGCCGCTGGGCACCTCGATCCGCTCCGGGGCCAGCTCGTCGAGGCGGGCGGCCTCGCCGGTGGCCCAGGGCAGCAGCCGGTTCAGCGCCTGCCCGGCGTCGATCCGCCCGAGATCGGCCCGGCGCCGGGCCCGCGACAGCTCGGGCTCGAGCCAGTCGTCGGCGCGCTCCAGCAGGGCGTCGTCGTCCTGGACGTCGGGCCAGCCGCCGCCGAGCGTGCGGTGCAGGAAGCCGAGCCGGGCCCGGAGGGCGTGCGCATCCGCGGACCAGCGCAGGAGGCCGAGGCCTTCGCTGCGCAGCCCGTCGAGGAGGGCGGCCCTGACGAGGCCTGGGTCTGGGTTCTTGAGCGGGCGCACGGCGAGCTCGATGGCCCCGAGCCGTTCCGCGGTGCGGGCGACGAGGTCGCCGTCCTCCCAGCGGACCTCCTCGCCGGAGGCGAGCAGGTGCCGGGCCGCTGCGCGGGCGGTGTCCTCGTCGATGACGGCGGCCAGCCGGACCCGGGCGGACGCGGAATGCGGCCCCCGGTCGGCGACGGCGACGGCCACCCAGCCCGCGCTGCGCAGCGGCGACCCGTCCCCGACCTCGGCGGCGGTGCCGCCGGCCATGAGAAAGGCCCCCTCGCTCCGGGCCCTGGCGACCCGCTCAGGGAAGGCCAGCGCTGCGACGAGCCCGGCGGCGGCATCGTCGGAGAGCGGGCCTTCCCTGAGCGGGTCGCCCGCGGCGGAGCCGCTGAGCGGTGCTGCGGGAAGGGGCGGGGTGGCGGGAGGCCCCGCAGACTCCGGTACTGCCCGGCGCAGCCGCTCGGCCTCCGTGCGCCAGCGGGCGGCGTACGCGTCGCCGCCCGCGCGGGCCCGGCGCCAGACGGCGGCCAGGTCGTCCCCGTACTCCCGCGGCGGCTCCTCGCTCAGCAGGGCGACCAGCTCCGCCGCCCGGCGGGCCCCCAGCGCGGCGGAGCCGTCCAGCAGGGCCCGGGCCAGTCGCGGGTGCAGGCCCAGCCGGGCCATCCGCTGCCCGCGCGGGGTGACCCGGTGCGCCGGGGACACCGCGCCCACCGCCACCAGCACCTCCCGCGCCGCGGCCATCGCCCCGGCCGGCGGCGGGTCCAGGAGCGCCAGGCCCGTCGCGTCCGGGTCACCCCAGCACGCGGCCTGCAGCGCGAACTGCGCCAGGTCCGCGATCCGGATCTCGGGGGACGGGAACGCCGGCAGGCGGGCGTCCTCCGCCTCCGCCCAGCAGCGGTACACCGCCCCCGGCGCCTCGCGCCCCGCCCGGCCCGCCCGCTGGCGTCCGGCGGCGCGTGACGCCCGTACGGTCGCCAGCGCGCCCAGCCCCCGCGCATGGTCCACCCGCGGCTCGCGGGCCAGCCCGGAGTCGACGACCACCCGGACGCCCGGCACGGTCAGGCTCGATTCCGCCACGGCGGTGGAAAGGATCACCCTGCGGTGCTGCGCAACGGAGAGCGCCGCGTCCTGGACCGCCGCCGGGGCGCGGCCGTGTATCTGGAGGACCTCCGCGTCCACCCCGCCCAGCTGCCCCGCGACCCGGGCGATCTCGCCGACGCCGGGCAGGAAGCACAGCACGTCCCCGCTGCGTTCCGCGAGCGCCCGCCGCACCACCGAGGCCACGTGCGCCAGCTGCGCCGGATCCACGCGCATGCCGTGCGGAGGCCGCACCGGCCGCGGCGGCGGGGCCCAGACCGTCTCCACCGGGTACGAGACCCTCGCGGCCTCCACCACCGGCGCGCCGCCGAGCACCCGCGCCCAGCCGGCCGCGTCGGTCGTCGCCGAAGCCGCCACCAGCCGCAGCTCCGGGCGCAGGGTCTCCCGTACGTCCAGGAGGAACGCGGCGACCGTGTCGGCGTCGAGGTGCCGCTCGTGGCACTCGTCCAGGATCACCACGTCCACCCCGGACAGCTCCTGGTCGCGCTGCAGCCGCTGCAGCAGCACCCCGGTGGTCACGACCTCGACCACCGTCCCCGGCCCCGTGACCCGCTCGCCGCGCACCGTGAAGCCCACCGATCCGCCGACCGCCTCGCCCAGCAGCCAGGCCATCCGCCGCGCCGCCGCCCGGGCGGCGATGCGCCGGGGCTCGGCGACGACGACCCGGCGCCGCGGTCCGCCGCCGGCCAGCCCGGCCAGGACCAGCGGCACCAGCGTGGTCTTGCCGGTGCCCGGCGGGGCGCAGAGCACCGCCGTGCCGCGGGCGTCCAGCGCGGAGACCAGCGCGGGCACGGCCTCCCGTACGGGAAGGGCGTCGAGGTCGGCGGTACGGATCACGTCAGTCCCGCTCGCAGACGAAGATCGCGGTGCCGGGGATCAGGTTGCCGCGCAGCGGGGACCAGCCGCCCCACTCCTGGGTGTTCCAGGAGGGCCACTCCGGCTCGACCAGGTCGACCAGGCGGAACCCGCCGGCCACCACGTCGCGGACCCGGTCGCCGAGGGTGCGGTGGTGCTCCACGTATACGGCGCGGCCCTGCTCGTCCTGCTCGACGTACGGGGTCCGGTCGAAGTAGGAGGCGGCGACGGAGAGCCCCTCCGGGCCGGGCTCGTCGGGGAAGGCCCAGCGGATCGGGTGGGTGACGGAGAAGACCCAGCGGCCGCCCGGGCGCAGGACGCGGTGCACCTCGCGCATGACGTTGACGGGGTCGGCGACGAACGGGACGGCCCCGTACGCGGAGCAGGCCAGGTCGAAGGAGCCGTCGCGGAAGGGCAGCCGGCCGGCGTCGGCCTCGACGAGGGGGATGCCGTCGCCGATGCGCAGCGCGTGCTGGAGCTGGCGGTGGGAGAGGTCCAGGGCCACCGGGCGGGCGCCCCGGGCGGCCAGCCAGCGCGAGCACTGGGCGGCGCCGGCGCCGATCTCCAGGACGTCCTTGTCCTTGAGGGACTCCGCCGGGCCGAGCAGCGCGGCCTCCGCCTCGTCCAGTCCCTCCGGCCCCCAGACGAAGCGCTCGTCGCCGAGGAACGCTCCGTGCTCGTTCTGGTACTCGTCGGCGTTGCGGTCCCACCAGCCCCGGCTCGCCCGGCTGCTCTCCGCGTCGTCGGCGTCACGCCGGGTGGCCTCGGCGTCGTCGCCGGCGCCGCCGTCGGCTTCGTACGCTTCTTCGGGGGCGTAGTCCTCTTGGTTCATGGGGCCTGTCGTCGTAGTCTGCGGAAAGAGTTCGAAACGAGGTGGGAAAGCGCCATCGGCGCCCGCCCGCCCACGAATTGTGCCGGTTTTGCGGCGATCCGCCCGAGGTGTGCGCCTTCGCGCATTGACCCTGTCCGGCTGCCCCCGTATGCTACAAGTTGCGCTGCGAGCCTGTGCTCCTCAGACCTAGCAGGCTGCGCTTGCATCTGTTGATGACCCCTCGGTTCTCGAGGCCCGGTCCGCTTCACGGCGGAGCATGGGCTTCCTTGGCTGTCCGGCTTCTTCGGCAGATGCCGATAAGGGCTCCCGGCGTAGCAGTACCTACGACTTTCTGTCCGTAACCGGAGCCCTTTCCCACATGACGAGCAGCACCGAGACCACCTCTACCACCCCGCAGGTAGCGGTCAACGACATCGGTAACGAGGAAGCCTTCCTCGCCGCGATCGACGAGACGATCAAGTACTTCAACGACGGCGACATCGTCGACGGCGTCATCGTGAAGGTCGACCGGGACGAGGTCCTGCTCGACATCGGTTACAAGACCGAAGGCGTGATCCCGAGCCGTGAGCTCTCGATCAAGCACGACGTCGACCCGAACGAGGTCGTCAAGGTCGGCGACGAGATCGAGGCCCTGGTTCTCCAGAAGGAGGACAAGGAAGGCCGTCTGATCCTGTCCAAGAAGCGCGCTCAGTACGAGCGTGCCTGGGGCACGATCGAGAAGATCAAGGAAGAAGACGGCATCGTCACCGGTACCGTCATCGAGGTCGTCAAGGGTGGTCTCATCCTCGACATCGGCCTCCGCGGCTTCCTGCCGGCCTCCCTCGTCGAGATGCGCCGCGTCCGCGACCTCCAGCCCTACGTGGGCAAGGAGCTCGAGGCGAAGATCATCGAGCTGGACAAGAACCGCAACAACGTGGTCCTGTCCCGCCGTGCCTGGCTGGAGCAGACCCAGTCCGAGGTCCGCCAGACGTTCCTCACCACCCTGCAGAAGGGTCAGGTCCGCTCCGGCGTCGTTTCCTCGATCGTCAACTTCGGTGCCTTCGTGGACCTGGGTGGCGTCGACGGTCTCGTCCACGTCTCCGAGCTGTCCTGGAAGCACATCGACCACCCGTCCGAGGTTGTCGAGGTCGGCCAGGAAGTCACCGTCGAGGTCCTCGACGTCGACATGGACCGCGAGCGTGTCTCCCTGTCGCTGAAGGCGACGCAGGAGGACCCGTGGCAGCAGTTCGCCCGGACCCACCAGATCGGTCAGGTCGTCCCGGGTAAGGTCACCAAGCTGGTTCCGTTCGGTGCGTTCGTCCGCGTGGACGAGGGCATCGAGGGTCTGGTCCACATCTCCGAGCTGGCCGAGCGCCACGTGGAGATCCCGGAGCAGGTCGTCCAGGTCAACGACGAGATCTTCGTCAAGGTCATCGACATCGACCTCGAGCGTCGCCGGATCTCGCTGTCGCTGAAGCAGGCCAACGAGTCCTTCGGTGCCGACCCGGCGTCGGTCGAGTTCGACCCGACCCTGTACGGCATGGCCGCGTCCTACGACGACCAGGGCAACTACATCTACCCCGAGGGCTTCGACCCCGAGACCAACGACTGGCTCGAGGGCTACGAGACCCAGCGCGAGACGTGGGAGCGCCAGTACGCCGAGGCGCAGGTCCGCTTCGAGCAGCACCAGGCCCAGGTCATCAAGAGCCGCGAGGCCGACGAGGCCGCCGCTGCCGAGGGCGCTGCCGCCCCGGCCGCCGGTGGCAACGCCGGTGCGGGCATCTCGGGTGGTTCGTACTCCTCGGAGTCGGACGAGACCTCGGGCGCCCTGGCCTCCGACGAGGCCCTGGCCGCGCTCCGCGAGAAGCTGGCCGGCGGCCAGAGCTGATCGCAGCGCATCACACCCCGGTGTGAGCTGAGCTGAAAGCAAGGCCCGTCCCCTCAGGGGGGCGGGCCTTGTCACGTTCCCGGTCCCGTGAAGTTCCCGGTTCCCGCGAAAGGGCCAACTGGGGAATGGAGCAGCCGCCTTGGACGTTCTTCGCTGAGAAGGCAGCGAGGAGGAGTGGTGGCGGTGCTTGATCCACAGGGTTTGTACGAATGGGATGCCAAGGGCCTGGCAGTGGCGGACCTGGCGCTCGCCCAGGACTCGGCCGGGCTGGTCATGCTGTACCACTTCGAGGGGTACATCGACGCGGGCGAGGCCGGGGAGCAGATCGTCGAGCGGCTGCTCGACACCCTGCCGCACCAGGTGGTGGCCCGGTTCGACGCGGACCGCCTGGTCGACTACCGCGCCCGGCGTCCGCTGCTGACCTTCCAGCGCGACCACTGGACCGAGTTCGAGGAGCCCCGGCTGGAGGTGCGCCTCGTCCAGGACGCCACCGGCGCGCCGTTCCTGCTGCTCTCGGGGCCCGAGCCGGACGTGGAGTGGGAGCGCTTCGCCGTTGCCGTCCGGCAGATCGTCGAGCGCCTCGGTGTCCGGCTCTCGGTCAACTTCCACGGCATCCCGATGGGCGTCCCGCACACCCGGCCCGTCGGGATCACCCCGCACGGCAACCGGACCGACCTCATGCCGGGGCACCGCAGCCCGTTCGACGAGGCGCAGGTGCCGGGCAGTGCGGAGTCCCTGGTGGAGTTCCGGCTCGGCCAGGCCGGGCACGACGTGCTGGGCGTCGCCGCGCACGTACCGCACTACATCGCGCGCTCCCCGTACCCGGACGCCGCGCTGACGGTGCTGGAGGCGATCACGGCGGCGACCGGGCTGGTCCTGCCGGCGGTGGCGCACGCGCTGCGTACCGAGGCGCACCGCACGCAGACGGAGATCGACCGGCAGATCCGCGAGGGCGACGAGGAGCTGGTCGCCCTGGTCCAGGGGCTGGAGCACCAGTACGACGCGGCGGCCGGCGCCGAGACGCGGGGCAACATGATCGCCGAGCCGCAGGAGATCCCGTCGGCGGACGAGATCGGCCGCGAGTTCGAGCGGTTCCTGGCGGAGCGCGAGGGCGAGGGCTGAGCTCCTCGTCCCGGTCGGCCGGGGCGGGGGGCTGTACGGGGGCCCGGGTGCGGGGTCTAGTCTGCTGGACATGCTGAAGGTGGGCCTGACAGGCGGAATCGGTGCCGGCAAGAGCGAGGTCTCGCGGCTGCTGGCGGGGTACGGGGCGGTCGTCGTGGACGCCGACCGCATCGCGCGGGAGGTCGTGGAGCCCGGTACGCCCGGGCTGGCGGCCGTCGTGGCGGCCTTCGGGGAGTCCGTGCTGACCGCCGAGGGGGCGCTGGACCGGCCGAAGCTGGGGTCGATCGTGTTCGCCGACGCGGCGAAGCTGCAGACCCTCAACGCGATCTTGCACCCGCTGGTCGGAGCCCGGTCGGCCGAGCTGGAAGCCGCCGCAGGGCCCGACGCGATCGTGGTGCACGACGTACCGCTGCTCGCGGAGAACGGCCTGGCGCCGCTGTACGACCTCGTGGTCGTGGTGGACGCCGCTCCCGGGACGCAGCTGGCCCGGCTGACCGCGCTGCGCGGGATGGCCGAGGAGGAGGCGCGGGCCCGGATGGCCGCGCAGGCCACGCGGGAGCAGCGGCTGGCGGTAGCCACGGTCGTGATCGACAACGACGGGCCGCTGGAGGCGCTGGAGCCGCAGGTGCGCAAGGTGTGGGCGGACCTCAAGGAGCGCGCGGCCGCGACGGCCGGTACGGCTGGTGCCTGACGTGCACATGGAATAGCGGGCGGGGCGCGGGGCGTTGAACGCGCCTGCAGAGGGAAGGAACAGACCGTGTCCGACACCACGCCCCAGCCCGTACCGTCGCAGCCGCCTCCGCCGTCCGGCTCGTCCCCCGAGACGCATGTCATCGACTACCGGGCCGCCGAGCACCTGCTGGCCGCGCGGGACCCGCGCGGCGCCGTGAAGCTGCTCGACTCGGTCATAGCCGCCCACCCGGAGAACACGGCGGCCCGGCTGCTGCGCGCCCGTGCCTTCTTCGCCGCCGCCCAACTGCGTCCGGCGACGCTGGAGTTCGAGCTCGTGCTGGAACGGGAGCCGGACAACGCCTTCGCGCACTTCGCGCTGGCCCGCACGCACGAGCGCTCCGGCCGGCCCGACCAGGCCCGCAAGCACTTCCGCCTGGCGGCCGCCCTGGACCCCCGGCCGGACTACCTGGCGGCGGCCCGCTTCGAGGAGTAGCTCCGTATCACCGGCCGTGGGGAGGCTCGTACGGGGGGACGTCCGGGCCCGGCTGGTAGTGCGGGCCCTGGTGGATGTGGTGGAGGACCACGGCCAGGTCCACGGCGGCGAGCACCGCGAGCACGCCGCAGGCGACCGCCCACCCGGGACGGCCGACCAGCGAGAACGCGGCCGTCCCGGCGACGGCCCAGACCAGCCCCCACAGGCTCAGCCAGAACCGCAGCCGCAGCGGACTGCGGGCGGTCACCGGCTCGTTTCCGGAACGCATGACCATCGCCTCAGGTCCATGGTCCCACCAGCGGGGCGGTCAGGGGCCGAGGCGGTTCACGGCTGTCGCGGTCGTCTTCGGGCGGGGGGCGGGGAGAAGCCCCGCGCATCGGCCCCGGAGCCGGCATCCACCCAGCTCAGCGGCATTGTCAGTGCCCGCACCTAGACTCGACGGCAGACGGGATCCGTCTGACCTGATGGCACCGAGGGCGAGGGGAGGCGACACCATGACACGGCAGCCGCAGCCACAACGGCAGCAGCCGCATCCGCACGACCCCCTCCTCCGCCACCCCGCCGTCTTCCTCCCCGCCCCCGTCCCCCGCGAGGCCCGCATCGCCTTCTGGGCCCCCGATGGGGACGCGCTCCCGGACGGCGCCGGGACACCGGCCCCGCTCACGGTCGTACGCCCGCACGGCCAGGGGGTCCGTAGCCGTACCGTCCCCTCCCTCACCCTCTCCGTCACCGAAGCCCTGCCCCTGCTCGCCCGCGCCCCCCGCAGCCCCGCGGGCCACCCCGCCACCCGCGCCTGGGGCACTGCCGCCCTCCACGCCCTCGCGCTCGTCGCCCGCGGCCGGCTGCTCCCCGGCGTCACCCCCGGCGGGGTCGACGCCTGGCGGGCCGGCCCGCTCGACGCCGAGGACGTGAGTCACCTGCGCGCGGTGGCCGCCGCGCTCCCGTACGAGGGGTACGCCACCCCGCTGCCCGGCCGCCGCCCCCTCCAGCTGCCCGATCCGCAGGCCCTGGTCCGGGCGTTCCTCGATGCCGTCGCCGACAGCCTGCCCCGCACCCCGGCGGCGCCGCTGGCCGCCGGGCGGCCGTTCGCCGCGCAGGAGCCGCAGCGTGTGCCCGGGATACAGGAGTGGGCCGCGCAGGTCGCGGCGGGCGCCGACGCCGGGGTGGGGATCTCGCTGCGGCTCGACCTGTCCTCCTTCCGCCTCTTCGACGGCGCCGAGGAGGCGGACGAGGCCGATGCGGCGGCCACGGACGGCATCCGTCGCGCGGGCGCCGCCGTCGTCCAGGTGCACAGCCTCGCCGACCCCACCCTCGTCACCGACGCAGGGCTGCTGTGGGCCGGTGCGGCCGCCGCCGGCTTCGGGCCGCGCGCCCGGATCGACGCCGTACTGGCGCTGCGCCGGGCCGCCCGGGTCTGGCCGCCGCTGCTGCGGCTGCTGGACCAGCCGGTGCCCGATGTCCTCGCCCTCTCCGATCCGGAGCTCGAAGACCTGCTGGGCCGGGCCGCGAACCGGCTCGCGGCCGCCGGGGTCCCGGTCCACTGGCCGCGGGAGCTGGCTCGTACGCTGTCCGCCACCGCGGTCGTACGGTCCACCGCGCCGGGCTCCGCCACCGACGGCACGGCGTTCTTCGACGCCGGGCAGCTGTTCTCCTTCTCCTGGGAGCTCGCGCTGGGCGGCGACCGGCTCACCCCGGGGGAGATGGACGCGCTGGCGCAGGCCCACCGGCCCGTGGTCCGGCTGCGCGACCAGTGGGTGCGGGTCGATCCCGAGCTGGTGCGCAAGGCGCGCAAGCGCGAGCTGGGGCTGCTGGACCCGGTGGATGCGCTGGCCACCGTACTGACGGGGATGGCCGAAGTGGACGGGGAGCCGGTGGCGGCGGTCCCGGTGGGTGCGCTGGCCGCCCTGCGGGAGCGGCTGACCGGCGAGCTGGCCCCGCTGCCGCAGCCCGTCGGGCTGAAGGCCACCCTGCGCGACTACCAGGCCCGCGGCCTGGCCTGGCTGGACCTGATGACCTCGCTCGGCCTCGGCGGCTGCCTCGCCGACGACATGGGCCTGGGCAAGACCGTCACCCTGATCGCGCTGCACCTGCACCGGGACCGCCCCGAGCCGACGCTCGTCGTCTGCCCCGCGTCGCTGCTGGGCAACTGGCAGAGGGAGATCGAGAAGTTCGCGCCCGGGGTCGCGGTGCGCCGCTTCCACGGCGGCAGCCGCAGCCTCGACGGGCTGGCGGGGGGATTCGTGCTGACCACCTACGGGACGATGCGCGCGAGCGCGGCCCGGCTGGCCGAGCAGCCCTGGGGCATGGTCGTCGCCGACGAGGCGCAGCACGTGAAGAACCCGCATTCGGCGACGGCGAAGGCGCTGCGCACGATTCCGGCACCGGCCCGGGTGGCACTGACCGGCACCCCGGTGGAGAACAACCTGTCCGAGCTGTGGGCGCTGCTCGACTGGACCACGCCGGGGCTGCTGGGCCCGCTGACGGCGTTCCGGGCCCGGCACGCCCGCCCGGTGGAGCACCAGCAGGAGGAGGACGGGGGCAACGAGGCGGCGGTGGCCCGGCTGGCCGCGCTCGTACGCCCGTTCTTGCTGCGGCGCAAGAAGTCCGACCCGGGGATCGCCCCCGAGTTGCCGCCGAAAACGGAAACGGACCATCCGGTCTCCCTCACCCGTGAGCAGGCCTCGCTCTACCAGGCCGCGGTGGACGAGGCGATGGCGGTGATCGAGGCGAGCGAGGGCATCGAGCGGCGCGGCATGATCATGAAGCTGCTGGCCTCGCTCAAGCAGATCTGCAACCACCCCGCTCAGTACCTGAAGGAGGAGCAGCCCCGGATCCCGCACCGCTCGGGCAAGCTGGCCCTGCTCGACGAGCTGCTGGACACGATCCTCGCGGAGGAGGGCTCGGTGCTGGTCTTCACCCAGTACGTGACGATGGCCCGGATCATCGAGCGGCACCTGGCCGCCCGGGGGATCTCCCACCAGCTCCTGCACGGCGGGACCCCGGTCCCGCGCCGCGAGGAGCTCGTGGACCGCTTCCAGTCCGGTGAAGTCCCGGTCTTCCTGCTCTCCTTGAAGGCGGCGGGCACGGGGCTGAACCTGACGCGGGCCGGCCATGTCATCCACTTCGACCGCTGGTGGAACCCGGCGGTGGAGGAGCAGGCCACCGACCGCGCCTACCGGATCGGCCAGACGCAGCCCGTCCAGGTCCACCGGATCATCGCCGAGGGCACCGTGGAGGACCGGATCGCCGAGATGCTGGAGGCGAAGCGGGCGCTGGCCGATGCCGTGCTCGGCTCGGGGGAGTCGGCGCTGACCGAGCTGACCGACCGCGAGCTGGCCGACCTCGTCTCCCTGCGGAGGCCCGCATGATCACGGCGTGGAGGTCTGCATGATCACCGCGAGGGACGACCGCCGCCGCACCTTCGAGACCGTGCCCGCCGGCGTGGAGGCCGCCAGCTGGTGGGGCCGGGCCTGGGTGTCGGCGCTCGAGCAGGTGTCCCGCGACCCGGCCCGCCTGGCCCGGGGCCGCGCGTACGCCGCCGAGGGCCATGTCGACGCGGTCACGGTCACCCCCGGCCGGATCGTGGCGTACGTACGGGGCAGCCGGGCCCGCCCGTACCGCACGGAACTGGCCCTGAGCCCCTTCCCGGACGCCGAGTGGAGCGAGCTCCTGGAGGCGGTCGCCGCGGACCCCGCGGCCCTCGCCGGCCTGCTGGAGCGGGAGGTTCCGCAGTCCCTGGCGGGCACGGTCCTGCCCGGCGCGGGCGAGCTCGTCCCGCGCTGCTCCTGCCCGGACACCGGCCGCCCGCCGTGCAAGCACGCCGCGGCCCTCTGCTACCGGGCGGCCCGCCTCCTCGACGAGGACCCGTTCGTGCTGCTGCTCCTGCGCGGCCGGGGCGAGCGGGAGCTCCTCGACGAGCTGACCCGCCGCAATGCCGCCCACGCCGCCCGCGAACAGCCCGACGCCGCACCGGACTTCCCCGGTGTCCCGGCCCGCGCCGCGCTGGCCCGCACCAGCCTGCCGCCGCTGCCGGCCCCGCCGGCGGCGCCCGTCGCCGTGGGCCTTCCGCCCGCCTACCCGGCCGACCCGGCAGCCCCCGACCCGCTGGCCCTCGACCAGCTCGCCACGGACGCCGCCGCCCGCGCCCTCGCGCTGCTCACCACCGCCGAGGACCCGATCGCCGGCCTCACCCTCTGGCAGGACGCCGTCCGCCTGGCTTCCGCGCACCACACGGCCGGCCTCACCGGCGCGGCCCGCACCCTCTACCGGGACCTGGCCCGCGCCACCGGCCGCACCACCACCGACCTGGCCCGGGCCGCCGCGGCCTGGCGCCAGGGCGGCCTGCCCGCGCTCGCCGCCCTCGAGGAGCCCTGGGATCCCCCGGCGGGCCCCTTCGACCGGGCCCGCCCGGCCCTCCTGGCGGCCTCCCGGGGCGCCTTCCGCCCCGACCGCAACCGCCTCACCGCGTACACCCGCCAGCTCCGCCTGGGCCGCGACGGCCTCTGGTACGCCTACGAGTCCCGCCCGGACACCGAGGACTGGTGGCCCACGGGCACCCCCTCGGCCGACCCGCTCACCGCCCTGCGCCGCTGACCTCCGCCGCCCAGCGCGTCAACGTGGTGAAGTCGCGCTCGCGCAGGCCGTGGCGGGCGTGGATGGTGAGGAGGAGCGCCGGAGCCGGGTGGTGGGCCGCGATCCAGGCGCGGTCCTGGGGGGTGATCATGTCGTCGACCCAGGCGAAGGGGCGGCCCGCGGCCCAGTCGAGGAGCGGGCGGGTCTTCCAGAACAGGCCGTCCGGATCGTCGGCGAAAAGTTCCGGCCACTCGATGACAGGAAGATCGCCGGGTAGTCCGATGTGCGGGGCGATCATCGTGTTGGCCTCGTGCATCCAGGCGGTGGCCCAGGTGAGTTCGTAGGGCAGGGCCAGCAGACGGACGCCGTGCAACGGGTGCAGGCAGACCCGCAGCCCGCGCCGGGCGCTGCGCGAGTCAGGGTCACGGTGGGACATCCAGCCGGTCGGACGCATCCGGTGACTGGTGTATCCGCGCAGTCCGGCGAGGCGGGACCGGAAGGGGTTGAGGGGGCCGTCCACGTCGAGGAGCAGGAGCGGGTGTTCGGTCATGAAGTAGGCATTACCCAGTACACGATGGAGTGAAATGCCTACCGGCTCTATAACCCGAATGGGTTTACCGCGTTGTTTCCGGTGCGGGTGCAGCGCCCGTGAACTCCTCCGGAAGGCAGGGAAACTGATGCGTCACAGTCCTCGGAACGGCTTGATCGCGGCGGTGGTCGCGGGAGGTGGACTGGCGGTCGCGGGTATCAGCGGGTTCGCCTACGCCGATGCGGACGCGGGCGGGAAGGCCGAGCGCTCGCCGGGGCTGCTGTCCGGAAATCTGGTGCAGCTGCCGGTGCACACCCCGGTGAACGTATGCGGCAACACCGTGAGCGTGGTCGGTTTGCTCAACCCGGCCGCGGGCAACCGCTGTGCCAACGAGGCCGGGGGCGGTGGCGACGGGCATCCAGGGTCCGTGTCCTCGCAACCCGCGAAACCCGGGACCCGGGCGGGGAACGGCACCGGCACGGGCGGGGGAGCCCGTGCCGAAGGGGGCGGAAAGGATTCGCCCGGGCTGCTGTCCGGCAACGGGATCCAGCTCCCGGTCGACGTCCCGGTCAACATCAGCGGGAACGCGGTCAGCGTCGTGGGGGTCGGCAACAGTTCCACCGGCAACAGCTCCGTCAACGGCGAGGAGCCCAACGGCGAGGAGCCCAGCGGCGGGAAGCCCCCGCAGCAGCCGCCCGTCGTCGAGCGGCCCGTCACCCCGTCCGCGCCGCCGCAGCACGGCCCGGCGCTCGCCCACACCGGGGCCGACGCCGCCGGCTACCTGCTGCCCGGCGGCGGGGCGCTGCTGCTGGGCGGGGTCCTGCTCTACCGCCGCTTCCGCCCCCAGTAGGCCGCAGGGCCTACGGCTCGGGACCCGAAGCGTGCGCAGGGGGCGGTGTGGGGGGCGGGGATGTGCGCCAGCCGTCCAGGATCGCGTCGATCCGCGCAGCCAGCCGGGCCCGGGCCGCGAACCGCGGGACACCCGCCATCAGCAGGGCGTCGTATTCGGTGTCGGTGTGCCGCACCGCCGCCCGGACCGCCACCGACACCGCCTGCACGTCGAGGGCCCGGCCGGCCGCCGTACGGCCCACCCGGCCGCTGCCGCGCAGCGAGGCGTGGGTGGCTATCGCCACCGCCCGATCGGCCGGGCACCCCGGGAACAGCCGCACGATCTCGGCGGCGAACGCAGCCGTGAACCGGGTGTCCTCGACCGCGCGGCGCAGCCGGTCGCGCTCCCGGCGGCGGGCCCGCGCCTCGGCGTCCGCGAGGCAGGCGCGCTCCGCGCGGGCCAGGGCCGGGTCCTCGACCAGGAGCCCCTGGCGCTCATAGCGGCGGCGCCGCTTGTTGAAGCGGACGACGACGGCGGAGAGCGAACTGGCCTCACGGGCCCGCCGGGTGAGTGCGGCATCCCCGCGCGGCAGGTAGACGAGGTGGCCGAGGTCGGCGCAGTCCAGGCAGCGGGGCACACCGGCCTCGCGGACGAGATGCCGGAGCGGCCCCTGGCGGCACTCCGCACAGTTGATCTGCTTCAGCGACTCGAACACCACGAGGCTCATGACGATGTGATACCGCCGTCCGGTCTGCTTATCACCTTGCCGAAAACGGCGGTTGAGGTTTCGCCAACTCTCCCGGTTGGCCGGATGTCCCTCTACCGTGGGGCGTCGGGGCTGCGGTAGGGCCGTGATGCCCATGGGGGAGGGGCGTTTACATGGCTGGACGGCAGGCGACTGCGCGGCTTGCGCGGGACACGGCCGGCGCGGAGGACCTCGCGGGCCGGGAGGTCGTCATAGAACCCGGGGGCTGCACCGGCTGGCACTTCCACCGGGTCCCGCTCATCGCGCTGGTCAAGTCCGGGACGCTGACCCGGATCCTGCACGACAACTCGGTCGTCGTGCACCGGCCGGGGTCCAGCTTCGTGGAGCCGCCCGGCGTCGCGCACCTCCACCTCGGCCGCAACCTCGGCACGGTTCCCGTCGTGCTGTACGTGACCTCCACGCTGGCCGAGGGCGAAGCCTTCTCCATACCCGCGGCCGCCCCGCGCGGCGCAACACCGTGCTCCTGCTCGGGCAACTTCGCGTGAACCGGCCCCCCGCGAGCCGCCCCGCCCGGCGCTGCTCCGCCCGGAGCCGCCCCGCTCAGACCAGGCGGCGTATCTCCCCGCGCACACGGTAGAAGCCTCCCGAGGCCGCGTGCAGCCCGTCCACCACGTACCGGGCTCCGGGCTCCCGGATCCCGCGCGGGAACTGCACGTTCCACGAGGGCTCGAAGCCGCCCGACACCACCTGCACCCGCATCCGGCCGCCCTGCCGGACGCACTCCACCACGACACCGTCCGCCGGCGCCGCCGCCACCGAGACGGTCGCCACCGCCGCCGCGGAAGCCGCCGGGGTGAACACCGGCAGCGCAGCCGCCGACTTCACATCCACCGCCGTCGGCACCGAACCCCGCTGTGCCGCGACGATCGCCGCCTCGCTCGCGTCCATGCAGATCAGGGACCCGTCCGTGGTCACCAGGTACAGCCGCTCGTCCAGGTACTGCATCGACAGGGCCGAACCGCCGCCGGTACCCAGCTTCCACAGCCGCTGCCCGTCGGCATCGAAGCAGTACACCGAGGAGGCGCAGTCGGCGGCGAACACGTGCCGGCCGTCCGGCGAGGTCGCGCACGCGTACACGGCGGCGTCGCACCGGTACGAGGCCTCCACGACGCCCGTCGCCTTCGCCAGCCGCTGCACGGTGTGGCGGCCCGTGCCCGCGTAGACCGTGTGGTCCTCCTGCCAGCCGAAGAGCACCGAGCCGTTGGTCGGCGTGTGCCACAACTGTGCCCCGCCGTCGGCCGCGTACGCGGTGACGCCCTGGCTGTGCCCGTGGTAGACCGCCCGCTCGTCCGCCCGGATCATCCACGCGTTCGAGCCCGACGACCGCCGCGACCACTGGAACTCGTCCTCGTGGTCGATGACCGTCAGCCCGCCGCTGCGGTCGGACACGCTCAGCACGCCCTCGTGGATGTCGAGCCAGAAGATGTCCACGTCCGCCGCGATGTCGTAGGCCCCGAACGGCACCTTCGACGACAGGTCGTACACCGTGCCGTCGTCACAGCCGGCGTATATCCAGAACTCGTCCGCCACCAGGCACTTCACCCCGTCCGGCAGCGAGTACCGGGCCAGCACCTCGCCCCCGTGGCTCAGCGTGTAGACGTCCCCCGCCTGGTTGCCGACCCAGCAGCGGTCCTCGTCCACATGGATCCCGAACGCCGAGGAACCCGTACGGAACCGCCACAGCACCGGAGCCACGGCCCGCGCCGTCGACGGAGCGGAGGTGACCTGGCGGCGCGTCACCGCCCGGGCCGCGCGCTGTCCGGCCACCGCCGGCGCGTACCCCTTGCGGACCTTCTCCCCGATCTTCTTGGCGGCCGCCGCCCGGGCCTTCTCGACGGTCGGGAACGACGAGCTCTGCAGCTGGCCGTCCGCGCCGATGCGCCCGTACCGCACCGAGATGGCCGTGCCGTCCACGGTCACCTCGTAGAACTTGTGCGCCCCGCCGCCATCCTGCGACAGCTCCAGATACGTCGTCTCGCGAGCCATGTCAGACCCCTCCCCAAGGCCGGGCCAACGGCTCTTTCCCGCCGGTGATCCCTCGTGAAAAACGCTACGGCCCACCACTGACAATGGGCCCGTGCAGCTGGAAGCGATCACATGGCAGCGGATGGCCGAGCGGCTCGCCGGTCACCTCGACGAACACAAGGCATCCCCGGGGCAGGCGATTTGGCAGCGGGTGGGCATCGACGGCGCACCCGCCGCCGGCACCGGCGTGCTCGCCGGCCACCTCGCCGACGAGCTGCGCCTGCGCAGCCGCCCCGTCCTGGTGGTCCCGGCGGAGGGCTTCCTGCGCCCGGCCTCGCTCCGCTACGAGTTCGGCCGCGAGGACGTGGACTCCTACCTCGGCGGCTGGTACGACACCGCCGCCCTCTGGCGCGAGGTGTTCGGCCCGACCGACCCGGGCGGCACCGGGCGGGTGCTGCCGGACCTCTGGGACCCGGCGACCGACCGGGCGACCCGCAGCCCGTACACCGAACTCCCCCCGGGCGGCGTCGTGATCGTCCACGGCCCGCTGCTGCTGGGCCACTGGTTCCCCTTCGACCTCAGCGTGCACATCCGGCTCTCGCCGGGGGCGCTGGCCCGCCGCACCGAGGAGTCCGCGCGCTGGACCCTGCACGCCTTCGCCCGCTACGAGGCGGAGACCGGCCCCGCGGCGCAGGCCGATGCCGTGGTCCGGGCCGACGACCCCCGCCACCCCGCCTGGACCGGCCTCACGGGCCCCACGGGCTGACCTCAGCGGCGCCCGTACCGTCACGGACGTCAGGGATCCGCAACAGCGGCATCGCGGCTCTGCGACGAACGGAATCCGGCCATCGCCGCGGCCGGAACACAGCGCTACGTTGACGCCACGCTTCGACGGCGGCCACCCGGTGGCGCCTTGGCAGAGGGAGACGGCAATGGGCGGACGCGGTACGGCGGTTCCGGGTCGCAGACGGCTGCGGCGGCAGGCCGCCTGCGCCGCGCTGGTGCTGTGCGGCGCCCTGGCCCTCACGGCCTGCAACGGCGACGAGGGCAGCGACGCGGGAGCGGGAGCCGCCGGTACGAGCCCCAGTGCGGGCCCGGTGAGTCCGTCGGCCACCCCGGCCACCCCTGCCACCTCCGCCACCCCGGCGGGCGGAGCGTCGCCGTCCGCAGCGGTGTCCTCGAAGAAGCCGGCCCCGACCGCCACCACTCCGGCCAAGCCGAAGCCGCCCGCACCCGGACCCACCTGTGCCCCCAAGGCGCCGGTCTCGCCGAACGAGATCGCCGTCTACCGCTACACGCCCGAGGGCGGCGCCTACAGCCTGATCGTCAAGCACGGCAACTGGGGCTGCGCCGTCGCGGGCGGTGCCACCCCCTTCGTGACCGTCGGCGAGGAAACCTTCATCCCGATCGCCGAGGACGCCAAGATCAGCGCCTTCGCCCCGATCCTGTCCACCACCGTGAGCACGCCGATCAGCACGCACGAGCTCACCTCGTGGCTGGAGACCCACCCGGACAAGGGCCTGGTGTTCCACTACAACGTGAACAAGGCGGGCGTGATCGACACCCTCGGCCAGGAGGAGTACACCTCGTAGCCGCCCGGGCCGGCCGGTGCCGTCGTGAGCGCCGTGCGCCGCGCCGCTCCCGCCGCTACGGACGCCCGCCCAGCCGGGAGACCGCCTGCGCGGCCGCCCGGCAGCCCGCCCGGGCCGCGTCCGCCGGGGCCGCGCCCGCGAGCCGGGCCGCCAGGAACCCGCCGGTGAACGCGTCCCCGGCCCCCGTCGAGTCCACGGCCCGGGCCGACTCCGCCGACACCTCCGCGGTCACCCTGCCCGTCTCCGCCACGAGCGCCCCCGCGGCGCCGCGGGTGACCACCACCAGCGGCACCCGCCGGCTCAGCTCCGCCGCGGCCCGGGCCGCCCCGGCCGCTCCCGCCGCCGCGGGCAGCCCGGCCAGCAGCCGTGCCTCGTCCTCGTTGGGCAGCAGTACGCCGACCCCCGCCACGGCATCGAGGAAGCGCTGCGGACCCAGCGCGACCAGGAAGCCCGCCGAGGCCGGGTCCACGCTCACCGGAACTCCGCGGGCCCGGGCCGCCCGCAGCGCGACGAGGGCCAGTTCCCGGCTGCTGTCGGCGAAGAAGAGGTAGCCGGACAGGTGCAGATGGGCCGCCCCGTCCAGCAGGGCCGGCGCCCAGTCCTCGGGGCACAGCCGCAGCGCGGCGCCGCTGTCGGTGAGGAAGGTCCGCTCCGCGTCCTTGCCGACCAGCGCCACCACCGTCCCGGTCGGCGCGGCCGGATCGATCACCAGCCGCGGCCGCACCCCGCAGTCCCGCAGCGACTGCTCGTGCCACCGGGCGGATTCCGTGCCGACCCGCGCCAGCAGGCGTACCTCCGCCACCCCTGCGTGGGCCGCCCAGCAGGCCGCATTGGCCCCGGCGCCGCCCGGCAGGGTCCGGATCCGCGCGGCCGTGTCCGTGGCCGGGGTCAGCGGCTCAGGATGCACGGCCACGACGTCCGTCACCACGTCCCCGACGACCAGCAGCGCCCCGGGCGCGGTCACGCGCGCGCCGCCCAGGCCCCCGCGATCCTGGCCCCGAGCACCACGTTGCCCCGTACCGCCGCCAGGTTGGCCTCCAGCGAGGCCCCGCCCGTGGCCCGTACCAGGAACCCCAGCAGGAACGGGGTCACCGCCTGCCCCGTGATCCCCCGCTCGCGGCACTCCTCGAGGGCCTCGGCCAGCACCCGGTCGTGCAGGTCCGGATCCAACTGGTCCATCTCCGCCACCGGATTCGCCACCAGCAGTGCCGACTCCGGTCCACCGAGGGCGTCCTGAGCGGCCATCACCGCCGCCACCTCCTGCGGCCGGTGGACGGTCCAGTCCACCGGCTCGCCGGAACTGGCCAGGTAGAAACCGGGGAAACGTTCCGTCCCGTACCCCAGTACCCCCACCCCCAGCGTCTCCAGCCTCTGCAGCGTGGCCGGCACGTCCAGGATCGACTTCACCCCCGCGCACACGACCGTGATCCGCGTCCGCGCCAGCAACTGCAGATCCGCCGACTCGTCCTGGGTCTGGGCGTACTCGCGGTGTACGCCGCCCAGCCCGCCCGTGGCGAAGACCCGCAACCCGGCCCGCGCGGCCAGGAACGCCGTCGCGGACACCGTCGTCGCGCCGGTCGCCCCGGCCGCGAGCGCGGGAGCCAGATCCCGGTGGCCGAGCTTGCGCACCTCCTCGCCGCCGGCGATCCGCTCCAGCTGCGCCTTGTCGAGGCCCGCGTACGCCACCCCGTCGACGACCCCGATCGTGGCCGGAACCACCCCCTCGGCGCGCACCAGCGCCTCCAGTTCGGTGCCCACGGCCAGATTGCGCGGGCGGGGCAGGCCGTGCGCGATGATCGTCGACTCCAGAGCCACGACGGGACGGCCCCGGTCGAGTGCCTCGCGGACCTCTTCGGACAGGACGGGGACCTCGGGTGATGTGTGCATGTCCCATCCATGGCACGGGACGTGCGCCCCCAAACGCGCTCCCGGCCCGCCTTGCCAACCTGTCCGAGTAGCGTTCCCCCATGAACCCCCGGGACACCCGTGCCTTCTACGACGAACTCGCCGACCGGTACGACCTCCTGTACGCGGACTGGGACGCGGGCATCGCCCGCCAGGGACGGGCGCTGAACGCCCTGCTCACCGCCTGCCTGGGCCCCGGCCCGCACCGCGTCCTCGACAACGCCTGCGGAATCGGTACCCAGGCCCTCGGCCTGGCGGCGCTGGGCCACCGGGTCACCGGGACCGACCTGAGCCCGCCCTCGGCCGCCCGCGCCGGCCGCGAGGCGGCGGCGCGCGGCCTCGCCCTGTCCACCGCGGCCGCGGACATGCGGGCCCTGCCCTTCCGGGACGGCTCCTTCGACGCGGTCGTGTGCGCGGACAACGCCCTGCCGCACCTCCTGACGGCCGACGACGTATGCGCCGCCCTGGCCGAAACCCTGCGGGTGCTGCGCCCGGGCGGCCTGCTGCTGCTCTCGACCCGCCCGTACGGCGAACTGCGGCGGGCCCGGCCGCAGAGCGACGCCCCGCACGTGCGGACGGGCCCGGACGGACGGACCGTCAGCTTCCAGCTCTGGCAGTGGCACGAGGACGGAGAGCGGTACGACCTGGAGCTGTTCCAGCTGCTGCCGTCCAGAACGCCCGGCCGCGAGACGTGGACCACCCGCACGGCCAAGGCCACGTACTGGGCGCTGCCCGAGGAGGAGACGGCGGCCTACGCGCGCCGGACCGGGTTCGCCGAAACGGTGTGGCACCCGGCGCAGGCCACCGGATTCCACCAGCCGGTGCTCAGCGCCCGTCGGCCTGGCTGAGGCGGGGACCGGCTGGACAGGTTGACCTGTCCGGCGGGCGGAACCTGGACGCTCTGGTCGCCGCGGCGCGCCGGACGGCCGGATTAGGGTGACTCGGCATGAGCACCAGTGAGCACGGCCCCGCCTCGTTCGCCGTATCCGTACCGGACGCCGAGCTGGAGGTCGAGGACCTCGATCCCGGCCGGATCCTCTCCGGCGAGCCCGTCGTGACGGGCAAGGTGCTGTGGGAGTCCCCCGACGGCAAGCAGCTGCGCGGCATCTGGCAGATCACCCCGGGCGTGGTGACCGACACCGAGGCCGACGAGCTGTTCGTCGTGGTCAGCGGCCGCGCCACCATCGAGGTCGAGGGCGGGGAGACCCTGGAGGTGGGCCCCGGCTCCGCCTGTGTGCTCCGGGAGGGCGACAAGACCACCTGGACCGTCCACGAGACGCTGCGCAAGGCCTACCACATCAGCTACTAGCCGCAGGCGCGGCAGCGGCGGCAGCGGGATGGCGGCGCCCGGTGAACAGGGCGAGCGCCGCCATCGGCAGCAGCAGGCCCGCGCCGATCACGTTCAGCCAGCCGTAGCCCGCATGGGACATGATCAGGCCGGCGGCCGCGCCGCCCACGCCCGCGCAGGTGTTCATGGTGAGGTCGCTCAGACCCTGTACGGCGGCCCGCGCGGCCTGCGGCACCGAATCGGTGAGCAGCGCGGAGCCGGAGACCATGCCGGCGGACCAGCCGAGGCCGAGCAGGAACAGGCCGACGGCGCTCTGCGCGTGGTCGGGTCCGGCGGTGCCGGCGAGCAGGGCGGCCAGCGACAGCAGCCCGGCCGCCAGGCCGATCACCGACAGCCGGCCGACCCGGTCGGCGAGCCAGCCCATGACCGGCGAGAAGGCGAACATGCCGGCGATGTGGCCGCTGATCACCAGGCCGACGAGCTCCAGCCCAGCGCCGTGGTGGCCCAGGTCGACCGGGGTCATCACCATGATCGAGACCATGGTGGTGTGGGACACCGCGACGGTGACCAGGGCCAGCCTCGCCCGCGGGGAGGCCTTGACGGCCGCGAGCCCGGCGCGCAGCGAGCGGCCCGCGCGGGTCTGCTCCCCGGGCGCGGCCAGCGCCCGGGCCGTCAGCAGCGGGTCCGGCCGCAGGAGTACGGCGATCAGGCCGCCGGTGAGGACGAAGACGGCGCCGGCCCAGACGAAGGGGCCCGCCGTCTCGGGTATGGAGGTCCCGGCGAAGCTGCGGCTGGCCGGGGCGGAGAGGTTGGGGCCGAGCACCGCGCCGAGGGTCGACGCCCAGACGACGACGGCCACGGCCCGGGCCCGCCGGTCCGGTGCGGCGAGGTCGGCGGCCGCGAACCGGGCCTGGAGGTTGGCGGAGGAGGCCGCTCCGAAGGCGGCCATGCCGAGCATGAGCAGCGGGAAGCTCTTGATCGCGGTGGCGAGCACCACCAGGGCCGCACCGGCGGCGCCGATCCCGTACCCGACAACCAGCCCCGGGCGGCGGCCGCGCGCGGTCATGAGCGCGGCGAGCGGCAGGGAGACGGCCGCGGTGCCGATCACCGCGGCGGTGGAGGCGAAGCCGGACAGCGACTCGGTGCCGCTGACCTGAGTCGCGAGGACGGGGGCCAGGGCGATGCTGATGGGCACGCCGAGGCCGCCCAGCATCTGGCTCGCGATCAGCACCGCGGAGGTGCGCCGCTGCAGCCGGGGCAGGTCGGCCGGGCCGGCCGGCGGAGCGGTCCGGTCGGTGCCGGGAACGGTGGTCATGCCGCCCACCCCCGTCGCGGCGGCGCAGGGCGGTGTACGGGCGCGGGCGCGGTGCGGCCTGAGGCGGCAGGAGTAGTCACCGCGGCAGTCTCCCACCCCTTACCGCCGGACGGAACGGGGGATGCACCCCCGGGGCGCCCCCGCGGGCACCCCGGTCAGAACAGCGGCTGCGGCAGGACGCCCTCCAGCGCCAGCAGCGACCGCTTGGTCTCCACCCCGCCGCCGAACCCGCCGATGCCCCCGTCGTTCTCCACGACCCGGTGGCAGGCCACCACCAGCGGGAGCGGATTCGACCCCATGGCGTTGCCCACGGCCTGGGCGGCGCCCGGCTGTCCGACGCGGGCCGCGAGCTCCCCGTACCCCACGACCGCCCCGTACGGCACCGAGCGGTCCAGCTCCTGGAGCACCTGCCGGTTGAAGCCGGAGCTGAGCCGCCAGTCCAGCGGCAGGCCGAAGCGCTTGAGCGAGCCCGCGAAGTAGGCGGTCAGCTGGCGTATCGGCTCGGCCAGCAGCACCTCCTCGCCCGGTGCCGGGCGCCAGGCGTCGGCGCCGAGGCGGGAGACGAGGGAGCCGATCATCTTCTCGAACCGGTCCGGACCGGCATGGAACTCGACCCGGACCAGACCCTCGGGGGTCGCGGCCAGGAGCAGGGGCCCGACGTCGCTGGGGACGACGGTCCATTCGAGGTGCGGCCCGCGGGGCCGCTCGGTGCTGTCCACCCCTCCACCGTACGGGGCGGGTACGACAGCCCGGACACTTCCCGGTACCCCTAGTAAGGGAACGCGCCGAGCAGCGCCTCCTGGCCGAGCACCGCCTGCTGTACGACGTCGGGGGCGTTGGTGATGATCCCGTCCACGCCCATCCCCTGCACCTTCCGGGCCGTCGCCTCGTCGTCCACGATCCAGGTGTCCACCTCCATCGCCTTGCCGTGGGCGCCCAGCAGGCCGTGCACCGCCGCCACCCAGTCGGCCGAGATGGTGGTGTGCCACGGGTTGATCCGGTCCGTGAACTCGGCGTACTTCGGCAGGTCGGCGACGGTCGGGGTGCCCAGGAAGGCCGTCACGAGGTCCGGGCGCAGGCCGTGCACGATGCGTACGGAGTCCGCGCTGAAGCTCTGCACGACCAGGCGGCGCTGCACGTGGTCCGTGTCGAGCCAGCCGGCCTCGTCCAGCACCTGCAGCGTCTCCTTCTCGATCCCGGGGTAGAGCTCGGGCTTCTTGATCTCCAGCAGCAGCCGCTGCCGGTTGTCCTGCACCCGGTCGAGGTACTCCCGCAAGGTCGGCACCCGGGCGCCCGTGAACTCCTGGCCGAACCAGCTGCCCGCGTCGAGCGTGGCGATCTCCGCCGCCGTGAAGTCCTCGACCCGCCAGGGGCCCCGGTCCGGGAACGCCTGCTCGACGTCGGTGGTGCGGGCCAGGGTGTCGTCGTGGACCACCACCAGCGCCCCGTCCTTGGTGCGCTGGACGTCGTTCTCGACCCAGTCGAAGCCCAGCCGCATCGCGAGGTCGATCGCGTAGAGGGTGTTCTCCGGCGCGTACGCCGAAGCGCCCCGGTGGGCGTACACCACGGGGCCCAGCAGCCCCGTCGCCCCGGTGGCGCCGGCGGGGGAGGCCGGGGAGGAGGGGCCGGTGGCGGCGGACGAGGTCGTCCCGCCCAGCACGGTCAGGGCGAAGCCCAGGAATGCGGCGGCGGCCGCGGCGGCGGGTCGGACGTACATGTGCGTTCTCCTCGGTTCGGAGCCCTGTTCCTGCGTCAGACGCGTGCGGGATGGCAGACGTTGCGGCGATGCACCACACGGGGGACCTCTACGGCGATCATGCGGTTGATGATCACGGGGCCGCCACCGAACTACGACAAACGGACCAGAAAGGAGGACTTCCGTCCCGCCCGCCGGACCCGGCGCAGCGCCGCGGGACCCGCGCGCGGCTGCGTGAGTGTCAGTGGGGGGTCGTACGGTGGACTCATGCGGCCCGTATCGAAGATCGAACGCACGGTGGCGCCTTTCGAGGTCGTCAGCCCCTACCAGCCCAGCGGCGACCAGCCGGCGGCCATCGCCGAGCTGGAGAAGCGCATCCGTGCAGGTGAGAAGGATGTCGTCCTGCTGGGTGCGACCGGCACCGGCAAGTCGGCGACCACCGCCTGGATGATCGAGAAGCTCCAGCGCCCCACTCTGGTCATGGCGCCGAACAAGACGCTCGCCGCCCAGCTGGCGAACGAGTTCCGCGAGCTCCTGCCGAACAATGCCGTCGAATACTTCGTCTCGTACTACGACTATTACCAGCCCGAGGCGTACGTTCCGCAATCGGACACCTACATCGAGAAGGACTCCTCGATCAACGAGGAGGTGGAGCGGCTGCGCCACTCCGCGACCAACTCGCTGCTCACCCGGCGCGACGTGATCGTCGTGGCGTCCGTGTCCTGCATCTACGGCCTCGGTACCCCGCAGGAGTACGTCGACCGCATGGTCCCCCTCAAGGTCGGCGACGAGATGGACCGGGACCAGCTGCTGCGCCGCTTCGTCGACATCCAGTACACGCGCAACGACGTGGCCTTCACCCGCGGCACCTTCCGCGTGCGCGGGGACACCATCGAGATCTTCCCGGTCTACGAGGAACTGGCCGTCCGCATCGAGATGTTCGGCGACGAGATCGAGGCCCTCTCCACCCTGCACCCGCTGACCGGCGAGGTCATCAGCGAGGACCGCGAGCTGTACGTCTTCCCCGCCAGCCACTACGTCGCCGGCCCCGAGCGCATGGAGAAGGCGATCGCCGGCATCGAGGCGGAGCTGGCGGAGCGCCTCGCCGAGCTGGAGAAGCAGGGCAAGATGCTGGAGGCGCAGCGCCTGCGCATGCGCACCACGTACGACCTGGAGATGATGCGCCAGATCGGGTCCTGCTCCGGCATCGAGAACTACTCGCTGCACATGGACGACCGCGAGCGCGGCTCCGCGCCCAACACCCTCATCGACTATTTCCCCGAGGACTTCCTCCTCGTCATCGACGAGTCGCACGTCACCGTGCCGCAGATCGGCGCGATGTACGAGGGCGACGCCTCGCGCAAGCGGACCCTGGTCGACCACGGCTTCCGGCTGCCGTCCGCCCTGGACAACCGGCCGCTGAAGTGGGAGGAGTTCCAGGAGCGGATCGGCCAGACGGTCTACCTGTCGGCGACCCCGGGCAAGTACGAGCTCTCCCGCGGCGACGGCTTCGTCGAGCAGATCATCCGTCCCACCGGCCTCGTCGACCCGGAGGTCGTGGTCAAGCCCACCGAGGGCCAGATCGACGACTTGGTCCACGAGATCCGGCAGCGGGTGGAGAAGGACGAGCGCGTCCTGGTCACCACCCTCACCAAGAAGATGGCCGAGGACCTCACGGACTACTTCCTGGAGCTCGGCATCCAGGTCCGGTACCTGCACAGCGACGTCGACACCCTGCGCCGGATCGAGCTGCTGCGCGAGCTGCGCGCCGGCGAGTACGACGTCCTGGTCGGCATCAACCTGCTGCGCGAGGGCCTCGACCTGCCCGAGGTGTCGCTGGTCGCGATCCTCGACGCCGACAAGCAGGGCTTCCTGCGCTCGGGGACCTCCCTGATCCAGACCATCGGCCGCGCGGCGCGCAACGTGTCGGGTCAGGTCCACATGTACGCGGACAGCATCACCCCGGCGATGGCGCAGGCGATCGACGAGACCAACCGCCGCCGGGAGAAGCAGGTCGCCTACAACACGGCGAACGGGATCGACCCGCAGCCGCTGCGCAAGAAGATCAACGACATCGTCGCCACCATCGCCCGGGAGGAGCTGGACACCGAACAGCTGCTCGGCACCGGGTACCGCCAGGGCAAGGACGCCAAGGCTCCCGTGCCTTCGCTCGGCGTGGTCAAGGCGGGCCAGGTCACCGTGGGCGGCAAGGGGGTCAAGGGCGCCAAGGCCGCCAAGGCGGCCAAGGAGGCCGCGGTGCTGACGGACCGTCCGGCCGAGGAACTGGCCGCGCTCATCGAGCAGATGACGGAGCGGATGCGCGGTGCGGCGGCCGAGCTCCAGTTCGAGGTCGCGGCCCGGATCCGCGACGAGGTGGGCGAGCTGAAGAAGGAGCTGCGGCAGATGAAGGAAGCGGGCCTCGCCTGACCCGGGGCCGGTCAGTAGGGTTGGCAGCAGCCGCAGGTACATGTGCGCACCCACATCGGGGGCGGGCTAGGAGAGGGGACAGCGCGTGACGGTCAACATGACCAAGGGTCAGGCCATCAGTCTGCAGAAGCAGGACGGGGGCACGCTGACCGCGGTCCGGATGGGCCTCGGCTGGCAGGCGGCCAAGCGCCGCGGGCTGTTCGGCTCGCGGACCCGGGAGATCGACCTGGACGCGTCGGCGGTGCTCTTCGCCGACAAGCAGCCGGTGGACGTGGTGTTCTTCCGGCACCTGCAGAGCGACGACGGCTCGGTCCGGCACACCGGTGACAACCTCGTCGGCGGCGCCGGCCAGGGCGGGGACGACGAGTCGATCCTCGTCGACCTCCAGCGCGTGCCGGTGCACATCGACCAGATCGTCTTCACGGTGAACTCGTTCACCGGCCAGACGTTCCAGGAGGTGCAGAACGCGTTCTGCCGCATCGTCGACGAGACCAACGGCCAGGAGCTGGCCCGCTACACCCTGGACGGCGGCGGGCAGTACACCGCGCAGATCATGGCGAAGGTGTCGCGCGCCGGCAGCGGCTGGCAGATGACGGCCCTCGGCAACCCGGCCAACGGCCGCACCTTCCAGGACCTGATGCCGGCGATCCTGCCGCACCTGTAAGCGGTACGGCACCACCGCAGTACGGCACGGCAGCAGTACGGCAGAGCAACGGAAAAGAAGAGCAAGGGCGCGGGGGAGGGCTGCACGATGACGGCCGAACTGGTCCGGGGGCAGAACCACCCCCTGTCCCGGACGCAGGTGGAGATCAGGGTCTCGGCGGGTACGCCCGTCCTGGCCCTGGCCTCGGCCTGCGACGACGCGGGCCGGCTGGCCGGCCCCGAGTCGGTGGCCCACCCCGGCGCCCGGAAGCTGCCCGGAGTGGAGGTGCCGGGGGTGGTGGCGGGCGAGCACCGCTTCGCCGTCGACCTCGACGCCGTCGCACCGTCCGTGCACCGGCTCGGGGTGGTGCTCGTCCTGCCGCCCGGCGGCCCGGCGCGCTTCGGCGCGGCCCCTGCCTCGTACGTGGCCGTGGCCGACCCGGAGGGCGCCGAGCTCGCCGGGTACACCGTGACCGGGCTGGAGTCCGAGACCGCCGTCGTGGCCCTCGAGCTCTACCGGCGCCAGGACGCCTGGAAGGTCCGCGCCGTGGGCCAGGGGTACGCCGACGGGCTCGGCGGGCTGCTCGCCGACGCCGGGCTGGGCGCACCGGCCGCCGTCGCCCTGGCCGCCGCGGTCGTGGGAGCGGCCGCGCGGGACGAGGCGACGCGCGCCCCCGCGCCCACCGCGTCCCTGCCCACCGGGGCGGCCCCCGGGACTCCGCTCGGCCGTCCGGAACCGCAGGACGCGGCTGCGGCCGTGCCCGCCCCGGCGGCCCCCGGGCAGCAGGGGCCCGTCCCGGTCTCCGGAGTCCCGTACGCCGGTACGCCGGGCAGTGCGCCGGGGGACTCCGGCGACGGCCCGCCCACGCTCAACTACGTGCACCCGCGCAGGCGCCGCAGTACCACCGAGCCGCCCGAACCGGCGCCGCAGGCCGCCGCGCCCGCGCAGCCCGGCCGACCGCCCGTGCCCGTCGCGGGCGACGCCAGCGGCTGGTCCATGGACGAGCGGCTCTACAACCAGGTCTGGGGCATGTTCGAGGACCTGGCCCGCTCGGTGGCCGCCTACCGCAGCGCCTGCGACTTCGCCGAGTCCCGGATGGACCGCGAGCTCGACGATGCGCTGTCCGACCCCCGCCACCGCCTCGCAGGCTCCGGCAACGCCGCCCGCGACGAGGCACGGGCCCGCCACGACGAGCTCGTCGACCAGGCCAAGGCCGTGCTCGACCGGGACCTCGCCCAGCTGATCGCAGAGTCCGAGGTGGTCGAGCCCGCGCTGCCGGCCCCGTACGCCCGCTGGGCCAACCCCGTCTGGCACGGGCACGGGGTCCCCGAAGAGGCCCCGATGGCCCTGCGCCTCGGTGACCTGCACCTGCCCGAGAGGTCCGACCTGCGGATCCCCATGCTCGTGCGGCTCCCCCTGGAGCGCGGGCTGTGGATCGACAACGGCCGCACCGGTTCCGAGGCCGCGATGGCGATGGACACCGACCGGCTTCGCCGGGCCGCCATGGACATGGCCGTCGCGCACGCGGTCCGGCTGCTCGCGGTCCACCCCGGGGACCGGTTCTCCGTGCACGTCATCGACGCGGCCGGGGCGGGAGCCGCCTCCCTGGCACCGCTGGTCGCGGCCGGGGTGCTGGCCGGCCCGCCCGCAGCGGGTGCCGCCGGGGTCACCAAGACCCTGGCGGAGCTGACCCGACGGGTGGACCTCGTGCAGATGGCCGTACGGGCCGGGGCGCCCGAGGACCTGCCGCCCGATGTGGACACCGCCGACCAGCTGCTGATCGTGCACGACTTCCCGCACGGCTTCGACGACCGGGCCGTCACCCGGCTGCGCTACCTGGCCGACGAGGGTCCGGCGGTCGGCGTGCACCTGCTGATGGTGGCGGACCGCGACGAGGCCTCGGCGTACGGGCCGCTGCTGGACCCCCTGTGGCGCTCGCTGATGCGGCTGTCGCCGGTATCGGACAACCACCTCGCAGACCCGTGGGTGGGGCACGCCTGGACCTTCGAGCCGGACCTGCCGCCGCAGGGCAGCCGTGTCCTGGAACAGACCCTCGACCGGATCGCCGCGGCCCGGCGCAATGCCCGCCCATGACCGGTTCTTGGTCTTCCCTTTACCTTTGCGGGCTCTGACGGGTAACCTGGGCGCGCGGAGGGGAGTATTCCTGCTTTCCTGCTACGGCGTACCCGTCAATACGGACCGCTTCGGTCAATGAACCGCAGTCGGTCCCGGGGCGCCGGCCCGCGGCCTCCAGGCCGCCCGGGTGGAAGAGACCTCCGGCAGCGATGACGCTGACATGTGTGCTGAGCCATCTGCCGGAGGCGAATAAGCAGTGGATGTTTCGTTGAACGTCTGGGTGCTGACCATTCTCGGTCTGAGCATCCTCATCGGCGCCGATTTCTTCATCGGCCGCAAGCCCCATGACGTGTCGGTGAAGGAAGCCGGCATCTGGACGGTCGTCTGGATCGTCCTCGCCGGACTCTTCGGCCTCGGCCTGATGTTCTCCGGCAACAGCCAGGCCTCCCAGGAGTTCTTCGCCGGCTTCATCACCGAGAAGTCCCTGAGCGTGGACAACCTGTTCGTGTTCGTCCTGATCATGGCGAAGTTCGCGGTGCCCTCCCAGCTCCAGCAGCGCGTGCTGCTGGTGGGCGTGCTGATCGCCCTGGTGCTCCGCGCGATCTTCATCGCGGCCGGCGCCGCGATCATCACCAACTTCTCGTGGGTCTTCTACATCTTCGGCGCGTTCCTGATCTACACGGCCTGGAAGCTCGTCCAGGAGGCGCGCCGGGACGAGGACGAGGAAGAGTTCGAGGAGAACCGCCTCCTCAAGTCGATCGAGAAGAAGTTCGGCGTCGCCGACCAGTACCACGGCACCAAGCTCTTCATCCGGAACAACGGCAAGCGGATCATGACCCCGCTGATGATCGTGATGCTGGCCATCGGCACCACCGACGTGCTGTTCGCCCTGGACTCGATCCCCGCGATCTTCGGCCTCACCCAGGACCCGTACATCGTCTTCACCGCCAACGCCTTCGCCCTGATGGGTCTGCGCCAGCTGTACTTCCTCATCGGCGGCCTGCTGAAGAAGCTGGTCCACCTCAGCTACGGCCTGTCCGTCATCCTCGGCTTCATCGGCATCAAGCTGGTGCTGCACGCCCTCCACGAGTCAGGCGTGCACGTCCCGCAGATCTCCATCCCGGTCTCCCTGGGCGTCATCTGCGGTGTCCTGGTGATCACCACGATCACCAGCCTGATGGCCTCGAAGAAGCAGGCGGCCGCCGAGGCCGCCGCCCGCTCGGAGAGCATCGACGCGTAGGGCCCACGATCCCGACGGGTCACGCGGGGGCGGCCGCTTCGGCCGCCCCCGTTCCCGTGCCCGCGCTCGTGCCCGACTCGGTACCGGGGCCCGTCCGGGCCCGCATGACCGTCGGGTTCGTCTCCGGGAGCAGCGCGAAGCAGACCAGGCTGAGCAGGGCGACCGCGCTCAGGTACACCGCCACGCCCCACGGCGGACCGGAGCCGTCCGCCAGCGCCGTCGCCACGATCGGGGTCAGCGCGCCACCCAGCACCCCGCCCAGGTTGTAGCCCACGGCCGCGCCCGTGCAGCGGATCCGAGGGGCGTACAGCTCGGGCAGGTACGCGCCCACCACGGCGAACATCGTCACCATGCCCAGCAGCCCGCCGAGGCAGCCCAGCGTCATCAGCAGCGGGTCACCGGTGCGCAGCAGCGCGATGAACGGGAACATCCACACCAGGCAGAGCGCGCAGCCGGCCAGGCACAGGGGCCGCCGGCCGTGGCGGTCGCCGAGCACCGCCATCACCGGGGTCATCAGGCCCTTGAGTGCGACGGCCGTCATGATGCAGGCCAGCATCACCGTGCGGTCCACGCGCAGGTGCTCGGTCGCGTACGCGAGGGACCAGGTGGTGACCGCGTAGAAGACCGCGTACCCCATGGACAGGGCGCCGCCGGTCAGCAGGAGCAGCCGCCAGTGCCCGCGCACCACCTCGGACAGCGGGGCGTCGGAGCGCCGGCCGGTCTCGGCGAGGGCGCGGAACTGCGGGGTCTCCTCCACCGAGCGGCGCAGCCACAGCCCGGCGAGGGCCAGTACGCCCGCCGCCCAGAACGGGACGCGCCAGCCCCATGAGGTGAACTGCCCGTCGGTCAGCGTGGCGGACAGGGTGAGGGTCATTCCGTTGGCCAGCAGGAAGCCCACCGCCGGGCCGGCCTGCGGGAAGCTGGCCCACAGCCCGCGCCGTTGCTCGGGGGCGTGCTCGGCGGTCAGCAGGACCGCGCCGCCCCACTCGCCCCCGAGGCCGAGCCCCTGGAGGAAGCGCAGCACCAGCAGCAGGAGGGGTGCTGCCATGCCGATCGTCGCGTACGTCGGCACGCAGCCGACCGCCACCGTGGCGAGGCCCGTCAGCAGCAGGGAGCCGAGCAGGACCGGGCGCCGCCCGTAGCGGTCGCCGATGTGGCCGAAGACGACGGAGCCCAGCGGGCGGGCGAGGAAGCCGACGCCGAACGTGCCGAAGGCGGCGAGGGTTCCGGCGAGCGGGGAGAAGGACGGGAAGAACAGCGGGCCGAGCACGAGGGCGGCGGCCGTGCCGTAGACGAAGAAGTCGTAGAACTCGATGGCCGTTCCGGCGAGCGAGGCCGAGGCCAGCCGCAGCATCGAGGGGGAGCGGGGAACGACGGGGAGAGGGAGGGCGGGGGAGGGGTCTTGTTGCATGGTGCAGCAATTACCCCGCCCCACACCCCCAGGACGTGCGTTCGGTCATCTTCGACCGGAAGGAGTGCTTCCTGTCGCGGTGTTGACCGGGATCGGGCGGGTGCTACCAGCCGCGCTCGCGCCATTCGGCCAGGTGCGGCCGTTCCGCGCCGAGCGTGGTGTCGTTGCCGTGCCCCGGGTAGACCCAGGTCTCGTCCGACAGCTGCTCGAAGAGCTTGTGCTGCACGTCGTCGATGAGGCTGGCGAAGGCCTTCGGGTCGTTGTTGGTGTTGCCGACGCCGCCCGGGAAGAGGCAGTCCCCGGTGAACACGTGCGCATGCCCGTGCGGGTCGTCGTAGATCAGCGCGATCGAGCCGGGGGTGTGCCCGACCAGGTGGCGGGCGGTCAGCGTGACCCGTCCGACCTTGATCGTGTCCCCGTCGGCCACGGGTACGTCGGTGGCCACCGGGATGCCCTCGACGTCGTCGGCGCCCGCGTAGGTGCGTGCGCCGGTCGCCTCGACCACGGCCTGGAGCGCGCCCCAGTGGTCGCCGTGCCGGTGCGTCGTGACGACGGACGCGATGCCGTCGTCGCCGATCAGCTGCAGCAGGGTCGCCGGCTCGGCGGCCGCGTCGATCAGCAGCTGCTCGTCGGTGGCCCGGCAGCGCAGCAGGTACGCGTTGTTGTCCATGGGGCCCACCGCGACCTTGGAAATCATCAGGTCCGGGAGTTCGTGCACGTCGGCCGGACCGCCGACCTTGACCGCTCCGCTGTACGTCATGTCCTGATCCTAGAGTGGGGGGAGGGCCGGGAGGAGGCCGCCGACGACAGTGAGGTGTGCGCCCTTGTCCCCGCGCCCGGCCAGCCAGCCGAGGAGCTCGGCCGCGGTGCCGACCAGGGTGACGGGGCCGCCCTCGGCGCCGCCGGTGTGCCAGGTGGAGCCGCTGCCGTCGCCCTCGCTCTGCAGGGTCACCGGGGGCACCTCGGGGCGCCCGGCCCAGCGGTCGGCGAGGAAGGCGATCTCGCGCCCGGTGAACTCCTCCGGGAGGTCGGAGAGCTCGTAGCCGATGTTCAGGTCGACGTGGTGCAGCTCGACCTCGACGAGGCGGCGGAAGGGCACGTTCGCGGCCAGGTCGGTGACGCCGTTTCGCAGCTCGACGGTGCGCGACCAGTCCTGGTCCTGCCCGGTCTGCGCCAGGAAGCCGGCGTGGGTCTCGCGCAGGTCGGCGAGCTGCACCTCCAGCGGGCGCGGGGCGTCGCGCTCGATGTCGGAGTCGCGGGCCTCGGCGCTCTCGTACATCGGCCGGCCCGCGAAGACGTTGACGAGGGCGTCCGCATTGCGCGCGAGGTGGGCCAGCACGTGGCCGCGGGTCCAGCCCGGGAGGTGTGACTCCTCGGCCAGGGCGGCGTTGTCCAGTTTCGCGACCGCGGTCAGCAGTCGGTCCGTGGCTGCACGTACAGATTGCAGGTCGTGCACATGATCAGTCATGGATCCGAGCCTAGTGCCGCGGTGCCCCGGCCACACGAACGGGTGAAGCCGTCCGGGGAGTGCCGTAAATCGAATGCGCGTGCTATACGCTCGAAGTCCAAGCTCTCTTCCCCGTTGCAGAGGCGCCCCCCATACCCTGGGACGGGGGCCCGTGCCCCCGCTCTCTCAAGAAAGGTGCGGACCGGCGTGACCGACCGTCTCATCGTTCGTGGCGCTCGCGAGCACAACCTCAAGAACGTCTCGCTCGACCTGCCCCGCGACTCACTCATCGTCTTCACCGGACTCTCCGGTTCGGGCAAGTCCTCCCTGGCCTTCGACACGATCTTCGCCGAGGGCCAGCGCCGCTACGTCGAGTCGCTCTCGTCGTACGCCCGCCAGTTCCTGGGGCAGATGGACAAGCCCGACGTGGACTTCATCGAGGGGCTCTCGCCGGCCGTCTCGATCGACCAGAAGTCGACCTCGCGCAACCCGCGCTCGACGGTCGGCACCATCACCGAGGTCTACGACTACCTCCGTCTGCTCTTCGCGCGCATCGGCAAGCCCCACTGCCCCGAGTGCCGCCGCCCCATCTCGCGCCAGTCGCCGCAGGCGATCGTCGACAAGGTGCTCGCGCTCCCCGAGGGCAGCCGCTTCCAGGTGCTCTCGCCGCTGGTGCGCGAGCGCAAGGGCGAGTTCGTCGACCTCTTCTCCGACCTCCAGACCAAGGGCTACAGCCGGGCGCGGGTGGACGGGGAGACCATCCAGCTCTCCGAGCCGCCCACGCTGAAGAAGCAGGAGAAGCACACGATCGAGGTGGTCATCGACCGCCTCACCGTCAAGGACAGCGCCAAGCGCCGGCTCACCGACTCCGTGGAGACCGCCCTCGGGCTCTCCGGCGGCATGGTGATCCTTGACTTCGTCGACCTCGCCGAGGACGACCCCGAGCGCGAACGGATGTTCTCCGAGCACCTCTACTGCCCGTACGACGACCTGTCCTTCGAGGAGCTGGAGCCGCGCTCCTTCTCCTTCAACTCGCCCTTCGGCGCCTGCCCCGAGTGCACCGGCATCGGTACGCGCATGGAGGTGGACCCGGAGCTGATCATTCCGGACGAGGACAAGTCCCTGGACGAGGGCGCGGTCTCCCCGTGGTCCCTCGGCCACACCAAGGACTACTTCCAGCGGCTGATCGGCGCGCTCGCCGGCGAGCTGGGCTTCCGTACGGACATCCCGTGGGCCGGGCTGCCGCTGCGGGCGAAGAAGGCCCTGCTCTACGGGCACAAGACGCAGATCGAGGTCCGCTACCGCAACCGGTACGGGCGGGAGCGGGCGTACACGACGGCCTTCGAGGGCGCCGTGCCGTTCGTCAAGCGCCGGCACGCCGAGTCCGAGAGCGACGCCAGCCGCGAGCGCTTCGAGGGCTACATGCGCGAGGTGCCGTGCCCGACCTGTGAGGGCACCCGGCTCAAGCCGATCGTGCTCGCCGTGACGGTGATGGAGAAGTCCATCGCCGAGGTCGCCGCGATGTCGATCAGCGAGTGCGCGGACTTCCTCGGGCGGTTGCGGCTCGACGCCCGCGACAAGAAGATCGCCGAGCGGGTCCTGAAGGAGGTCAACGAGCGGCTCCGCTTCCTCGTCGACGTCGGCCTGGACTACCTCTCGCTGAACCGCGCCGCCGGCACCCTGTCGGGCGGCGAGGCCCAGCGCATCCGCCTCGCCACCCAGATCGGCTCCGGCCTGGTCGGCGTGCTGTACGTCCTGGACGAGCCCTCCATCGGGCTGCACCAGCGGGACAACCACCGGCTGATCGAGACGCTGGTGCGGCTGCGGGACATGGGCAACACCCTGATCGTCGTCGAGCACGACGAGGACACCATCAAGGTGGCCGACTGGGTCGTGGACATCGGCCCGGGCGCCGGCGAGCACGGCGGCAAGGTCGTGCACAGCGGCTCGCTGAAGGAGCTGCTGAAGAACGGCGACTCGATGACCGGGCAGTACCTGTCCGGGAAGCGGTCCATCGCGGTGCCGGACATCCGCCGGCCCGTCAACGGGAACCGTAAGCTGACCGTCCACGGTGCCAAGGAGAACAACCTGCGGGACATCGACGTGTCCTTCCCGCTGGGCGTGCTCACGGCGGTGACGGGCGTTTCGGGATCGGGCAAGTCGACGCTGGTCAACGACATCCTGTACACGCACCTGGCGCGCGAGCTGAACGGCGCCCGCTCGGTGCCGGGACGGCACACGCGGGTGGACGGGGACGACCTCGTCGACAAGGTCGTGCACGTCGACCAGTCGCCGATCGGGCGGACCCCGCGGTCCAACCCGGCGACGTACACGGGCGTCTTCGACCACGTGCGCAAGCTCTTCGCGGAGACGATGGAGGCGAAGGTGCGCGGCTACCTGCCGGGCCGCTTCTCCTTCAACGTGAAGGGCGGCCGGTGCGAGAACTGCTCCGGCGACGGCACGATCAAGATCGAGATGAACTTCCTGCCGGACGTGTACGTCCCGTGCGAGGTCTGCCACGGCGACCGGTACAACCGGGAGACGCTGGAGGTCCACTACAAGGGCAAGTCCATCGCCGAGGTCCTGAACATGCCGATCGAGGAGGCGCTGGACTTCTTCGAGGCGGTGCCGACGATCTCGCGCCACCTGCGGACGCTGAACGAGGTGGGGCTGGGGTACGTCCGGCTCGGCCAGTCGGCGCCGACGCTCTCGGGCGGTGAGGCGCAGCGCGTGAAGCTGGCGTCGGAGCTGCAGAAGCGGTCGACGGGGCGGACGGTGTACGTGCTGGACGAGCCGACGACGGGTCTGCACTTCGAGGACATCTCGAAGCTGATCAAGGTGCTGTCGGGGCTGGTGGACAAGGGCAACTCGGTGATCGTCATCGAGCACAACCTGGACGTCATCAAGACCGCGGACTGGGTCATCGACATGGGCCCGGAGGGCGGTTACGGGGGCGGTCTGGTGGTCGCCGAGGGCACGCCGGAGCAGGTCGCGTCGGTGGGCGCGAGCCACACGGGCAAGTTCCTGCGGGACATCCTGGGGGCGGAACGGGTCTCGGACGCCGGCTCGCTCGTGACCCCGCCGAAGAAGGCCGCCGCGAAGCGGACTCCGGCCAAGAAGACGGCGACCGCGGCAAAGAAGGCTGCGACCCCGGCAAAGAAGGCAGCTGCGGCCCCGGCCAAGAAGGCTGCGGCCCGGGCCCGCAAGGCCTAGCTGCTGCGAGGTGCGTGGTCCGAGGGGCCCGGCCGCCGGCCGGGCCCCCTCAGGGCTACGTCGCCACGCCCACCGCGTGGCCCGTCGTGGCCGGGTCCGTCAGGGACGTCAGGAGGGCGTCTGCGACATCTGCGCGGGAGATCGTGCGCGCGTTGGGGACATTGGCGCCGATGACCCGTCGGTAGCCCGTGCGCGGCTTGTTCAGGAGGCGGGGCGGGCGGATCACCGTCCACTCGGTGCCGCTCGCCCGGATCGCCGCCTCCATGACCGCCAGGTCCGCGTACAGGTCGCGCAGCGCCCGGCGGAGGAGCGGGAGGAAGACCTTCCGGGCCAGCACCCCGTCGCTCGCCACGTCCGGCCCGACCGGCGCCGCGCTCACCGCCGCGAGGCGGCTCACCCCCGCCCGGTCCATCGCCGACACGACGGCCCGTACCGCCGGCCCGGTGACCGGCGCGAGCCGGGCCTGCTTGTTGCTCGCCGAACCCAGGGCGGAGATCACCGCGGACCGGCCCGCCAGGACCGGGACCAGCGCGTCCTCGTCCGTCAGATCGCGCACCACGGCCACCTGGAGGCGGTCGTGCGCCGGCACGCCCAGCCGCGCGGGGTCGCGGACCACCGCCGTCACCTCGTGGCCCGCGTCGAGGGCCTGTCGGACGACCTCGCGCCCGACACCGCCCGTGGCTCCGAACACCGTCAGTTTCATCGCCGGCTCCCGTCCAAGGGTGGGTGAGCATTTACTCACCCCTTCTTCCGCTAGGGTGAGTGAATGCTCACCCCGAAGTCAAGCCGGCCCACGCCCGAGCGGCTCCTCGACGCCGCCGAGACGCTCATGCGCACCATCGGCCTCGCCAACACGACCACCAAGGCCATCGCCCGCGAGGCCGGCTGCTCGGAGGCCGCGCTCTACAAGCACTACGCGAACAAGGAGGAGCTCTTCGTGCGCGTCCTCATGGAGCGCACCCCCAACGCCGGGCCGCTCATGGCCGAGCTCGCCGGCGACCACGACGAGCGCTCCGTCGAGGAGGCGCTCACCGCGATCGCCCGGCACGCCTCGCTCTTCTACGCCGACGCCATGCCCATGGCCGCCTCGCTCTTCGCCGAGCCCGCCCTGCTGACCCGGCACCGCGAGGGCGTCCAGGAGATCGGCACCGGCCCCCACGTCGTACGCGACGCCCTGACCGGCCGGCTGCGCCGCGAGCTCGAGCGGGGGCGGCTGCGCCCCGACGCCGATCCGGAGGCGGCTGCCGGGCTGCTGCTCGGGGCCTGCTTCCAGCGGGCCTTCTTCCTGCACTTCTCCGGCCCGGAGGTGGTCCGGCCCGTCGAGGAGTTCGCCCCCTCCGTGGCCCGGACCCTGTGGGCCGCTATCCGCTGAGCTCCGCCGCGAACGGCGGCTCCGCGCCCGCCCGGGTGCAGGTCAGCGCCGCCGCGTGGGCCGCGTAGGCCAGTACGCCGGGCCAGTCCACCGGGCCCCCGGCCGGACCCGCCGGACCCGACAGGCGGTGCAGCAGGGCCGCGTTGACCGTGTCGCCCGCGCCGATCGTGTCCGCCACGGCGACCCGCCGGGCCGGCGCCGTGTACTGCGTACCCTCCCGGGTCCGGACCGTCAGCCCCTGTGCACCCCGGGTCAGCACCACCGCCGAGGGCCCCGCCGCCAGCCAGTCCGAGACCCGGCCGCCCAGCCACCGGGCGTCCTCCTCCGACAGCTTGAGGACGGACACGTACGGCAGCCAGCCCAGGAACCGGGCCCGGTACGCCGCCGGATCCGCGATCAGCGCCGGGCGGATGTTGGGGTCCAGCAGGGTCAGCACCCCGCGCCCGGACTCCCGGCGCAGCAGGGCCTCGTACGCGCTCGCGCCCGGCTCCAGGGCGAGGGAGCACGTGCCGAGGGCCAGGGCCCGGGTGCCGGTGGGGAGCGCCTCGGGCAGGGTGAACAGCCGGTCGGCCGTGCCCTCCACGTAGAAGCCGTACGCCGCCGAGCCGTCGGGGGCCAGCGAGGGCACGGCGAGGGTGGTGGGCTCCGGCCCGCGCTGGACCAGCGAGAGGTCCACCCCGGCCGCACGCAGCCCGGAGAGGAGGCCCTCGCCGAAGCCGTCCGTCGAGACCCGGGAGCAGAAGGCGACGTCCGCGCCGAGCCGGCCCAGCGCGAGGGCGGTGTTGTACGGCCCTCCCCCCGCCCGCGGCACGAGCGCGCCCGGCGGCTGCGCCACGGGCACGAGGTCGATCAGGGCTTCTCCACCGACGACGATCACGCGGGGGAAGGTATCCCATCGGGCGGCGGAACCGGGCGGCGGTATCGTCGGGGGGCGCCCAGCAGGGCCTTCGTGCCCGGAGAACCCCCGTACCAGGAGAACCGCATGTCCGCGTCGCAGTCCGCCGCCCGCCGTACCGTGCTCAAGGGCGCCGCCGCGATCGTCGGGGCCGTCGGCGGAGGGACGGCGCTCGCGGCCTGCTCCACCGAGGGCAACAGCGGCTCCGGCTCCCCGGCGGTACCGGCCGCCCCGGTGGAGCTCGGCGCCGCGTCCGAGGTCCCGGTCGGCGGGTCGAAGCTGTTCCGGAAGGAGAAGGTGGTCGTCAGCTGCCCGGCGGAGGGCCAGTACAAGGCGTTCAGCGCCCAGTGCACGCACGCCGGCTGCGTCCTCGACAAGATCGTCGAGGGCGAGGGCAACTGCCCCTGCCACGGCAGCCGCTTCGACGTGACGACCGGCAAGGTGCTGCGCGGCCCGGCCGCCGACCCGCTGCCCGCCGTGCCCGTCAAGGCCGAGGGCGGCAAGCTCGTCGCGGGCTGAGCCAAAGACCCCCCTAGGCCCAGTCCCAGGCGATCCCCAGCAGCCCGCGTCGCACCCCCGGCTCCACGAGGTGCACGGCCCGGTGGCGGCCGCTCGGCGTCAGGTCCGCCAGCCCGCTGCGCGGCGCCCCCGGTCCGGACCGGCTGAACCGCCGGCAGCGCACCGGCAGGGCCGCCTCGTCGAAGCGGACCTGGAGCACGTACTGCCCGCCGCTGTAGCTGAACCCGCGGACGTACTCGGTGCAGCGGCCGCCGGTCCCGTCCTCGAAGCCGTACCCGAAGACGTACGTGTCCCCGGCGCGCAGCCGGGCGTCGAAGAGGAGCTCGGCGACCAGCACCTCGGCCTCCCGGTGCCAGCGGACGCGTCCGGTCCGGCAGTTCTCGTCCGCCCGGACGCGGACCCTGGCCGGGTCGCAGCCGGGGTCGCCGTGGTGGACGGCGAGGTACCGGTCGACCCCGTCGCGGTGGGCCCGTACGACGTGCTGCGACTCGCGGCCCAGCAGCTCGCCGCCCGCCCCGATCCGTACCCGCTCGTGGTGGCCGACGGTGTGCAGGCCGCCGTCGGCGGGCAGTTCCAGGCCGGCCAGCAGCCCTTCCACGGCCGCGCCGACGCTGACCAGGGCCCGGTACGAGCGGGCCGGCGGGCGCATCGCCCCGGGGCCGGTGCCGTCCGGTGCGGCCAGCAGCCGCAGCAGGGTGCCCTCGGGCAGTTCCAGGATCTGCTCCAGGGCCCGTACGGCCTTCAGGGACTCGGGGCGGCTCGGCCGGCGGGCGCCCTGCTGCCAGTAACTGAGGCTGGTCACGCCGAGTTTGATGCCGCGGGCCGCGAGGCGGTGCTGGACGCGGTGCAGGGGGAGGCCGCGGGCGGTGAGGGCGGCGCGCAGCGCGAGATGGAAGGGGCCGGCGCGCAGCAGCTGCCCCAGCTCCTGGGCATCCCCTCGTGCGCTTTCCCGCGTTCTCTCCCCGGTCACGGCTCCTCCTGTGAACATTCACGCACGGTGGGGCGGGAGGGCTCGCGGGTGGCAGCCGGGGTCCAGGTGAAAGGACGACAGTCGTTCACACTGCGATCCCGCCGTTCACACTGCAATGTCACCGCGTATTGAAGCCTGTTGACCTGGTCGCGACAACACCCTGATGCTCGGCGCAGCGTCCGGACGTGCTCCTCCATCCCCAGCCTCCCCGGCCCCACCCGGGGAGATCCCCACACGGGAGGAACGCGATGCGCAACCGAAACCGGCGGCGGCTTTCCCTGGCCGCCGTCCTCACCGCCGTGCTCTTCACCCTGCCCACCGGTACCGCCACCGCCGTCGGTGCCGGTGCGGGCACCGAAGCCGGCACCGGCTCCGCCCTGGCGTACAAGCGCCTGGACATCACCATGCAGGCCCAGCAGAAGACCAACTGGTGCTGGGCCGCGAGCGGCAACACCATCGCCACCTGGTTCGGCCGCAACCACACCCAGAACCAGTTCTGCAACGCCGCCTTCAACCGTCAGCAGGGCTACGACTGCCCCAACAACCAGGCCACCCTCGGCAACGTCCAGACCGCCCTGAACTGGACCGGCATCAACTCCGGCTCGTACGTGAACGGCTGGCTCCGCTACACCACCGTGCAGAGCGAGATCGACGCGAACCGGCCGGTCGAGACCCGGATCCAGTGGTCCAACGGCGGCGGCCACATGCACGTCATCTACGGCTACGACACCGCCAACAGCTGGGTCTACTGGGGCGATCCGTGGCCGTCCAGCGACCGCTACAACTGGGCCTCGCACGCCTGGTACGTCGACAACAGCACCTTCTCCTGGACCCACTCGCTCTACCGGATCGGGGCGTGACCGCCATGTCCAAGCGTGCTTCCGTCGCGGTCCTCACGGCTTCGGCCGTCCTCGTACTGGCCCCGCAGGCCTCGGCGGCACCCGTACCGCAGCCGCAGTCCGTCACCGCCGAGACCAGGGCCGCGGCCGCGCAGGCGGCCGGCGCCCCCGACACCCTGGCCACGCTCTCCCGCTTCTTCGCCCGCGAGGGCAAGGTCGCGAGGGATGCGGCCCGGCCGCACATCGAGGGGGAGGCGATACCGGTCAGCTACCTGTCCCCGGACTTCGTGGCGGGCAAGGCCGGGGCGTCCGTGGCCCGGCTGGAGTTCCTGGCCAGCAAGGCGGTCTCCTCGGACGGGCAGCAGGCCGCGCTGTGGACCGCCCGGACCGGGGCGGGGTGGCAGGTCGTGAACATCGCCACCGGCGACGACGAATTCCGCTACGCGCAGATGGGCGCCGCGAAGCTGCCGGGCGGGACGGTGTTCCGGGAACCGCAGATCGACGCGTGGTACGTGGCCCAGGGCGGCCGGGTGCTGCCGCTGGACGAGGAGGCGGAGCGTGCCGTCGGGGCGGGGGGTACCAGCCTTGCCGCGTACCGGTCACGGGTGACGCGGGCGTACGGGGACAAGCTGCCGGGGTCGGCGTATGCGGAGGGGGGCATGGCCGGGGGGTACTCGGCTGCCGCCGATGATCCGGGCACGCCGGTGGCGGCCGGGGCCGTCGCCGGTGGGCTGGCGCTGGGGGCGCTCGGGGTTGTCGCCGTGCGGCGGGCGCGCCGGGCGCGCCGGGACCGCGTGGTCGTCTGACCCGTCCGGTTCGCGCCCGCCGGGGCGCAGCCGGCAGGACCCGGGCGGCCCGTCGGCCGTCCGGGCCCTGCGGGTGGCTGCTCCCCGCCCCGCCCTTCTCCCGGTCCCCGGGCCCTTCCCGGCCGGCCCTCAAACGCCGGGCCGGCCGGGAAGACCCGGGGCTGCGCCCCGGGCCCCGTGCGGGTGCGGCGCCGTTGCCGGGCGCTGCCCCCGCGCCCCCGCGCCTCGAACGCCGGGGGCTGGATTTCGCCCCCGGCACCTCGAACGCCGACGGGGCCGGGTGGGGCTGGGGCGGGCACGGGGTACGGGGGTTGTCGGTGGGCGGAAGTAGGGTGGTTGGCATGGCCGACCCTTCCAGCTACCGTCCCGCGCCGGGGCAGATTCCCGACTCCCCGGGCGTCTACCGATTCCGCGACGAGCACCGCCGGGTGATCTACGTCGGGAAGGCCAAGAGCCTGCGGCAGCGGCTGGCCAACTACTTCCAGGACATCGCGGGGCTGCATCCCCGTACCGCCACCATGGTGACCACGGCCGCCTCCGTCGAGTGGACCGTCGTCTCCACCGAGGTCGAGGCGCTGCAGCTCGAGTACTCCTGGATCAAGGAGTACGACCCCCGGTTCAACGTCAAGTACCGCGACGACAAGAGCTACCCCTCCCTCGCCGTGACGATGAACGAGCAGTATCCGAGGGTCCAGGTCATGCGCGGGCCCAAGAAGAAGGGCGTGCGGTACTTCGGACCTTATGGGCATGCCTGGGCGATTCGCGAGACCGTCGATCTCATGCTGAGGGTGTTCCCCGTCCGGACCTGCTCCGCCGGGGTGTTCAAGCGGTCCGCCCAGATCGGCCGGCCCTGTCTGCTCGGCTACATCGGCAAGTGCTCCGCGCCCTGCGTCGGCCGGGTCACCCCCGAGGAGCACCGCGAACTCGCCGAGGATTTCTGCGACTTCATGGCCGGACGGACCGGGACGTACCTCTCCCGGCTCGAGCGGGAGATGCACGAGGCCGCCGAGGAGATGGAGTACGAGAAGGCCGCCCGGCTGCGCGACGACATAGGGGCGCTGCGCCGGGCCATGGAGAAGAACGCCGTCGTCCTCGCCGACGCCACGGATGCCGACCTCATCGCCGTCGCCGAGGACGAGCTGGAGGCGGCCCTGCAGATCTTCCACGTACGCGGCGGCCGGGTCCGCGGCCAGCGCGGCTGGGTCACCGACAAGGTGGAGGCCGTCGACACCGCGGGGCTCGTCGAGCACGCCCTCCAGCAGCTCTACGGGGAGGAGAGCGGCGAGGCCGTCCCCAAGGAGGTGCTCGTCCCGGCGCTGCCCGAGGACGCGCCCGCGCTGGGCGAGTGGCTCGCGGAGCGGCGCGGGTCGCAGGTCAGCCTGCGCATCCCGCAGCGCGGGGACAAGAAGGCGCTGATGGAGACCGTCCACCGCAACGCGCAGCAGTCCCTGGCCCTGCACAAGACCAAGCGCGCCAGCGACCTCACCACCCGTTCCCGGGCCCTGGAGGAGATCGCCGAGGCCCTCGAGCTGGACAGCGCGCCGCTGCGCATCGAGTGCTTCGACATCTCGCACCTCCAGGGCGACGACGTGGTGGCCTCGATGGTCGTCTTCGAGGACGGGCTGGCCAGGAAGGCCGAGTACCGGCGCTTCGCGATCAAATCCTTCGAGGGGCAGGACGACGTCCGGTCCATGCACGAGGTGGTCTCGCGGCGCTTCCGCCGCTACCTCCAGGAGAAGCTGAAGACGGGGGAGTGGTCCCCGGAGGACGGGGAGGACCCCCTCGCCGAGGACGACGGGCGGCCCAAGCGCTTCGCGTACCCGCCCCAGCTCGTCGTGGTCGACGGCGGGCAGCCGCAGGTGGCCGCCGCCAAGCGGGCGCTGGAGGAGCTCGGCATCGACGACGTGGCCGTGTGCGGGCTGGCCAAGCGCCTGGAGGAGGTCTGGCTGCCCGGCGAGGACGACCCGGTCGTGCTGCCCCGCACCAGCGAGGGGCTCTACCTGCTCCAGCGGGTACGTGACGAAGCCCACCGGTTCGCCATCCAGTACCAGCGGAACAAGCGCGGAAAACGGCTCAAGGCGGGTCCGCTCGACGAGGTGCCCGGACTCGGGGAAAGCCGCAGGCAGGCCCTGGTCAAGCACTTCGGTTCGGTGAAGAAGCTGAGACAGGCGACAATCGACCAGATCTGCGAGGTGCCGGGCATAGGCCGCAAGACGGCCGAGACCGTGGCCGCGGCGCTCGCCCGGTCGGTTCCCGCCGGTCCTGCCGTCAACACGGCGACAGGAGAGATCATTGAGGATGAGACCCCGCCCCCGCGGGTGGGGGCACCTCCCAGCGGCAGCTGGGGGACATCGTCCGAACGGGGGACCGAGCAATGACCGAGCGCGAGACCGAGCAGACGACCGACGAGATGACCGACCACACGACCGAGCACGACCGAGACGGAGCACAGGTGAGCACGGGCACGACAGCGGAGCCCGGAGATACCGCCGAGGCGGCCATCCCCGAGCTGGTGATCATCTCCGGGATGTCCGGGGCCGGCCGCAGTACGGCGGCCAAGTGTCTGGAGGACCTCGGCTGGTTCGTCGTCGACAACCTCCCGCCGGCCCTGATCCCCACCATGGTGGAGCTCGGTGCCCGCTCGCAGGGCAACGTGGCGCGCATCGCCGTCGTCGTCGACGTCCGCGGCCGGCAGTTCTTCGACGCCCTGCGCGAATCCCTCGCCGACCTCGACAGCAAGGGCGTCACCCGGCGCATCGTCTTCCTGGAGTCCTCCGACGACGCGCTGGTCCGCCGTTTCGAGTCGGTCCGCCGTCCCCACCCCCTTCAGGGCGACGGCCGCATCACCGACGGCATCGCCGCCGAGCGCGACCTGCTGCGCGAGCTGCGCGGCGACGCCGACCTGGTCATCGACACCTCCAGCCTGAACGTGCACGAGCTGCGCGCCAAGATGGACGCCCAGTTCGCGGGCGACGAGGAGCCCGAGCTGCGGGCGACCGTCATGTCCTTCGGCTACAAGTACGGCCTCCCCGTCGACGCCGACCTCGTCGTCGACTGCCGCTTCATCCCGAACCCGCACTGGGTCCCCGAGCTGCGGCCGTTCACCGGCCTCAACCCGGAGGTGTCGGGCTACGTCTTCAGCCAGCCCGGCGCCAAGGAGTTCCTCGACCGCTACACCGAGCTGCTCCAGCTCATCGCCACCGGCTACCGCCGCGAGGGCAAGCGCTACGTGACCATCGCGGTCGGCTGCACCGGCGGCAAGCACCGCAGTGTGGCCATGTCCGAGAAGCTCGCTGCCCGCCTCGCCTCCGAGGGAGTCGAGACCGTCGTAGTCCACCGGGACATGGGGCGCGAGTGACCGGACGCACCCTGCGGCTGCGCCGCCTGCGCCGCCTCACCTCGGGGCGGGGCGAGGACGGCGCGGGACGCACCGGGCTGCGCCGCGGCGCAGCCCCCAAGGTGGTCGCACCCAAGGTCGTCGCGCTCGGCGGCGGCATGGGCCTGTCGGCCTCCCTGGCAGCCCTGCGCCGGATCACCGGCGAGCTCACGGCCGTGGTCACGGTCGCCGACGACGGCGGCTCCAGCGGCCGCCTCCGCGAGGAGCTCGGCGTGCTGCCGCCCGGCGACCTGCGCAAGGCGCTGGCCGCGCTGTGCGGGGACGACGACTGGGGCCAGACCTGGGCCCGTGTGATCCAGCACCGCTTCCAGTCGGCCGGCGCCCTGCACGAGCACGCGGTCGGCAATCTGCTGATCGTGGCCCTGTGGGAGCAGCTCGGCGACCCCGTCCAGGCGCTCGACCTGGTCGGGAAGCTGCTGGGCGCGCAGGGCCGGGTGCTGCCGATGTCGGCGGTGCCGCTGGAGCTCCAGGCCCTCGTGCGCGGCCACGACCAGACCCGCCCGGGCGAGGTCGACACCGTCCGGGGGCAGGCCACGGTGGCCACCACCCCCGGCGAGGTGCTCTCCGTACAGGTCGTGCCCGGCGATCCGCCGGCCGTACCGGAGGCCGTTGCCGCGGTCCTGGACGCCGACTGGGTGGTGCTCGGTCCGGGGTCCTGGTTCTCCTCCGTGATCCCGCACCTGCTGGTGCCGGAGCTGCTCGACGCGCTGATCGAGACGAAGGCCCGGCGGGTCCTCTCGCTGAACCTCGCGCCGCAGCCCGGTGAAACAGAGGGCTTCTCTCCGCAGCGTCATTTGGAGGTTTTGGCCCGACACGCCCCTAAACTCGCCCTGGACGTGGTGCTGGCCGACGAGGCCGCCGTGCCCGACCGCGAGTCCCTCGCCGATGCCGCAAAACGGTTCGGTGCCGCGGTCGAGCTGGCGCCGGTGGCCAGGCAAGACGGCTCTCCGAAGCATGACCCGGAGCTGCTCGCCGCCGCGTACGACCGTATTTTTCGGATGCATGGAAGGATCGGCCCATGGCGATGACGCCAGCGGTGAAGGATGAGATCTCCCGGCTCCCCGTCACCCGGACCTGCTGCAGGAAGGCGGAGGTCTCGGCGATTCTTCGGTTCGCGGGCGGGCTGCACCTGGTGAGCGGACGGATCGTCATCGAGGCGGAGCTGGACACGGGGATCGCTGCCCGGCGCCTGCGCAAGGACATCCTGGAGATCTTCGGCCATTCCTCGGACCTGGTGGTCATGGCTCCCGGCGGCCTGCGCCGCGGCAGCCGGTACGTCGTCCGGGTCGTGGCCGGCGGCGACCAGCTGGCGCGCCAGACGGGCCTCGTGGACGGCCGCGGCCGCCCCATCCGCGGTCTGCCCCCGCAGGTGGTCTCCGGGGCCACCTGTGACGCCGAAGCGGCCTGGCGCGGTGCCTTCCTGGCCCACGGCTCGCTCACCGAGCCGGGCCGGTCCTCCTCCCTGGAGGTGACCTGCCCCGGTCCGGAGGCCGCCCTGGCCCTGGTGGGCGCCGCCCGCCGGCTCTCCATCGCCGCCAAGGCGCGCGAGGTGCGCGGCGTGGACCGGGTCGTGGTCCGCGACGGCGACGCGATCGGCGCCCTGCTGACCCGGCTCGGCGCGCACGAGTCGGTGCTGGCCTGGGAGGAGCGGCGGATGCGGCGCGAGGTGCGCGCCACCGCCAACCGCCTCGCCAACTTCGACGACGCCAACCTGCGCCGCTCGGCGCGGGCCGCGGTGGCCGCCGGAGCCCGGGTCCAGCGTGCGCTGGAGATCCTCGGCGAGGAAGTCCCGGAGCACCTGGCCGCGGCCGGCCGGCTGCGCATGGAGCACAAGCAGGCCTCCCTGGAGGAGCTGGGCGCGCTCGCCGACCCGCCGCTGACCAAGGACGCCGTCGCGGGCCGGATCCGCCGCCTGCTGGCCATGGCCGACAAGCGGGCCCAGGACCTCGGCATTCCGGGCACCGAGTCGAACCTCAGCGAGGAGCTGGCCGACAACATGGTCGGCTAGCCGCGCGGCGTCCCGTACGCCTCGTCCCGTACGCCGCAAGGGGGCCCGCACGTCACACGTGCGGGCCCCTTTGAGACACGCCCCATTGACATGAGCATCGCCCGATCGTGAGCCTGTCGTCCGAACGCTTTCGTGGCAGACGACGCCCAGGGGGGCACATGAGGCACCGCGCGAGATCGATCCTCGCCGCAAGCGCACTCGTCTTCGGAACCACACTGGCCGCCCTCCCAGCGGCCCACGCCCGCCCCGCAGCAGAAGCCGCACCCGGCGCCGACGAGGTACGGGTCTACGACGCGGACGTCACCAAGGAGCAGATCCCGCTCCTCCTCGCCGCGGGCCAGGACGCCCACGAGCTCACCGAACGCGCCCCCGAGACCGGGACCGCCAAGGTCGAGCTGTTCCTCACCGGCGCCCAGGCCAAGGAACTCGCCGGCCGGGGCGTCAAGCTGGCCGAGCACGAGGCCCCCGCGGGCGCGGCCCGCTCCAGGGCCGCCGGCGACGGGGTCTTCCGCCCGTACAGCGGCAAGGGCGGCCTCCAGGAGGAGATCCTGGCGACGGCCAAGGCCAACCCGGGCCTCGCCAAGGTGGTGTCCATCGGCAAGACCGTCCAGGGCAAGGACATCCTCGCCCTGAAGGTCACCAAGAACGCCCGCACCACCAAGGACGGCGACAAGCCGTCCGTGCTCTACATGTCCAACCAGCACGCCCGGGAGTGGATCACTCCGGAGATGACCCGGCGGCTGATGCACCACACCCTCGACAACTACGGCAAGGACCAGCGGATCACCCAGCTGGTGGACTCCACCGAGCTGTGGTTCCTGCTGTCCGCCAACCCGGACGGGTACGACTACACGCACTCCCCCGACGGCGACCGGCTCTGGCGCAAGAACCTGCACGACAACAACGGGGACGGCAAGATCACCACCGGTGACGGCGTCGACCTCAACCGGAACTTCGCCTACAAGTGGGGCTACGACAACGAGGGTTCCTCGCCGAACCAGTCGAGCGAGACCTACCGCGGCACCAAGGCGTCCTCCGAGCCGGAGACCGTCGCCCTCGACAGGTTCGAGAAGCGCATCGGCTTCAAGTACGCCATCAACTACCACTCCGCCGCCGAGCTGCTGCTCTACGGCGTGGGCTGGCAGGTGGCCACCCCGACCCCGGACGACGTCGCCTACAAGGCGCTCGCCGGCACTCCGGAGAACTCCGCGGTCCCGGGCTACTACCCGCAGGTCTCCTCCGAGCTCTACACCACCAACGGCGAGGCCGACGGCCACGCCGCCAACGTCAACGGCGTCATGATGTTCACGCCGGAGATGACCACCTGCAAGACGGCCTCCGCCATCGACCCGAACGACCGGTGGAAGCCCGAGGACTGCCGGTCAGGCTTCAACTTCCCGGACGACGAGAAGCTCATCCAGGCGGAGTTCGCGAAGAACGTCCCCTTCGCGCTCGCCGTCGGCGAGAGCGCCGCCCACCCGGACCAGCCGAAGTCCTCCGTGGGCCTGAGCGCCGCCGACTTCACCCCGGACCCCTTCACCACCTCGTACGTGGCCAAGGGCGAGGACCAGACGGTCTCCGTCACCGCCCGCAAGGCACTGAAGGACAAGCAGCTCAAGTTCCGTATCAACGGCGGCCGCACGCACGACGACGGACTGGAGGCCTGGAAGGGCGGCGACGTCTACGGCGGCGAGGACAACAACTGGTTCGACGAGTACCGGGCCAAGGTCGACGGGGCCAGGCCCGGCGACAAGGTCGAGGTCTGGTTCACCGGCCGCGACCGCTCCGGCAAGCAGGTCTCCAGCGAGCCCTTCACGTACACGGTGGCAGAGCGGCCGCGCGCCGACGTGCTGGTGATCGCGGAGGAGGGTGCCAAGGCCCAGCACGCGCAGGAGTACGTCGACGCCCTGCGCGCCAACGGGAAGTCCGCGGCGGTCTGGGACGTGGCCGTGCAGGGCGCCCCGCACCACCTCGGCGTGCTCTCCCACTTCCGCACGGCCGTGCACTACACCGGCGCCAAGACGCCCGGCGGCGACACCCAGCTCGCCGTGCGCGACTTCCTCAACGAGGGCGGCAAGCTGATCGAGGCCGGCGAGCTGGCGGGCGGCAACGCCCAGGTCGGCCGCGCCGTGACCGACGACTTCAGCCAGTACTACCTCGGCGCCTACAGCCGTACGAGTGCCGCCGGTGCCGCCGGCTTCACCGGTGCGGGTGCCCTCGCCGGCGCCAAGGGCGGCCTGGGCGATGCGACGGGCAACCCGTTCAACGCCCCCGGCTCCTACGCGGTCACCTCCGACTCCCTGCCCGCGGCGCAGTTCCCGCAGTTCAAGAGCGCGCAGGCGGGCTCGTACGCCGGGGTCGTGAACCCGTACGCCCCCTACTCCGGCGCGGGGATGGCCGCGGCCACCCACGAGGACGACGAGTGGAAGCGGCTGACCCGCACCATCGACCTGACCAAGGTCACCGCCGCCGACAGGCCGCAGCTCAAGATGGCTCTCAACTGGAACACCGAGCCGGGCTACGACAACGCGCTCCTCGAGGCCCACACCACCGGCGCGGAGGACTGGACCACGCTGCCCGAAGCGGGCGGCCTGACCGCCACCGCCGTCCCGACGGAGTGCGAGGCCGGGTTCTACGTCAACGGCCACCCGTTCCTGAAGCACTACCTCACCCTCGACAGCGCCGGCTGCACCGCCCACGGCACCAGCGGCCAGTGGAACAGCTTCACCGGCTCGTCCGACGGGTGGAAGCAGGTCGTCTTCGACCTGAGCGCGTACGCGGGCAAGACCGTCGAGGTCTCCCTCTCGTACGTCTCGGACGGCGGTGCCGGCGGCCGCGGGGTGTTCGCGGACGAGGCACGCGTCTCGGTCGGCGGGGCGGACCAGGCCGTGGAGGGGTTCGAGACCTCGCTGGGGGCCTGGACCGCCCAGGGCGCACCTGCCGGAAGTCCCGTGGTCGCGGGCGATTGGTCCCGGTCCGGGGAGCTGTTCAAGTCGTACGCGTCGGTCACTACGCGTAACACGGTGCTCCTCGGCTTCGGCCTCGAACACCTGCCGGCGGCGGCGGACCGAGCCGTACTCGTCGGTAAGGCGCTCAGGTCGCTGCACCGCTGATCATACGAGCCCCCGTCGCTCACCCTGAGTGACGAAGGGCGAAGGTCCGGGGTCCCGTACCGAGCGCACGGTACGGGGCCCCGGCCGCGGTCCCCCCATGTGGCAGGGGGAGTGTCAGGTCCCGGCCGATGTCACTCAAGAGCTCACGGAGAGGTAGGGTCGTAAGCGGTCGGGGACATCCCATACAGCTCGCCGGCGGACTTACCGGCGCACCAACGAGGAGATCGGTTCGTGACGATCCGCGTAGGCATCAATGGTTTTGGTCGAATTGGCCGCAACTACTTCCGGGCGCTCCTTGAGCAGGGAGCGGACATCGAGATCGTCGGTGTCAACGACCTGACTGACAACGCGACCCTGGTGCACCTGCTCAAGTACGACACCATCCTGGGCCGCCTCAAGGCCGAGGTCTCCCACACCGCCGACACCATCACCGTCGGCGGCAACACCTTCAAGACGTTCGCCGAGCGCGACCCCGCGAACCTGCCCTGGGGCGAGCTCCGCGCCGACATCGTCATCGAGTCGACCGGCATCTTCACCAAGAAGGCCGACGCCGCCAAGCACATCGCGGCGGGCGCGAAGAAGGTCCTCATCTCGGCTCCGGCCAAGGACGAGGACATCACCATCGTGATGGGCGTCAACCACGACAAGTACGACGCGGCCAACCACCACGTCATCTCCAACGCCTCCTGCACCACCAACTGCGTGGCGCCGATGGCCAAGGTTCTCGACGAGAACTTCGGCATCGTCAAGGGCATGATGACCACGGTCCACGCGTACACGAACGACCAGCGCATCCTGGACTTCCCGCACTCGGACCTGCGCCGCGCCCGCGCCGCCGCCGAGAACATCATCCCGACCTCGACGGGTGCCGCCAAGGCCACCGCGCTGGTCCTCCCGCAGCTCAAGGGCAAGCTGGACGGCATCGCGATGCGCGTCCCGGTCCCGACGGGCTCGGTCACCGACCTCGTCCTGGAGCTCTCCCGCGAGACCACCAAGGAAGAGATCAACGCAGCCTTCCAGAAGGCCGCCGAGGGTCAGCTCAAGGGCATCCTCGACTACACCGAGGACGCGATCGTCTCCTCCGACATCGTGAACTGGCCGGCTTCCTGCACCTTCGACTCCTCCCTGACCATGGTTCAGGACGGTACGCAGGTCAAGGTCGTCGGCTGGTACGACAACGAGTGGGGCTACTCCAACCGCCTCGTCGACCTGACCGTCTTCGTCGGCGGCCAGCTCTAAGTCTCAGGTAGCAGGGCTAGGCACCAAGATGTGAGAACAGGGTCCGGTCAGCGCGATGGAGCGCTGCACGGGCCCTGTTGTCTGCCTCGACCGATCGGCCCCGCACCGGCAGAACCCGTGTATGGGGATAAGGAGTAGAAACACATGAAGACGATCGACGAACTGCTCGCCGAAGGCGTCGCCGGCAAGCGGATCTTCGTCCGCGCCGACCTGAACGTGCCGCTCGCGGGCGACACGATCACCGACGACGGCCGCATCCGTGCCGTGCAGCCGACCATCGCGAAGCTCGCCGAAGCCGGCGCCCGCGTGGTCGTCGCCTCGCACCTGGGCCGCCCCAAGGGCGCCCCGGACCCGGCCTTCTCCCTCGCCCCGGCCGCCAAGCGGCTCGGTGAACTGCTCGGTGCGGACGTCGCGTTCGCCACCGACACCGTCGGTGCATCCGCCAAGTCGACCGTCGCCGCCCTCGCCGACGGCCAGGTCGCCGTCATCGAGAACCTGCGCTTCAACGCCGGTGAGACCTCGAAGGACGACGCCGAGCGCGGCGCCTTCGCGGACCAGCTCGCCGAGCTGGCCGACGTCTACGTCGGCGACGGCTTCGGAGCTGTCCACCGCAAGCACGCCTCGGTCGTCGACCTGCCCGCGCGCCTCCCGCACGCGGCCGGCTACCTGATCGCCACCGAGGTCGGCGTCCTGAAGAAGCTGACCGCCGACGTCAAGCGCCCGTACGTGGTCGTCCTGGGCGGCGCCAAGGTCTCCGACAAGCTGGCCGTCATCGACCAGCTCCTCGGCAAGGCCGACCGCATCCTCATCGGCGGCGGCATGGCCTACACCTTCCTGAAGGCCCAGGGGCACGAGATCGGCATCTCCCTCCTGCAGGAGGACCAGATCCCCGTCGTCCTCGAGTACATGGCGCGCGCCGAGAAGCTGGGCGTCGAGCTGGTCCTCCCGGTGGACGTCCTGGTCTCCGCCGACTTCCCGGACCTGAAGACCAAGGCCCCGGCCGACCACGCCACCGTCGACGCGGACAAGATCCCCGCCGACAAGGAGGGTCTGGACATCGGTCCGAAGACCCGTGAGCTGTACGCATCGAAGATCGCCGATGCGGAGACCGTCTTCTGGAACGGGCCCGTGGGCGTCTTCGAGCACCCCGACTACGCCGGAGGCACCCGCGCCATCGCGCAGGCCCTCGTCGACAGCAGCGCGTTCACCGTGGTCGGCGGCGGGGACTCCGCCGCGGCCGTGCGTACGCTCGGCTTCGACGAAAACGCTTTCGGCCACATCTCTACCGGTGGCGGCGCCTCCCTCGAATACCTCGAGGGCAAGACGCTCCCCGGCCTCGCCGCACTGGAGGTCTGACCCTCAATGACCACGCGTACCCCGCTCATGGCGGGCAACTGGAAGATGAACCTCAACCACCTCGAGGCCATCGCGCACGTCCAGAAGCTCGCCTTCGCGCTCGCCGACAAGGACTACGACGCCGTCGAGGTCGCGGTCCTGCCGCCCTTCGTCGACCTGCGCTCGGTGCAGACCCTGGTCGACGGCGACAAGCTGAAGATCAAGTACGGCGCCCAGGACATCTCTGCGCACGACTCCGGCGCGTACACCGGCGAGATCTCCGGCTCGATGCTCGCGAAGCTGAAGTGCACGTACGTGGCCGTCGGCCACAGCGAGCGCCGCCAGTACCACGGCGAGAGCGACGAGCTCTGCAACGCCAAGGTCAAGGCCGCCTACCAGCACGGGCTCACCCCGATCCTGTGCGTCGGCGAGGGCCTGGACATCCGCAAGGCCGGACAGCAGGTCCCGTACACGCTGGCCCAGGTCGACGGCGGCCTCAAGGACGTCCCGGCCGACCAGGTCGAATCCATCGTGATCGCGTACGAGCCCGTCTGGGCGATCGGGACCGGCGAGGTCGCCACCCCCGACGACGCGCAGGAGGTCTGCGGGGCGATCCGCGGCCGCCTCGCCGAGCTGTACTCGCAGGAGCTCGCCGACAAGGTCCGCATCCAGTACGGCGGCTCGGTGAAGTCCGGCAACATCGCGGCGATCATGGCCCAGCCCGATGTCGACGGCGCCCTGATCGGCGGCGCGGCGCTGGACGCGGACGAGTTCGTGAAGATCGTCCGGTTCCGCGACCAGTGAGCTGCGTGATCGTCGCAGCGAGTAGGCGGTAGGACGGATCCGTCGTACCCTTGCGGGGGCCAGGAGGCTGGACACAGCCACTGGCCCCCGCGCACATCCAGGCAGAGCCGGAAAGCCAGAAAGTAGGAATCAGCCGTGATTATGGGGTTCTCGATCGCCCTGATCGTCTTCAGCGGCCTGCTGATGCTCCTCGTGCTGATGCACAAGGGCAAGGGCGGCGGCCTTTCCGACATGTTCGGCGGCGGCATGCAGTCGTCGGTCGGCGGCTCCTCGGTCGCGGAGCGCAACCTGGACCGCATCACCGTCGTGGTGGGTCTGCTCTGGTTCGCCTGCATCCTGACGCTCGGCATTCTGCTGAAGTAGGGAAGCCGACGGTTCTGGCCATTCAGCCGGTCCGGTCGGCTCCGCCCCGCCTATCATGAGGACGGCGTCCGCGGCCTGGAGTGAGTAACTCCATTTGCTGGACGTGCGTTGGGCCTTACGTAGACTGGGGCGCCCGCGGCGGAATCCACTCACGCTTCGCGGCACCATCACGCAGGGAGTTACGACCGTGGCAAGTGGCAACGCGATCCGTGGTAGTCGGGTCGGAGCGGGGCCGATGGGTGAGGCCGAGCGCGGCGAGTCCGCGCCCCGCCTGCGCATCTCCTTCTGGTGCTCGAACGGGCACGAGACGCAGCCGAGCTTCGCCAGCGACGCGCAGGTGCCGGACACCTGGGACTGCCCGCGCTGCGGGTTCCCGGCCGGACAGGACCGGGACAACCCGCCGGCGCCGCCGCGCACCGAGCCCTACAAGACGCACCTGGCGTACGTACGGGAGCGCCGCACGGACGCCGACGGCGAGGCGATCCTCGCCGAGGCGCTCGCCAAGCTCCGCGGCGAGATCTGAAAACGCAAGAGTGACGGTGTGACATCGGGCCCGGCCCGCAGGAGTTGTTCTCCAGCGGGCCGGGCCCCTTTGCGTGCGTTGCGTCCCTTCCGATCCCTTAAGTTGGTGATCGGCGGGGCACGACAGGACGGAAGAAACGGGTTGATGTCCGAGATGAACGCAGACAGGCGTACGAGTCTCAACCGGACTGCCGAGTGGCTGGCACTCGGCAAGCACCGCGAAGAGCTGGGGCAGACGCATCTGCGAGAGCTGTTCGCGGCGGATCCGAACCGGGGCACGGGCTACACGCTGCGGGTCGGGGACCTGCACATCGACTACTCGAAGCACCTGGTGACCGACGAGACGCTGGAGTTGCTGCGCCAGCTCGCGGCGGCGACGGGCGTGGCCGAGCTGCGCGAGGCGATGTTCCGCGGCGAGAAGATCAACACGACCGAGGACCGGGCGGTCCTGCACACCGCCCTGCGCGCGCCGAAGGACGCGGTCGTCGAAGTGGACGGCGAGAACGTCGTCCCCGCGGTGCACGCCGTCCTCGACAAGATGGCGGCCTTCTGCGGCCAGGTCCGGTCGGGGGAGTGGACCGGCTTCACCGGCAAGCGCATCAAGAACGTCGTCAACATCGGCATCGGCGGCTCCGACCTGGGCCCGGCGATGGCGTACGAGGCGCTGCGCGCGTTCACCGACCGTGCCCTGACCGTGCGGTTCGTGTCCAACGTGGACGGCGCCGACCTGCACGAGGCCGTACGGGACCTGGACCCGGCCGAGACGCTGTTCATCATCGCCTCCAAGACCTTCACGACCATCGAGACCATCACCAACGCCGAGTCGGCGCGGGAGTGGCTGCTGGCGGGTCTCGGCGGTGACACCGCCGCCGTGGCACGGCACTTCGTGGCGCTGTCGACCAGCGCCGAGAAGGTCACGGCCTTCGGTATCGATCCGGCCAACATGTTCGGGTTCTGGGACTGGGTCGGCGGGCGCTACTCCTTCGACTCCGCGATCGGGCTCTCGCTGATGATCGCGATCGGGCCGGACTCCTTCCGGGAGATGCTGGGCGGCTTCCGGACGGTGGACGAGCACTTCCGCACGGCGCCCCCTGAGCAGAACGCACCGCTGCTGATGGGCCTGTTGGGGATCTGGTACGGCGCCTTCTTCGACGCGCAGTCGCACGCGGTCCTGCCGTACAGCCACTACCTCTCCCGCTTCACGGCGTACCTGCAGCAGCTGGACATGGAGTCCAACGGCAAGTCCGTGGACCGGGACGGCAAGCCGGTGGACTGGCAGACCGGTCCGGTCGTGTGGGGCACGCCCGGCACCAACGGGCAGCACGCGTACTACCAGTTGATCCACCAGGGCACGAAGGTGATCCCGGCGGACTTCATCGGCTTCGCCCGGCCGATCGGCGAACTGCCGCCGAAGCTCGCGGCCCAGCACGACCTGCTGATGGCGAACTTCTTCGCGCAGACGCAGGCGCTGGCCTTCGGCAAGACCGCGGACGAGGTCCGCGCGGAGGGCGTACCGGAGCCCCTGGTCCCGCACAAGACCTTCCAGGGGAACCACCCGACCACGACGATCCTGGCGCAGGACCTCACCCCGGGGGTGCTGGGCCAGCTGATCGCGCTGTACGAGCACAAGGTGTTCGTCCAGGGTGCGGTGTGGAACATCGACTCCTTCGACCAGTGGGGCGTGGAGCTCGGCAAGGTCCTGGCGAAGCGGGTCGAGCCGGCGCTGACCGAGGGCGTGGACGTGCCGGGGCTGGACGCCTCGACGCAGGCCCTCGTGGCCGCGTACCGCGGGCTGCGCGGCCGCGGCTGATCCTCCGGCAGGCACGGCGACGCACGAAGGGCCCGCTCCCTCGTCAGGGGGGGGCGGGCCCTTCGTGCGTACGGTGCGGGTACGGGTCAGGCCGAGGCCGGGGGGTACATCGACGACGGCAGCTTCGCCGCCGCCGCACGGTCCAGCAGCCACAGCGTGCGGGAGCGTCCGTACGCGGCCGCCGCCGGGGCCTGGATCTCCCCGGCGCCGCCGAGTGCGATCGCCACCGCGCCCGCCTTGTCCTCGCCGGCCGCCAGCAGCCAGACCTCCCGGGCCGCCCGGATCGCCGGGAGGGTCAGCGAGACCCGCGTCGGCGGCGGCTTCGGCGCGCCGTGCACGCCGACCACCGTGCGCTCGGTCTCGCGCGCCGCCGGGTGCTCCGGGAACAGCGAGGCCACGTGCGTGTCCGGGCCCACGCCCAGCATGAGCACGTCGAAACGCGGCACCGGACCGTGGTCCTCCGGGCCCGCGGCCCGTCGCAGCTCCTCCGCGTACGCGTCCGCCGCCGCATCGACGTCCTCCCCGTACGGGCCGTCCGAGGCCGGCATGACGTGCACGCGCGCCGGGTCCACCGGGACGGAGTCCAGGAGGGCCTCACGAGCCTGTACGTGGTTGCGCTCGGGGTCGTCGGCGGGGACGTACCGCTCGTCGCCCCACCAGAGGTCGAGGCGTGCCCAGTCGACGGCGTCGCGGGCCGGGGCGGCCGCGAGTGCGGCGAGCAGGCCGTTGCCGTTGCGGCCGCCGGTGAGGACGACGGAGGCGCTGCCGCGGGCCGCCTGGGCGTCGACGATCTTCGTGATGAGCCGGGCTGCTGCGGCCTGGGCCATCAGCTCCTTGTCCCGGTGGACGACGACCTGGGGAGTCGTCATACCCATGTGCTGCCGCCTTGTCGGTTGTGCCAGTGGGTGCCGGTGCCGCTGCGCGGGGCCTTCTCCCCGCCCCGCCCTTCTCCCGTTCAACGGGCTCAGCCCGGATCCGGTCCTCAAACGCCGGACGGGCTGGAAGATCCAGCCTCGCCGGCGTGGGGAAGAGCGGGTAGGGAACGGCTCCACGCAGCGGGTACGGCTACTTGGCCGAGGCCTTCTTCGTGGGCTTGGCCGCGGGCTTCGCGGCATCGGCCTTCGGGCCGGTCACGGTCTCCGGGGAGTCCGAGGCCTTGGCCGGAGCCGGAGCCGGAGCCGGAGCCGGAGCCTCGGCCGCCAGTTTGGCCACGCCGAACTTCAGCGAGGCCTCGTACGTGTTGTCCGGGTCGAGCCGGCGCAGCTCCTCCGCCAGCAGCTCGGCCGTGTCACGGCGCTTGAGCGCCACCGCACGGTCGGGCTGCCCCGGCATGCACAGCGTGGCCAGCGAGCCGTCGGCCCGGTCCAGGACGATGTCGCCGTCCTTGGTCTCCAGCCGGACCGAGGTCAGGCCGGGGCCCTCCGAGTGGGTCCGCTTGACGGGCACCTGGAGGCGGTCCGCCAGCCACATGGCCAGCAGCTCGCAGCTCGGGTTCTCGTCCTCGCCCTCGACGGCCGCCGAGGTGACCTTCAGGGCCTGCTGGTCCAGCGCGGCGGCCAGCATCGACCGCCACGGCGTGATCCGGGTCCAGGACAGGTCCGTGTCACCCGGGGCATAGGCCGCGGCCCGCTCCCCGAGCGCCCGCAGCGGGTTCTCGCAGGCGTACGTGTCCGTGATCCGGCGCTGCCCGAGCGCACCCAGCGGGTCGCCCGCCAGGTCCGACGGGGCACCGTCCGGCCACCAGACCACGACGGGCGCGTCCGGCAGCAGGAGCGGGAGAACCACCGACTGGGCGTGGTGGACCAGTTCACCGTGAAGGCGGAGCACCACCGTCTCGCCGGTGCCCGAGTCCGCCCCGACGCGGACTTCCGCGTCGAGACGGGCGTCGCGGCGGCTGCGCGGCGAGCGGCTGACCCGCTTGATGACGACGACGATCCGCGAAGGGTGTTCGTGGGACGCCTCGTTCGCCGACTTGAGCGCGTCGTACGCGTTCTCCTCGTCGGTCACGATCACCAGCGTGAGGACCATGCCGATGGCCGGCGTGCCGATGTCCCGGCGCGCCTGCACCAAGGCGGCGTTGATCTTGCTGGAGGTGGTCTCCGTGAGGTCGATCTTCATGGCCGGCGCCAGCTCCGTCCGTCTCGTGCGAGCATCTCGTCCGCCTCGACCGGCCCCCAGGTCCCCGCCGGGTACTGCGCGGGCTTGCCGTGCTTGTCCCAGTACTCCTCGATCGGGTCGAGGATGTTCCAGGACAGCTCGACCTCCTGGTGGCGCGGGAAGAGGTTCGCGTCACCCAGCAGGACATCGAGGATCAGCCGCTCGTACGCCTCGGGGCTCGACTCCGTGAAGGACTCGCCGTACGCGAAGTCCATGGTGACGTCCCGGACCTCCATGGAGGTGCCCGGAACCTTCGAGCCGAAGCGCACCGTCACGCCCTCGTCCGGCTGGACCCGGATGACCAGGGCGTTCTGCCCCAGCTCCTCGGTCGCGCCCGACTCGAACGGCAGGTACGGAGCCCGCTTGAAGACCACCGCGATCTCGGTCACCCGGCGGCCCAGGCGCTTGCCGGTCCGCAGGTAGAACGGGACGCCCGCCCAGCGGCGGTTGTTGATCTCCAGGCGGATGGCCGCGTAGGTGTCGGTCTTCGACTTGGGGTCGATGCCGTCCTCTTCGAGGTACCCGACGACCTTCTCGCCACCCTGCCACGCCGCCGAGTACTGGCCGCGCACGGTGTGCTTGCCCAGGTCCTCGGGGAGCTCGACGGCGGTGAGGACCTTGAGCTTCTCCGCCACCAGCGCCTTCGGGTGGAAGGAGCCGGGCTCCTCCATCGCGGTCAGCGCGAGCAGCTGGAGCAGGTGGTTCTGGATGACGTCACGGGCCGCGCCGATGCCGTCGTAGTACCCGGCCCGGCCGCCGATGCCGATGTCCTCGGCCATGGTGATCTGCACGTGGTCGACGTACGACCGGTTCCAGATCGGCTCGAACATCGTGTTGGCGAAGCGGAGCGCCAGGATGTTCTGGACGGTCTCCTTGCCGAGGTAGTGGTCGATCCGGAAGACCTCGTCCCGCGGGAAGACCTCGTGGACGACCTTGTTGAGCTCCTCGGCGCTCTTGAGGTCGTGCCCGAAGGGCTTCTCGATGACGGCACGCCGCCAGGAGCCCTCCTTCTGCGCCAGCCCGTGGTTCTTGAGCTGCTGGACGACCTTCGGGAAGAACTTCGGCGGCACGGACAGGTAGAAGGCGAAGTTGCCGCCCGTACCCTGCGCCTTGTCGAGCTCGTCGATGGTCGACTTCAGCGTCTCGAACGCCGCGTCGTCGTCGAAATTGCCCTGCACGAAACGGCAGCCCTGCACCAGCTGCTGCCAGACCTCCTCCCGGAAGGGGGTGCGCGAGTGCTGCTTGACGGCCTCGTACACCTCCTGGGCGAAGTCCTCGTGCTCCCATTCGCGCCGGGCGAAACCGATCAGCGAGAAGCCCGGCGGCAGCAGCCCCCGGTTCGCCAGGTCGTAGATGGCCGGCATCAGCTTCTTGCGCGACAGGTCACCCGTAACGCCGAAAATGACCAGGCCGGACGGCCCCGCGATGCGCGGGAGCCGCCGGTCCTGTGCGTCACGAAGCGGGTTCGCTCCGTTCACAGACAAAGTGTTCAGGCCTCCGTGGGGGCGAGGCGCTCGAGCTCCGCCTCGGTGGACTTCAGCAGGTCGTTCCAGGACGCCTCGAACTTCTCGACGCCCTCGTCCTCGAGCAGCTGCACCACATCGTCGTACGAGATGCCCAGCTTCGCGACCGCTTCGAGCTCGGCGCGGGACTGGTCGTACGTGGCGCGCACGGTGTCACCCGTGATCTGACCGTGGTCGTCGGTGGCCTCCAGAGTGGCCTCCGGCATGGTGTTCACCGTGTTCGGGGCGACCAGGTCGTCCACGTACAGGGTGTCCTTGTACGCCGGGTCCTTGACGCCCGTCGAGGCCCACAGCGGACGCTGCTTGTTGGCGCCGACACGCTCCAGGGCGTTCCAGCGGTCGGAGGAGAAGACCTCCTCGTAGGCCTCGTAGGCCAGCCGGGCGTTGGCGAGGGCCGCCTTGCCCTTCAGGGCCTTCGCCTCGTCGGAGCCGACGGCGTCCAGGCGCTTGTCGATCTCGCTGTCCACACGGGACACGAAGAAGGAGGCGACCGAGTGGATCTCGGAGAGGTCCAGGCCCGCGGCCTTGGCCTTCTCCAGACCCGCCAGGTACGCGTCCATGACCTCGCGGTAGCGCTCCAGCGAGAAGATCAGCGTGACGTTGACGCTGATGCCCTTGCCGATGACCTCGGTGATCGCCGGCAGACCGGCCTTGGTCGCCGGGATCTTGATCAGCGTGTTCGGGCGGTCCACCAGCCAGGCGAGCTGCTTGGCCTCGGCGATCGTCGCCGTGGTGTTGTGGGCCAGACGGGGGTCGACCTCGATGGAGACCCGGCCGTCCTGGCCGTCGGTGCTGTCGTAGACCGGGCGCAGGATGTCGGCGGCGTCGCGGACGTCCGCCGTCGTGATCATGCGGATGGCCTCGTCGACGGTGACCTTGCGGGCGGCGAGGTCGGTGAGCTGCTGCTCGTAGCCGTCGCCGCTGCTGATCGCCTTCTGGAAGATCGACGGGTTGGTGGTGACACCGACCACGTGCGACTGGTCGATGAGCTCGGCCAGGTTGCCGGACGTGATGCGCTTGCGGGACAGGTCGTCCAGCCAGATCGCCACGCCCTCGTCGGAGAGGCGCTTGAGTGCGTCTGTCATGGGAATTGCATCTCCTACTGGTTCGTGTACCGGTGTCAGCGCGCGGCGGCGGTGATGGATTCCTTGGCGGCGGCGGCCACGGCCTCGGCGGTGAAGCCGAACTCGCGGAACAGCACCTTGGCGTCGGCGGAGGCACCGAAGTGCTCCAGCGAGACGATCCGGCCGGCGTCGCCGACGTAGCGGTGCCAGGTCAGGCCGACCCCGGCCTCGACCGCGACGCGCGCCTTGACGGACGGCGGCAGGACGCTGTCCTTGTACGCCTGGTCCTGCTCCTCGAACCACTCGACGGACGGCATCGAGACCACGCGGGCCGGGACGCCCTCGGCCTGCAGCGCCTCGCGCGCGGCGACGGCGAGCTGGACCTCGGAGCCGGTGCCGATGAGGACGACCTGCGCCTCGCCGCCTTCCGCCTCGAAGAGCACGTACCCGCCCTTGGCGGCGTCCTCGTTGCGCTCGTACGTCGGCACGCCCTGGCGGGTCAGCGCCAGACCGTGCGGCGCGCCCTTGCCGAACACCTTGGTGTGGCGGCGCAGGATCTCGCGCCAGGCGATGACGGTCTCGTTCGCGTCGGCCGGGCGGACCACGTTCAGGCCCGGGATGGCGCGCAGCGAGGCGAGGTGCTCGACCGGCTGGTGGGTCGGGCCGTCCTCGCCCAGGCCGATGGAGTCGTGCGTCCACACGTACGTCACCGGCACGTGCATCAGCGCGGACAGGCGCACGGCGTTGCGCATGTAGTCGGAGAACACCAGGAAGGTGCCGCCGTAGACACGGGTGTGGCCGTGCAGCGCGATGCCGTTCATGGTCGCGGCCATGGCGTGCTCGCGGATGCCGAAGTGGACGGTGCGGCCGTACGGGTCGGCCTCCGGCAGCGGGTTGCCCTTCGGGAGGAAGGACGAGTGCTTGTCGATCGTGGTGTTGTTGGAGCCGGCCAGGTCGGCCGAGCCGCCCCACAGCTCCGGGATGACCGAGCCGAGCGCCTCGAGCACCTTGCCGGAGGCCGCGCGGGTGGCGACGCCCTTGCCCGTCTCGAAGACGGGGAGCTTGTCCTCCCAGCCCGCGGGCAGCTCGTTGGCGTTGATGCGGTCGAACTCGGCGGCGCGCTCCGCGTTGGCGGTGCGCCACGCGGAGAAGTCCTTCTCCCAGGCGGCCTTGGCCTCGCGGCCGCGGTCCAGTGCCTTGCGGGTGTGCGCGAGGACCTCGTCGGAGACGTCGAAGGACTTCTCCGGATCGAAGCCGAGGACGCGCTTGGTGGCCGCGACCTCGTCGTCGCCGAGGGCCGAGCCGTGCGAGGCCTCGGTGCCCTGGGCGTGCGGGGCCGGCCAGGCGATGATCGAGCGCATCGCGATGAAGGAGGGGCGCCCGGTCTCGGCCTTGGCCGCGGCCAGGGCCTCGAACAGCGCCTTCGGGTCGAGGTCGCCGTTCGGCTGCTGCGCGACGCGCTGGACGTGCCAGCCGTACGCCTCGTAGCGCTTGAGGGTGTCCTCGGAGACGGCCGTCTCGGTGTCACCCTCGATGGAGATGTGGTTGTCGTCCCACAGCAGCACCAGGTTGCCGAGCTTCTGGTGGCCGGCCAGCGCGGACGCCTCGTGGGAGATGCCCTCCTGGAGGCAGCCGTCGCCCGCGATCGCGTAGACCATGTGGTCGAAGGGGGAGGTGCCCTGGGGGGCCTCCGGGTCGAACAGGCCGCGCTCGTAGCGGGCGGCCATGGCCATGCCCACCGCGTTGGCGATGCCCTGGCCCAGAGGGCCGGTGGTGGTCTCGACGCCGGCCGTGTGGCCGTACTCCGGGTGGCCGGGGGTCTTGGAACCCCAGGTGCGGAACGCCTCGAGGTCGGCCAGCTCCAGGCCGAAGCCGCCCAGGTAGAGCTGCGTGTACAGAGTGAGGGACGAGTGCCCCGCGGAAAGCACGAAACGGTCGCGGCCGACCCACTCGGGATCGGCCGGGTCGTGCCGCATCACCTTCTGGAAGAGGGTGTACGCGGCGGGGGCCAGGCTCATCGCCGTACCGGGGTGGCCGTTACCCACCTTCTGGACCGCGTCGGCGGCCAGGATGCGGGCGGTGTCGACGGCCCGCTGGTCGAGGTCGGTCCAGTCGAGCTCTGTGGTCGTCGGCTTGGTGCTCACCGTGGGTCAGGGCTCCTCTCCACATGTCTGTTACCCGGTGACGAACGGTGCACCGGCGCGATTCCGAGCCTACCCCCGTGACGGCGTGCAGCTATTCGAGTGCCCGCAGTCCGTCACAACGTCGGCAGTCCGATCGGACCAACACGAGGCGACCCCCGCGCAGGGCGACGTAAGTGCAACGTCTAGAGTGGCGTGGTACGTGCGAGCCTTCAGCGGACCTTTATGTCCGGAGCTTGCTGGTTTCTCTGTCAGGGGTGTGCGTGACGGCCGTCGAATCCCGTCCAGCGGGGGTGCTCGGGACGAGCCCCGGTCACCGGCCGTTCGGGGCCCGGGTCATGGCTTTCGTGGCTTTGACCAAGCCGCGGATCATCGAACTTCTGCTGATCACCACAGTGCCGGTGATGTTCCTCGCCGAGCAGGGTGTGCCGTCGCTGTGGCTGGTCCTCGCGACCTGCTTCGGCGGCTACTTGTCCGCGGGCGGCGCCAACGCGCTGAACATGTACATCGACCGCGACATCGACGCGCTGATGGACCGGACCTCGCAGCGGCCGCTGGTGACCGGCATGGTCAGCCCGCGCGAGTGCCTGGTCTTCGGCATCACCCTCGGCGTGGTCTCCACCCTGTTCTTCGGGCTGCTCGTCAACTGGCTGTCGGCCGCGCTCGCGCTCGGCGCGCTCCTCTTCTACGTCGTCGTCTACACGATGCTGCTGAAGCGGCGCACCGCGCAGAACATCGTGTGGGGCGGCATCGCGGGCTGCATGCCGGTGCTCATCGGCTGGTCCGCCGTCAAGAACGAGGTCTCCTGGGCCGCCGTCATCCTCTTCCTCGTCATCTTCTTCTGGACGCCGCCGCACTACTGGCCGCTGTCCATGAAGGTGAAGGACGACTACGCGCGTGTTGGCGTCCCGATGCTGCCGGTCGTGGCCGGCAACAAGGCCGTGGCGCGCCAGATCGTCCTCTACAGCTGGGTGATGGTGGCCGTCTCACTGCTGCTCACCCCGCTGGGGTACACCGGCTGGTTCTACACCACGGTCGCCCTGGCGGCGGGCGGCTGGTGGCTGTGGGAGGCGCACGCGCTGCACGCGCGGGCCAAGGCGGGCGTGACGGGCGCGAAGCTCAAGGAGATGCGCCTGTTCCACTGGTCCATCACGTACGTGTCGCTGCTCTTCGTCGCCGTGGCCGTGGATCCCTTCCTCCGCTGATACTTCCTCCGCTCGTTACCCGCCGGTAGCATGGTGCCCATGGCAGACACCACCGCGGACACCGCAGACAAGAAGCAGGACCGGACGGCCGCGAAGCTGGCCAAGCAGATCGGCGCGTTCGCCAAGCAGCACGGCGGCGCCGAGGGCCAGCTGGCGCACATCGGCCAGGCCGGCACCCGGATCGTCCTCGTCGGCACGGACGGCGGCTGGGGCGACCTGGTGGCCCCGACCTACGCGGTGGCCCAGCTGGCCGCCGAGAAGGCCGGCCTGACCCTGCACGACGAGTTCGACGGCGAGTTCGCCGCCCGTGTGAAGACCGGCCCGTACGAGTGGTCGCGGATGGCCGGCATCCAGCTCGGCGGGGCGGCGAACCCGGCCGCCTGATCGTGGCGGTGGCCGCTCGGTCAACAGCGCGAGCAACACCTCACACCCCGCTCACCCGTTAGGACGTGTGGAAGCCCCTTCCTCACGTCCGCAACGGGATGCCCGGATGATCGAAACGCCGCCCCTGGTGGACCAGTACTGCCACGGAGTGCTCCGTACGGAGCTGGGCCTCGGAACCTTCGAGGCCCAGCTGATCCGCTCGGCCGGCCCGCCCGCCGCCGGGACCACCTTCTTCGACACCCAGACCGGGTTCGCGGTGCGCCGCTGGTGCCCGCCGCTGCTCGGGCTGGAGCCGCACTGCTCCCCCGCCCGGTACCTGGCCCGGCGGCGCGAGCTCGGCGTGGTCGAGTCCGGGCGCAGGCTGCTGCGCGGCTCGGGCGTCGCCGCCTATCTGGTCGACACGGGAGTGCCCGGCGACCTCACCGGCCCCAAGGAGCTGGCGCTCGCGTCGGACGCCGACGCCTTCGAGGTCGTACGGCTGGAGCTGCTGGCCGAGCAGGCCGCCGACACCTCCGGCACGGTCCCCGCCTTCCTCGCCAACCTCGCCGAGGCCGTCCACCACGCCGCCACGGCGGCCGTGGCCTTCACCTGCGGTGCGGACGCGGAATATCCCGCCGTCCTCGGCCGCGCCCCCGATCCGCCCGGTCCGGGCGAGGTGAACGGGGCGGCCGGGCGGTGGCTGGCCCGGCGCTCCAAGGGCGGGGCCGTCCGGGACCCCGTACTCCTGCGGCACCTGCTGTGGAGCGCGGTGGCGACCGGGCTGCCGCTCCAGCTGCACACCGGAGCGGGTGCGGGGGAGCCCGGGCAGCGGCCGGAGCAGGCCGATCCGGCACTGCTGACGGAGTTCGTACGGGCCACCGCGGGTCTGGGGACCCGGCTGGTGCTGCTCGGCGGATACCCGTACCACCGGCACGCCGCCCAGCTGGCGGCGGCCTTCCCGCACGTCCACGCCGATCTCGGCACGGCGCTCGGGCAGAGCGGGCCGTGGGCGGCGGGGGTGCTGGCCGAGGTGCTGGAGGTCGCCCCCTTCGGCAAGCTGCTGTTCTCCAGCGGCGGGCGCCGGCTGCCCGAACTGCACGCGGTGGGCGCCCTGGTGTTCCGGGAGGCGCTGGGCCGGGTGCTGGGCGGCTGGGTCGGCGAGGGCGCCTGGTCCTGGCGGGACGCCGAACGGGTGGCGGCGATGATCGCGGCGGGCAATGCCCGCCGCGTCTACCGGCTGGACGAGCGCGGGTGAGCCGGTCCCCTCGGCTCAGACGGAGGAGAGCTGCGGGTCGCTCTGCGCCGGGATCTCCGCCTGCACCGCGGGCCGCTCGCGCAGGCTCAGTGCCACGCGGACCACGGCGATCCACACCAGACAGGAGCCGAGCATGTGGGCGGCGACCAGGGCCTCGGGCACGTGGGTGAAGTACTGGACGTAGCCGATGCCGCCCTGCGCGAGCAGCACGATCAGCAGGTCCCGGGCGCGCGCCCGGGTGTCCACCGGCGCGTCGACCACGCGCAGCACCAGCCACATGGCCACGGCGAGAGCGCACACCACCCAGGCGGAGACCGCGTGGACGTGGGCGGTGGCCGCCCAGTCGAACGGCATCCGCTTGATCTCGCTGCGGTCGCCCGCGTGCGGACCGGAACCGGTGACGACCGTGCCCGCGGCGATCAGCACCAGCGTGGTCGCGATCAGGGCCCATGAGAGCTTGCGCACGGGTCCGGGCACGCGCGGCCGGGGAGCGCCGTCGCCCTCGCGGGTGCGCTGCCAGGTCACCGTCGTGACGGTGATCAGCGAGGTGGCGAGCAGGAAGTGCCCGGCCACGCTGTACGGGTTGAGCCCCGTCAGGACGGTGATGCCGCCGAGGACCGCGTTGCCCATCACGATGAAGAACTGGAGCCAGCCGAGCTTCGTCAGCGAACGGCGCCACGGCTTGGCCGAGCGGGCCGCGACGATGCACCAGCCGACGGCCGCGCAGAGCACGTACGTCAGCATGCGGTTGCCGAACTCGATGGCCCCGTGGAAGCCCTGCGCCTGGGTCACGATCAGGCTGTCGTCGGTGCACTTGGGCCAGGTGTCGCAGCCGAGACCGGATCCGGTCAGCCGCACCGCACCGCCGGTGACGACGATGAGCACACTCATGACGAGCGCGGCGGACGCGGCCTGCCGGACGATCCGGGGTGACGGCGTCCAGCGGCCGGCGATGTAAGCGAGAGGGGTCAACACGGCCCTAATCGTACGCGGGGCCTTGTGCAAACTTTCACGAGGGGGGCCCGACGGTCCTGCCCGTGGCCGCATCCGGCCCGACGACCAGCCGGAACCGGGCCCCGGCGGGGTCGCCTTCCTCGTGCCACCAGACGCGCACGCGCCAAGGGACGCCGTCGCCGGGGTAGTCCGCGGAGGCCGTGAAACCGTGCACCAATTCGGCGCCCACATCCTCGGCTGACCTGTTTCTCACTTCTGCCCCGCTACGCCACGGATGTTCCAGTACGGTCCACAGCCCGTCAGGACCGCGCACCTCGAAGCGCCACACCGCGCGCCAGGGCGTGACCTCCAGCATCGTGCGCACCTGTTCGGCGCCGAGGCGCAGCCGGGCCGCGATCTCGGGCTCGGCCACCCCGTGGATCCTGGCCGCGACCACGGCCCGTGGCAGCAGGGGTTCGGGCAGCAGGCCCCGCGCGCGCAGGTTCACCAGGGAGTCGAAGGACAGGAAGCGCAGGCGCAGTTCCAGCTGGCGCCCGATGTGGTCGAGGGCCTCCTCCGCCTCCTGGGCCTCCTCCGAACCGGGGTCCGCGAGCAGCAGTCGGCGGAAACCGCCCTCCGCGTCGACCGCCCACGCCACCGCCTCCTCGGCGGAGCCCAGCTCCGCGAGGCGGTCCCCGAGGAACACCTTGGCCTGCGCGAGGCCGCGCCGGTTGACCGGATCGTGCTGGTCCAGGCCCGCCCAGACCTCGACCGCCGCCCGGGTCAGGTCCCGGGCGCGCTCGCCCGCCGCCCGCTCCATGGCGCTCGGGCCGGTCTCCGCCGCCGGGCCGAGCGGGTAGCGGGGCAGCCGCTCCCCGTCGCTCAGCGGCCAGGAGAGCCAGACCCCCTGGTTGATCAGGCCCCGGGCGTACCAGCGGGCGTACTCGGGGGCGTGCCCGGCCGCCCGCTGCGCATACCGCAGCCCCTCCTCGACGGCCGCCAGGGCCCCGGCCCGGTCCCCGCCGGCGAACCGGCGGGCCGCCAGGTCACCGAGGCGAAGGCCGAGCCGCGCCGCGCACTCCGGATCGCTCCGCGCCGGTTCGCGCAGCGCGCCGATCAGCTCCGTCAGCAGCGCCTCGGCCTCGGCGGGCGCCGCCCGTGCGGCCCCCGACCGGATCCCTGCCCATTGGGCGTCCAGCCGTAGAACGTCTTCCCGCTGCGCCATGCCCGCCCCCCGGCGTCCTGGTGTGCACCGCCCCCGCGGGGCGGCGCCCATCCTCCTGCCAGGCCAACGTCCGGGGGCGGGGATTCACTCCCAGCGGAACAGCTTCGCGGCGGCGCCGAGCCCGAGCACGGCCCAGACGGCGAGCACGGCCGCGTCCCCCCAGGGCAGCGCGGCCCCGTGCTGGAGCACCTGGCGCAGCCCGTCGGACAGCGCCGAGATCGGCAGCAGGCCGAGTACGGACTGCACGGCGCCGGGGAACTTCTCCATCGGCACGATCACCCCGCCGCCGACCAGCAGCAGCAGGAACACCAGGTTGGCGGCGGCCAGCGTGGCCTCGGCCTTCAGGGTGCCCGCCATCAGCAGCCCGAGCCCGGAGAAGGCGGCCGTGCCCAGCAGGACCAGCGCGGCGACCGCGAGCGGGTTGCCGTGCGGGGACCAGCCCAGCGCGAAGGCGATCGCCGTCAGCAGCGCGATCTGCAGCACCTCGGTGACCAGCACGGACAGGGTCTTGGCGGCCATCAGCGCCCACCGCGGCAGCGGCGAGGCGCCGAGCCGCTTGAGCACCCCGTAGCGGCGGTCGAAGCCCGTGGCGATGGCCTGGCCGGTGAAGGCGGTGGACATCACGGCCAGCGCCAGGATGCCGGGCGTGAGGAAGTCCACGGAGTTCTCGGCGCCGGTGTCGACGATGTCGACGGCGGAGAAGAGCACCAGCAGCAGCGCCGGGATGATCACGGTCAGCAGCAGCTGCTCCCCGTTGCGCAGCAGCATCCGCGTCTCCAGCGCCGTCTGCGCCAGGATCATGCGGGAGACGGGCGCGGCCCCCGGATTGGGGGCGAACGTACCGGCGCTCATCCGCGCAGCGTCTGTGGTGATCGGCGTCATGAACGCAGCTCCTTGCCCGTGATCTCCAGGAAAACGTCTTCGAGGGTGTGCCGCTCCACCGAGAGGCTGCTCGGCATCACCCCGTGCTGCGCGCACCAGGAGGCGACGGTGGCCAGCAGCTGCGGGTCCACGGCGCCGGTGACCCGGTAGACGCCCGCGCTGAGCTCGGCGGCCTCGGTGCCGTCGGGCAGCGCCTTCAGCAGCGATCCGAGGTCGAGGGCGGGCCGGCCGGTGAAGCGCAGGGTGTTCTCGGCGCCGCCGCGGCACAGCTGCTCGGGGCTGCCGTGGGCGATGACCCGGCCCGCGTCGACGATGGCGACCTCGTCCGCGAGCTGCTCGGCCTCGTCCATGTGGTGGGTGGTGAGGACGACGGAGACCCCGTCGGCGCGCAGTTCCCGTACGAGGTCCCAGGTCGCCCGGCGGGCCTGCGGGTCCAGACCCGCCGTCGGCTCGTCCAGGAAGACCAGCTCGGGCCGGCCCACCACGGCCATGGCGAGGGCCAGGCGCTGCTGCTGGCCGCCGGAGAGGCGGCGGTAGGCGGTGCGGCCGCAGCCGCCCAGTCCCAGCCGCTCCACCAGGACGTCCACGTCGAGCGGGTCGGCGTACAGCCTGGCCATGTGGCGCAGCATCTCGACGGCGCGGGCGCCGGAGTAGACCCCGCCGGACTGGAGCATCACGCCGATCCGCGGGCGCAGTGCCTCGGCCTGGGCGACCGGGTCGAGGCCGAGGACGCGGACGGTGCCGGCGTCGGGGCGGCGGTAGCCCTCGCAGGTCTCCACGGTGGTCGTCTTGCCCGCGCCGTTGGGACCGAGGACGGCGGTGACCGAGGCCTTGCGGACGGTGAGGTCCAGCCCGTCCACCGCGGTTTTGGATCCGTACCGCTTCACCAGTCCGCGGATCTCCACGGCGGGGTCGTTGCTCATGCGGGTGAGTCTACGGAGCCGGAGATGGGGGCCCGGGCGGCGGGGGAGACCGCCTGCCGCGGGGCGCCTGCACGCGGGTTCCTTGCAGGTGGCAGGGGGTGCGACCGCACCCTCCGTGGGACAATTAGGTAACCCTTAGTGATGGAGGCCACCAGGAGTGGCGTCGGTCACGGCTTGTCGGGGCTCGACTAATTACGCAACAATGGCGTTGTGAAATACGGCGAACGGATGATCGAGACCCCCCAGGGGGAGCTCGCAACCGGGGAGCGGTCAACCCGCAACCGGGTCGCGCGCTCCATCCTGGACCACGGTCCGTCCACCGTCGCCGACCTCGCCGCGCGTCTCGGCCTCACCCAGGCCGCCGTCCGCCGCCACCTCGACACGCTCGTCGCCGACGACGTGGTCGAGCCCCGTGAGCAGCGCGTCTACGGCACGCGCACCCGGGGCCGGCCCGCCAAGGTCTTCGCGCTGACCGACTGCGGCCGCGACGCGTTCGACCAGTCCTACGACTCGCTCGCCGCGGACGCCATGCGCTGGATCGCGCAGGCCGCCGGCGGAGGCGAGCAGGGGGAGGCGGCCGTCGCCGCCTTCGCCAGGGCGCGGATGGACGCACAGGCCGAGACCTACCGGGAACGCCTGGCCGCCGCTGCCCCCGCGGAGCGCACCGAGGCCCTTGCCAAGGCGTTGACCGCGGACGGGTACGCTGCTACGGCGAAGAGCGCTCCCGGTCCGCACAGCGGTGAACAGCTCTGCCAGCACCACTGCCCGGTCGCCCATGTCGCCGAGCAGTTCCCGCAGCTCTGCGAGGCGGAGACCGAAGTCTTCTCCCGCCTGCTCGGGACGCATGTGCAGCGCCTCGCCACGATCGCCCACGGCGACGGGGTGTGCACCACGTTCATCCCACGAGGCGCGGGCACCACACAGACCGACACACCAGCATCTGCAAGTACGGCCGGGAGGAACCCCGCATGACCACGGAGACTGCTCACCCTGAGCTCGATGGCCTGGGCACCTACGAATATGGCTGGGCCGACTCCGACGCGGCCGGCGCCGCTGCCAAGCGGGGTCTGTCCGAGGACGTCGTGCGCGACATCTCGGCCAAGAAGAACGAGCCGGAGTGGATGCTGAAGCTCCGCCTCAAGGGTCTCAAGCTGTTCGACAAGAAGCCCATGCCGACCTGGGGCTCCGACCTCTCCGGCATCGACTTCGACAACATCAAGTACTTCGTGCGTTCGACCGAGAAGCAGGCCGCTTCCTGGGAGGACCTGCCGGAGGACATCAAGAACACGTACGACAAGCTCGGCATCCCGGAGGCGGAGAAGCAGCGCCTCGTCGCCGGTGTCGCGGCCCAGTACGAGTCCGAGGTCGTCTACCACCAGATCCGCGAGGACCTGGAGGAGCAGGGCGTCATCTTCCTCGACACGGACACCGCGCTCAAGGAGCACCCGGAGCTCTTCCAGGAGTACTTCGGCACGGTCATCCCGGTCGGCGACAACAAGTTCGCGTCGCTGAACACCGCCGTGTGGTCGGGCGGCTCGTTCATCTACGTGCCCAAGGGCGTCAAGGTCGACATCCCGCTCCAGGCCTACTTCCGCATCAACACGGAGAACATGGGCCAGTTCGAGCGGACGCTGATCATCGTCGACGAGGACGCGTACGTCCACTACGTCGAGGGCTGCACCGCCCCGATCTACTCCTCGGACTCGCTGCACAGCGCCGTGGTCGAGATCATCGTGAAGAAGGGCGGCCGCTGCCGCTACACGACGATCCAGAACTGGTCGAACAACGTGTACAACCTGGTCACCAAGCGCGCCGTGGCGTACGAGGGCGCGACCATGGAGTGGATCGACGGCAACATCGGTTCCAAGGTCACCATGAAGTACCCGGCCGTCTACCTGATGGGCGAGCACGCCAAGGGCGAGACCCTGTCCATCGCCTTCGCGGGCGAGGGCCAGCACCAGGACGCCGGCTCCAAGATGGTCCACATGGCGCCGAACACCTCCTCCAACATCGTCTCCAAGTCGGTGGCGCGAGGCGGCGGCCGCACCTCGTACCGCGGCCTGGTCGAGATCGGCGAGGGCGCCCACGGCTCCAAGTCGAACGTGCTCTGCGACGCGCTCCTGGTCGACACCATCTCCCGCTCGGACACGTACCCGTACGTGGACGTCCGCGAGGACGACGTCTCCATGGGCCACGAGGCCACGGTCTCCAAGGTCTCCGACGACCAGCTCTTCTACCTGATGAGCCGCGGTCTGACGGAGTTCGAGGCCATGGCCATGATCGTGCGCGGCTTCGTCGAGCCCATCGCGCGCGAGCTGCCCATGGAGTACGCGCTGGAGCTCAACCGGCTGATCGAGCTGCAGATGGAGGGTTCGGTCGGTTAGTCCCGACCCGCCCGCCATCCCGCACATCGCTATTGACGTAGGAAGAGAGCAACACGACAGCCATGGCTGAGGCTCAGAACATCCCGGCGGGGTCGACCACCGCCGGCGCGATCGCGGTGGCCGCCGAGTCCACCGTCGCCACCCGGATGAGCGCACCCCCGTCCTTCGACGTGGCGGACTTCCCGGTCCCCCACGGCCGCGAGGAGGAGTGGCGGTTCACCCCGCTGGCGCGCCTGCGTGGTCTGCACGACGGCACCGCGGTCGCCAACGGCACCATGAAGGCCCAGATCGACGCGCCCGAGGGCGTCACCGTCGAGTCGGTGGAGCGTGACGACGCGCGCATCGGCAAGGCCGGCACCCCGGTGGACCGGGTCGCCGCCCAGGCGTTCTCGTCCTTCGCCAAGGCCACGGTCGTCACCGTGCCCAAGGAGGCCGTCCTGACCGAGCCGGTGCGCGTCTCGCTGCACGGCGAGGGCGGCACGACCTTCGGCCACACCGTCTTCGACGTACAGGCCTTCGCCGAGGCCGTCATCGTCATCGACCACACCGGTGACGGCGTGCGCGCCGCCAACGTCGACTTCCTCGTCGGCGACGGCGCCAAGCTCACCGTCGTGTCCGTCCAGGACTGGGACGACACCGCCGTCCACTGCTCCCAGCACAACGCGCTGGTCGGCCGCGACGCGACCTTCAAGTCGATCGTGGTCACCTTCGGCGGCGACGTCGTACGCCTGCACCCGAGGGTCAGCTACGCGGGCCCCGGCGGCGAGGCCGAGCTCCTCGGCCTGTACTTCACGGACGCCGACCAGCACCAGGAGCACCGCCTCCTGGTCACGCACGACGCCCCGCACTGCAAGTCCCACGTGGTCTACAAGGGCGCGCTGCAGGGTGAGGGCGCCCACGCGGTCTGGATCGGTGACGTCCTCATCGAGAAGAGCGCCGAGGGCACCGACACCTACGAGTTGAACCGCAACCTCGTCCTGACGGACGGCGCGCGGGTCGACTCGGTGCCGAACCTGGAGATCGAGACCGGCGAGATCGTCGGTGCCGGGCACGCCTCCGCGACCGGCCGCTTCGACGACGAGCAGCTCTTCTACCTGCAGGCCCGCGGCATCCCGGCCGACGAGGCCCGCCGCCTGGTCGTGCGCGGCTTCTTCGCCGAGCTCGTCCAGCAGATCGGTGTCCCGGACATCGAGGAGCGTCTGCTCGCCAAGATCGCGACCGAGCTCGAGGCGTCCGTCTGATGACCTACGTCAAGGCCTGTGCGCTGAGCGAGCTCGAGGAGAACACCCCGAAGCGGGTGGAACTCGACGGCACGCCGGTGTCCATCGTCTCCGCCGAGGGGGAGGTGTTCGCGATCAACGACATCTGCTCGCACGCGAACGTCTCGCTCTCGGAGGGCGAGGTCGAGGACTGCATGATCGAGTGCTGGCTGCACGGGTCCTCGTTCGACCTGCGCACCGGCAAGCCCTCCGGTCTGCCGGCGACCCGCCCCGTACCCGTATACCCCGTAAAGATCGAAGGGGACGACGTGCTCGTCTCCCTCACCCAGGAGTCCTGAGGCACCCATGGCAACGCTTGAAATCCACGACCTGCACGTCTCCGTCGAGGCCGAGAACGGCGCCCGGGAGATCCTCAAGGGTGTCGACCTCACCCTCAAGCAGGGTGAGACGCACGCCATCATGGGCCCCAACGGCTCCGGCAAGTCCACCCTGGCGTACTCGCTCGCCGGTCACCCGAAGTACACCATCACCGGTGGCACCGTGACCCTCGACGGCGAAGACGTCCTGGAGATGTCCGTCGACGAGCGCGCCCGCGCCGGCGTCTTCCTCGCCATGCAGTACCCGGTCGAGGTCCCCGGCGTCTCGGTCTCCAACTTCCTGCGCACGTCGGCCACCGCCATCCGCGGCGAGGCGCCGAAGCTGCGTACCTGGGTGAAGGAGGTCAAGTCCGCGATGGAGCAGCTCCAGATGGACCCGGCCTTCGCCGAGCGCAACGTCAACGAGGGCTTCTCCGGCGGTGAGAAGAAGCGCCACGAGATCCTCCAGCTGGAGCTCCTCAAGCCGAAGATCGCGATCCTCGACGAGACCGACTCCGGCCTCGACGTCGACGCCCTGCGCATCGTCTCCGAGGGCGTCAACCGCGTCCGCGAGACCGGCGAGGTCGGCACCCTGCTGATCACGCACTACACGCGCATCCTGCGCTACATCAAGCCCGACTTCGTGCACGTGTTCGCGAACGGCCGCATCGCCGAGTCCGGTGGCGCCGAGCTGGCGGACCAGCTGGAGGCCGAGGGCTACGACAAGTACGTGAAGGGTGGCGCGACCGCGTGACACAGATGCCTGGCCTCCTCGACATCGAGGCGATCCGCAAGGACTTCCCCCTTCTGGATCGTGTGGTCCACGACGGGAAGAAGATCGTTTACCTGGACAACGCTGCGACCTCGCAGAAGCCGCGCCAGGTCCTCGACGCGCTGAACGAGTACTACGAGCAGCACAACGCCAACGTCCACCGTGGCGTGCACGTGCTCGCCGAGGAGGCCACGGCGCTGTACGAGGGCGCCCGCGACAAGGTCGCCGCCTTCATCAACGCGCCGAGCCGCGACGAGGTGATCTTCACCAAGAACGCCTCGGAGTCGCTCAACCTGGTCGCGAACATGCTCGGCTGGGCGGACGAGCCCTACCGGGTCGATCGCGAGACCGAGATCGCCATCACGGAGATGGAGCACCACTCCAACATCGTCCCGTGGCAGCTGCTCTCGCAGCGCACCGGCGCGAAGCTGAAGTGGTTCGGCCTGACCGACGACGGCCGGCTCGACCTGTCCAACATGGAAGAGGTCATCACGGAGAAGACGAAGATCGTCTCCTTCACGCTGGTCTCCAACATCATGGGCACGATCAACCCGGTCGAGGCGATCGTCCGGCGCGCCCAGGAGGTCGGCGCGCTGGTGCTGATCGACGCCTCGCAGGCCGCTCCGCACATGCCGCTGGACGTCCAGGCGCTCGGCGCCGACTTCGTGGCCTTCACCGGCCACAAGATGTGCGGCCCGACCGGCATCGGCGTCCTGTGGGGCCGCCAGGAGCTGCTGGAGGACCTGCCTCCGTTCCTCGGCGGCGGCGAGATGATCGAGACCGTGTCGATGCACGCCTCGACGTACGCCCCGGCGCCCCACAAGTTCGAGGCGGGCACGCCCCCGATCGCCCAGGCCGTCGGCCTCGGCGCGGCCGTGGACTACCTGAGCGCGATCGGCATGGACAAGATCGCCGCGCACGAGCACGCGATCACCGAGTACGCGGTGAAGCGCCTCCTGGAGGTCCCCGACCTGCGGATCATCGGCCCGATGACGGCCGAGGACCGCGGCGCCGCGATCTCCTTCACGCTCGGTGACATCCACCCCCACGACGTGGGCCAGGTCCTGGACGAGCAGGGCATCGCGGTGCGCGTGGGACACCACTGCGCGCGCCCGGTCTGCCTGCGCTACGGAATTCCCGCGACCACGCGAGCGTCTTTCTATCTGTACTCCTCTCCGGCGGACGTCGACGCACTGATCGACGGGCTGGAGCACGTACGGAACTTCTTCGGCTGACGAGGGCGACGAGGACGACGCAGTGAAGCTGGATTCGATGTACCAGGAACTGATCCTGGACCACTACAAGCACCCGCACGGGCGTGGCCTGCGCGACGGCGACGCCGAGGTGCACCACGTCAACCCGACGTGCGGCGACGAGATCACGCTGCGCGTGAAGTACGACGGCGAGACGCTCACCGACGTCTCGTACGAGGGCCAGGGCTGCTCCATCAGCCAGGCCAGCGCGTCCGTGCTGAACGAGCTGCTCGTCGGCAAGGAGCTGGCCGAGGCGCAGAAGATCCAGGGCGTGTTCCTGGAGATGATGCAGTCGAAGGGCAAGATCGAGCCCGACGAGGCCATGGAGGAGGTGCTGGAGGACGCGGTCGCGTTCGTCGGCGTCTCCAAGTACCCGGCTCGCGTGAAGTGTGCTCTGCTGAGCTGGATGGCCTGGAAGGACGCGACGGCCCAAGCACTGGGCGACGCGGAGAGGAAGACGGCATGACCGAGAACGCGACGCCCGCCGAGGCGTCGATCAAGCCGGCCACCGAGGAGGAGGTCCGCGAGGCCCTCTACGACGTGGTCGACCCCGAGCTGGGGATCGACGTCGTCAACCTGGGCCTGATCTACGGCATCCACATCGACGACGCGAACATCGCGACCCTCGACATGACGCTGACCTCGGCGGCCTGTCCGCTGACGGACGTCATCGAGGACCAGGCGAAGTCGGCGACGGACGGCATCGTCAACGAGCTCCGCATCAACTGGGTCTGGATGCCCCCGTGGGGCCCGGACAAGATCACGGACGACGGCCGCGAGCAGCTGCGCGCGCTCGGCTTCAACGTCTGAGCAACCTCGCTCCGCGAAGGGCCCCCGGCACTCAGTGCCGGGGGCCCTTCGTGTTCTCCCGGGGCTTGCGGGAGCTGTCGGGAGCTTCCCGGAGCTTTCCGGGAGGCCCTCCGTGTCCGCCCGGCGGACGGTTGACGTGCACCGGATGCCGGCCACGGTGGCCGGACCTGCTCGACGGCCGTCACGGCCCGCCGGCGTTGAGGCGCGGGGCCTGGGGGCGGAGACCCCGGGAAACGGAGAAGGGGCGGGGCGGGGAGAAAGCCCGCGCAGCGGAACCCGTACCCGGCGGCGACGCTACTCGGCGGCCCGCACCGCGGCCAAGGCCGCAGCGACGCCGCCCTCGACGTCCCGAACGGGATAGAACACCTCCCGCACCACCCGCCCCCGATCCACCACCAACGTCAACCGCTTCAGCCGGCTCACCCCCGCCGCCCGAAACGTCGGCAACCGCAACGCCGCCGTCAACGAAAGCTCCGCGTCCGAGAGCAGCGGAAACCGCAGCCCCTCCGCCTCTGCGAACTCCCGCTGCTCATCGGGCCGCTGGGTCGACACCCCGTGCACCGTCGCCCCCGCCGCCGTGAACTCCGCCAGCTGGTCCCGGTACGTGCACGACTCCAGCGTGCAGCCCTTCGCCCCCGGGATGCCCGCCCATCCCGGCGGGTAGGACTCGGCCCGCGCGTACGCGCCGGGGAAGCAGTACAGGACCGTGAACGGCGTGTCCGCCACCGGGTCCCGGACCTCCCCGAACCGGTCCGGCAGCGCCAGCTCCGGCAGTCGCGTGCCGCGCAGCGCATGCACCCGTTCCGCCTCCCGCGAGAACTCCTCCGTCGTCGCCGTCATCTCTCCCTCTCCCAGGACCCAGGCGTCTCCCCAGTCCTGGAGGGCCACCAGGACCGGCAGCAGCCCCCGCCCGCGCGGGGTCAGCCGGTATTCGTGCCGCACCGGGCGTTCCTGGTACGGCTCGCGCGTCAGCACCCCGGCTTCGACCAGCAGCTTCAGCCGCTCGGCGAGCACCTTGCGGGACATCCCCAGCTCGCGCTGGAACGCGTCGAAGCGGTGCACGCCCCGCGCGGCGTCGCGCACGATCAGCAGCGTCCACCAGTCGCCCACCACGTCGAGGGCCTGGGCGATGGCGCAGTCCGCGTCGTCGAGGTGTGTGCGCTGGGCCATGGGCACTCCTTTGTCCGTTGACCCAAGGCTGTCATGCTGACATAGTCCGTTCCCAAAAGGAACTAACCGACGGGCGGGGGCGTGGTGCAAGGCTTCAAGGACGTGCCGAGAGCGGTGTGGCTGCTGGCGGCGGGGGTGTTCGTCAACGCCGTCGTCAGCTTCACCTTCGTCTTTGTCTTCCTGTACCTGACCGGCCCGCGCGGCCTCGGCGCCGCCCAGGCGGGCCTGGTCACCGGCATCGGCGGCGTCGGCCTCGTCGCCGGGAACTTCACCGGCGGCTGGTACGGGGACCGCTTCGGCCACCGCCGGGTGCTGCTCGCCGCCTCCACCGCCGGCGGCCTCGCCCTGATGTCCTTCCCGCTCCTGCCCGCCGCCGGGCTCTACGCGGTCCTGCCGCTGGCCCAGTACGCCTCCGGCGTGGTCCGGGCCGCGAACTCCGCGCTGGTCGCCGTCACCGTCCCCGAGGGGGCCCGCCGGCAGGCCTTCGCCGTCGTCCGCTGCGTCTCCAACGGCGGCTTCACCCTCGGGCCGCCCCTCGGAGCCCTGATCGCGACCGGACTCTCGTACGACTGGCTCTTCGTCTGCGACGGCCTCGGGACCCTGTTCTTCGCCCTCTGGACCGCGCGGGTCGTCCCCGCCCGCGGGGCCTCCCGCAATGCCGCCGCGGCCCCGGACGGGGGTCGGGGCCGCGGTGTGTGGGCGGAGCTGCGCGCCCGGCCCGCCGTACTCGTCCTCCTCGGCGCGGTCCTGGTGACCGACCTCGTCTACCGCCAGCAGTACGGCACCTTCCCCGTCTTCCTCGCCGACCACGGGCAGGGCACCCGGGCCTTCGGCCTCGTGATCGCCCTCAACGGCGCGGTCATCCTGCTGCTGGAGCTCCCGGCCGCCGTCGCGCTGCGCGCCCGGCCGCCGCTCCCGGTCATCGGCACGGGCCTGGTGCTGGTCGGGGCCGGGTACGCGGCGCTGCTGCCCGGGGTGGGGCTCGCGAGCGCCGTGGTGATGATGGTGCTGCTGAGCCTCGGCGAGATCCTGTACAAGACCACCGCCACCGCGTACGTCGCCGACCAGGCGCCCGAGCACGCCATCGGGCGGTTCCAGAGCCTGTACGCGGGGGTCTCGGTCAGCGGTGTCGTCCTCGGGCCGCCGCTGGGCGGAGCCCTGTACGCGGCCGCGCCCGGGCTGCTGTGGCCGCTGTGCGCGGTGCTGGCGGCGGGCGCGGGCGGGGCGGTCCTGTGGGTGTCGGCCCGGCAGCGGCGACACGCGGGCCGACCGGCACATGAGACCGGTTCGCAACCGCAGGCCGTCGCCGGTTAGGTTTCGGGCATGACTGCTACGCGTACCACCGGCGCCGTCGCCGCCGGACTTGCCACCATCGCCTCCGACGGCACCGTCCTCGACACCTGGTTCCCCGCCCCCGAGCTGGTCGCCGAGCCCGGCCCGGCCGGCACCGAGCGCCTCACCGCCGACCAGGCCGTGGAGCTGCTGGGCGCCGCCGCGGCCAAGGCGATCCGCCTGGACGCGGTCCGCGACGTCGAGGTCGTAGCCGTCCGCACCGTGATCTCCTCCCTCGAGGACAAGCCGCTGGACGCGCACGACGCGTACCTGCGCCTGCACCTGCTCAGCCACCGCCTGGTCAAGCCGCACGGCCAGAGCCTGGACGGCGTCTTCGGACTGCTGGCCAACGTCGCCTGGACCTCACTGGGCCCGGTCGCCGTGGACCAGGTGGAGGCCGTACGGCTGAACGCGCGCGCCGAGGGCCTGTACCTCCAGGTCACCTCGATCGACAAGTTCCCGCGGATGACGGACTACGTCGCCCCCAAGGGCGTGCGCATCGCCGACGCGGACCGGGTCCGCCTGGGCGCGCACCTCGCCGAGGGCACCACCGTCATGCACGAGGGCTTCGTCAACTTCAACGCCGGCACCCTCGGCACCTCCATGATCGAGGGCCGCATCTCGGCGGGCGTCGTGGTCGGCGACGGCTCCGACATCGGCGGCGGCGCATCCACGATGGGCACCCTCTCGGGCGGCGGCAAGCAGATCATCTCGATCGGCGAGCGCTGCCTGATCGGCGCCGAAGCGGGCGTCGGCATCGCGCTGGGCGACGAGTGCATCGTCGAGGCCGGCCTCTACGTGACCGCGGGCACCCGCGTCACCCTCCCGGACGGCCAGATCGTCAAGGCCCTGGAGCTCTCGGGCGCCAGCAACATCCTCTTCCGCCGCAACTCGGTCACCGGCACGGTCGAGGCCCGCCCGAACAACGCGGTCTGGGGCGGCCTGAACGAGGTCCTCCACAGCCACAACTGACGTTCCCTCCCCGGCGGCAGCAGCCGAAACGCCCTCCTCACCCCGGCAAGGGTGGGGAGGGCGTTCGGCGTCCCCCGGTGCCCGGGCTGCCCTCCCTCCCCGAGCGGGGGAGGGCGGCCAAGGGCGCGAGGGGTCGGTCAGGAGTGGGGGAGGGTGCGGATGAGGCCTGCGAAGGCCTCTTCCTCCGCCTCGGTCAGTTCGACCGACTCCATCGGGTGCGCGGCGGCGGTGCGCTGCGCCGGGATCACCGCGATGCCCTCGAACACGCCGGGCTCCGGGCGCTGGAAGCGGGCGTCCCACAGCATGTGGCCGAGGCCGAGCACCCAGACCAGGGCGGCCACGAGCAGGACGGCAAGGCCGATTTCCTGGGCGAGGGAGATGGAGGGGAACACGCGGTCCTCCGGGGATACGGGCGGACATGGCCGAGCCTGGGAACACTGTCGAGCGTCGAGCGTGGGGACACTCAACACCACAACCCGGGTCGAATGGGTGATGATGTGGCGAGCGTCACGCCAGGGGCGAAAGTCCCGACTTGTCCGCAGAACCGAACCGATCCGGCCCGGGGGCTTCCCCGCTCAGTCCGCCAGGCGCAGCTTGAAGCCCTCGTGGCTGCGCGCGAAGCCCAGCCGCTCGTAGAAGCGGTGGGCGTCCGACCGCTGCTTGTTGCTGGTCAGCTGGACCAGACCGCAGCCGCGCCCGCGCGCCCGCGCCACCGCCAGTCGCATCAGCTCCGCGCCCAGCCCCCCGCCGCGCCGGTCCGCGCGGATCCGTACCGCCTCGACCAGCGCCCGCTCCCGCCCGCCCTGGCCGAGGCCCGGGACGTACGTCAGCTGGAGGCAGCCGAGCACCGCTCCCGTCCCGCCCTCGCACAGGACCAGCATCTCGTTGCGGGCGTCCGCCTCGATCGCGGCGAACGCCCGCTCGTGAGCCTCGGTGACCTCGGCCCGCTCCTCCTCGCCGGCGTCCGCCAGCAGGGCCAGTACGGCGGGCAGGTCCTCACGGGTGGCAGTACGGAAGATCATGACCGGAAGTGTGGCAGGGGGCCCGGACGGGACGGCGTCCGGGCCCCCTGCGGCTCAGGTCCGCACCGCGGTTACGGGCGGAAGCGGAGCACCTGCGGGTCGTGGTCGCTGTTCTGCGCCGAGAACTCCGCGTTGATGTGCACGCTGTCGTACGTGAAGGACTTGATCGCCGGGCTGGTCAGGATCTGGTCCAGCACCTGGGCGTTGCCCTGGAAGACGTACGAGTAGCGCTCCGCCTTCGGCAGCGACTTGACCGCGGCGTACAGCGCCCCGCCGTCCTCCAGCGCCTTCGCCGTCCCGGAGAACTCGAAGTCGTTGATGTCGCCGAGGGCGAGGACGTTCGCGTTCTTGTCCGCCGCGAGGATCTCCTTGACGAAGGCGTTCACGGCCTGCGCCTGAAGCAGCCGCTTCTCCTCCGACTTGCGCACCGGCGGCTGGTGGTGCGAGGCCAGGCCCTCGTCGCCGCCCTTGGAGCCGAAGTGGTTGGCGATCACGAAGACCGTGCGGCCACGGAAGACGAACTCGCCCGCCAGCGGCTTGCGGCTGTCGGCCCACGCCGGGTTCGCCGGGTCGATGCGGCCGGGGGAGTGGGTCAGGGCGGCCTTGCCGTTCTCCTTGGACACACCGGTCGCGGTCAGCGCGTCGCCCGCCGCGCGGTCGGTGAAGGAGACGCGGGCCGGGTTGAAGAGGAACACCTGGCGGATGTTGCCGCCGGGCTCGCCGCCGTCCTTGTTGTTCTCCGGGTTGATGGTCCGCCACTGGTAGGCCGGGCCGCCCGCCGCCGCGATGGCCGCGGTGAACTTCGTCAGGGTCGCCTCGGCCGAGACGGTGCCGTCGTTCTTGGCGCCGTTGTCGTCCTGGATCTCCTCCAGGGCCACGATGTCGGGGGAGGCCAGGTTCTCGACGACCGCCTTGGCCAGGTTGTCGAACTTCTCCTGCGGGTCGCTCGGGTCGAGGTTCTCCACGTTGTACGTGGCCACCGCGAGCTCGCCGGGAGACTGCGCCTTGGTCTTCTCGGGGGCGAGGGTGCCCGCCTTGACCGTGCCGAGGGTGCGGGCCACCAGCGTGTAGCCGCCGAACTGGTTGAAGTCCAGCGGGCCTTCGGTGGTGCCGGTCAGCTTGTCGCCGACGTTGGCCACCGGGAAGGGCTGCTGCGCCAGCGGCGCGAGCTGCTGGATCTGGAGCCGGCCGGTGTTCTGGGACTCGTACGAGCCGTAGATCGTGCCGCCGCGCTTGGCGGTGTTCTCCCAGCCCTTCACCGTGACCCACAGCTCCGCGTACGGGTCGGTGGCGCCGACCACGCGCGAGGTGCCGATCTGCACGTTCATGCCCTCGAGGGACTCGTAGAAGTCCAGGGCGTAGCGGGAGGGGTCCAGGGTCAGGCCGTTGATGCTGCCGGCGGCGGCCGGGTCGCCCGCCGGGGCGTACGCGGCGGGCACGTTGTACTCGTTGATCGCGGCAGCCTCGGGCAGCGCGTTGCCCGAGGAGACGACGGTCACGGCCGGCTTGGAGATCTGGGTGACCGACTGGTTGCCGGAGGAGACGCCACCGGGGATGTACTCGCCGACCAGGCCGGAGACCTTGACCGCGTCGCCGACGGCGACGGTCGGGACGGAGCTGGTGAAGACGAAGACGCCCTCGCTGGTCGCGTCGTTGTCGTCGGCGTCCGGGTCCTGCATCCAGAAACCGCGCGAGCCGTACGTGCGCACGCCCGTCACGATGCCCGCGACGTCGGCGACCTGCTTGCCGTTGAGCGGCGATATCCGGGTGGTGCCCTGGATGTCGTGGATGCGTATCGGATCGGCGGACACGGCGCCTTCGGCGGCGTCGGCGGTGCCCGCCAGCAGGCCGGTGGCCAGGGCGGTGGCGACGAGTGCCGAGACGGCGGCGGAACGGGGATGCGAGGAGCGCATGGTCAGGAACTCCGGTGTGTGGAAGAGACGAGCGAAGGGGGTGATGCGTGGTTTTGGCGGGATACGTGCGGCGGGTGTGCGGCCGGGCCGCTGGAGATCCGCAGGAGTCCCGCTGGTTCCCCATAGATCTACGCGCGTCAATTTCCTGTGTGACCGGGGAAGTTGTCAAGGCCTCCAAGGGATACGGAAACTGACTGTGGGATGAACCAAAGGAGATGACCCGCCTGGCGCGCCCGATATGCGTCTACGCTTGTGCGCCGGACGGCCGCCCGCGGCGGCCGTGCCCACCGCAAGGGGGCGGCCCGACCGCCGCCCCGCGGCGGCCGTGCCCACCGCCCCACCGCGTCCGCGAGGAGACCGCCCCATGTCCGCAGAGCCGCACGCCACGCTGCCGCCCGTACGGCTGCCTTCCGATGCGGAACTGGCCCGCCACGCCCTCGTCGCCCCGCTGTTCGCCCGCGCCGTACGGCTGGCCCGCTGGGCCGGACCGGACACCCGCGTCGACATCGGCGGCGAACTCGTCGCCGCACAGCTGCCCGAGGCCGCCGCCGCGCTGGGTTTCGACGCCGCCGACGAGGAAGGCGCGGTCCTCGCGAGCCAGGCCTGGCGGGTGGCCGTGGACACCGGCCTGGTCGACGTGACCGAACCCGATGACGACGAAGGCGAAGAGGAGTCCGGCACCGCCGTGCCCGGCGAGGACCTGGCCCTGGTGACCGGCGGCGCGCCCGGCGAGGTGCTCGACCTGTGGCTGGCCGCCCTGGACACCGTGCTCGCGGACGCCTCCGTGCCCGATCTGGACGGCCTCGTCGACGCCTTGGACGCGGGCGGCGAGATCGACTTCGACCAGCTCGACTGGAACCCGCGCCGCGAGGCGGACTTCCTCGACGGGGTCCTCGCCAACCTCTACCTGCTCACCGTCGCCGAGCGCGGCGCTTCGGGCGGCCCGGTTCCGCTGCCCGTGCTCGCCGCCTCGATGGTCATCCCGCAGGACATGAGCGAGCCGACCGACGCCGTGCTGGAGCAGGTCTCGGACGCGATGATGCGCCTCGACGACCAGTTCCGGCAGCTGGAGCCGATCGGGCTCGTGGAGTTCCGGCCCGTTGACGAGGCGCTGATGGCGGAGACGGACGACGAGGAGCTCCCCGCCGGTTCGGCGGCAGGCGCGGCCGACGACGAGGACGTCTCCCGGTACGGGATGGTGCGGCTGACCCCGCTCGGCCTGTACGGGATCCGCGCCCGCATGCTGGAGGCCGGGGTCACCGCCCCCGCTGTCGGAGAGCTGGCCGACAAGGGCGCGGACGCACTCCTCGACGCCGTCTCCGGCTACCCCGAGGGCGCGGCCCAGGCCGAGATCGAGCAGTGGCTCACCGGCCGCGAACTGCCCGCTGCCGTCGCCGAACTGCTGGCCGCCGCCCGGGGCACCGACGAGGGCGGCCCGCTGCGCCGGCTGCGCTGCCAGCAGGCCCTCGCCCCGGCCGGTCCGGAGGCCGAGGCGGCGGTCCGCGCGGTGCTGGACGACCCGGAGCTCGGCGGGCTCGCCCGGGTCTGGCTGTCCGAGCGCGGGGTGGCCGACGTACCGGCGCCGGACGGGGCGATGGTGTTCTGGCTGACCGTCGACACGATCGCGGCGCAGCTCGCAGCGGACGGGGAGACCGCCGAACTGCCGCTGCTGATGCAGTCGCTGACCGCGCACCACGCCGGGTTCTTCGACCAGGTCTGGCGGGTGGAGCACCCGGCGACGGCGTACGTGCTGGAGGCGATGGGCCGGCTGCACCCGGACAAGAAGGCCGCCAAGGAGGCCCGCAAGGCCGCCTTCAAGGCTCGCTCGCGGCAGTCCTGACGCGCGGGGAACGGACGAGGGCCGGAGCGGGTGCCGGAACGCGCCGTTCCTGAGCCGGAGTTGGCCATTCCGGGCACCGGCAAGGGGTTGGTTTCCCTTCGTGGGTAGTTCAGCCGCCGTTCACGTGCGGGCGGGAGCGTGTGCGCCGACGACCGCACGACAGGCGCACCCACCTCCCCACCCCTGGAGATCCGATGCCGCTCAGCCGTAGAGACTTCACCGCCCGTACCGTCATCGCCGGCGCGGGAGTCGCGCTCACCGGAACGGTCGGCGCACTCGCCACCGCCCCGGGAGCGCTGGCGGCCGACGACAGCACCCGGCGCGACGAGCACGGCCGGCCCTGCGAGCCCGGCTACGGCCCGCTCGTCGCGGACCCGGCAGGGCTGCTCGCCCTCCCCGCCGGGTTCAGCTACCGCGTGATCACCCACAGCGGTGTCACCACGCTCGAGTCCGGCGAGTCCACGCCGTCCCACCACGACGGCACGGCCGCCTTCGAGGGCCACCGCGGGGTCACCCTCCTCGTCAACAACCACGAGCTCAAGGGCAAGCGGGCGGACTGGGCCCACCCCGTCCCCCTCGCCGAGGGCCTCGTCTACGACCCGGCCGCGGCCGGCGGCTGCACGGTCGTCGAGGTCCGGCGCGGCGGAGAGGTCGCCGAATGGGTGGGCGTCGCCGGTACGTCGACCAACTGCGCGGGCGGTGCCACCCCCTGGGGCACCTGGCTGACCTGCGAGGAGACCGAGGACCTCGCCGGCAAGAACGGGATGACCAAGGACCACGGGTACGCCTTCGAGGTCGACCCGCACGACCGCCGCGCCAACCGCGACCCGAAGCCGGTCAAGGCCTTCGGCCGGTACGCCCACGAGGCCGTGGTCATCGACCCGCGCCAGGGCCAGGCCTACCTGACCGAGGACGCCTCCGGGCCCAACGGGCTGTTCTACCGCTGGACCCCGCCGAGCGGCTTCCGCCACGGGCGCGGCAAGCTCCGTACCCTCGCCGCCGACGCCGGCGTGCTGGCCGCAGCCAAGTGCTTCGACAGCGCCGGCCGGTTCGTCGACGACCTCTCGCGCGCGACCAAGACGGGCACCGTCTACGGGGTCGACTGGGTGACCGTCGCGGACCGCGACGCGCGGACGGTGCCGGTGCGCAAGCAGTTCGCGGACGGGGCGGTGACCCGTGCCCGCAAGCTGGAGGGCATGTGGTGGGCCGACGGCGGCGCCTACTTCGTCTCCTCGTACGCCCGTGAGGAGAGCCCGGGCGCGGCGCACGACGGCCAGGTGTGGTTCTACGACCCGAAGCGGCGCACGGTCCGGCTGACGGTGGTGCTTGGGGTGAACGCCGACCCGGCCAAGGACGGCTCCTTCGACGGCCCCGACAACATCACGGTCTCCCCGTACGGCGGCCTGGTCATCGCGGAGGACGGCAGCGGCCTGCAGCACCTGTTCGGCGCGACCGAGTCGGGACGCACCTACCCGCTGGCGCGCAACGAGCTGAACATCGGGACGGCGCAGGAGCCGGAGTACTCCGAGTTCACGGGCGTCTGCTTCTCCCCGGACGGGCGCACGCTCTACGCCAACATCCAGGACCCCGGCATCATGCTGGCCATCACCGGACCGTGGCGGCGCGCGCACTGACGCGGCGGCGGCGGCCGACGGACCGGTGGCCGGAACCCCGGCGGCCGGTGCTCATGACCGCAGGCTGCGCCGCCGCCCGTTCACCGGGCGGCGGCGCAGCCTGTGGTCGTTCACTGAGCGGCGGCGACCTCGGCGCGGCTGGCTGCGGCCCATTCCTCGAGCAGGAATTCGTACGCCTCGGAGGGCCACTCCTCGTCCACCCGGGTCTCGACGAGGTGCCGTATCGCCTCGTTCGCCTCAGCGGCGGACGGACGGGCGGGTCCCGCGGGCCGGAGTGTGCTGTACATGCTTTCAAGGCTACGGGTGGGCACTGACAGACACCTCCGGATTTAGGGTGGAATCCATCACCTCGGCCCGCGGGCCGGATCCGTCATGGTAGCTCCGCGTGCCCGCCCACCTGCTCAGAGTGCCTGCGAGCCGGGCTGGACCATCCCGCGTACTGTGCGCGACTTCACAAAGTCTCCGATCGCCGTCATCTCCCATTCGCCCGAGAACTGGCCTACTGAAGATCAACTGGGAGAGAACTGGGAAACGGCGGCATCCAGAGCCCGCCGGCAGCGTGATGGAAGCTATCCCACCTGACCTGCTGAGACTCGATGATATCGGCCTCCATCTTCGGCGTCAGGTTGCTGTACAGACCCTTCACGCCGGCGAGCTCGTGCCCCATTCGAGTCTCCACGGCCACCTCCGAATGCCCCTCCTCATCCAGACACTCCTTCATCCAGTGCCGGAGCCGGTAGATCGGGAGGCCGGCGAACTCGGCAACCGGAGGGATGGCGGGCCGGGCAAAGTCCCGTCGAGATTCCCGGGCCGGCGAGCCGTCCCGGATCGGCCCCCAGTAGTCCCGGTCAAAGCGGGCCCCGAGAAGGTCGCCCCCGCTCATGGCGGGGAACAGCCAGCGGGAGTCGCTTGAGCCGACGAGCTCCTGGTGCATCGCCGCGAGGAACGGTGGCAGGACCAGGGTTCGGTGGCTCTCGTATTTGGGGGCCGTCAGCGTCTTCTTCCCGTCCACCCATTGATGTTGGTACTCGACCCGCGTGGCGGGCACCTTGGAGTACCGGTCCATGGCCTCGAGGCGCTTCTGCCCCTGCGGCTCGCTAGCCGGCCAGTCGGGGGCTGAATAGGTCTTCTGTAGCCCGTACATCTCGCCCGGCCGCATCCCAGAGAAGGCCGCGTGCCAGATGTACACCCATCCGGTGAAGCCCCACACCATGTAGGCATTGACCGCGAGCTGGTAGACGGGGGCCATGGTCAGAGCGCGCTTGGCCTTGCGCGTCTTCTTTACGTATCGGCCTCGCCGCGGCGCGGCCCGGGGGATGGGGACGTCCTTGCGGTACTTGTATCGCTCGACCGCGTCGGCCATCAGCATGCTGAAGACCATGAAGATGTCGTTGACGTAGGTGCGAGAGAGCTGCTCGGCTTCGACCTTCGCGTTCAGCTGGTTCTTCCACGCAAGGTACTCAGGGGTGGCGATGTCGCCGACGCGCCTGCGTCCCCAGACGGGGTCCAGCTGGGCTTTGATGATGGAGCGGTAGGACTTGACGGACTCGGGGCGCAGATCCTGGTCGGCGAGCCAGATCGGCAGGCTGTAGTCCTTGAAGAGGATGTCGCCGGCGGCTTTGCGGTGGTGGGTGCCGTGGCGGACCTCATACTCGCGGTCAAGGCCGAAGTCGTGCGCTTTGTCCCAGTCGTCGAAGCCGGACTCGCTCTCGTACTTCTTCTTGCCATTGTCGAGGTACTCGCCGGCCCACCACTTGACCCGGAACTTGTTGCCGCGCTGCTCCACAAAGGGCATGGGGTCCCCTCAGATCGTCTGGAGTGTGGGCGGATGCGCCGACGGGCACCCCTGCCGTCGGCTCGTCCGCATCTGATTGCAGGCTTACTCTGACGTGCCAACGGGGCACCCGTGGCACGCTCTGCAATCCACGCCCTCGCCTCGCATCAGTCGCCGAATGCGCTTCTGCATGCACGCATCAGTGGCCGCTTGCGGGGCCAGGACACATACCATCTTGCCGTCAACTTGGACCGCGTGAGCCTCGTGGCCGGGTCCAAGGTCAAGCTCGATGACAGTGTTCATGAGTCCCCCTAGTTTGCGGAGACCCCTCCAGGTGCCCTAAAGCCTGACAGATCGAACGCCTGTTGGTCACTGGTTGGTTGAACATTGTTCCGCTCTGTCATGTTGCGGAACGGTAACGACGAAAAGGTTGTACGCAGATCGGCGCAGATCACGAGGCGGCGGGAAGGATTCCGCGCTTTCGCAGCTCCTCCACAACCTTCGCAGTCATCTCCTCCGTCTGCCGGTGCGTCAGGTCGGGCGCCGTCAGGCGGGCGGCGGAGTTGACGGCTTCACGGATGTCCTCGGCCAGCCGTCCCGCTTCAACGCGCTGAATCTGCCCGCCGGCGATGAGCTCCGTGCCGTCGTCCAGGGTGATGGAGTCCGCTCCCTCGAGGACTGCCCGGCAGGAGCCGGCGCGCATGCCATAGCCGTGCTCGACCTTCGCGTAGGTCGTCGCGCTGACTGGCCTGCCGTGCTCGACGTTCCAGTAGGTCTGCCCGGACAGGTCGCAGGCTTTGGAGCCCTGTGCCTGCGTGTACCCGAGCGCCACGCGGCGCTGCCTGACCAGGGCTCCGAGGAGCATCTGCTGGTCAGTGGGGGTCTCGATAGCTGCGGCCATGCTGGCCATCATCCCAGCTACCTCTAGCTACCGCTAGAAACGGCTGGGTGTGAGGCCGGAACTTGACCTTAGATGCCCATACCCCTAGAGCTCTTTAGAGGTTTTTAGAAGTTACTAGCTGGTTCATCTAGACGTAGCTAGATGTCGCGTCTAGATTCAAGGCATGGAAAGACCCCCAGCCACCTACCAGGTGAACGGGGCGGCAATCCGCACACGCCGCAAGGAACTCGGCATGGGACTGGCCGAGTGTGCCGTCGCCGCCGGGATCAGCAGGGCCTACCTGGACCAGCTCGAACTCGGCCAACGGCGCCACCCCCGACCGCCCATATACGCGGCGCTCCGCACCGCCCTCTGTGTGACCGACGACAGCCTCCTCGACACCGAGGACCAGCTCAGCAAGGAGTGACATGCCCGCCATCAAGGCGCCCCCGCTGAAGATCGTGGAGAACACCTACTCCGTCTCGGAGGCAGCCGTTCGCCTGAAGCTCCGAGAGGAGGACGAGGTCAACAAGAACGGTGAAGCCAGCAAGAAGGGCGAGAAGTGGCTCCGTGACGGAGTCAACCTCCACGGCTGGCCGCACTACCGGCTGGGCGGTCAGCTCCGGTTTTCGGAGTCCGACCTGGCCGAGATCCAGGAACTGAACCGCAACAAGCCTGAGACTCGCGGTCGCCGACGGAGCACCGGAACGCGGAAGCGTCCGTCGGTTCGCTCGTCGAAGGCGGCCGTCGATAAGCAGCTTCGCCCTACGGGCTGAAAGCTATGCGGCCACTGACCGCCGGTGACCTGGCAGAAACCGGCAAGTCAGGGCCTCCCGATCCACCCCTCACCTGCACGGACACATGCAAGGAGAAGAGGACCCGTGAACGCAATGATGCCCGACCCCTACGCCCCCGACGAGTTCGACGACCTGATGAGCAAGAACAAGGCCCCGGTCCTGACCCCGTTCGCCACGTTGTTCAACGAGGCGGAGGAGCTGCTGCTGGCCACGCGGCCGGACGGCTTCGACGTCGAGGAGATCGGCCGGCTGGCGTTCGAGAAGCTGCCGGAGGACGAGCTGTACGGCGCGCTCGACCAGCTGTTCTACACGTACTGGTCGGCCCGCGACATGGACCGCAAGACCCTCGCCCGCTACGAGGCGCAGGCCGGTGAGTCTCGTGGCTGACATCCTCCCCGCCGACACGACCTCGCAGGCCGTCGCCGAGCTGACCCCGGCCCCTGCGTCCGCGCCGACCATCGCCCGCCTGGACGTGCCCGCCGCCGTAGTCGAGGCCGCGGTCCACCTGACCGAGCTGCTGGCGCACCCGCCTCTCGGCCACGTCGAGGAGCTCCAGCCGGCCGACTGGTACGAGGCGGTCTTCCGGGACCTGGCCGCCGCCCACCCCGAGAAGTGCACCAAGCCGAAGCAGGTGACGTCGTGAGCGCCCCGGTGGAGCCCCGCCCGGCAGCCGACCTGCTGCAGGACGCGCTCGCCGCCGTGGACACCCAGTACCAGGGCGTGTTCGGGTCGCCGGCCTCGTGGTCGCCGGCCGTCGTCGGCGAGTACCTCATCGACTGCCGCCTCGCCCGACTGCGGGCCACGAACTGGGGGGAGGCGGCGTGACCCGGACCGAGATCGTCCTGTCGGCTGCGCTGTGCGACCCGAAGGCCATCCCGCAGCTTGGCGCCCCGCTGGTTCGGGCGCTCGGGCTGGTGCCGGTCGACCCGGACTTCGCGGACACCGTCGAGGCCGGCTACGTCGAGTCCCCCGACGAGTGGATCGCCCGGACCGGTGGGGTGCGCGCTGCTCTGGCGACCGTGGACCCGGCCGATCCGGACGCCGAACCGAAGCGGGCGGCGCTGCGGCGGGAGATCTGCCTGGCCCGTGGTGTGGACCCGGCGGACATTTGCCCGGTCATGGGCTACGACCTGTCTGACAGTGCTTTCACGAGGGTCCGGGATGGCTGGGCCGAGCATCTGAAAGCACACCGCCCGTCGGACTGGACCTATGCCGCGCACGACAAGGCCCGCGCGTTCTGGGCGAAGGCCCGCCCCGATCTGATCGCCGACTGGCCGGAGGCTGTCCGATGAGCCCGTACCGCACCACCCGATTCGAGCGGGTCCCGCTCACCGCCACCAAGACCGTGCCGTGTGAGATCTGCGGCAAGAAGATCCGGCGGCAGCGCACGTTCGAGCAGACGATCAGCCCGTTCAACAAGACGACTGCCGGCGAAGTCAAGTCGTACCAGGACATCTATCCGGAGCTCGAAGCCAAGGCCGAGGCCTGGAAGACCGAGCCCGAGGTCCACACCAAGTGCACGGGGGAGGCGCCGTGACCCTCCGCCGCGCCGCCGCCCTGGACGCCCTCGCGGGCCTCGTATTCACCGGCCTCCTGCTGTGGGGGCACCGCAACCTCAGGGGGAACCGTGCCTGACGAGTACCGCCTCGCCGAGATCGAAGCTCGGTTGCAAGCCGCCACAAAGGGCCCGTGGGAGCCCTGCAAGGAGTACGGGCCGAACTTCTACGCCTTCCAGCAGGGCGAGTACCTGGCTGGCGTCGGCAACTTCGACTTCGGCGAAGGGGCGCAGGCCGACGCAGACCGCGAGTTCGTGATCCATGCCCCCGTGGATGTGGCTTCGCTGCTGGCCAAGGTGGCCGAGCTGGAAGCCACGCTGGAGCGGTATGTGGGCAAGGAGCCGACGGTCCGCGAGGAGATGGCCTACCTGAACCGCTGCCTCAACGCCGTGCACGACGTGTGCCGGGAGGCGGAGAAGCAGGCAACCCGCTGGGAGCAGCCTCTGCCCGTACCCGAGTGGGTGTCCACCGTCCGGTCCGCAGCAGCCGGTGAGCGGGAGGACCGGCCCGACGACAAGCGGCGCCGGGTCTACATGGACGGCAACGGCATGTACTGGGTCGACGCGGAGCGCAGCGCGGGCACCCAGTGGATCGGGCCCGTGGTCGCGTCCGGCCTGCGCCTTCTCATCACCGACGTGCACGCTGCCGGTGGCGAGATCCACGAGATCGGCAGGACGTTGTGAGCCTCATATCCGGCACCGGCCTGCACCGCCTGCCGTCCCGCCAGCAGCTCGCCGCGGACCTGAAGGCCTGCCACCGGCAGAAGGACGCCGCGACGATCGCCGCGATCAAGTACGCGACCGAGGCCACCGAGCTCCGCAAGGAGCTCGAGGAAGTCCACGCCCGACTGTTCGGCCTGCAGGGGCAGCTGGAGATCGCACAGCTGGAAGGCAGCCGGCTCCAGTCGGAGCTGGCCAACGCCACCCGCGTGACGGTCCCCGCCACCTTCGCCCGGGACATCTGGCCGGGCGAGGAGCCGACACATCCGCAGGGCACCGACGTCCGCACCCTCCGCGCCCAGTTCGCCGGCGCCAGCCCGAGCCACGTGCCGGGCCTCTGAACCCGTCCGCCGCTGGATGACCACGTACCAGCGGCGGACGACCCAACCAGAGCAGGACGCCCCCGCCGCGGTGAGTGCGGCAGGGGCGCACCCCAAGCATCCCAGGAGACACCGTGAACGTCACCTACCCCGTCCCCGGACTGCGGATCTACAAGGCCGGTCCCTCCACCGCTGGCGACGAGTACTGCTGGTACGTCGGCCACCACTCCGGCCGCCACATCGCCGCCTGCACCGACGTCGACGACGCGAACTGGGTCGCCAACGAGATCGCCAACTTCACCGACT
>NZ_JNZY01000003.1 GCF_000717655.1 Streptomyces katrae
TGGCACGCTGTTGAGTTCTCAAGGAACGGACGCTTCCTTTGTACTCACCCTCTCGGGCTTTCCTCCGGGCTTTCGTTCTTCGTTTCCGACTCTATCAGATCCTTTCGGGCCTGACCCCCAGTCAGCGGGGTTTGTCTTCGGGGCTGTTGGGCCCTTCCGACTCCCTGAACTCTAGTGGATTTCCCGGTCGATTCATAATCGGCCTTCGGAAATTAATTCGGGCATGCCGAATTGGTTCCCGGTGGGAGATCGTGCTGAGTTGGGTGCCGCAACGAGGCGGCGGGATTTGTTGTCTCCAAAACCTTCCGGCTCAGGGACAACTCGAAGAACCTTACGGACCCGCGGGGTCGGTGTCAACCCCGCAGCTGACGGGCCCGTCAGCTCGGCGACTGGAGGTCCTCCACGCGGTCCAGGAGCCGGGTGAGCATGTCGCCCAGCACGCCGCGTTCCGCCGTGGAGAGGTCCTGGAGGAGGTCCTCCTCGAAGACCGTGGCCGCGCGCATGGCGTCGAGCCACTTGCTGCGGCCCTCGTCCGTGAGCTCCACGATCACGCGGACGCGGTTGGACTCGTCCCGTTCGCGCGTCACCAGTCCTTCCGCCGTCATGCGGTCGATCCGGTGGGTCATCGCCGCCGGCGTGAGGCCCAGCTGCTTCGCGAGCTCGCTCGGGCCCATCCGGTACGGGGCTCCGGAGATGACGAGGGCCTTGAGGACCTCCCACTCCGCGTTGCTGATGCCCAGGGCGGCGGTCTGGCGCCCGTACGCGACGTTCATGCGGCGGTTCAGCCGGCTCAGTGCGGAGACCACCTTCTCGACCTGGGGATCGAGGTCCTGGAATTCGCGCTGGTAGACGGCGATCTGCTCGTCGAGGCTCGGCTCATGGACGGGCGCGGTGCCGTCGGGGGTGTCACCCATGGTTCGAAGTATCGCATGGGCCCGTTGGCGTCTAACTCCTTCGATGTGTAGAGTTAAGGGTCGAACTTTAGCTATGAAGTCTTCGGACTTCAGTTCTGCAAGGGCAGGTGAGAAGTGACCAAGGTGATGGGCGCTGCGATGCGGCGGATCCAGGCCGGCAACGCGTTGACCGCGTTCGGCATCGGCTTCACGGTTCCGTTCCTCTACATCTACGTGGCGCAGGTGCGAGGTCTGGGCTCCATGGCGGCCACGAGTGCGTTCGTGGCCTTCGCCGTGAGTGCCCTGGTCGCGCTGCCCCTCACCGGTCGGGTCATCGACCGCCGGGGTCCCGTCCCCGTGGTCGTCGGTGCGGCCGTCGCCGCGTCGGCAGGCGCGCTGTCTCTCGGGCTCTCCACGGGCATCGTGCCGATCCTGCTGTCCGCCCTGGCGCTCGGCGCCGGGCAGGCCGTCATGCAGCCGGCGCTGGCCACGATGATCGTGTGGTGCTCGACGCCGGGCACCCGGACGCGCGCCTTCGCCCTCCAGTTCTTCATGCAGAACCTGGGCCTCGGCATCGGCGGCCTCATCGGCGGCCAGATCGTCGACGAGAGCCGGCCCGCCAGCTTCACCCTGCTGTTCGGCATCGAGGCCGTGATGTTCCTGGTCCTGGCCGGCGTCATCCTCACCGTGCGGATGCCGCACGCGCCGAGCATCAAGGACGCCGTGCCGCGGGACGAGTCCCGGGCGGGCAGTGCGTGGAAGCGGCTGCTCGAGCACAGGGCCATGGTCAAGCTGCTGGTGCTGGGCTTCGTGATCTTCTTCGCCTGCTACGGGCAGTTCGAGTCCGGGCTCGCGGCCTTCGGTACCGAGGCCGCCGGGATCTCCCCGTCCACCCTCGGCTTCGCGCTGGCCGCCAACACCGGTGCGATCGTCGTGGCGCAGTTCGTCGTGCTGAAGCTGGTCGAGAAGCGCCGCCGGTCGCGGGTGATCGCGCTGGTCGGCCTGATCTGGACCGTCGCGTGGGTCATCGCCGGGTTCTCGGGGCTGGGGCACGGCAGCGCGCTGATGGCCGCCGCCGCGTTCGTCACGACGTACGCGCTCTTCGGCCTCGGCGAGGCGATGCTGTCGCCGACCCTGGCCCCGCTGGTGGCCGACCTGGCGCCGGAGGGTTCGGTGGGTCAGTACAACTCCGCCTTCGCGCTGGTCAAGCAGATGGCGCTGGCTCTCGGGCCGCTGGGGGTGCCGCTCGGTGCGGGGGTGCCGATGCTCTACATCGGGGTGTTCGTCGTGGTCTCGCTGGGGATCGCGTGGCTGGCACTGCGGCTCGGCAAGCAGCTGGGCCCGGTGCAGGACAGGCCGTGGCTGCTGAAGGGCGAGGCGGTGCCGGCGGTGGCCGTGAAGGTCGCCGAGCCGGAGCGCGTGCCCGCGTAGGAGATGCGCGCCCGCGGAGGAGAGGGGAGAAGGCCCGGTCCGATGGGACCGGGCCTTTCGCGTACCCCTACTTGTCCGGCAGGGCGAACTCGCACCAGACGGCCTTGCCGCCGCCCGGGGTGCGGCGGGAGCCCCAGGACGAGGCGATCGTCGCGACGATCGAGATGCCGCGGCCGGTCTCGTCGGCCGGTTCGGCGCGGCGGCGGCGCGGGAGGTGGTCGTCCCCGTCGGTGACCTCGATGATCAGGCGGCGGTCGGTGCGGCGCAGCCGCAGCCGCATGGGCGGGGTGCCGTGCTGGAGGGAGTTCGCGACGAGCTCGCTCGCGGCGAGGACACCGAGGTCGCACAGTTCGACCGGGAAGCGCCAGGAGGCGAGGACTCCGGTGGCGAAGGCACGGGCGCGGGGGGCGGCCTCGATGCCGCCGAGGAGTTCCAGGGCGGCGTTGTGGAAGAGCTCGGCATCGGCTCCGGTGCGGGCGGGCTGCTGGAGGACCATGACGGCGACGTCGTCGTCGTGGTCGGCGTCGACGCCGAGGGCGCGCATGAGGCGGTCGCAGATGACGGCGGGGGTGCCCTGGGCTCCGGAGAGGGCGCGTTCCAGGGCGGCGACGCCCTCGTCGATGTCCTCGCCGCGCCGTTCGACCAGGCCGTCGGTGTAGAGGACGGCGGTGGAGCCGGGGCCGAGGGCGATGGTGCCGGAGGTGTGCAGCCAGCCGCCGGTGCCGAGCGGCGGGCCGGTGGGGTCGGCGGCGCGGCGTACGGTGCCGTCCTCGTCCCGGACGAGGATCGGGAGGTGGCCGGCGGAGGCGTACGCGAGGAGGCCCTCGTTGGGGTCGTGGACGGCGTAGACGCAGGTGGCGATCTGGCTGGCGTCGATCTCGGCGGCGAGGCCGTCGAGGAGCTGGAGCACCTCGTGCGGGGGCAGGTCGAGTCGGGCGTAGGCGCGGACGGCGGTGCGCAGCTGGCCCATGACTGCGGCGGCACGGACCCCGCGGCCCATGACGTCGCCGATGACGAGGGCGGTGCGGCCGGCGCCGAGGGTGATGACGTCGTACCAGTCGCCGCCGACGGCCGCTTCGGTGCCGCCGGGCTGGTAGGTGGCGGCGATGCGGAGGTCGTCGGGCTGTTCGAGTTCCTGCGGGAGGAGGGAGCGCTGGAGGGTGACGGCGGCTTCGCGCTGGCGGCGCTCGCTGGCGCGCAGCCGTTCGACGGCTTCGGCGTGGTCGGTGACGTCGGCGAGGTGGATCAGGACCCCGGTGTGGTGGGGATCGGCCCCGCCTTCGGTGTCGTCCTCGGGGAACTCGACGGGGGTGCAGGTGACCGTGTACGAGCTGGCGCCGCCGGGGGCGGTGCGGTTCTTGGCGGTACGGGGCTTGCCGCTGCGCTGGACCTGGTCGAGGAGCGGGAGGAGGCCGAGTTCGCCGAGTTCGGGGAGGGCGTCGTGGGCGGGTGCGCCGGTGGGGCGGGGGCCGAAGCCCGCGGTGTAGGCGTCGTTGACGTAGGCGACGCGGTGCTCGGGGCCGTGGACGACGGCGACGAGGGCCGGGAGCCGGCCGAGGACCTCCCGTACGGAGAGCTCGTCGGGGGAGGGCACGGCGGCGAGGGCGCCGCTGCCGGTGTCCGATCCGCTGCCGGTGCCCGTTCCTGATCCCGTGCCCGTGCCCGTGCCGCAGACCGTGGGGTCCGCGGGGTCGGCTGGGCAGCCGTCCGGCGCCGTTGCCGGGCGGGCGGCGGCGCCGCGGGCCGCCGGAACGGCGCCCTCTCCCCGCTTGGCCTGTGCGGCGGCGTGTTCGGACCGTGCGGCGGCGCGGCGCTGCGTTCCGGGAAAACGGGCGCTCCAGCGCGTGAAGTTCACTGCGTTCAAGCCTCGTGGTGTCGCAAGTGGTCGCTGTGCTTCTCGTGGTCGGTCGCTGGCCGGTGTCGCTCGGTGGATGTCACGGGTGAATGTCACTGTGTGCAGATGTGAGCCCACCTATGGTCACACGTCCAGTGTGGCCGACCGCACTGACAACGTCAGCCCTGGCTGTCCTTCGGGGGGTTGGGGGTGGGCGGGGGCAGGGGGTGTCTGTGGCCGAGTCCGGCGGCGAGTTCGAATTCTGCCCTGGGGTGTTCGAGGGAGCCGAGGGAGACGATCTCACGCTTGAAGAGCCCCGAGAGGGTCCATTCGGCAAGCACGCGCATTTTGCGGTTGAACGTGGGGATCCGGCTGAGGTGGTAGGTGCGGTGCATCAGCCAGGCGGGGTAGGCCTTGAGCTTGCGGCCGTAGATGTGGGCGACGCCCTTGTGGAGGCCGAGGGAGGCCACGGAGCCCGCGTACTTGTGGGCGTATTCCGTCAGGAGTTCTCCGCGCAGGGAGGCCAGCAGGTTGTCGGCGAGGACCTTGGCCTGGCGGACGGCGTGCTGCGCGTTGGGGGCGCATTCGCGGCCCTTCTCTTTCGCGGTGATGTCGGGGACGGCGGCGGCGTCGCCGGCGGCCCAGGCGTGTTCGACGCCGTCGACGGTGAGGAAGGCGGTGCAGGCGAGGCGGCCGCGTTCGTTGCGGGGGAGGTCGGAGGCGGCGAGGACCGGGTGCGGTTTGACGCCGGCGGTCCATACAACGGTGCGGGTGGGGAAGCGGGCGCCGTCGCTGAGGACGGCGACGCGGTTCTCGCAGGATTCGAGCCGGGTCTCGAGGCGGACGTCGATGTTCCGGCGGCGCAGTTCGCGGATCGTGTAGACGCCCAGTTCGGGGCCGACCTCGGGGAGGATGTGGTCGCTGGCCTCGACCAGGACCCACTTCATGTCCTCGGGTTTGACGTTGTGGTAGTAGCGGGCCGCGTAGCGGGCCATGTCCTCGAGTTCGCCGAGGGCCTCGACGCCCGCGTAGCCGCCGCCGACGAAGACGAAGGTGAGGGCGGCGTCGCGGAGGGCGGGGTCGCGGGTGGAGGAGGCGATGTCCATCTGTTCGATGACGTGGTTGCGCAGGCCGATGGCCTCTTCCACGGTCTTGAAGCCGATGGCGTAGTCGGCGAGTCCGGGGATGGGCAGGGCGCGGGAGACCGATCCGGGGGCGACGACGATTTCGTCGTACTCGAGCTCCTGGGCGCCGGTGCCCTCGTCGGTGGTGGCGAGGGTGCTGACGGTCGCGGTCCGCTTGGCGTGGTCGATGCGCTGGACCTCGCCGATGACGATGCGGCACTTGCCCAGGACGCGGCGGAGCGGGACGACGACGTGGCGTGGGGAGATCGAGCCGGCGGCCGCCTCGGGGAGGAAGGGCTGGTACGTCATGTACGGCTCGGGAGTCACCACCGTGACCTCGGCTTCGCCGGCTCTGAGCTTTCGCTGGAGCCGGAGCGCCGTGTACATGCCGACGTAGCCCCCGCCGACGACGAGGATGCGCGTGCGGGGCGGGGTACCGGGGGCCGTGCCCCGGGAGTTAGCAGCCTTCACCATCCCATGACGCAACGTGGCCGGGAGTTTGTCCACAGGCCTGACACATTGTGTGACCGGAGGGGACGCCGGTACGGGGGTGTCGGACGGCCGGGGTAGGGGTGGAGTTCCGCAGGTCAGGGGGTGCGGAGAGGGTGATTCCGGTGGCTTGGATCGGAAAAGTGGGGGTGAATGCTCCGATCGGGCGGTGGTCCGTCCGGGGCTGCCTCTTCTGAATTGACTCTGGCTCAACTATGTTCGTATCTCGTCGAGGAGTGAGACCGGGGCCCACCTGACCGTGGCCCACCTCGACACGAAGGCGGGGAGTGTCTCCGGGGGGAGACAAATGATTACCGGGGGATACATATGAACATTTCCGATTTCCATGGTTCTGCGACCGCACTCTCCGGTGAGAGCAACGGTCGCCTGATGACGGGCGGCACCACGCACGGCGTGGGTCGCTCCACGCCGCTGCGCGTCGACGCCCAGCGCAACCTCGAGCACGTGCTGCGCGCGGCGCGCGAGGTGTTCGGCGAACTGGGCTACGGGGCTCCGATGGAGGACGTGGCGCGGCGCGCACGCGTCGGCGTCGGCACCGTGTACCGGCGGTTCCCGAGCAAGGACGTCCTGGTCCGCCGGATAGCCGAGGAAGAGACCGCCCGGCTGACCGAGCAGGCCAGGACCGCGCTGGGCCAGGAGGAGGAGCCGTGGCAGGCGCTGTCGCGCTTCCTGCGCACCTCCGTGGCCTCGGGCGCCGGGCGGCTGCTGCCGCCGCAGGTGCTGCGGGTCGGGTCGGCGAGCGAGGACGGCGTCGAGGACGCGGAACAGGCGCGGGTGCCGCACCAGCGACAGGCCGGCGTGACCGGCACCGGGGCCCCGGAGCTGCGGGTCGTGGGTGCGCGGACTTCCGTCGAGGACGAACCCTCGGAGGACGCGGGCGCGGGTGCGCTGCTCGAGGTGGTCGGCCGGCTCGTCGACCGCGCCCGGGAGGCCGGTGAGCTGCGCGGCGATGTCACGGTGGCCGATGTGCTGCTGGTGATAGCGACGGCCGCCCCGGCCCTGCCCGACGCGGCGCAGCAGGCGGCGGCTTCGTCCCGGCTGCTCGACATCCTGCTCGAAGGGCTGCGTTCCCGGACGGTCTGAGCCGTACGGGGATCAGTCCGCGTCCGTGCGGAGGCCCTTGCCGGGTCCCCTGCGAGGGGTGCATGCGGCTGCCCGCTCCACCCGCCGACCCGTTCGTCGAACGCTCCCCCGAACGGCCGCTCACTCGAAAGAGTGAGGGCCGGGTGGGGGGATTCACCGGGTGCTGCCCGGACGGGTGGATGGCGTGGAGAGGGGTTCGGCGCGCACCCCCCGTGTGACACGCTTGAACGGTGTACCGGGTGAGTGTGTCGGGCGGGGGCTTCCGCGATGGGTGTTGACGGTCGGGAAGAGCCGCTCGGTGGTGCCGGCGAGTTCGGCGGTGCCGGCGGCGAGGTCGAGGCGGACGACCCGGCCGCAGGCCAGGTCCCGGCCCAGCGCGAACCGCGCGGGAGGCATGCGGCGTCGAGGCGCTCCGGAGCCGAGCTGCCGCCGTCCGACGGCGAGTTGGTCGCCCGGATGCGCGGGGGCGACGACGGTGCGTACGAGGAGCTGTTCCTCCGGCACGCCGATTCGGTACGGCGCTACGCGCGGACGTGCTGCCGGGACGGGCACACGGCCGAGGACCTGACCGCCGAGGTGTTCGCCCGGACGCTGCAGGCGGTACGGGGCGGGGCCGGGCCGGACCAGTCGGTGCGCGCGTATCTGCTGACCACCGTACGGCGGGTCGCGGCGGCCTGGGCGAAGACGTCCCGGCGGGAGCATCTCGTCGAGGACTTCGCGGTGTTCGCCGAGCAGGCGGCCGTGGGAGCCGAGGTCGGCGGCGGGCTGGCCGGTCTGTCCGGGGACGACACGCTCGAACTGGGCGCGGACGTCCGGGCGATGCGGGAGGCCGAGCAGTCGCTGGCCGTGCAGGCCTTCCGGAGCCTGCCCGAGCGGTGGCAGGCCGTGCTGTGGCACACCACCGTGGAGGACGCCTCGCCGAGTGCGATCGCGCCGCTGTTCGGGCTGAGCGCGAACGCGACGGCGGTGCTGGCCGGCCGGGCCCGGGAGGGGCTCAAGCAGGCCTATCTGCAGGCGCATGTGAGCTCGGCGCTCAGTGCGGGCGGGGACTGCGCGCGTTACGCGGACCGGCTGGGCGCGTACGCCCGCGGCGGGCTGCGGATGCGGGCGGAGCGGGGGCTGCGCGGGCACTTGGAGGAGTGCGCGAAGTGCCGGCTGGCCGCCGGGGAGCTCAAGGACGTCAACGCGGGCATTCCCGCGCTGCTGCCCGTCGCGGTCATCGGGTGGTTCGCCGCCGGGTACGCGGCGAAGGCGGCCGGGGTCGTGGCCGGCGGGGCCGTTGCCGTCGGGGGCGCGGGCGCTGCCGCCGCGGCCTCGGGCGGGTCGACCGCCGGAGCGGGTGCCGGCGCCGCCGGGGCCGGGGCAGCCGGCGGGACCGCGGGTGCGGCGGCAGGGACTGCCGGAGCCGGGGCTTCCGGAGCCGGGGCTGCCGGAGCCGGGGGCGGCGCCGGGGGTGCCGGGTCCGGGGTCGGGGGTGCGGTGGTGTCCGAGGGGCTCGGGCTGTCGGCCAAGGCCGCCCTAGCCGCCGGGATCGCGGTCGCCGCGGCTGCCGGGGTGGTGTTCGCGCTGGCCGGGGACGATCCCGAGCCGGGGGCCGCGGCGCAGCCCGTGCCGAGTGTGGCGGCGCCCGTGGTGCCGCTGGTCCCGGCTCCGCGCCCCTCCTCGGTCCCGGAGCCGCCGGCCGCGCAGGGCTCCGTACCGTCCGCGCCGCACACGGCTCCGGCGTCGCCGACCCCGTCCGTGCCGATGCCGGAGGCCCCGGCCCCGCCGGTGTCCCGGGCGCCCTCCCCGAAGCCGTCGCCGACGCCGAGCCCCGTACCGAGCCGGAGTCCGGCGAGGCCGTCCCCGTCTCCGACCGAGCCGAAGCCGCCGCAGGGGTTCCGGCTGGCGGGGCTCGAACACGCCGCGTTCGGCGACCACAGCGGCCCCGAGCTGCAGACCTGGCGCAGCAGCTGGGTGTGGCAGCGGTGGGGGCTGCGGATCGGGGACAGACGGTTCGCGCAGGGGCTCACCGTGAACTCCCGTTCCTCGGTGGAGATCACCCTCAACCGGCCGTGCACGGCGTTCTCTGCGCGGGCCGGGGTGGACGACCTGTCGCTGTTCACCGACGGCACGGTGCGGTTCTCCGTGTACGCCGACGGGCAGCGGCTGTGGCGGTCGGGCACGCTCGGGTACGGGGATCCGGCCGCCGCCGTGGACGTCCCCCTGGCCGGGCGCAAGACGCTGCGGCTGGTGGTCGAGCAGGCCGGGCAGGGCAGCCTGCCGACCCTGGCGAGCTGGGCCGACGCAGTGATCAGCTGCCGGTGAGAAGGGTGACGACCTCGGCCGGGGAGAGCTCGGCGCCCGCCGCCACCTCCTGCTCGTAGCGGTCGGGGCCCAGCACGGCGCGGGTGCCGTCCGGGAGTCCGCCGACGGCGGCCTGCTCCGGGACCGAGCGCGGGTGGCCCGCGCGCCAGGCGGTGGCCGCCGCGAGCACCCGTACGGCCTCGGCACTGCGCCCGGCGGCGGCCAGCAGTACGGCGGCGTTGTCGGAGAGCGAGGCGACCACGCGCTCGGCGCAGTGTGCGGCGACGGCGGCGGCCAGGGCCGGCCCGAGCTTCGCGAGGCCGGCCTCCGGGCCGTGTGCGCGGGCGGTGAGGACGGCGTCGATGTTGTCGAGCCCGGCGGCGAGCTGCGGGGGCGCTGAGATCATTCCGGACGCGGCGCGAGCCAGCTCGCACTCGGCACGGGCCCGCTCGAGGTCCCCGCGGACGAGGGCGAGCAGCGCCGCGAGCATGCCGCCGTAGGCCCGTACGTCGTACACGCCGCCGTAGGGCTCGACTTCGCGGGCGACCTCCGCCAGCAGCTGCTCGGCGCCGTCGAAGTCGCCGGAGCAGAAGGCGGACTCGGCGATCCGGGCGATGGCGAAGGGCACCTCGGTGTGGGCGCCGACCTCGCGGGCGAGGCGCAGGCACTCCTCGTACTCGGCGCGGGCCCAGTCGTACCGGCCGCGGGAGAGTGCGACCTCGCCGGCGGCGCTCGCCACCTGGGCACGGGTCCAGCGGTCGCCGACGCGGTCGGCGATCTCGTGCAGTTCGGCGAGGTCGGCGTCGACGGACGGCAGGCCGCCCGTGAGGTCGATGGTCACGTGGGTGCGGAGCATGAGGGTGATGCCCAGTTCCCAGTCTCCGGCGTGGCGGCGGCAGTTGTCGACCGTCTCGGCGAGCCCGTCGCGGACGTCCCGGGTGTCACCGGTGAGGAACGTGGTCATCGGCCAGAGCATGCCGGGGAAGCGGGCGGTTTCGGGGCCGGAGCCGCGGAAGACCTTCTGGATGCGGTCGGCGAGGGCGGTGTTCTGCGGGGTGCGGAACTCCTCGGGCGCGTGGCCTTCGGCGAGGAGGAGGACGCGCAGCATCTGCGTGCGCATGAAGGGCCAGTACTCGGGGGTGCCCTCGGGCGGCTCGACGGGGTGGGACTCCAGGGCACGGGCCGCCCATTCCGCGCCCTCAGTACGGTAGTTGCGCAGCCACCAGAACCAGCCGAGGGCGAGGACGAGGCGCAGGCCGGTCTCGGCGGCGCCCGTTTCGATGGTGTGCAGGAGCGCGGCCCGGAGGTTGTCGAGCTCGGTCTCGATGCGGCGGATCCAGGGGAGCTGGGCGGCGGAACGCAGGAGGGGCTCGGCCTCCTCGGCGAGGTCCAGGAAGTGCGCGGCGTGGCGGTGGGCGGCGGCGCTGCGGTCGGGTGCGCGTGCGGCTGCGCGTTCGGTGGCGTACTCGTGGATGGTCTCGAGCATGTGGTAGCGCATGCCGCTGCCGCCGACGCCCTGGCCGGGGGTGGCGATGACGAGGGACTTGTCGACGAGGGAGCCGAGGACGTCGGCGACGTCCAGGGCGGCGTCCGGGGTGTCGTCCGGGGTGTCGTCCGGGGTGTCGTCCGGGGTGTCGTCCGCGCAGACGGCTTCGGCGGCGGGGAGGTCGCAGCCGCCGGCGAACACGGAGAGGCGGCGCAGGACGGTGCGCTCTTTGTCGTCCAGCAGGTCCCAGGACCAGTCGACGACGGCGCGCAGGGTCTGCTGGCGGGGCAGGACGGTACGGGCGCCGCTGGTCAGGAGCCGGAAGCGGTCGCGGCAGCCCGTCGAGGCGGGCACAGATCTCGGCGACGGCGGCCGGGTCCTCGGCGGGGGTGAAGCCGGGGCGGACGGCGGCGGCGCGGTCGGCGAAGAGACGGTGTGCGGGGTCGGGCGGCAGGGGGTCGACGGGGCGGACCGTTTCGCCGGGCACGCCGAGGGGTTCGCGGCTGGTGGCCAGGATCCGGATGCCGGGGCAGTGGGTGAGGAGGCGCTCGGCGAGTTCGGCGGCGGCACCGATGACGTGCTCGCAGTTGTCGAGGACGAGGAGCAGGCGGCGGTTCGCGCAGTGCTCGACGAGCTGGGCGGCGGGGTCGTCGGCGGCAGTCTTCTCGCGGGCCACGAGGGTGTTCTCGCGCAGGCCTAGGGCGCTGAGGACCGCGCCGGGGACGGCGGCGGGGTGGTCGAGGCGGGCCAGTTCGACGAGCCAGCCGGGCTCGGGGTGGGCGGAGGCGGCGTGCTCGGCGAGCCGGGTCTTTCCGGAACCGCCGGGGCCGGTGAGGGTGACGAGACGGAGGCGGGCCAGGTCGGTGTGCAGGGCGGCCAGTTCGGGCTCGCGGCCGACGAAGGAGGTGAGACGGGGACGGAGGTTGCCGGTCGGCTCCGCGGGGGGTGCGGGTGCCGCGGGGGATGCGGGTGCGGCCGGGGCCGCGGGGGCCGCCGGGGCCGCGAACGCCGCCGGGGCCGCGAACGCCGCCGGGGCCGCGAGGGTGGCCGGGGCCGCGAAAACGGGGGGTGCCGGGCGCGCAAGGGGTGCAGCGGCGGCTGCACACGCAGGGACTACCGGGTGCGCCTGGGGCGCGGGGGCGGCTGCGGCCGCAGGGCGTTCCGGGTGCACAGTTGCCGCCGCGGGGGCGGGAGCTGCCGGGTGCGCCGGGGTCGCAGGGGATGCTGCGGGCGCAGGGCGGATGCTGCGGGCGCAGGGCGTTCCGGGTGCACAGTTGCCGCCGCGGGGGCGGGAGCTGCCGGGTGCGCCGGGGTCGCAGGGGATGCTGCGGGCGCAGGGCGTTCCGGGAGCACAGTTGCCGCCGCGGGGGCGGGATGCGCGGAGGATGCGGGATAAGCCGGGAACCGGGGAGCTGCCTGGTGCTCCGGGAGCGCGGAGGCGACTGCGGGCCCCGGAGCTGCCGGGAGCACGGTTGCCCCCGCGGGCGCGGCGGGTACCGGGGGCGCAGGGGCGATTGCGGGCGCGGGAGATGCCGGGTGCACCTGGGGCGCGGGGGCCGAGGACGCCAAAAGTCCGGCGGCGGCTGCCGGCGCAGAGGCCGAGGACGCCAAAGGTGCGGCGGCCGCTGTCGGCGCAGAGGCCGAGGACGCCAGAGATGCGGCGGCGGCTGCCGGCGCAGAGGCCGAGGGCACCAAAGGTGCAGTGGCCGCTGCCGGCCCAGAGGCCGAGGACACCAAAGGAGCAGCGGCGGCTGCCCGCCCAGAGGCCGAGGACGCCTGGGGTGCGGGGGCGGCTGCGGGCGCGGGGGCCGGGGGTGCGGGGGTGGGTGGTGCCGGGGGCGGGGGTTGGAGCAGTTCCACGTGCAGGGCGGTCAGTTCGGGGCCCGGGTCGGTGCCGAGGGTGTCGGCGAGGGTGCGGCGGATGCCTTCGTACGCGGCGAGGGCGGCGGCGGGGCGGCCGGCCGCGCGCAGCGCGCGGAGCTGCTGGGCGCGCAGGGGCTCGTCGTACGGGTGTTCCTGGATCAGCGCCTCGATCTCCGGGAGGAGGGACGCCGGGTCGGTGGCGCCGCTGCGGAGCTCGGCGTCGATCCGGGCGCGGAGCGCGGCGGTCCGGTGCGCTTCGGGGGCGACGGCGTGGGCGGTACGGGCGGGCTCGGGGAGGTCGGCGAGGGCGGGGCCGCGCCAGAGGTCGAGGGCGGTGCGGAGGGTTCCGGCGGCGGTGGCGGGGTCGGCGGCCAGCTCGTGGGCACCTTGGCGGGCGAGCCGGGTGAACCGGTGCAGGTCGATGTCGTCGCGGTCGGCGACGGCGAGGCCGTAACCGCCGGCGGGGTGGGCGTGGACGGTGTGCCGGCCGCCGAGGGCCCGGCGGAGCCGGCCGACGAGGGCCTGCAGGGCGGCGGGGGCGTCCTGGGGCGGGTCGTCGCCCCAGACCTCGTCGACGAGGTCGGCGACGGAGGCGGTGCCGCTCCGCGCGCCGGCCGCGGCGCGGAGTGCGAGGGCGGTCAGGAGTGCGCGCAGGCGGGCGCCACCAATGGGGAGGGGGGCGCCGGTCTCGTCACGGGCTTCGGTGACGCCGAGGATGAGATACCGCACCGGGCAATTCTGCCTTGCCGCTGGCCGGGGTGTCGGGGAGTTTCGGCGCGGTCGGCCGTGGGGCGGTGGTGTCGTGGTGCACCGTGGCCCGATGGACCGCGTCCTGCCCATCGGCCAGGCCCTCGCCCGGGGGATCGACACCCACGGCCACCGCTCGGCGGGCTACGCGCGTGAGCTGACCCTCGCCTGCCCGGAGGACCGGGACCAATGGGTCACGGAACTCCAGGAACCGCTCGCACCTGCTGGTCGGGGCCGGTCGTGCGGACCGGGTTACCCCGCAAGCAGGGCCGTGACCGCCCCTGCCTGCCGGGCGCACTGCCGGACGCTGCCTGCGTGCCGTCCACCCCACCGGTCACGACGGCCCCGCCGTCTTCTTGCCCCGCCCGCCCGCAGTGACCCACCACGCCAGCCACCACCCATGCCATGACGCACGTCGGCAACAGCCCCCGGCCTGCCCACCGGGCATCGGTGATACGGGCCCGTGGTAACGAGTGTCGATGACAGCGGTCAGGCCCGGTACGAGCGGGCGGCACGGAAGAGGGGCGGGCCGCCGGGCCTGCCGTGCACGTGTCCGCGTCGGATCTTCCTGCTCCCGCGTCCGCGGCTCCCACCCCTTCGGCCGCGGCGCCGACGGCGGCGTGCGGCCGGGGCACCAGCGGCGGCATGCGGCCGGCCCCGCGTCAGCGGCGGCATCCGGCCGGCCCCGCGTCGGCACGCACAGGGCGCCCCGTACCCGGCCCCCGGGCCGAACCGCCCGGTACGCGGCCAGGGGCAGACGACCGGGGCGCGCTACCGGGGCAGCTGGGCCGGACCGGTCACGACAGGGCTGGGCGGGGGATGGGGACGCCCTGCGGGACTGCTCGGCGGCGGGGGGTGGACGTGCCCGTCCAGCACGTGCCTCGGCGGGCCAGGAGGCGGCCCAGCCACAGTTCCATCGAGACGAGCTCCGCGAGGCCGTCGAGGGGGACGGGGCGGCCCTCCGCCGCGTCCAGCAGGGCCTGTTGGACCACCCGGGCCTCGATCAGGCCGGCGTCCGCGAGGAGGGGGGACGTAAACAGGGCCAGGAGGGAGGTGAGTGCCGCGCGCAGGCCTACGCGGGTCGCCGTTTCGTTCGGGGTGTGGGCCGGGGCGCCCCAGCCCGGCGGGAGTTCGCGTACGCCCGCCGACGAGAGGACGCTGCGCAGGATCGCCGCCCGGGCGCCGGGCTGGACGCGCAGGGATTCGGGGAGCGCGCGGGCGGCCCGTACGACCTGGTTGTCCAGGAAAGGGGCGTGCAGGCGCTGGCTGCGGACCTCCACGGCCTGTTCGAAGACCCGGTGGTCCGCCGCGTGGCGGGTCAGCGCCGCGCGGGCCCGGGCCTCGCCGGGCCGCAGGGAGAGGGGCGGGCGGCCGGCGGCGGTCGCGAGACGGATCGATACTTCCGCCAGGGCTTCGCCGGTCAGCCAGCCCGCCGCCGGGCCCGGGCGGGACCAGGTCAGGGCGGCCAGCGAGGCGTCCACCGGGTTCGAGGCGCCCCCCTCGACGGCGCCTTCGCGCAGCCGGGCCGCGGCCGCCTCCATGCCCGCGCGGTACGGCGTACGGGCGAGTCGGCGGGCCGCGGAGTAGACGGAGAACGGGACCAGGAGGGACAGGGCGGAGTCGCCCGGCGCGGAGCGGGCCAGGGCGGCGACCGGGCGCAGCAGGTGGCGGCGGCGGCGGTCCATCAGGAGGTCGGCGAGCCGGGCCGGGTGGGCGTCGAGGACCTGGCGGGCTCCGTGCCCGACGAAGTGGTCGGCCGAGCCGGCCGCCAGCCGGCGCCGCTCGCGGGCGGCGGTGACGAGGGAGGGGCCGGGTTCGTCGGTGAGGGGGCCGTCGAGTTCCGCGTACGGGAGGGCTTCCTCGGCTGCGGCCACGACCACGTGGTGCAGCCGGGGGCTGGCGGCGATGGCGCGGGCGCGTTCGAGTTCGGCCTCGCGGCCCTGGGGGGTGGCCAGGTCGTTGAAGGTGACGGCGAGGAGGCGTTCGCCGGACTGCTTCATCACCGTGCCGGGCGCCCCGGGCAGACCTGCCGCGAGCAGGGCCAGGGTCGCGGAGGCGCTGCCTCCGGAGAGGTCGGCGCCGACTCCGGGGACCGGCGCGGGTGCGCCCCGGGCCGCGCGCCGGTCGGCGGGGCCCATTCCGGGCACCGGGCCGGGGTCGTGGGGCGGCGTGTCGGGGGCATGCCGTGGTGCCGTGAGCCGGGCGCGCACCGCGTCCACCAATGCTTCCCGCACGCCCTCCACCGCGCGCTCGGGATCGGCCGCGGGCGCGGCCACCGCGAGGGAGGCCACCGGCTCGTACCCGGTGATCTCGCGCGAGCCCTCGCGCAGGATCAGCGCGTGCCCGGGCGGGATGCGCCGTACGCCGACGTACGGTGTGCCGTCGCCCAGTGCCTCCGGGCTGTCGGGGCAGGCCAGCAGGGCGGCGAGATGGCCGATGTCGAGCTGTGCCTCGATGAGGTCGGCGAGGGGCAGCGCGGCGGTGGCGTACGCGGTGCCGCCGGCCCAGGGCGTGTAGAACACGGGGCGCGCACCCGCGAGGTCGCCGACGACGGTGATCCGGCGGCCGGTCTGGACGACGGCGGTGTAGCTGCCGGACCACTGGGTGAGGTGGCGCAGGGCTCCGCCGCGGGCGGCGAGGAGTGCGCGCCGCAGCTCGGCGTCGGTGGCGCCGCAGCAGCCGAGGACGGCCAGGCGGGTGAAGGGGTCGGCGGGGTCGGCGGCGAGGGTGCGGATCTCGTCGGGGCGCCAGTCGCCGACGGCCCAGAGGGGGTCGGGGTCTCCCCAGAGGAGTTGGGCGCCCACGGGCACGACGGTGCGTTCGGCGTCCTGGCCGGCCGGGTCGTACGGATGGTCTGCGTCCGCGATGCCGCCGCTCAGGGGTCCGTCGGGGCCGCCGCTCGCAGGGCCGCCGGAGCCGTGTCCGCCCTGGCCGGAGACCCGGCCGGCCGTGCCGAAGCTCGCGGCGATACTGCTCCACCCGACCAACCAGCGCACCGCCGCCTCCCCAGCCTGTGGGCAATTGACCGGGGCATGAACGGCATGGTCAGCGCAGAGGGCGCGGCCGACGGGACCCCGGGTGGCTCGGGGTCCATGCTGCCACGAGACAGGCGTGCCGGAGTGGCCGAGGAGGGCGCACGTGCAAACGAACACGCCCCGGCCACACGGTATTTGGCGTTCCGTTCCCACCGTCCCATAGGTCGGTTTCGGCCATTCTTCGGCCGTACTGAGTGCCGTCGCACGCGCGGGGGCGCCCGACCGCAGCGGTGCGCGGGCGCGGTCCGGGAGACGGGATTCGCCCCCCGGACCGTTCCGCCACCCGCGGGGATTGAGGTAGCGGCATCCCCCGGCCCGCCGGATCCACGCAGCGGGCCGACCCACGCACGGCACATCGAATCGCCGGGCCCGGTGACCGGCCAGAGCGCACGGGCGGGCGCACGGCCACACGCACGGAGCACGGGAGAGCACGTGCGCCCGCGGCGCGGGCCCCGGCCCGACTGTGCAGGCGGACAACAATCCCGCCATACGGAAGTCGGGGCCTTAACGCTTGGGAGGCGGGGAACTACGCTGGGTTTACGAAATGCCGGGCAACTATGCCTCGGCGGCGTATGCGTTGTGTGCGTTCCGCGTGTGACGAGGGGTGGCGCATGTCCAGGGAGCTCCGCGAGCCCAACGAGAAGCTCGGCGCCGTCCTCGCCCTCGCCGGCATCAGCAACGCCGGGCTGGCCCGGCGGGTCAACGACCTCGGCGCACAGCGCGGCCTGACGCTTCGCTACGACAAGACGTCGGTGGCCCGGTGGGTGTCGAAGGGGATGGTGCCGCAGGGCGCGGCCCCGCATCTGATCGCCGCCGCGATCGGCGCGAAGCTGGGGCGGCCGGTGCCGCTGCACGAAATCGGGCTGGCGGATGCGGACCCCGCGCCCGAGGTCGGCCTGGCCTTCCCGCGGGACGTGGGCGAGGCGGTGCGCTCGGCCACCGACCTCTACCGGCTCGACCTCGCCGGGCGCCGGGGCGGTGGCGGGATCTGGCAGTCGCTGGCCGGCTCGTTCGCCGTGTCCGCGTATGCGACGCCCGCCTCGCGCTGGCTGATATCTCCGGCGGACGGTTCGGTGGCGCGCGAGCCCGCCCCGCCCCGTGCGACCGTGGCGTCGCGCGAGCCGGTGGCGAACACGGCGCCCGCGGCCCCGGGCCCCGCACCGGCGCAGGGACCGACGGCCTCGCCGATGTCTTCGTCACCGATGTCGTCGTCTTCGTCAACGGGTCTGCCCGCGCAGTCTTCGGGTGAAACGCCGCACGCCCCGCCCGCAGCGGTGCCCGCCGCCGTCGTGGGGCTGTCGGACCCGGCGCCGCAGCGCGTGGGTCACAGCGATGTGACCAAGCTGCGCGAGGCGGCCGAGGACGCACGCCGCTGGGACTCCAAGTACGGCGGCGGGGACTGGCGTTCGTCGATGGTGCCCGAGTGCCTGCGCGTCGACGCGGCGCCGCTGCTGCTCGGCTCGTACAGCGACGACGTGGGCCGCGCACTGTTCGGCGCGACCGCCGAGCTGACCCGGCTGGCCGGGTGGATGGCCTTCGACACCGGCCAGCAGGAGGCGGCCCAGCGCTACTACATCCAGGCGCTGCGCCTGGCCCGCGCGGCAGCGGACGTACCGCTGGGCGGGTACGTGCTGGCCTCGATGTCATTGCAGGCGACGTACCGGGACTTCCCGGACGAGGGCGTGGACCTCGCGCAGGCGGCCGTGGAGCGCAACCGGGGGCTGGCCACCGCCCGCACCATGAGCTTCTTCCGGCTCGTCGAGGCGCGGGCGCACGCGAAGGCGGGCGATTCGGCGGCCGCCGGGGCGGCGCTGCGGGCGGCGGAGGGCTGGCTGGAGCGGGCGCGGGAGGGCGACCCGGATCCGACGTGGCTGGGTTTCTACTCGTACGACCGGTTCGCGGCGGACGCGGCGGAATGCTACCGGGACCTGAAACTGCCGCGGCAGGTGCGGCGCTTCACGGAGCAGGCGCTGTCGCGGCCGACGGAGGAGTACGTGCGCTCGCACGGGCTGCGGCTGGTGGTGAGCGCGGTCGCCGAGCTGGAGTCGGGCAACCTGGACGCGGCGTGCGCGGCCGGCACCCGGGCGGTGGAGGTCGCGGGCCGGATCTCCTCGGCGCGGACGACGGAGTACGTACGGGACCTGCTGCACCGGCTCGAGCCGTACGGGGACGAGCCGCGCGTGGCGGAGCTGCGGGAGCGGGCACGGCCGCTGTTGGTGGCCCCCGCGTAGCCGCTTTGTCAGTGGTGGGGTGCAGTATGCAGGGGTGGGAGGTGGCAGCTTGGGCGGCGGCGTGGGCAGCGTGGGCAGGGTCGACTGCGATGTGCTGGTGATCGGCGGTGGCATCGTCGGCCTGTCGACGGCGCATGCCCTGGCGCAGCTGGCCCCCGGGACGCGGGTGGTGGTGCTGGAGAAGGAGTCCGGCCCGGCCCGCCACCAGACGGGCCGCAACAGCGGGGTGATCCACAGCGGGATCTACTACCGGCCGGGATCGCTCAAGGCGCGCTTCGCGGTGCGCGGGGCCGCCGAGATGGTGAAGTTCTGCGCCGAGCACGGGATCGCCCACGAGGTCACCGGCAAGCTGATCGTCGCCACCGGGCGGGAGGAGCTGCCGCGGCTGCACGCCCTGGTGCAGCGGGGCCGGGAGAACGGCATCCCGGTGCGCGAGCTGGGCCCGGCGCAGATCTCGGAGTACGAGCCGGAGGTGCGCGGCCTGGCCGCGATCCATGTCGGCACCACCGGGATCGTGGACTACGGGCAGGTGGCGCAGCAGCTGGCGGAGTCCTCCGGAGCGGAGATCGTGTACGGCGGGGCGGTGGATCTGATCTCGCGGCGGGCGTCGGGGGTGGCGGTCCGCACCACGTCCGGGCTGGTGGTCCGCTCCCGTGTGCTGGTGAACTGCGCGGGCCTGCAGTGCGACCGGGTCGCGCGGCTGGCCGGGGACGATCCCGGGATGCGGATCGTGCCGTTCCGTGGGGAGTACTACGACCTGGCGCGGCCCTCGCTGGTCCGGGGGCTGGTCTACCCGGTCCCGGATCCGGCGTTCCCCTTCCTCGGCGTGCACCTGACGCGGGGGATCGGCGGCGGGGTCCATGTCGGTCCGAACGCGGTGCCGGCGCTGGCGCGCGAAGGGTACGGGTGGGGCGTGGTCCGGCCCCGGGACGTCGCGGACGAGCTGGCCTGGCCGGGATCCTGGCGGATGGCCCGGCGGCACTGGCGGTACGGGGCGGGCGAGATCCGCCGGTCGCTGTCGAAGCAGGCCTTCACCGAGGCGGTACGGCGGCTCCTGCCAGGGGTTTCGTCGGCGGACCTGGCCCCGGCCGGGGCCGGGGTGCGGGCGCAGGCCGTCCTGCGGGACGGGACGCTGGTGGACGACTTCCTGATCCGGGACGCGCCGAGGACGGTGCACGTCCTGAACGCCCCGTCGCCGGCCGCGACGGCTTCGCTCCCGATCGGCCGCGAGATCGCCCGCCGCGCCCTGACCACCCTCCGGGCGTCCTGACCCCGGCCGGGGTCCGGGCAGCGGCGGCGGTGGGGGCGGGGTCGTAGAATCTGAGGATTGTGTCTGAGTCCCTCACCCCCCAGCCCAGCGCCCCGGAAGCCACGCCGGAGGCGAACTCCTACGTGCCCCCGAAGTGGCGGACCGAGCCCCGTTTCCCCGACGGGCCCTCCCCCGACCCGGCCGGCTCGCACCACGAGCGGCGGATCCGGAGCTTCCAGCCGCGGCGCAGCCGGGTGACCACCGGGCAGGGCGAAGCCCTGAAGCGGCTGTGGGGCGTGTGGGGGCTCGACATCGACGGGAATTCCGTCATCGACCTCGAGGAGCTGTTCGGCGGGCTTCCCGTCGTGCTCGAGATCGGCTTCGGGATGGGTGAGGCCACCGCGCAGATGGCCGCTGCCGACCCCGCGACCGGGATCCTCGCCGCCGACGTGCACACGCCGGGCCAGGGGAACCTGCTGGCGCTCGCCGAGCGCGGCGGGATGACCAACGTGCGCGTCGCCAACGGCGACGCCATCATCCTGCTCCGCGAGATGCTGCCGCCCGACTCCCTCGCCGGGCTGCGCGTGTACTTCCCGGACCCGTGGCCCAAGGCCCGCCACCACAAGCGGCGGCTGATCCAGCCCGAGTTCCTCGACCTGGCCGCGACCCGTCTGGCCCCGGGTGCCGTACTGCACTGCGCGACCGACTGGGAGCCGTACGCCGAGCAGATGCTCGAAGTGCTCACGGCGCACCCGGAGTTCGAGAACACCCAGGCGGACGGCGGCTACGCGCCGCGGCCCGACTTCCGGCCGCTCACCCGCTTCGAGGGACAGGGTCTCGACAAGGGGCACGTCGTGCACGACCTGCTCTTCGCCCGCCGCCCGGCGTCCCCGAACGAGTAGAGAACCGCCGTCGTCACTGTTCGTGTCAGAGCGGCTCGCTAGAGTCATCGTGTGTTCCGAGCGCTCCCTGGTGTCCGTACGTGCGTGCTCGCCGTGCTGTCGCTGTCGGGGCTGGCGATCCTCGAACTCGTGCGGGAACAGACCGGTACCGCGGGGTTCTTCGTCGGCCTCGGGCTGGCCGTACTGCCGGTGCCGCTGCTCATGGCGGCCTTCCGGTGGCTCGGCCGCGCCGCGCCCTGCCCCTGGGCGCAGCTGCTCTTCTGCTTCGGCTGGGGCGCCTGCACCGCGGCCCTGATCGCGATACTGGCCAACAACTTCGCCACGGAGTGGATAACGGCTGCGACGGCCGATGCCTCCGCCGCGGACCGGCTCGGCTCGGTGGCGGTCGCCCCGGTGGTCGAGGAGAGCGCCAAGGCGGCGGCCCTGCTGCTGGTGTTCGTGTTCCGAAGAGGGCAGTTCACCGGCCCCGCGGACGGGTTCGTGGTGGCCGGGTTCACCGCCACCGGCTTCGCCTGCACCGAGAACGTCCTCTACCTCGGCAACGCCTTCGGTGAGGACCTGGAGAGCGGCGCCGCCCCGCTGGACTCGGTGACGGCCGCAACCTTCTTCGTGCGGATCGTGGTCTCGCCGTTCGCGCACCCGCTGTTCACGGTGCTCACCGGGCTCGGCTTCGGCGCGGCCGCGCTCGCCGCCGGGCGGCTGCGCCGGACCGGGCTGCCGCTGCTCGGGCTGCTGACCGCGATGGGCCTGCACGCGCTGTGGAACAGCTCCTCGCGGTTCGGCGAATACGGCTTCTACGTGGTCTACGGCTGCGTGATGGTCCCGGTGTTCGGGCTGCTGCTGTGGCTGGCCGTACGGATAAGGCGGCGCCGGCTGCATGCCGTCGCCGGGGAGCTGGCGGTGTACGCGGCCGCGGGCTGGCTGCGCCCGGCGGAGGTGCCGGCCCTGGTGTCGATGCCGGCCCGGTCGTTGGCCCGTGCGCTGGCCCGGAGCACCGGGGGCCGGGCCGCGGGCAGGGCGGTCGCCCTGTACGAGGCGGACGCGGCCGCTCTGGCCCTGCTGCGGCACCGGGCCCGGCGGGGCGGACCTGCGCGGGAGCCCGATTTCGCCTGCCGGGAGCGGGAGTTGCTGCGCCGGCTGTGGCTGCGCAAGGCGACGGCGGGGCCCGCCCTGGCCCGGGCGGCGGTCCTGGAGGAGCTCCTTCCGCCGCGGCCGGCCCCCGTACCGGTACCGCTGCCGCTACCGGCCGAGCGGGTCTGCGTACCGCCCGCCAGGGGGTCTCGTCAAAGCAGCGTCGTCCGCCCGTGAGGGCGGGGCGGCGCTTTGACGGCCCCCTAGACGCTCAGGCCCTTGGACTCCAGCCACGCCAGCGGGTCCATCGTCGAGCCGCCCTTGCGTACTTCCAGGTGGAGATGGGGTCCGGTGACGTTGCCTGTGGCGCCGACGCGGCCGATGGTCTCGCCCGCGCCGACCGAGCCGGAGGTCACCGACATCGAGGACAGGTGGCAGTACCAGATCTCCGTACCGTCCTCGAGCTCGAGGACGATCCGGTAGCCGTACGCCCCGGACCAGCCGGCCGAGGTGATCTTCCCGCCGGCGACGGCCTTGACGGGGGTGCCGGTCGGGGCGGCGAAGTCGAGGCCGGTGTGGTAGCCGGAGGACCACATCGAACCGGCGACGCCGTAGTGCGAGGTGAGGGTGTAGGCGGAGGTGGGGAGGGAGTAGCTGCCGGCGAGCTTGGCGATCCGCTCCTGTTCGGCCTTGGCGTCGGCGGCCGCCTGGGCCTCCTTGGCCGCCTGCTCGGCGGCGAGGCGCGCGTCCTCGGCCTGCTTCTGGGCGGCCTCCCGCTGGGCCTTGGCCTCCGTGGCGGCGGCCTCCTGGGCGGCGCGCTCGGCCTGCGCCCGGGTCTGGGCGTCGGCAGCGCTCTCCTGGGACTCAGCCTGCTGGAGGATGCGGCCCACCAGGGTCGCGCCGGCGTCGGCGTGCCCGGCGGCCTGCTGCGCGATGATGCCGGTCGGCTTCGTGGAGGCTCCGGCGCCCGCTGCGGGGCCGTCGGCCTCCGCGTGCTGCCCGTGACCCCCGGCACCGCCCAGGCCGAAGTCGGGCAAGTCGGGCAAGTCCGGCATGGAGATGGCGACTTGGGGCCGGTCCTGCGCGGTGGCGATGCCGCTCGCGCCGACTGCCGCGATGACGCCGACACCGAGCACGGTGGAGCTGCGGGCAAGTCCGCCGCGCTGCTTGACGACGCGGTGCTTGCCGCGGGGCGGGCGGGCGGAGTCCTCGGTGGGGTTCCACTCGCCCCAGGCGCCCGCAGTGGGCGTTTCCTGGAGCTCGATGCCTTCGGGGGCAGGCGAGTTGGAGGCCACCGGGCCACACTCCTCATGGGGACACGCACGCGCACGGCGCCGCCTCTTGCGACGGCTGGGACGACCGCGCTGCGTTATGGAACGGTAATAGACGGAGGGGAGTGATTCCAAGCTGTTGCGATTGATCGTTAACGGCAATCAGCCACTCAGCGCGCAGCCTTGGCCACCACTAATAGCGCTTAGTGGATCAATTCGGGCAAAAATCAAGCAAGATCCACACCTCTTCGGCCACGCCGACATCTTGACGCAGCGTCATAAACCTTACGGAGCACTCCTTTTCGATTACGCCACGTTACCGTGCGATCACGGGTACGGTACGCCGCCGGTCCGGCCGGCCCACCGCCGGCCGGCCCACCGCGAGGAGCGCCATGTCGTCCGTCGCGCCCGCCGCCCGTGTGCCGGCGCACGTCGCTGCTGAGCGCGCCGAGCAGTTCGCCGGGCCCGGGGAAGACCCGCCCGTTCAGCCGGGCCGCCGGATCGCAGAAGACCCCCGCAGCGTCCCGGGCCTCGGTCAGCCCGTCCGTGTACAGCAGCAGGGTGGCCCCGGTCGGGAAGGCCCACTCCTCGACCCGGTCCGGCCACGCCCGGGCCGGCTCCCCCATGCCGAGCGGCAGCGCCGGCTCCGCCGGGGCGAGGACCACCCGGCGCCCGTCGGCGTACAGCAGCAGCGGCTCGGGGTGGCCCCGGTTGACCAGCCGCAGCACCTGGGCCCCCGCCGGGATCTCCCCGAGCACGCAGGTCGTGAACCCCTCCACCGCGTCCAGGCTGTCGCGCCGGGTGCCCTCCCGGGCCAGGGCCCGCTCCAGCCGCTGCGCCAGTCCCTCGAGCGTGGGCTCCGTCTCGGCCGCTTCGCGGAAGGCCCCGAGGACCACCGCCACGGCCTCGACCGCCCCCAGCCCCCACCGCCAGCCGCACTCCGTACGGGTGTCCTGGACGGCGTACAGGTCCCGCCGATGAAGGCGTCGGCCTGTGCGGCCTCGTACCGGGCACAGACGTGCAGGCCGGCGATGCGTTCGGCGGCCTGGGCAGCACGGCGCGCTGGGCGGCCTCGGCGATCCCGCGCGCCGAGGCGAGCCGCTCGCCGCTGCGCCGTACGACCCGGTTGATCAGGACGGCGAGCCCGGAGACGGTCACCACGGTCACCAGCTCGGTCAGCGCCTCGAGCTTCCGGGTGGTGCCGTTGAGGACGTGCAGCAGGACCACCGCGAGCGAGGACAGCACACCGGTGAGGACGGTGACCCGGAGCGAGGACAGCGGGGCGGCGATCAGCGGGGCTGCGGGCCGTGCCGTTGCCGGGGCCGCCCGCGTACTCGTCGCCGCCCTGCTGCCCCAGGCCCACCGCGCTGCTCCCCTGCCCGGTCCCTCATACGGGTGCGGGCCGCTGTCGCCTGCCCCTCAAGGCTGGCCGCAGCGGGGGCCGTACGGCGACCCGGCCCGGGCCGATCGGGTGAGGGCGGGCCGGGAACACGACGAAGGCCCGGCTCCCCAAGGGGAACCGGGCCTTCGTATTGAGTAGCGGGGACAGGATTTGAACCTGCGACCTCTGGGTTATGAGCCCAGCGAGCTACCGAGCTGCTCCACCCCGCGTCGGTAAACACAACTCTACGTCATCGCGGGGAGGACTCACGCCAATTAACCTCCCGACCACCCCCAGGACCTACATATCCGCAGGTCAGAGCTGCGCAGAACGGTGTGGGAAGGCTTCCGTCAGCCGGTGACCAGGCGGAGCAGGGCCAGGGATCCGATACCGAAGGCGATCGTCAGGTAGAAGTTCCGGGTGCGCCAGGCGAGCAGCAGGGTCGGGACCGCCAGCCAGAGGGTGTAGTTGCCGGGGCCGAGGTCGAGCGTGCCGGCCGGGGCGAACAGGGACGGGGCGAGCAGGGCTGCGATCACCGCGGGCGGTACCTGCCGCAGCCAGACCACGACGGGGCGGGGCAGGGCGGCCGCCGCGAGGAAGAGGGTGGGCACCAGGCGGGGGCCGAAGGTGACGGCCGCCATGCCGGCGATGGTCAGGGCGAGCGTGAGGTCGCTCATCGGCCCGGCGCTCCTTCCGTGCTGCGGTCTTGCGTGCTGCGGTCTGGGGTGCTGCGGTCTGGGGTGCTGCGGTCGTCCGTGGCGCCGGCCGCGCTCTGCCCGTCTCCCTCGCGGGGGGCGATGGCCAGGCCGAAGGTGGCCGCGACGGCCGCCGCCACCAGGACGGCCCAGTACTGCAGGCCGAGCAGGGTCAGGCCCACCGCCCCGCCGCCCGCGACGACGGCGACGGCGAGCCCGCGCCGGTCGGCGACGATCCCGGCCGCCAGCAGGGCCATGAACATGGCGGGCAGGGCGTAGTCGAGGCCCAGCGCCTCGACGTCGGTGACCAGGTCCCCGGCCAGCACGCCCGCGAGCGTGCCCGCCACCCAGGAGGCGTGCACGGCGGCATTGAAGGCGAAGACCTCGGCCTTCGGGCGCTGCGCGCGTTCCGCGTACTGGGCGGAGTGCACCGCGAAGGCCTCGTCGGTGAGCTCGTACGCGAAGAGCGCCTGCTCGCGGCGCCGCCATCCGGCGAGCCGGGGGGCGATGGCGGTGGACAGCAGCAGATGGCGCAGGTTGACGACGAAGGTGGTCAGGACGATGGCGTACGGGGCGGCGCCGACGGCCAGCAGCTGGAGGGCCGCGAACTGGGAGGAACCGCCGTACACGAAGGCCGACATGGCGACCATCGCCCACCACGGCAGCCCGGCGGTGTGGCCGAGCACCCCGAAGGCGAAGGCCACCGGCACGTAGCCGAGCACCACGGGGACGGCCTGCCCGAAGCCCGCCGCCCAGGCGGCGCGGGCCGGCCGGGCGGCCTGGGCCGTCCCGGCCGGGGCGCGGTCCGCCGGTCGGGCGGCCCCCACCCCGGGGGCCCCGGCCGCGGCGCGGTCCGCCGGGGCCGGGGCCGGCGGGTGCGGTCACCTTCAACGTGGTCACCACGGTCTGCACGGGCGGCAGCGGCGGTGCGGTGTCCGGCGCGGGCAAAGCGGGCGCGGTCGCCAAGGCCCTGTCGTTCGCGAGCAAGGCGGGCAGGGCCGTCGACCCGATGACCTACGTCTTCAAGGGCGCGGGCGCCGGCGTGTCGAAGATCGGCGACGTGATGGCCGGCCTGAGGGGCACGGGCAAGTTCGAAACCCCGAAGATCAACGTGGACGGCGCGACAGCTCTGCCGGAAGGCGCGGTCCACCTCCCGGACGGCGCGATCCACCTCCCGGCCGGCTCCGCTGTCCCCGACGGCGCGATCAAGCTCCCGGACGGCAACATCAAGCTCCCGGACGGCAACATCAAGCTCCCCGAGGGCACCACCACCCTCCCGCCGGGCTCGGTCAAGCTCCCGGTCGACGGCCCGCCCCAGTACATGGACCCGAAGTACAACATCTACAACCACAAGGGCGAGATCATCCAGCACGCGGCCGACGTCCCGAAGGGCAAGCCGGCCGCGGGCGCGGACGTCCCGCGCGTCGACGCCCCGAAGGCGGACTCCCCGGCGACAGCCAAGATCCCGGAACGCGAGCTGGCCGGCGCCGTCGCCCGCGGCGGCGACGGCATCCGCCTGGGCAGCGACATCTCGGACCCCCTGCACATTCCGGACCACGCCCCGACGGGCCACCCGGACCTGACCCCGGGCGGCCGGGCGGGCGACCACATGCCCACGAACAACCTGGACAACACCCCCCGAGGCGCCCACGGCACAGGCGGTGGCCACACGGACACCCCGTCGACGGCAACCCACGCCGACGGCCCTTCCAGTACGGGTGGCGGCGGCCACCACGAACCCCCGTCCACGGGCGGCCACCACCCGGAAACCCCGGGCATGGGCGGCCTGGACGGCGCAGCCCACGCGGGCGATGACGCGACGGCGCCGGGCACAGCCACACCGAGCTCCACTCGTGTCGTTCCTGACCCCCCGAGCTTCATGCGACAGGGCGACAACCCCTACGGTCCTCGTCGGTCACTGACGACGGAGCAGATCGTCGAGATCCAGGTCTACCGGGCCAATTTCGAGCCGGGCTATTTTGAGAAGTACTACGAGCCGCGCGGATACCGGCACCTCTCCGACGTCCCCGACGAGAGCGGCTTCCCGCCGAAGCAGCTGATCAAAGACCCCGACAACCCCGGGATCTGGATCACCAAGGATGACGCACCGCCCCCCTTCCCGGCGAAGTACTACGACGCTTCCTGGGATCGCAAGGGGACGTCTCAGCAGCTCAACAACCCTGAGATCCAGACGATCCTGGACGATGCGGCCAAGAAGCGGAACGCAACCATCAAGGCCGACAACGCCCTGCATGACCCGCTCAAGGAGGCAAAAAAGACTTGGAAGACGGATAAAACGCCGGAGGCAGAGGCGGCATATAAAGCTCTCAAGCAGCAGCATGCCCCCTTCCATGACGCGATGTCGAAGGCCGCGGAGGCCTACGGCGAGGCTGTTGCCCGAAATCACGTGGTTCCACAGCTCTATGAGGGCGCAAAGTGGGAGCCGACAGCTGGCCCCAAGAACGGAAACGACCAGTTCGACCAAGTTTGGCGACTCAAGGACGCGGAGTCATTCGTCGTTTTCGAGGCGAAGAGCGACGTGAAGACCGCAATCAATGAACGCACGCTACCCACTGGGCTCAAGGCGATGCAGGGTTCACGTGAATACTTCCTCGATATCATGAACGAGATGTGGAAGAGGGCCGAGGATGGGGATGCCGCTGAGCTCAAGTTGTACACTGACCTCAAGAAGGCCCTGATAGCAGACAAGGTCGAATACATCCTCGTCAAGGGCGTTTCAGACGGCCCAAGTCACGGGGGCTTCAAGAGTCGTCGATTCAAAATGGGTACGTTCAAAGACGAAGACTTCTTCTTCGAGAAACCATAATAGGAGCGATCCGTGACGGTGATTGTGGAGCGGCACGCCATTCCGGCGGTCGACGAGCGGGCCACGGTGCGCCTGGCCGAGGAGTTCGAAACAAGTATCCGGAATCTGGACGCCTCACCCGCGATCGTCGGCATGGCGCTGAACGAGGCACTGCTGCAGGTGCAGGTTCACCAGGCATTGAACCCGACCGGCAACCGGTTCGGTACATGGGACGCCACGGTGTCTGCGATGCAGGTGGGTGTCGCGGCGTTCGATGCGGCCTGCGTCACCGAGGAGGTGATCGAGGCGCGCATCGCGCATGAGTTGCGCACCATCAGCGCGACGGGTCCGCAGTTCTATGCCAACGCCGGCAACTGGTTGACGACTCTCTGGTTCGTGATCATCTGTCGGGATCAACCCCGTATGGACCGTATGTGCCGGGTCTCGTTGGAGCTGCTGCGAGCGTCCGGAGCCGAGGGCGACGAGTACATCTACCACTGGGTCGACGCACTTCAGACGTACTGGCGGGAGCAGCCGGGTCTGTTGGAGAAGCTGACGGCTGCCATCGAGCAGTCCCACCCGGACATCGCCACGACCGTGCCGCGCGACCTGCTCCAGTGCGTGCTCTACCCGCCGATCAACCTCTTCTACCAGTTCCTACGCAAGGACCAGGACGGCTTCAATCAGGCGCTTGTGGAGGCCCTGGAGCTCCACAAGGCGTACTGGAGCACCCCGGAGCGTGCGCATGACATCGCGGGGTTCCTTGCCCTCGGCCCGCTGGCCATCGCCTGCCTCGCCCACGATGCGGGACTGTCGATCGAGGTCGAGTCGGACTACCTGCCGCTCCGCCTCCTGGACCGTTCCTGGGCGGGCGAGTTCGATACGTGAGCGGCGTGCTGAAGCATTTTGAGTTCTGGTCGGGGTGGGTGGGTGCGTACGCCCATTTCGCGCCATGACTTCTGTACGGACAACGTCACGGAGGCTATGGCACCGATCGTCGGGAGCGCCGAAGAGGCGCTCGCGGGGGCTCGCGACGTCCGAGGACGACCGGCACGACGCGCTCGCGCTGGCGGCGGTGAAGTGGCACTGTCTCGCTGAGGCGACCGCGCTCTCGCCGCCGCCCTCCAGTGGCACAAGGCGTACTGGACCGCGGAGGACCGAGCCATCCGTGTCGATGCTGATGCGTGCCCCAAAGAGAATGCGGGTCGTGGTTCTGGGACCTGGACGAGGTGACCGAGCCGGGCCTGGGCGCAGCGCTCACGACCGCGGCGCGCATGTCTGCCGTTCTGGGCAACCACGGTCTGCTGGAGCCGGTTGCCCTCGAATGGAGTTGGTTCGAGGTCGGTAAGGGCGGCATCGGCATCACCTCTCGTGGGGCGCTCGCTCGACGACGCGTTGCTGGCGGAGGAAGAGCGGGCCTGCGGGCCTGCCGGCCAGTCGGCTGCCGAGACGGGGGGATCGTCGTGCTGGGGTCCGGCGCCTGGCTGGACGCGGACGGAAGGCGCCGCAACGAGTCGAGCTCATGGTGTCGCCCGACGAGATCGGTCCTTGGGCCGAGCTGTCCGTGTACCACGACGTGTGGGGACCGTGCGACTTCCGTGGACAGCCGCACCCAACCGTCCGCGCCCGGAATGCGCCCCGCCTCGCAGCGGCTCTGCGGGAACTCGACGCGCTGCTCGGAGTCGGGGCCGAGCCCGGTGAACCAACGCACTTCGGCCAGGCCGAGGGCCACGGGCTGAAGGCTCCCGACCTCATCGACGGCCGTGGGCCGGACCTCACCAATTAGTACGCAGATACTCGATCGGGTCCGGACCCATTTCTTCCTCACCGAACAAGTGGTGACCGAGGCAGGTTCCCCCAGCGACGCGGGCGGGAGCTGGCGCCCGGTCTAGCCGACAGCGACGAGGTGACGGCAGCAATCCTGCAGGAGTTGCGGTCGAAGGGAATCGCGAAGTGACCGACCGGGCATCGTCCGCCATGCTGGAGCGCCTTCGCGCGGTGGAATGGACGGGTGACTGGGACGACGCCGTCGCCCACGTCATGTCTCGTCGTGTGTTGATGCGCGAGTATCTCCGGCGGGCGGGCATGTGGGCGCAGGCGTACTCGGCCGAGAGCGCGTGGCCCTTCTTCGACGTCACCGACTACGTGGATCCGAAATTCACGCTTCCCCCGGAAATCGCAACGGAACTCCAGGAATTCCTGGGTCAGCCGACCGGAGGCGACTCCATCAAGCGCACCTGTGCGGGCGCGGTCCGCATGGCTGGGCTCAGTGCACAGGATCCGTTGGCCGGCGGGGACCTGCCCGACCTCTACGAGCCCCTCGTCCTGTTCTACGAGCGGGGCGGCGAATTCCTCTCTGACAACGCCGGTTTCCTCGACCTGACCGGTGTGCTGCTACGCCCCGGAACTCTCCAGGGCCACCTGGGTACCCCGCACCTGAGCTCCCTCGAGGGCGCGATGCTCGACGCGTTGGACGCGGCGGGGCGCATCACGTATTACATGGCTGCCGATCGGCGGGGCCCGCTACTGCGGCAGCGCGTCGTACGCGGTGACCAGAGCAACGAGGCGTTCAGCCGGGACAGCCTGCACTGGGCGCCGACGGGCGCTCTTCCCGCGGCCGCGGAGAAGGCCGCGGACTTCGGCCTGGTCTGGCTGGATGAGATGGAGGCTGCGAACTTCATCGCGACGGCCAATCCCGACGTTTCTTGATACGCGTAGCGCATCCAGGCAGCGATCGACAGCATCAGGGCGGTTGTTGAGGGGAGCGGCTGGGAGGACGACGTCCAATGCCGCCAAGCGATAAGGAAGTTCGAGGCCATGCTGATGCGCGCGCCGAGAGAGTGCGGCTCGTGGTTCTGGGACCTGGACGACGTGGTGGAGCCCGGTCTGGAGTCCGCGCTCAGGACCGCGGCGCGCATGGGCGCGGTGCTCCAGAAGCACGCCTTGCTGGAGCCGGACACCCTTGAGTGCAACTGGTTCCAGGTCGGAAAGCGCGGCCTCGGTATCCATAGCCGCGTGGACCTTGTCAGGCGTTCGCTCGACGATCCGGCACTGCCCGATGACCTCCGCGGCTGTCGGCCGACCGGTCATCCGCAGGCGGAGATGGGCGGAATCCTTGTGCTGGGATCCGGCGCGTGGTTCGACGCGAGCGGAACGCGCCACAAGGAGTACCGTCTGGTCGAACTCATGGTGTCACCCGACGAGATCGGTCCTTCGGCCGAACTGTCCGTGTACCACGACGTATGGAGCCTGTGTGATTTCCGGGGCGAGCCCCACCCGGCCATCCATGCCGGCAACGCGCCACGGCTCGCGGCAGCCCTGCAGGAGCTCGATCAAGTGCTCGGAGTCGAGGCGGAGCCCGGCGAGCCGACGTACTACGGTCGAGCAGAGGGCCACGGGCTGAAGGCTCCCGAATACATCGACGGGCGGGGACCGGACCTCACCGATGCAGTATTCGGGTAGATACCCCGACTGCGATCAAAGCCCCGGTGCGCGATCTGACCAGCGTCGGCGGCCCCGGGGCCGGCCGCGACTTGACCCCGGCCGGCTCGGACATCTCCGGCCCGCTCCGCGCCGCCGACCACACCCGCGGGCCACCCGGACCTGACCCGGGCGGCCGAGCGGGCGACCACACACCCACGAACCCTTTGGACAGCACCTCGCACGCAGGCCACGGCGATGGCCCCACCACGGGCGGCGCCTTGGCACTCCCGGTGGCGGGAGCCACCAGCCCGGGCACGCCGGTGACAGCGGCCCCGAGGGCACCAGTCCCCCACGGTCCGGCTGGGTCGGCCGTGTGCGCCACCGTGTGCGCGGGCGAGGGAGCCATGGCGTGCCCATGGGCGGGTACGGCGGCCGACCACCCGCCCACCGTCTTCGTCACCCGCAACTGGTGCGGCAAGTTCCCCACGCAGGGCGCACATGACCACCTGGCCGTACAGGCGGGCCCCGTGGCTGCCGGGGCGGGCCGGACCCGGCAGGCGGGCTGTGGGCGTCCGTGAGTGCGGGCCTCGGGCGGGCTGGAGCCTGGCCGGGGTGTGACGGGGCAGCATGCGGTCATGGGCGGGAGGCCAAACGACTGAGCGCCCCGCCTGGCCGAAGCCGGGTAGGGCGCTCAGTGGCAGGTCAGAGGGGGTTCCCCCTGGCCTCGGAGCGGTAGGCCATGTCGGACTCGAACCGACAACCAACGGATTAAAAGTCCGCTGCTCTGCCAATTGAGCTAATGGCCCTCACGTGCTCACCCCAGAGCATAGCCGGAGACCAACGGTCAGCCGATCGAGTATCGGCTGACCGGCCCCGTCGCGGCTCGCAAAACGCAGAACAGGGCCCCCACGACGGTGTCGTGGGGGCCCTGTCAGGCCGTCAGCTCAGGGCCGGGGGCCGGTGTCAGCCGTTGCGCTTCCAGCGGGGCTTGTCGTCGCGGCGGCCGCCGAAGGAGCCGGTCGAGCCGGAGCCGGAGCCCGAGCCGGAGGGGCGGTGGTCGTCACGGCGGCCGTACGGGCGGTCGCTGCCGCCGGAGCGGAAGCCACCCGACGGGCGGTCGTCGCGGCGGAAGCTGCCACGGTCGCCACCGCGGTCGTCACGGTTGAAGCCACCGGACGGACGGTCGTCGCGACGGAAGCCGCCGGACGGGCGGTCGCTGCCGCCGGAGCGGAAGCCACCGGAGGGACGGTCGTCGCGGCGGAAGCCGCCACGGTCGCCACCGCGGTCGTCACGGTTGAAGCCGCCCGACGGACGGTCGTCGCGGCGGAAGCCACCGCCACGGTTGTCGTCACGACGGTCGCCACCCGAGCGGAAACCACCGGACGGGCGGTCGTCGCGGCGGAAGCCGCCACGGTCGCCACCGCGGTCGCCACCACGGTCGTCACGACGGTTGTCGCGGCGCTCGTAGTTGCCCCGGTCGTCGCGGGCCTGGAAGGCCGGGCGCTCGTCGGCGGCCGGCGTGGCCGCCACGGCGGCCGCGACCTCGGCCTCGGCGGCCTCGGCCACCTCGGCGACAGCGGCCTCCGGGTCCTCGCCGCGCTCACGCGCGGAACGGGCGACCAGGCGGTCGGCCTCCTCGCGCAGCTCGGCGGCACGGCGCGTCAGGCGCTCCAGCTGCTTGGTGAGGTCGGCGACCTCGCGCTCGGCCTGCTTGGCGGCGTTGTTCGCGGAGTCGGCCTGGACCTCGGTCAGCGAACGCGCACCGGTGATCTCGGCGACCTCCGGGTCGAACGCGCCGGCACCCTGGACGATGTGGCGCGAGGCGTCGACGCCCGCGTCCTCCATCAGGCGGAAGATCTGGCGGCGCTGGTGCGGCAGGGCCAGGGAGACCACGACACCCGACTTGCCGGCACGGGCGGTACGGCCCGAGCGGTGCAGGTAGTCCTTGTGGTCGCCGGCCGGGTCCACGTTCAGGACCAGGTCGATGCCGTCGACGTGGATGCCTCGGGCGGCGACGTCGGTCGCGACGAGCGCGTTGACGTAGCCGTCCTTGAAGTCCGCGAGGACGCGGGTACGGGCGCCCTGCGTCATGCCGCCGTGCAGCGCGTCGGCCTTCACGCCGGCCTCGACGAGCTGCTCGGCGATGCGGTCGGCGCCCAGCTGGGTGCGGACGAAGATGATGGTGCGGCCCTTGCGGGCGGCGATGGCGGCCGTGACCGGCGCCTTGTCCTTCGGCTTCACGACGAGGACGTGGTGCGTCATGGTCGTGACGTTGCCCTGCGCGCTGTCGACCTCGTGCGTGACGGGGTTGGACAGGTAGCGCTTGACCAGGGTGCCGATCTCGTTCTCCATGGTGGCGGAGAAGAGCATGCGCTGGCCGCCGCCGGGGATCTGGTCGAGCAGCTCGGTGACCTCGGGCAGGAAGCCCAGGTCGGCCATCTGGTCGGCCTCGTCGAGGACGGCCACCTCGACGTTCTCGAGGGAGCAGGCGCCACGGTTGATGATGTCGCGCAGACGGCCCGGGGTGGCGACGAGGACGTCGACACCGCGCTCGAGGGCGTAGATCTGGTTGCCCATCGACGTACCGCCGCAGACGACCTTCATCTTCAGGCCGAGCACGTCGCCGTACGGCTGGAGGGCGTCCGCGACCTGCATCGCGAGCTCACGCGTCGGCGTGAGGATGATCGCGCGGGGCTTCTTCTTCTCGGTGTGGCCACCGGCCAGGCGGGCCAGGGTGGGCAGACCGAAGGAGAGGGTCTTGCCGGAGCCGGTGCGGCCGCGGCCGAGGATGTCCTTGCCGGCCAGGGCGTCCGGGATGGTCGCGGCCTGGATCGGGAAGGGGGAGGTGACACCGTTCTGCGCGAGCTTGCGCACGACGCCCTCGGGCAGACCGAGGTCGCCGAAGGTGATGGTGGGCTCGGCGTCGGCGTCGTCCGCCTCGGCGTCGATGGACTGGTCGGTCGTCACGTCGGCCTCGAGGGCCTCGATGATCTCGTCCGCCTCAGCGGCCTCGATCGCCTCGGTGACCACAAGGGCCTCGACGGCGTCGACGATCTCGTTCGAGTCGTTCTCGGGCATGACGGCACGGTCAGAACTGGAAATGGACATGCGAAATGCGAAACCTTCCGGAGTCTCGGCACGCGCCCAAACTCCGTGAATCGCAAATCGACCGCCTCAATGCGGTCAGCCACGGCTAGGGAGAGTACGCGCCACACGGCGCTCTTCGGATTCGGCGCCGGGCAATGGGATCAAACGATCTATAACCATACGCACCCTCCCCCGGGTCTGGCAAATCGCTCCGGCCAGACCCCCTCTGACCTGCGACGATCCCGCCGATCCAGGCCTCGGTCACCGGCCCCCGACCGCCCCCGGGGCCGGCCCGCGGCTACACGGAGGGCGAGGCGCTGGGCTCCGGGGCGGGCGGCGTCGGGGCCGGCGGAGTGGGCGAAGTCACGGGCGGCTCCGGGCTCGGCGACTGGACAGGCGGCGTGACGTGCGTCCCACCGGAGCCGCCGTTTCCGGATCCGCCCGAGGTGGGCTGCTGCGGACCCTGGCCGCCGGCGCCGCCGCCCGGACCCGCCGACGGCGAGGGGGCTCCGGGCCCGCCGGCGGGCGCGCCCGGGCTGCGAGAGGCCCCGGTGGCTCCGGACGCCTTGCCGTCCTCGGCCGGCTTGCCCTCCTCGCCCGCCGCGCCGGGCTTCGAGCCGCGGCCGTTGCCGTGGACGCCCGACCCCTTGCCGGAAACGGCACCTCCGGCCGCCTCGGCGGCCGCCTTGCGGTCCGCCGAGGAGGAGGGCCCGGGCTTCGCGCCGTCCTCGCCGACACTCATACAGCCCGCCGTGGCGGCGACCGCGAGCGCGGAGACGGCCAGTCGGAGGGAAGCGGACAACTGGCGCACGGGGCACCTCCTGGGGGTCCCCCGGCAGGGGCCGGGAGAGGGCGGTCAGCGTCCGCGGAGAGCGGGTCAATGTGCCCAACTCCCTTTGCCCCGTAAGAGACACGCCCTTGGGGACACCGCCTGTCCGCAATCCGCCGCCCCGCCGGGCGCACACCGGCGGCTCCGGCAGCTCCGGCGGCTCCGGCAGCTCCGGCGGCTCCGCCGGAGCCGGCGCAGCGAGGACCGCCCGGCTCAGGCGAACAACTGCCGTGCCACCTGCGACCCCAGCGTCACCGCACCCAGCCCCGCCAGTACGGAGGCCGCCACGTTCGCCGCCGCCAGGAACCGCCGGCCGCGCTCGTACAGCCGCAGCGTCTCGTACGAGAACGTCGAGTACGTGCTCAGCGCCCCGCACAGCCCGGTCCCCAGCAGCAGGTTCAGCCGCGCCGGGGCCGCACCGGCCAGCGCGGCCCCGGTCAGCAGCCCGAGCATCAGGCAGGCGCCCGCGTTCACCACGAACGTCCCCCACGGGAACACCGAGTCGTGCCGCGCCTGTACCGCACGGTCCGTCAGATAGCGCAGCGGCGCCCCGACGACCGCGCCCGCCACCACCAGCAGCCAGTTCACGCCCGCCCCCGCAGCGCGAGGCGCACTCCGAGGCGGGTCGCGGCGGCCGCCGCCCACACCGCGCCGAGCGCCGCGGCCACCGTGAGCCCGGCGTACGCCAGCGCACTCCCGGCCTCCCCCGCTTCCAGCAGCCGCGAGAAGTCCACCGCGTACGTGGAGAAGGTGGTGAATCCGCCGAGCACCCCGACCCCGGCGAACGGCCGGACCAGCGGATGCGGAGCCGACCGGCCGCCCTCACTGATCAGCACCATCAGCACTCCGATCAGCGCACAGCCGATCACGTTGGTCCAGAACGTCGCCCACGGGAAGCCCCCCGGCGCGGCCGGCCACATCAGCGCCGCCCCGTACCGCGCCGAGGACCCGAGCGCGCCGCCCGCCGCGATCGCGGCGAGCACCGGGCCGAGCCGTTCGGCGCGCTGCTCGGGCACATGGAGGTCGACGTCCGGATCGATCGCCTCGGCGGGTGCACCCGGGCCCGGCTGCGGGCCGGTCACCCGTAGCCCAGCGCGTGCAGCCGCTGGTCGTCGATCCCGAAGTGATGGGCGATCTCGTGCACCACGGTGACCTCCGTCTCCGCGATCACGCTCTCCCGGTCCTCGCACATCCGCAACGTGGGGTTGCGGTAGATGGTGATCCGGTCCGGCAGGACCCCGGCGTACCACTCGCCCCGGTCCGTCAGCGGGGTCCCCTCGTACAGCCCGAGCAGCTCGGGATCATCTGCCGGCGGTTCGTCCTCGACGAACACCGCCACGTTGTCCATCAGCCGCGTCAGTTCCGGCGGGATGCGGTCCAAGGCCTCTGCGACGAGCTCTTCGAACTCCTCGCGCGTCATCTCCAGCACCGGGCCATTGTCCCTCCGGCGGGGGCACCTCCCGCATGCTGGGAGAAACCGTTTTGGCGATAGCTCCCCGGATCCCATATGCTTCTCACGTCCCCGACGCGCTGGAAAGCGCCCAGGCGGGCCTTTAGCCCTCATCGTCTAGTGGCCCAGGACGCCGCCCTTTCAAGGCGGTAGCACGGGTTCGAATCCCGTTGGGGGTACGCATTACCGTGTGCAAGACTTGGTCTCGCACACTGCAAGGTCCTGTGGAGCAGTTGGTTAGCTCGCCACCCTGTCAAGGTGGAGGTCGCGGGTTCAAGTCCCGTCAGGATCGCTGAGGCCGGAAACGGTCTCGTGGCTGGGTAGCTCAGTTGGTACGAGCGATCGCCTGAAAAGCGATAGGTCGCCGGTTCGACCCCGGCCCCAGCCACCACAAGAAGGCCCCGTCCATCGGACGGGGCCTTCTGCGTTACTCCGCCCCTCCCTCAGGGCCGGGGGTGCGGCGGCGCCACTGCGTCACACCGACCGCCGCCGCGCCCGCCGCCACCAGGCCGAGCAGCGCCCAGTCCGGAACCGCGTCCGCGAACGACCGCACCCACTGCTCCACCGCGTACGAGTCGTCCACGTCGAGCAGCCCCGGCAGCGCGCTCGCCCCGTCGTACGCGAGGAACAGCGCGCCGAGGGCGATGAAGAACAGCCCGGACAGCAGCGAGGTGGTGTGCAGCTCGAAGCGGCCCACCCGGACGGCCCGCCCGCGCAGCCAGCGCCGCCGGCCCAGGTCGAACCGCTCCCACAGCATCGCCAGCACGAACAGCGGTACGGCCATCCCCAGCGCGTACACCGCCAGCAGCAGGCCTCCGTAGACCGGGCTGCCGCTGACCGCCGCCACCGTGAGGACGCTGCCCAGGATCGGGCCGGCGCAGAACCCGGCCAGCCCGTAGACCGCGCCCAGCGCGTACACCGACAGGGCGGTGGTCGGCCGGATCCGCCCGGACAGCTCCGAGATCCGCTTCGAGGCGAAGCCCAGGCCCAGGATCTGCGCGACCCCGAGCGCGATGATCAGCCAGCCGCCCGCCAGGACCAGCCCGTCGCGGTTGCCGTGGAAGAACCGCCCGGCGTACGAGCCGGCCGCGCCCAGCGGTACGAGGGTGCTCGCGAGGCCCGCGTAGAAGATCCCGGTCCGCGCCAGCAGCCGCGAGGCGGAATCGATCGAGTACGCGAAGAACGCGGGCAGCAGCAGCGCGCTGCACGGGCTGAGCAGCGCGAGCAGCCCGCCCAGCAGCGCGGCCAGGTACCCGATGTCGCCGACGCCGGTCACTGCGCGGCCCGGCCGTCGGCCTGACCGGTGCCCTGCGGCTCGGCTTGGGCCTTGGCCTGCGCCTTGGCCTTGGCGATCGCCGCGGCGAAGGCGTCGAGCGGCTGGGCGCCCGCGATCGGCTGCCCGTTGACCAGGAAGGACGGCGTGGAGGTGACGCCGATGCGGTAGCCCTCCTCCTGGTCCTTCTGCAGGGCGGCCGCGGCGGCCTCGCCTGCCATGTCCCGCTGGAAGCGCTCGAGGTCCGGGACCCCGGCCTCGCGGGCCAGCTCCAGCAGCCGCGCCTGGCCGAAGCCCTTCCCCTTGGCGCCGTCGGCGTACGCGGCCGCGTGGAACTGCGCGAACCGGTCCTGCTGCCCGGCGGCCCAGGCGGCCTTGGCGGCGGCCTCGGAGTCGGCTCCGAAGATCGGGAAGTTGCGCCACTCGATGCGCAGGGTGCCGTCCTCGACGTACTTCTTCACCAGCTCGGGTTCGGTGTCGCGGGCGAACTTGCCGCAGTAGCCGCACTTGAAGTCGGAGTACTCGATCAGCACGACGGGGGCGTCGGCCCGCCCGGCGGCGAGACGGTCGCCCGACTCGCGCCGGGCGAGCTTCGCCAGCTCGGCGTACGGGTCGGAACCCTTGGGGGCGGCCGCGGCGGACGAGGAGGCCCGGGCGGGGGCCTCCTCGGGCGCGGTCGCCTGCCAGGAAACGAGCCCGAGGGTGACGGCGGCGAGGGCGACCCCGGCGCAGACCAGCAGCGGCTTGCGCGCGGAAGCGGAGGAGGAAGAGGAAGGGGAGGGTGACATACGGGTGCTCCAGAGCAGCGGAGGGGTGGATCGGACCGGCGGGCGGGGCCGGTCCTCTACACCCGCATCACGGACAGCTCCACCGGCCCCGGCGCCGGCTGGTCGGGCCCGCGTACGAGCACCCGTACGGGCGGCGTCCGGGCCCCCCAGACCTGCTCCACCGCGGGCCGCCCCACCGGTGCGTGCGCATGCTCCCCGGCTCCGCGCGGCGGCACGCCCGGAGCCCGGCCCCGGTCCCGGGTCCCGGGATCGCAGGAGGGCCCCCGGCCGGTGTCCGCCACGGCGCGGGCCGCACCGAGGTCCCCCGAAGCAGTCGAAGCGGTCGAAGCGGCCACACCGGAAACCGGACCGGAAACCGGACCGGAAACCGGAATCGCCGCCGCGGGCACCGCACACCCCACCAGCACCGCGAGAACGGCGCCGATCAGCCACCACACTCCACGGACGCGGGACATGGCGGGCCTCTCACTCGGTCGGCGGGTCGGTTCAGGCGATCTCGTCCCGAAATGGTACGGGGAGGGGGCACAAATGCGTTCGCCACCCGGCACCTGCGGGTGAGATCCTCGATCAGGTATGTCTACTTCCTTCGCCGCCCTGCAGACGCTTCTCGGTGAGATCTCCCTCCGTGACGCGCACCGCCTCGGCCGCCGCCTCGAAGGCGCCCGCCGCATCCGCAAGCCCGAGGCCAAGCAGGCCGTGCTCGACGAGATCGCCGCGGAGGCCGAGAAGGCCGCCGCGCGACTGGCCGGCCGTGCCTCGCGGATGCCGGAGGTCACGTATCCCGAGAACCTGCCCGTCAGCCAGAAGAAGGACGAGATCGCCGAGGCGATACGCGACCACCAGGTCGTGATCGTCGCCGGTGAGACCGGTTCCGGCAAAACCACGCAGATCCCCAAGATCTGCATGGAGCTGGGCCGCGGCGTCCGGGGCATGATCGGGCACACCCAGCCCCGCCGGATCGCCGCCCGCACCGTCGCGGAGCGCATCGCCGAGGAGCTGAAGTCCGAGATCGGACAGACGGTCGGCTGGAAGGTCCGCTTCACCGACCAGGTGGACCAGGACGCGACCTTCGTGAAGCTGATGACCGACGGCATCCTGCTCGCCGAGATCCAGACGGACCGCGAGCTGCGCGCCTACGACACGATCATCATCGACGAGGCCCACGAGCGGTCCCTCAACATCGACTTCCTGCTGGGCTACCTCTCCCAGCTGCTGCCGAAGCGCCCCGACCTCAAGGTCGTGATCACCTCGGCGACCATCGACCCGGAACGCTTCTCCCGGCACTTCGGCGAGGCCCCGATCGTCGAGGTCAGCGGCCGTACGTACCCGGTGGAGGTGCGCTACCGGCCCCTCCTCGAGGACGACAGCGAGGAGAGCGACCGCGACCAGATCACGGCGATCTGCGAGGCCGTGGACGAGCTCCAGTCCGAGGGACCGGGCGACATCCTGGTCTTCCTCTCCGGCGAACGCGAGATCCGCGACACGGCGGACGCGCTCAACAAGCGGAACCTCCGCTTCACGGAAGTGCTCCCCCTCTACGCCCGCCTCTCGCACGCCGAGCAGCACCGCGTCTTCCAGCAGCACACGGGCAGGAGGATCGTCCTCGCGACCAACGTCGCCGAGACCTCCCTGACCGTCCCCGGCATCAAGTACGTGATCGACCCGGGCAACGCCCGGATCTCCCGCTACAGCCACCGCACCAAGGTCCAGCGCCTGCCCATCGAGCGGATCTCCCAGGCCAGCGCCAACCAGCGCAAGGGCCGCTGCGGCCGTACCAGCGACGGCATCTGCATCCGGCTCTACTCCGAGGACGACTTCAACGCCCGTCCCGAGTTCACGGACGCCGAGATCCTGCGCACGAACCTGGCCTCCGTCATCCTCCAGATGACCGCGGCCGGCCTCGGAGAGATCGAGAAGTTCCCCTTCATCGACCCGCCGGACCACCGCAACATCCGCGACGGCGTCCAGCTGCTCCAGGAGCTCGGCGCCTTCGACCCGACGGAGAAGGACCCCCGCAAGAAGCTGACGCCCATGGGCCGGCAGCTCTCCCAGCTGCCCGTGGACCCGCGCCTGGCCCGCATGGTCGTCGAGGCCGACAAGAACAACTGCGTCCGGGAGGTCATGGTCATCGCGGCGGCCCTGTCCATCCAGGACCCGCGCGAGCGGCCCTCGGACAAGCAGACGCAGGCCGACCAGAACCACGCCCGCTTCAAGGACGAGACGAGCGACTTCCTCTCGTTCCTGAACATGTGGCGCTACCTCCGCGAGCAGCAGAAGGAGCGCGGCTCGTCCTCGTTCCGCCGGATGTGCAAGCAGGAGTACCTGAACTTCCTGCGGATCCGCGAGTGGCAGGACATCTACTCGCAGCTGCGCACGGTCGCCAAGGGCATGGGCATCCACGTCAACGAGGCCGACGCCCCCGAGACGAGCGTGCACATCTCGCTGCTGGCGGGCCTGCTCTCGCACATCGGCCTCAAGGACACCGACAAGAACGAGTACCTGGGCGCCCGCTCCGCCAAGTTCGCGGTCTTCCCCGGCTCGGCGCTCTTCAAGAAGCAGCCGAAGTTCCTCATGTCGGCCGAGCTGGTGGAGACCTCGCGGCTGTGGGCCCGGGTCAATGCCAAGGTGGAGCCCGAGTGGGTCGAGCCGCTGGCCCAGCACCTGATCAAGCGCACCTACAGCGAGCCGCACTGGGAGAAGGACCAGGCGGCCGTCATGGCGTACGAGAAGGTCACGCTGTACGGCGTACCGATCGTCGCCCAGCGGAAGATCAACTACGGCCGGATCGACGCGGAGGTCTCGCGCGAGCTGTTCATCCGCAACGCGCTGGTCGAGGGCGACTGGCGGACCCACCACAAGTTCTACGCCGACAACCGCAAGCTCCTGACCGAGGTCGAGGAGCTCGAGAACCGGGCGCGGCGCCGCGACATCGTGGTCGACGACGAGACCCTCTTCGACTTCTACGACCAGCGGATCCCCGAGCACGTGGTCTCCGGGGCGCACTTCGACTCCTGGTGGAAGCACAAGCGGCGCGAGGAGCCCGAACTCCTCGACTTCGAGCGCGAGATGCTGCTCACGGAGAAGGCGGCCGGGGTCACCAAGGCCGACTACCCCGACTCCTGGCGGCAGGGGCAGCTCAAGTTCCGGGTGACCTACCAGTTCGAGCCCGGTGCGGACGCGGACGGCGTGACCGTGCACATCCCGCTGCAGGTGCTGAACCAGGTCACCGACGAGGGCTTCGACTGGCAGATCCCGGGCCTGCGGGCCGAGGTCGTCACCGAGCTGATCCGGTCCCTCCCGAAGCCGATCCGCCGGCACTACGTGCCCGCGCCGAACTTCGCGACGCGCTTCCTGGACACGGCCGTGCCCCTGCAGGAGCCGCTGCCCGTGACGCTGGCGCGCGAGCTCCAGCGGATGGTCGGGGTCCCGGTCTCCGCCGAGGACTTCGACCTCTCCCGGATCCCGGACCACCTGAAGATCACGTTCCGGATCGTCGACGAGCGTCGCAAGAACCTCGCCGAGGACAAGGACCTGGAGGCCCTGCGGCTGAAGCTGAAGCCAAAGGCCCGCCAGGCCCTCTCCAAGGCCGCCGCCGCCACCGCCGAGCGCGCGGGCGGGGAGTCGCTGGAGCGCACCGGGCTGACCGACTGGACGATCGGCACGCTGACCAAGGTCTTCGAGACCCGGCGGGCCGGCCAGCCGGTGAAGGCGTACCCGGCGCTGGTGGACGAGGGCGCGAGCGTCTCCGTACGGCTCTTCGACACGGAGGCCGAGCAGCAGCAGGCGATGTGGCTGGGCACCCGGCGCCTGATCCTGCTGAACATCCCGGTGAACCCGGCGAAGTTCGCCTCGGACCACCTGACCAACCAGCAGAAGCTGGCCCTGTCCCGCAACCCGCACGGCTCCATCCAGGCGCTGTTCGACGACTGCGCGACCGCGGCGGCCGACAAGCTGATCGCCGACCACGGCGGCCCGGCCTGGGACGAGGCGGGCTTCCGCGCGCTCTACGAAGCGGTGCGCGCCGACCTGGTGGACACGACCGTGCGGACGGTGGGCCAGGTGCAGCAGGTCCTGGCCGCCTGGCAGGCCTGTGAGCGCCGTCTGAAGGCCGTGAACAGCCTGGCCCTGGTGGCGAACGTGCAGGACGTCAAGACGCAGCTGGCGGCCCTCGTGCCGGCGGGCTTCGTGACGCTGACGGGCCTGCGCCGGCTGCCGGACCTGATGCGCTACCTCGTGGCGGCGGACCGGCGGCTCCAGCAGATGCCGACGGGCGCCCAGCGCGACACCACGCGCATGGAGAAGGTCCACGAGATGCAGGACGAGTACGCGTGGCTGCTGGAGCAGCTCCCGAAGGGCCGGCCGGTGCCGTCCGCGGTCACCGACATCCGCTGGATGATCGAGGAACTCCGGGTCAGCTACTTCGCGCACGCGCTCGGGACGGCGTATCCGATCTCCGACAAGCGGATCGTGAAGGCGGTGGACGCGGCGGCCCCGTGACCGGATCGGCTCAGGGTCCGCGGTCGAGTTCGACCGCACCCCCTGAGCTGCTGTACAGTCTGATTCGCAGCCACGCCGGAACGGCTGCGAACGAGGTCCTGTGGAGCAGTTGGTTAGCTCGCCACCCTGTCAAGGTGGAGGTCGCGGGTTCAAGTCCCGTCAGGATCGCAAGAAGAGCAGGGCCCGTATCCCCAGGGATACGGGCCCTGTTGCGTTGCCCGCACCCGCCCGCACCCGCCCGCCCCTCCGCGCGCTCCCTCGAGAGCCCCGGCGGCCGCCCTGGGCCCTGTCGGAAACTCCGGGGGGTTCACCTCGGGCCCTCGGGGCATCCGCGACGAAAATCCCCCATCTGCATGAGGCAGTCTGCGACGCACGCCCCCTTACGGGTGCATTGCGGGTTGTACAAGAGTGACAGCCTGTGACGGGAGTCACCACATGAGTTTTTCAGACTCACGCATTTATCGCACCCATACGCGTGCTCGATTTAATATGTGCAATGGCACCTACCTCGCCGGAGCCCCGCAGCACCCCGATTCCGCCCGCGCCGGGCATAAAAAAGATCGCGCTGGACCCGGCGGAGTCCAGCGCGATCGAACGCCGAGAACCTGTTGGGGCAGGTCCGAGCGTTTGAAGCCATGTGGGTTTCATCGGATTGGGGGACCCGATTCAAGCCCGGTAAAGCGGGGTGCTTACGTGCTTGCGCGACCTCAGGCCTCGCTGCGCTGCTGCGGAATTCCCGCGAGCAGTGCGCGAACCTCGGCCTCGCGGTATCGGCGGTGTCCACCCAGGGTGCGGATGGACGTGAGCTTGCCAGCCTTGGCCCAGCGGGTGACCGTCTTCGGGTCCACGCGGAACATCGTGGCAACCTCAGCCGGGGTCAGCAGCGGCTCGGCATCAGGGGTGCGAGCGGTCATGAGCGGCCTCCTCGGGAGAACCGAACCATCTCGGTTCTTTCCTCTAAATTCTGCACCTTGGCCCGCGTTGCCCGAAATGGACATACGCGGGCCGAGTCGGTTATAGGACGAACGGCTTGTCCTCGGCACTACAACTACACCATCCGTCCAGCCTCGACGGCCAAACCGATGGAATTGCCCTCCGAGGTGTTCATCAGCGGCGGAAGCCGATGGACCGTCCCATAACGGACAGTCACCCCACTGTGACGATCAGTCACAGAGCGATCAGGAGTCGTCAGGACCCCCCGTAGAGTGCAATGCCGAGCATTCCGCCCTTAGTTGGGCGGAAGGAACCCTCCCCGGACTCCTTGTCCTATTTTGGCACGAGGGTAGGGGAAGGGCGCAAGGGTGTGGTTAGTGCGGTCCGTCACGCTTGGGCCAATGGCCCGTATCGGGACGTAGGTCCTGGAACCAAGACCTGAATGTGGTGATCACGCCTCCCATCAGCCACTTGTGGCTGATCGACCGATACGCACGGTACGCGATGCCCTCGCCGCAGCCCTCCCCCCGTCGCCGGTCAGTTCGCGAACAGTCTCTCCCGGACCTCCCGCCAGCGCTCCGCCAGCTCCTCGTACGCCTCCGCCGCCCCGGCCTCGTCCCCGGCCCGCAGCGCAGCGATCCCCGCCGCCACGTCCCGGGCCGAGCGGTCGGCGCGCAGCCGGTCCGCCGGCAGCGCGTGGACCAGGCCCCCGTAGTCCAGCTCGACCATCGAGCGCGGGTGGAACTCCTCCAGCCAGCTGCCGACCTCCACCAGCCCGTCCGCGAGCCCCCCGTACCCGTCGGCCTCCCGCAGCGTCCGCAGTCCCCGCGCGAGCCGCCGCCGGGCCTGCACCATCGGCGTCCGGTAGCGCATCCGCTCGCCCGGCAGGTACTCCCGCTCGTCGTCGGCCACCAGCACGAACCAGCGCAACGGCACCTGCCACACCGCGGTACGGATCCACGGGCGCGCGTCCGGGTTCCGCTCGCGCCAGCGCTCGTACTCCTCGGCCGCCCGCCGCCTCGCCGCCGCCGGGAGCGCCGCGTCCAGCACGGGGAGCGGGAACTGGTCGACCAGCTCCTGGAGCGCCAGCCAGCCGCGCAGCCTGGTCCGCCACGGGCAGACCAGCAGCACCCCGTCCACCTCCGCCGTGAACGCCTCCGCGCTCTCCTGCGCCGGCACCCCGACCACCGGCACCCGGACCAAGTCGGCAAGCGAGCGGCGCAGTTCGTCCTGGGCGGTCGGGACCACCCCGCGCCGGGCGTACGAGGCCCAGTGCGCGCGCTCCGGCTCCGCGAAAGCCGCCAGGGGCTCGTAGACGCGCAGGTAGGAGGCGTACGGGACGGTCGGCGCCGAGCGCGCCGAGGGCAGCTTGGGGTCGGAGGTTTCGCTCACGCTCTCGTACTCCCCCGCACCGCCCGGCGGTACTCCGCCGGGCGTCCGCCGGACCTCCAGGGACGGGCGCCCATACTCCGGGAGTGTTTCGATCTCTGGACAGGTCGACTGCACACGCCCTGCAGGTCTTACGCTGCTCCCAGCGCGCCCTCCCCCACCCGCAGGGCGGGCGTCATTCCGCCGCATCTCTTCCATGGGAGTCACCACCGTGACCGAAATGACCGACGGCGTCCTGCACACCCTGTTCCGTTCGGAACAGGGCGGCCACGAGCAAGTCGTGCTGTGCCAGGACCGAGCCTCCGGCCTGAAGGCCGTCATCGCGATCCACTCCACCGCTCTGGGCCCCGCCCTCGGCGGTACGCGCTTCCACGCCTACGCCTCCGACGAGGAGGCCGTCATGGACGCGCTGAACCTCTCGCGCGGCATGTCCTACAAGAACGCCATGGCCGGGCTCGACCTCGGCGGCGGCAAGGCCGTGATCATCGGGGACCCGGACGTCCTGAAGTCCGAGGAACTGCTGCTGGCCTACGGCCGGTTCGTGGAGTCCCTCGGCGGCCGCTACGTGACGGCCTGCGACGTCGGCACGTACGTGGCGGACATGGACGTCGTGGCCCGCGAGACCCGCTGGGCGACCGGCCGCTCCCCCGAGAACGGCGGCGCCGGCGACTCCTCGGTCCTCACCGCCTTCGGCGTCTTCCAGGGCATGCGCGCGAGCGCCCAGCACCTGTGGGGCGACCCGACGCTGCGGGGCCGCAAGGTCGCCGTGGCCGGCGTCGGCAAGGTCGGCCACTACCTCGTCGAGCACCTCCTGGAGGACGGCGCCGAGGTCGTGATCACGGACGTCCGCGAGGAGTCGGTGCGCCGGATCCTCGACAAGCACCCGCAGGTCACCGCGGTGACGGACACCAACGCCCTGATCCGCACCGAGGGGCTGGACATCTACGCCCCCTGCGCACTCGGCGGCGCGCTGAACGACGAGTCGGTACCCGTCCTGACCGCCAAGGTCGTGTGCGGCGCCGCGAACAACCAGCTCGCCCACCCGGGCGTGGAGAAGGACCTCGCGGACCGCGGGATCCTCTACGCGCCCGACTACGTGGTGAACGCGGGCGGGGTCATCCAGGTCGCCGACGAGCTGCACGGATTCGACTTCGACCGCTGCAAGGTCAAGGCCGCGAAGATCTTCGACACCACCCTGGCCATATTTGCTCGCGCGAAGACAGACGGGATCCCGCCGGCCGCGGCGGCCGACCGGATCGCCGAGCAGCGGATGGCGGACGCCCGCGCCGCGAAGGCCGCGCAGGGCACCACCCCGGCTGCCGACCCGTCGTAACGGGCCCTGATGTGCGCCCGCCGGGGTTGCGGCGAGACGGAACTCACTGCACTTCGGCGGGTCGCCCGCCAGGAAAGGGTTAAAATCGCAGCTGACCAGCGAGGACGGGGCGCCTCATTGGTCCTGCACCGGGGCACGTCATGCGGGCGGCGTACCGTATGGCCGCGGAAGCAGGTACCGTTAAACCCCTACGGACGGTCTCTCCACGGAGAGCCCGCTCCGAACCATGAACGCGTGTCAGACTCTGGGGCCGTCGAGCCCCGTCACCGAGGGGGTCGAGCCATGGGGCGCGGCCGGGCCAAGGCCAAGCAGACAAAGGTCGCCCGCCAGCTGAAGTACAACAGCGGCGGGACTGACCTCTCGCGTCTGGCCAATGAGCTGGGCGCATCGCCGACGGAACCGCTGCTGCCTGTCAGCGAGCCGGTCGAAGTCGATGACGATCTGGACGACGACGACCCGTACGCCAAGTACGCGGATCTGTACAACAGCGATGATGACGACGACGAGGACGAAGAGTCCGGACCGTCGGCACAGCGCCGCGGCGCTTGACGCTCTCCCGCGTCTCCTTCGCGTCTGCACCACACAGGTGGCGGCCAGTCAGTGACTGACCCCGGCTGAGCAACACAAGAACCCGGTCCAGGGCCTCGCCCCGGACCGGGTTTCGGTGTTGGCCGCCGTTGTCCCGGCTGGTCAGCTCGCGTACGCGCCGGTCAGGGCCGCGCCCTCGGTGTGTGCACCGCGGTCCAGGATCTCGCCCGCGACCCAGGCGTCCACGCCCCGGTCGCCCAGCGCGGTCAGGGCCACGTCCACCGACTCCTGCGGGACCACGGCCATCATGCCGACGCCCATGTTCAGGGTCTTCTCCAGCTCCAGCTGCTCGACCTGACCGGCCTTGCCGACCAGGTCGAAGATCGCGCCCGGGGCCCAGGTCGAACGGTCGACCGTGGCGTGCAGGTGGTCCGGGATGACCCGGGCCAGGTTCGCCGCGAGGCCGCCGCCGGTGATGTGCGAGTACGCGTGGACCTCGGCCGTACGGGTGAGGGCCATGCAGTCCAGCGAGTAGATCTTGGTCGGCTCCAGGAGCTCCTCGCCGAGGGTCCGGCCGAGCTCCTCGATGTGCTGCTCGAGCGACATCTTGGCGCGGTCGAAGAGGACGTGCCGGACCAGCGAGTACCCGTTCGAGTGAAGGCCGGAGGACGCCATGGCGATGACGGCGTCACCCGTACGGATGCGATCCGCGCCGAGCAGGCGGTCGTACTCGACGACGCCGGTGCCGGCGCCCGCCACGTCGAAGTCGTCCGGGCCGAGCAGACCCGGGTGCTCGGCGGTCTCGCCGCCCACCAGGGCGCAGCCGGCGAGGACGCAGCCCTCGGCGATGCCCTTCACGATCGCCGCGACACGCTCCGGGTGGACCTTGCCCACGCAGATGTAGTCCGTCATGAAGAGCGGCTCGGCGCCGCAGACGACGATGTCGTCCATGACCATCGCGACGAGGTCGTGGCCGATGGTGTCGTACACGCCCAGCTGGCGGGCGATGTCCACCTTCGTGCCGACCCCGTCGGTCGCGGAGGCCAGCAGCGGGCGCTCGTAGCGCTTGAGGGCGGAGGCGTCGAAGAGGCCGGCGAACCCGCCGAGGCCGCCGAGGACCTCGGGGCGCTGCGTCTTCTTCACCCACTCCTTCATCAGCTCGACGGCGCGGTCTCCCGCTTCGATGTCCACGCCTGCGGCTGCGTAGCTGGCACCGGTGGTCTTCTCTGTCATGACAGGGAGAGCTTTCGTGTCGTTACTGCTTGTGGTGCCGGGCCCTGGGAGAAGCTTGAAAGACAGGGCCCGGCGCAGGTGGAGCAGGGATTGCGGGACGCGGCGCTACGGACGCCGGAGCGCGTCGGCGGCGTCCGTGCCGCCCGCGAGCTCGGACTCCAGGAGCTGCTTGCCCAGGAGCTGCGGGTCGGGCAGCTCCATGGGGTACTCGCCGTCGAAGCAGGCACGGCAGAGGTTGGGCTTCTGGATGGTCGTCGCCTCGATCATCGCGTCGAGCGAGATGTACGAGAGCGAGTCCGCGCCCAGCGACGTGGCGATCTCGTCGACCGTCATGCCGTTGGCGATCAGCTCGGCCCGGGTGGCGAAGTCGATGCCGAAGAAGCACGGCCACTTCACCGGCGGCGAGGAGATCCGGATGTGGACCTCGGCCGCGCCGGCCTCGCGGAGCATCTTGACCAGGGCGCGCTGCGTGTTGCCGCGGACGATCGAGTCGTCCACGACCACCAGGCGCTTGCCCCGGATGACTTCCTTGAGGGGATTGAGCTTCAGGCGGATGCCCAGCTGGCGGATCGTCTGCGAGGGCTGGATGAAGGTCCGGCCGACGTACGCGTTCTTGACCAGGCCGGAGCCGTACGGGATCCCGCTGGCCTCGGCGTATCCGACGGCGGCGGGCGTGCCGGACTCCGGCGTCGCTATCACCAGGTCGGCGTCGACCGGGGCTTCCTTGGCCAGGCGCCGGCCCATCTCGACACGCGAGAGGTAGACGTTCCGGCCGGCGATGTCGGTGTCCGGGCGCGCCAGGTAGACGTACTCGAAGACACAGCCCTTGGGCTTTGCTTCCGCGAATCGAGAGGTACGCAGGCCGTTCTCGTCGATCGCGATGAGCTCGCCCGGCTCGACCTCGCGGACGAAGCTGGCGCCGCAGATGTCGAGGGCGGCGGTCTCACTGGCGACCACCCAGCCGCGCTCCAGGCGGCCGAGGACCAGCGGGCGGATGCCCTGCGGGTCACGGGCGGTGTAGAGGGTTCCCTCGTCCATGAAGACGAGCGAGAACGCACCCTTGACCTTCGGGAGGACCTTGGTGGCCGACTCCTCGATCGTCAGGGGCTTGCCGTCGTCGTCCGTCTGGCCGGCCAGCAGGGCGGTGACCAGGTCGGTGTCGTTGGTGGCCGCCACCTGGGTGGCACGGCCGTCCTGACGGGGGAGGTCGGCGACCATCTCGGCGAGCTCGGCGGTGTTCACCAGGTTGCCGTTGTGACCCAGGGCAATGGAGCCGTGGGCGGTCGCGCGGAAAGTGGGCTGCGCGTTCTCCCAGACGGAGGCTCCGGTGGTCGAGTAGCGGGCGTGACCGACCGCGATATGACCCTGGAGCGAGCCGAGAGAGGTTTCGTCGAAGACCTGGGAAACGAGGCCCATGTCCTTGAAGACGAGGATCTGGGAACCGTTGCTCACAGCGATTCCCGCGGACTCTTGTCCACGGTGCTGCAACGCATACAGTCCGAAGTAGGTGAGCTTGGCGACCTCTTCACCCGGAGCCCAGACACCGAAGACGCCGCAAGCGTCCTGGGGGCCCTTTTCGCCGGGGAGCAGGTCGTGGTTGAGTCGTCCATCACCACGAGGCACGCTTCCGAGTGTAGGCGAGATCGACCACTGGTCCGAATTGGGGACGCCCGGGAAATCTCACAGCACAGAGGGTGACCGGACGGCTCCGTCTCGGCATTCGGATCACCTTGTTGACATCTACGAGGGCATTCGTACAGGCTCTCGGCCCATGCAGCCTCTCGGTGACCGTTCCGTCACCCTCATCGAGCGCCGCCACGTAGACCTGGTCCGTGTCGCGAGCGCCATCTGTCGCTGTTCCGCGTAGCCGCAACTCTCCTTTCCCTTTTCTCTTTCCGCTCCTGCCGCCCCTGCCCCGCCGTGCCGCGCGCCGTCCTGCGCGCCCGCCGGGCCGGGTGGCCGAGCCGTGCCTTGGAGTACTTGTGCCTTCGTACGACGACCACCTGTCCCGGCGTGCCTTCGGCAGCGCCGTCGGAGCGACCGCGGCCGCGGCGGCCGTGGGGCTCGGCGCCGCGCCGGCCCAGGCCGCTCAGGAGACCGCCGGGCCCAAGGAGCGGGAGTTCCGGGCCGCCCGCGGCCGGCACTCCCGGCGGCCCAACATCCTGTTCGTGCTGGGCGACGACCTCGGCTGGGCCGATCTGTCCTCGTACGGCTCCCCGCACATCAAGACCCCGAACCTGGACCGGCTGGCCCGCCAGGGCGTCCGCTTCACCGATGCCTACTCCGGCTCCGCCACCTGCTCGCCCACGCGGTTCAGCCTGTACACGGGCCGCTATCCGGGCCGGGTCGCGGGCGGCCTCGCCGAGCCCATCGCCGACAAGAGCGCCGGCTTGGAGCCCACCCACCCGACACTGGCCTCGATGCTGCGCGACGCGGGTTACGCGACCGCGCTGATCGGCAAATGGCACTGCGGCTACCTGCCCGACCACAGTCCGACGAAGTCGGGCTGGGACGAGTTCTTCGGCAACTTCGGCGGGGCCCTGGAGTACTACTCCAAGCTGGGCCTCGGCGGCGAGTACGACCTGTACGAAGGCGACGCTACCTACAAGGACCTGCGCTACTACACGCGGATCATCACCGAGCGGGCCGCCGAGTACGTCTCCCGCGACCACGGCGGCAGGCCGTGGCTGCTCAACCTCAACTTCACCACCCCTCACTGGCCTTGGATCGCCGACGGGGACACCGTGGCGAGCGCCGAGGTCGAACGCCGGATCAAGGCGGGCGACACCCGGGCGCTGTGGCACCAGGACGGCGGCTCCGTCGAGAAGTACCGGCAGATGGTCGAGGACCTCGACCGCTCGATCGGCGAGGTGCTGAAGGCGCTCGAGCGGTCGGGGCAGGCGGACGACACACTGATCGTCTTCTCCAGTGACAACGGCGGCGAGCGGTTCTCGTACAACTGGCCGCTCTCCGGCAACAAGGCCTCCCTGCAGGAGGGCGGGATCCGGGTGCCGAACATCCTGCGCTGGCCGGCCCGGATCGACGGCGGGCAGGTCAGCCGGGTCCCGGTCTTCACCCCGGACTGGACGGCGACCCTGCTGGAGCTGGCCGGGGCCCGGCCGCACCCGGCCTACCCGCTGGACGGCGCCAGCCTGGCGGGGTACCTGCTGCGCGGTGAGAAGATCGCCGACCGGAACCTGTTCTGGCGGGTGCGCGGCGAGCGGGCCCTGCGCCGGGGGGACTGGAAGTACTACCGCGGCAAGGCGGGCCGGGACCAGCTGTTCCACCTGGCCGGCGATGCCCGGGAGCAGGCCGACAAGGCCGCCCTGGAGCCGGCCCTGCTGGCGCAGCTGCGTACGGCCTGGGAGAAGGTGGACGCGGGGCTGCTGCCGTACCCGGGCTGACGGGCACCGGTGGCGCGGCGGGTCATTCCGCGGCCGAGCCGGCCGTCGCGGTCAGGCCCGTGCCGTCCGGCGCGGTGAGGGTGAGGGTCCCGCCCTCGACGCTCCAGGTGAGCGGGGACTCGGCGAAGAGCTCGGTCAGTTTCCGCTCGAGCTCGCCCACCGGGCCCTCGCAGGCCATCCGGGTCGTGGTCAGAGGCCCGAAGGTGAGCTGGGCGCCGTCGCCGGTGGCCTTGGCGCTGAACCGGTTGCAGCCGAGGCTGCCGCTCGCGGCGAGGTCGGCGCTGAGGGTGAAGACGGCCCTGCCGGCCGCCTCGGCCGGTACGGAGGAGGCGCTCTGACCGCTGACCAGGGAGGTCACGGTCCACGCCGTGGTGGTGAGCGGGGCGTCCGGGGTCGGGGGTTCCGCGCTCATCGCGATGGTGCTCCCGTCGGCCGTCTTCAGGGTGAGCCCGTTCGCTTGCCGGTCGACCGCCAGGCGGCCGGTGAAGAGCTTGGCGAAGGCCGTCTCGAACTCCGTGTTCTCGCAGGCCATGGCGGTGGTGGAGCCAGGTTTCACGGTGATCGTGGTCGCGCCGGCGTGGGTGACCTCGGCCGTGAATCCGTTGCAGCCGTAGTTCCCGCTCGCCTGGTCGGGTTCGGCCTGCGGGAAGGTGACCCGGGCGACGGGCGGCGCCTTCAGGGTCTTTCCGCCCGTGGTCAGGCTCTGCACGAACCACGTCCCGGACGTGCCGTGGCCGGGGGCGGTGCCAGGTGTACCGCCGCCGTCACCGCAGGCGGTGGCGGCGGCCAGGGTCAGGAGGGCGACGAGGGCTGCGGGGAGGTTCCGGAGCGTTCGCATGTCCCTGGGACGGACAGCGCGCCGTGGCGGTTCCCGTTCGGCCCGGCGCGCGTTCGTCTCAGCGCATCACCGGCAGCAGCGCCGCCAGATCGGCCCGCTCCCCGCTGGCCCTGACCTGCGCGCCTTCGACAGCAGCGGCCCAGTCCGTACGCCCGGTGGCCAGCCGGATCCAGGTCAGCGGGTCCGTCTCGACCACGTTCGGCGGGGTGCCGCGGGTGTGGCGGGGCCCCTCGATGCACTGGACCACCGCGAACGGCGGGATCCGTACCTCCACCGAGGCTCCCGGGGCCTTGAGCGCGAGCGCGTCGGCGAGCAGCCGGGTGCAGGCGGCCAGCGCCTGCCGCTCGATCGGGATGTCCACCCCGGCGGCCCGGGCCAGGTCGTCGGTGTGGACCACCAGTTCCACGGTCCGGGTGACCAGGAAATCGGCCAGGGTCATGTCCCCGACCCACAGGTCGAGCACCCGGCTGCCGGGGTTCGCGGCCAGCGCCTCGGCCATGCGGGCGCCGGCCCGCTCGTACAGCTCGGCCAGCGGGGCGCCCTCGAGGGTCTCCTTGGCCGCCTCGGCGATCTTCCCGGCGAGGGAGGCGGTGGCGAAGGGCCATTCGACGGCGGTCAGTTCCGGTACGGCGGCGGGGGGCCGGGCCAGTCCGCTCGCGAGCGAGTCCGCGATCCACGCGATGTGCGCGGCGAGGTCGGCGACGGTCCAGTCACCGAGGCCGCTGGGCCGCGCGAGCTGCTCGTCGTCCAACCTCCCTACGGCCTCGGCCACATGCCCGAACTGCGCGGTGACGGCGGTACGGACCTTGGCGGCGTCGTACCTGCGGATCTTGGGTGCCATGGGGGGAGTCTGCCCGATCGGTCGCCGCCGCCGCAGCTGCCGTCACTGCCGCAGCCGCTGGAGGGAGTACGAAGTGCCCGCCGGCTTCCACGGCTTCAGGCGGTGGAGGCGGACCGGCAGCAGCGGGACGGCGGTGAGCTCGGAGGCGATCGTGCTGCTGCCGGAGAGGGCGGCGTGGACGGCGTACTCGAGGAGCACCTCGGCGCCCTCGCAGGGCACGCCGTACAGGACCGCCTCGTAGGGCTCACGGACGGGGTCGATGTCGTGGTGCTCGGCGCGCAACCGGTCCTCCGGCCCGGCCACCAGGATCCGGCCGCCCCTGGACCAGAACCGACGGGTGTCCCCGAACCGGCTGCGGAAGCCGATCAGCGGCGGGGCCGTGGTCGTCCGCGCGTCCGCGACCAGCCACGTGTACCCGGAGGCGCGGCGGCGGACACCGACGCGCAGCACCGGCTGGGGCCCGTCGTGCAGCCGTCGGGCGGCTCGCCGTGCCGTGAGGCCGCGCCCGAGCAGTGGGGGCCCGGGGATGAGCAGCAGCAGGGACAGCAACTGCTGGTTGATGGCGTCGTACGGGGCCTGCGCGCTCGCCCCCAGGTCCGCCACGAGGGCCCAGGCCAGGCAGGCCGCGCCGGTGAGGGTGAGCAGCCCGCCGAAGAGGATCGGCCACCGGCCCCGGCGGCGGTGGCCGTCCGGGAGGTGCTCCGGAACCGGGCTGCGGGCGTCGCCGGCCGCTTCGAGGAACAGGGCGCGCTGCCGGCGCCGGGAGCGCAGGCGCAGCAGGGCCCCGGTGAACGTCCAGGCGCAGACGGCGATGACCAGCCAGCATCCGGCGCGGCCCTCGTCGGTGACGGGGGCCGGGCCGTACAGGCGGCCTGCCATGTCCAGGGCGATCACGGGAGCGGACACCGTGGTGGCGGCCGGCAGGTAGCGGTACCAGGCGGGGAGCGCGAGGAACAGGATCGCGGAGTGGTAGCCGACCCAGTCGGTGCCGGACCGCGCGGCGGTCTCGGGATCGTCGGAGCCGACGAGGGAGAACCCGTAGAAGACCAGCGGCACCAGGAGCCAGCACACGACGGTGGGTGCGAAGACCAGGGGGACGCGTGCGTCGCGCCAGCGCCGGGCCGCCTCGACCGTCCAGGGCCGGGCGCCGCCCTCGGGCAGGGCCGCCTCGGGCAGGATCTTGACCGTTTCGTTCACGGCGTCAGTATGCGGACGTGCCCTCGCAGGTCAGAAGGCCTGCGAGGGCACGGAATCGCTACAACCGCCGTGCGGTGCGGGCGGGATCAGGCCAGCAGGGCCGGGATCGTCGCCTCGTGCGCGGTACGGAGTTCCGCAAGCGGGATCGTGAACTCGCCCTGGATCTCGATCTCCTCGCCGTCCACCACGCCGATGCGGGTGGCGGGCAGGCCCCGCGCACCGCACATGTCGGTGAACCGGAGCTCCTCGCTGCGCGGGACGGCCACGATGGCCCGGCCCGCCGACTCGGAGAACAGGAAGGTGAACGCGTCCAGGCCCTCGGGAACCACGACGCGCGCGCCGTTGCCGCCCTTGAGGCAGGACTCGGTGAGCGCCTGGATCACGCCGCCGTCGGACAGGTCGTGCGCCGCATCGACCATGCCGTCGCGGGACGCCGAGATCAGGATCTCGCCGAGCAGCTTCTCGCGGCCCAGGTCCACCTTGGGCGGCATGCCGCCGAGGTGGTCGTGGACGACCTGGGACCAGGCCGAGCCGCCGAACTCCTCGGCCGTGTCGCCCAGCAGGTACAGCAGCTGGCCGGCCTCCGCGAACGCCATCGGCGTACGGCGGTTGACGTCGTCGATCACGCCGAGGACCGCCACGACCGGGGTCGGGTGGATCGCCACGTCACCGGTCTGGTTGTACAGCGAGACGTTGCCGCCGGTCACCGGGGTGCCCAGCTCCAGGCAGCCGTCCGCGAGACCGCGGGTGGCCTCGGCGAACTGCCACATGACGCCCGGGTCCTCGGGCGAGCCGAAGTTGAGGCAGTCGGAGATGGCGAGCGGCTTGGCGCCGGTCGCGGCGACGTTGCGGTACGCCTCCGCCAGCGCGAGCTGCGCGCCCGTGTACGGGTCGAGCTTCGCGAAGCGGCCGTTGCCGTCCGTCGCCATGGCCACACCGAGGTTGGACTCCTCGTCGATGCGGACCATGCCGGCGTCCTCGGGCTGCGAGAGCACCGTGTTGCCCTGCACGAAGCGGTCGTACTGGTCGGTGACCCAGGACTTCGAGGCCTGGTTCGGGGACGAGACCAGGGCCAGGACCTGCGCACGGAGCTCTTCCGAGGTCTGCGGGCGCGGCAGCTTGCCCGCGTCGTCGGCCTGGAGGGCGTCCTGCCACTCGGGGCGGGCGTAGGGCCGGTTGTAGACCGGGCCCTCGTGGGCGACGGTGCCCGGGGGCACGTCCACGATCTGCTCGCCGTGCCAGAAGATCTCCAGGCGCTCGCCGTCGGTCACCTCGCCGATGACGGTGGCGATGACGTCCCACTTCTCGCAGATCTCCATGAAGCGGTCGACGTGCTGCGGCTCGACGATCGCGCACATGCGTTCCTGCGACTCGCTCATGAGGATTTCCTCGGGCGAGAGCGTCGCGTCGCGCAGCGGGACGGTGTCCAGCTCGACGCGCATGCCGCCGGAACCGGCGGAGGCCAGCTCGGACGTGGCGCAGGAGAGCCCGGCGCCGCCGAGGTCCTGGATGCCCGCGACCAGCTTCTCCTTGAAGATCTCCAGGGTGCACTCGATGAGGAGCTTCTCCTGGAAGGGGTCGCCGACCTGGACGGCGGGGCGCTTGGTGGGCTTGGTGTCGTCGAAGGTCTCGGACGCGAGGACCGAGACGCCGCCGATGCCGTCGCCGCCGGTGCGGGCGCCGTAGAGGATCACCTTGTTGCCGGGGCCGGAGGCCTTGGCGAGGTGGATGTCCTCGTGCTTCATGACGCCGATGCAGCCGGCGTTGACCAGCGGGTTGCCCTGGTAGCAGGCGTCGAAGACGACCTCGCCGCCGATGTTCGGCAGGCCGAGGCAGTTGCCGTAGCCGCCGATGCCCGCGACCACGCCCGGCAGGACGCGCTTGGTGTCGGGGTGGTCGGCCGCGCCGAAGCGCAGCGGGTCGACGACCGCGACCGGGCGGGCGCCCATGGCGAGGATGTCGCGGACGATGCCGCCGATGCCGGTGGCCGCGCCCTGGTAGGGCTCGATGTACGAGGGGTGGTTGTGCGACTCGACCTTGAAGGTGACCGCGTAGCCCTGGCCGACGTCGACGACGCCGGCGTTCTCGCCGATGCCGACGAGCATGGCGTCGTTCTGGGGGACCTTCTCGCCGAACTGCTTCAGGTGGACCTTGCTGCTCTTGTACGAGCAGTGCTCGGACCACATGACGGAGTACATGGCGAGCTCGGCGCCCGTGGGGCGGCGGCCGAGGATCTCCCGGATGCGCGCGTACTCGTCCTCCTTGAGGCCGAGTTCCTTCCAGGGCTGGGAGGCGTCCGGGGTTTCGGTGGCGTTCTTGACCGTGTCGAGGCTCATGCGGAGACCAGCTTCTTCAGGACCGACGTGAAGAACGGGAGGCCGTCGGTGCGGCCCGTCCCGATCAGCGGCTCCACCGCGTGCTCGGGGTGCGGCATGAGGCCGACGACGTTGCCCGCGGCGTTGGTGATGCCGGCGATGTCGCGGAGCGACCCGTTCGGGTTCATGTCGACGTAGCGGAAGGCCACGCGGCCTTCGGCCTCGAGCTCGTCGAGGACGCGCTCGTCGGCGACGTACCGGCCGTCCATGTTCTTGAGCGGTACGGAGATCTCCTGGCCGGCGGCGTAGTCGCCGGTCCACGAGGTCTCCGCGTTCTCCACCCGCAGCTTCTGGTCGCGGCAGATGAAGTGCAGGTGGTTGTTCCGGAGCATCGCCCCCGGCAGCAGGTGGGCCTCGGTGAGGATCTGGAAGCCGTTGCAGATGCCGAGGACGGGCATGCCGCCCTTGGCCTGCTCGATGATGGTCTCCATCACCGGCGAGAACCGGGAGATGGCTCCGGCGCGCAGGTAGTCCCCGTAGGAGAAGCCGCCCGCGAGGACGACCGCGTCGACCTGGTGCAGGTCCTTGTCGCGGTGCCACAGCGAGACGGGTTCGGCCCCCGCGAGGCGGACGGCGCGCAGCGAGTCACGGTCGTCAAGCGTTCCGGGGAACGTGACGACTCCGATGCGAGTGGTCACCGTCAGGCCTCGACCTTCACGGTGAAGTCTTCGATGACGGTGTTGGCGAGGAACGTTTCGGCCATCTTGTGGATGCGGTCGAGGGCGGCCTGGTCGACCGGTCCCTCCACCTCGAGCTCGAAGCGCTTCCCCTGGCGGACGTCGGCGATGCCCTCGAATCCCAGGCGCGGCAGTGCACGCTGCACCGCCTGGCCCTGGGGGTCGAGGATCTCCGGCTTGAGCATGACGTCGACTACGACGCGTGCCACTGGCACTCCCGATGGGTGGTTGGTGCGAAGGCGGTTCCCTCAGCGTACCCGTCCGAAATTTCTACGCGGGTAGATATCCTTCGGCCGTGATCGTCCGCCCGTTTCGGCTTCACCAACGCTTCGCAAAATCCACCGGAAAACCACGCGCCCGGGATTGCGGCAGGACACGCGGAGACAATTAACTGGGCTTCGCAATGCAATGGGAATCGCGGTACAAAGGATTCCACCGGGTCGGCGACATTTGCCGCCTCTCGACTCGGGTCGGAAAGTTGCATTGCTCCGAAACATCCACACAGGCGACATCACCGCACGTCCAACGCGTAGGTGACATCGCACGAAGGGACCGATATCCGTGGCGCAGCGCGTAGTAGTCACGATCTCCGACGACATCGACGGCGGAGAAGCGGCGGAAACGGTCACGTTCGGCCTGGACGGTAAGTCGTACGAGATCGACCTCAATCTGGCCAACGCAAAGAAACTGCGGAAGAGCCTCGCGCCCTTCGTGGCCGCCGGCCGCCGCCAGGCCCGCTCCGGGAAGACGTACAAGCACACCTCGCTGGCCCCGGACCCGGCGGTCGTACGCGCCTGGGCCCGGTCCAACGACCTCGACGTGCCGCCGCGCGGCCGGATCCCGAAGCGGGTCTACGCGGCGTACAACGAGGCGCACTGAGTCCGACCGGGGGCCTTCCGGGCCCTGCGGGGCCCCGCAGGGCCCGCTAACGGGGCGTGGAGGGGGCCGATTTGCCATCCACCCCCTCCGATCCGCTAGTGTGTGGATCACGCCGAGGGGCCAGACCGCAGGTCAAAGCCCCGAAGGTCGTGCGGGTGTAGTTCAGTAGCAGAACATCCCCCTTCCAGGGGGAAGGCGCAGTGTGCGATCCCTGTCACCCGCTCTGCACGCTTTACCGGCCACTCCGGTGGATCGGGTAGAGTGATGCACGCATCGCCCGACATTCGTGTCGAGGCAAGCATGCGGACGTAGCTCAGTTGGTAGAGCACCACCTTGCCAAGGTGGATGTCGCGCGTTCGAGTCGCGTCGTCCGCTCAGAGTGCAAAGGCCCTGATCATTGATCAGGGCCTTTGTCGTATGCCGTGCAGGCAATCGGCTTGTGCTGACAAATGTCATCGGGGGAGATGACGGCGCGCACTGATGCCGCCCGCGGGCCGCCGCGAGGCTGGAGTCGTGCACGGCGGCGACCGCCGGTGGGTGATCGGGGGACTGGGACCGTGTCGAAGCTGACCGGGTGGTGGAAGAACCGCAGCAGTGCGGGGAAGGTCGAGCTGTACATCCGCTGGTCCTTCCACTTCTTCGTGCCCCTTGAGGTCCTGTCGTTCGGGCTGCCCGCGGTGGCCTCCCCGGCCAACACGACCGCACTGCCGGTCTCGCTGGCGGTGCTCCTGATGATGAGCGTGCACTCCGTGCTGGTCGGGTTCCTCTCCTCGCGGGCGCTGGACTGGATCGCGGGCCGACGGAAGCAGCCGGTGCGGCTCGCCGTGACGGTGGCGGCCCTGACGGCCGCGGCCTGCCTGGCCCTGCTGACCCTGGTCATGCCGAGGATCATCGGCGTGGCCACGCCGCTCGTCCTGGGCATGACCAGCTTCACCACCGGCGCCTTGGTGCTGTGCATGCGGCGGATCCGGCACAAGTGCTGGATGGCCCCCGCCTGGGCCCTCGGTGCGGGCCTGGCGGTGCTGGCGATGGGCGTGGGCGCGGCCGAGGCCCTCGGGTACACGATCGGGGCGCTGCTGACCGGCCTGTTCATGAGCGTGGCCTACGGGTTCTCCGGGTGGCTGCTGAACGCCGTCCACGAGCTGGACCGCGCCCGGGAGCTCCAGGCGCAGCTGGCCGTCGCCGAGGAGCGGCTGCGCTTCGGGCGCGACCTGCACGACGTGATGGGCCGCAATCTGGCGGTGATCGCGCTCAAGAGCGAGCTCGCGGTCCAGCTGGCCCGCCGCGAACGCCCGGAGGCCGTGGACCAGATGATCGAGGTCCAGCGCATCGCCCGGGAGTCGCAGCGCGAGGTACGGGACGTCGTACGCGGCTACCGCGAGGCGGATCTCACGGCGGAGCTGGAGGGCGCCCGCGGGGTGCTCAGCGCGGCCGGAATGGACTGCCGCGTCGAGGTCGAGGCCGGGCGTGCACTGCGCCCCGAGGTGCAGTCGGCGCTGGGCTGGGTGGTCCGGGAGGCGACCACGAACGTCCTGCGGCACGGGGACGCCCGCAATTGCGTGATCCGGCTGACGGCGCCCGACGAGGGCGCCCTGACGCTGGTGGTGGAGAACGACGGGGCCCCCGAGGCGCCGGCCGGACCGCCGGGCTCCGGGCTCGCGGGGCTGCGGGAGCGGCTCGCGGTGCTGGACGGCACCTTGGAGGCGGGCCCGGTCGACGGCGGCCGCTTCCGGCTGCGGGCCCGGATCCCGGGCGGACAACTGCGAGGACTGGAGGTGCGGGCGTGAGCCCCGTACGCGTACTGCTGGCCGACGACGAGCACCTGATCCGTGGCGCGCTCGCCGCACTGCTGGCCCTGGAGGACGATCTGCTGGTCGTCGCGGAGGCGGCCTCGGGGCCGGAGGCCCTGGCGATGGCGCGCGCCCACCGGCCGGACGTGGCGGTGCTCGACCTGCAGATGCCGGGGGCGGACGGTGTGAGTGTGGCCACATCGCTGCGGGCCGAACTCCCCGGCTGCAAGACCATGATCGTGACGAGCCACGGGCGTCCCGGGCACCTGAAGCGGGCCCTCGCAGCAGGGGTGCGGGCCTTCGCGCCGAAGACGGTGTCGGCGCAGCGGCTGGCCGAGCTGATCCGGACCGTGCACTCCGGAGGGCGTTATGTGGACCCCGAGTTGGCGGCCGACGCGATCAGCGCGGGGGACTCCCCGCTGACCGCGCGCGAGGCCGAGGTGCTCGAACTCGCGGGGGACGGCGCGCCGGTCGCGGAGATCGCGGAGCGGGCCTCGCTGTCGCAGGGGACCGTACGGAACTACCTGTCCTCGGCGGCCTCGAAGCTCGGCGCCGAGAACCGGCACACGGCAGTGCGTCTCGCACGCGAGCGAGGTTGGGTATAGTAGGTCTCGCGTTACGGCGCACCTGCGGACATAGCTCAGTTGGTAGAGCACCACCTTGCCAAGGTGGATGTCGCGCGTTCGAGTCGCGTTGTCCGCTCCATCGAGGAAGCCCCCGGTCATCTGACCGGGGGCTTCTTCGTGTTCCAGGCCCGAGCGCGGGGCGGGGTGGTCCGGATTCCAGGCCCGAGCGCAGGGCCGGGTCCGGATTCCAGGCCCGGCGTCCCGGGCCTGGAACCGCCGGCCTCAGACCCAGGTGAGGCCGGTGAGCCGCTCGTACGCCTCGATGTACTTGGCGCTGGTCTGCTCGACGACCTCCTGCGGGAGGGCCGGCGGCGGGAGTTCGCCCTTGCGGTCCCAGCCGGAGGCCGGGGAGGAGAGCCAGTTGCGGACGAACTGCTTGTCGTACGAGGGCTGCGTGCGGCCCGGCTCCCACTGGTCGGCCGGCCAGAAGCGGGAGGAGTCCGGGGTCAGCACCTCGTCGCCGGCGACGAGGGTGCCGTCCCTGTCGAAGCCGAACTCGAACTTGGTGTCGGCCAGGATGATCCCGCGCTCGCGGGCGATGTCCCGGGCCCGGCCGTACACGGCGAGGGTGGTCTGGCGCAGCAGCGCGGCCGTCTCGGCGCCGGTGGTGCGCGCGACCTCCTCGTACGAGACGTTCTCGTCGTGCTCGCCGACCTCGGCCTTGGCGGCCGGGGTGAAGATCGGGGCGGGCAGCTCGGAACCGTCCACGAGCCCCTCGGGGAGGGCGAGTCCGCAGACCGTACGGGTCTGCTCGTACTCGGCGAGGCCGGAGCCGGTGAGGTAGCCGCGGGCCACGCACTCGACCGGGACCATCTCGAGGCTCTTGCAGATCAGGGTGCGCCCGGCCCAGTCGGCGGGGGCGCCCTCGGGCAGCTCGGTGCCGATCACGTGGTTCGGGACGAGGTCCGCGAGCTGGTCGAACCACCACAGGGAGAGCTGGGTCAGGACGCGGCCCTTGTCCGGGATCTCGGTGGGGAGCACCCAGTCGTACGCGGACATCCGGTCGCTGGCGACCATGACGAGGTTGCCGTCGCCGTCGCGGTAGAGGTCGCGCACCTTGCCGGTGTGGAGGTGGATGAGGCCGGGCACCTGAACCGGCTCGGGCTTTTCGACGAATCCGGACACGGGGTCTCCCTGTGGTTCTGTACGAGCGCAGCCCCATTCTCCCGTACCGGTTCGCGATCGGGGACAACAGGTCCGGGTCGGTCAGTCCCGCTTGCAGATCCGGTCGAGGAGGTTGGCGGTGGCCCGCTGGATCCGTTCGTCGACATGGCCGGGGCGGTCGAGGGCCGGGGACCAGGCGAACGTGCCGGACGCGAAGACCAGCGCCCCGCTCGGGGCCCGGTACAGGGAGGTCTCCTGGTGGCGCTTCGCGCCCTCGCTGTCGAGGTACGGGGAGTGCGCGAGCAGGATCCGGTCCTGGTGCTCGGGGAGCTGGGTGCGCGGGAAGTACCGGTCGGCCTCGCCGGCGACCAGACCGGGGAGCTCGTCGTTCTCGGCGGCGCCGGTGGAGTCCCAGAGCCAGTGCGTGGCATTGCGCACGATCAGGGGCGCGGGCTCGGGGACCCGCCCTGCGTACTGGATGCCGAGCAGCTGCTGCTCCGGGCGGTCGATCTCGCGCCAGAGGCCGGGGCGGCCGGGGCCGCGGCGTTTTCGGCAGGTGAGCAGCCGGTCTTCGACCCCGGAGGGGGAGGGGCCCAGCTCGACCTGCCAGTACATGGTGTTGGCGGAGAGGAAGACGAGCGAGGTGCCGTGGCCGCGGGCGCGCTCGGCGGTGCGGCGCATGGGGGCCGACCAGTACTCGTCGTGGCCGGGGAAGACCAGGCCCCGGTAGCGGGTGGGGTCGACGCGGCCGGCGTGCAGATCGCGGGTGTCCGCGTAGGCGAGGTCGTAGCCGTAGCGCTCCGCCCAGCGGATGAAGTCGTAGGCGTGGCCCACGTGCAGGGGCAGTCCGGCGCCGGCGTAGGGCCGGTCGAAGGAGACCGTGACGGCCGCGTCCCGCTCGCCGAGCAGCCGGCCCTCGTCGTCCCAGGCGTGGTAGAGGCTCGCACCGGTCCGCCCGTCCTCGGGATAGAGGTTGTAGGCCTGCCAGGTGATGTCGGGCAGCAGCAGGAGGAGGTCCGCGGGGTGGTCGTCGCGGACGGTGAACGGGATGTGGGACCGGTACCCGTCGGCGGTGGTGAGGACGGCGACGTAGGCGCCGACGCTCCAGTAGGAGGGGACCTGGAGCCGCCAGGAGAGCCACCAGTGGTGGCAGGAGACGGTGCGGTCGGCGGTGAGCGGGGCCGGCTGGACGATGCCGGAGAGCCGGGGGCTGGTGGTGATCTTGGAGGCGCCGTCGCCGCCGTAGTGGCCGATGCGGTAGACGTCGACGGAGAACTGCTGGGGCGGGTCCACGGTGATGTGGAAGTCGATGGCCTCGCCGGGGGCGACGGCGCCGGTGGAGGCGAACCCCTTGATCTGCCGGTGCACGTCGTCGGCGGTGCGCGGGCCGCCGTTGCTGCGGGCGCGCGGGTTCTGGCCGGGGGCCAGGGCCGGGTCCACGTACCAGGGCACGACCTGTCCGGTGTCGTCGAAGTAGAGCTCGCTGCCCCGGAACCACGGCAGCGGTCCCTGGCCGAAGGGGTCGGTCACCGCGTGCGCGAGCGCCCCTGACTCCCATCGCCGGATCTGGTCCGCACCCATACCCTCTCCCCTCCCTCGCTCCCCCGAACGGTCTCTGTTTCATGCCGATGCGGCCCGGTTCCAGGACATCGAACCGTGACCGGTCCCAGCACATCACATAACGCACTCATTCCGTCACCGTTCGCCATATCCGGAGCCACATCGCGAGCCCACATCCGGAGCCGCGGAGTGCCGGGCGGCCGGGGCACGCGGGCCGGGGCGGGCGCGGTCACACCAGTCGGACGGGCTTCTCCGGGCGGACCCCGAGGGCGGCGAGCCAGTCGCGCAGGGGTGCTGCGTCGCCCTCCTCCACCAGGCTCAGCACCCGGGGGGCCAGGTCCGCGCGGCGTTCGCCGCCGATCAGGAGGACCGGGCCGTCCAGCCAGTCCAGGCCGGGCGCGGCATCGGCCGAGTCCACGGCCGCGGCGCACACCATCGCCGTCACGTGGTCGGCGAGCAGGTCCCGCCCGCTGCGGGGCGGCTGGAGCGGGAACAGCGGCACGGCGTCCGCCCCCCGCGCCACCCCGGCTCCCGTGGCGCCTGCGGAACGTTCCTCCCTGGCCACGTCACCGCTGAGCAGTCCGGCCAGCGCCTCCCCGGCGGCGCCCTCGCCGACCGCATCCGCGAGATAGCCCAGCACCCGGTCCAGCGTGGGACCTTGGCCGGCAGGCACGGCGAGGGCGTCCAGCGCCGCATGCAGCCGGGCGGCCTCGGCGCGCCATTTGCGGTCCACGACCTCCTCCGGATACGCCGCCCAGTCCACCGGCGACCAGTCCGGACCGGCCTCGGCCGGCCCGCCGTGGAAGAGCCGCGCGGCCAGCAGCGAAGCCGCCTCGTCGACCGCTCCGGGCCGCTCCAGCAGATCGCACGCGGGCCGCTCGCCCAGCCGCGAGGTGAACCCCTCGGCCAGCCGGTCCCGCCGGGACAGCTCGGTCAGCGCGGAGACGACCCCTGCGTCGAGGTGCGCCGGCCAGCGGCCCATCCGCCACGCGGGCAGCGCGACCCGGGTCAGCAGCCGGTCCCAGCCCGCATAGGCGAGGCCGACCTGTTCCTGGGCGACGATGCGCAGCCCGTAATCCACACCCTGTGCACGGTCCGAGGCGGCGGCGGCCACCCCGCGCTCCATCTCGGCGGCATCCGCCTGGCACAACCGCAGCAGCAGCCGGGCCGGCCGGCCGATCCAGCCGAGGCCGGGCCGGCTGCCCACGTCCACCGCGGCATCGAGCCCGCGGACGAAGCCCCGGGCATCGGCTATGTCCGGATGCGCGGAAGGGCCCGTACCGGCGACGACCGGCGCCAGGACCGCCCGCAGCTCGGCGACCCGCATCCACCACAGGAACGGCGAGCCGATCACCAGCACGGGAGCCGCGCCCGGCTCCGACTCGCGGCCGCCGGATATGCCGCCGCGGCGGTGCGCCGCATGCGTACGGTCCTCGAGCCAGCTGTCGCAGTCCGGGGTCAGGGCTATGGCGGAGGGCACGGGCACGTCCATCCGGTCGGCCAGATCCCGCACCAGCCGGTAGAGGTCGGGCGCGGCGGTCTCCGGCAGCGGCACCGTCGGCGTCACGGCCGGGCTCGCCCGCAGCACCACGGCGGCGAACGCCCCGCCGGCGAGGAGCACCAGCACCGCGACCACACACACGACGAGGGTCACCACGGGCCAGGGATCCCCGGCCAGCCGGCCCGTCATACGGGCGCTCAGCAGCACCACCGCGAGGGCGGCGGGCAGCACCCCGAGGGCCGTCGCCCGGCTGCGCACGCGCAGCACGGCCAAGGCCCGGGAGCGCGCGGACGGCGCGCCCACTTCCACGATCGAACCGGTTCCGGACACGGCCGGACCTCACCCCCTCTGCCCTGCGGCGGTTTTGCTCACTCCCCCACTGTGACACCCGCCACTGACATCGCAATGCCGGTGGGCCAAGTGCCGGAATGCTTGCGCCGCACCCTAGTTGGGGACCGTTCGGCAGTCAGCAGGACCGGGCGACCATCACCCGATGGAATGGCTTTGGGTAAAGGTGGCTGCGTTCGAACGCGGCCGGATGCACTCGCACGCGAACACGCGCGCGGGCCCGGGCGCACAGAGGTGCGCACCGGGCCCGCGTCGCGACCGCCCCGCTGCTCAGCGGCCTTCGGCCGCCCTGGCGGCGATGTCCGTACGGTGCTGGGAGCCGTCCAGCCGGATCCGCGCGACGGCCTTATACGCCTTCTCGCGGGCCTGTGCCAGATCGGAACCGGTCGCCGTCACCGAGAGCACGCGGCCGCCCGCGCTGACGACGGCGTCGCCCTCGCGCCGGGTCCCGGCGTGCAGCACGTACGCGTCGGGACCGTCCTGCGCGGCCACCTCGGCCAGGCCCTCGATCGGGTCCCCGGTGCGCGGGGTCTCCGGGTAGTTGTGGGAGGCGATGACCACGGTGACGGCCGCGTCCTCGCGCCAGCACAGCGGCGGCTGCGCGTCCAGCGTGCCGTTGGCCGCGTTCAGCAGCACGCTCGCGAGCGGGGTGCGCAGCCGGGCCAGGACCACCTGGGTCTCGGGGTCGCCGAAGCGGGCGTTGAACTCGATGACGCGGACGCCGCGCGAGGTGATCGCGAGGCCTGCGTACAGCAGCCCGGAGAACGGGGTGCCGCGGTGGCGCAGCTCGTCCACGGTCGGCTGGAGGACGGTCTCCATGACCTCGTCGACCAGCTTCGGGTCGGCCCAGGGCAGTGGCGAGTACGCGCCCATGCCGCCGGTGTTGGGGCCCTCGTCGCCGTCGAGCGCGCGCTTGAAGTCCTGCGCGGGCTGGAGCGGCAGCACGGTGACGCCGTCGGTGATGGCGAAGAGGGAGACCTCGGGGCCGTCGAGGTACTCCTCGATGACGACGCGGTCGCAGCCGAGCGCGTGCGCGCGGGCGGCGGCCAGGTCTTCGGTGACCACGACGCCCTTGCCGGCGGCGAGGCCGTCGTCCTTGACGACGTACGGGGCGCCGAAGGCGTCGAGGGCCGCGTCCACCTCTTCGGGGGTGGTGCAGACGTAGCTGCGCGCGGTCGGGACGCCGGCCGCGGCCATCACGTCCTTGGCGAACGCCTTGGAGCCCTCCAGCTGCGCCGCTTCCGCGGACGGGCCGAAGACGGGGATGCCCGCGGCGCGGACGGCGTCGGAGACGCCGGCGACCAGGGGGGCCTCCGGGCCGACGACGACCAGGCCGGCGCCGAGCTCGGTGGCGAGGCGGGCCACGGCCGCGCCGTCGAGGGCGTCGACCGGGCGCAGCTCCGCCACCTCGGCGATGCCGGCATTGCCGGGAGCGCAGTACAGCGCGTTGACGTCGGGGTCGAGGGACAGAGAGCGGCACAGGGCATGTTCGCGGGCGCCGCCGCCGATGACGAGGACCTTCACGCCATGCAGCCTAGCCCGCGTGGCGCGATGCCTTTCGTGCGGCCACCCAATGAGACGGCCCTACTCGTTCGTGTATTCCTCCACAACCGTGGCTCCGAGCTCGCGCACGATGAGGTCGTGTCCGGTCAGGGCGCTCTCGACGAGGTCGGGATCATCCTCTTCCGGTACGTCGTCCTCGGGCGCGACCGGCGGGGGCGCCTGCTGTACGGGGGGCTGCGGCGCGGAGGCGCCCTGCTGGGGCGGCTGCGGCTGCTGCGGCGGCTGGTACGGCTGCGACGGGGCGGGAGCGTGCTGCGCCGGGGTCGTAGGAGCCTGGGCGGCCGACGGCGGGCTGTAGGCGGGCCCGGCCGGGGCGGAGTACGCGGACGGAGCCGGGGCCGGCTGGCCTCCGCCCCCTCCCACCACGGCGTCGATCTTCCAGTTGACCTGGAACTGCTCGGCCAGAACGGCCTTGAGCACGTCCTCACTGCCGCTGCTCGCGAAGTTGTCGCGGGCTCCGGCGTTGGGGAAGCCGAGCTGCAGGGTCGTCCCGTCGAAGCCGGTGACCTGGGCGTTCTGGCTGAGCAGGATCCAGGTGAAGCGGCGGCGGTTCTTGACGGCCTCGAGGACGCCGGGCCACATCGCCTGGACCTGCCCGGCGCCGGCGGCCATGCCGGGCGACGGGGCGGCGGCCGGAGCGGGGGCGGCCGGAGCCGGAGCCGGGGCAGCGGCCGCGGGCTGGCCCGAGCCGGGCGCGGCGGCGCTGGGCCAGGCACCGGCGGCGGGGGCGGACGCGGCGGGAGCCGGGGCGGAAGCGGCGGCTCCGGGCCAGGCACCGGGGGCACCGCCACCAGGCTGCGCGGCCCCGGGCCACGCACCGGGGGCGGGCGCACCAGGGGCCTGCACAGGAGCGGGAGCGGGAGCCGGGGGCTGGACGGGAGCCCGGACCGGTGCCGGAGCCGGCTCGGCCGGGGCCTCCGGCTCGGGAGCCCGTACGGCCGCAGCGGCGGCCCGTGCGGCGGCGACCGCGCCGCCGGGCCCGGCCGGGGCCATGGCATGCGCCTCGGGCCCGGGCACGTACCCCATGGCGGGCCCGCCGGCCGGGGCGGCGGCCATGCCGACGGCACCGGTGGCGCCGGGCGCGAACCCGCTCCGCTCCAGACGGTCGAGCCTGGCCTGGAACGACCGCTCGTCGTCGAAGGCGGCGGGCAGCAGCACCCGGGCGCAGATCAGCTCGAGCTGGAGCCGCGGCGAGGTCGCACCGCGCATCTCGGTGAGCCCGGTGTTGACCAGATCGGCGGCGCGGCTCAGCTCGGCGGCGCCGAACACGGACGCCTGGGCCTGCATCCGCTCGACGACATCGGCGGGGGCGTCGATGAGCCCCTTCTCCCCGGCGTCGGGCACGGCGGCCAGGATCACCAGGTCCCGCAGCCGCTCCAGCAGGTCGGCGACGAAGCGGCGGGGGTCGTTGCCGCCCTCGACCACCCGGTCGACGACCTCGAAGGCGGCCGCCCCGTCCCCGGAGGCGAAGGCGTCGACGACGGAGTCGAGCAGCGACCCGTCGGTGTACCCGAGCAGGGAGGTGGCCATGGCATACGTCACACCGTCCTCGGCGGCACCGGCGAGGAGCTGGTCCATGACGGACATGGAGTCACGCACGGACCCGGCGCCGGCCCGCACGACGAGCGGCAACACGCCGTCCTCGACCTTGGCCCCCTCGCGTCCGCAGACCTCGCCGAGGTAGTCCCGCAGCGTGCCGGGCGGCACGAGCCGGAACGGATAGTGGTGCGTCCGGGACCGGATGGTCCCGATGACCTTCTCCGGCTCCGTGGTGGCGAAGATGAACTTGAGGTGCTCCGGCGGCTCCTCGACCACCTTCAGCAGGGCGTTGAAGCCCGCCGAGGTGACCATGTGGGCCTCGTCGATGATGTAGATCTTGTAGCGGCTGGAGGCGGGCCCGAAGAAGGCCTTCTCCCGCAGGTCACGGGCGTCGTCCACACCACCGTGCGAGGCCGCGTCGATCTCGATGACGTCGATCGACCCCGGCCCGTTGCGCGCCAGGTCCTTGCAGGACTGGCATGCGCCGCAGGGCTCGGGAGTGGGGCCCTGCTCACAGTTCAGGCACCGTGCCAGGATCCGCGCGCTGGTGGTCTTGCCACAGCCTCGGGGCCCGCTGAACAGGTACGCGTGATTGACCCGGTTGTTCCGCAGGGCCTGCATCAGGGGGACAGTGACATGCTCCTGTCCGATGACCTCGGCGAACGACTCGGGGCGGTAGCGGCGGTACAGCGCAAGGGACGACACGTCTACGAGGTTATCCGGGCCCACCGACAAAGACTCCCCGCCGACGGTCCCGCCGGCCGCCCCGGAACGCAAAGCGCCCCTCACGCACCCGCCAGAGCCCACTTACCCTTGCTGCCTTCCGGCCCTGGGGGAGTTGGGTGAGATAGCGCCACGTGAGGGGCTGGGCCCCACCCTAGCGGATGTGAGCCCCCGGAATCGACCCGCCCCCACCCCGGACCCCGACCTGTTCCCCGCCCGGATCCCCCGCAGACGATCACGTTCGCGAGCACCCCTCAACGTCTTGTATTGTTTGCGGCGGAGGATTCGCCTAGTGGCCTAGGGCGCACGCTTGGAAAGCGTGTTGGGGGCAACCCCTCACGAGTTCGAATCTCGTATCCTCCGCACTCGCCCACCAGGGCAACGAAGGACCCGACCGCACAGCGGCCGGGTCCTTCGTCATTCTGCTGTCGGTGGCCCTGTTGGGCGGGGCGAGCCTAGTCGGGCCCGGTCCAGTCGAAGGTGATGTGCTTGCTCGACTGGCCTTCCCTGCTCCACCGGAAGCCATGGGCATCGGCGCGGTCCGCTGTCGAGCGGCCCCAGGTCGCGACCTGGCCCGGTCCGGTCTCGGCGCCCGGCAGGTTGGTCGACTGCACGCGAGCGCCCTCCGGAGTGGTGGGTCCGGTGAGTGCCTGCGCGCCCGCCTCGACCCGGCCGGGCACCACGGCCCGCCAGCTCGAGAGGTCGTCGGCGACCTCCACCTCGATGGGGGCGAACTCCATGCCGCGCATCTCCGCACCCATCATGCGCACCATCTCTGCCGGCCAGCTGCCCGCCTGGCCACCGAAGATCATCTGGAGCGCTTCGCGCTGCGCGTCGTCGGCGCGCTCGTCGACGAACACCGCCGCGTACGTGTCGGAGTGTTCGGCCCATATGTTGCCGACGAAGGAGCCCAGCATCAGCACGTTGAGGCCGTCCAGAGGTACGTCGCCGTACCGTCCCTCGCGGATGTGCCACGCCAGGATGCCGTCGCAATCGCCGTAGGTGGGCAGCTGCGCGAACGAGCAGGGGCAGGGCACGTTGCACTTACAGGTGTCGAACCAGTCGCCCGCCGCGTGCCATCTCGGAACGGTCGCCGTCGTCTCGGACATCTCCCTGCCTCCTCGTGACTTGCACCGGCCCTCGTCCCGGGAGGACGGCGATGCCCCCCTGAAGACTCACCGGCCACGCCCGGGTCGTACAGGTCTCTCCACGTCGATTATCCCCCCGCCACGGCCGCCCGGAGGGGCCTGGTTCCGCCCGCGCACGAACACCTCTGCCGTGATGTGCTGGAAGCGTGCGGCTCGACCGGAGTGCCCTGTCACCGCCCCTGCGTCCGGCGAACCTGCTGTCGGCCCGGCAGCTGGCGCTCGCCTGGTGCGTGATGGGCTCGATCGCCCTGCTCGCCTGGGCCCTGGTCGTCGATCAGGCCCGTGACATGGGAGTCCGGCCGGGAACCATGGGCATGGGCATCCCGCTGTTCCTGCTGCTGTGGCTGGTCATGATGATCGCCATGATGTTCCCGTCCGTGGCCCCCGTGGCGATCACCTGGGCCCGGGCCATCGGCCGCCAGTCGGCCGGAGCCGTCCGCGCGGCCCGCACCGCCCAGTTCGTGGCCGGTTACCTCCTGGCCTGGACGGTCTTCGGCCTGATCGCGTACGGGCTCCTCGCCGCGACCGGGGCCCTGGTGGACGAGCACCCCGGCGCCGGGCGGTGGATCGGGGCAGGAGCCTTCCTCATCGCCGGGCTGTACCAGTTCAGCCCGCTGAAGAACCTCTGCCTGCGGCACTGCCGCAGCCCCATGGGCCAGCTCGTGCGCTACGCCGGCTTCCGGCCCATGGCCCGCGACCTTCGGGTCGGGGCCCACCACGGGGCGTACTGCGTCGGCTGCTGCTGGGGACTGATGATCGTCCTCATCCCGCTCGGCGTCATGAACGTCCTGGCCATGGCCGCGGTGGCCCTGGTGATCTTCGTGGAGAAGCTGTGGCGGCTGGGCCCCGTCTTCTCGGCCGCCATCGGGATCACCTTTCTCGTCCTTGCGGTACTGGCCCCCTTCCAGCCCTGGCTGCTCCCGGGCCTGGAGCCGCCGCAGTCGCCGATGACGCACATGCTCCGGCCCTTCTCCGGGTGACCGGTGCCGCAGCGCGTCGTCGGCACCGGATCTGGGCGGCCGCCCACGTCGGCCCACTCGCGGCGCATGGCGACGAACCGCAGGCCGTACTCCAAGGCGATCCTGCCGTGGACCGCCGTGTGGTTCGGCGCACTGTCGCCGCCGAGCCTGGGGCTCTGACGGAGCCGTCAGGCGGTCGCGAGCGAGATCTCGGTGGACTTGATCAGCGCGACCACGGAGGAACCGGCGGACAGGCCGAGCGCCGCGACGGCGTCCTTGGTGATGGCAGCGGTCAGCCCGCCCCCGCCCACGTCCACCTTGACGGAGGCCATGGCACCCCCGGTGGCGACGTCGGAGACGGTGCCGGCCAGCTGGTTGCGGATGCTGATGCCGTCGACGGCGCCGGTGGCCAGCGCCACCTCGGTGGCCTTGACCAGCGCCTTGACCGCGGAGCCCTCGGCGATGCCGAGGTCCTTGACGGCGTCGGCGGTGATGGCGGCGGTGATGTCCTGGCCGCCTTCCAGACGGACCTTGACCGTGGCCATGGCCTCGCCGGTCGTGACGGCGGTGACGGTACCGGCGAACTGGTTGCGGATGCTCAGGCTCATGGGGTGCTCGACCTCTTGGCTGGTGACCTCGCACGGTCCGGAGGAACCGCACAAGATCGACCGTAAGCACCCCGGCCCTGGGGCGCGTTCACCCCAGCGCATTCACCGGCCGGAACCACCCGGGCGGCTCGCCCCTGCGTTTGTCGAACGTGCCAGGTGTCAGGCGTGCTGAGGCACCTCGGGCTTCAGCATGCCGCGCAGCGCGTCGCGGAACTCCTGAGTGTCCTCTTCACCGTGCACGGCGACCGCGTGCTGGACGGCCGCGCCCATGACTTCGTCTTCCTCACCCGTGATCATCAGGGTGCACCCGATCTCGCTGGGGTACTCCCTGCAGTCCATGACCTTGCGCATGATGCGTCTCCCTTCCACTCCCCACGATCCTCCGCGGGCCGCGGGAGCGAAAGCCGGGCCCACGGGGAGGGGGAGGGGATCAAGCCGCCAGGTACGGTCAGGGGCCGGGGACAGGGACCACCAGGGGGACGGGCCGGATGCGACGAATCGCGGAAAGAAAGCACGCGACACGGGCGGGTCGTACGGGGCGTCTCGTCACGGCCGTCTTCGCGTCGCTGCTGGCGCTGTCCGTGGGGTGTTCGAACATCATGGAGCTCCCCTACACGCCGGAGCGGATGGATCCCGACCCGGCGCGCGCGAAGACGAGGGAGGTCTCCGGCCGCCTGCTGGAGATGGCCGGGGTCAAGGGCAAGGTCACCGAGCCCCGCACAGGCATGAACTTCGTGGTCTGCGACGAGTACGGCCAAGACCTGTACGCCCTACACCACCGCTGGTCGGTGGGCGGCATGACCAGTGACCAGTACGAGGCCGGCATGCAAAACCTGCGGAAGGCGCTGGGCGAGAACGGCTGGAAGATCAGCAAGGTCAGCCCCGACGAGATCCGGGCCACGAACGAGACCGAACACTTCTTCGTGGAGGTCATCTCCCACACCGCGACGCCGGAGCCGACGCTCGACTTCTCCGTCAGCTCCCGCTGCTACCGCGCGGCCTCCCACGCCGCCGTCAACGAGGGCTGACGTCGCGCGCGTACGAGACGAAACCAGCCCAGGCGTGCGGCGTCAGCGCCAGCTGGGGCCCGTCGAGCACCTTGGAATCCCGCACGCGGACGGCTTCGGGACAGGCCGCCACCTCGACGCAGGAGTCGCCCTCGGACCCACTGCTGTAGCTGCTCTTGAACCACGCCACCTCGACGCAGGAGTCACCTTCGCTGCCATCGCTGTAGCTGCTCTTGAACCAGGCCAACTCGTGCATCATGTGTCTCCCAGCAGGTGCTCGATAAACGCCCGGGACTCCCGTGGCGAGAGAGCCTGGGCCCGGCTGATCCCATACCGCAGCTCAAGGATCCGAAGCCGCTTCGCATCCGAGACCGGACGTCCGTTGAACGCTCCGTCCGAGCGGCCAACCGCCGATCCGTCATCGAACTTCAGCACCTCGATTCCGCCGTCCATTCCTGCATGGACCTCACAGTCAAGCGGCATGACCTGGAAGGAGATGTTGCGCAACTGGAGTACCTCAAGCAGATGTTCGAGCTGCCGACGCCACACCATTGCGCCCCCGATACGTCGGCGCAGCGTGCTCTCCTGCGCACCCACCTCCTCAACGCGCCTTACCCGTCACTCGCGTTGAGGCTGTCTCGACAGCCTTGGACAAAGTCGTGGACATGCGTACGGGCCGCTCGCACAGGCGGGTCGTGCCCGGGCGCGACCCGGTGCGGCACGACGCTTTGTCTTTGAAAGAACCGAGAGAAAGAAACTCCCACCCAACCCCTCCAGCCTCCCCGGAGCGGCACTCACTCACACGGGTGAAAGGTCCCAACTCGGCTGGATTTCATGGCGGTTGCCTGGCATATGCTCGCCGCGACACCCCAGACAACAGGACGGCCCCCGCCGGGACTCGCAATCCCGACGAGGGCCTGACCACGAGAAGGATCCAACTTCCCGATGGCTTTCCAGCACTCTAACGCGCCGTCCCGGACCGCGTACGGCGTTCAACACACCAACATCCGGCAGACCCGCAATTTCACGGTCGTCAGCAACGACCTGATCCGGCATCCCCACTTGTCGATGAACGCGCGGGCCCTCGCCTCGTACATCCAGTCCGTGCCCCGCGGCACCCCGGTCGGCATCAAAGCCCTGGCCACGCAGCTGCCCCTGGGGGAGAAGGCGATCGGCAAGGCGCTGGGCGAGCTGGAGGCGCACGGGTACCTGCGGCGGCTCCAGGAGAAGCTCCCGGACGGGCGGATCGTCACCCGTACGGTGTTCTGCAACGCCCCGAAGGCCGTCACCCCCGAGCCCGCCCCGGCCCCCACGGCCCCGAAGCCCGAACTCGAGCCCGAGCCGGAGCCCGAATCCGAGTCCGAGCCGGAGTCCGAGTCCGAGCCGGAGTCCGAGTCCGAGCCCGAGCCGGAGTCCGAGCCCGAGCCCGAGCCGAAGCCTGACCCAGCACCCCGACCCGAGCCGGAGCCAGGGGCTGGACGGGCGCCCCGCCCCGCCCCGGAGCCCGATCCCGGCCCACCGCCCCGGCCCCAGCAGCCCGCCCCTCCCCCGAAGCCCCGGGCGGTGGCCCTCCCGGCGCCCCGCAACGCGGACAACCCGGCCCGCCGGCAGCTGGCCGAGGAGCTCCTGGCCGAACTCCGCCGGGCCGACCCCCGCCTGCTCCTCGGCGCGCGGGACGTCCAACGCCTCGCAGGCGGCGTCGAGGCCTGGCTGGAACGCGGGGCCACCCACCAGGCGGTGACCAGCGCCCTCACGGCGAACCTCCCGGACCGCCCCCGCAACCCGGCGGGCCTGATCGCGCACCGCCTGACGACCCAGCTCCCGCCCCTCCTGGCGCCACCGCCCCACAGAGAGCCCTTCGCCGCGCCGGACCCCTTCCAGACGTGCGAAACCTGCGACCGCGCCTTCCGCGCTCCGACTCCCGGCACCTGCAAAGGCTGCCGGACGCACCGCGCAGAGGCGGCCTAGCATGAAAGCGATGACTCGGACCCGGACCACAGGGCACAGACGAGGAGCGCGTTCCATGACCATCGCCCCGGACGACGTACAACCTGCAGTCCGTTGGTACCAGGCGATGCGGGAAGCCGTTCATGCGCTGGACGACACCGTTCCCGGCAAGTTCGAGATCACCAAGGAAGGCATCGTCCACGACATGACGGCGCCCAGCAGCCCTCACGAGCTCACCGCGCTGCGCCTGCGGAAGCGTCTGGAGAAGGTGATGCCGGAGGAACTCGTGGCACACACCGGGGCCCCGGACGTGGAGGACGAGCCCCAGGGCATCCTGCGGGTCCCGGACATCATGCTGATCGCCGAAGCGGACATGGAGGGTCAGGGCTCCTTCGACCCGCACACCCTCATCGCAGCCGTCGAGATCGTCTCCCGCTCCAACCCGGAGAACGACTGGGTCGGCAAGCTGCGGGACTACCCTCTGCTCGGAATCCCCGTGTACGCGGTCTTCGACCCGCGTACCGGGACCGGCGCCGTCCTGTCGGACATCCACCAGACGCCCGCAGGGCCGCGCTATGCGACGCGCAAGGACTTCGTGTACGGCGAGGACGTCACCATCGGCGAATGGACCGTCTCCACCGAGGGCCTGCCGCTCTACGCGTAGGGGCGGGGCCCGCCGCCCGGGGGCCCCGCCCCATCCGCTCCGGAGGCGGGGACGGCTACGCGTCCGACATCTTCGGCATTTCGCCCGTCGTCTTCGACATGTCGATCACCGCGAACGCCGCGCCCTGCTGGTCCGTCAGGGCGGCGAAGCGGCCGAACGGGCTGTCCATCGGGCCGAAGTGGAGCTTGCCGCCGTGCTTCTTCGCCTTCGCCACCGCCTCGTCGCAGTCCGGGACCCCGAAGTAGACCTGGATGTACGGGGGCATGTGCGCCGGGAAGTCGTCGCCCATCTTCATCCGGCCGAGGACCGGGTTCTCCTTGCCGCCGACGCTGAAGATCTTGAAGTCCATCCCCGCCATCTCGGGGTCGTCGCCCGGCTCCATCTTCTGGGCGCCGAGCGGGAAGACCTTCGGGAGGAACCCGTCCACCTTGCCCGGGTCACGGGTGAAGACCTCCGCCCAGGCGTACGCGCCCGGCTCCCCGGTCTTCTCGAAGCCCTTGTGCTCGCCCGGCTGCCAGACGCCGAAGACCGCGCCGCTCGGCTCCTTCGCGATCGCCATCGTGCCGAACGCGCCGACCTGCATCGGCTCCATCATCAGTTCGCCGCCGGCCGACTTGATCTTCTCGGCGGTGGCCGCCGCGTCGGGCGAGGCGAAGTAAAGACACCACTGCGACGGCGCCTCGCCGCCCGGCATCGGCGGGACGACGGCCGCTACGGCCTTGCCGCCGGAGTACGCCTGCGTGTAGTTGCCGTACTCGCTGGAGGCTTCACCGAAGGTCCACCCGAGCACGTCGGAGTAGAAGGTCTTGGCGCCCTCCACGTCCTTGAACATCGCGTCCACCCAGCACGGAGCGCCTTCCGGGAACTCAGCCATGATCGATCGACTCCTGTGTCGTCGTACGTGTGTCGTGGTTTGTGTCGTGGTTTGTGTCGTGGGTCGCGTTTTGCGCGGTTCTCACGCTAGGGCCACGGTGCGCCGCCCGCGCGGGGAACGCGGCCACGCGGGAGGCTGGATCCATGGACATCACGATGCGGCTGGCCCAGCAGCCGGAGGCCGACGCGCTCCTCGGCCGCAGCCCGCTCGCCGCGCTCGTCGGCATGCTGCTGGACCAGCAGGTGCCGATGGAGTGGGCGTTCTCCGGGCCGTACACCATCGCCACGCGCATGGGGGCGGACGATCTGGACGCCCATGCCATCGCCGCCCACGACCCCGAGGCCTTCGCCGCGCTCCTCTCCGAGAAGCCGGCCGTGCACCGCTACCCGGGGTCGATGGCGAAGCGGGTGCAACAGCTGTGCGCGTACCTCGTGGAGCACTACGACGGGGACGCGGAGGCGGTCTGGCGCGGCGTGGGCACCGGGGACGAGCTGCTGAAGCGGCTCAAGGAACTGCCCGGGTTCGGCGAGCAGAAGGCCCGGATCTTCCTGGCCCTGCTCGGCAAACGGCTGGGCGTGCGCCCCGAGGGCTGGCGCGAGGCGGCAGGCGCCTACGGCGAGGCGAACGTCTACCGCTCGGCGGCCGACATCACCGGCCCGGAGTCCCTCGCGAAGGTGCGGGCGCACAAGCAGGAGATGAAGGCAGCCGCCAAAGCCGCCAAAGCGGAGAAGAGCATCGATTGACCGCCAGAGATTGACCGGGAATCTCTGTCCTTGATTGGCCCCTGCCACCGGTCAAACTGCCGCGTAGATTCATGGTCATGACGAACGAGAAGAACGAGATCCTGACCCGCGCCGCCACCGCCGAGACCATCACCGACGGCCCCGGCAGCGTCATCACCCTGCTCACCGACACCGCCGAGCTCACCTGCAACACCGCCACCTTCGACGAGGGCGCGGCCGGCGCCCCCGTCCACTTCCACACCAAGGCGACCGAGTTCTTCCACGTCACCGCCGGCCGGCTCGACGTACTCGTCGGCGACGAGGTCAAGACCCTCACCGCCGGGGACTTCCTGTCCGTCCCGGCGGGCGTCAAGCACGCCTTCGCACCCTCCCCCGGCCACACGGCGAGCGTCTTCGTCGGCTTCACGCCCGGCATGGGCCGATTCGACTACTACCGGCTCCTCGGCCGGGTCCGCGCGGGCGAGGCCACCGTCCAGGACATCATCGACAGCCAGCCCACGTACGACAACCACTACGCGGAGAGCGACGCCTGGGCCGGCCGCCTGCGCAGCGCCGACGCGTAGACCTCGTCCGCGTCGAGGCGCCTCAGCTCCTCCGCGATCAGCTCGGCCTTGCTGCGGATCTTCAGGGCCACCTTGCGGTCGGGGCTGCCCGGCAGGATCAGCGTGGCCAGCGCCCCGTCCGGGCGGTTCACCGTGATCTCCCCCGCCGGGCTGTCCAGCCGGACCCGCGTGATCACCGGCCCGTCCGTGGTGACCCGCTCCACCGGCACCCCCAGCCGGTCCTCGAGCCAGCGGGCCAGCAGCTCGGCGCTCGGGTTGTCGGCCTCGCTCTCCACCGCCCCGCCCGTCACCGGCAGCGGCTTCTGGTCCATCGCGGCGGCCAGCAGCGCCCGCCACGGCGTCAGCCGGGTCCACGCGAGATCCGTGTCCCCCGGGGCGTACGAGACACCCCGCGCGTCCAGTACCGCGACCGGGTCGGCGGCGGCCTCCGCGTCGGTGATCCGGCGCTGGGCCAGCGCGCCGAGCGGGTCCCGCGCCGGGTCGGCGGGTGCGTCGCCCGGCCACCACGCCACCACCGGCGCGTCCGGCACCAGCAGCGGGAGGACCACCGAGCCGGCCTGCTCGGTGAGCGCCCCGTGCAGGCGCAGCAGCACGATCTCCCCGGTGCCGGCGTCCGAGCCCACCCGCAGCTCGGCGTCCAGCCTGGTCTGGCGCAGCTTCTGCGGGCCGCGCGAGGTGCGCTTGATCACCGCGATGATGCGGCAGGGGTGTTCGCGCGAGGCCTCCGAGGCCGCGCGGACGGCGTCGTACGCGTTCTCCTCGTCGGTCGCTATGACGAGCGTCAGCACCAGGCCCATCGTGGGGCTGCCGATGGCCCGGCGGGCCGCGAGCAGGGCCCGGTCGATCTTGCTGGACGTGGTGTCGGTGAGTTCGGTCCGCATGACCGAAGTCTGTCAGCGACGGCGGGTCCGACGGCACCCCGGCGAGTGATCCGGGCACCTGATGCGTCACATGGACCGCTGCGCCGTCAGTTCCGTTCCTCCCGCGGCCACTTCCGGTTCTCCGCCGTCACCTCCGCCGCTTCGCCGTCCCGAAGATCGACCGGGAGATCTCCCGCCCCAGCTGGGTCCCGACCGACCGGGCCAGCGAGCGGAACAGCCCGCTCCCCACCACCTGCCGGGCCAGCGACGGCTCCGCCTCCGGTGCGCTGCGCCCCGCCTTCGCGGCATGCTCGGCCTGCCTCTCGGCCGCCGCCTCGGACGCGGCCGCCTCCGCCGCCGCCTCGGCCGCAGCCTGCTCGGCGCTGATCTTCTCGTACGCCGACTCGCGGTCGACCGCCTCCGCGTACCGCGAGTGGAGCAGCGAGGACTTCACGGCCGCGTCCAGGGCCGCCGCATCGATCGGGCCCATCAGCGACTGCGGGGCGCGCAGCCGGGTCGCCGCCACCGGGGTCGGGGCGCCCTTCTCGCTGAGTACGGTGATCACCGCCTCGCCCGTCCCGAGCCCGGTCAGCAGTTCCTCCAGGTGGTACGGGGAGTTGGGGAAGGTCTTCACGGTGGCCTTCAGCGCCTTCGCGTCGTCCGGGGTGAAGGCGCGCAGCGCGTGCTGCACCCGGTTGCCGAGCTGCGCGAGGACGTCCCCCGGCACGTCCTTGGGGGTCTGCGTCACGAAGAAGACGCCGATGCCCTTAGAGCGGATCAGCCGCACGGTCCGGGTGATGGACTCGAGGAAGGCCTTGGAGGCGCCGTTGAACAGCAGGTGCGCCTCGTCGAAGAAGAAGACGAGCTTGGGCCGTTCCAGGTCGCCGACTTCCGGCAGGCCGGTGTAGAGGTCGGCCAGCAGCCACATCAGGAACGTGGAGAAGAGCTGCGGTTTGTCCTGGACCGCCGGGAGTTCCAGTACGGAGACCAGCCCGCGCCCGTCGGCAGCCGTCCGCAGGAATTCGCCGGTGTCGAACTCCGGCTCGCCGAAGAACTCCGCGGCGCCCGGCTGCTCGAACGCGGTCAGGGCGCGCAGGATCACCCCGGCCGTCGCCGTGGACAGCCCGCCGATGCCCTTGAGCTCGGCTTTCCCCTGGTCGGAGACGAGGAAGGCGACGACGGCCCGCAGGTCCTTGAGGTCGATCAGCTCCAGGCCCTTGGCGTCGGCGTAGTGGAAGATCAGGCCGAGCGACTGCTCCTGCGTCTGGTTCAGCTGGAGCACCTTCGACATCAGCACCGGGCCGAAACTCGTCACTGTGGCCCGGAGCGGAATGCCGGGCCCGATCCCGCCCAGCGCATAGAACTCGGCGGGGAATCCGGTGGCCTCCCACTCCTGGGCGACTTCCTCCGCCCGCTGCGTGGTCTTCTCGTGGGGCGTGCCCGGGGCCGAGATCCCGGAGACGTCCCCCTTGATGTCGGCGAGGAACACCGGGACGCCGCCCGCCGACAGCTGCTCGGCGATGAGCTGCAGGGTCTTCGTCTTGCCGGTGCCCGTGGCGCCCGCGACCAGGCCGTGGCGGTTGAGCATCGACAGCGGGATGCGGATCTGCCGGTCCGGCAGGCAGGTGCCGTCCCAGAGCAGGGCACCCAGTTCGAGCGCGGGTCCGGTGAAGGCGTACCCGGCGGCGATCTGGTCGGCCGGGGACGCGGGGGCGGTGCTCTCGCTCATACATCACTCCCGAAATAGCCCTGTCTGGCACTTTTGCACCGTCATAGCGAGGCTGCGCCCGCAGGCACCGGCCCGGTAGGCTTTCCGTGTGATCTTCAAGCGCATCGGAAACGGGCGGCCGTACCCCGACCACGGCAGGGAAACCACCCGGCAGTGGGCGGATGTCGCCCCGCGCCCGGTCCGGCTCGACCAGTTGGTGACGACCAAGGGGCAGCTGGACCTCGAAACGCTGCTGGCGGAGGACTCGACGTTCTACGGGGACCTCTTCGCCCACGTCGTGAAGTGGCAGGGCGACCTGTACCTGGAGGACGGCCTGCACCGCGCCGTGCGCGCGGCCCTGCAGCAGCGCCAGGTGCTGCACGCGCGCGTCCTCGAGATGGACTACTGAGCCGCGGGAAGCGCCCCGGTTCAGGGTTCCGCTTCGGGAGAATTGCGCCTTTCGGGTCGGTCTTGCCCTATCAACAGATCATTTGGTGGGCATCGGCAGCAGGCGGTATTACGCTGCGCCCATGAGCATGCTCACTCCCCCCGGCATGGGCGGAAAGTACCGCGTCACGGGAGCGGCTTACCCCCGCATGAGCCGACCCCGGCGGCGCCGGCGGATCGTCCTCACCGTGCTCGGAGCAGTCCTCGGTCTCGCCCTGCTGGGCTACGGAACCCTGCAGCTCATGAACGTGTTCCGCGGCGGGAGCGGCAAGCCCGTCGCGGCGGGCAAGGACTGCGCGACGCCGAAGCCCAGGGCGGGCGCCGCGGCAGCGGCCAGCCCCGCCGCCAAGCCTGCCGTGGCGCTGCCCCAGCCCGGCCAGATCACGGTCAACGTCTACAACGCGACCCCGCGCGCGGGCCTCGCCAAGGCGGTCGCCGACGAGCTGAAGAAGCGCGGCTTCACCGTCGCCAACGTCGGCAACGCCCCCGCCGACTTCGACAAGAAGGTCCCCGGGACGGGGATACTGCTCGGCTCGCCCAAGACCGACAAGGCGGCCTTCTCCGTACTGGGCACCCAGCTCGAGGGCGATACGCAGCAGACCGATGCCCGCGAGGGCGCGGACATCGACCTGATCCTCGGCGACGCCTTCAAGGAGCTCAGCCCGAAGGAGACGGCGGACAAGGAGCTGTACCTGCTGGCCAACCCCCAGCCCGCGCCCGCCAAGACCTGCTGACCCCCACCTGACGCGAACAGCCGGCCGCCGAGAAGGCGGCCGGCTGTTCGCGGTACGGGTACGGGTCCTACTCGGCCGAGCCGTACATGCGGTCGCCCGCGTCGCCCAGGCCCGGCACGATGTAGCCGTGCTCGTTGAGCCGCTCGTCCACCGCGGCCGTCACGACCGTCACCGGCGTGCCCGCCAGGTCGCGCTCCATGACCTCGACACCCTCGGGCGCGGCCAGCAGCACCACGGCGGTGACGTCGTCGGCGCCGCGCTTGATCAGTTCCTGGATCGCCGCGACGAGCGTGCCGCCGGTGGCGAGCATCGGGTCGACGACGTAGACCTGCCGCCCGGAGAGGTCCTCCGGCATGCGCGTCGCGTACGTGGAGGCCTCGAGGGTCTCCTCGTTGCGGACCATGCCCATGAAGCCCACCTCGGCGGTCGGCAGCAGCCGCATCATGCCGTCCAGCATGCCGAGACCGGCCCGCAGGATCGGTACGACCAGCGGGCGCGGGTGCGAGAGCTTCACGCCGGTGGTCGGGCCGACCGGCGTGACGATGTCGGCCTGCTCGGTGCGCACGTCCCGGGTGGCCTCGTACGCGAGGAGGGTCACCAGCTCGTCGGCGAGCCGACGGAAGGTGGGGGAGTCGGTGCGCTTGTCGCGCAGGGTGGTCAGTTTGTGCGCCACCAAGGGGTGATCGACGACCTGCAAACGCACAACATCCTCCAAGGCTCAGCTGCCGGGTTTCGACCTGCGACCTGCAAAAACGGCCGCACTTTTTCGCGACCCACGGTCAAAAGGCTACGCGGTGTGCGCACCCCTGTGCGTCCTGACCGGCACAGGCGCATGCGGGCACGCCTGCGGGCATGCCTGCGGATGCGGCCCGCCCGGTCGCCGAGCACGCTGGACTGATGAGCAACGCACCGGTGGTCGCGGCGGTCGACGGGTCCGATCACAGCCTCCAGGCACTCGAATGGGCCCGGACCGCGGCGCTCCACCACCGCACCGGCCTCGTCGTCGCGCACGTGCTGCCCGACACCGCCCAGCTGTACGCGGCGCGCCGCTCCTCCCTCGCCGACCCCTCGCAGCCGGAGGAGTTCGCCGACCCCGTCGGCGAACGGGTACGCGGCATCCTGGCCGAGGCCCCCGAACTGCCGGAGGAAGTGCGGTACGACGCCCTGGAGGGCTCCGTGCCCGAGGCCCTGCGGGTGACCGGGGAGGGCGCGCTGATGCTGGTGATGGGCTCCCGGGGCCGCGGCGGCTTCGCGGCCCTGCTGCTCGGCTCGAACAGCCGCGCCCTGGCCTCGACGGCGGCGTGCCCGGTCGTGGTGATCGCGCACGCGGCGCGGAGGGCGCCGGCTGCCGAGCCGTCCGACGGGGCGGCCGGTTCCGACGGTTCCGACGGTTCCGACGGTTCCGCCGGTTCCGCCGGGCGGGTGGTGCTCGGCCTGCACGCCGCCGAGACCGCGGACGACGTACTGGCCTTCGCCTTCGCGGAGGCGGCCGCACGGGGGACCACCGTCCAGGTGGTCTCGGCGTACGCGATCCCGCCGGCCCCGACGCTGGTGATGGACAGCCCCTTCCAGGTGATCCCGCCGGAGGGCCTGGCCGACGACGGGGACGCCGTGCCGGCGGAGCGGGAGATGCTGCGCTCCCAGACGGAGCGGCTGGTGCCGTTCCGGGCCCGGTGGCCGCAGGTACGGGTGGAGCAGGCGGCGGTCCCGGGCGACCCGGCGGAGCGCCTGGTGACGGCCTCCCGGTCGGCGGCCCTGGTGGTGGTCGGCCGCCACCACCCGCGGCGCAGCGTCGGACACCTGATGATCGGCTCGGTGGCCCACGCGGTGCTCCACCACGCGCACGGCCCGGTCGCGGTCGTACCCACCCTGTCGGACGACTCGTAACCCTTCTGAGCTGCGAAGGGGTGGCATCAATCGGCCCGTCCGGGGGAAGGTGGGGGGCGGGGGGTCTGCTTCGCGCCGGCGGAGGAGGACGACCGGACCAGCCTGGGGTGGTGGCCGATGCCCGACACGCAGCCGAGCCGGGAGAACGACGCGCCGGAGACGGCGGCACAGCGCAGAGCACGCCGCGCGCAGTTCCTGCGCGACCTGATGGAAGCGCGTGCCCTCCGCGACCGCGTACAGCCCCGCCGCGCCCGCGCAGCCCGCATGCGCCAACAGATGCGCATGCGCACCTTCCGCTGGTGAACCCGGCCGGTAAACCCGGCCCCCGCCGGGAAAAATCCAGCAGATCCAGCCCCGCCGGCGTTTGAGGCGCGGGAGCCCGGGGTCAGAGCCCCCGGCAACGACGCCGCGCCGAGGGGCCCGACGGGATCCCGGGCGGCCCTGCAAGCCCGCCCCGCAGCCCCCGTACACCCCCCGCGGCAAGCGGCACGGCACGACGCAAGCGCGGAAGACCTCTCGCAAAGCCGCTGTTTCTGCCACGATGCCGATTGGGCGGGGCACGAAACGGTGAGCAGGACAGCCGTTCCAACCCTTCCCACCTCCGGCCGGGGGGACCTCCAACCGGCACGCCTATGACCAGTGGGAGAGTCACGGTGTATTTCGCCGCACTGCTCGCGCGCACCGAAGACGGGTGGGAAGCGAGCGACATGGAACTCGACGACGTCGAGTCCCTCAGTGATCTGATCGATCTCGCCCGTGCCGCCGCTGTCGACGACGACACGGTGGTCGCCCTCATCGAGCAGGAGGACGCCTGGTTCGGCGTCGTCCGCGTGGACGGCGAGGAGGACCCGCGGTACTTCGTGTCGAACGCCTCCGCGGCCTCCCGCAGCTCCTACGGCTCGATGCTGACCGACGAGCTGCTGGGCAGCGACGAGGAGGACGACGAACTCGACGAACTGGACCTGGACGGCACCGAGGACGGCGAGGAGGACACGATCGCCGCGTTCACCGACGCCGACGACGACGGGGACGAGGAGGACTCGCCCGGCGCGGAACCGGTACCGGCCGGTCCGCTCGGCGACCCGCGGCTGCTCGACGACCTCGGCGTCAGCCACAAACAACTGATGACCCTCGACGGGGACGCCCTCTCGGAGATCGCCGATTCCCTCGGCGCCACCGAGGTGCTGGAGGCCGTCCGCTAGTGATCACCACGCACCACCCCCTGCACGGCCCCGATCCCGTACGGGACCCGTGGCGGGACTCCATGCGCCTGGCGCTCCAGGAGGCCGCCCGGGCGGTGCCGGCCGGCGACGTGCCGGTCGGCGCCGTCGTGCTGGGCCCGGCCGGGCAGCTCCTCGCCACCGGGTACAACGAGCGCGAGGCCACCGGCGACCCCACGGCGCACGCCGAAGTGCTGGCGCTGCGCCGGGCGGCCGCCCGGCTCGGGGAATGGCGGCTTCCGGGGTGCACCCTGGTGGTGACCCTGGAGCCGTGCGTGATGTGCGCGGGCGCGCTCGTGCAGTCGCGGGTGGCCCGGGTCGTCTACGGCGCCGACGACGAGAAGGCGGGAGCCGCGGGGTCCCTCTGGGACCTCGTACGGGACCGCAGGCTCAACCACCGTCCCGAAGTGGTCCGCGGCGTGCTCGCCGAGGAATGCGCGCGGCAGCTCACGGACTTCTTCCGCGACCTCTGAAGCGGCCCGGGGACACCGATTTCATTTGATGCGGATCCGTAGGCTAGGATCCATCTCGGTAGTGTGTCCGAGTGGCCGAAGGAGCTCGCCTCGAAAGCGAGTATGGGGCAACCCATCGGGGGTTCAAATCCCTCCACTACCGCTTCGACCGGAAGCCCCGCCCCGCAAGGGACGGGGCTTCCGGCGTGTCCGGGGATGTCGGTGCGTCTCGGTGCGTTCGGCGCCCCGACGCGTCTTTACGGATGACGGCCGCGTGACCGGGCGCCCATTCGGCCGTTGTCACGGCATGACCAAGACCCAGCGCATGCTCGCCGCCTTCGCTCTCGCGGGGGCCGCCGCGGGCCTCGCCGCTCCGGCCGCCTCCGCCGCCCCCGCAGCCCCGATCGCCCTCCCGGACCTGCCGCAGGCGGCCCCGGGCATGCCGGAAGGGGCGATGCCGGGTTCCGTACAGGAGATCGGCAATCAGGTCGTCCCGGGGGTCAACCAGCTCGGTCAGCTGATGAACCTGCCGGACCAGCTGTGGCCCGTGGTCGCCCCTGCGGAGCCCGTCCTGGGCCTGCTCGGCGGCATCCAATAGCCGGAACGGCAGCCGGTACGGGACGGTCCGGGCCGCAGTCAGGGGGAAGCCTGCGGCTCGGACCCCGCCACGCGGTCCTGTCCCTCACCCGCCGGTTTCCTGCCGGAACCGGTGGGCTCGTCTTCAATGCCGGGCCACCCGCAGCCGCCCGCCGGGCGGCAAAGGACCCGGACCACCGGGCCATTGGTCCATAAAGACCTGGTCAGTGTCCGAACCCGTCCGGATAGACTCACCCGACTGCGCAGGACCGGTTGGGGAGGCCGACACCGCTCATGGACACCAAGAAGATGATCACGGGTGGGCTCGTCGTATTCGTGCTCTTCGTGATCATCACCCAGCCGGTGAAGGCGGCCGACATCGTGAAAATAGGCTTCCAAGGCATTTCGGACGCGGCCCACGGCATCGGCGCGTTCATGACCGAATTGGTGCGCTGAACCCGTACGCTGACGCGGCTTCCGGACTGACCGGCCCCCCACTCCGACGGGTGGGGGGCTTTTGTATTCCTGCAGCCCCGTGATGGCGCCGCCCAAAATACCCCATTATGCCCAACTTGCCCTCAACACGGCGATATACGGTGCTTGCACACAGTGCACATGTCTTGTGATGCTATGACCGCTTTTGACGGATGAGTTGATACATGAAGGGGTGGCGTGACCGTGCCGGCCAGTACTGCGCCTCAGGTGCCACCCCAGCAGGACCCCCAGCACGGCCCGGAGCGCGAAGCGACGCACGGCCCGCAGGACGCCCAGCACGCCCAGCACGCCCCCAAGGATGAGCCGCACGCCCCTCACGGCGCCCCGCCCCGCACCGCCCGGCACGAGACCCCGCGCGACCTCCCCCGCGACGCCCAGCCGGACTCCCAGGTTCCGCCCCAGCAGGACCCCCCGGAGGAGCCTCCGGCGGCCCCGAGACCGCAGAGCCGGGGCGCGGACACCCGGGCCCTCACCCAGGTCCTGTTCGGGCAGCTGAAGGGCCTTCAGCCGGGCACGAGCGAACACCACCGGGTGCGCGGGGCCCTCATCGAAGCGAACCTTCCGCTCGTCCGGTACGCGGCCGCCCGCTTCCGCAGCCGCAACGAGCCGATGGAGGACGTGGTCCAGGTCGGCACGATCGGCCTCATCAACGCGATCGACCGGTTCGACCCCGACCGCGGGGTGCAGTTCCCGACCTTCGCCATGCCGACCGTCGTGGGGGAGATCAAACGGTACTTCCGCGACAACGTCCGCACCGTCCACGTGCCGCGCCGGCTCCACGAGCTGTGGGTCCAGGTGAACGCCGCCACCGAGGACCTCACCACCCTGCACGGACGCACGCCGACCACCGCCGAGATCGCCGAGCGGCTGCGGATCACCGAGGACGAAGTGCTGTCCTGCATCGAGGCGGGGCGCAGCTACCACGCCACCTCGCTCGAGGCCGCCCAGGAGGGCGACGGGCTGCCGGGCCTGCTGGACCGCCTCGGCTACGAGGACCCCGAGCTGGCCGGGGTCGAGCACCGTGACCTCGTACGGCACCTGCTCGTACAGCTGCCCGAACGTGAACAAAGGATCCTGCTGCTGCGGTACTACAACAACCTGACGCAGTCGCAGATCAGCGCCGAGCTCGGGGTGTCGCAAATGCACGTGTCCCGGCTGCTCGCCCGCAGCTTCGCCCGGCTCAGATCCGCAAACAGGATCGAGGCGTAGCTGAAACGGGTGAGATCGTTCCTCCGTTTCCCATGGAATGGGCTCATTCCGCTCTGTCGCTGGAGATATATGTCGACTTGGCGCTACAGCGCGTTGCCGACATGTGACATTCTGCTGGAACCGCGTTTGCCGCAGCCCCGCCTCCGGTATTCAGGTGGAGGCTGCGTTCCTCCGACGGGCGCGCCGTACGCGACCGTCCGCGACCTCAAGGGGGTGGCATGTCCGTAGACCAGGGCAGCTCCAAGGTGCTCACGCTCGTCAAGAGCGCTGCGCCGACAGCACCTGCAGTGCCGGCAGTGCCTGCAGCGCCTGTCCGCTCGGAAGCCATCGACACCCGCACCCTCTCCCGCTCCCTCTTCCAGCGACTTGCCGCCCTGGACGCGGACAGCCCCGAACGGGCGTACGTACGCGACACCCTGATCGAGCTGAACCTGCCCCTGGTGCGGTACGCCGCCGCTCGCTTCCGCAGCCGGAACGAGCCGATGGAGGACATCGTCCAGGTCGGCACGATCGGCCTGATCAAGGCGATCGACCGGTTCGACTGCGAACGCGGCGTGGAGTTCCCGACGTTCGCGATGCCGACCGTCGTGGGCGAGATCAAACGATTCTTTAGGGACACCTCCTGGTCCGTGCGCGTCCCGCGCCGGCTCCAGGAGCTGCGCCTCGCCCTCACCAAGGCCAGCGACGAGCTCGCCCAGAAGCTCGACCGTTCGCCGACCGTGCCGGAACTGGCCGCGGTGCTCGGGGTGTCGGAGGAGGACGTCGTCGACGGCCTCGCCGTGGGCAACGCGTACACCGCCTCCTCGCTCGACTCGCCCTCTCCCGAGGACGAGGGCGGCGAGGGCTCGCTCGCGGACCGCCTCGGCTACGAGGACACCGCGCTCGAGGGCGTCGAGTACCGCGAGTCGCTGAAGCCGCTGCTCGCCAAACTCCCGCCCCGGGAACGGCAGATCATCATGCTGCGGTTCTTCGCGAACATGACGCAGTCGCAGATCGGCGAGGAGGTCGGCATCTCCCAGATGCACGTCTCCCGGCTGCTCACGCGCACGCTGGCGCAGCTCCGGGTGGGCCTGATCGGCGAATAGCCGCCGAAGGGGGGCTTCCCATCTGACGCGCAGTCAGCCAAACTGCCGCGATGCTGCGAAGGGAACGCCGAGTCCTCACCCCGCTCACGCTGCTCGTACTGGCCGCCGCATGCCTCACCGGGTGCGGCGGCCCGGCACGTGACGGCTACGCCGCCGCGGGCGCCGTCGCCCCGGGCCCGGAGCGCCGCGCGGGCGACAACGTCGCGCCCCGGACGCCGGTGGAGTTCCAGCAGCTGGCCGGAGCCCCGTCCTCCACGACGAGTACGTCGGCCAGTGCCCCGGGTCCGCAGGGTCCGGCCGCCTCCGCCCGGAGCGGAGCCACGACCACCCCGCCCGGGACGACGCCGCCCGGGACGGCCGAACCGCCCCAGCCCCCACCCGAGACGGCCCCGCCCGCCCCCGCGCCGGGAACCCCGACACCGAAACCGGGGACGACGCCCCCGGCCACCCCGGCGAAACTGACCCTGAGCCCGCCGACGCGCACCCCGGCGGCGGAACGCTGGTGCGAGAACGTCACCGTGGGGTTCACCAACACCGGTACGACACCGATCCGTTCAGGCACGGTGTCCTTCGCGACGCACATCATCGGCGCTCTGGGCATCGACTGGGCCACGATCACCACGACCCAGCCCCTCCCCGCGCCCATCCCCGGCGGCACGACAAAGACGCAGACCTACACGGTCTGCGTCGAACCCTGGCGAGTCCCGCTGGGCATGCACACGGAAACCCGCACAACGACAGCCACCTGGACCTGACCCCCTCCAGCCGCCTGCCGGGCCCCTCCCCAGCCCCGCGGGCGTTGAGCCCCGGCAGTCCGGAGCGGAGCCCCATCCCCAGCCCCGCCGGCGTTGAGCAACGGCGGTCCGGGCAGAACCCCCATCTCCAGCCCCGTCGGCGTTTGAGGCGCGGGGGTCCAGGGGCAGAGCCCCCGGGCACGGCGCCGCACCCGACCGGGGTCCGGGCGCAGCCCGGGAAACGGAGAAAGGGCGGGTCGGGGAGAGAAAGCCCGCGCAGCGGGCCCACCCAGCCCTCCCCGGCGACTACAGCGCCAGCCAGGCCACCACCCCGATCAGCACCAGCGCGACGACCCCCACCCCCAGCCACAGCCCGGCCTTCGACCCCGAGCCCTGCGCGGCCTGCCGCCGCCGAGCCCCCGGCACCGCAGGCCCCTGCCCCGATCCCGGCCCGGCCGGCGCGGCCTCCTCGACGAACGCCCGGAACATCTGAGTGCTGCCCGCGGGGTCGTAGTTACCCTCGGGGCCCTGTGAGTTGTGGTTCGCAGCCATGCCTCAGGACCCTAGCGGGTTTTCCGATTCCTTTACCGCTCCACCCCCTCGATTCATTTGCCTGTAGCAACCAATCGATTCTATGGTTGCCCTAAGCAACAACATGAGGAGAGGAGGCCCGATGACCACCCAGGCGCCGCAGACACCACAACCACCCCCCGCACCCCACCCCACCCGCTACGAGGAACTGGCCCGCCAGCTCACCGGCATCGGCGCGGTCAAGCGCGACCTCGCCCGCATGCTCCCCCCGGACTGCCCGCCGGGCTCCGCCGCCGTCCTCACCCTGCTCGACCGCCACGGCGAAATGCGGCTCGGCCGCCTCGCCGACCTCATGGCCATCGACATCTCGGTGACCAGCCGCCACGTCGCCCACGTCGCCGACCGCGGGTGGATCACCCGCGACATCGACCCCGGCGACGGCCGCTGCCGCATCCTGCGGCTCACCCCGGCGGGCCACGCGCTCCTGGCAGAGCTCGGCGCCCGCTACACCGGCGCGCTGGAGAAGGCCCTGGCCGACTGGTCCGCCCACGACATCGACGTACTGAACACCCTGCTGACCCGGCTCCGATCGAGCTTCTAGAGAAAGGAACCACATGGCGACGACCGCACCCGCCGGCGTGCAGGAAGGCAGCCGGTCGCAGACCACTCCCCACCCCACGCCCGCCCCCATGACCCACCCCCAGATCATGAAGGCGCTGTCCGGGCTGATGCTCGGCATGTTCGTGGCGATCCTGTCGTCCACGATCGTCTCCAACGCCCTGCCGCAGATCATCAGCGACCTCGGCGGCACGCAGTCCTCCTACACCTGGGTCGTCACCGCCGCCCTGCTGTCGATGACGGCCGCGACCCCGCTCTGGGGCAAGCTGTCCGACCTCTTCAGCAAGAAGCTGCTGGTCCAGATATCCCTGGTGGTCTACGTCCTCGGCTCCGTGGTCGCGGGCATGTCCCAGAACACCGGCATGCTCATCGCCTGCCGCGTCGTCCAGGGCATCGGCGTCGGCGGCCTGTCGGCCCTCGCCCAGATCGTGATGGCCGCGATGATCTCCCCGCGCGAGCGCGGCCGGTACAGCGGCTACCTCGGCGCCGTCTTCGCCGTCGCGACCGTCGGCGGCCCGTTGCTCGGCGGTGTCATCACCGACACCTCGTGGCTCGGCTGGCGCTGGTGCTTCTACGTCGGCGTGCCGTTCGCGGTCATCGCCCTGATCGTCCTCCAGCGGACCCTGCACCTCCCGGTCGTCCGCCGCGACGTCAAGGTCGACTGGCTCGGCGCCTTCCTGATCAGCGGGGCCGTGTCCCTGCTCCTGATCTGGGTCACGCAGGCCGGCGACTCGTACGACTGGATCTCCTGGACCACCGCGGCGATGACCGGCGGCGCCGTCGTCCTCGGCCTGCTCTTCCTCCTCGTCGAGTCCAGGGCGAGCGACCCGATCATCCCGCTGCGCCTGTTCCGCAACAAGACCATCACCCTCGCCTCGGCCGCCTCGCTGTTCGTCGGCATCGCGATGTTCTCGGGCACGGTCTTTTTCAGCCAGTTCTTCCAGTTGGCCCGCAACGAGTCCCCCACGATGTCCGGAATCCTCACGATTCCGATGATCGGTGGGCTCTTCGTGTCCTCCACGGTTTCCGGTCAGGTGATCACCAAGACCGGCAAGTGGAAGGCCTGGCTCGTCTCCGGCGGCGTCCTGCTGACGGCCGGCCTCGGACTGCTGGGCACCCTGCGGTACGACACCCCGTACTGGCACATCGCGATCTACATGGCGCTGACCGGACTCGGCCTCGGCATGATGATGCAGAACCTCGTCCTCGCCACCCAGAATCAGGTGGCCCCCGAGGACCTGGGAGCGGCCAGCTCGGTCGTCACCTTCTTCCGCTCGCTCGGCGGCGCCATGGGCGTCTCAGCGCTCGGCGCGGTGATGGCCAACCGGGTCACCCACTACGTCAAGGACGGGCTGGCCGAGCTCGGCCCGAAGGCCGCGGCGATGGGCCACGGCGGCACCGCCGGCGGCGGGATCCCCGACCTCGACAAGCTGCCCGCGCCGTTCCGCACGGTCATCGAGTCCGCGTACGGGCACGGCGTCGGCGACGTCTTCCTCTACGCCGCGCCCACCGCGCTGCTCGCGTTCGTCCTGGTGCTGTTCATCAAGGAGGTCGCGCTGAAGTCCAAGCCGGCGGCCCACGCCCCGACGGCCTCGGCAGCGGCGGCCTCGGCGGAGTAGCCACACCCGCGACACCGACAGACCCCCGTCGGGCTGCCCCTCCCCTGTTCAACAGGGCGGGGCAGGAACCCGGCGGGGGTCTTCTACGCGCCCGGCCGGGCGGCGGCCTTCGCCTCGATGCCCGCGATCAGCACGTCGAGCGCGAGGACGAAGTCCCCGTCGGACACCCGCCGGGCGGCGCCCCCGCAGCCGTGCAGGAACTGCGAGACGGCCAGGTGCGCACCGGTCCGGCAGGCACCCGCCAGGCCGGTGGCATCGAGCAGCCGCTGCAGTGCGGAGTCGAAGGCCCGGGCGTGCGGGCCGATGTTCGGGTACGCGGCGGTCAGCGGAGCCACCCACGGGTGCTCCGCCAGCAGCCGCCGGTAGCCGCAGGCCAGCGACCGCAGCCGGCCGGGCCAGCCCTCCTGGACCGGCCCGGCCGGTGTGGTCCGGGGCAACGGGAGCTCGCCCAGGGCGCGGTCCAGGGCGAGTTCGAGCAGATCGTGCTTGGTGTCGACGTACCAGTACAGGGACATCGCGGTGACCCCGAGCCCGGCCGCGAGCCGCCGCATCGAAAACCGGGCCAGCCCCTCGGCATCGAGCAGCCGTACGGTGGCCCTGATGATCCGCTCCCGGTCGAGGCCGGAGGGCGCCTCGCTGCGGCGTCTGGCGGGTGCGGTGTGCCCGCCGGCCAGCCAGACGCTGGTCCGGGCCTTGCCGGGATCGGCCGCGGTCACCATGGAGGCACCCTCCTCACGACAGCTGGATCAGCCCGGAATGCCCGGTCCGCCCACTTGATGCTAGAGGGTGCCCCTCGCGTTTCGGCAGGATCAGGACGGGGCGGACGTGCCGTTCAAGGGGGCGGTCAGGTCGTAGAACGTGGCTCCGCCGACCGTCGTGGACCTGAAGTTCGCCTTGACCCAGGTCGAGATGGCACTGCTGGTGCCACCGCCCGGGCCGCCGCGCATGGCCTGCCCCTCGCCACCGGCGCTGTCGTTGCCGCCGATGAAGTAGTGGACTTTCCCGGTGCGCACGTACTCCTGGAACTTGGCGAGCGTCGGGGACGGATCGCTGCCGTTGAACCCGCCGATCGGCATCACCGGCCGGCCGGAGGCCAGCTGGTAGCTCGCCGCGTTCTGCGCACCGACGGCGGCTGCCGCCCAGGTGTACTTCTCCGCGTCCTTGCGCAGGGCCGCCGTGGCCTCCTTGCCGGCCTTGGTGCCGTTCAGCAGGCCGCCACCGGGGCCGCCGCCGGGGCCGCCGCCGGTGTTCTGCGGGCCGCGCACACCGCGTCCGCCGGCCGCCTGGCCGCCCGGGAACTGCCGGGGCCCGCCCTGGGGGTTCCCCTGAGGACCGCCGCCCCGGATCCCGCCCTGCAGGCCCTGCCCTTGCTGCCCTGGCTGGCCCTGCTGGCCCTGCTGGCTCTGCTGTGGCATGCCGCCCTGCGGAGCCGCGCCGGGCGGGAGTTCACCGGCACCGAAGAACCGCATGCCCATGCCGCCCCGGCCGCCCGAGACCGCGGGCCCTGCGGTCACGATCGACCCGCCTCGCGTGGAGTCCACCGTGGTCAGGCAGTACGCGAGGGGACCGGCCAGCGCCGCGCCCAGCCCGAGCGCCGCCGCCCCCAGCACGAACCGCCGGCCGAACCGCGTGCCGAGGACCAGCCCGGCGGCCGCCGCCAGGCCGGCCGCGAGGACCGTCCAGCGCAGCCACGGCAGGTATCCGGTCGAGCGGCCGAGCAGGAGGTACGACCACCACGCGGTCAGCGCGAGAGTGCCGGACAGGGTGAGCGCGGCGGCCTTGCTGCCCCGCTCCTCCCACAGCATGGCCACGCCCATGCCCACCAGCGCGGCCACGAACGGCGCCAGCGCCACGGTGTAGTACTCGTGGAAGATGCCCTGCATGTGGCTGAAGACGAGCGCCGTGATCAGCAGGGCGCCGCCCCACACCAGGAAGGCCGCGCGGGCCATGCCCTCCAGGGAGTCGGTGGTCCGCCGGGCGCGCCAGGTGATCACCAGGCCGGTGACGAGCATGACGAGGGCCGCCGGGAGCAGCCAGGAGATCTGCCCGCCGATGTTGGCCGAGAAGAGCCGGTCGATGCCGGTCTCTCCCCAGCCCCCGCCGCCACCGCCACCACCCGGGCGGGCGTCGCCGCCCACGCTGCCGGTCTCGTTGCCGTTGATCCGGCCGAGGCCGTTGTAGCCGAGGGTCAGCTCCAGAAAGGAGTTGGTCTGCGAGCCGCCGATGTACGGGCGGGAGGACGCGGGCCAGAGTTCCACGATCGCGACCCACCAGCCGCCGGCCACCACCATGGCGGCACCGGCGAGCAGCAGCTGGCCCAGCCGGCGGCGAAGCCGGGTCGGCGCGCAGACGGCGTACACGAGGGCGAGCGGCGGCAGGATGACGAAGGCCTGCAGGGTCTTGGTCAGGAAGGCGAAGCCGACCGCGACGCCGGCCCAGACCAGCCACTTGGTGTGGGCGCCGTCGAGGGCGCGCAGGACGCAGTAGACGGTGACGGTCAGCAGCAGGGTCAGCAGCGCGTCCGGGTTGTTGAAGCGGAACATCAGCGCGGCGACCGGGGTGAGTGCGAAGACCGTGCCGCTGAGCAGTGCGGCCGAGGGCCCGAAGTGACGGCGCACGGCGGCGTAGAGCACCGCGGTGGTGCCGACGCCCATCAGGGCCTGCGGGACGAGGATCTGCCAGCCGCCGAGCCCGAACAGCCGGACGGACAGCGCCATCGGCCACAGGGCGGCCGGGGGCTTGTCCACGGTGATCGAGTTCCCGGCGTCGGAGGAGCCGAAGAAGAAGGCCTTCCAGCTCTCGCTGCCCGCCTGGACGGCAGCGGAGTAGAAGGAGTTGGCGTAGCCGGAGGCTCCCAGGTTCCAGAGCAGCAGGACGGCGGTGGCCAGCAGGAGCGCCACGTACGCTGGGCGCTCCCAGCCGGGGCGCCGCGCGGCCGCGGCACCGGTCGTGGCGCCCGGCGCGCCCGAGGAGGCCGGGGCGGTCGGGGCCCGCTCGGGGAACGGGGAGTCCATGGGTGGTACGGCCGTGGTCATCGGATGTCGTCCTTCGCGGGAGTGGCGCGCCGCTCGGGGAAGACCCAGGCGCGGAAGAGCAGGAACCTCAGCACGGTCGCGGCGAGGTTGGCCGTGATCAGCACGGCCAGTTCGGTGCTGTGGGAGGGGTCGGCCGTGGCGGCGCCGAGGGCGGCGAGCGACCCGCTGGTCAGGGCCAGCCCGACGCCGAACACGACGAGGCCCTGGGCCTGGTGCCGGACGGCCCGGTCGCGGCCGCGGACCCCGAAGGTGAGCCGGCGGTTGGCCGCGGTGTTGGCGACGGCGGAGAGCAGCAGGGCGCCGGCGTTGGCGAGCTGCGGTCCGGCGCCGAACCGGAAGAGGGAGTACAGGGCGAGGTCGGCGAGCGTGGAGAGCACCCCGATGACGCAGAAGCCGAGGAGCTGGCGGGCCAGCCCGCGGGGCACCCCGGGCAGGGCGCTGCGGTCGCGCGGGTCGTCGCCGAAGGGGCGGGCGAGCCGGTCGAGCGGCAGCGCGCCGACGGCCAGGGCCCGGCCCACCCGCCACATCCCCTTGAGGTCCTCGGTCGCGGTGCTCACGATGTGCACCGTGGAATCCGGGTCGTCCACCCAGTCCACCGGCACCTCGTGGATCCGCAGCCCGGCCCGCTCGGCGAGCACCAGCATCTCGGTGTCGAAGAACCAGCCCGAGTCCTCCACCAGCGGCAGCAGCCGCTCCGCGACCTCCCGCCGAATGGCCTTGAACCCGCACTGCGCGTCGCTGAAGCGGGCGGCGAGGGAGGAGCGCAGGAGCAGGTTGTAGGCGCGGGACACGAACTCCCGCTTGGCGCCGCGCACCACGCGCGAGGAGCGTGCAAGGCGGGTGCCGATGGCGAGGTCGGAGTGCCCGGAGATGAGCGGGGCGACCAGCGGCAGCAGCGCGTTGAGGTCGGTGGACAGGTCCACGTCCATGTACGCGAGGACGGGTGCCTCGGAGTGGGACCAGACGGTGCGCAGGGCGCGGCCGCGGCCCTTCTCCTCCAGCCGGGTGCTGCGTACGCCTTCGACGGTGGCGGCGAGGCCGGCCGCTACCTCGGGGGTGCGGTCGGTGCTCGCGTTGTCCGCGATCGTGATGCGGAACGGGTACGGGAAGGTACGGGTGAGGTGGTCGTGGAGCCGGCGCACACACGGGCCGAGGTCCTGCTCCTCGTTGAAGACCGGGATCACCACGTCGAGTACGGGCTCACCGGGCACGGGCGCGAGGTGCGCCCGTACCGGAAGGGCGCCGGAGGAGGTGTCGGTTGGCATGCACCCACCCTCGCCGGGCGGGCTGTCACCGCTGTGTGGTGAGCCTGTGCCCCGTCTGTGAGTCCGTCTTCGTGCGCACCGTCGTCCGGTCCGGGGCGAGGGGGAGCAGGACCTCGAAGCGGGTGCGCCCCGGCTCGCTCCGTACGTCCACCTGTCCGCCGTGCGCCGCCACGACGGCCTGGACGATGGCGAGCCCGAGGCCGGTGGAGCCTGCCGCCCGGGAGCGTGAGGCGTCCCCGCGGGCGAAGCGTTCGAAGACGTGGGGGAGCAGGGCGGGCGGGATACCGGGCCCGTTGTCCTCGATCCGCAGCCGGACGGCGGATGTTTCACGTGAAACATGGGCGATGACGGTGGTGCCGGGCGGGGTGTGCGTGCGGGCGTTGGCGAGCAGGTTGACCAGCACCTGCTGGATCCGGGCCGGGTCGGCGAGGATCGGCGCGGGCTCGTCGGGGAGCTCGAGGCGCCAGTGGTGCTCGGGGCCCGCGGCCCGTGCGTCGCTGACGGCGTCGACGACGAGCGGGGCGAGGTCGGTGTCGGCCGAGGAGAGCGGGCGGCCGGCGTCGAGCCGGGCGAGGAGCAGCAGGTCCTCGACGAGGCCGGTCATCCGGGTCGCCTCGGATTCGATGCGGCCCAAGGCGTGCCGGGTGTCGGGTCCGGGTTCTTCCCTTCCCCGGCGGGTGAGTTCGGCGTACCCGCGGATGGAGGCCAGGGGCGTGCGCAGTTCGTGGCTGGCGTCCGCGACGAACTGTCGGACCCGGGTCTCGCTCTGCTGGCGGGCCGTGAGCGCGGAGGAGACGTGCCCCAGCATCCGGTTGAGGGCGGCGCCGACCTGGCCCACCTCGGTACGGGGGTCGGCTTCGGCGTCGGGAACCCGCTCGTGGAGGGCAGGTTCGCCGCTGTGCAGAGGGAGTTCGGAGACCCGGGTGGCGGTGGCGGCCACCCGGCGCAGCGGGCGCAGGGCGACCCCGACCAGGGCCTGCCCAGCGAGGGAGGCCGCGATCAGCCCGGCCACGGTGACGAATACCTCCACGGCGATGAGCGTGCTCACGGTGGAGTCGACCTCGGCGAGCGGGTAGGCCAGGGCCAGGTTCCCTTCGGCGGAGGCCTGTACCCGGTAGCTGCCGAGGCCGGGCAGGTCGAGGTCCACGGGGGCGGGCCGGCCGCGGTCGGCGGCGGCCTTGGCGGCGACCTGCTCCAGCAGGCGGGACTGGGCCGGGGTGAGCGGCTGGCGGGTCTCCAGGCCGGGCCCGCCGATGGCGGCGAGCCGGGCGCCCTCGGTCGTGCCGCCCGGCTCGGACCGGATCCCCACGGAGCCCAGCGGGGTGCCCGGGGCGCTGACGAACCAGAGGCCCTCGCGCCCGGCCTTCGCCGGCGAAGGGTTCCGGGGTGTGGCCATGTCGACGGCGATGTGGAGCTGCTGGTCGAGCTTGTCGACGAGGTACGAGCGCAGCGCGAGGGTGGTGACGGCGCCGATGGCCGCACCGACCACGGCGATCAGCGCCACCGCCGAAACGACGAGCCGGGCCCGCAGGGACCAGGCACGGACGGGTCGGAGCCGGAGCCGCGTGTGCCCGGGCCGGCGGACGGCACGGGGGCGGGCGGGCCGGGAGCGGACCGCGCGAGAGCGCCGCGGCAGGCGGAGTGCCACTACTCCGCCGGCTTGATCAGATAGCCGGCGCCGCGCCGGGTGTGGATCATCGGGGGGTAGCCCGGGCCGCTCTCCAGCTTCCGCCGCAGGTAGGAGATGTACAGCTCGACCACGTTGGCCTGGCCGCCGAAGTCGTAGGACCACACACGGTCCAGGATCTGCGCCTTGCTGAGCACCCGCCGGGGGTTGCGCATCAGGTAGCGCAGCAGCTCGAACTCGGTGGCGGTCAGGTGGATCTCCCGGCCGCCGCGGGACACCTCGTGGCTGTCCTCGTCCAGCTGCAGATCGCCGACGGCCAGGACGGAGCCGCCGCGCGCGGCCTGCGCCGCGCCCGAGCGGCGGACCAGGCCGCGGAGCCTGGCCACGACCTCCTCCAGGCTGAACGGCTTGGTGACGTAGTCGTCGCCACCTGCCGTGAGGCCCGCGATCCGGTCCTCTACGGAGTCCTTGGCCGTCAGGAACAGCACCGGGAGCTGTGGGATCTCCCGGCGCAGCTGTCCGAGGACGGCGAGTCCGTCCATGTCGGGCAGCATGATGTCGAGGACGACGACGTCCGGCCGGAACTCCCGCGCGGCCCGCACCGCGCCGGCCCCGTCGCCCGCGCTGCGGACCTCGCAGCCCTCGTAGCGCAGGGCCATGGAGAGCAGCTCGGAGAGCGAGGCCTCGTCGTCGACGACGAGCACCCGGCAGGGGCCGCCGTCGGGCCGGACGAGGGCCGTGGGGTTGCTGGTGGACGTGGACGCGGGGGAGGTGGTCGTCGCAGTCATGCGACCACGCTGACCGCCGCCTCTGAGAGCGTTCTTGTCCCTACCTGTGAATTTCCTGAGAACTGCACTGCCTGGGAGCCGCACTGCCCGAGAAGCTCTCGGAGGCCCGCTCAGACCAGCCGGAACAGCCGGGCGCCGTTGTCGTGGCAGACCGCGCGCAGCCAGTCGTCGCCGAGGCCGAGCCGTTCCAGGGCCTCGAGCTGGTGCTCGTACGGGTAGGGGATGTTCGGGAAGTCCGTGCCGAGCAGGATCCGGTCGCCGAGGTCCGCGAGCCGCCCGAGCTGTCCCTGCGGGAACCCGTGCAACCGCTCGGAGAAGTCGGTGAAGGCCATGGTGGTGTCCAGGCGCACCGCGGCGTACCGGTCGGCGAGGTCCAGGAAGTCGGCGTACTCGGGCATGCCCATGTGCGCGACGATCAGCGGCAGCCGGGGGTGCCGGGCCAGCAGCCGGGCGATCGGCTCGGGCCCGGTGTACTTGGCCGGGACGGGCCCCGACCCGCAGTGGATCACGGTCGGGATGTCCGCCTCGGCGAGCAGCCCCCAGACCGGATCGAGCCGGTCGTCGTTCGGGTCGTACCCACCGACCTGGAGGTGCGCCTTGAAGACCCGGGCCCCGGCCTCGACGGCCTGCCGCACGTACGCCTCGGCTCCCTCCTCCGGGAAGAAGGTCGCGGTGTGCAGGCAGTCGGGGGTCCGGGCGGCGAAGTCAGCGGACCAGGAGTTGAGCCATGCGGCCATCGCCGGCTTGTGCGGGTAGAGCATGGAGGTGAACGCCCGGACCCCGAACTCCCGCAGCAGCGCGACCCGCTGCTCCTCCTCGTGCCGGTAGGTGATGGGCCATTCGACGCCGGTCAGCGGTCCGACCGCGTCGAAGTAGTCCCACACCTTGTCCAGGACCCGCCCGGGCATGAAGTGCGTGTGGACGTCGACCAGTCCGGGCAGCCCGAGCCGCTCCCGGAAGGTGCGGACCGCGTCAGCCGTTGCGGGCAAAGCCGTGGCTCCGCTCGACGGTCGCGACGTGCAGGGTGTAGCTCTCGTACCAGTCGGCGCGGCCCCTCTTCATGGCCGCCTGGTGCTCCAGGTCCTGCCGCCACTCGGCGAGGGACTCGTGGTCGCGGAAGTAGGCGACGGTGATGCCGAGGCCGCCGGGAGTGCGGGCTGACTCGTAGCCGAGGAAGCCCGGGTTCTCGGCCACGATCTCGTCCATCCGCTCGCTGGTTTCCGGGTAGCCGGTGTCGTCAGGGGTGCGGACATTGCTGAAGACCGCCATCACGTACGGCGGTTCGAAGGCGGGTACGGGCTGGATGCTCATGCCCACCACCCTCCGCGGCAGCCCCCTGGCATGTCCACCGGAAAGAGGCCCGGCAGCCCAAAGGGATCCAAGTTTTGACCTTGGGTGTGGCAGCGGTGCCCGGGACGGGCCCGGTGGTCAGAACAGCCCGTCCTGCCCGCCGGGAGCGGCGAGCGGCGGCAGCTCGGCGACCGGCACCGCAGTCGTGCCGTCTTCGGCCGGGGCGACGAGCTCCCAGCCGGCGAGCAGCCGGGTGTCCACGACGAGCCCGTCCGCGAGGTGCAGATCGGGACCGGCCGCGGCGACGAGCCGGCCCACGACGGCCCCACCGGGGACCATCCCGGTGATCACCCGTGTGGGAGCGGGCAGCCCGTCCAGCCCGAACGGCCCGGCGTGGTCGACGGTTTCGCACGCCAGCTGCTCCAGCGACTCCGGCCGGCCCGGCAGGGCCGCGGCCCGCGCATGCAGCTCGGCGACCTCTCCGGCCCGGTCGGCAGCCGTCGGCAGGTGGCCCCGTACGGCGCGCTTACGGGCGTACGCGATCCGGTCCGGCACCCCCAGGGCGGCCCGCAGCAGCTCCTCGGTGCGTCGGGTGGCCATCAGCGGGCCCCGGCCCAGCCAGGTCCAGGTCACCGCCCCCTGCTCCAGTAGCCGGGCCGGTCCGCGCTCCTCGGCTGTGATGCCGACCTTGACCAGGCCGGGCCCGAACCAGGCCAGGTAGACGCGATACGTGCGCGGATCGGCGGCGTTGGTGTCGGCGGCCACCGAGAACGACCGGTCCAGGCGGGCGCATTCGGGGCACTGGGCGTTGCCGGCCCGGCCGGGCACCGTGGCGGCCGTGGGGCACGGGGTCCGCTTCCCGGCCCGCCGCACGCCCAGGCAGCGCCGCTCCCCGCGGGCCGCGAAGGCCAGCCGCTGCCCGTACGTGAGCAGGCTGCTGCGCTCACCGCGCCCCTCGGCGCACCACCCGATGGCGGGGCGGCCGTCGTTCCACCGGATCCCGGTGCACCGCCAGGTCACAGCGGGAGCGGCCGCTCGAAGAAGGTCTCGAGCACGACGGTGGCGTGCGTACCGCTGACGCCGTCGATGGCGTAGAGGCGGCGCAGGACGTCCTGCAGCTGCCCGGTCGTGGCGGTGCGCACCTTCACCAGGACGGAGGCGCTCCCCGCGATGATGTGCGCCTCCTGGATCTCGGCGATCGCCTCGAAGGCCGCCTTCGAGTCCCCCATCCAGGCGTGGGAGTCGACCATCACGTAGGCGAGCACCCCGCTCCCGACGGCCGCGGGGTCCACCTCGACCGTCGTGCGCCGGATGACCCCGCGCTCGCGCAGCTTGCGTACGCGCTCGTGCGTGGCCCCGGCCGAGAGCCCGACGGCGGCGCCGAGGGCGGCGTAGGACTGGCCCGCGTCCTGCTGCAGGCGCAGGACGAGCGCCCGGTCGATGTCGTCCACGCGATCTTCCTCCCACATCCCCCAGGAATCCTGGCGCCGAAGGTACAGGATTCTGCAATCCCCGTACGAGACCGAACGGAATTCGGCACCGGCAAGGCCGTGCGGCACCCGGATCGACCACATCCGCGCCCCCGCCCTCCAGCGAGCGCCGCCGCCCGGGGCCCGGCGGGGCTATCGTGCGACGAACTGCGTCAGGATCGCCTGCACCTCGTAGATGTCCACGCCCTTGGTGAACGTCTTCTCGATCGGCGCCGCGCTGCCGGAGAGCCAGATCTTGAGCTCGGCGTCGAGGTCGAAGTGGCCGGCGGTCTCCACGGAGAAGTGCGTGATGCTCCGGTAGGGGATGGAGTGGTACTCCACCTTCTTTCCGGTGAGCCCCTGCTTGTCGACGAGCACGAGCCGCCGGTCGGTGAACAGGATCGTGTCCCGGATCAACAGGTAGGCGGCGTGCACCTGCTCCCCCTGCCCGAGCAGCCGCGCGTAGTCCCGCTGCGCCGACGATGGATCGACCGTGTGCGCGTTCCCGAACAGCCCCATGGGAGTCCCCCCTCTTTGCGGTTCCGAACCCTTCCGAACCCTTCCGAGGACCGTATCCAGGCCCCGCCCGCCGGTCGTCCCCCACGGGACCGATCCCCGACCCGGAGAACCCCCGGGTCCGCCTCCCCACCAAGGAGGACCCCGCAGCGACCCCCCGGACAACGCAAAAGGCCCCCCGGCGAACCGGGGGGCCTTTTCGGCTGTGCACTCGGCAGGATTCGAACCTGCAACCTTCTGATCCGTAGTCAGATGCTCTATCCGTTAAGCTACGAGTGCTTGGGCTTCTCGGGGTTTTGCGCCCCGTTGGCCTTGCGAGAACAACAATACATGGACCTCGGCGGGACGCGAAATCCATTAACCAAACCAGTCCTGACCTGCGAAAACGCTCCGGACGGAGATCATCCGGAAGGGTTCGCGCAGACGTCGGGAGGGGGTTGGGGCGCCGACGGTCCTGGCCGGATGGCGCCGACGCAATCCCCCGGACGCACCCACCGCGAACGCACCGAAGCCCCGGTCCATCAGGACCGGGGCTTCGGCAGGTGCGGAGGCGGAGGGATTTGAACCCTCGATGGGCTTTAAGACCCAAACCGCATTAGCAGTGCGGCGCCATAGACCGGACTAGGCGACGCCTCCAGCACACCCCCGCGTACGAGGGTGCGTGCAGATGATGACACAGCCACAGGGCCGCTCACCAATCCGCTCCCACGGTACAAGGACAGCCGCCACCAGAGCAAAGCCTTAAGCACCCGGCACGCGCCGCCCGCACGCATGCCCGCATGGACGCGCCGGCGCCCGCACGCAACGTCGGCGGGCGCGCGTCGTTGGTCAGGCGTACGACGTACGGACGACCTGGAGTGCCCCATGCTGCGTCTCGCCGCCTTCGCCGTCACCTCCGCCCTGGCCGCCACGGCGGCCACGGCCGCCGGGCCACTGCCCCCGCTGCCGCCCCTGGGCCGGCTCCTGGCGGCGCCCGACCGCCTCACCATCGCCGTGTCCGCCACCGGCAACCCCCGGGCGGACGGCGAGTACCTGCTCGAGTGCAACCCCGTCGGCGGGAACCACCCCGAGGCCGAGCGGGCCTGCGTCCGCCTCGACAGCCTCGCGAAGCAGGGCAAAGACCCCTTCGCGCCTCAGGCTCAGCGGCAGATCTGCACCATGCAGGACGGCGGTCCGGCCACCGCGCGCGTCACCGGAACATGGCAAGGCCAGAAGGTGGACGCCACGTTCCGGCGGACCAACGGATGCGAGATCGCCCGGTGGAGCGACCTGGAACCTGTGCTTCCGGGTGGGCGCTCCTGACCTGGGAGGATGCGAAGGATGCACGGTATCCGCCGAACATCCGCCACCTCAGGCCGGGGCCGTGCCCTTAGACTCCTCCCGTGACATGCCGGTAGTTGTGGTCAGGGAGGAAGCTCGTCGTGAGCAGCAGGCCATCCCGAGGCGCTGCTCGCCTCGCAGCAATACTCGACGCTCTTCCGGACGCGCTGTTGCTCGTCAACGCCAACGGCACGGTCGTCAACGCGAATTCGATCGCCCTCGAGGTCATGGAGAGCCCCGGCACCGGGCTCGTCGGCCGCGGCGTGCTGGACCTCCTCCCCGAGTTCGACTCCAAGCTGATCCCCGGCTCGATGCGCCGGCCCGGCGAGGACGAGGGCGGCCGGGCCAAGCCCAAGCGGATGATCGCGCGCCGCACCGACGGCACCGAATTCCCCGTCGAAGTGACCGCCGCCCATCTCGACGGCCGCGACGCCTACCGCGAGCCGCAGCCCTACACGGGTGACGAGCTGCTGATGCTCGTCGTACGCGACCTCTCCGAGACCGTGGACACCGAGGCCGAGCTGGCCCGCTCCCAGCGGCAGACCGAGATGATCCTGCGGGCCGCCGCCGAGGGCGTCGTCGGCACGGACACCGACGGGCGGGTCGTGCTCGTCAACCCGGCCGCCGCGCAGATCCTCGGGTACCGCGCCACCGATCTCGGCAACCGCGAGCTGCACAGGCTGATCCAGCACTCGCGCGCCGACGGCTCGCCGTTCCCGTTCGAGGAGTCCCCGCTCGCCGACACCCTGCGCAGCGGGCGCAAGCACCGGGTCCGCGGCCAGGTGCTGTGGAACAAGGCCGGGCAGCCGGTCTCCGTCGACCTGACCACCTCGCCCGTACGGGACGGGGAGCTGCTCGTCGGCGCCGTCATGACCTTCACGGACCGGCGGCCGTACGACGCCCTGGCCGCGCGGCACGCACAGTTGCTGGCGGTCCTCGGCGAGTCCCTGCGCGGGCCGCTGGAGGAGCTGCGCGGGGAGCTGGCCACGCTGGCCGCCGACGACGCCGGGCAGCTTTGGCCCGAGGCCAACCAGTTGCTGCACCACCTGGCAGCCGGGTACTCCCGGATGACCGCGCTGGTAGACAACGTGCTCGGCTTCCAGCGCCTCGACGCAGGCACCGAGAAGCTCAGGAAGAAGAAGGTCCTGATCGACGGGGTCGTCGCGGCCGGCATCGACGGTGCGGTCGAGCTGATCGGCCCGGGCCGCGTGCAGTTCGCCGTGCACGCCCCGACCATCGAGGCCGAGGTGGACGCCGAGCGGATCGCCGGCGCCCTCGCGCACCTGGTCGCGGACGTCGCCGGGGTCGACGCCACCGGCAAGACCCGCCAGGGCAGCGGGTACAGCGACTCGACGATCGTGGTGGCCGCCGCTCAGCGGGGCGAGGTCGTACGGATCGAGGTGCGCGGGCCGTACCAGGGCGGCAACCCGGTGCACGAGCCGATCGTGCGGGGCATCGTGACCGCGCACGGGGGCGTGCTGCAGACGGTGGAGGTGCCGGGCGCGCCCGGCGGTGCGTACGTGCTGGAGCTGCCGCTGGGCGCGGGAGCCGGCACGGTGACGCTGCCGGATCCGGAACCGGAACCCGCGAAGGAGCCGTCGGCCGAGGCCGCGGGCAAGGGCCCCGCCGGGCGGCGGGCCCGGCGCGGGGTGGACGCGTTCCTGGAGGACGCGGCCGACGAGGCGAAGGCGAACGGCGCCGCCGAGGGCGGGAGTGCGCTGGCACTGCCGTCCGGACGGCGGCGGGCGGGCGAGGCCGGCGCTCCGGACGCTCCCGCCGCGGGCCCCGAGCTCGCGCAGTCCCCGGTGAACCCGGCGGGCCTGGGCACCGGGCGCCGGCGCGGCCGGGACGGCGACGGAAGCGGAACCGGCAGCGAGGGCGGTCCCGGCCGGCCCGTGCCCCCGCAGGGCGTCGCCATGCCCGCGCTCCCGCCCGTCCCTCAGGTTTCGCCCGGTCCCGGTTCCGGTGTGCCCCCGCTGCCGCCGGGTTCGGGCTCGCCGGTGCCGCCGGGTTCGGGCTCGCCGGTGCCGCCCGTACCGCCGGGGCCTGCCGTGCCACCGGTTCCGGTGACCGAGCATCCCGCCGGGCGACGGCGGGCGCTGGGTCCCGTGGCGGCGCCGCAGCCCGGCGGTCCCGTGCCCGCGACCGGACTCGGGCCGGCTCAGGCCGCCCCGCAGGCCCCCGCCCGGCCCATCGCCCCCGAGGGCGGCTTCGCGCTGCCCGCCGGACCGACCCCGCCGCCGGCTCCCGCGCCGGCTCAGGGCGCGGTACCGGCTGCGGGCGCCGCGCAGACCCACGCCATGGCCGGTCCGGCCCCTGCTCCCGCCGAGGCCGAGGGCGAAGCCCCGGCCGGGCGGCGTGGGCGCCGGGTACTGGGCGCGCCCGGTGCCGAGCCCGCGGCTCCCGCCGCGCAGCCGGCCGCAGCAGCGGCCGCGGAGGAACCCGTAACCCCGACCGGGCGGCGGCGTGCGCTGCCCGCCACTCCGGCCTGGCCGGTTCCGGCGGCCCGGACCGCACCCGAGGACGAAGAGGCCGCCGGCCAGGCTGCCCTGCCCGGCGCCCGGCAGTCTCAGGACTCCCCTGGGGACGCCGCGCAGCCGATCAGCGTGCGCGCCCTCGGCACTCTCGGCCAGGGCATCTCGGTCGACCCCGGAAGCACCAACGGCGCAGGCGGCACGGGCGGCTCCGGCCGCCGGCGCCGGCTCGCCGAGCCCGCGCCCCAGGGCCGGGCGTTCGCGATAGGAGCCCCGGAGGCGGGTGCCGACGAGGGCCCCGAGCCGCTGGACGGGCCCGGCGGCGCCGTCGAGGTGGTCAACCGGCCCGTACCGCTGCCGGTGGACGACGAGCTCCCTCCCGAGCCCCTGGACAACCCGCGCCGCCTGCTGGTGTGGCCGGCGCCCGATGTGCAGACCCAGCAGGCGCTCAGCGACCGCGGCTACCGCCCGGTGATCGTGCACTCCCGCGAGGAGGTGGACGCGCAGATCGCCGCGTTCCCCGCCGCGCTGTTCGTGGATCCGCTGACCGGGCCGATCACCCGGACCGCCCTGCAGTCCCTGCGCCAGGCCGCGGTGGCCGCCGAGGTGCCCGTACTGGTCACGGCCGGGCTGGGGCACGCCACGCGCGAGGCCGCGTACGGGGCCGACCCGGCCGTCCTCCTCAAGGCGCTCGCACCGCGCGACAGCGAGCAGCACCCCTCCCGGGTGCTGCTGATCGAGGAGCACGACGAGATCGCGACCGCGCTGACGGCCGCCTTGGAACGGCGCGGCCTCCAGGTCGCCAGGGCGGGCGCGGACACCGACGCGGTGGAGCTGGCGACGCGGATGCGGCCCAACCTGGTGGTCATGGACCTGATGCAGGTCCGGCGCCGCCGGGCCGGGATCGTGGACTGGCTGCGTGCCAACGGGCAGCTCAACCGGACTCCGCTGGTCGTCTACACGACCACGGGGATCGACCCGGCCGAACTGCCGCGGCTGGCCTCCGGGGAGAGCGTCCTCTTCCTCGCCGAGCGGTCCACCACGGCGGACGTCCAGGGCCGCATCGTGGACCTGCTGGCCAAGATCGGAACGAACTAGTCATCCTGGCCCGATGGCCATCATCGACACGAGCGAGCACACCGTCCCCGCCGACAACGGGGAGGTGAACCTCCTCATCGCTCGCCAGGTGGAGCCGGGCCACGAGGAGACTTTCGAGGCCTGGGCACACGGCATCCTGGAGACGGCTGCGACCTTCCCGGGGCACCTGGGGTACGGGCTGTTCCGTCCGGCGACGGACGGCGGGCCGTGGTTCCTGGTCCACCGCTTCCGGGACCAGGCGGCCTTCCAGCGGTGGCAGGACTCCGCCGAGCGGGCCCAGTGGTTCTCCAACTGCCTGGGCCACCACCACACCGAGATAGCCCGGCGCGAACTGCACGGCATGGAGACATGGTTCGCGAAGCCGGGTACGACCCGACCCGCGCCGCCGCGGTGGAAGATGGCGATCAGCTCGGGGCTGGCCATCTTCCCGATCTCGCTCGCCGGCAACGCGGTGCTGGGTCCGTACCTGGTGAACCTGCACTTCGTCCTGCGGACGGCCGCCTTCGCCGTCGTCTTCAGCACGCTGATGACCTACCTGGCGATGCCGGCCGTCAGCAGGCTGCTGCGGCCCTGGCTGACGAAGGCCGGCCAGGGCTGAGCAGGTACCGCGGGTCGGTTCAGTCGAGCTTGGTGACGTCCAGCTCGCCGTCCGCGTACTGCTTGCGTATGACCTTCTTGTCGAACTTGCCGACGCTGGTCTTCGGCACGGCCGCGACGATCGCCCAGCGCTCGGGCAGCTGCCACTTGGCGATGGACTGGCCGAGGAAGACGCGCAGCCCCGCGTAGTCCACGGTCGCGCCCTCCTTGAGGACGACGGTGGCCAGCGGTCGCTCGCCCCACTTGTCGTCCGGAACGGCGACGACCGCCGCCTCGGCGACCTCGGGGTGCGCCATCAGCGCGTTCTCGAGCTCGACGCTGGAGATCCACTCGCCGCCGGACTTGATGACGTCCTTGGCGCGGTCGGTCAGCGTGAGGTACCCGTCGGGGCTGATCACGCCGACGTCGCCGGTCTTGAGCCAGCCGTCCGCGCTGAACTTGTCCTCGGGGCGCAGCGGTTCGCCGGAGGCGCCGCCGTAGTAGGCGCCCGCGATCCAGGTGCCGCGCACCTCGAGCTCGCCCGCCGACTCGCCGTCCCAGGGCAGAATGTCGCCCCCGGGGCCCACCAGGCGCGGCTCGACGCCCGCCGGGAAGCGGCCCTGGGTGACCCGGTACGGCCACTCCTCCTCGGTGCTCAGCCCGGCCGGCGGGTGTGCCATGGTGCCGAGCGGGGAGGTCTCGGTCATGCCCCAGGCGTGGCAGAGGCGGACGCCGAGCTTGTCATAGGCCTCCATCAGGGAGGGCGGACAGGCCGCGCCGCCGATGGTGACCTGCTTCATGGAGGTGAGGTCGCGCGGGTTGGCGGTGACCTCGGCGAGCAGGCCCTGCCAGATGGTGGGGACGGCCGCAGCGTGCGAGGGCTTCTCCCGTTCGATCATCTCGGCGAGCGGGGCGGGCTGAAGGAACCGGTCCGGCATCAGCATGTTGATGCCGGTCATGAAGGTGGCATGGGGCAGGCCCCAGGCGTTCACGTGGAACTGCGGGACGACGACGAGGCTGGTGTCCTTGTCGGTCAGGCCCATCGACTCGGTCATGTTGACCTGCATGGAGTGCAGGTAGATCGAGCGGTGGGAGTAGATGACGCCCTTGGGGTCGCCGGTGGTGCCGGAGGTGTAGCACATGGCGGCTGCCTGGCGCTCGTCCAGCTCCGGCCAGTCGTAGCTGTCGGGGCGGCCTGCGAGGAGCTCCTCGTACTCGTGGACGCGTACGTCCAGCCCGTCGAGCGCGGAGCGGTCGCCGATGCCGGCGACCACGACGTGCTCGATGGTGGGCAGGTGCGGCAGCAGCGGTGCGAGCAGCGGCAGCAGGGTTCCGTTGACCAGGACGACCCGGTCGGCCGCATGGTTGACGATGAAGACCAGCTGCTCGGGAGGCAGTCGCAGGTTGAGGGTGTGGAGGACGGCGCCCATGGAGGGGATCGCGAAGTACGCCTCGACGTGCTCCGCGTTGTTCCACATCAGGGTGGCCACCCGGTCGTCCTGCTGGACGCCCAGCTCGTCGCGCAGGGCGTTGGCGAGGCGGGTGGCGCGGGTACCGATCTCGGCGAAGCTGCGGCGGTGCGGCTCGGCCTCCCCGGTCCAGGTCGTGACCTGGGATTTACCGTGGATCGTCATCCCGTGCTGGAGTATGCGGGTGACGAGGAGCGGTACGTCCTGCATGGTGCTCAGCAAAGCGTCCTCCCGGTGGGCGCTGCGGCGCTGCGGCGGCTACGGATGCCGTCGATTCTGCGCACGTACCGGTCGGCATGTCACTACCCGGGGGTACGAACGCAGCAAGTAATCGCTGTTCGGGTCCTTGCGTTGGCATCGTGCACAGGCTGGGGGCGGGCTCGCGGTGCATCACACACAGGGCGGGCCGCCATGACCGTTTCACGTGAAACATCAAGGGCTGTTTCACGTGAAACGTGGGCCGGTTCAGACGTCGGCCGGTTCAGCGGACCGGAGTGAGCTCCGGGTCGTCGCGGAGCTTGACCAGCGCGCGCGAGACGGCGCTCTTGACCGTGCCGATCGACACCCCGAGCAGCTCGGCGGTCTGTGCCTCGCTCAGGTCCTCGTAGTAGCGCAGGACGACCATCGCGCGCTGCCGATCGGGCAGCCGGGTCACCGCGCGCCACATCGCGTCGCGCAGCGCCTGCGCCTCGGCGGGGTCGGATGCCGGCGTGTCCTCGGTCTCCGGGAGCTCGTCGCAGGCGAACTCGTCGACCTTGCGCTTGCGCCACTGGGAGGTACGGGTGTTGACCAGGGCCCGCCGGACGTATCCGTCGAGGGCGCGGTGGTCCTCGATACGGTCCCAGGCGACGTACGTCTTGGCGAGGGCCGTCTGCAGCAGGTCCTCGGCATCGCACGGGTTGGCGGTGAGCGAGCGTGCGGTGCGCATCAGGACCGTGCCGCGGGTCCGGACGTACGCCGAGAACGACGGGTACGGCGTCGGGTTCGAGGCGAGCGTGCACACAGGCGTGGTCATGGCTCCACGCTAGAAGCGCGGCCCCGGCCTGGGATCGGCCGCAAGTGCCGAAGCCGGATCCATCTCAGGTTGTAGGGGTGGGGCTCACCCCACCTCCTGAAGGTGGAGGAGGCGGGGTGCGCCCCGGGCGCCCCGGGCGCCGGCCCGGGGGCCGGCCCGAGTGTCCGGCCTCAGCCGTCGGCGCCGAGGATCAGCCCGGACGTCGGGACCCCCGTACCGGCCGTGACCAGGGCACGGGCGGCTCCGGCCACTTGGTTGACCGATGTGCCGCGCAGCTGGCGGACGGCCTCGGCGATGCCGTTCATGCCGTGCAGGTACGCCTCCCCGAGCTGTCCGCCGTGGGTGTTGAGCGGCAGGGCGTCCGCAGCCACGAAGTCGGCGGCCTCGCCGGGCTTGCAGAAGCCGAACTCCTCCAGCTGCATCAGGACGAAGGGGGTGAAGTGGTCGTAGAGGATGCCGACGTCGATGTCCGCGGGCCGCAGCCCGCTGGTCCGCCACAGCTGCCGGGCGACCACGTCCATCTCCGGCAGCCCGGTGAGCTCGTCGCGGTAGAAGGAGGTCATGCCTTCCTGGCGGCGGCCGGCGCCCTGCGCGGCCGCGGTGATCACGGCGGGGGCATGCCGCAGGTCCCGGGCCCGCTCGGTGCTGGTGACGATCACCGCCTGGCCGCCGTCGGTCTCCTGGCAGCAGTCCAGCAGCCGCAGCGGCTCGACGATCCAGCGCGAGGCCGCGTGGTCGGCGAGGGTGATGGGCTTGCCGTGGAAGTACGCGGCGGGGTTGTTCGCGGCGTGCCGCCGGTCGGTGACGGCGACATGGCCGAAGGCCTCGGGGGTCAGGTTGTAGCTGTGGAGATAGCGCTGGGCGGTCATGGCCACCCACGAGGCCGGAGTGAGCAGCCCCCAGGGCAGCGACCAGCCGAGCGCGGCGCCCTCCGCAGAGGGCTCGCGCTGCTGCACGCCGGAGCCGAAGCGGCGGCCGGAGCGCTCGTTGAAGGCGCGGTAGCAGACCACGACCTCCGCGACCCCGGTGGCGACGGCGAGGGCGGCCTGCTGGACAGTGGCGCAGGCGGCGCCGCCGCCGTAGTGGATGCGGGAGAAGAAAGAGAGGTCCCCGATGCCGGCGGCCTGGGCCACGGTGATCTCGGGGCTGGTGTCCATGGTGAAGGTGACCATGCCGTCGACGTCGGCGGGGGTCAGCCCGGCGTCGTCCAGGGCGGCGTGCACGGCCTCCACGGCGAGCCGCAGCTCACTGCGGCCGGAGTTCTTGGAGAACTCGGTCGCGCCGATGCCGGCGATGGCGGCGCGCCCGCCGAGAGTGTCACGGTGCCGGACGCTCATGCCGCCACCTCCGCGGTGACCGTGCCGGTGACGTGGTGGCCGATGCCGTTGGCCCCGACGACCCGGATCTCCACGGTGTTCCCGTCCACGGCGGCCACGGTGCCGGTCAGGACCATGGTGTCGCCGGGGTAGTTGGGGGCGCCGAGGCGGATGGCCACCTTGCGCAGGACGGCGCCCGGTCCGAGGCGGTCGGTGATGTACCGGCCGACCAGGCCGTTGGTGGTCAGGATGTTCATGAAGATGTCCGGGGAGCCCTTCTCGCGCGCGAGCGGGGCGTCGTGGTGCACGTCCTGGTAGTCGCGGGAGGCGATCGCCCCCGCCACGATCAGCGTGCGGGTCACCGGGATCTCCAGCGGCGCCAGTGTGTCGCCGACGTTCATGCGTGGCCCCCGTCGGGTGCGGCGTCGTCGGACAGGAGCGCGCCCAGTTCGGCCAGCAGCTCGCTGCCGCAGCCCAGGTACGCGTCCAGCTGGCGCCCCCAGAGGAAGTGCCGGTGGACGGGATGGTCCAGGTCGGCGCCCATGCCGCCGTGCAGGTGCTGGCCCGCGTGCACGACCCGCTTGCCCGCCTCCGAGGCCCACCAGGCCGCGGTCAGGGCGTGCTCGCGGGCCGGTAGCCCCTCGTCGGCCCGCCAGGCGGCCTCGTACGCGGTGACCCGGATCGCCTCCGTGTCCATGTACGCATCGGCCGCGCGCAGCATCACGCCCTGGTTCGTGGAGAGCGGCCGGCCGAACTGCTCGCGGGTGGAGGTGTACTCGACCGCGCGGGCCAGGGAACCCGCGCACACACCCGCCTGCAGCCCGGCGAAGGCGGTGCGGGCCGTGGCCAGGACCTCCTCGTAGGCCCCGCCGTCCCCCAGCCGTTCCGCCTCGGCCCGGGCCAGGGTGAGCCGCCCCGACGACCAAGGGGCCGTGGTCTCCACGTCAGCGGTCTCCACGCCGGGCGCGTCCGCCCGTACGAGCCACAGCGCCCGGTCGGCGTCCGGGACCAGCACGTGCGTGGCATCGCGCAGCCAGGGCACGACGGGGGCGGTACCGGTCAGCCGGCCGTCCGGCGAGGCGGTGATGCGGCCGCGGGCCGGGAAGGCGCCGGTGGCGACCGCCTCGCCCGAACCCAGGGCCGGCAGCAGCCGGGCGCGCTGTGCGGCGCTGCCGTGCGCCGCGACGGGCAGGATCCCGTACACGCAGGTGGCGGCGTACGGGACCTGCGCGGTGGTGCGGCCCTGCTCCTCCAGCAGCAGCACCAGGCCGAGCAGGCCGACGTCCTCCACGGCGGCGGTCAGCCCGGCGGCGGTGAGCGCCTTCCACAGTTCGGCGTCGCTGCCGGTGCCGGCGGCGGCGAGGCGTTCGTGGGTGGCGAGGTCGCGGAAGATCCGGGCGGCGAGTCCGGCCGCCGCTGCCTGCTCCTCGGTGGGATGGAAGTCCATCAGCCCTCGCTCCCTCGGAAGACCGGCAGTTCCAGGTCCTCGTCGACGCGCAGGAACTCCAGCTGCACGGGCAGCCCGATGCGCACCTTGTCGTACGGGACGCCGGTGATGTTGCTGACCATCCGGACGCCCTCGGCGAGTTCGACGAGGGCGACCGCGTACGGAGGGTCGAACGCGGGGAAGGGCGGGTGGTGCATGACGACGTAGCTGAACACCGTGCCGGCGCCGGATGCCTCGACGGTGTCCCAGTCCAGGCTCGCGCAGGCGTTGCAGCCGGGCAGCCAGGGGAAGCGGAGGGTCGCGCAGGAGGTGCAGCGCTGGATCAGCAGCTTGTGGTCCGCGACGCCGTCCCAGAACCCCTGGTTGTCGCGGTTGACCACGGGGCGGGGGCGCCGGGCCGCGGGCTTCTTCCCGCGGGGGGCGGCGGGCGCGTACTTGAGGATCCGGAAGCGGTGGGTCCCGGCGGGTTCGCCGTCCGCCCGCACGTCCATGCGGGTGGTCACGAAGTGGCCGGTGCCCAGCTTGGTCGTCTTGCGCGGGGACACCGACTCGATGACGGCGTCGTAGGTGATCGTGTCGCCGGGGCGCAGCGGACGCAGGTACTCCTGCTCGCAGTCGGTGGCCACCACGGAGGTGCAGCCCGCGTCGTCGAGCAGCCCGAGGAGCTCGTCGTAGGCGGAGGAGCGGTCGCCGTGGCCGGAGAGCCCGCCCATCGTCCAGGCCTGGAGCATGGTGGGCGGGGCGATGGCGTGCGGGCCGGTGTAGGCGGGGTCGGTGTCGCCCATCGCCTCGCACCAGTGCCGGATCATGGGCAGGTTGACCGGGTCCTTGCCCTGGCCCGCGGTGGCTGCGGGCTGCCCCTCGAAGGCCTTGAGCAACGTGTGGAACCGGGCGGCCTCCTCGGCGCCCGCCCCCGCATCCGCTGCCCGGTCCGCCGTGGCGGTCATCGCTTCCTCCCCTTCATGCCGAGCCGCATCATGGCGACGATCTCCCGCTGTACCTCGCTCACCCCGCCGCCGAACGTGTTGATCTGGGCGGCCCGGTTCATCCGCTCGAGCTCGCCGCCGGCGAAGGCCTCAGGCCCCCGTACGAGCGCCTCCTCACCCACCACCTCCTGGCACATCCGGTACACCTCGACGGTGGACTCGGTGCCGAGGAACTTCACGCCGCTGGCGTCGCCGGGGGCCAGGGCGCCGCTGCCCACGTCCTGGACGAGACGCCAGTTGAGGAGGCGTACGGCGGCCAGCCGGGCATGTGCCTCGGCGAGCCGGAACTGCACCCAGGGCCGGTCGGCAGGACGTTCGCCGGTGACCGGATCGGGGGTGCGGGCGTGGCGGAGCGCGCCCGCATAGAAGTCCTCCGCCTGCATGCCGATGGCGGCGAGGGCCACGCGCTCGTGGTTGAGCTGGTTGGTGATCAGCCCCCAGCCGCCGTGCTCGGGGCCGACGAGGTTGCCGGCCGGCACGCGGAGGGCGTCGTAGTACGTGGACGTGGTCGTGAGACCGCCGACCGTGTCGATCGGAGTCCACGCGAAGCCCGGGGCGTCGGTGGGCACCAGGATGATCGAGATGCCCTTGTGCTTGGGGGCGTCGGGATCGGTGCGGCAGGCGAGCCAGATCCAGTCCGCGTTCTGGGCGTTGGAGGTGAAGATCTTCTGCCCGTCGACGACCCAATCGGCTCCGTCGCGTACGGCGCGGGTCCGCAGCGAGGCGAGGTCCGTGCCGGCTCCGGGCTCCGAGTAGCCGATGGCGAAGACCGTCTCGCCTCGGAGGATCCGGGGCAGGAAGTAGTCCTTCTGCTCCGGGGTCCCGTACTTCATCAGGGTCGGGCCGACGGTGTTGAGCGTGACCATGGAGACGGGGGCGCCGGCCCGGTAGGCCTCGTCGAAGAAGACGAACTGCTCGTCGGGACCGCACCCTTGGCCGCCGTACTCGACGGGCCAGCCGAGGCCGAGCAGTCCGTCGGCGCCGATGCGGCGCAGCAGTGCACGCTGGGCGGCGGGGTCCTCGGGAGCCCCCTGCGGCAGCAGATCGTGGAAGTACTCCCGCAGTTCGGCGCGGAGCCGCAACTGGCCTTCGGTCGGGGCGAGGTGCACGGCGCTGGCCTCCCGGCATCACATCATCGAGTGAACCTGACTGTCCGTCAGATTCACTGCCGATGTCAAGGTCGCGAGAGCCCGGAAGGAACCCCACGGCAGTTGGCCGGCCGCCTCGGTCTTCCGTGTGGTGACGACGTCGCGAGACCAGAGTTGCCCACCGAATCCCCGGCGAACCGCCCCGCAGCCCCAGGTCAGCGCCTCGGAGCGGGTTGAAACCGCCGCCATGTATGAGCCGAAACGTTCCCTCAAACTCATGTGCGCCGGACATGCCGAAAAGCCGAAAAGGGCCGCGCCGTCCGGGAACCCCACCGTCTCCCGGGCCTGCGGCCCTGCAATGCCAAGCTTCACGCCCCCTGCACGCTCCCGGCACCCGCCGGGGCCATCCCACCGCGCCCCGCTCCGGGGCACATCTCCGGCGCGATCCGCGGTCGCGACCTGGCGACCGGGCTCCAGCGCCTGCTGGTGTTGGTGTTGCTGCCGTTACTGCTGCCGACTCCGTGCTGCTCACTGCGCAGCGCATCTTGCCGGTCGGGTACGGATACTGCATGCCGCGTTTCGTGCGCGGCGCCTTCTCCGTACGGGCGCTACGCGACCAGCCCGAGCTCTTCGCGACCGGCTCCTGAGGTCCCTCCGACGAGCGACGCGGCGGTGGTCGAGCGTCGGACCGACGGGGCCTTGCCGTGCGCCTCGGCACGGATCCGCTGCTTGATGGTCGGCGGGAGCGATCCGCCCCGCATCATCGCCCGCCAGCTCCGTCGCCCCATCGGCCGCGCCGGCCGGCGTACGGCGGCGGCCGCACGGCGGGAGGGAGCAGGGGCGGGGGCTGCGGTTCCGTCGGAGACCGCGGCCGGGGCGGCCTTGGCCCCGAACCCGAGGGAGGCGAGGAGCGCCACGAGAGCGGCGACCACTGCGGTCCAGATCGACGTGACGGTGATGCGCTGAGCCATGACGGGGTCCTTCGTTTCGCGATGTTCCGACGGGCGGATCTGCATACAGTCGTCATGATGTGTGCGCAACCGCAGCGTTCCCACCACGCGCGCCGATCTTCCGACAAACACCACTCAAAGGGCCTAGCGCCTTCCGCGGCGGCACGACCCCCCTTACGGCCCGCGCCCCTGGGCAGAAGGCCGGCACGGTAAGACCGGCTCCATGACGAAGGGGCGCTCCTCGTGAGGAGCGCCCCTTCGTGCCCGCGGCTACGCAGGCCTGGTGCGGTGGGTGTGGGATTTGAACCCACGGTGACATCGCTGCCACGACGGTTTTCAAGACCGTTCCCTTAGGCCGCTCGGGCAACCCACCTGGCCGGTACAGAGTACCGGCAGGTGGGGGGCGGCTGGGTCAGGAATTCTGGGCCTTGTCGTAGGCCGCCTTCGCTTCGTTGCCGAAGTAGGGGCCGTACATCCGGTTGGGCAGGAAGGTGTAGCCGAAGCTGTTCACCGAGACCTGGGTGCCGAGGCCCGTGGACTCGTCGAAGTCCTGGAACCAGGGGCCACCGCTGGAGCCGCCGGTCATGTTGCAGCCCAGGCCGTGGTCCTTGGTCAGCAGGAAGTCCTTGCCGGAGTTCCCGCTGCAATAGACCAGCTTGGTGCCGTCGTAGGGCGCCGCCGCCGGGAACCCGAACGAGTACATCTTCTTGTTGTAGCCGCCGTTGAACAGGATCCCCTGGGCACCGACGACCTGGCTCAGCTTCTGGCCGTTCAGCGGGGCGACGACGGCGAGGCCGACGTCCATGTTCATGTCCTCGCTGGCGGCCCACTGGTCGGTGGCGAAGGTCTTGGTGGCCGACCACTGGCCGTAGGGCGCGTTCCCGTTGTTGTACGCGGGGACGAAGATCCAGTTGGTGTGCCAGGCGCCCTGGTACTTCACGCAGTGGCCGGCGGTGATGACCGTGCTCCCGTTGGCGCTGGTGATCGAGTCACCGGAGCAGGATGCGGTCCGGTCTCCGAAGGTGAAGAAGACCCGGCCCGAGGTCTTTACCACCGCACCGCCACCCGTCCACGCGCCGCCCGCCTGCGGGAACGCCGTCGGGGAGGCCGCCACGGAGGAGGTCACGGAGGACGGCGCCGTCGGAGCGATCGCCGTGGGCCGGTCCGAGGCCGCGGCCGGCGCCCGCCCGGCGCCGGGCGCTGCCGTCACGTCCAGCGGGGTGGCGCTGCGCATCCGCTCGGCGGTCCAGAAACCCTGGCTGTGCTGCTGCCTGAACGAGGCAGGGGCGTCGGCGGCGGCCGAGGGGGTGGCCGCCGTCAGCGCCCCCGCGATCAGGGCGCCCGCCGCCATGAGGACCGATGCTGCCGTGCGATGACGATTCACGCAGGACTCCTTCTGCCGTGCCCGGTCCCGTCGGAGCGGGCAGGGTGGGGGTGAAGAGCTGTCGGTGCGGATCGGCCGCAGAGTCGCACGCGCGGCACGAGAAGTCAGGAGACAGTCGGAACGTTCGGTCGGTTCCGGCCAGGAATTGGCCAACTCCCGCCGATGGAACATCTCCTGCGGGTCATGCCGTGAGCAGCACTCCCGCGTACGAGACACCGGCCACCACGACCCAGGCTCCGAGCCCCAGGACCGCAGCCCGTCCGCCGGTCTTGGCCAGCCGGGGGAGGTCCACCGCGCTGCCCAGCCCGAACAGGGCCGCCGCCAGCAGCAGTTCCTGCGCGGTGTGCGCCCACTCCAGCGCCGCGTCGGGCAGCAACCCGGTGGCGCGCAGCGCGGCCGCTGCCAGGAACCCGGCCACGAACAGCGGCACTGGCGCCGGGCGGCGGCCCGAGGGCGTGCGCACACCCTGTCGGCGCGCCCGTACGGAGAAGGCCACGGCGGCCACCAGCGGGGCCAGCAGGGCCACCCGCATCAGCTTGACCAGGACGGCCTCGCCGAGCGCTCCCGGGCCCGCCGACTGGGCGGTGGCGACCACTTGGCCGACGTCGTGGACGCTCGCGCCGACCCAGCGCCCGAAGGCGGGGTCCGAGAGCCCCAACGGGCTCTGGAGGAGCGGGAGGACCGCGATGGCCAGCGTCCCGCACAGGGTCACCAGCGCCACCGAGGCGGCCACGTCCTCCTCGTCGCTGCCTGATACCTGACTCACCGCGCCGATCGCCGAGGCCCCGCAGATCGAGTACCCGGTGGCGATCAGCAGCGGCTGGTCGCCGGGGAGCCCGAGCTTGCGACCCAGCCAGAGCGTGCCGAAGAAGGTGGCGGCAACCACCGCGGCCACCATCGCCACCGTGGCCCAGCCCAGCCGGAGCACCTGGTCCAGGCCCAGGCCGAGACCCAGCAGGACGATGCCGATCCGCATCAGCCGCCGCCCGGCCAGCGACAGTCCTGGGCGGGCTGCTCCGCGTACGACCTCGCGTATGCCCGGGACATGGGCCACCGCGATGCCGAGCACCACCGACGCGGTCAGCATGGGTACGTCGGGCACCAGCCGGTGTACGCACCACGCCACCAGTACGCCCACGGCCGCCAGCGCCAACCCCGGCCAGGACGGTGATGTTTCACGTGAAACACGCCCGGCGCGTGCCGTCTCCGCCCCCCGTACCGGGCGGTTCAGCAGCGCCATCAGTCGGTGGGGAGCGTATAGACGCGGCGGACGCTGCTGCCCAGCCGGATGACATCGGCTCCGTAGACGTGAAGGGATATCGCCTTGGTCCCGCAGGAGTTGCGGACCTTGTGGATATCGCCGGGCGGGGCGAATCCGCAGACCTCACCGGGACCGTTGACCACGTGCTCGGTCGCCACCAGCCGGGCGCTGGACTCTCCGGCGGCAGGGACCAGCCGGTAGCGGAGCTCGCTCTCCTCGCCCTCGTGCACCCCGGCCACGCCCCAGGAGACGTGGTCGTGGATGGCGGTCTCCTGACCGGGCAGCCACACCAGTGCGACCACCGAGAAGCTGCCGTCCGGCTCCGCGTGCAGCACGTGCTGCCGGTACCGGTCGGGGTATCCCTCCCGCTGCTCGGGAGTGAGCAGGTCGGCCGTGCCCAGGTGCGGGGCGACGCGCTCGCCGACGAGGTAGGCGGTCACGTCCGGGGCCAGCCCCAGGTCCACGACCGTACGGATCTCACTGACGAGGGCGGCCATCCTCGCGGTCGTACGGGCCGGCGTAGTGGTGGTCATACGAGCAGCGTCGAGCAGCCTGTCCCATCACGTCCAACGACAGTTCTCACCTGAAATCCCAAGCAGCACTTATGGGTTCGGGGGAGGAGCAGCCGGGCGGTCAGCAGCCGACGCGGTTCGAGGCAGCCTGCCTCAGCGCGTCGAGGACCACGGAGGTCGCCGGGATCCGCAGATGGTCGCGGTAGACGTGAGCGGCGATGTGCCGGCGCGCGGCGGGCTGCAGCGGCCGGCCGCACACCTTGCTCAGGGAGAGGGAGGGCAGCACCAGCGCGGGCATCATCGCCACGCCGAGCCCCTGCCCGACCATGCTCTGCACCACCAGGTTGTCGTCCGTGGCGAACCGGATGTCAGGCACGAAGCCCAGCTCGGCGCACTCGTGCAGCAGGTTCGCCCGGCAGCGCGGACAGCCGGCGATCCACCGTTCCTCCGCGAGGTCGGCCAGGTGTACGGCCCGCCGCCGGGCCAGCGGATGCCCGGTCGGGAGCAGCACCGTCAGCTGGTCCTCCATGAGTCTGACCTCGGCGACCTCCTCCGGAATCTCCTCGTGTAGCCCGGGATAGGTGAAGGCGAGGGTGATGTCGCACTCCCCGCGCTCCAGCCGGCGCAGCGACTCGGGGGGCTCCCCCTCGAGAAGCTCGACCTGGATGCCGGGATGCTCCTTGGCCAGGCCGCTCAGGGCCTCCGGCACGAGGGTGACGTTGGCGCTGGGGAAGCCGCAGAGCCGCACCCGCCCGGTGCGCAGGCGGGCGTACGCCTTGAGCTGGGCCTCTGCGGCGGAGAGACTGCCGAGGATGGACTCGGCGTGCCGGGCCATGGACTCCCCGGCCTCGGTGAGCTGCATCTTGCGGCCGACCCTGGTGAACAGCGGGGTGCCGACGGCACGTTCGAGCGCCTTCATCTGCTGGGTGACAGCAGGCTGGGTGTACCCGAGGACGCGAGCGGCCGCCGAGTAGGACCCGTTGGTGACCACTTCGTGGAAAGTACGTATGTGCCGCGAATCGAACACGTGGGAAGCATAAGCGGACATTGGGAGGGGCCGTAGGCGTATTCGCGCCCCCGGCCCCTCGCCATCAGGCCAGCGGTCCCGACCGCTCCCCGTTCGCCGGGACCGGCCGTGGAGCCGTGGTTACTTGTCTCCGACCCTCGAGCCGAGGGTGATGTCGACGGTGTTCGGCTTCCCGTCGCGCAGGTAGGTCAGCTTCACGACGTCGCCGGGCTTGTGCGTCCAGATCTCACTGATGAGGGTCGGGCCGCTGTCGATCGGCTTGTCGCCGAACTGGGTGATGATGTCGCCGGGCTTGAGGCCGGCCTTGCCGGCCGGACCGTTGGGGTCGACCAGCTCGTTGGCGGGCGCGCCCTGCTCGGAGATCTTGGCGCCGTCGGTCTTGGCCTGGAGGTCCACGGAGACCGAGATGATCGGGTAGACCGGCTTGCCCGTCTTGATCAGCGACTCGGCGACGTTCTTCGCCTGGTTGATCGGGATGGCGAAGCCGAGACCGATCGAACCGGCCTGGCCGCCGCCGAAGCCGCCGTTGCCGGCCGACTGGATGGCGGAGTTGATGCCGATGACCGCACCACGCCCGTCGAGCAGCGGGCCGCCGGAGTTGCCGGGGTTGATCGAGGCGTCCGTCTGGAGTGCGCTCATGTACGAGCTCTTGCTGCCGGAGCCGTCGCCGGAGGCCACGGGTCGGTTCTTGGCGCTGACGATGCCGGTGGTGACCGTGTTGGACAGGCCGAAGGGGGCACCGATCGCGATGGTCGAGTCGCCGACCGCGACCTTGTCGGAGTCGCCGAGCGGAAGCGGCTTGAGCCCGGCCGGCGGGTTCTTCAGCTTGAGCACGGCCACGTCGTAGCCCTGGGCGCGGCCGACGACCTCCGCCTCGTACTTCTTGCCGTCGGAGAAGGTCGCGGCGAGCTTGCCGCCGTTCGCGGCGGAGGCCACGACGTGGTTGTTGGTGAGGATGTGGCCCTGCTGGTCGTAGACGAAGCCGGTGCCGGTGCCGCCCTCGCCGTCACCGGCCGAGGCCTCGATGGTGACGACGCTGGGCAGCGCGCCCGCGGCCAGGCCCGCGATGGAACCGGACTCCCGCTTGAGGTCCTTGGGGGTGTTGCCCGCGGTGATCGTGGTCGAGCCGAAGCCGTTGTCGTTGCGCTCGGCGGCCCAGTAGCCGATGCCGCCGCCGACACCGCCCGCGAGGAGGGCGGCCACGAGCACGGCGGCGACCAGGCCGCCCTTGCCCTTCGGCTTGGCGGGCGGCATGCCGCCGGGGGTGGGGGGCGCGCCCCAGGCGCCGCCGCCGTGGCCGCCCGAGCCGTACGCCGGGACGCTGGGCGGCGGGGGCGGCCAGCCCTCGGCGCCGTGCGCGGCCGGGCCCTGCGGCGCGGGGGCCTGGGCGTAGGCCGGTGCCGGGGCGGGGGTGGGCGGGAGCTGCTGGGTCGGCTCCGCGCCCGGCGCGGGCGTCGGCGGGAGCTGCTGGGTCACCGGCTCCGCGGCGGGCACGGCCGGCGCGGGGGCCTGCGCAGCAGCGGCCTGCTCGGGCGTCGGGGCAGGTGCCGTCGGGGCAGGTGCCGGGGCGCCCGCCGGGGCCCCGGCAGCCGGTGCGGGCGCAGACGTCTCGGGGGCGGGAGCTGCCACCGGGGGTGCCGACGGGGCCGCGGGGGGCGTCGGGGCCGCGGTGCCCTCGTTCTCGGTGCTCACAGCGCTCTTCTCCTCGTCACACACGGCTTCAGACAAACTGGCGGTTCGGCCCGACTGAACGTTCGACGTGCCGCACAAGTTCCTGGGAAAAGCCTTCCCCATGACCCGTCAGAGCACTGTAAGCCGGACCTGTGTATCTCCCCCATCCTTTATCTCCGACATTTCGGTCGCATCCGGAGGGCGGAGCCCGACACCGGGCGCATTCGCGGTGGCACCATGACCCGGTGACCCACGCAATGCCGCCCATCCAGGTCGTCGCCCACCGCGGCGCCTCGGAAGATGCCCCAGAGCACACCCTGGCCGCCTACCGCAAGGCCATCGAAGACGGCGCCGACGCCCTCGAGTGCGACGTCCGGCTCACCGCCGACGGCCATCTGGTCCTGGTCCACGACCGCCGGGTCAACCGCACGTCCAACGGCCGCGGCGCCGTCTCCGCCCTCGAGCTGGCCGACCTCGCCGCCCTCGACTTCGGCTCCTGGAAGGACCGCGAGGAGTCCCCCGACTGGGACGCCGACCCCGAGCGCACCTCCGTGCTCACCCTGGAGCGGCTGCTGGAGCTGATCTCCGATTCCCACCGGCCGGTGCAGCTCGCCATCGAGACGAAGCACCCGACCCGCTGGGCCGGACAGGTGGAGGAGCGCCTCCTCTTCCTCCTCAAGCGGTTCGGGCTGGACGCGCCGTCCGCCGAGGGCCCGCACCCCGTCCGCGTCATGAGCTTCTCCGCGCGCTCCCTGCACCGGGTGCGGGCGGCCGCGCCGACGGTGCCGACCGTGTACCTGATGCAGTTCATCTCGCCCCGGATGCGCGACGGGCGGCTGCCGGCCGGGGTGCGGATCGCCGGTCCGGGGATGCGCATCGTGCGCAGCCATCCCGGGTTCATCCGCAAGCTCCAGGCCGCGGGTCACTCCGTACACGTATGGACCGTAAACGAACCGGAAGACGTTCAGCTCTGCGCTGATCTGGGTGTAGAAGCGATCATTACGAACAGGCCGCGACAAGTTCTGTCACAGCTCGGGCGCTGACGTCCTCATTTGCCCACCCGTCCCGCACGTCGCTCGCGTGACAGGGTGTGCTCCGGCGCATCCGCTCCGCAATCGCTGGTCATGAATGCGTCAGAGGGCTCTGCTTGACCGGTTTCCGGTCCAGGCCACTGGGGCATCCAGACCATGGCGTGGGGCTAAGGAGGTTCCGGGGGTGGCGTTGGTGGTGGCACAGGAAGTGCCCACGTCGTCGTGCATGGACGTATGCCATGGTCCTGCGGGCGTGGGCGAGGCGAGACGCCGCATGCGTGAGCAATTGCGTATGAGCGGGGTGTCCGAATCGGTCATTGACGACGCCGTACTGATCCTTTCCGAACTGCTCAGCAACGCCTGCCGGCACGGCAGACCGCTGGGCGCCGGGGAGATCGGGGACGGGGAGATACGCGCCGCATGGCGCCTCGACAAGGCGGGGCGGCTGACGGTCGAGGTCACGGACGGGGGCGGTCCCACCCGCCCGGTTCCGGCCACGCCCTCGGTCACCGCGCGCGGCGGCCGGGGGCTGAACATCATCAGCGCCCTCGCCCAGGACTGGGGTGTCCGGGACGGAGCGGCAGGCGAGGTCACCGTATGGGTGACCGTTGCCTGTGGGCCCCGGCACGACGATTTCGCTACGCGCGTTGCGCCCCCGGCGATCGACTTCAGCACGGCCTTCGACGATCTCCATCCGTGACCGGATCCCGGCGCGGACCCGATCCGGATCCCCTACAGCAGCACCCGCACCACCGGCCATCCGAACGAGCGGCCGCCGGGAGCGCACGCCGACCGTGCTCCCGGCCGCATCCTCCCGGTTGCAGCGGTACGAACGGCTAGGCTCGCGCCCAGACACAACGCCGTACCGCCGCAACCGGGAGACACCCACGATGGCCAAGAAGCGCCCCGCAGCCAAGACTGCAAAGCCGCAGCTCAAGAACGGGGAGATCCCGGTGGTGGGCGCACGCGAGCCCTGCCCCTGCGGATCCGGGCGCCGCTACAAGGCCTGCCACGGAGCAGCCGCCGCGCACGCCGTCACCGAGCACGTCGCACGCCCCTTCGAGGGCCTGCCCGGCGAGTGCGACTGGGTCGCGCTGCGCGAGCTCGTGCCCGCGGCGACCATCCCGCTGACCCTCAAGGGCGGTCTGCCCGAGGGCGTCCCCTCCGTCACGCTGGTGACCGTACTGCCCATGGCCTGGCCGGCGCTGCGCCGCGAGGACGGGTCCGTCCTGCTCGGCCTGCAGAACGACTCGACCACCGGGGACCTCTCCCGGGACATGGCCGACACGCTGGAGCGCGCACTCGTCGCGGAACCGGGTACCCCCATTCCCGCTCGCCGCGTTCCCGCCGAGGGGCCGCGACTTCAGGATCTCCTGGACACGGACGGCGTTTTCGAGCCGGTTGTGCACAGCGGCTTCGAATTCTGGATTCCGGATGCGGAGAGCGCCCAGAGCGCCTCCCCGGAGATCACCGCCTCCCTCGAGCGCGCCAACGCCGCCGCCATCCCGACGGTCAAGCTGGCCGGCGTGGACGCGGCCTACTGGTGCGAGACCCCGGAGAAGAACCACCTGCGCTGGGTCATGCCGCACCCCGAGGAGAAGCTGCTCGACGCCCTCGCGCGGCTGCACGCCGCCGGCACCTCCTCGCTCGGCGAAGGCACCCGACTGGTCGGTTCCTTCCGGGCGCACGGCCTGATGGTCCCCGTCTGGGACCTGCCCACCGGTGTGACCGCCGACGACGTGGAGAAGCCTGCGGCTGAGTTCGCGGAGCGGCTGGCCACGGCCCTGGCCGCGGACGCCCCGCTGACCGCCGAGGAGCGCCGGGCCCGGGGCGGGCTCACGAACCGCCAGGTCACCCTCAGCTGACCGCCGAGGCTCCGCAGGACCGGTGACTGGGGTCACAACTCCCGCTAATCGCCTGCAAATCGGTGTCTGAATATCAGAGATCGAATTTGCGAACAGGCGATCTCTTGTTACCGTTCTTGTAGCCCGGTCGCTGGTGCATCCCCCGTCGCCAGCGACCGGGCCCTTCCATTTCCGCCGTCGCTCAACCGTCGGCCGGTGCCGGTGAGTTGCTCCCGGACCGCAGCAGCAGCCGCCCTTCATCATCCGGAACTGCAAACTCCGCAACGGCCGAGTAGGCGTCCGGCGCCCCCGCCGAGTCCTCCCTCGGCGTCTCGCACAGTCCCGGCTCGTCGCCCGCCCCGACCGCGCACCGGATCTGCACCGTGCGTCCCGCGGGCCCCATCACCGTCAGGACGGCGTCCAGTGCGCGCCCGCTGGTGTTGCGGTAGTAGCTCCGGCCCCAGGTCCGCCCCTCGCCCGCCAGGATGCAGGTCTGCGCCTCCACGCCCTGCGGTGAGGAGAGTTCGGGACCGCACCGGGAATCCGTACGGGGCTGCGCGGACGGACCCGGCTGCTGCGGCCCGGCCTGCGGCGGCGCGGCCTGCTGCGCGGACGGAGCGCCGGGCGCCGGCGTACGGGATCCGCGCGTCGGATCGGCCAGCCCGAGCGAGGAGAGCAACCCGCCGCCTTTTCCGTCGTCCTGACCGGCGAAATCCGGTCCGGCGATCGCTCCTGCCAGCGGGAGCGACAAGATGATCAGCACACCCGCGCTGATACCGATCAAGCGGAGATTCATTCGGCGAACATAGCGATGCGGGAAAGGGGCGCGGAGATCCCCGCGCCCAATTCCCTTGGAAACTCGTCGCGCTGACACCCGTACGAGTGATCAGTATGCGAGCCGGCTGCCGCCGCCGGAGGCCCCGGTGCTCGCCTCGACCAGTGCGTCCACGACGGCCTCGACCTCCGGCAGCCACAGGCCCCCGGCATCGGCCGGCTCGCGCTCCCACCGCACCTGCCCGCCGCCGGACGCGGCGGAGGGCGGGAGCAACAGGTAGCCGCCCTCACCGTGGAAGCGCAGCGCGGAGGGCACGTGGTCCTTGGCGTACAGGAGTTCGCCGAGCCGCTCCAGCGAGTACGGCGCGACCAGGAGCGACCACCGGGTGGGGGTGGCCACGATCGGACCCAGCCGCATCCCCTGCGCATCCAGCCGTACGACGGCCCGCGCGGCCGCGGCGGCCGGCAGGCTCACGGCGCACGGCGCGGACCCGCCGGTGGCCAGCAGCACGGGCGCGGTGGGCCGGTTGGTCCACCACCAGGCCACCATCCGGGGGTCGGTGGTGGCCGCCAGCAGCCCCGGGTCGAAGGGGTGGGCGCCGGGGACGACGCAGTCGGGATCGGGGCAGGCGCACCGGGTGCTGTCGGCGCCGGAGCGGCCGACGCCGGGCAGCACCGGCCACTGCCAGGCGGTGGCGCAGGTGAGCGCCGCGTCGAAGAGAGCCTGGTCACCGCTCTGCCCGGGGGCGGGGCGAAGGGATTTCAGGCGCTTGCGGAGCCGCTGGAGACGCCTTCCGAGGATCTCGCGCATGAGCGCTCGTTCCTTTCCGTTGAACGCCGAGGGCCACATCACACCATGTAACGGGTGTCTCACCACACGTACACGTTTCGCGTCACTGTCCGCCTGAAGCAGGTTCACACGGTTCGTGCAGTTTTCTTACGGGTCCATGAAACTCGGCGGGGGCGGAACGCGACCCGCGCCGGTGCCGAGACCGGCTGCCGCCGCTAAGGACGACGACCCGTGCCGGGCGGTTCCCGGCGAACACCGGGCTGCGCCAACTCTTCCCGGACACCATCGATGAGGTACCCGGAGCCACTCCGGCGCCCGACCAGTCGATCGCAAAAACCGTCCGCTTCCGGCTTTTTCTCGCCAAGTTCTAGCCTTGGCTGGACAGTGAGTTGCAGTCCCACGGACACCAGGATTCCCACCTGGGCAATGCTGGACATCGATCCTCGTGTGCGTGTAGATGTGGATTCATTGATGGCGGCGCAGCACGATCTGGGGGTTTGCGATGCTATATGGCGAATCGCACCAGGTGGAAAGGCGGACGCCATGAGCGCCCCGCATCTGCCGAAAGTGGCTGGAATCGATCCAGCAGTTAGCGCGGTCCCGCAAACTGCGGCGCCCACGCCCGCCCGAAAAGCCCCCGCACCGGCCCCGGCACCGGTTCCCGGACCGAGCACCCTGATCCAGGACCGCCTGGCAGGGATGGTCTCCGATCTGACCACCCTCCACGAGCTCACCGAACGCCTCGCCCGCGCCCGTGACCTCGACTCCTCCCTCCAGGAGTTCCTGCGCGCCGGAGCCGCACTCGTCGGCGCCCGCCGCGGCCTGATCGTCCTGGAGCCCTCCGACGGGCTCGGCCCGACCGCCACGATCGGCCTCGGCCTCGGCCGCGCGGACCTCGGGCACATCGAGACCGTCCCGCGCGCCGCGACCTCGTACGGCCGGATCCTCGACGGGCTCCCCGACGCCCACGGCGGCTCCGAGGTGCTCCCCGAACCCGACGCCGCCCCCGGCTCGGGCGGGTACGGCACCCCGGTCGACCCCCGCCACCGTGAGGTCGCCGCCCGGCTCGGCTACGCCGCCAGCTACGCCGTGCCGCTCACCGCCGAGGCCACCGGCCGGCTCGGCGCGGCCGTCTGGCTCTACGACGAGCAGGCCGAGCCGAGCGACCGCCAGCGCGATCTCGCCGGGCTCTACGTCCGCCACGCCGCCGAACACCTGGCCCGGATGCTCGAGGTGGAACGCTGCCGCAGCCGGCTGGCCACGGTCGCCGAGGAACTGCTGCCGAGCCGGCTCCCCCGGATCCCCGGCGTCCAGCTCGCCGCCCGCCACCACACCGGGCCGCGCGGCGGCGGCGACTGGTACGACGCGCTGCCGCTGCCGGAGGGCGCCCTGGGGCTGGCCGTCGGCTCCGTCACCGGAGCGGGGCCCAGCGCGGTCGCCGCGATGGGCAGGCTGCGGGCGTCGCTGCGCGCGTACGCCGTCATGGAGGGGGAGGACCCCGTCGCGGTCCTGTCCGATCTGGAGCTGCTGCTGCGCCTGACCGAGCCCGCGCGCTGCGCGACCGCGCTGTTCGCGTACTGCGAGCCCGCCCAGCGCAAGATCATCTTGGCCGGAGCGGGGCACACCCCGCCGCTGCTCGTCGGCGAGCGCCGCACGGAGTACGTGGAGACCTCGCTCTCCGCGCCGCTCGGGATGCTGTCGTGCTGGGAAGCGCCGAGCGTGGAGATCGAACCTGGGCCAGGAGAAACGGTGCTGCTCTACACCGACGGGCTGCTGCGGCGGACCGGCGACCCGATGGACCGGGCCTACGCGCGCCTGCACGCCGCGGCCGCGGGGGTGCCCCGCGGCATCCGGGACGATCCGGCGGCCGTGTGCGACCACATCCTGCGGACGGTGCTGCCCGAGGACGACCCGGCGCTCGCGCCCGCCGGATCCGAGGCCGCCGCGGTCCCTTCCGGCACCACCGCCGCCATGGCCGCCACGGAGGACGGGGTGGAGGACATCGTCCTGCTCGCCGCCCGTTTTGACTGATTTATCACACCACCGCCGGGCGTCTTCCCCTCGCACATACGATGGATGCGGTCCATACCCGGTCCTGTCGTAGCTGAGGAGAAGACGTGGCTGACGAGCTCACCCCGGAGACCCCGGAAGAAGAGCAGCCCCAGAAGAAGCACAAGCAGCGCAAGAACGGGCTGTACCCGGGCGTCAGCGACGAACTCGCGGAGAACATGCGCACGGGCTGGGCCGACACCGAGCTGCACGGGCTGGAGCCGATCGCGCAGGCCGCGCACACCGCCGCCCGCCGCGCGGCGCTGTCCGCCCGCTTCCCCGGCGAGCGCCTGGTCGTGCCCGCAGGTCGGCTCAAGACCCGCTCGAACGACACCGAGTACCCCTTCCGCGCCTCGACCGAGTACGCGTACCTGACCGGCGACCAGACCGAGAACGGCGTCCTGGTCCTCGAGCCCACGGGCGAGACCGGCCACACCGCCACCGTCTACCTGCTGCCCCGCTCGGACCGCGAGAACGGCGAGTTCTGGCTGTCGGGCCAGGGCGAGCTGTGGGTCGGCCGCCGCCACTCCCTGGCCGAGGCCGAGCAACTGCTGGGCATCCCCGCGAAGGACGTCCGCAAGCTGGCCGAGGAGCTGGCCGAGGCCGAGGGCCCGGTCCGGAACGTCCGTGGCCACGACTCCCTCATCGAGACCGCTCTGACCGACAAGGTCACCAAGGAGCGCGACGAGGAGCTGCGCGTCTACCTCTCCGAGGCCCGCGCCGTGAAGGACGACTTCGAGATCGGCGAGCTGCAGAAGGCCGTCGACTCCACCGTCCGCGGCTTCGAGGACGTCGTGAAGGTCCTGGACAAGGCCGAGGCCACGTCCGAGCGCTACATCGAGGGCACGTTCTTCCTCCGCGCCCGCGTCGAGGGCAACGACGTCGGCTACGGCTCCATCTGCGCCGCCGGCCCGCACGCCTGCACCCTGCACTGGGTCCGCAACGACGGCGACGTCCGCTCCGGCGACCTGCTGCTGCTCGACGCCGGTGTGGAGACCCACTCCCTCTACACCGCCGACGTCACGCGCACGCTGCCGATCAACGGCACGTACACCGACATCCAGCGCAAGATCTACGACGCGGTGTACGCGTCCCAGGAAGCCGGCATCGCCGCCGTCAAGCCGGGTGCGAAGTTCCGCGACTTCCACGACGCCTCGCAGCACGTCCTGGCCGAGAAGCTCGTCGAATGGGGCCTGCTCGAGGGGCCGGTCGAGCGCGTCCTGGAGCTCGGCCTGCAGCGCCGCTGGACCCTGCACGGCACCGGCCACATGCTCGGCATGGACGTCCACGACTGCGCCGCCGCGCGCACCGAGGCGTACGTAGACGGCACGCTGGAGCCGGGCATGTGCCTCACCGTCGAGCCCGGTCTGTACTTCCAGGCCGACGACCTGACCGTGCCCGAGGAGTACCGCGGGATCGGCGTCCGGATCGAGGACGACATCCTGGTCACCGAGGACGGCAACCGGAACCTGTCGGCCGGGCTGCCCCGCGCCTCGGCCGATGTCGAGGCCTGGATGGCGCGCCTCAAGGGCTGACTCCGGCCGGCCGCGACGGCCGGCCTGCGAAGGCCGGCCTGCGACGGCTGACGTCGGACGGCTGACCTGCGATGACTGACCTCCGGTGGACGGGATCTCGTACGCGAGTCCCGTCCATCGGCGTGTCCGGGAGGACTTGCGCGGCTACGACGCCTTCAGCAGCGCTCCCTCACGCCATTTCAGGATCTTGTCGAAGCTGACCACCGCGCCCCGGCCCGGCCGGTTGCGCAACCTCACGTGGTCGGCGAGCTCCGCGATCAGCCAAAGGCCCCGGCCGTGCTCGCTCTCCGAAGGCTCGGAGGGGCCGGCCGGCGGAGGTCTGCGCCCCGCGACCGTCGCCGCCGGGAATCCCGGGCCCGAATCGGTCACCTCGATGCGGCAGCAGTCCCCGTCCAGGTACGCCGTGACGCGGTACGCCGCGCACGCCTCCGGATCCGGTTCCGCGCCCATACCGGCTTCGGCCGCCGGGCCGCCGTGCTCCACCGCGTTCGCGCAGGCCTCGCTCAGCGCCACCGACAGATCGAAGGAGATGTCCGGGTCCACCCCCGCGGTCTCCATCGTCCCCAGCAGCAAACGCCTGGCGAGCGGCACGCTCGCGGCGTCGCGCCTCAAGTGGAGAGACCACCAGATGCTCATACGGGTACCTATTGCCGCCCGCGGGGGTGCGTAAGCGCCCGGCGGCCGCCACAGCCCTCATTCGGCCGATGCGGCACTCCCGGGCAGCGGTGTATGCGGCGGCTCACGGGCTTCCGCCGCGGCGGGGACACCGACGTGAAGTCCTCGTACAGGGGCACTCACGACCTTCCGGACCTGCCGTATGGACGGCGTGAGCTCAGTGCGATGATGGCCCGGCCATGACTGTCCCCCACGCGACGCCCGCCGGAGCCGGCCTCCGGCTCATCCGGGCCGCGGTGTTCACCGCGGTCTGCGTCGTGCTGTCCGCGGCCGGGCACGCGCTGGCGTCCTGCGCCACCGTGCCCTGGTGGGCCCTCGTCATCGCCTTCCTCGCCGTGTTCGCGGTCGCAGCCCCGCTCGCGGGACGCCGCCGCTCACTGCCCGGCATCGCCGCCGGACTCGCCTTCGGGCAGCTCGGACTGCACGCCGTGTTCGGCCTCGCCCAGCACGGCGATGCCGCGGCCCAGACCCCCGCCGACACCGACACTTCGGTCGCGGCGCTCGCCGCCCGGCTGGTCTGCGGGGGCAACTCCGTCCCGCTCAGCCCGGCCGACGCCCGGCAGATCCTGGAGACCGCCGGCCTGGACCCGGCCGCCATGACGGCCCAGGCCGCAGGGCAGGCCGCGGCGCAGACACATGCCGGCCACGCGCACATGGCGCAGGCCTACGCGGCGCCCGCCACCGGCCTGTTCAGCACCGGCATGCTCGTCGGCCACCTGCTGGCCGCACTCGCCGCGGGCTGGCTCCTCGGGCGCGGCGACGCCGCCCTCTTCCGGCTCGTCGAGCTGTCACGCGCCTCCGCCGAAGCCGACCCGGTACGCCCGCTGCGCGCCGCACTGGCCTTCGTACGCGCCCTCGGCACCGGGCTCCCGGGCACGCATGCCGGTACCCCGCAGGGCACCCGGACCGCCGCCGAACCCGCCGCCCACACCGGCCGGGAGGCACTCCATCACACGGTGATCAGGCGCGGGCCGCCCTGCACGGCGCTCGCCCTCGCAGCCTGACGCGGCACCCCCTCCCCGGAGCATCCGGCGGGAGCACCGGTGCCGCGGACCCCGCGCGCGCCCGTGCGCGGAACCACCGTCACCTCTGCCCCTGTGGAGTGTTTCTGCCATGAAGACCTCTCGCGTCTCCTTCGCCGCCGCCCTTGCCGCCGGCACCGTCCTCGTCCTGTCCGGCACCGCCTTCGCGCACGTCGGCGTGCAGCCCGGAGAGGCCACCAAGGGCGGCTACGCGACGATCAACTTCAAGGTTCCGAACGAGCGCGACAACGCCTCGACCACGCAGCTGGAAGTCAACTTCCCCGTGGACCAGCCGCTGACGTCCGTCATGCCGCAGGACGTCCCGGGCTGGACCGTCACGGTCGAGAAGAGCAAGCTCGACAAGCCGCTCACCGTCCACGGCAAGCAGGTCAACGAGGCCGTCACCAAGGTGACCTGGAGCGGCGGCAAGATCGAGCCCGGCAAGTTCCAGCAGTTCCCGGTCTCCGTCGGCAAGCTGCCCGACAACGCGGACCAGATGGTCTTCAAGGCGATCCAGACGTACGACAACAACGAGATCGTCCGCTGGATCGAGGAGCCCAAGGAAGGCGCGGCGGAGCCGCAGAGCCCGGCGCCCGTCCTGAAGCTGACCGCGGCCAAGGCGGCCGACGGCCACCACGACGACAAGAACGCCGCAGCCACAAAGGGCGACAAGAGCCACGACGAGGCCGCCGCGCACGCCTCCGACACGACCGCACGGGCCCTCGGCATCGCAGGCATCGTCATCGGCCTCGGCGGCGTCGCCTTCGGTGTCGCCTCGCGTCGCCGCGCCTCCTGACCTGACGTGGCCACAGGCCGTATCCCCGTATCACCCTCTCCAGAACGTGCGCGCAGCCGGCCCGCCCTCGTGGCCGGGCCGCCCGCACCACACACCCGATCCCAGGGACATTTCTCCATGCGCACCACACGTGTGACGGTCGCCGCCCTCGCGGCAGCGGCCGCGCTCACCCTCACCGCCTGCGGCGGTGAGCCCGTCAAGACCGAGGCGGTCACGCAGATCACCGGCCAGTCCAAGGCCGGGACCGCCACGGTCCTCGACCGCCCCTTCGACAAGCCTGAGCTGGTCCTGACGGACACCACCGGCAAGCCGTGGAACCTGCGCGAGCAGACCAAGGGCAAGCCGACGCTCATCTACTTCGGCTACACCAACTGCCCGGACGTGTGCCCCCTGACGATGAGCAACATCGCCGTCGCCAAGAAGGCACTCCCCAAGGCCGACCAGGACCAGCTCCAGGTCGTGTTCGTCACCACCGACCCCGAACGGGACACTCCCGACTCCCTCGGCGCGTGGCTCAAGGCCCAGGACCCGTCCTTCACCGGACTGACCGGGGACTTCGCCACCATCCAGGCCGCCGCGCGCAAGCTCGGCATCGGTATCGAGGCCGCCAAGAAGGAGGCCGACGGCAGCGTCGTCTCCATGCACGGCGCCCAGGTCATCGCGTTCTCGCCCAAGACCGACGAGGGGTACCTCCTCTACGGCGAAGGCAGCACCGTCGACGACTACACCAAGGACCTGCCGAAGATCATCAAGGGAGAGAACCCGTGACCGCCCGCACCACCCGCACCCTCGCCGCCGCACTCTCCCTGACGGCAGCCCTCGCCATATCCGGCTGCTCATCGCTCTCCGACTCCGGCGCCGCCGCCAACGCCGGCGCGGACAGGCCGGAGATGACGGTCACCGGCGCCTTCATGCCGGAGCCCGTGAACGACAAGATGGCCGGCGCGTTCATGGTCATCAAGAACGGCTCGAAGACCGCCGACAAGCTCACGGCCGTCACCAGCCCACTCTCGGACGATCTGCAGATCCACGAGACCAAGGACCAGAAGATGCAGCAGGTCGCGGCCATGGATGTGCCGGCCAACGGCGAGCTCAAGCTGGAGCGCGGCGGCAGCCACGTCATGTTCATGGGGCTGAAGAACACGCCGAAGATCGGTGACAAGGTCACCGTCGAGCTGCGCTTCGAGAAGGCCGACCCGGTCAAGGTCGAGCTGGAGGTCAAGGAACGGACGTACAACGCCCAGAACACCAGCGCCCACTGACGGACCGAGGTACTGACACGCCATGACGGCCATCGCCCCCTCCCCGGCCCGCGTCCGGGCCGCGGCACTCCTGCCGCGGCTCGCGCTGGTCCTCGCAGTCCTGCTGGCAGCCCTGTTCACCGCGGCCGGCCCGGCCACGGCACACGCCGCACTCACCGCGAGCGACCCCAAGGAAGGGGCGGTGGTCGCCACGGCACCCGCCCAGGTCACCCTCTCCTTCTCGGAGCAGGTCGCCATGGGCGACGACTCGATCCGCGTCATGGACCCGCAGGGCAGGCGGGTGGACACCGGCGAACTGCGCGACATGTGCAGCGGATCCACCATCCGCTACGGCACCGCACTGCACTCCGGGCTGCCGGACGGCACGTACACCGTCGCCTGGCAGGCCGTGTCCGCCGACAGCCACCCCGTCTCCGGTGCCTTCACCTTCTCCATCGGGGCCCCCTCGGCGACCAGCGTCGCCCTGCCCACCGGGCAGGCGGGCGGCGGGCCCGTCGGCATCGTGTACGGCATCGCCCGCTACGCCGCCTACGCCGGCTTCACGGTCCTCGTCGGCGGGGCCGCCTTCATCCTGCTGTGCTGGCGCCGCGGCGCGGCGCAGCGCCCGCTGCAGAAGCTCGTCGTACGCGCCTGGGTCACACTCACCGCCGCCACCCTGGCGATGCTGGTGCTCCGCAACCCGTACACGGGGTCGGGGAAGTTCGCCGACGCGCTGGACCTCGACGGCCTCAAGGCCGTTCTGGAAACCAAGCCCGGTGCCTCCCTGGTCTCCCGGCTGCTGCTTCTCGGTGCCGCCGCGCTGTTCATCGCCGTGCTGTTCGGCGCCTTCGCGCGCAGGACCGCCGAGACCGGGGACATCGGCAAGGGCAAGAACGGGGACAAAGACAAGGGGCAGGCTGCGGACAAGGAGGCCAACGACCTGCTCTTCGGCCTCGGCACAGGCGGAGCCGTCGTCGCCGGCGGGATCGCCGCCACCTGGGCGCTGTCCGAGCACGCCTCCACCGGCGTCCAGCCCGGGATCGCCATGCCCGCCGACATCCTGCACCTGCTGGCCGTCGCCGCCTGGCTCGGCGGGCTCACCGCACTGCTCGTCGCCCTCCACAAGGTCCCCGGGATCGAACGCGAGGCGGTCCAGCGGTTCTCCCGGGTCGCGTTCGTCAGTGTCCTGGTGCTGACGGTTACCGGCATCTACCAGTCCTGGCGCCAGGTCGGCAGCTGGTCGGCCCTCACCGGTACCAGTTACGGACAGCTTCTGTTGCTGAAGGTCGGGCTCGTCGCCGCCCTGGTCGGCATCGCCTACGTCTCCCGCTCGTGGACCGCACGGCTCACCGACGCACCCGCCGCGAAGCCGGCCAAGGTCGGTCGGCAGCGCGATGTTTCACGTGAAACACAGCCGGCCGCCGTCACGGTCCCCGACGACCCGAAGCGCGCCGCCCAGCTCGCCCGCCAGCGTGCCGCCCGCGAGAACGCACGCGAAAAGCAGGTCCGCGACGCCGATCCGAACCGGGCGGGGCTGCGTCGCTCCGTCCTCGCCGAGGCCGGAGTCGCCGTGGTCCTGCTCGCCGTGACCACTGTCCTGACCGGCACCGAACCCGGCCGGACCGCCGAGCAGACGAGCAGCCGCGACTCCGCGGCCACCGCCGTCCCCAACCGCGCCATCAAGATCACGCTGCCGTTCGACTCCGGCGGCGAGAACGGGAAGGGATCGGTCCGGGTGGAGCTCGACCCGGGCCGGGTCGGCGCCAACTCGCTCCATGTCTGGGTCGACGACCCCGAGGGCAAGCCTCTCGACATCCCCGAGATCAAGGTCGCCTTCACCCTCTCCGCCAAGGACATCGGCCCCCTGCCGCTCATCCCGGAGCGTGCGGCCCCCGGACACTGGAGCGCATCCGGCGTCCAGCTGCCGCTCTCCGGGGAATGGCGGATCGACGTGACCGTCCGTACCTCCGACATCGACCAGACGACCGTGCAGAAGACCGTGAAGATCGGCTGACCAGCGTGACCGAGAGCAACACCGACATCGAGATCTCCCGGCGCCGACTGCTGGGCACCGTAGGCGCCGCAGGCGCCGCCGGGCTGGCGCTCGGCGCCACCGGCGGTGCACTCGTGCACTCCGCACTCGCCGGCTCCCCGGCCGGTGCTCCCGGAGCGGCCGGGAGCCTTGCCTCCCTCGGCGCCACCGAGGTCGCGTTCCACGGCGACCATCAGGCCGGCATCACCACGCCGCTGCAGGCCAAGGGCCACGTCGTCGCCTTCGACCTGGCCCCGGGCGCCGGGCGCAAGGAGGCCGCTGCCCTGATGCGCCGCTGGTCCGACACCGCCCGCCTGCTGATGGCGGGCAAGGCGGTTTCGTCCGCGGACACCGGGATCGCCCTCGATGCCGGACCGTCCTCCCTCACCGTCACCTTCGGCTTCGGGTACTCCTTCTTCGAGCGCACCGGGCTCACCGCCCGCCGTCCCACTGCCCTCGACCCGCTGCCCGACTTCTCCGCCGACCGGCTCGACGCCCAGCGCAGCAACGGCGACCTCTGGGTCCAGATCGGCGCCGACGACGGGCTCGTCGCCTTCCACGCCCTGCGTGCCCTGCAGAAGGAGGCGGGGGACGCCGCCCGGGTGCGCTGGCAGATGAACGGTTTCAACCGGACCCCCGGCGCCACCGCCGCCCCGATGACCGCCCGCAACCTCATGGGCCAGATCGACGGCACCGGCAACCCGAAGCCCGCTGAGCCGGACTTCGACAAGCGGATCTTCGTCCCCGCCACCGGCCCCGGGCCCGCCGAGCACGCCTGGATGGGCGGGGGCTCGTACGCCGTCGTACGCCGCATCCGGATGCTCCTCGACGACTGGGACAAGCAGTCCCTGGCCCAGCAGGAGCAGGTCATAGGCCGCACGAAGGCCACCGGCGCCCCCCTCACCGGCGGCACCGAGACCACCGAGATGGCCCTCGACAAGATCGGCCCCGACGGCAAACCGGTCATCCCGTCCAACGCGCACGCCCGGATCTCCGCCCCCGAGCAGAACGGCGGGGCCGCCATGCTCCGGCGTCCCTTCTCCTTCCACGACGGGATCGGCGCCGACGGCACCCCGGACGCGGGGCTCCTCTTCATCTGCTGGCAGGCCGATCCGCTGCGCGGTTTCGTGCCCGTCCAGCGCAAGCTCGACCGCGGGGACGCCCTGTCGGAGTTCATCCGGCACGAGTCCAGCGGGCTGTACGCGGTACCGCGCGCCCCCCGCGACGGTGAGTACGTGGGGCAGCGGCTGCTCGAAGGATGAACAGCACCCCGGCGGTCGGGGGCCCGGCATTAGGCTGATCACATGTCGGCCACCCGCTTCACCTATCTCGGTCCCGAGGGCACCTTCACCGAAGCCGCCCTCCGCACACTGCCGGAAGCCGCGACCCGGGAGCTCGTCCCGATGGTGTCGGTCCCGGCCGCCCTGGATGCCGTACGCAACGGGGAGGCCGCGGCCGCCCTGGTGCCGATCGAGAACTCGGTGGAGGGCGGGGTCACCGCCACGCTGGACGAGCTGGCCTCCGGCGAACCGCTGATGATCTACCGCGAGGTACTGCTGCCCATCACCTTCGCGCTGCTCGTGCGGCCGGGGACCAAGCTGTCGGACGTCAAGACCGTCACCGGGCACCCGGTCGCCCAGCCCCAGGTGCGCAACTGGCTGCGGGCGAACCTGCCCGACGCGGTGTGGGAGTCGGCCGCCTCCAACGCCGACGGCGCCCGGCTGGTCCAGGAGGGCCGCTTCGACGCCGCTTTCGCGGGCGAGTTCGCGGCCGCCACGTACGGGCTCGTCCCGCTGGTCACCGAGATCCACGACGCGGAGAACGCCGAGACCCGGTTCGTGCTCGTCGGGCGGCCCGCGCGGCCCGCCGCACCGACCGGCGCGGACAAGACCTCCGTCGTGCTGTGGCTCGGCGACGACCACCCCGGTGCGCTGCTGGAGCTCCTCCAGGAGTTCGCCGTCCGCGGAGTCAATCTGATGCTGATCCAGTCGCGGCCGACGGGCGCGGGCATCGGCAACTACTGCTTCGCCGTCGACGCGGAGGGCCACATCTCCGACCGCAGGGTCAGCGAGGCGCTCATGGGGCTCAAGCGCACCTGCCCCCAGGTCCGCTTCCTCGGCTCCTACCCGCGCGCCGGTGTCGCTCAGGGTGACGTGCGCGCTCCGCGGCCCGGCACGTCGGACGGTGACTTCACGGCCGCTTCCGACTGGCTGACGCGCTGCCTCGACGGTCGGGCGTAGCTCTTCCTCCACTGTCCACAGAGTTATCCACAGGCCGAGATGGGGACCTGTGGACTAGTCGACATCACGGCGCGACAAGGTCGACAAATCGGTCGGCGGACCCAGGTTTCGCGCTGGGGAGCGGGAGGTGAACGGCGTCACCCCCGCATCGCCGATCAACTCTTTGGGACGAGCCATTCCCACCCGAATGAGTGTGTGAGGGCGGTTTGAACCTTGATTCGTCCCGACGGCCTGCCGGTGGGGGTTGATCTAATTCCGTGTCCACAGATCCGGCGCACAGCCTGTGGAAAAGTCTCCGTGGTGGACAATTCCTGTGGACAAGGAAGGCCTTCCCGCCCTGCTCAGAGGGTGCCCGGATACCCTGGTTGTGCCCCTTTTCGGGGAATGGGGGGCATTTATTGACCGCCCGGCGGGGGCCACTTCCAGCCAGCCGGGCTGGGTTTTTCATTCTCCGCAATTAGGACAAAGTGACACGCAGCGTGATATCGGTGCGAGCCCAGGAGGCCCAGCCCGGTAGCCTGGAGGGGTGATTGACCTCCGGCTGCTCCGTGAAGACCCTGACCGTGTCCGCGCCTCGCAGCGCGCCCGTGGAGAGGACGTCGAACTCGTCGACGCATTGCTCTCCGCCGACGAGCGCCGCAGGTCGTCCGGCATGCGTTTCGACGAACTGCGCAATGAGCAGAAGTCGCTCGGCAAGCTCATCCCGAAGGCCTCCCCGGAGGAGCGGGCGGAGCTGCTCAAGAAGGCCGAACAGCTCAAGACGGACGTCAAGGCCGCCGAGGCCGAGCAGAACGAGGCCGACGAGGCCGCCAAGCGTCTGCTGCTGCAGCTCGGCAACATCGTGCACGAGGACGTCCCGGTCGGCGGCGAGGAGGACTTCACCGTCCTCGAGACGCACGGCACGATCCGCGACTTCGGCGCGGAGGGCTTCGAGCCCAAGGACCACCTCGAGCTCGGCGAGTCGCTGGGGGCCATCGACGTCGAGCGCGGCGCCAAGGTGTCGGGCTCGCGCTTCTACTACCTGACCGGTGTCGGCGCCCTGCTGGAGCTCGCCCTCGTCAACGCGGCGATCGCTCAGGCCACCGAGGCCGGCTTCATCCCCATGCTGACCCCGGCGCTGGTCCGCCCGCGCGCCATGGAGGGCACCGGCTTCCTCGGCCAGGCCGCGGAGAACGTGTACCACCTCGAGAAGGACGACTACTACCTGGTCGGCACCTCCGAGGTCCCGCTCGCCGCGTACCACATGGACGAGATCATCGACGCCGACAAGCTGCCACTGCGGTACGCCGGCTTCTCGCCGTGCTTCCGCCGCGAAGCCGGTACGTACGGCAAGGACACCCGCGGCATCTTCCGCGTCCACCAGTTCGACAAGGTCGAGATGTTCTCGTACGTCGCGCCGGAGGACGCCGAGGCCGAGCACCAGCGTCTCCTGGAATGGGAGAAGCAGTGGCTGACCAGCCTGGAACTGCCCTTCCAGGTGATCGACGTCGCCACCGGTGACCTGGGCGCCTCCGCCTCGCGCAAGTTCGACTGCGAGGCGTGGATCCCGACTCAGGGCAAGTACCGTGAGCTCACCTCCGCCTCGAACTGCAACGGCTTCCAGGCCCGCCGTCTGTCGATCCGCTACCGCGACGGCAAGAAGACCGCTCCGCTGTCGACGCTGAACGGCACGCTGTGCGCCGTACCGCGCACGATCGTCGCCATCCTGGAGAACCACCAGCAGGCCGACGGTTCGGTGCGGGTGCCGGCAGCGCTCCGTCCCTACCTGGGCGGCCGCGAGTTCCTGGAGCCGATCACCAAGTGAGCCCGGCCCCGTTCCCGTACAAGCTCGTCGCGACCGACCTCGACGGCACGCTGCTGCGTGGCGACGACACCGTCTCGGAACGCACCCGTGAAGCGCTCGTCGCGGCCACCGCGGCGGGCGCGGCACACATCATCGTCACCGGCCGGGCCGTGCCCTGGACCCGGAGCGTGCTGGACGACCTCGGCTACAACGGGATCGCAGTGTGCGGGCAGGGCGCGCAGGTCTACGACGCAGGGGCGCACCGCCTGCTGACCTCGGTGACCCTCGACCGGCAGCTGGCCGGTCTGGCGCTGTCGAAGCTCGAGGCAGAGGTGGGTCCGCTGGCGCTCGCAGCCAGCCGGGACGGGGTGGACGGCGACGTGCTGTTCGGACCCGGGTACCGGGTGCAGGAGGGCCTGCCGGCGCTCTACCTGGAGGACACGGCGCAGGTCTGGACGGCTCCGCTGAACAAGCTGTACATCCAGCACCCGGAGCTCGACGACGACGCGCTGGTGAAGGTGGCCCGGGAGACGGTGGGCTCCTTGGTGGACATCGTCATGGCCGGCCCGGGCATAGTGGAGATCCTGCCGCTGGGGCTGACGAAGGCCACCGGCCTCTCGCTGGCCGCGCGCCGGCTGGGTGTGAAGGCGGCGGAGACGATCGCCTTCGGCGACATGCCCAACGACATCCCGATGTTCGGCTGGGCGGCCCACGGCGTGGCGATGGCCAATGCCCATGCGGAGCTGAAGGCGGTGGCCGACGAGGTGACGGCCTCCAACGAGGAGGACGGCATCGCGGTGGTGCTGGAGCGTCTGCTGGGCGCTGCCTGACGGCTCGGCCGCCAAACGGGAAGGTCCGGAACAGCCCGCGCCGCAAGGCGCGCTCGAAGTGGCTGCTCCGGACCTTTTTGTTGCTCCCCGCACGACTCACTCTGCCCGGGGCGCAGGTCCCGTACCAGTCAATTTCCGCGCATCGGTCCGGCGAGGGCGACGCTCATGTTTCACGTGAAACATTCCTGGGGTGCGGGTGGCGGGTGAGCGGCCAGGCAAGCAGGCCGACGGAGAGCGAGATGGCGTGCCCGAGGTCGGTGAAAGTGCCTCCCGTGAGGAGAGGGAGCCCGAAGAAGGCGACGACACAGGCGAGGTAGATCCAGCGCAAGGGGTTCGGAAGCCGGTAGGTGAGGACCCCGATCGAGGCCGCGAGTCCATAACTGACACCGACGTCAACGACGTGGACCATGCTCTGCGGGGCGCGATGGTCCTGAATGGCCATCAGGACCACCTTCTGGCTGATCAGGGTGGCCGTGATGTGGGCCGTCGCGACGATGGCGAGCCAGCGCAGGGTCCCGAGCCAGCGTTCGACGGGGGCGTGGAAGAGCTCGAAGAGGACGGCGTACAGGGCGAGCGAGGCCGGGTTCGCTATCCAGAAGGCGCTGGAGATCAGGGCCCGTACGGGGTGCCGGGTGAGCTCGTGAATATTGCTGCTGTGGCGGTGGAGCAGGACGTGCTCGAGGTGGTCGGGCGCGATCACGACGATGATGCTCGTGACGGCGATGATCAGCAGCCATATGTGCGTACCGGGCGAGGAGCGTATCCAGGACCGGACGGGCCTGGACGGCTCGGGCTCGGCGTGCTCGATCATGCACTGATTTTGCCCCGTACGGCGGTGCCCCGCCTGGCCGGTGGGCCGGGCGGGGCACTGGATGCGGAGCCGGTGTTGCGGGGGCCTACTCCTCGCCCGCCAGGGTGAGGCGGCGCAGCTTCTGGCCGGCGTAGACGGTGGCGCCGACGGTGACCGCCACGAGCAGGGTCACCGCGGTGGGCAGGCCGACGGTGGCGTCGACGTAGCCTTCACCGGCCACCTTCTCGGCGAGGGCCAGGGCCCACTGCTGGACGCTCAGGGTCTTCGCCCCGGAGACCAGGCTGCCGAAGAGCGACTCCCAGATCAGCGCGTAGACCAGACCGAAGACGACCGCGTGCCGACTGACGGTGCCCAGCAGCAGGAACAGGGCGCTGTAGGCGATCGAGGCGACGAGGGCGGCGACGGTGTAGGCAACGGCGATCTGCTGGCCGTTGCCGTTGAGGATGAGGCCGGCGATCAGGGTCGGGATCGCGGAGAAGGCCATCGTGACGGCGATCGCGACGATCAGCTTGGTCATGATGATCGTCGGGCGCTTCACCGGCTTGGAGAGCAGGTAGACGATCGAGCCGTCGTCGATCTCGGGGCCGATGGCTCCGGTGCCGGCGATGACTCCGATCAGCGGAACCATGGTGGCGAGGGCGAAGCCGCCCAGCAGGTCGGCCGCGACCTTGTCGTCCAGGCCTGTGAAGGCGCGGACGGCGAGGGAGATGACGATCAGCAGGGCGGGCAGCGCGAAGAGGATCAGCGCGCGGCGGCGGCCGAGCAGCGCGCGGTAGGTGAGCCGGGCGACGGTGGGGTTGTACATGGGTGCCAGCTCCTTCAGGCCGCGACGAGGTAGGAGAAGACCGACTCGAGGGACTCGTCGGAGGGCGAGACCGTCAGCAGCCGGATGCCGTGCGCACGGGCGACCCGCGGCAGCAGCTCGGTGAAGCGGCCGAAGTCGACGGCCTGGATGCGCAGCGCGCCTTCCTTGAGGTCGATCTCGATGCCCGCGGTGGAGGGGTCGGCGATCAGGGCCGCGGCGAGGGCCCGGTCGTCGGAGGAGCGGACGACGTAGCGGTGCGGGCGGTCCGTCATCAGGCGGCGGATCTTGCGGAAGTCGCCGGAGGCGGCGTGCCGGCCGGCGACGACCACCTCGATGTGGGAGGCGAGCTGTTCGACCTCCTCCAGGATGTGGGAGGAGAACAGCACGGTGCGGCCGTCGTCGCCCATGCGCCGCAGCAGGTCCATGAGCTGCATGCGCTGACGCGGGTCCATGCCGTTGAACGGCTCGTCGAGGAGCAGCACGGACGGGTCGTGGACAAGGGCCGAGGCCATCTTCACGCGCTGCCGCATGCCCTTGGAGTACGTGGAGATCTTGCGGTCCTGGGCGTACTCCATCTCGACGGTGGCGAGCGCCCGCTGGGCAGCCGCGTCGTCGAGGCCGTGCAGCTCGGCGTTGGCGACGACGAACTCCCGGCCGGTGAGGAAGTCGTACATGGCCTCGCGCTCGGGCACGACGCCGATCTGCTGGTAGACCTGCTCGTTCTGCCAGATCGGTGCGTCGTCGAGGGTGACGGTGCCCGTGGAGGGGGCGAGGAAGCCGCCCATCATGTTGATGAGGGTGGACTTCCCGGCGCCGTTGGGGCCCAGGAGTCCGGTGACTCCGGGGCCGATGCGCATGGTCACGTCGTTGACGGCGACGACGTTCCCGAACCAGCGGGAGGTGTGGTCGATGTCGATGGTGGTCACAGCCCGGCCTTCCGGTAGCGGGCCATCAGGGCGGCGTAGGAGCCGGCGATGAGGGCGAGGACGACGAGCAGGTAGACGAAGCCGACGCCGGCCGAGGGGCCTTCTCCGCCGGGGAAGGCGGAGGTGCCGCCGAGGAAGGCTGCCTGGACCCCGTCGATCAGGCTGATGGGGGAGAACAGGCCCATCCACTCGATGGCACCGTTCGAGCCGGTGCTGTACGCGATGCCCTGGACGGCGGTCACCGCGCCGTAGGGGATCAGGAGCACGGCGATGATGGCGGCGACGCCGAAGCCGCGGCGCGGGGTGAGCGCGGCCATGATCAGGCCGAGGCCGGCGAACAGCACCGAGAGCAGCAGCACGGAGACCAGTCCCTGGGCGAACCCCTTGGTCTGGTCCGCGAAGTCGAATTTGGCCAGCAGCGAGCCGATCCACATGATCAGCAGCGGTGTGGCGGTGAGGATGAACAGCGCCGAGGCCATCGCCGCGAACTTCGCGAGGACGTAGTCGATGCGCTCGATGGGCCGCGAGAAGTAGAGCGGCACGGTCTTGAAGCGCAGGTCCCGGGAGACCGACTGGGGTGCCTGCGAGGCGAGGTAGAGGCCGATGATCACCTGGGTGGTCAGGGCGTACGTCGTGTACTTGATCGGCAGACTGGTGGAGCCGGGCACCGCAATGGCGATCGCGACGATGATCAGCGCGGGCACGCACATCACCGCGAAGAGGAGCATCGGGAGGGCCTTGGACTTGGCCGAGCGGCCGAGCCCGTACGCGCCGCGCAGGGACTGCGAGAACAGCGACTTGCGGGCGTAGGCGCGGCCGAGCCGGGCTCCCTCGTAGGACCGGTAGCCGATGTTGTGGATCTGGGTCGAGGTGTCAGGCGCCATCGGAACCGGCTCCCTTCCGGACGAGCTGCTGCTGGTCGTTGTCGCGGAAGACCTCCGCGATGTGGTGGCGGCGCTGTTCCATGCGGACCAGGCCGAGGCCCAGGTCGGCGACGGTGTCGCGCACGGTGTCGTAGGTGTCCTCGCCCGTGGCCTCGACGAGCAGGATGTGGCCGGCTCCGGGCAGCCCCTGCTCCTCACCCGCGTGCAGGGTGATGCCCGCCTCGGCGAGCGCCTTGCGCAGGGCGGCGGTGCCGTCCGGGTGGGCGTCGGAGTCGGTGACCTCGACCGCGAGGGTCGTGGTGATCTGCGTGAAGTCGCTGGTGGAGCTGGAACGCAGCAGCTTGCCGCCGTCGACGACCACGACGTGGTCGCAGGTCCGCTCCAGCTCGCCGAGGAGGTGGGAGGTGACCAGGACGGAGATGCCGAAGTCGGTGTAGACACGGCGGATCAGGCCGAGCATCTCGTCGCGGCCGACGGGGTCGAGGCCGTTGGTGGGCTCGTCGAGGAGGACCAGCTGGGGGTCGTGGACGAGCGCCTGGGCCAGCTTGACCCGCTGCTTCATGCCCGTGGAGTACCCGCCGATGGGGCGGTAGCGCTCCTCGTACAGGCCCACGTGGCGCAGGGTGTCGGCGGTCCGCTCGCGGGCGGCGGTCGGCGGGAGCCCGGACATGCGCGCCATGTGGACGACGAACTCGGTGGCCGAGACGTCGGGCGGCAGGCAGTCGTGCTCGGGCATGTAGCCGACGCGCTCACGGATGGCGCTGCCATGGGTGGCGACATCGAGTCCGAGCACGGCGGCGCGGCCCTCGGTGGCGGGGGACAGTCCAAGCAGGATCTTGATCAGCGTGGACTTGCCGGCTCCGTTGGCACCCACGAGGCCGGTCACTCCCGGCCCGATGTCCAGGGAGAGCCGGTCGATTGCGGTCACTCGGGGGTACCGCTTGCTCAGGCTTTCGGTCGCGATGACAGTCACGGCTCCGACGTTAGTGGCGCCGGCCGTGCAGATCGTCAGACCTGGAGCGTCACTCCGTCTCCGCCTTCAGGACTACGGACCCTGACGAAAGGCTGATGCGGACCGGACAAGTTTGTCCACAGGTCCGCGCACGGGCCTTGACGTGATCTCCGGTCATTGTCACATTCATCAGTGTCAAGGTACGGGCGGGTACGGCTACGGACGGACGGCTGTCATGGCTGGGGACACCAGGGAACGCACCGCGCAACTCTCGGCGGACCTGCGCGGGTTCAGGGAAGTGCAACGCCTCTCGTACGAGTGCGCGGAGACGGTGGCGGCGCAGCTGCGGCCGGGGGTGACCGAGCGCGAGGCGGCGCGGATGCAGCGCGAGTGGCTGCGCGAGCGCGGCGTGCGGGACTGGTTCCACCTGCCGTTCGCGTGGTTCGGGGACCGCACCGCCTTCGCGAATTTCAAGATCCCCCTGCAGTTCTTCCCGACCAACCGGAAGCTGGAGCCGGGGATGCCGTTCATCCTCGACATGGCGCCCGTGTACAAGGGGTACGCGGCCGACATCGGATACTCGGGCAGCCTCGGGCTGAACCCCGTACAGGACCGGCTGATGTCCGATCTGCGGGTGCACCGCGAGCTGATCCTGGAGCAGGTCCGCGAGCGCCGCCCGCTGCGCGAGATCTACGAGAACGTCGAGCGGCTGATGATCCGCCAGGGGTATGCCAACCGGCACCGCGCCTACCCCTTCGGGGTGATCGCCCACAAAATAGACCGGGTCAAGGAGCGGCGCTGGTCCCCGACCGCGTTCGGGTTCGGGACGCAGTCCCTCAAGGGGCTGGCCTCCGACGCCCTGCACGGGCACCGCGAGGGCTGGTCCCCGCTGTGGAGCCCGTACCACTTCTCCGACCACCCGCCGCAGCCCGGTCTGTGGGCGGTGGAACCGCACCTGGGCTTCCGGGGCACCGGTGCGAAGTTCGAGGAGATCCTGGTCGTCACCGACGCGCGGGATCCCGAGGAGAGCGCGTTCTGGCTGGACGACGATCTGCCGCACGTGCGGCGCTGGGCCGAGGAGAAGGCAGCATGAGCGGCATGAGCGGAGCGGACGGCAGCAAGGGCGGCATCAAGGGGACGGGCCCCGCGGGGGCGGGCCTTCCTGATACGGGCCTCGCGGGGGCGCGCGAGCGCCGGGTGAGCACCGGCGGCATCGAGCTGTGCGTCGTCGAGCTCGGCGACAGCGAACGGCCGACCGTGGTGCTCGTACACGGCTATCCGGACACCAAGGAAGTCTGGTCGGAGGTCGCGGAGCGGCTGGCGGCCCGCTTTCATGTGGTCCTCTACGACGTACGCGGCCACGGGCGCTCCACGGCGCCTGTGCCGCTGCGCGGCGGCTTCACGCTGGAGAAGCTGACCGACGACTTCCTGGCGGTGGCGGACGCGGTCAGCCCGGACCGCCCGGTGCACCTGGTCGGCCACGACTGGGGTTCCGTACAGGGCTGGGAGTTCGCGACGGTCGCCCGTACCGAGGGCCGGATCGCCTCCTTCACCTCGATGTCGGGTCCCTCCCTGGACCACTTCGGGCACTGGATCAAGAAGCGGCTGGCCCGGCCCACCCCGCGCCGGGCCGCGCAACTCCTCGGCCAGGGCGCCAAGTCCTGGTACGTGTACATGCTGCACACCCCCGTGCTGCCGGAGCTCGCCTGGCGCGGGCCGCTCGGCAAGCGGTGGCCGAAGATGCTGGAGCGGGTGGAGAAGGTCCCGGCCGGCTCCTATCCGACGGCCTCGCTGCCCTCGGACGCCGCGCACGGAGCCTGGCTCTACCGGGACAACGTCCGGCCCCGGCTGCGCCGGCCGCGCCCCGACGCGTACGCACACGTACCGGTCCAGCTGATCACTCCGACCGGGGACGCCTTCCTCTCCGAGCGGCTGTACGACGACCTGGAACTGTGGGCCCCCGATCTGGTGCGGCGCACACTGCCCGCCAAGCACTGGGTACCGCGGACCCGGCCCGACCAGCTGGCCGCGTGGATCACCGAGTTCGTCACCGCCCGGGAGGAGCCCGCCCGCGCGCCGGAACAGAAGGCTCCGGGCCGGTACGCCGACCGGTTCGGCGGCCAGCTGGTGCTCGTCACCGGCGCCGCCAGCGGCATCGGCCGGGCCACCGCGTTCGCGTTCGCCGAGGCCGGGGCCCGGGTGGTGTGCGTGGACCGGGATGCCGAGGGCGCGGCCCGCACGGCGGACATGGCGCGGCTCGTCGGGGCCCCCGAGGCCTGGGGCGAGTGCGTCGACGTCAGCGACGAGCAGGCGATGGAGAAGCTCGCGGCGAAGACCGCCGCCGAGTACGGGATCGTGGACGTCCTGGTCAACAACGCGGGGATCGGCCTGTCGGGGCCCTTCCTGGAGACCACCTCGGAGGACTGGAAGAAGGTCCTCGACGTCAACCTGTGGGGGGTCATCCACGGCTGCCGGATCTTCGGCCGCCAGATGGCCGAGCGCGGCCAGGGCGGACACATCGTCAACACCGCCTCCGCCGCCGCGTACCTGCCCTCCAAGACCCTGCCCGCGTACAGCACCTCGAAGGCCGCGGTGCTGATGCTGAGCGAGTGCCTGCGCGCCGAGCTCGCCTCGCAGTCGATCGGGGTGTCGGCGATATGCCCGGGGATCGTCAACACCAACATCACCGCCACCTCGCGCTTCGCCGGGGTGGACGCTGCGGAGGAGAAGCGCCGCCAGGAGCGCTCCTCGCGGCTGTACGGGCTGCGCAACTTCCCGCCGGAGAAGGTCGCCGACGCGATCCTGCGGGCCGTGGTGCGCAACGAGGCCGTGGTGCCGGTGACACCCGAGTCCAAGGGCGCCCTGTGGATGTCCCGGTTCGCGCCGGGCGCCCTGCGGCGGCTCGCGAAACTGGAACCCCGGCTGTGAACTGCGGGCCGGGGCGGGCCCCGGCCCGGCCGGCGTGGAGAGAGCCCGGCACGGCCATATCCCGCTACTTCCGGCGGTCGTACCATCCCTCGCAGGAGGGCTCGCTGCGCAGGGCGGTCGAGTACCTTGCGGCTTCGCCTGCCGCCCGGGCCGCGGCGGCGGCCAAGGTCGGCCGAGCCGCCATGTCGTAGGGAGCCGGGATTGTCAGAACAGGCGGTGGCCGAGTACCGGATCGAGGATCTCGCGCACCACAGCGGGGCGACGGTACGCACGATCCGTGCGTACCAGGACCGCGGGCTGCTGCCGAAGCCCGAGCGGCGGGGCCGCTCCAACGTCTACCGGGACACGCATCTGGCGCGGCTGCGCCAGATCGCCGACCTGCTGGACCGCGGCTACACCCTGGCCTCCATCAAGGAGCTGCTGGAGGCCTGGGACGCCGGGCGCGGGCTCGGCGGCGTGCTGGGGCTCGTCGCCGAGGTGCACGGCCCCTGGACCGACGAAGAGGCCGCCCGGATCAGCCGGGCCGAGCTGAACGAGCGGTTCGGCGGCCGGCCCGACGACGACGCGGTGGGCGAGGCGTGCGAGCTGGGGGTGCTGGAGCGGATCCCGGGGCGCCCGGACGATTTCCTCGTGCCGTCCCCGCAGGAGCTGGCGGTGGCTGCCGAGCTGTATGCGGCCGGGGTGCCGCTGTCGGCGATCACGGGGCATCTGCGGGAGCTGCGCGGGCAGGTGGAGCACATCGCCTCGCGGTTCCTCGAGTTCACCACGGAGCACGTCTTCGCCCGCTACCTCGGGCAGGTCCCGCCGACGGACGCGGACGCGGCGGAGGCGGCGACGATGGTACGGAGACTGCGGCCCCTGGCCCAGCAGACGGTGGACGCCGAGCTGGCGCGGGCGATGCGGCTGTTCGCGACCCGGCATCTGCAGCGCCACCTGGGGGCGGCCGGGACCCTGCAGCCGTCGGGGCCCGCGTCGGTGCCGCTGCCGGCGGAGACGGTGCGGGCGGTGCAGGAGCTGGTCGGCGCCGAGCACGTCGGGGAGTTCGTCCGGGCCGCGACGGAGCGGGAGCTGCAGGCCCGGACGATGAACGAGCTGGCGCGCCGGGGCGGCGGGTAGCGGTGCCGCCGGCGTCCGTCGGCGACCGCTGAAGACCGGTGAGGACCGGTGACGTCCGGCCGGTAGTCCACAGGGCGGATCACTCGTTTGCCCTCAAATCCGACCCAACCAGCTGTGGACAAGTCGGTGCCGCCTGTGGGCAACCCTGTGGACGGCGGTGTGGACGGCTGCTCGGACGACTCAACCGATGGTCTCGTACGCGGCGTTCACGGGGCCGCCGGGGCCGAAGCCGCCGGCGCTTCCGGGCGTCTCGGCCACGCTGACGGGCACCGGCGCGAGGGTCTCCGCACCCGCCCCGGGGGCGGCCGGTGCGCCCTGCGTACCGCGCGGGGTGCCCCCGTAGAGGAGTGCGGCGAGGGCCAGGCCCAGGACTCCGCCGATCAGCTGGGCCGCCACGAACCCGGGCAGCGACTGCGGGGCGATGCCGGTGAAGGAGTCGCTGAAGGCACGCCCGATGGTGCCCGCCGGGTTGGCGAAGGAGCCGGACGAGGTGAACCAGATCGCGGCGGCGACGTACGCGGCGACCGCGGCCGGGATCAGCTTCGGGCGCCCGATGCGCTCCAGGCCCTGGATGACGAGGACGAGCCCCGCGGTGGCGACGATCTCGCCGACGAGCAGGTGGCCGCCGCCCCGGATCTGCGTGGAGAACGTGCCGGGGGCGTGGCCGAACATCAACTCGGCGAGTACGGCGCCGCCGATGGCCCCCGCGGTCTGGGCCGCGGTGTAGACCAGGGCCTCCCGGCCGCCGAGCCCCTCGCCACCGGTCCGCCTCGCCCACCAGGAGGTGAGGGTGACGACCGGGTTGAGGTGGGCTCCGGACAGCGGCCCGAAGAGGGTGATGATCAGCCCGAGGCCGATGGCCGAGGCGAGCGAGTTGGCGACGAGGGCGACACCGGTGTCACGGCTGAGGCCGGCGGCCTGGATACCGGAACCGATCACCACCATGAGAAGGCCGGCAGTGCCGATGAGCTCGGCCAGCGCGCGGCGCGGCAGGGAAGCGTGGATCGTCATGGGTTCTCCCCCTGAGCAGAAGTTCAATGGAAAATGTATTCCGTATCTTGGAAGAGCGATAGAGGTGTCCGGGTCCGGCGGAGGGGCGATAAATCCCTGCCCGACCCCGCTCCGACGCGGCAAGCTGGGGCCATGGACGACAGACGCACCGTGAAGGTGTCCAAATACGTCTCGAAACATCTGCGGCATCAGCCGGAACGCATCGGACTGGTGCTCGATCCCCAGGGCTGGGTGGAGATCGACGACCTTCTCCGCGCGGCCGCCGCCCACGGCTTCCCCGTCAGCCGCGCCGAGCTGGACCACGTCGTCGCGGCCAACGACAAACAGCGGTTCGCCGTCGACGGCACCCGCATCCGGGCCAATCAGGGCCACACCGTTCACGTGGACCTGGACCTGCCGGAGGCCGAACCGCCCGCGTACCTCTACCACGGCACCGTCGCCGCCGCCCTGGACGCGATCCGCTCCGAGGGCCTGCGCCCCATGGCCCGCCACCACGTGCACCTGTCCCCCGACCGGGAGACCGCGACCCGTGTCGGCGCGCGGCGCGGCCGGCCGGTCGTGCTCAGCGTGGACGCCGGGTCGATGCGCGCGGCCGGGCACGTCTTCCGGATCAGCGCCAACGGGGTCTGGCTGGTGGACGCCGTACCGCCGCAGTTCCTGCGCTTCTCGTAGCGCAGGAATTCAGGACGAGATTGTCAGATCATCCCCCTACTCTGTTCCTCATTCCGATCTGTGAGGGGGGTACCTCGCGATCGCCGAACCATCCATGCGAGCACGCGAGGTGACGCCCCGTGACGTCCACATCTCCTTCCCCTTCCCACTCCGCAGACCACTCCGACGCGTCGGCCAACAGCTTCCAAGTCGATCTGCGCGGTCTGGTCGACCTGCTCTCCCACCACCTCTACTCCAGCCCGCGCGTCTACGTCCGCGAGCTCCTGCAGAACGCGGTGGACGCCGTCACCGCCCGCCACGCACTCGACCCGGAGGCGGAGATCCGCATCCGCCTGTCGGCGTCCGCGGGCCGGGTGACCATCGAGGACAGCGGCATCGGCCTGACCGCCGCCGAGGCCCACTCCCTCCTCGCCACGATCGGCCGCAGCTCCAAGCGGGGCGGCGACCACGGCCTCGAAACCACCCGCCGGGAGTTCCTCGGCCAGTTCGGCATCGGCCTGCTCGCCTGCTTCGTCGTGGCCCGCCAGATCCGCGTGATCACGCGTTCCGCCCGCGATCCCCAGGCCGCGCCCGTCGAATGGCTGGCCACGGACGACGGCTCGTACACCGTCCGCGAACTGCCCGACGACGCACGCAGGGAGCCCGGCACCACCGTCATCCTCCAGGCCCGCCCGGGCGCCGAGGAGTGGACCGTCCCGTCCAAGGTCGAGCAGCTGGCCCGCGACTACGGCTCGCTGCTCCCGTACGACATCACCTTCGACGACGGCGAAGGCGGCGAACCGCGGGCCGTCACCGACCGGCCCGCAGTGTGGGACCGTCCCTTCCCCACCCCCGCCGCCCGGCGCGTCGCGCTCGCCGGCCACTGTGCGCAGCTCTTCGGCTTCACTCCGCTCGACAGCATCGACCTCGACCTGCCCGTCGCCGGGGTGCGCGGAGTGGCGTACGTCCTCCCCGAGCCGACCAGCCCCGCCCACCGGGCCGGACACCGAGTCCACCTCAAGGGCATGCTGCTCACCGACCACGCCGAGAACCTGCTGCCGGACTGGGCGTTCTTCGTCCGCGCGGTCATCGACACCGACACGCTGCGGCCCACCGCCTCCCGCGAGAACCTGTACGACGACGAGACCCTGTCCGCCGTACGGGAGGCCCTCGGCGCCCGCGTCCGGGCCTGGCTCGCGGAACTCGCCGCGACTGAACCGGAGCGCCTGGCCGCCTTCCTGAGCGTCCACCACCTCGGCGTGAAGTCCCTGGCCCGGCACGACGCCGAGCTGCTCGGCCTGATGCTGCCCTGGCTGCCGTTCGAGACCAGCGACGGCTCGATGAGCCTGGAGGAGTTCACGGCCGCCCACACCGAGATCCACTTCACGCGCACCGTCGAGGAGTTCCGCCAGATCGCCCCGATCGCGGCGGCCCACGGCCTCGGCGTCATCAACGCCGGATACACCTACGACGCCGACCTGCTCGCCCTGCTGCCGTCCGTACGGCCGGATCTCAAGGTCAGGGAGCTGGACGCCGGAGCCGTCACCGAGCGGCTCGACCCGGTCCCGACCTCCGCCGAACTGGCCCTCGCACCCTTCCTGTCCACGGCGCGCACCCGGCTGGAACCGCAGGGCTGTGACGTGGTGCTGCGCGCCTTCCAGCCCGTGTCCGTCCCGGCGCTCTACCTCGACGACCGCCAGGCCCGCCAGGAACGCGACCGTACGGCCGCCCTGAGCAGCGCCGACTCGCTGTGGAGCGGGATCCTCGGGGCCCTGCGCGGCTCCGCGCCGCGCGCCCGTCTGGTGCTCAACCACAACAACCCGCTGATCTGGCGGATCTCGGCGCTGCCCGACGAGGCGCTGACGGGCACGGCCGTCGAATCGCTGTACGGGCAGGCGCTGCTGATGTCCCAGCGCCCGCTGCGCCCCGCCGACTCCACCCTGCTCAACCGGGCCTTCCTCGGGCTTCTGGAATGGGCGACCCACTCCACCGACTCCCCGGAGGGACAGAAGTGACCATGCTGACGCGCGAGGAGATCGAGCGGGGCCTGGCGGAGAACAGCGAGGCCCCGAACGGAGCCGCGCGCAACGCGCACGCCGAGGTGCTCGTGGGTGCGGCGGAGGCGAACGGCGACACGGCGCTGTTCCGCAAGGCCCTGGACAACCTGATCAACGCCTACCTCTGGAGCGCCGAGTCCTCGAAGATGCTGGTGCCGTTCGCCCGGCTGCTCCAGGAGTACGACAAGGACCCCGGCGCCTTCGACCGGTGGGACGCCCACTCGCTGTTCTGGCAGTTCAAGTGGGTGGCCACGGCCATCAGCGATTCCCCCGAGATCCCGCTGGAGTCCGCCACAGGGTGGCTGGACGAGATGGAGCGCCGCTACCGGATCGCCGGCTACAGCGAGCGGCCGGTACGCGAGGCCGAGCTGTGGCTCGCCGACGCGATCGGCGAGGACGACCGGGCCGAACGGGCGTACCGCGCCTGGCTGGCGGCCGACCGCGACAGCATGAGCGACTGCCACGCCTGCGAGCTCAACGGGCAGGGCTCGTACGCCGTGCTCCGCGGGGACGACGCCCAGGCCATGGAGGTCTGGCAGCCTGTGCTGGCGGGCGAGCGGACCTGCGCCGAGGAACCCCACCGGCTGCTCGCCCATTCGCTGCTGCCGCTACTGCGCCTCGGCCGCTTCGACGAGGCCCGTTCGCACCACCTGCGCGGCTACCGCATGGCCCGCGGCAACGAGAGCCTGCTGCCCTCGGTCGGCAAGCACATCGAGTTCTGTGCCCTGAGCGGCAACGAGTCGCGCGGCTTGGAGATCCTCGCCGAGCATGCTGCCCACGTGGGCCCGCTCGTCAATGTCGATGACCAGATGGCCTTCCACGGCGGCATCCTGGTCCTGCTGCGCCGGCTGACGGAGCTGGGGCACGGCCAGAGTCCGGCCGTCCCCTACGAGGGCGTCCCGCGTACGGTCTCCGAGCTGTACGAGGTACTGCGTACGGGCTCGCTCGAGATCGCCCGGCGGTTCGACGCCCGCAACGGCACCACCCGGGTCTCGGACCGCTTCCTCGCCCGGATCGGACGGGAGCCGCTGGTCGGCGTTCTGCCGCTGGGGGTGCGCAGCACGGCCCTGCCGAAGACCGCTGCGCCCGCGGCCGCAGCTGCCCCCGCGGCTGCGCCGGTGCCGCCCGCAGCCGGCTTCGACGAGCTGGTGGAGCGGGCCCGGCAGGCCCGTGCCCAGGGGCGCCCTGCCGCGGACGGACTCTGGGCCGAGGTCGGCGCACGGGCCGACGCGCACCTGGAAGGCCAGGTGGACCCGCTGGTCGCCGCGGATGTGGCGGACCACCGGGCCCTGACGGCCGCCCGCGGCGGGGCCGCCAACGCGGCGGAGCTGCTGGAGGCGGTCCGTGACGGCTACCGGGCCCTCGGGCAGGCGGAGCGCGCCGCACTGGCGGAGCTGCGGCTGGCGAGCGCGGCCGCGCAGTCCGGAGCCGAGCCGGAGCGGATCCGGGAACTGCTGAACACGGCCGCGCGGGCCGCCGAGGCGCTGGATGCGGACGAGCCGCTGCGCGGGCGCCGGATCGCACTGGCGGAGCTGGCCTCGATCCGCGTGGAGTCGTACCTGCGCTCGGCGGAGGCCGGACCGGAGCACGAACACGTCCACGGCCCCGGGCAGGACCACGGGCACGGTGAGCTGGCGGCTGAACTCGGCGCCTTCGTCGCGGCCCATGGGGAGGATCTTCCCGACCTGGCGGCGGAGGCCGAGGAGATGCTGGGCCGCGTCGCCCTGTCCCAGGGCGATCCCGAGCGGGCCCTGCCACTGCTGGCCGCGTCAGCGGCGCGCGCGGTGTCGGCGGACCGGCCGTGGCAGGCGGTGGATCCGCTGGTGCTGCAGGCCGGTGTGCTGATGTCGCTGGACCGGCGGGAGGACGCGGAGGCGGCGGCGCGCGCCGCGCTGGATCACTCGGCGGAGGTGACCGAGGCCGAGACGCACGGAGTCGTACGGCTCACCCTCGCGGACATCCTGCTGCGCCGGGCCGACGCTGCGGCGGAGGCGGCAGAGCACGCCCTCACTGCGGCGCACTGGTTCGACCAGGCCGGTCTGACTGCCGACGGAGGGGCTCAGGCCCGGCTCGTGCTGGCCCGGGCGCATGCGCGGGAGGGCCGGAACGCCGACGCGGCGGAGGTGCTGCAGTCGACGCTGCCCGATCTGCTGGAGCACGGCGAGGGACAGGCCGTGTCCGCACGGGAGTTCCTCGGCGATCTGCTGCGGCAGCTGAACGACTCACGGGCGGCGGCCGAGCAGTACCTGCTGGCGGCAGAGGTGGCCAAGGGCTGGGAGGACACCCGCCCGCAGGCGGCTCTCGCGCAGGCCGCCGCAGAACAACTCTCCGCCGCACGCCTGCACCAGGAGGCGGTCGCCGCGTACGAGCGCTCCCTGGAGCTGTACCGGGTGACGGGGGACGCCCCGATCGCCGAGGTGCGGATCTTGCGCTCCCTGGCCTGGCTGGCACCGCGGGAGAACGTCACCGCGGCGGCATGGGCGCAGGCACGGGACCTGATGCACGAAGCGGCCGGGGTCGTGGAGGCCGCACTGGCCGAGCACGGCGAGACCCCCGCGGCCCCGCAGCTGCGGGCCGAGCTCGCCCAGACCTGGCAGCAGCTGGCGCAGGTCCTCGACTGGCGCGTCAACTCACTCGAGGAGGCCGACGAGGAGTACGGCGACGAAGACGGCGACGAGTCCACTCACGCCGTCGTGGGCCGCGCCGCGGAGGTCGAGGCGCTGAGGCTGGAGGAGATCGGGCTGAGTGAGCGGGCCGCGGCCCTGTACGCGGAGCTGGGTCCGGATCATCTGGGGGACCGGCTCCAGTGCGTCCAGTACGCCGCCTGGACCGAGCAGGAGACAGGTCGCGAGGAGGCGGGAGCCGCTCGGCTCTCGGCGCTGATCGACGAACTCCGGGCACGGCCCGAGGAGGTCCCGGAGGGTCTGCTGGAGCGCGCCCAGTCCTCCCTCGACAGCCTGAGGTCGTGACCGGGATGCCCCCGTCGCCAGACTGCGACGGGGGCATCCCGAGCCGTCAGCTGTCCAACTGGGCCAAACCCTCGGTGGCGATCTCCTCGAAGACGTTCTGGTCCGCCGCGAACTCGGAGTCCGGGATCGGTGCGTGGATCACGATCTCGGTGAAGCCGAGCTCCTGGTGTCGGCCGGCGAAGTCGACGAACGCATCGACGGAGTCCAGCATCGTGTTGCGCTCCGGGGTGAACCCGGTGAGCAAGATCTTCTCCATCGGCTCCGGCGCGCGCCCGATCTCGGCCATGGCCTTGTCGAGCTTGGCCAGCTGGCCGCGGATGGCCTCCAGCGACTGCTCCGGCGTGCCCTCCTCGAAGAGCTTCGGATCGCCGGTGGTCACCCAGGCCTGGCCATGGGCAGCGGCCAGCTTGAGGCCCCGCGGGCCGTTGGCGGCGACGGCGAAGGGCAGGCGCGGCTGCTGCACGCAGCCGGGGATGTTGCGGGCCTCGTCGGCGGAGTAGAAGGTGCCGCGCTCGCTCACCGCGGCCTCGGTGAGCAGCCGGTCCAGCAGCGGCACGAACTCTGCGAAGCGGTCCGCGCGCTCACGCGGGCTCCAGGGGTCCTGACCCAGCGCGGTCGCATCGAAGCCGTTGCCGCCGGCGCCGATACCGAGGGTGAAACGGCCGCCGGAGATGTCGTCCAGCGCCATGAGCTCCTTGGCCAGCGTCACCGGGTGCCGGAAGTTCGGCGAGGTGACGAGCGTGCCCAGCCGCATCCGCTCAGTGGCGGCCGCCGCCGCGGTCAGCGTCGGGATCGCGCCAAACCACGGCCGGTCGCGGAAGGACCGCCAGGTCAGGTGGTCGTAGGTGTATGCGGTGTGAAACCCGAGCTTCTCGGCTCGCACCCACTGGTCACGACCGCCCTCACGCCACGGGCGTACCGGAAGGATCACAGTGCTCAGACGCAGACTCATGTCTTCGAGACTACGGCCCTGCCCATGTTTCACGTGAAACGCCGGCCGTCCATGTTTCACGTGAAACATCAGCCGTCCCTGTTTCACATGGGAGCACCTGGGGTCCCTCCGGACGGAGTCCGCGGGCAGGGAGCCGGGGGAGAAACATCGCCATCCGGTACACGCCCCGGGCCGGCCCCGGGCCGTCACCGCGGGGCCATGGGCGAAGATGGATGCGTGACCTCGGCTCCCCAGCGCCCGGACGGGCCAATCCCCACTCCCCGGCTCATCGCCACCGACCTCGACGGCACCCTGCTGCGCGACGACAAATCCGTCTCGCTCCGCACCGTCGCCGCCCTCGCCGCCGCCGAGGAGGCCGGGATCGAGGTCTTCTTCGTCACCGGCCGCCCGGCCCGCTGGATGGACGTGGTCAGCGACCATGTCCACGGCCATGGCCTGGCGATCTGCGCGAACGGGGCCGCGGTGGTCGATCTCCACGCGGGCCGGAAGTTCGTACAGGTCCGGGCATTGCCGCGGGTCACGGCGATGACCGTCGTCGAGACCCTGAGGGCCGCCGCCCCGGGCACGTCCTTCGCGGTCGAGTTGACCACCGGGATCAACTACGAGCCGCTGTACCCGCCCTTCTTCCAGGACCCGGGCGCCCATGTGGCCACCGCCGAGAAGCTGCTGCAGGAGGACGCGGACGACACCTCCGCCCCCGTCCTCAAGCTGCTCGCACACCACTCCGAGCTCGCCCCGGACGAGTTCCTGGCGCTCGCCCGCTCGGCCGCCGGCACCTACGCGTCGATCACCCGCTCCAGCCCGACCGCCCTGCTGGAGATCAGCGCGCTGGGAGTCTCCAAGGCCAGCACCCTGGAGCTGTGCTGCGCCGAGCGCGGCATCTCCCACACTGAGGTCGTCGCCTTCGGGGACATGCCGAACGACGTGGAGATGCTCAGCTGGGCAGGTACCTCGTATGCGATGGGCAACGCCCACCCGGCCGTGATCGCGGCCGCCTCCGGCCGTACGGTCGCCAACAACGAGGACGGCGTTGCCGTCGTCATCGAGCGCATCCTCGCGGAACGCGCCGCGTACCAGCGGTAGGCACCAGCGGTAGGCACCGGCGTGGAGCCGACGCGAGCCGGCTCCGGCACCTCAGAGCGGGGCCTCCCACACCAGGGTGGTCCCGCTGCCGTCCTCTCCGATACCGGGGCCGTACGAACTCGACCCGCCCAGCGACTCGGCCCGCCTGCGCAGGTTCCGCAGCCCACTGCGCCGGCCGCCCTCGGGCATGCCCACACCGTCGTCGGCGACCTCCAGCCGCACCCCGGGCCTCCCGTCGGCCAGCGCGCCGGTGCAGTCCACGACCACCTCGATCCGGGACGCCTCCGCGTGCCTGAAGGCATTTGACAGGGCCTCGCGCAGCGCCGCGATCAGGTTTTTGCCCACCAGCTCGCCGACCACCGCGTCGATCGGGCCGAGGAACCGGTGCGCCGGCTTGAAACCCAACGGCACCGCGGCCATGTTGATCTCTCGCAGGACCCGGGTGCGCAGCCCCGAGGGAGCCTCGGCCGGTCCCTGCTGGAGCGCGAAGATCGCGGTGCGGATCTCCTGGATCGTCACGTCCAGCTCGTCCACGGCCTTGCCGACACCGTCGACGACCTCGGGGACGACGGACCGCCGCTGAGCGCCCTCCAGCATCATCCCCGTGGCGAACAGCCGCTGGATGACCAGATCGTGCAGGTCCCGGGCGATCCGGTCGCGGTCCTCGAACACCGCGAGCCGCTCCCGGTCGCGCTGCGCCTCGGCCATCATCAGCGCGAGCGCCGCCTGGGAGGCGAACTGGGTGGCCAGGGTCCGCTCGGACTCGCTGAAAGGCCTCTTGCCGCGGGCCCGCGGGGTCACCAGCGCTCCCAGCACCCGTCCGCCACTGTGCAGCGGCAGCATCATGCAAGGCCCGTACTGACTGGTCAGCCGACTGGTCATGCGGGGATCGGAGGCGGCGTCGTCCACGAAGACCGGCTCGCCCTGGAGCAGCCTCGCCACCACCGGGCTCTCGGCCGGGATCACCAGACCGAGCGAGGTGGCCGGATCCTCGGCGGAGACGGCGACGATCTCCATCCCGCCCTCCTCGGCCGGCAGCATCACGACTCCGGCGGCGGAGTCGGCCAGATGGCGGGCCTGTTCGGCCACCACCGCCAGGGCGTCGTCCGCGTCCCCGCCCGACAGCAGGGCGGTCGTGACGGCCACCGAACCGTCGATCCACCGCTCCCGCTGGGTGGCGGCCTCGTACAGCCTGGCGTTGCCGATGGCGATCCCCGCCTCGGTGGCCAGGACCCGGACCATGTGGACGTCGTAGTCGTTGAACCGGCCGCCCCCGTTCTTCTCGGCGAGGTACAGATTGCCGAAGATCTCTCCCTGCACCCGGATCGGGACGCCGAGGAAGGTCTTCATGGGCGGGTGGTGCGGCGGGAATCCGGCCGAGCGCGGATCCTTCGTCAGATCGGCGAGCTGCACCGTGTCGGGGTGCGAGATCAGCGCGCCGAGCAGACCCCGCTTCCCGTCGGGCCGGTGCCCGATCCTCCTCGCCGTCTCGGCGTCGATGCCGAAGGTGACGAAGTCCGACAGTCCGCGCCCCTCGGTGTCGACGACGCCGATCGCGGCGTACCGGGCGTCGGCGAGCTCGGCCGCGGTCTCGCAGATACGGTCGAGGGTGGAGTGCAGTTCGAGGCCGGTGCCGACCGAGCGCATGGCCTCCAGCAGTTGCGGCACCCGGGCGGTGAGCTCGGTGGAGAGGCCCTGCAGACTGCGGGTCGCCCGGGTGGCCACCTCCAGCGGGTCAGGCGTTCCGGGTGGTGACTCCGGCGGTTCCTGCGACTGCTGCACTGACATGCCCTTGAGCCTAGTTAGTCCCTTTTACCGGGGAAAGTCGGCGAGGATCCCGTCCGCCGCCCGCTCCCGCTCCAGCAGGTTCCGCAGCGGGCCCTCGGCTGCGGCCAGCTGCGCGTACGTGCCGCGCTGCACGACCGATCCGCGGTCCAGTACGAGCACCTCGTCAACCGCCTCCAGGCCCGCCAGCCGGTGCGTGATCAGCACGGTGGTGCGGCCCTCGGTCGCGGCGAGCAGATCCGCCGTCAGGGCATCCGCGGTCGCCAGGTCCAGGTGCTCGGCCGGCTCGTCGAGGACGAGGACGGGGAAGTCGGCGAGCAGCGCCCTGGCCAGGGCCAGGCGCTGGCGCTGGCCGCCGGAGATCCGCTCGCCGTGCTCGCCGACCAGGGTGTCCAGCCCGTCGGGAAGCCCTTCGGCCCACTCCAGCAGCCGGGCCGCCGCCAGGGCCTGTCGCAGCTCCTCCTCGCTCGCCCCGGTCCTGGCCAGCCGCAGGTTCTCCCGTACCGAGCTGTCGAAGAGGTGCGCGTCCTGGGCGCAGAGGCCCACGATCCGGCGGACCTCGTCGCTGTCGAGCGTGCGCGCATCGGTCCCGCCCAGGGTGTACGCGCCTTCGTGCGGGTCCAGGAACCGCAGCAGGACCTGGGCCAGCGAGGTCTTGCCGGCACCCGAGGAGCCGACGACCGCGATCCGCCGGCCGGCCTCCAGGGTCAGGTCCATCGCGTGCAGCGCGTCCTGCTCCTGCCCGGGATGCCGGACGGCGAGTCCGGTCAGTCGCAGCGGGAACGGAGAAACGGGTACCGCGGCCGGCAGCTCCGGCTCGGCGACCGGGACGGGAGCGTCGATGACCTCGTGGATCCGCTCGGCGCTGCGGCGCACCCGCTGGCGGTACTGGACGGCCTGCGGAAGGCCGTTGACGGCCTCGAAGGCGGCGAGCGGGGTCAGCACGGCCACCGCCATGGCCACCCCGGACAGCAGGCCGTCGTGGACGGCGTTCGCGGCCGCGGCAGCGGCGACCACCACGGTCAGGCCGCACACGAGGGCCGAGAGCCCGCTGCCCAGCCCGGTGGCGACGGCTCCCCGTGCGGCAATGGACGTCAGCGTCCGGTCGCTCTCCTTCGCGGCGCCCTTGCGGCCGGCCAGCGCGCCGGCGACGGTCAGCTCGGCTGTCCCCGTCAGCAGATCGGCCACCCGGGTGGCAAGTTCGCCCCGGGCCGGTGCAAGCCGCCGCTCCGCCCGCCGGGCGCAGGCGCCGCTGACCAGCGGCACCCCGACCCCGGCGGCCAGCAGCCCGACGAAGAGCGCGGCCCCTGCCCCAGGCAACAGCCACGCGGTGAAGGCGACCGAGCCGGTGCCGACGAGTACCGCGGTGCCGACCGGCAGCAGCCAGCGCAGCCAGTAGTCCTGGAGGGCGTCCGCGTCGGCCACCAGACGGGCCAGCAAGTCTCCGCGCCGCTGCTCCCGCAGCCCGGCGGGCGCAATGCGTTCCAGCCGACGGAACACTGACACCCGCAGGTCGGCGAGCATCCGCAGCACGGCGTCGTGGGAGACGAGCCGCTCCGCGTACCGGAAGACGGCCCGCCCGATCCCGAAGGTACGGGTGGCTGTGACCGCCACCATCAGGTAGAGCACCGGTGGTTGTTCCGAGGCCCGTGAGATCAGCCATCCGGAGACGGCCATCAGCCCGACACTGCACCCGACGGCCAGCGCCCCGAGCAGCAGACCGAGCCGGAACCGCCCCTGCCAGGCCTTGGCCACGGCGCGGACCCGCCGTAGCGGATCGCCCCCGCCCGAGTCGGCGCCGCCGGCCTTGGCCGCCCGCTCGGGGGCGGTGCCCCCGAGAATCCACTCCCCGGGACCGGACGGTCCGTTGCGGTCGCCGCCGGACCCTCCGGAGGTCCCTGGCGCGGCCGCGGGTCGGGCCGGAGGGGCGGGGGACAGGAGCTCCGCAGGACCCACTCGCACCACGCGGTCGGCCACGGCCAGCAGCGCCGGCCGGTGCACGACCAGCAGCACGGTCCGCCCCACCGCGAGGCGTCGTACCGCCTCGACCACGGCCGCCTCGGTCTCCCCGTCGAGAGCCGCGGTCGGCTCGTCCAGCAGCAGCACCGGCCGGTCCGCGAGGAACGCCCGCGCCAGCGCCAGCCGCTGACGCTGTCCGGCGGACAGCCCGACTCCGCCTTCCCCGAGCTCGGTGTCGGCACCGCGCGGCAGCGCGGCCACGAACTCCCACGCACCGGCGTCCTTCAGCGCCTCGGCCACCGCGTCCGCTGACGCACCCGGCCGCGCCAGCCGCACGTTCTGCGCGATGGTCCCGGCGAACAGGTGCGGCCGCTGCGGCACCCACGCGATCCGCTCCCGCCACTCCTCGAGCGACAGCGACGCAAGGTCCACGCCCGCGATCCGCACCCGCCCCGCGGTCGGCCTCACGAAGCCCAGCAGCACCTGGAGCAGCGTGGACTTGCCCGCCCCGCTGGGCCCGGTCAGGGCGACGCACTCCCCGGGTCCGACCGCCATCGAGACCGGCCCCGGTGAGTCCTCGCCCCGGCCCTCGTAGCGGACGGCGACCCCGTCCATCTCGATCCGCAGCCCTGCGGTCGGCACCGGGGCCGCGCCGCCCAGGGAAGTGGCCGGCGTCTGGAGCACCTCGAAGATCTCTTCCGCGGCTGCCAGCCCCTCGGCGGCCGCGTGGTACTGCGCCCCGACCTGGCGCAGCGGCAGATACGCCTCGGGCGCCAGGATCAGGATGACCAGCCCGGTGTACAGATCGAGGTCCCCATGGACCAGCCGCATGCCGATGGTCACGGCCACCAGCGCCACCGAGAGCGTCGCCAGCAGTTCCAGGGCGAACGAGGAGAGGAAGGCGATGCGCAGGGTCCGTACCGTCGCCTGCCGGTACTCATCGGTGATCTTGCGGATCGACTCGGCCTGCGCCTTGGCCCGGCCGAAGACCTTCAGCGTCGGCAGCCCGGCCACCACGTCCAGGAAATGCCCCGACAGGCGGGACAGCAGCCGCCACTGGCGGTCCATCCGGGACTGGGTGGCCATGCCGATCAGCACCATGAAGAGCGGGATCAGCGGCAGGGTGACCACGATGATGGCCGCCGACACCCAGTCCTCGGTCACGATCCGGGCGAGGACCGCCACCGGGACGACCACCGCGAGGCCCAGCTGGGGCAGGTAGCGCGAGAAGTAGTCGTCGAGGGCGTCCACGCCCCGGGTGGCCAGCGCCACCAGCGACCCGGTCTGCTGTCCGCTCAGCCAGCCTGGCCCCAGATCCGCGGCCCGGTCCAGCAGCCGGCCGCGCAGCTGCGACTTGACCGCCGCACTGGCCCGGTGGGCGGCGAGCTCCGTGAGCCAGGCGAGCAGGCCGCGGCCCAGCGCCACTGCCGCGAGCAGCAGCAGCGGCGTTCGCAGCGCCTCGCCGTCCAGTCCCTGCTCGAAGGCGCCGACCACGATCTCGGCGATCAGCATCGCCTGACCGACGACCAGCCCCGCCCCGGCAAGTCCCAGGGCCACCACAGCCGCCAGGAAGAGGCGGGTGGAGCGGGCGTACCGGAGCAGGCGCGGGTCGATCGGTTTCACGTGAAACATCCCCCAGAGCAGGGTCGGGCAGGACGGTCAGGGATCAGTGCGCATCGACGATGTGCTGCGTGCCGATCCGCTTGCGGAACACCCAGTAGGTCCAGCCCTGGTAGAGCAGGACGAGCGGAGTGGCCACTCCCGCACACCAGGTCATGATCTTCAGGGTGTAGGGGCTGGACGAGGCATTGGTGACCGTGAGGTTCCAAGCGTCGTTAAGCGAGGAGGGCATCACGTTCGGGAAGAGCGTCAGGAAGAGCATCGCGACCGCGGCCGCGATGGTGATCCCGGACAGGGCGAACGACCAGCCCTCACGGCCCGCCAGGTTGAAGGCGAGCGCCCCGACCAGTGCGACGACCGCGACAGCCATGGCGATCAGGCTCTTGCCGTCACCGCGCGAGACCTGGGTCCAGATCAGGAAGACGAGTGCCAGCACGGCGGTGACCGCACCCAGCCGGGTCGCCAGCGCACGCGAGCGCTCCCGTATGTCCCCGACCGTCTTGAGCGAGGTGAAGACCGTTCCGTGGAAGGTGAAGAGGGTGAGGGTGACGAGGCCGCCGAGCAGGGAGTAGACGTTGAGCAGGTCGAAGAGACTGCCGACGTACTCCATGTGCTCGTCGATCTTCACGCCGCGCACGATGTTGGCGAAGGCCACGCCCCACAGGAACGCGGGGATCAGCGAGGTCCAGAAGATCGCGTGTTCCCAGTTGGTCTGCCACCGGTCCTCGTCCCGCTTGTGCCGGTACTCGAATGCGACCCCGCGGATGATCAGACAGATCAGGATGACCAGGAGCGGCAGGTAGAACCCCGAGAAGAGGGTGGCGTACCACTCGGGGAAGGCGGCGAAGGTCGCCCCGCCGGCGGTGAGCAGCCAGACCTCGTTGCCGTCCCACACGGGCCCGATCGTGTTGATCAGGACCCGCCTCTCCTTGCGGTCGCGGGCGAGCAGCTTGGTCAGTACGCCGACCCCGAAGTCGAAGCCCTCCAGGAAGAAGTAGCCGGTCCACAGGACGGCGATGAGCACGAACCAGACGTCATGGAGTTGCATGGTGTGGTCCCCTCAGCCTCAGTACGAGAAGGCCATCGGCCGGTCGGGGTTCTTGTCGTCCCCGCCGATCTTGGTGGGCGGGTTCAGGTCGGCCTCCGTGAGCTCGGGCGGCCCGAGCTTGACGTACTTCACCAGCAGCCTGACCTCGATCACCGCGAGCACGGCGTACAGGAGCGTGAAGCCGATCATCGAGGTGAGCACCTCGCCCTGGGAGACGTGGGGCGAGACCGCATCGCGGGTGCGCAGGACTCCGTAGACCACCCACGGCTGGCGGCCCATCTCGGTGAAGATCCAGCCCCAGGAGTTCGCGATGAGCGGGAAGCCCATGGTCCAGAGGGCGACGACCCAGTACCAGGTGGTGAACCGGGGGTTCAGTGCCTTCTTGAAGAGGACCAGGTGCGGGACCTCGTCCTCGCCGGTGCGCAGGCCCGGGGGCAGCATGAACTTCTTCCGGGTGAGCCAGAGCCCCAGCATTCCGATGCCGAGGGAGGCCATGCCGAAGCCGATCATCCAGCGGAAGCCCCAGTACGCGACCGGGATGTTGGGCCGGTAGTCGCCGGGCCCGAACTTCTCCTGCTCGGCCTTGTTGACGTCGTTGATGCCGGGGACGAAGGAGGTGAAGTCGTCATTGGCCAGGAAGGACAACAGGCCCGGGATCTCTATGGCGACCTTGTTGTGGCCTTTCTCGACGTCTCCGTAGGCGAAGACGGAGAAGGGCGCGGGCGCCTCGCCGTCCCAGAGGGCCTCTGCGGCGGCCATCTTCATCGGCTGCTGCTTGAACATCACCTTGCCGAGCAGGTCACCGCTGATGGCGGTGCCCATGCCGGCGATGATCAGGGTGACCAGGCCGAGCCGCAGTGAGGTCCGCATCACGGAGACGTGCTTCTTGCGGGCCAGGTGGAAGGCGGAGATGCCGACCATGAAGGCGCCGCCGACCAGGAAGGCCGCCGTGATGGTGTGGAAGAACTGGGTCAGCGCGGTGTTCTGGGTGAGGACGAGCCAGAAGTCGGTGAGTTCGGCCCGGCCCCGCTCTTCGTTGATCCGGTAGCCGACCGGGTGCTGCATCCAGGAATTGGCCGCGAGGATGAAGTACGCGGAGAGGACGGTGCCGATCGAGACCATCCAGATGCAGGCCAGGTGGATCTTCTTCGGGAGTTTGTCCCAACCGAAGATCCACAGACCGATGAAGGTCGACTCGAAGAAGAAGGCGATGAGCGCCTCGAAGGCCAGCGGGGCCCCGAAGATGTCACCGACGAAGCGCGAGTAGTCGGACCAGTTCATGCCGAACTGGAACTCCTGCACGATGCCCGTGACGACACCCATGGCGATGTTGATCAAGAAAAGCTTGCCCCAGAACTTCGTGGCTCTGAGGTACTTCTCTTTACCCGAGCGCACCCAGGCGGTCTGGAGACCTGCCGTGAGCGCCGCGAGAGAGATCGTCAGCGGGACAAAGAGGAAGTGGTAGACGGTGGTGATGCCGAACTGCCAGCGCGCCAACGTCTCTGGCGCCAAAGCTACGTCCACGTCGTCGTCTCCTTCGGTGCGCCGTGGTCACTGCCGCAGTTTGCCTGGCATGCCCTACCCAATACGGGACGAAGCCGGGCACGCTTGTGAACGCGTTCACATTCACAAGCATTATGTCGTACCGCTTCCGGCGCCTTTCAGGGGGGTCCCCTCTAGCCAACACTTTCAACAGATTGTTGAATGCCGCTCATGAGGATTCGTATCTCCTGGCCCGCAGGCCAGCTCACGGCAACCCTTGACGAGACCCCGACCAGCAAGGCGCTGGCCGAGGTCCTTCCGATCTCCGCGTCCGCCCACACCTGGGGCGAGGAGGTCTACTTCGACACCGGCGTCTCCGTGGCGCTCGAGCACGACGCCCGGCAGGTCGTCGACCCGGGCACGGTCGCGTTCTGGACCGAGGGCGACGCCCTCGCCCTCCCCTACGGCGCCACGCCCATCTCGCGCGGAGGCGAGAGCCGCCTGGCGAGCCCGTGCAACGTGCTCGGCTCGTTCGAGGGCGACCCCCGCCTGCTGTCCACCGTCCGCGACGGCGACCCGATCCGCGTGGAATTCGCGTAGCCCCTGCGAACCGGCGTAGCGCCTGCGAACCCGCGTATCCCCTGAGGGCTACAGCTCCTTGAAGAACGCCTCCGCCGTGTGCAGGAAGATGTCGTTCGCCTCGGGCTCACCGATCGTGACCCGCAGGCCCTCGCCCGCGAAGGGCCGGACCACCACACCGGCCTTCTCGCAGGCCGTCGCGAACTCGGCGGTCCGCTCCCCCAGCCGCATCCACACGAAGTTCGCCTGCGTCTCCGGCACCACGGTCCAGCCCTGGCCGAGCAGCGTCTTGTAGACCCGCGCACGCTCTCCCACCAGCGCCCCGACCCGGCCCATCAGCTCGTCCTCGGCGCGCAGCGAGGCGACCGCCGCGTCCTGGGCGAGCTGGCTGACGCCGAAGGGCACCGCCGTCTTGCGCAGCGCCGCCGCCACCGGCTCGTGCGCCACCGCGAAGCCGACGCGCAGGCCGGCGAGCCCGTACGCCTTGGAGAACGTACGCAGCACGCAGACGTTCGGGCGGCTCCGGTAGAGCTCGATGCCGTCCGGCACCTCGACGTCGCGGACGAACTCGTGGTACGCCTCGTCCAGCACCACCAGGATGTCCGAGGGCACCCGGTCCAGGAACCGCACCAGCTCGTCACGGCGCACGGCGGTGCCGGTGGGGTTGTTGGGGTTGCAGACGAAGATCAGCCGGGTCCGCTCGGTGATCGCGTCGAACATCGCCTCGAGGTCGTGCACGTCCCCGTCGGTCAGCGGCACCTGCACGGCCGTAGCACCCGAGATCTGCGTGACGATCGGGTAGGCCTCGAAGGACCGCCAGGCGTAGATGACCTCGTCGCCCGGGCCGGCCGTCGACTGGACCAGCTGCTGGGCCACGCCCACCGAGCCCGTGCCGGTGGCGATGTGCTCGACCGGCACCCCGAACCGCTCGGCGAGCTCGTTCACCAGGGCCGTGCAGGCCAGGTCGGGGTAGCGGTTGAACCGTCCTGCCGCCGCGACTGCGGTCTCCAGCACCCCGGACAGCGGCGGGTACGGGTTCTCGTTCGAGGACAGCTTGTACGCGACGGGCCCGCCCGCGGCAGCGGGCTTCCCGGGCTTGTAGGTGGGAATGCCGTCCAGCTCGGCGCGCAGCTTCGGGCTCTTCTCGCTCACCGCAGGTCCTCCTCGACCGTCCCGTACGACGTCGCCGTCGACTCAATACTGCTCACCTTATGAGGATTCCGCTCTTCCGAAAATGGCGGCGCCAGGATTGCGGGGGAGCGCACGCATATATGCACACGCCGGTGGCCCACGCCGTGGCGCGCATCCCTCGTACAGGTGAGTTGAGACCGGCCCGAGACCACACCGCTTTGGCATGCCCGTACCCGACGACAAACGCCCCGCTCACTCTATGCGCCCAAATCCCTTTAATTCCAAGGTCATTGGGGGTGGCGAACCATGCAGAATCGTGCCTGTCAACGCGTGCATATGCACCCGGACCACCCACCCCGCCGAGCCCTACTATCGGCTCGCCATGACAGCAGCAGGGAAGCATCAGGTGAGCCGGACCGAGACCACCCGGCGGGCCGCCGGCCGACAGGGCCGGGCCGGCATCAGGGACGTGGCCGCCGCAGCGGGCGTCTCGATCACAACCGTCTCCGACGCGCTCAATGGCAAGGGGCGGCTGCCGGACGCCACCCGCCGCCACGTTCGCGAGGTCGCCGACCGGCTGGGGTACCGCCCCTCCGCCGCGGCCCGCACCCTCCGTACCGGCAAGTCGGGCCTCATCGGTCTGACCGTGACGACGTACGGGGATGAACCTTTCACCTTCACCGAATTCGCCTACTTCGCCGAAATGGCCAGGGCCGCCACTTCCGCCGCGCTCGCCCGCGGCTACGCCCTCGTCATCCTCCCCGCCACCTCCCGACACGACGTGTGGTCCAACGTGGCTCTCGACGGCACCGTCGTCATCGACCCCTCCGACCACGACCCCGTCGTCACCGAACTGGTCCGCCAAGGTCTCCCCGTCGTCTCCGACGGCCGCCCGGCCGGCTCCCTCCCCGTCACCGCCTGGGTCGACAACGACCACGAAGCCGCCGTACTCAACCTGCTCGACCACCTGGCCGCCGCCGGCGCCCGCCGTATCGGGCTGCTGACCGGCACCACCACCGACACCTACACCCGGCTCTCCACCACCGCCTACCTCAAGTGGTGCGAGCGCGTCGGCCAGGACCCCGTCTACGAGTCCTACCCCGCCCACGATCCGTGCGCAGGCGCCGTCGCCGCGGACCGGCTGCTCGCCCGGCCCGACCGACCCGACGCCGTCTACGGGCTGTTCGACCCCAACGGGACCGACCTGCTCGCCGCCGCCCGGCGCTACGGACTGCGCGTCCCCGAGGACCTGCTGCTCGTGTGCTGCAGCGAGTCCACGGTGTACGCCAACACCGAACCGCCCATCACCACCCTCTCCCTCAAACCACGCCGGATCGGCACCGCCGTCGTGCAGCTGCTCATCGACGCCATCGAGGGGGTCGACACCGGACGCCCGGTCGAACAGGTCGTCCCGACCGAGCTGATCGTCCGTACCTCCTCGCAGCGCAGGCAGCCCCGTACGACCGTCAGTCCGCCCCGGTCACCGGCCAAGGACTGACTGCCACACCGCGAAACCGGCGGGGCCGACAGCCCCGCGGAGGATTTCCGCAACACCCATTTCGGGAGAAAGCGGCAGGAACTATTGGTTCCGCCCAGGATTCACCACCCCTGGTGCGTCACAGAGCGCGAGCCGCATTCCTATGATGGGCGCACGACATCACGGACCCTCCGCCCCGGAGGTCAGGAGGGTCCGCAGGTGTACGGCAGCGCGACGGTGGTGGAGGGGTCGATGACTCAGGGGGCCGGTCAGGGACCCGCGATGCGGACGGAGACGCTGCGGGACTTCCGAGTTCCGGTCACCGAGCCCGCCCCGTACGGCGTGCCCGGCGGGCTTCCCGACGAAGCCCCCGTGTACGGCGAGTACCCCGCGTACTACGGGGAGGGCGCACCCGTGCCCCCGGCGCCGCCCTTGGGCCAGGCGCCCGCCACGGGCGTTCCGGCCGACGAGGACGACCTCGACGAGGGCTACACCCCCACGCACCGCGATCTGCCGATCATCGGCCGCGGCGGACCGGGTGACACCGTCCAGGTCGTGTACGTCCCCCAGGAGTCCCCGGCCGCGGGCCCCGGCCCGCTGTACGTCGTCGGCGACGTCCACGGCTACCTGGACGAGCTCGTCACCGAACTCCAGGCGCAGGGCCTCATCGACGCCGAGCGCCGCTGGTCCGCCGGCAACGCACGCATCTGGTTCCTCGGCGACTTCACCGACCGCGGGCCCGACGGGATCGGCGTCATCGACCTCGTCATGCGCCTGTCCGCGGAGGCCGCCGCATCCGGCGGCTACTGCAAGGCGCTCATGGGCAACCACGAACTGCTCCTCATCGGCGCCAAGCGGTTCGGCGACACCCCCGTCGCCTCGGGCGCCGGCACCGCCACCTTCCAGGCCGCCTGGCTCCTCAACGGCGGCCAGCGCACCGACATGGAGCGCCTGGAGGACGTGCACCTGCAGTGGATGTCACGGCTGGACGCGGCCGTGCTGGAGGACGGGCACCTGCTGCTGCACTCCGACACCACCGCGTACCTCGACTACGGCGACTCCATCGAGGACGTCAACGACACCATCCACGAGCTGCTCAACCGCAACGACGCCGACATCACCTGGGATCTCTTCCGCAAGTTCACCAAGCGGTTCGCCTTCCGCGACGAGGAGACCGGCCCCCAAGCCGTACGCGAACTCCTCGACACCTATGGCGGCGGCCGGGTCGTGCACGGGCACAGCCCGATCCCGTACCTGCTGGGCGAGGTGGGCACCGAGGACGGCGACGAGTCCCGCGGCCCGGAGGCCGTGACCGGACCGCACGTGTACGCGGACGGACTCGCGATCGCCATGGACGGCGGGGTCACGATGGCGGGCAAACTGCTGGTGGTGCAACTCCCTCTGAACGACTGACGGTTATCAGAAGGGGGGTAATTTCAGGAAAGCCCCTGTCACGGCACGGCATGGGCGCTCTACCATCGCCCTATCCGTAGCAGGCTCTCCTCCGTTTGTGCCGGCGCCCGGGTCTACGCGGGCAAACCGGTCCCCACGGAGCATCGGGGGATGCACATGAACAGCGCTCCGCACCTGCTGACCGAAGACCGGCCCGAGTTCGATCGGCTCCTCGACGAGGCGCTGCGTACCGCACACGAACGGCCCGAGCTCGCCGCGCTCGGCGAACGGCTGAACGCCGAACAACTGCGCACGATGGCCGTCGGGGCCAGCGCGCTGCTGACGGCCGCGGCCGCGGCCGAGTACGACCACTATGTGAAACTCCGCGGGGAACGGCGCGACGAGGCCCTGTCCACCCCCGGATCGGCGGGTGCGGACAGGAGCGCCGGGCAGGACGAGGGCGACGACGGCGCCGGGGTCAGCGCCGTGGTCGCGGTGCTCGCGCCGGTCCTGGCGGGCACGGCGATGCTGATCTTCCTGCTGGTGGGCTACACCCTGAAGGCGATCGAGCCCGAACCGGCCTTCGCCGACACGATGCTGACGGCGGGTTGGCTCTTCGGCGCGCTGACCGTGGTCTCGCTGCTGTTCGCGGTGATCGGGCTGCTGGTGACGGCCGTCCGCAACCGCGCGACGGAGGTCGTGGCCGAGGACGGTGCGATACCCGACGACCTCGCGCAGGCCCGCGAGGCCTGGCGGCACGCCCTGCTGGAGCGGGGCATCCTGCCGTTCCTGCAGGACGCGCTGGCCGATCCGAGCGCGGGGCCCGTGTATCCGGCCCCCCGCACGCCGAAGGCCGGGCGCATCCCCAACCTGGGTTACACCCGGCCCGACTTCACCAGCCCGGGATCCGCGTCGCAGGGACCCCGGCCCGGCTACTCGCCTCCGGACTTCACCAGTCCCGACTTCGGCGGCCCGGAGACCGAGACGCCCTGACGGCCCGGGTGGGCAGTCCGTCCCTGTTTCACGTGAAACATCGCGCTGTACGCTACTGGCCCGCCGACCGGTCCCCCGGGACACGCCGCCGCTGCGCGGTGTCGGTCAGAGCCGTCGGGCGCCACACGCCGTCCGGCTGGTAGAGGTTCGTCCCCGGCGGCACGATCTCGTCGATCCGGTCGAGTGCCGCGTCGTCGAGGACCAGTCCGGCACCCTGGACCAGCGAGTTCAGCTGGTCCATGGTCCGCGGGCCGATGATCACCGAGGTGACTGCGGGATGCGCGACCGGGAAGGCGACCGCCAGCTCGGGCAGCGTGCAGCCGATGCCGTCGGCGAGCTCGAGGAGCTGTTCCACGGCCTCGAGCTTCGCGACGTTGCCGGGGATAGCCGGGTCGAAGCGCGCGGGCGTCAGCGCCGCCCTCCCCGAGCTCATGTCGACGGGCCCGCCGAGCCTGTACTTTCCGGTCAGGAAGCCGGAGGCGAGCGGACTCCAGGTCAGTACGCCCATCCCGTACCGCCGGGCGACCGGGAGTACGGAGGCCTCCACCCCGCGCGCGAGGATCGAGTACGGAGGCTGCTCCGTCCGGAACCGCGGAAGAGCCCGCCGCTCGGCGACGTGCTGCGCCTCGACGATCTCCTCGGCGGGGAAGGTGGAGCAGCCGAAGGCACGGATCTTGCCCGCCCGCACCAGGTCTCCGAGGACCGAGAGAGTCTCCTCGACGTCCGTCGAGTGGTCGGGCCGGTGCACTTGGTAGAGGTCGATCCAGTCGGTGTCCAGCCGCCGCAAACTGTCCTCGACGGCCTGCACGATCCACCGCCGCGAGTTCCCGCTGCGGTTGCGTCCCTGCCCCATCTGAAAGTGGACCTTGGTGGCGAGCACCACGTCGTCGCGCCGCCCCTTGAGCGCCTTGCCGACGATCTCCTCGGACTCCCCTGCGGAGTACATGTCCGCGGTGTCGACGAAGTTGATGCCCTGATCGAGCGCGGCATGGATGATCCGGGCGCACTCGTCGTGGTCCGGGTTCCCCACCGATCCGAACATCATCGTGCCGAGGCAGTGCGCGCTGACCTCTATGCCGGTCCCGCCCAGACTGCGATATCTCATGGTCATGGGGCCGCACTGTAGGAGTTGGAGTGCACTCCAGCGCAAGCAATTCCGTCCCGGGGACGTTGCTCTGGGGAGTCCCCTCCTCCTCCCCAGAGCAGCGCCACCACGGCGGTCGGGTCAGTCCGCCAGCGGGAGGTAGACCCGGTTGCCGCTCGCCGCGAACTCGGCGGACTTCTCCGCCATGCCCGCCTCGATCTCATCGGCCTTCAGGTCTCCGCCGTGCTCACGGCGGATGTCCTGGGAGATCTTCATCGAGCAGAACTTCGGACCGCACATGGAGCAGAAGTGCGCGGTCTTGGCCGGCTCGGCGGGGAGCGTCTCGTCGTGGAACTCGCGGGCCGTGTCCGGGTCGAGGGCCAGGTTGAACTGGTCCTCCCAGCGGAACTCGAACCGCGCGTCCGACAGGGCGTCGTCCCACTCCTGGGCGCCCGGGTGGCCCTTGGCCAGGTCCGCCGCGTGGGCGGCGATCTTGTATGTGATGACGCCGGTCTTCACGTCGTCACGGTTGGGCAGGCCCAGGTGCTCCTTCGGCGTGACGTAGCAGAGCATCGCGGTGCCCCACCAGGCGATCATCGCGGCGCCGATGCCCGACGTGATGTGGTCGTACGCCGGGGCGACGTCCGTGGTCAGCGGGCCGAGCGTGTAGAACGGCGCCTCCTCGCAGATCTCCTGCTGGAGGTCGATGTTCTCCTTGATCTTGTGCATCGGGACGTGGCCCGGGCCCTCGATCATGGTCTGCACATTGTGCCGCTTGGCGATCGTGTTCAGCTCGCCCAGCGTCTTGAGTTCCGCGAACTGCGCCGCGTCGTTGGCGTCCGCGATGGACCCGGGGCGCAGGCCGTCGCCCAGCGAGTACGTGACGTCGTACGTCGCGAGGATCTCGCAGAGCTCCTCGAAGTTCGTGTAGAGGAAGTTCTCCTTGTGGTGCGCCAGGCACCACGCGGCCATGATGGAGCCGCCGCGCGAGACGATTCCGGTCTTGCGGCGGGCGGTCAGCGGCACGTACGGCAGCAGCACGCCGGCGTGGACCGTCATGTAGTCGACGCCCTGCTCGGCCTGCTCGATGACCGTGTCCTTGTAGATCTCCCAGGTCAGGTCCTCGGCGCGGCCGTCGACCTTCTCGAGCGCCTGGTACAGCGGCACGGTGCCGATCGGCACGGGGGAGTTGCGCAGCACCCACTCGCGGGTGGTGTGGATGTTGCGGCCGGTCGAGAGGTCCATGACCGTGTCGGCGCCCCACTTGGTCGCCCAGGTCATCTTGTCGACCTCCTCCTCGATGGAGGAGGTGACAGCGGAGTTGCCGATGTTGGCGTTGACCTTCACCAGGAACCGCTTGCCGATGATCATCGGCTCGATCTCCGGGTGGTTCACGTTCGCGGGAAGTACCGCGCGGCCTGCGGCGATCTCCTCGCGGACGACCTCGGGGGAGACGTTCTCGCGGATCGCGACGTACTCCATCTCCGGGGTGATCTCACCGCGGCGGGCATACGCGAGCTGCGTGACGGCGGCGCCGTCACGGCCCCGGCGGGGCTGGCGGGGGCGGCCCGGGAAGACCGCGTCGAGGTTCTTCAGACCACCGCGCGGCGAGGTGTGCTTGATGCCGTCGTCCTCGGGGCGCACGGGACGGCCCGCGTACTCCTCGGTGTCGCCGCGGCCGATGATCCAGTTCTCGCGCAGCGGCGGCAGGCCGCGACGCACGTCGGTCTCGATCTGCGGGTCGGTGTACGGCCCGGACGTGTCGTAGAGCGTCACGTCCTTGCCGTTGGTGAGGTGGACCTGGCGGACCGGCACCCGGATGTCGGGGCGGGAGCCCGCCACGTAGCCCTTGTGCCAGCCCGGCTGGCGCTCGGTCTGGCCGTCGGCGTCCTGGCTGACGGCAGGCGTGCGTGCGTCCTGAATGGTCATGAGACCTGATCTCCCTACGCCGGCATTACCCGGTAACAGGTTCGGCGGTCGACGCAGCCTCTTCCCGTACGCATGTGTACTGCGCGTACGGTGATCAGCGCCCTCTCAGCCCGGTGCTCCGAGCTCCCGCGTTGTGCAAAGGTGCCCCCACGCTAGCGTCATCTGTGGCGTGCTGAACAGTGGGCCCCCTCAACTCTTGCGATGATCTGCCAGTGACGTCCTCGCCGCAGCCTCCCTCCGAACCCCACGACCCCACGGGTCACACCGACCACGCACACGTGGACCCCGGGCATGATCACCGCCCATCCCACGGCCCTGCCGAGGGCCACTCCCATGGTCATTCCCACAGCCACGGGCCGGCGGCACCCGTCTCGAAGCACCTGCGCAAGGTCATCGCGGCCGTACTGATCCCCTTCGCCGTCGCCGTCTTCGCCGGCATGGTGGTGCTCTGGCCGGGCGGCGCCCCCGCCCACGAGCGCTCCGGGGTGGGCTTCGACCGGCAGACCCAGCAGGGCCGGGTCGTCGCGCTGGAACAGGTCGACTGCAAATCCGTGAACGCCTCGCAGGTGCCGCCCACCGGCGACGTCTCCACCCCGGAGGGCCGCGAGGCCCAGGCCGCGCAGACCGGCGAGTGCAAGAAGGCCACCATCGAGGTCGGCACCGGATCCGACAAGGGCCGCACCTTCTTCGAGATCGTCCAGCCGGGTGCCCCACGGCAGTTGGAGAACGGCCAGGAGGTGGTCGTCGCGTACGCGCCGGACGCACCCCGGGATCTCCAGTACTCCGTGATCGACGTGAACCGCAAGCTGCCGTTGGCGGTGCTGGCCGGGCTCTTCGCTGTGGCGGTGGTCGTCGTCGGCCGGATGCGCGGCGTGTTCGCGCTGATCGCGCTGGTCGTCAGCTTCGGCGTGCTGACGCTGTTCATCCTCCCGGCGATCCTGCAGGGCTCGAACCCGCTGCTCGTTGCCGTCATCGGCGCCAGCGCCATCATGCTCATCGCGCTGTACATGTGCCACGGACTGAGCGCCCGTACCTCCGTCGCCGTCCTGGGCACGCTCGTCTCGCTGCTGCTGATCGGGCTGCTGGGCTCGGTGTTCGTCGACTGGGCGTTCCTGAGCGGCAACACCGACGACAACACCGGTCTGATCCACGGGCTCTACCCGGACATCGACATGAGCGGCCTGCTGCTTGCAGGCGTGATCATCGGATCTCTGGGGGTGCTCGACGATGTGACGGTCACCCAGACCTCGGCGGTCTGGGAACTCCACCAGGCCGACCCGTCGATGGGGTCCCGCGCCCTGTACCGTGCGGCCATCCGGATCGGCCGCGACCACATCGCATCGGTGGTCAACACCCTGGTACTGGCTTACGCGGGCGCGGCGCTGCCCCTGCTGCTGCTGTTCTCGATCGCGAACAGCAGCATGGGTTCGGTGGCCAACAGCGAGCTGGTCGCGGAGGAGATCGTACGGACACTCGTCGGGTCGATCGGCCTGGTGGCCTCGGTCCCGGTGACAACGGCGCTTGCCGCGCTGGTGGTTTCTGCCGACCGGCCGGGATCCCCGGCCGGAGCGGCGGCCTCTGGGCCGGTCCGCAGGGGCCGGGGACGGCGGCGCAAGAGCTGAGAAGACCCGGGTGGCTCGGGGGCCCGGGGCGGCTCGGCTTGTCCGGTCCGGTCCCGTCAGCCCGCGTTCTGCTCGTTCTGCCGGGACTCGGCCAGGATCCTGTCCAGCGCTTCGTCGAGGTTGCCCTCGAAGTCGCCGAGGTTGCGCTCCTGACCGAGCGGAACAAGCCGGTCGGTGCGGTCGAGGAACGCCACGAGCGGCGCGGCTCCGGCGCGGAACAGGGCCCGGTCGCAGCCGACCTGGAGCCGGATGTGGACATCGGACAGCTCCTCCGGGTCGGTGGGGGCGATGTGCACGTCGCCGTCACCGCACGGCTTGTTGATGCCGTCGAGGAGGAGTTCCCGGCCGAACGCCCAGGTCACGGGCGCGTCTCCGGGAAGGTGGAACGTCAGGCGCACCGCGTAGGGGTCACGGGTGTCGTACCGGAGTTCCACCGGGATCCGGAACGAGAGCTCCTCGGAAACGAGGAAGCTCATCATGACCTCTGCCTGTACCGACTCGCGCATTGACTACCCCGCTGTAGTGGAAGTGGCCAGGAATGATCCCCCAGGGCCCTCTTGACAAGGGTGGTGGACGCGCTTGCAGATCACAAGGAGTGAGTTTTCAGATACTGATAGAGAACGAGAGGGTGCTCAACAGCGCGCCTACTTCACTCCGTAGCCGATCGACCACATACAGCAATTGTCCCTCCTGGTGCAAAGGGAGCGAAATCGCCATGGTTGCGGCAGTATCGCCGGCAGTGATGGGGATGGCTGCACACACCGTGCCCAGCGCGTATTCCTGACGCTCCGTAACCGCCTGCATGCGACCGAGGGACGCGATCCGGTCTTCCAGGGCGCGCTGGTCGCGAACGGTGTACCGGGTGACGGCCTCGACCGGATGCCGGTCGTAGTAGTCCTCGCGCGTCTCCTCGTCGAGCTGGGCCAGCAGGCACTGTCCGATGGCGTGCGCGTGCCCGGTCGCACGGAAATCGGCCCATTCCTCGACGGCAGGGCTGGCCGGGGTGTCCGAAACGCCCACGAGCTCGATCTCACCGTCGCGGAACACCGCGAAGTAGACGGGGGCCCCGACCGCGTCGCGGAAGTGCGCGAGGGAGTCGAGGATCATGCTGCGACGTTTCTGCTGCAGTCCGCCGCCCGCGAGCCGGCCTGCGGCGGCGCCGAGAACGAACACTCCACCCTCGCGCCGCAGATAGCCCTCGTGGGTGAGGGTGCGCAGCAGGTGGTACGCGGTGGGGAGCGGGAGCCCGGCCTCGCGCGCCAGTTGTTTAGCCGGGGCTCCCTCGCTGTGGGAGCCCACTGCTTCGAGCAGTCTCAACGCTCGCTGCACCGAACCGATCAGCGTTGGCACACCGGCATTGTGAACCGAAGACAAAGCTCGCCCCCAGGCGTGGCGGCGGGCCTTGGGAGGGCCAGCCCTGCAGGGGCCGCCCCGCACATGCCGTGACACCTGGAGGTCGCGCTCGGCTTGTAGTGGAGATTGCCGCAGGTCAGGGCCGCGCTACCAGCTTTCGGCCCAGGGGAACGGCACAGATTGCCACCCTATCCGCCGATTCCCGCGGTGTGAGCGGTTTGCCACCTCACGTTCCCCCGCCTGGGTTAATCCCCGGGCTTGACCCCGGGGCCTACCAGTCGCCGGACGAGGGCTTCGTACCGCTGCCGCTGAACTTCTTCACGAGGAAGACCAGGCCGCCGACGAGGCCGACGAAGAGCAGCAGCTTGAACGCGAACCCGATCAGGGCACCGAGGATGCTCGTGATGACGCCACCGAAGACGAAGAGCACCAGAAGCGGGATCGCGACCCACTTAACCCACCAGGGCATGCCTGCGAATGTCTCTCGGATGCCGTCCATGTCCTCAACCTCTTCCTGAGCCGTGACTTCCTGCTCTCGATGCTAGGAGGCCGCGGAGGCGCCCGGGGGCCAGCGAGCCCCCGGAGTCCCCTGATCCGCCCCCTAGGGGGACCAGGGATCCGACCCTCGCTCCGGGTTCTGCCGGCTATGCCTCCGGCGGGGAGAACACCACCAGTACCCGCAGGTCCTCGCTGATGTGGTGGAACTTGTGCACCACCCCGGCCGGGACGTAGACGACGCTGCCGCGGGCCACCGTCGTCGTCTCCTCCCCGACGGTGATCGAGGCACGGCCGCTCACGACGAAGTACACCTCGTCCTGCCGGTGCGGCTGCTGCGGGTCGCTCTGCCCGGCGTCCAGCGCGTACAGCCCGACCGACATGTTCCGTTCGCGCAGGAACTGCAGATAGGCGCCGTCGTTCGCGAGCCGCTCCGCCTCGAGCTCGTCCAGCCGGAAGGCCTTCATCTTCGTTGTGCCCCTTGCTCTCTCGCGTTCCCTGGCATCCGCTGATCTGCTGATGTCCCACCGGGATCTTCTCTGCCACGATCAGACACATGACGAATTTCGTAGTCAAGACGCTCGCGAACGCCGCAGCCCTGGCCGTCGCCATCTGGCTGCTCTCCGGCATCACGCTCGACGACCACAGTTCCCTGGGCCGCAGGACCCTCGCGCTGATCCTGGTCGCACTGGTCTTCGGCCTGGTGAACATCATCGTCAAACCCGTGGTGAAGTTCTTCTCGCTGCCGCTGTTCGTTCTCACTCTGGGACTGTTCACCCTCGTCGTGAACGCCCTGATGCTGCTGCTGACCTCTTGGCTTGCCACGCAGCTCGACCTCAGCTTCCACGTCGACAACTTCTGGACCGCGCTCGTCGGCGGCCTGATCATCTCCGTCGTCTCCTGGGCCGTGAACATGGCTCTGCCCGACAAGAACTGAGCCGGACTCGACGCTCTCGTCGAAGCGGCGAGTGCGGGCCTGCCGGACGCCGTACGTGAGGCAGTGAAGGAGCACACCGCGTGAACGACCAGGGCAACAAGGCCAACCAGGCAGCATCAGCAGCGGCCGGCGGAGCCGCCCGGGCGGACGGGCCGGGCGACGGCACCCGGGCCGTGCGGGCCGGGCTGCCCGAGCCGGTCAAGAACGAACCGCCCCTGCCCGGACCCGTCTTCGCCGCCCACTTCCACCTCCCCGGCGACGTGGCGGGCCCGTATACCTACGGCCGCGACACCAACCCGACCTGGACCCTGCTGGAACGGGCCATCGGGGAACTCGAAGCCCCCGGCCAGGACGGCGTGGACACCATCGTCTTCGCGTCCGGCATGGCCGCGGTCTCCGCCGTCCTGCTCTCCCAGGCCCGCACCGGGGACACCGTCGTCCTGCCCGACGACGGATACCAGGCGCTGCCGCTGGTCCGCGAGCAGCTGGAGGCGTACGGGATCCACGTCCGCACCGCGGCGACCGGCGACGACGGGCAGCTCGCCGTCCTCGCCGGGGCCAGGCTGCTGTGGATCGAGACCCCCTCCAACCCCGGGCTCGACGTGTGCGACGTACGACGTCTGGTCGAGGCCGCGCACGCGGGCGGCACCCTCGTGGCCGTCGACAACACCCTCGCCACCCCGCTCGGCCAGCGCCCCCTGGAACTCGGCGCGGACTTCTCCGTCGCCAGCGGCACCAAGGGCCTCACCGGCCACGGCGACCTCCTGCTCGGCTACGTCGTCTGCCGCGACCCGCAGCTCGCGGCCGCCGTCCGGCGCTGGCGCAAGATCGTCGGTGCGATCCCCGGCCCGATGGAGGCCTGGCTCGCCCACCGCTCCCTGGCCACCATCCAGCTGCGCACTCACCGCCAGTGGGCCAACGCGCTGGCCGTCGCCGAGGCGCTGGCCGACCGTACGGACGTGACCGGGCTGCGCTACCCGGGGCTGCCCGCGGATCCGTCGCACAAGACGGCCGCCCGGCAGATGCGGGGCTTCGGATCCGTCGTCTCCTTCACCCTGCCGGACCGCGCGCACGCCGAACGCTTCATGACGGCCTTGCACCTGGTCGAGGACGCCACCAGCTTCGGCGGCGTACGGTCCACGGCGGAGCGGCGCGGACGGTGGGGCGGCGACCCCGTCCCGGAGGGGTTCATCCGCCTGTCCGCCGGGGCCGAGGACACCGGGGACCTGGTCGCGGACGTGCTGCGCGCCCTCGACGCCGCGGGCGACGGCGCCTGAACTGGCGCAGACATGGAGCGGTCCGAGCCTCCCCCCTAGTGGCTCGGACCGCCCGGGTTCTGCGCGCGAAGAACCACGTGCTCAAGGCTAGTTGACCCAGCGTCAGAGTCCAATCACGGTAACGACAGGGGCCTATCGGCATATTTATAGTTGAAGGCCCCCACCGAGAGGGGCCTTCATGGACCTGGCCCTGCTGCGCACCTTCGTCGCCGTGCACCGGGCGGGCTCGTTCACCCGGGCCGCCACGCTGCTCGGGCTGTCCCAGCCCGCCGTCACGTCCCAGATCCGCACTCTCGAACGCCAGCTGGGCCGACCGCTGTTCCACCGCAGGGCCCGCGGGGTCACCCCCACCGCCGTCGGCGACGAACTCGCCCACAAAGCCGCCCCGCACCTCGACGCCCTGCTGCGGATCACCGAGGCGGAACGGGAGGCCGCCGGTGCGCTGCGCACCCTGCACCTCGCCGGTCCCCCCGAATTCCTGTGCCTGCGCGTCCTGCCCGCCCTCGCACCGCTCGTCGGCCAGGGCCACACCCTGCGCACCGTCCTGCAGACCGGCGCCGAGGAGGCCCTCGACGGGCTCGCCGCCGGGCACCACGACCTCGTCGTCACCACAGCCCGGCCACGCGGCGGGCTGTTCAGTGCGACCGCCCTGTGCGACGAGGAGCACGTCCTGGTCGCCGCGCCCTACTGGGCCGCCCTCGTCGATCCGGACCGGCTGCGCGAGACCGGACCCGCCGCCCTCGACGGCATTCCGCTCGTCGAGGTCCACGAGACCCTGCCGCTCGTCGCCCGCTACTGGGCCGCGGTCTTCGAGACCCGCCCCGGGACCCGGCCCGATGCCGCCACCGTCGTCGTCCCGGATCTCAGGGCGGTGCTGGAATGCGTCCGGGCCGGCGCCGGCCTCGCCGTCCTGCCTCGGTACCTGTGCCAGGACGCCCTGGACCGCGGGCAGATCGTCGCCCTGCTCGAGCCGCCCGTACCGCCGCTGCGCACCTGGTTCCTCGTCGTACGGGCCGGCAGCCTCTCCCTCGCCCACCTCGCCCGTGCGCACGACCGGCTGCTGCGCGCCGCCGCGCACTGGTGAGCCTCCGCTTCCGGCGTGCAGCGCGTTTCGCCGACACGCGTTTCAGACACCGCAGTCTGGGCCACTCTTCTCCCATGACCGAACGTCCCGTGGTCAAACGCACCGCCCGCGCGATCCTGCTCGACGGTGACGACCTGATCCTCATCAAACGCACCAAGCCCGGCGTCGACCCGTACTGGCTCACCCCCGGCGGGGGAGTGGAGTCCTCGGACGCCACCGTCGTCGACGCCCTCCACCGAGAGATCCACGAGGAACTCGGCGCGAAGATCACCGATGTGGTGCCCTGCTTCGTCGACACCGTCGAGCACATCGCCGACGGCGGAGTGACCGGCGTGAAGGTGCAGCACTTCTTCGTCTGCCACCTCGAATCCATGGACCCCAGCCAGCGGCACGGCCCCGAAGTCGACGAGCCGGCAGGCGAGTACGAGATCGTCCGCGTGCCCTTCAGCCGTGTCGGCATCGCCGCCGTCCATCTCGTCCCGCTGTCCCTGCGTCACTACCTCGACGGCAACATCGAGGGCGTACGCGCCATGCACGCCCCCGACCTGGGCTGACCTCGACCCGGGCCGTTTCGGCCCGGGCCTCAGCCGGCCGCGCCCACCAGCTCCTCGAGCGCGTCGAAGCGGATCCGGTCCCCGGGGATCCCGATCCGCTTGAGCTCGTCCACACCGCTGCGGATCATCGCGGGCGGCCCCGAGATGAACGCGTCGTACGAACTCCAGGGCCCGTGCTCACCGACCGCCTGCGGCAGCTGCCCCGCCAGGCCCTCGCAGACGACCGGGCGCACCGAAAGCCACGGATGCGAGCGCTGCAGCCCCAGCAGGGTGTCCTTGTCGTACAGGTCGCCGTCGCTGCGCGCCCCGAAGAACACCTCCACCGGGCGGCGCTCACCGTGCTCCGCCACATCCTCGATCAGCGCCTTGATCGGGGCTATGCCAGTGCCGCCGCCCAGGCACAGCATCCCGTTGTCGGTGGTGTGGTCCACCACCATCGACCCGGCCGGCGGCCCCAGCCGCAGCACGTCGCCGGGCCGGGCGTGCCGCACCAGCGCGTTGGACACCCAGCCCGCCGGAACGGCCTTGACGTGGAAGGACAGCAGTCCGTCGGCACGCGGAGCCGAGGCGAACGAGTAGTGCCGCCACACCCGGGGCCACCACGGGGTCTCCAGGCTCGTGTACTGGCCCGCCAGGAAGGAGTAGGGCTGGTCGGGGCGGACCGTCAGCACCGCGATGTCCGGGGTGCGCAGATCGTGCGAGACCACCTCCGCATGCCACCACGCTGGGGTCTTCACCTCGTCCTCCGCCGCCGCGTCGATCATGATCTGGGACATCGCGGTGTAGGCCCGCACCCATGCGGCCTGCGCCTCCGGTCCCCAGCTGTGCTCCGCATACCGGGCCAAGGCGCCGATCAGGGCCTCACCCACCACCGGATAGTGCCCTGCCGCCGTGCCGTACTTGCGGTGCCCGGTGCCCAGTCGGCGCAGATAGGGCACGAGCACGTCCGGGTTGTCGATGTGCTCGGCTGCGGTCAGCAGCGCCTTCAGCAGCCGGTCGCGCTGTGCGTCCATGGCGGCCGGGAACATGCCCCGCACCTCCGGGTGGCCCGTGAACACCAGGGCGTAGAAGTACGAGGTCACCTTGCCGGCGATCGGTGCGATTTCCTCGAGGGTCCGGCGGATCAGTACCGCGTCCGGGGAGGGCTCGACCGCACCGCCCCCGGACGGTATCCCGGCCGTCCGTCTGGCCGATCTCGTGGGCGGAGCGTCCATGCGGTGCCTCGCTTCGAACATCTCGGTCGGTAAGCACGCCACGGCCTTCGAATCCGTGGTTCCGGGCCTCAAAGCCTGCCAGCCGCCCCAACCACTCGCGGGGAAACGCGGAAATCCGCGTTTCGAACCCACTTTCCTCCTAAGATGCTTGGACTTCCGGACGCGCCACCCCGACCAGCTGATACGCCTCTCGTAGGTCCCGGCCCTCGTAGGCGTACGTCGCCCGCTCCGCAAGGTAAGGCCGCGCGTTGACCGCCACCGACACCGAAACAGCCTCGAACAGGACCGCGTCGGTCGACGAATCCCCGTACGCCACGCAGTCGGTCCGGCTCACCCCGAACTGCGCGCAGAGCCGGTCCGCCACCGTGACCTTGCCCTCGGGCGTCAGGATCCCGGACGCGTCCACGGGCCGGGTGAAGGGCACCTCCGGGAACACCGAGCCGTGGGCGGCATGCGCGCCCCACTCCAGCAGCAGCTCCACGAAGAACGACGGCGACAGTGAGATCACCGCGCAGTAGTCCCCGCGCTCCCTGATCTCCCGCCACACCTCGCGAATCCCCGCCAGCCAGGGAGCTCCGTCGAACGCTGCCCGGACATGGGCGGGAGTCAGCGCCGCCCACAGCGCATGTGCCGCCACCGAGAATTCGTGGGGCCCGATCTCCCGTGCGCCGAACGATCGCTCCAGCTCGGCGATCTCCGCGCTCAGGCCGAGCTGTCGGGAGATCTCGACCGGCGCCGCTGAGCCGTACATCAGCGTCCCGTCGAGATCGAAAAGGTGCAGGAGGGTCATGGCAGACGAGGCTAGCCCGTTCATTTCGCCCGGGGGCGCCTCCCGGCCGTGGCCGGGACAGAAGCAGCGATGTTTCACGTGAAACATCGCCTCTTCCCACCAGACCCTTCCCACGGTGGCCCGGAGAGACAGCGGGATGTTTCACGTGAAACACGCTCCCAAATCCTCTGGACGCCCTCCATCCGATGATCCACTCTGGCCCCGTGACACCACCACACCTCACCGAACTGCCGATCCGTGCGCTGACCGTGGATGACCTCCGCCACTGCGCCGACCTGTCCGAAGACCGCGGGTGGCCGCGCGAGGACCACAAGTGGGGCCTGCTCCTCGCCGCGGGCAGCGGCTACGGCATCGATGCCCCCGACGGGCACGGGCTCGCCGCCGCCTGCATCGTCACCTCGTACGGCCACACCCATGCCGGCCCGGAACTGGCCGCCATCGGAATGGTCCTTGTCGCCGGGCGCTATGCCCGCCAGGGCCTGGGCCGGCGCCTGATGGCGTACATCTGTGACGACCTCCTCAAGGGCGTCCCACTCACCCTGCACGCCACTCCCTACGGCCGTCCCCTCTACGAGGAGCTCGGCTTCGCCACCACGGGCCGCGCGGAAATGCTCCGGGGCACGTTCCGCCACGACCCCGCGGCTCCGACTCCGGGGCAGGGCTCCGTGGCGGTCCGGCCGGCGACCGGCGAGGACATCCCGCGGATCGTCCACCTGGACACCGAGGTCTTCGGTACCGACCGGACCCACATGATCACGCGGCTTCCCGCCTTCGCAGACCGTCTGCTGGTGGCCGAGGACGGCCGGGGCAAGCTCGTCGGCTACGCCGCGATCTGGCCCAACATGGAGACCCACGTCATCGGCCCGCTGATCGCCCTCGACACGGCCGGAGCCCAGGCACTCGTCACCGCTCTCGCGGCCGTCTCCGACCGACCACTGCGCACCGACATCGACGTACGCCACGAGGAGTTCCTCACCTGGCTCAAGGAGCGGGGCCTCGACTCCGTGGCCTTCAACGCCGTCATGACCCGCGACATCCCCAGCCTCCCCGGCGACTGGACCCGCCGCTGGGCCCCGCTCACCGTGGCAGCGGGCTGAGAAGGGACATCTCCATGACCGAACCCGACCAGCCGGCCATCCGATCCGCCACCGAGGAGGACCTGCCCGCCATCGTCGCCATGCTCGCGGACGACCCCCTGGGCGCCACCCGCGAATCCCCCGACGACCTCACCCCGTACATCGAGGCGTTCAAACGCCTGGTCGGCGACCCCCACCAGCACGTGGTCGTGGCGGTCCGTGAGGGCCTCGTCGTGGGCACGCTCCAGCTCACGATCGTCCCCGGGCTCTCCCGCAAGGGCGCCACCCGCGCAATCATCGAAGGCGTCCGCGTCCACGCCGACGAACGCGGCAGCGGGCTGGGCACCCGGTTCATCCGATGGGCCGTAGAGCAGGCCCGCCGCGAGAACTGCCAGCTCGTCCAACTCACCTCGGACGTGACCCGTACCGACGCCCACCGCTTCTACGAACGGCTCGGGTTCACCGCGTCCCACGTCGGGTTCAAGCTCTCCCTCTGATCGCCCGTGCGGAAGGCCGGGCCGGCGTCGGTGGCCCGGCCTACGATCGGGAGGATGAGCCCCAGCCTCCCTCTCGTCACCACCGCCGAGCGTCGCCACCGGCTCGGACGCAGGCACCGTCTGGCTCCCTCGGCGCATGCGGCCACGGTCGCCCAGGCTGCGGACGCCGTCGTGGCACTGCACGCCACCGACGCCGCGACGGTGTTCCTCTCCGCCCGCGCCCGGCTCACGGATGGCGGGCCGGCCGCCATCGAGAAGGCGTTCTACGAGGACGTCTCCCTCGTCCGGCTGCTCAGCATGCGCAATACGCTCTTCGCCGTCTCCACGGAACTAGCCCCGTACGTGGACGCCTCGACCGCCCGGAGCATCGCCGTCAAGGAGCGCCGTACCCTCCTCAAGCATCTCGACGAGGACGGCAAGGGCCTGGATGCCGAGTGGCTGGCCCGGGCCGAGGCCGCCGCGCTCGACGCCCTCGACACCGGCGGCCCCTGCACCGGAAGCCAGCTCTCGGCGGCCGTTCCCGAACTGCGCGAGAAGATCACCATCGGCCGGGGCAAGAAGTACGAGACAAAGACCGGCGTCGCCACCCGAGTCATCCGGCTCCTGGCCGCCGACGGCCGGATCCGCCGCGACCGGCCGCGCGGATCCTGGACCTCCAGCCAGTTCCGGTGGGTGCACACCGAGCCCTGGCCCGCCGTGCCCGCAGCCGAGGCTCGCGCCGAGATCGCCCGCCGCTGGCTGCGCGCCTATGGTCCGGCCACCGAGGCGGACCTGAAGTGGTGGACGGGCTGGACGCTCACCGACGTCCGCAAGGCCCTCGCCGTCGTCGGCCCCGACCAGGTCCGTCTCGACGACGGCAGTACCGCCCTCGTCAGCCCCGGCGACACCGCGCCCGAACCCGCCCCGGAGCCCTGGGCAGCGCTGCTGCCCGGACTCGACCCGAGCGGCATGGGCTGGGCCGACCGGGGCTTCCAGCTCGACCCCGCCCACCGGTCCGCCCTTTTCGACTACGCCGGCAACATCGGCCCCACGGTCTGGTGGAACGGCGAGATCGTCGGCGGCTGGGCCCAGCGAGCGGACGGCGAGATCGTCTGGCGGATGCTGGCCGACCCCGGCCGCGCCGCAGAGGAGGCGATCACGGCCGAGGCTGCCCGCCTCGCCCGGTGGGTGGGCGACGCCCGGATCACCCCGCGCTTCCGCACCCCGCTGGAGCGCGAACTCGTCGCCTGAGCCTGTCGACCGAAGCGCTCAGCCGATGCCCCGCCAGCCCTGCGGGTCGATGCCGCCGGGCACCGGGGCCTGGGCGTCGTACGGCTCCCTCGTGAACACGAACGAGCCCAGATCGAGGTGGCTCACCGAACCGTCCTCGCGCCGGACCGCCCGCAGCGTCTCCCCCGCGTAGTAGCCGGAGAGCCCGGTCCAACTGCCGTCGGGTTCGGCCCGGAACCGGGCCGAGCGGCCCGTCACACCCACCGGGGCGAGCTCCAACAGCCCGTCCGCCTTCAGCCGCAGCACCTGCGCCGACGTCCCCCAGTACCAGGGACCACACAGCTCCAGGGCGACCGGATCGGCCTCCCGGAACGGCCGCCAGGGCTGTGGGAACCGCGGCTCCGCGTCCGCGACGATCGCCACCAGGTCCGCGGCCACCGTCGCGGCGGGCAGCCCCGACGTGCAGTTCGCCAGCACCACGGCCGCCACGTCGTCCGCCTCGCTCAGCCACAGCCCTGCGACGAATCCCGGGAGGGAGCCGCTGTGGCCGGCGAGCCTGCGTCCGCCGCCGTCCGTCAGCTGCACGCCGAGCCCGTAGCCCAGCTCGGCGAAACCAGGCTCCGGCGGAGAGGCCGGCGTCCGCATCTCCCGTACGGTCTCCGCGCTCAGCACCCGCTCGTCACCACGGGCGAGGAACACCGCGAACCGCGCCAAGTCGCGCGTCGTGGACCAGAGTTGCCCGGCCGCGGCCATCAGCCCCAGATCCTCCAGCGGCTCGGGCATCATCACGTCGGCCCACGGGTGCACCGCCCAGCCGCCCGCGTGCGGAGCCTGCGGCTGAGCCGTCGTACGGTCCAGGGCCAGCGGCTCCAGGACCTCGGCCCGGAGCACCTCTTCCCACGGCTTCCCGCGTACGGCCTCCACGAGCGAACCCAGCAGCGTGTAGCCGGGGTTGGAGTAGTGGTGCCGCCGTCCGGGCTGGAAGCGGAACGGCTCCTCGCCCAGCACGTCGGCCAGCCCGGGGCGCAGGGCACCGGGCGTACGCTCCCACCACTCGCCGGGCGTTTCAGCCGCCAATCCACTCGTGTGGGCCAGCAGTTGGGCGACGGTCACCTCCCCGGCGGCCGTGCCCGGCAGGTACTTCTCCAGCGGGTCCTCGAGCTGCAGCAGCCCCTCGTCGCGCAGCCGCATCACCAGAACAGCGGTGAAGGTCTTGCTGATCGACCCGATCCGGTACTGCACGTTCCCGTCGGGTCCGTGCCCCTCGACGGAGGTCCGGGAGCCCTCCCAGACCACCTCACCGCCGCGGGCCACGGCCGCCACCACCGACGGCGCCCGTCCCTCGCTCTGTGCAACGGCGATCCGGTGCCTCAGCGCACGCCGGGTGGCAGGGAGCAGTTCCAGGTCTTCAGATACGGCATCCATGATCGGATGCTACGTGTTGGCCATGTCCACGAACCGCGAATAGTGGCCCTGGAAGGCGACCGTGATCGTCGCCGTGGGGCCGTTACGGTGCTTCGCCACGATCAGGTCCGCCTCGCCCGCGCGGGGAGACTCCTTCTCGTACGCGTCCTCACGGTGCAACAGGATCACCATGTCGGCGTCCTGCTCGATCGAGCCCGACTCACGCAGGTCGGAGACCATCGGCTTCTTGTCGGTGCGCTGCTCGGGACCACGGTTCAGCTGCGACAGCGCGATCACCGGCACCTCGAGCTCCTTGGCCAGCAGCTTGAGGTTTCGTGACATGTCCGAGACCTCCTGCTGGCGGCTCTCGGGACGGCGCGAGCCGCCCGACTGCATCAGCTGGAGGTAGTCGATGACGACGAGCGAGAGGTCGTTGCGCTGCTTGAGTCGTCGGCACTTCGCCCGGATCTCCATCATCGACAGGTTCGGGGAATCGTCGATGTAGAGCGGGGCCGCGGAGACATCCGGCATCCGGCGGGCCAGGCGGGTCCAGTCGTCGTCCGTCATGGTGCCCGAGCGCATGTGGTGCAGGGCCACCCGGGCCTCCGCCGACAGGAGACGCATCGCGATCTCGTTACGCCCCATTTCGAGGGAGAAGATCACGCTCGGCAGATTGCTCTTGATGGAACAGGCGCGGGCGAAGTCCAGCGCGAGGGTGGACTTGCCCATGGCGGGACGGGCCGCGATGACGATCATCTGGCCCGGGTGCAGGCCGTTGGTCAGCGAGTCGAGGTCCGTGAACCCGGTCGGCACGCCCGACATCTGGCCGCTGCGCGAGCCGATGGCCTCGATCTCGTCGAGCGCACCCTCCATGATGTCGCCGAGCGGCAGGTAATCCTCGGACGTCCGCTGCTCGGTGACGGCGTAGATCTCGGCCTGGGCGCTGTTGACGATCTCGTCGACGTCGCCGTCCGCCGCGTATCCCATCTGCGTGATCTTCGTACCGGCGGCGACGAGGCGGCGCAGGACGGCCCGCTCGTGAACGATCTCCGCGTAGTACTCGGCGTTGGCCGCGGTCGGAACCGACTGGACGAGGGTGTGCAGGTACGAGGCCCCGCCGACCTTGCTGATCTCACCGCGGCGGGTCAGCTCGGCGCCGACCGTGATCGGGTCGGCCGGCTCGCCCTTGGCGTACAGGTCGAGGATCGCCTGGTAGATCGTTTCGTGCGAGGGCCGGTAGAAGTCGTGGCCCTTGATGACCTCGACCACGTCCGCGATCGCATCCTTGGACAGCAGCATCCCGCCGAGCACCGACTGCTCGGCGTCGAGGTCCTGCGGGGGGACGCGCTCGAAGCCGCCACCGCCGTCCCAGGAGCCGCCCTCACGGCCCCGCTCGTGCTGTTCGTCCCCGCGGACCCGGCCGTCGCTGTTACGGCGCGGACGGGCGGGCAGACGGTCACCCGGACCGCTGTCGGCCCAGGGGTCGTCCATGGGCTCGGGCATGCTCACCGGGCCGCCTCCTCCCGTCCGCAACGCGGACCTCGCCGTGCCACTCTTTCTAGGGCACGGCTCTGACATTTGGGGCACCCGGATCCGCTGTCGGAGAGTCGGGCAACGCCCAACGGTAGGGCCGGGAGCGACGTCAGCCAATCTTGTTATCCACAGGCTGTGTGGATGAGATGTGGATGACCGACCCAATGCTGTGGGTAAGTCGCCGGAAGCTGTGCACGGACCGGGGGACGGCGCTGTGGACAAAATCACCTGTACTCCCCAAGCACCCAGCCTGACCTGCAGCTCCTTCCTCCACGGGCTGTGGGGGAGAAATTTCTTCGCGGCGTTTCCGAGATCGCCTCCAACGGGGTGCCGAGAAGACGCAAGCCAACTCACAGGTAAGGATCCAAGGCCAGTTGCGTCTATTACCTGTGGAAGATTAGATTGAGCGCATGACACAGGCTCTCGTGCCGCTGAAGGCAGCCCCGAGACGGCACGACCGCGAGATACTCGCGCTCGCCGTCCCGGCTTTCGGCGCCCTCGTCGCCGAACCCCTGTTCGTGATGGCCGACAGCGCCATCGTGGGGCACCTCGGCACCCCCCAACTGGCAGGACTCGGCATCGCCGCCGCCCTCCTCACCACCGCCGTCAGCGTCTTCGTGTTCCTCGCCTACGCCACCACCGCGGCCGTCTCCCGCCGGGTCGGCGCGGGGGACCTCCCGGCAGCCATCCGGCAGGGCATGGACGGCATCTGGCTCGCCCTCCTGATCGGGGCGGCCGTCGTAGCCGTCGTACTCCCCGCGGCGCCCTGGCTGATCTCCCTCTTCGGAGCCTCCGACACCGTCGCCCCGTACGCGGTCACCTACCTGCGGATCTCCGCCCTGGGAATCCCGGCCATGCTGATGGTGCTGGCCGCCACCGGCGTCATCCGCGGTCTCCAGGACACCCGTACCCCGCTCTACGTCGCCATCGGGGGCTTCGCTCTCAACGCGGGCCTGAACGGCGCCCTCGTATACGGCGCAGGCTTCGGCATCGCCGGTTCCGCCTGCGGCACCGTGATCGCCCAGTGCGCCATGGCCGGCGCTTATCTGGTGGTGGTGGTCCGCGGAGCCCGCCGACACGGGGCCTCCCTGCACCCCGACCTCGCGGGTATCCGGGCCTGCGCCCAAGCCGGCGTACCGCTGCTGGTGCGCACCTTGTCGCTGCGCGCCGTCCTGATGATCGCAACTGCCGTGGCCGCGCGGCTCGGCGACGCGGACATCGCAGCCCACCAGATACTGCTCTCCCTGTGGAGCCTGCTCGCCTTCGCTCTCGACGCCATCGCCATCGCCGGACAGGCCATCATCGGCCGCTACCTGGGCGCCGACGACACCGCGGGGGCCAGGGCCGTCTGCCGCCGGGTGATGCAGTGGGGCATCGTCTCCGGGTTCGTCCTGGGCACGCTGGTGATCGCGGCCCGCCCGCTGTTCATCCCGCTCTTCACCGGCGATCCGGCAGTCGAGGACGCCTTGCTGCCCGCCCTGCTGGTCGTGGCCCTGTGCCAGCCGGTGGCCGGCATCGTGTTCGTGCTCGACGGGGTTCTCATGGGTGCGGGGGACGGCCGCTACCTGGCCTGGGCGATGCTCGTGACGCTGGCCGCGTTCACGCCGGTGGCCCTGCTCGTCCCGACCGTCGGAGGCGGTCTGACGACGCTCTGGTGGGCCATGACCCTGATGATGCTGGTCCGGATGGCCACCCTCCAGCTGCGCGCACGCTCCGGCCGATGGCTGGTCGCGGGGGCGACCCGCTGATCCACGAGCCGATGTTTCACGTGAAACACGGGTCGTTCCGCGGCATGCTCCCCCGCAGGTTTCACGTGAAACATCGGTCGGAGCCCGAGAACGACGAAGGGCCGCACCCCACAGGGGTGCGGCCCTTCGCGTGCAGCACTTAGGCGGCGACGACCTCGACGCCCACGTTCGCGGCGACCTCGGCGTGCAGACGCACGGAGACCTGGTACGAACCGAGGGTCTTGATCGGGGCAGCCAGCTCGACGCGGCGCTTGTCGACCTTCGGACCACCGGAAGCCTCGATCGCCGTGGCGATGTCGGCCGGGGTCACGGAGCCGAAGAGACGGCCGGCGTCACCCGAGCGGGTGGCCAGACGGACCTTCGTGCCCTCGAGCTTGGCCTTGACCTCGTTGGCCTGCTCGATGGTCGCGATCTCGTGGATCTTGCGGGCGCGGCGGATCTGCGCCACGTCCTTCTCGCCACCCTTGGTCCAGCGGATCGCGAAACCACGCGGGACCAGGTAGTTGCGAGCGTAACCGTCCTTGACGTCGACGACATCGCCGGCGGCACCGAGGCCAGAAACCTCGTGGGTCAGGATGATCTTCATTAGTCGGTCACCCTTTCCTTATCGCGCGGTGGACGTGTAGGGCAGCAGCGCCATCTCACGGCTGTTCTTCACGGCCGTGGCGACGTCACGCTGGTGCTGCGTGCAGTTGCCGGTGACGCGGCGGGCACGGATCTTGCCGCGGTCGGAAATGAACTTCCGCAGCATGTTCGTGTCCTTGTAGTCCACGTACGCGGTCTTGTCCTTGCAGAACGCGCAGACCTTCTTCTTAGGCTTGCGCACAGGCGGCTTCGCCATTGTGTCTCTCCTGTGTGATCAAGAAGTGGGGATGCGAGCTTCCCTAGAAGGGAGGCTCGTCCGAGTAGCCACCGTTGGAGCCGCCGGAGCTTCCGCCCCAGCCGCCCCCGCCGCCCTGCTGCTGCTGGCCGCCGGCCGGCGCACTGGACGCCCACGGGTCGTCGGAGGGAGCTCCGCCGCCCTGCGGGGCGCCGCCGCTGGGGGCTCCGCCCCAGCCACCGCCGCCGCCCTGCTGCTGGCCACCGCCGCCGTATCCACCCTGACCACCGCGGCCGGTGGTCTTGGCGACCTTGGCCGTGGCGTTCTTCAGGCTGGGGCCGACTTCCTCGACGTCCAGCTCGTAGACCGTGCGCTTGACACCCTCACGGTCCTCGTACGACCGCTGCCTCAGCCGGCCCTGCACGATGACGCGCATGCCCCGCTGAAGGGACTCGGCGACGTTCTCGGCCGCCTGCCGCCACACCGAGCAAGTCAGGAACAGGCTCTCGCCGTCCTTCCACTCGTTGGTCTGGCGGTCGAAGGTGCGGGGGGTGGACGCGACACGGAACTTCGCGACCGCCGCACCCGAGGGGGTGAAGCGCAGCTCGGGGTCGTCGACGAGATTGCCGACGACCGTGATGACGGTCTCGCCTGCCATGGATGAACCTCTCGGCGGGGATTTGCTGCTGGGCTGCTGTGCTACTCGGTCCCGATTACCGCTGAACCGAAGTTCAGTGGGTCTCGGGGCGGAGGACCTTGGTCCGGAGAACCGACTCGTTCAGGTTCATCTGTCGGTCAAGCTCCTTGACGACCGCAGGCTCGGCCTGAAGGTCGATGACCGAGTAGATGCCCTCGGGCTTCTTCTTGATCTCGTAAGCGAGACGACGACGGCCCCAGGTGTCGACCTTCTCGACCTTTCCGTTGCCCTCACGGACGACGGAGAGGAAGTTCTCGATCAGCGGGGAGACAGCGCGCTCCTCGAGATCGGGGTCGAGGATGACCATCACTTCGTAGTGACGCATGTGGAACCCACCTCCTTTGGACTCAGCGGCCACGGTCGTTCCGTGGCAGGAGGGTCGTGATGCGTGCGCACGGCGTCTGTGAGCAGACACCGCGCAGCTGTACAGACTACCTGCTCGACTCCTTCCGGTTGAAATCCGACGGGAAGAGGCCACACTCTGTATTCACCGGGTGTGCTCGGTGCTATGCCCCGGCCCCTGCCGGAGGCAGCCCCGCGCACCGCTCTGCGTCAGCCAGGAGGTGCCTTCCGATGGCACAGGCAATGCAACGTCAGCCCATCTCGATCTTCGCCACCGACGGCAAGCCCCATCCGCTGCAGGACGCGCTCATGGCGGCCACGCTGGTGCTCGGGGTCGTGGCGTTCGTCACGGGATTCTTCGACAATCTGCACCTGCTCAGCTCGTGGACCGGGCTCGTCGGCATCCTGACCGGCGCGTACGGACAGTTCATCTCCGAGACGACACGCGAGCGCTTCGCACTGATCATCGGGCTTGGCGCCTCGGCCGTGGGCTTCTACCTCGGTATGTTCCACGGCGGCCTCTTCGGCGGCTGACGGGGCTGACCGGGGGTACCTCCGCGACAGGGCACCGGCCGCTCACCGGCCCGGGCCCGGCCCGTCCCCCAGAAGGGTGGCGCCCTTGTCGCAGTAGGCTTCGCGCCATAGCCAGCGAAGCCGCCGGAGGAGACGCCCCGCATGAGCCTGTCCCTGAGGACCATCAGCCGAGAGCAGCATCTGGGATACCTCCAGAGCCTGCCCTCGGCTAGCCACTGCCAGGTCCCGGCGTGGGCCGACGTGAAGAACGAGTGGCGCTCCGAGAACCTCGGTTGGTTCGACCAGAACGACGAACTGGTCGGTGCCGCCCTCGTGTTGTACCGCCAGCTGCCCAAGGTGAAGCGGTACCTCGCCTACCTTCCCGAAGGCCCGGTCATCAACTGGTACGCCCCGAATCTGGAGGAGTGGCTCCAGCCGATGCTGGCGCACCTCAAGCGCCAGGGCGCCTTCACCGTGAAGATGGGCCCGCCCGTCGTCATCCGCCGCTGGAACTCCGCCGCCATCAAGGCCGGAATCCAGGACCCCGAGGTCAAGCGCCTGCGGGACGTGGAGGCCTCGCACATCGAGCCCCGCGCGTTCGAGGTGTCCGACAAGCTGCGCCGCATGGGCTGGCAGCAGGGCGAGGACGGCGGCGCCGGCTTCGGCGACGTGCAGCCCCGCTACGTCTTCCAGGTGCCGCTCGCCAACCGCTCGCTGGACGACGTCCTCAAGGGCTTCAACCAGCTGTGGCGCCGCAACATCAAGAAGGCCGAGAAGGCCGGCGTCGAGGTCGTCCAGGGCGGCTACGAGGACCTGCCGGTCTGGCAGGAGCTGTACGAGATCACGGCCGAGCGCGACAAGTTCCGCCCGCGCCCGCTCAGCTACTTCCAGCGCCAGTGGACGGCCCTCAACTCCGAGGACCCGAACCGGATGCGGCTGTACATCGCGAAGCACGAGGGGGAGCCGCTGGCCGCCGCCACGATGCTCACCGTCGGCCAGCACGTCTGGTACTCGTACGGCGCATCCGCCAACCACAAGCGCGAGGTGCGGCCATCGAACGCGATGCAGTGGCGCATGCTGCGCGATTCGTACGCGCTCGGTGCCAGCGTCTACGACCTGCGCGGCATCAGTGACACGCTGGACGAGAACGACCACCTGTTCGGCCTGATCCAGTTCAAGGTCGGTACAGGTGGCGAGGCCGTCGAGTACGTCGGCGAGTGGGACTTCCCGCTCAACAAGATGCTGCACAAGGCGCTCGACATCTACATGTCGCGCCGCTGACCTCCTGCTGCATCCCCCACACCGCACCGCTGCACCTTGCAGCTTTCGAGAGAGGCTCCGGACGGGCATGGCGCTCACGCTCTACGTCGACACCGCGCGCTGGCGTGCGCACCAGAAGCAGATCCAGGACCAGTTCCCCGGGATGATCCCGGTCTGCAAGGGCAACGGCTACGGCTTCGGCCACGAGCGGCTGTGCGAGGAGGCGACCCGGCTGGGCGCCGACGTCCTGGCCGTCGGGACCACGTACGAGGCCGCCAGCATCAAGGACTACTTCGGCGGCGACCTGCTCGTCCTCACCCCGTTCCGGCGGGGCGAGGAGCCGGTGCCGCTGCCGGACCGGGTGATCCGCTCGGTGTCCTCGCTGGACGGGGTCCGCGGCCTGGTCGGCGCCCGCGTGGTCATCGAGTGCATGAGCTCGATGCGCCGCCACGGCATCTCAGAGCAGGACCTGGGCCAGCTGCACTCGGCGATCGAGGACGTGCGGCTGGAGGGCTTCGCCCTGCACCTGCCGCTGGACCGCCCGGACGGTTCGGACGCCGTCGAGGAGGTCATCGGCTGGATGGACCGGCTGCGCGCGGCCCGGCTTCCGCTCCACACCATGTTCGTCAGCCACCTGCGGGCCGAGGAGCTGGCGCGGCTGCACCAGCAGTTCCCGCAGACCCGCTTCCGGGCGCGGATCGGCACCCGGCTGTGGCTGGGCGACCACGAGGCAACCGAGTACCGCGGCGCCGTCCTGGACGTCACACGCGTCGCCAAGGGCGACCGGTTCGGCTACCGGCAGCAGAAGGCGGCTTCCGACGGCTGGCTGGTCGTGGTCGCCGGCGGGACCTCGCACGGGGTGGGCCTGGAGGCCCCCAAGGCCCTGCACGGCGTGATGCCGCGCGCCAAGGGCGTGGCCCGGGCCGGTCTGGCCACCGTGAACCGGAACCTGTCGCCGTTCGTGTGGGCGGGCAAGCAGCGCTGGTTCGCGGAGCCCCCGCACATGCAGGTGTCGATCCTGTTCGTGCCGTCGGACGCCCCCGAGCCGAAGGTCGGCGACGAGCTGGTGGCGCACCTGCGCCACACCACCACGCAGTTCGACCGGGTGCTCGACGCCTGACCGGTCAGTCCTTGCGGGCCATGCCCCACTCGACCCGCTGTCCCTCCGAGGGCGCCGCATCCTGCGGCGCCCTCGCGGCGTCCGACAGCGCGAACACGTCCTCGGCCCCGTCCAGGACCCCTCCCGACGGGTCGTCCGACCCGTCGCGGCGTACGACGTCCCGCTCGGGCATCAGGATGTCGCGCACGACCACCACGCACAGGTAGAGGGTCGTCAGCAGGTGGGCGGCGATCGCCAGCTGGTAGCCCTCCACGGGCAGGCCCTGGTGCTTGTCCCCGCTGGTCGTGTAGGCGAGGTACAGCCAGATCCCGAGGAAGTACACGACCTCGCCGGCCTGCCAGATCAGGAAGTCCCGCCAGCGCGGCCTGGCCAGCGCCGCCAGCGGGATGAGCCACAGCACGTACTGCGGCGAGTAGACCTTGTTGGCCAGGATGAAGGCGGCCACGACCAGGAACGCCAGCTGGGCGAAGCGCGGGCGGCGCGGGGCGGTCAGCGTCAGCACTCCGATGCCCGCGCACAGCAGCAGCGTCAGGCCCGTCGCGTACGTGTTGGCGTCCTCCAGGGGGTTCCCGGAGCGCTGGGAGATGAGCAGCCACACGGACCCGAAGTCGATCGGCCGTTCCTGGCTGAACGTGTAGAACTTCTTCCAGCCGTCCCAGGCGTAGATCATGACCGGCAGGTTCACCACGAGCCAGGAGACGGCCGCGCCGAGGGCGGCGGAGCCGAACGCCCGCCACTTCCCGGACCGCCAGCACAGCACGAACAGCACGCCGAGCAGCAGGACGGGATACAGCTTCGCCGCGGTGGCCAGGCCGATGAAGACGCCGAAGAGCACGGTCCGGCCGCGGGACCACATGAGCATTCCCGCGGCGGTCAGGGCGATGGCCAGCAGGTCCCAGTTGATCGTCGCGGTGAGCGCGTAGGCGGGCGCCAGGGCGAAGAGCAGCGCGTCCCAGGGCCGGCGGTGGTGGGTCCGTGCGACGCACACGGCGATGACCGCGGCGCAGGCCATCAGCATCCCCGCGTTGACCATCCAGTACATCTGCTCGCGGTGCTGCATGGAGCCGCTGCCGGGGGTCAGCCAGGAGGCGACCTCCATGAAGAGCCCGGTGAGCACCGGGTACTCCAGATACTCCATGTCGCCGGGGAGCCGGTCGAAGTAGGGCGTGAGTCCGTCGGCGAAGCCCCGTACGGCGAAGAGGTGCGGGATGTCGGAGTAGCAGGCGTGCGTGTACTGCGAGCCGGCTCCGCGGAACCACGCCCAGTCGTAACAGGGCAGCTTCTGCACCATGCCGAGCGCGAACAGTCCGAGGGCGACGAGGACCACGACGCGCACCGGGGTCAGCCAGTGGCCGCCCAGCCGGGCGTAGCGGCCCATCGGGCCGCCGAGGAACTCGCTGCCTGCCGTGGCGACGTCGTCCTGCCGGGTGGGCAGTACGGGCCGCTCCTCGTGCACCTTGGTCATGCGCTCATCCTGCCGTACGGGGCCGGACATCCGGGAGGGCCGCCGCACCGTGTGCGACGGCCCTCGCCGGAGAGGAGGGGGAGTGGGTCAGCCCGAGGTCCCGACCGTGCTCCCCCAGCTGGTTCCGCCCGGGCGGCCCGGTTTGCCCGATGGCGTCGGAGACGGTGATCCGCTGGACCCGCCGGTACCGCCGCTGGTGGTGCCGCTGGTGGTGCCGCCGCTGGTGTCCGGGATGCAGTACAGCTCCCACGGCTTGCAGCTCGGCTTGCCGCCCCTCGACGGGCTGGGGGAGACCGGCGGCGAGGAGCTCGCCGACGGCGAGGGCATCGACGGGGACGGCGAGGGGAAGAAGGAGGGGCTCGGCGAAGGGGCGCCCGAGGCGTCCGCGGTGACGCCGATCTTGTCCGCCTCCGGGAACTCCTTGACCGGCGTGCCCTTGAGGGCTTCCTTCATGTACTCGGTCCAGATCGCGGCCGGGATGTCGCCACCGTGGATGGAGTCGACGCCGCCCACGCCGTTCATGGAGATCAGCTTCTTGTCCGCCGAGTTCGGGTCGGTGCGGAACAGGGCGACCGAGGTGGACAGCTCCGGCGTGTAGCCGACGAACCAGGCCGACTTGTTCTTGTCGGTGGTTCCGGTCTTGCCCGCGGCGGGCCGGTTGAAGCCGAGCTTCCTGACCTTGGTGCCCGTGCCGTTCTCGACGACGTTCTGCAGGACCTTGGTGATGTTGTCGGCGATGGCGTTGTCCATCGCCCGCTGCTCCTTGGGGGCCCCGAAGCCGGGCAGCTCCTTGCCGTCCTTTTCGACGCGGGTCACGGAGAACGGCTCGCGGTGGGTGCCGGAGGCGGCGAAGGTGGCGTAGGAGTCGGCCATGCGGATGGCACTCGGGGTCGAGGTGCCGAGGGCGAACGAGGCGTCGTTGTTCGGGTTCATCGAGTCCTTGAGGATGCCCGTGGACTCGGCGACCTCCCGGACCTTGCTGTGGCCCACATCGAAGACGAGCTGCGCGAACGGCACGTTGATGGACTTCTCCATCGCCTCGTTGAGGGTCACGTATCCGTAGGGGTAGGTGCTCTCGTTCTTCTGCTTGAACGGCTTGCCGGACGCGTCCATCAGCGGCTTGCCGTCACGGTTGTTGATCACCGTCAGGTCGTTCGCGTTGTACTTGCTGTCGGCCGAGATGCCCCGGCCGCTCGAGTTCTGGGTGCCGTATTGCATCGCGGCCGCCAGGACGTACGGCTTCCAGGTCGATCCGACCGGGACGCCGATGGTGTTGGCGTTGTTGCTGAAGTACTTCTTGTCCATGCCCGGGCCGCCGTACAGGGCCACGATCGCTCCGGACTTCACGTCCACGGAGGCCGCGCCGAACTGCACGAAGGTGTCGTACTCGGGCCGGGCCTTCTCGTCCAGGAAGTCGTTGCGGGTGTCCTCGACGGCCTTGACCAGTGCGTCCACCTTCGGCTTCTGGAAGGTGGTCTTGATCTGGTAGCCGCCGCGGGCCATCTCGTCGGCCGTGATGCCCGTGACCTTCATCACGTACTGCTTGGCCGTCTCGACCAGGTAGCCGGTCTGCCCGGACAGGCCACGGGCCTGCTCGGAGTCGACGATCTTGGGGAACTCCTTGAACTGGTCCCGCTCGGCCTTCGGCATCCGCTTCACCGCGACCTCGCGGTCCAGGACCCAGGCCCAGCGCTCCTTGGCCCGCTCGGTGTTCTTCTCGGGGGTGGCCGCGGCACCGATGCCGCCGTCCGGGTTGTAGAGGTTGGGGCCCTTGAGCACGGAGGCGAGGAAGGCGCTCTCGGAGGGCGTGAGGTCCACGCAGTCCTTGCCGAAGTAGGCCCGCGCGGCCGCCTGGATGCCGTACGCGTCCCGGCCGTAGTACGCGGTGTTGAGGTAGCCCGCGAGGATCGTGTCCTTCTCCTCGGAAACACCCAGCTTTATCGAGATGAAGAGCTCGGTGACCTTGCGCTTGAGCGTCTGGTCGGAGTCCAGGTACGTGTTCTTCACGTACTGCTGGGTGATGGTCGAGCCGCCCTGGGTGGAGCCGCCCTTGGCCATGTTCCACACGGCCCGGGCGATGCCCATCGGGTCGACGCCCTTGTCCGTCTCGAAGGACTCGTTCTCGGCGGCGATCACGGCGCTCTGCATCGACTTGGGGATCTTGTCGATGGGCACGATCTGCCGGTTCATCGAACCGCCGGTGGCCACCATCTGGGAGCCGTCTTCCCAGTAGAAGACGTTGTTCTGCGCCTGGGCCGCCTTGTTCGGGTCGGGTGTGTTCACCGACGCGATGCCGATGCCGGCCCCTGCCGTGATGATCGCGAAGAAGCCGAGGGCCGTGCCGCAGACCAGCTTCCAGGACGGTACGAAGCGCTGCCAGCCTGCCTTGTCGGAGCGCGGGTAGTTGATCAGCCGCTTGTCCGGGCGGCCCGAACCGCGGCCGGCGGGGCCGGCGGTGCGTCCACGGCCTCCGGATCCACGAGGGGCAGCCCGGCGTGCCCCGGCACGGCCTCCGGGGCCGGGCGGCTCTGCGTACGGTCCGCTGGGTGACGCAGTGGGGACGTCACGTGCGGGCCCGGCGCCCCGGCCAGGGCGCTGCTGGGCGGCCCGGCGGGCCGCGGCACGTCCGCCGCCCTCGGGCTGCGGCGGTTTGCGGCGGTGCTCGCTCATCGAACGACTACTCCTCGGGCAGGCGAGTGGCCTGGAAGCGGCAGGTGAATTCCGGTTCCCCCCGTTGTCATGGCCCACAGACTACGCACGCTCAAAACCCGAACAGTGCCGAAGTTCACCCCAAATCAGGCAACTCGCCTGGTACGAATTGGTGATGTGACGCCGGTCACCACCTCGCCCCTTGTCGCCGGAGACGGCCCGCTCTATCGTCTGGATGTATCGAGCCGATACATCAGCTCGGCATAAAAACTCAGATGTGAAGGAGGCAGGCGGATGAGCAGGCGCTCAGGCATCCTCGAGTTCGCCGTCCTCGGCCTCCTTCGCGAATCCCCCATGCACGGGTACGAGCTCCGCAAGCGGCTCAACACCTCGCTGGGGGTGTTCCGGGCGTTCAGCTACGGAACGCTCTACCCCTGCCTCAAGACGTTGGTAGCCAACGGCTGGTTGATCGAAGAACCGGGCAACGCCCCGGAAGACGCTCTCGCTACTTCACTCGCAGGGCGCCGAGCCAAGATCGTCTACCGGTTGACGGCTGCAGGTAAGGAGCACTTCGAGGAGCTCCTGTCCCACACGGGCCCCGACGCCTGGGAGGACGAGTCCTTCGCCGCCCGCTTCGCCTTCTTCGGTCAGACCGAGCGAGAAGTACGCATGAGGGTATTGGAGGGCCGTCGCAGCCGGCTCGAGGAGCGCTTGGAGAAGATGCGCGCCTCACTCGCGCGTACGCGGGAGCGCCTCGACGACTACACCCTTGAGCTGCAGCGGCACGGAATGGAGTCCGTGGAGCGCGAAGTGCGCTGGCTGAACGAGCTCATCGAGAGTGAGCGGGCGGGACGGGATCAGAGACGACCCGGTCCGCCCGACGAAACTGCAAAGTGAGGCCTGCATCTCGCAGGCCTCGTCCGAGAACAAACAGGGAGCAACCGGAATGGGTTCGGTTCGCGTAGCCATCGTCGGCGTGGGCAACTGCGCCGCCTCGCTGGTGCAGGGCGTCGAGTACTACAAGGACGCCGACCCGGCGGCCAAGGTCCCCGGTCTGATGCACGTCCAGTTCGGCGACTACCACGTGCGTGACATCGAGTTCGTCGCCGCGTTCGACGTCGACGCGAAGAAGGTCGGCCTCGACCTCTCGGACGCCATCGGCGCCAGCGAGAACAACACCATCAAGATCTGCGACGTCCCCAACAAGGGCGTGACCGTGCAGCGCGGCCACACCCTGGACGGCCTGGGCAAGTACTACCGCATGACGATCGAGGAGTCCGCCGAGACCCCGGTCGACGTGGTCCAGATCCTCAAGGACCGCGAGGTCGACGTCCTGATCTGCTACCTGCCGGTCGGCTCCGAGGACGCGGCGAAGTTCTACGCCCAGTGCGCCATCGACGCCAAGGTCGCGTTCGTCAACGCCCTCCCGGTCTTCATCGCCGGCACCAAGGAGTGGGCGGACAAGTTCACCGAGGCCGGTGTCCCGATCGTCGGCGACGACATCAAGTCGCAGGTCGGCGCCACCATCACGCACCGCGTGATGGCGAAGCTGTTCGAGGACCGCGGTGTCCGTCTCGAGCGCACCATGCAGCTCAACGTCGGCGGCAACATGGACTTCAAGAACATGCTCGAGCGGGACCGCCTCGAGTCGAAGAAGATCTCCAAGACGCAGGCCGTCACCTCGCAGATCCCCGACCGTGAGCTCGGCGAGAAGAACGTCCACATCGGCCCGTCCGACTACGTCGCGTGGCTCGACGACCGCAAGTGGGCCTACGTCCGCCTCGAAGGCCGCGCCTTCGGCGACGTCCCGCTGAACCTCGAGTACAAGCTCGAGGTCTGGGACTCCCCGAACTCCGCCGGTGTCATCATCGACGCCCTGCGTGCCGCGAAGATCGCCAAGGACCGCGGCATCGGCGGTCCGATCCTGTCGGCCTCGAGCTACTTCATGAAGTCCCCGCCGGTGCAGTACTTCGACGACGAGGCCCTGGCCAACGTCGAGAAGTTCATCAAGGGCGAGGTCGAGCGCTAAGTCGCCCTCCCGGTGTCTTCGGACACCTGGTCTTCGACTGTTCTTCCGCGGAGGGTCCCCGGGCAATGTGCCCGGGGACCCTCCGCGTATGTGACCCTTGCCCTCATGCCTGTCGTACGTGATCTGCGCGTACTCCTGCGCCTGAGGGACTTCCGCAACCTGCTCGCCGTACGGCTGCTCTCCCAGGCGGCGGACGGCGTGTACCAGGTGGCGCTCGCCACGTACGTGGTGTTCTCCCCGGAGAAGCAGACCTCGCCCGCGGCCATCGCCTCGGCCATGGCGGTCCTGCTGCTGCCCTACTCGGTGATCGGCCCCTTCGCCGGGGTGCTGCTCGACCGCTGGCGGCGCCGGCAGGTCTTCCTCTACGGCAACCTGCTGCGGGCACTCCTCGCGTGCGGCACCGGCGTGCTGATCGTCGCGCACGTCCCCGACTGGCTCTTCTACGCCTCGGCCCTCTCGGTGACCGCCGTCAACCGCTTCGTCCTGGCCGGGCTCGCCGCGTCCCTGCCCCGCGTCGTAGGCCCCGCACAGCTGGTCACCGCCAATTCGCTCTCGCCCACGGCCGGGACGCTCGCGGCGGTCGCCGGCGGCGGGCTCGCCTTCCTCGTCCAGCTGCTGGCTTCCGACTCCAACGCCGTGGTGGTGCTGCTCGGCGCCGCGCTCTACCTGTGCGCAGCCCTGGTCTCGCTGCGTCTGGCCGTGGGGCTGCTCGGACCGGACCACCCTGCCGGACAGGTCCACCCGTCGGTCGCCGAGGGGGTCGCCCTGACCGTCCGGGGCATGGCCGAAGGGCTGCGGCACCTGGCCTCCCGGCGCGAGGCAGCCCAGGCGCTCACCGCCATGACCCTGATGCGCTTCTGCTACGGGGCCCTGTTCGTGACGCTGCTCATGCTCTGCCGCTACTCCTGGTCGAACACGGAGTCCGGCGGTCTCGCCCTGCTGGGCATCGCGGTCGGCGTCTCCGGAGCCGGATTCTTCACGGCCGCCCTCGTCACCCCCTGGCTGGTGGGCCGGCTGGGCACCCGCGGCTGGATCACGGCCTGCTCCGCAGGGGCTGCCGTCCTGGTGCCGCCCCTCGGACTCTTCTTCAAGCCCGGCCCGATGCTGGTCGCAGCCTTCGTGCTCGGCCTCGCCACCCAGGGCGCCAAGATCTCCACCGACACGGCCATCCAGTCCCATGTGGACGACGACTACCGCGGCCGCGTGTTCTCCGTCTACGACGTGCTCTTCAACATCGCGTTCGTGAGTGCGGCCGCCGTGGCGGCACTCATGCTCCCCCCGGACGGGCAGTCCGTCGCGCTGATCGTGAGCGTGGCCGTCCTCTACGCGCTGACGGCGTTGTACCTGAAACGACGGGGCGATGTTTCACGTGAAACATCGCCCCGCGCGGACGTGTGAGACGCCGGCCGCATCAGGCCTGTGCGGCCCACCACTCCTTGAGGGCGGTCACCGCGGCGTCACGCTCCATGGGGCCGTTCTCCAGCCGCAGGTCCAGCAGGAACGCATACGCCTTGCCGATCACCGGCCCCGGGCCGACACCCAGCACCTGCATGATCTCGTTGCCGTCCAGGTCGGGCCGGATGGCGTCGAGCTCCTCCTGCTCCTGGAGCTGCGCAATGCGCTCCTCCAGGCCGTCATAGGTGCGGGAGAGGGCGTTGGCCTTGCGCTTGTTACGGGTGGTGCAGTCCGACCGGGTCAGCTTGTGCAGGCGCTCCAGCAGCGGGCCGGCGTCGCGGACGTAGCGCCGCACCGCGGAGTCGGTCCACTCGCCGTCCCCGTAGCCGTGGAAGCGCAGGTGCAGCTCCACGAGCCGGGACACGTCCTTGACCATGTCGTTGGAGTACTTGAGCGCGGTCATGCGCTTCTTGGTCATCTTCGCGCCCACCACCTCATGGTGGTGGAAGGAGACCCGGCCGTCGCTCTCGAACCGGCGGGTACGCGGCTTGCCGATGTCGTGGAGCAGGGCAGCCAGCCGCAGCACCAGGTCCGGGCCGTCCTGCTCGAGAGCCATCGCCTGCTCCAGCACGATCAGCGAGTGGTCGTAGACGTCCTTGTGGCGGTGGTGCTCGTCACTCTCCAGCCGCAGGGCGGGAAGCTCGGGCAGCACGTGGTCGGCCAGCCCGGTGTCCACGAGCAGGCCCAGGCCCTTGCGGGGGTGCGCGGACAGCAGCAGCTTGTTCAGCTCACCCTGCACCCGCTCCGCCGAGACGATCTCGATCCGGTCGGACATCGCCTGCATCGCCGCGACGACCTCCGGGGCGACCTCGAAGTCGAGCTGGGCGGCGAAGCGCGCCGCACGCAGCATCCGCAGCGGGTCGTCGGAGAAGGAGTCCTCCGGGGTGCCGGGAGTGCGCAGGACGCCCGCCCGGAGGTCCTCAAGACCGCCGTGCGGATCCACGAACTCCTTCTCCGGCAGTGCGACCGCCATCGCGTTCACGGTGAAGTCGCGACGGACCAGGTCCTCCTCGATCGAGTCGCCGTAGGAGACCTCCGGCTTGCGAGAGGTGCGGTCGTACGACTCCGAGCGGTACGTGGTCACCTCGATCTGGAAGCCGTCCTTCTGGGCCCCGACGGTGCCGAAGGCAATGCCGACGTCCCATACCGAGTCGGCCCACGGGCGGATGATCCTCAGAACGTCCCCCGGGAGGGCGTCCGTGGTGAAGTCGAGGTCGTTGCCGAGACGCCCGAGCAGCGCATCGCGTACGGACCCGCCGACCAGGGCGAGGCGGAAGCCCGCCTCGTGGAACCGGCGGCCGAGCTCGTCGGCGACAGGGGCGACCCGCAGCAGTTCACTGACCGCGCGGTGCTGCACCTGACTCAGGGCACTGGGATTGTCTTCGTTGGCGTTCGGCACAACAGAAAAGGGTACGTGCCCGGCCCGGCGAGGGCTTCCCTGTTTGCGGCCACCCCGGCCTGCGGTGCCGCCGGGCCGGCCACGATCATGTGGAGCAAGGCGCGGCACTCGCGCACAGCGGGTCTCGTTACCATGCGTGGACGCACAGACGACGACCACTGACACTTCGAGGGACGGGCAGCGCGTGGCCGAGGCGGCAGACATCCAGGGGGCACCCCCCGCACCTGCCCGGCGCCGCTGGCTGCGGCGCGCAATCGTGCTGCTGGCCGGGACTCCCGTGCTCGCCGCTCTGGTCTACTCGCCCGCCCCTCAGGCCGCCCAGGCCGCCGACGCGGGTGCCGTCGACGTGCAGCTGACCGAGATGGCCCCCACGGCCCCGGTCAAGGGCGACACCCTCACGATCTCCGGCAGCGTGGTCAACAACGGCCGCGAGACGATCACCGGCGCGCACGTGGGCCTGCGGGTCGGGCCCGTGCTGGGCGACCGGGCCTCCATCGACGAGGCGGCGGAACGCGCCGGCTTCCGGGCCGGCACGGATCCCGGCGAGATCGACCAGGCCTACGCCGTGAAGATCGCCTCGCTGCCGTCGAAGGTCAAGCAGGACTTCACCCTCACGATCCCGGTGAACAAGCTGGAGCTGGACAAGGACGGCGTCTACCAGCTCGGCGTCTCGCTGTCCGGGGAGACCGAGAGCCGCCCGTACGAGCAGGTCCTCGGCATCAAGCGGACCTTCCTGCCCTGGCAGCCGGAGGCGGCCTCCAAGCGCTCCCAGCTCACTTACCTGTGGCCGCTGATCTCCACCACCCACGTGACGGCGGAGACCGGCTCGGACGAGCTCCAGACCCCCGTCTTCCTCGACGACTCGCTCGCCGAGGACCTCAAGTCCGGCGGCCGCCTCCAGCAGATGGTCGCCCTCGGCAAGGACCTGCCCGTCACCTGGGTCATCGACCCCGACCTGCTCTACACGGTCGACGCCATGACCAAGGGATACCGGTTCCGCACGCCGGACGGGCGGGTCGTCCAGGGCAAGAACAAGGCCGTCGCCGAGCAGTGGCTGAGCTCCCTGGAAGCCGCGGTCCAGGGCAAGAAGATCGTGGCGCTGCCGTTCGCCGACCCGGACATCGCCTCCCTCGCCCACCAGGGCAAGGACGTCTCGGGCACCCTGGGCCAGCTGCGGCCGGCCACCGACAAGGCGAAGCAGGCCGTGGAGACGGTGCTGCACGTCTCCCCGTCCACCGACTTCTCCTGGCCCCTGGACGGCGCCATCGACCCGTCGATCGTCAACGTGGCCACCTCGGCGGGCGCCCACAACGTCCTCACGCGCAGCGACAGCCTCCAGGAGACCGGCGCCCTGGGCTACACCCCGTCGGCCGCCCGTCCCATCGGAGCGGGAACCACCGCCGTCGTCGCCGATGCCGATCTCTCCACCGCCTTCGACGGCGACATGCTGGGCGCCGGGAACGCCACCCTGGCCGTGCAGCGCTTCCTCGCCCAGAGCCTCGCCCTGAACCTGCAGAAGACCGACAGCCAGCGCAGCTTCGTCGTCACCCCGCAGCGGATGCCCTCCTCCAGCCAGGTGCAGACGATGGCAGCCGCGCTGCGGGGGCTGCAGGCGGGCCGCTGGACCCAGCCGGCCGACCTCGAGGGCGCGGCCGCCGCCAAACCGGACCCTGGCGTCAACACCCAGGTCCCGGGCGCCGGCCAGTACCCCGATGCGCTGCGCAAGACGGAGCTTCCGGTCTCCGCCTTCGAGAAGATCCGCACGACCCAGAACACCCTGGACCACTTCAAGGTGATCCTCACCGCGCCCGACCGCGTGGAGATCCCCTTCGGCAACACCACCAACCGCGAGATGTCCACTTCCTGGCGGGGCCACCCCGAGGAGGCCCGGCTCTACCGGGACCAGGTGCACGAGTACCTGATCGGCCTCACCGAGAAGGTCAAGGTCGTCCCCAAGTCCGACGCCACCCTGTCCGGACACAGCGCGACCATCCCGGTCAGCGTCCAGAACAGCCTCGTCCAGGACGTCCACAACCTCGTCCTGCGGGTGAAGTCCGCCAACCCGACCCGCCTGGTGTTCGGCGACAGCGGCCAGGCCGAGCAGGAAGTGACCGTCACGGGCGGACACAGCCAGACGGTCAAGTTCACCGCCAACGCCACCGCGAGCGGCCCCGTGGAGGTCACCGCGCAGCTCTTCACCACGGACGGCGTGCCCTACGGCAAGCAGCGCACGTTCACCGTGGAGGCCACCGAGATCACTCCCACCGTCATGCTCGTCATCGCAGGCGGCGTCCTCCTCCTCGTCCTCGCGGGCATCAAGATGTACGCCAGCCGCAAGCGCGTGGCGGCCCGGGCGGCCGCCGAGGAGAGCACGCAGCCGAGTGACGAGACCCCGGACACCGGACCGCAAAGCACCGGGCCGTCCGGCACGGGTGAGACAGTGGACCGTTGAGCGATGCCGTGGCCGGTCGGCCTGGGGACGATGAGGTGGGGTTTCGATGAACGCGCCGTACGACGGTGACCGCGCGCAGGGCACTGGTGGGCCCGCGCCCTCCCAGGGCACTGCCCCGGGCGCCCCCGTGCCCGGGCAGGTTCCCGTGCCTGCGCCCGCGCCGGACCGCGACCCGTATGTCCAGGACGCCTACGAGCACGACCCCTACCGGTCACAGGACCTGTCGGCCCAGGATCCCGTCGCCGAGGTCCTGTACGACCGGGCCTCTCACCCTCCGCCGCCGCCCGGCACCTACCAGGAGCCCGGCCCGCTCTACGCGGCGCCGCAGACCCCTCTGCACGCCCCCGACCCGCACGTCTGGGCGCAGACCCCGCCGCCCGAGCCGGACGGGCCCTCCCGGCACCTGCCCTACGGCGACCACGCCACGACCACCCAGTTCGTCGGAGTGGACTCCCTGGTCACCAAGGCCGCGGACGAGCAGCCCGAGCCCGACGCCTTCGCGCACCTCTACCGGGACCAGCAAGGGACTCCCGGCCCCCCTGCCGAGGACGCCCCCGTCGCCGTCCCGGCACCGAGCAAGCCCGCCGGCCGCGCCTCCAGCCTGCTCAAGTCCAGCGCCCTCATGGCCGCCGGCACGATCGTCTCCCGCATCACCGGCTTCCTGCGGACCCTCGTCATCGCCGGTGCCATCGGCGTCGGCACGTTCAACGACACGTACCAGATCGCCAACACCCTGCCGACGATGATCTACGTGCTGGTCGGCGGCGGCGCCCTCAACGCCGTCTTCATCCCCCAGCTGGTGCGGGCCATGAAGCAGGACGACGACGGGGGCGAGGCGTACGCCAACCGCCTCCTGACCCTCGTCGTGGTGCTGCTGGCCGCCATCACCACCATCTGTGTCCTCGCCGCACCGGTGTTCATCACGATGATGTCGCCGAAGCTCGCCTCCGACCCCCAGCAGATGGACGTCGCGGTCGCCTTCGCCCGCTACTGCCTGCCGACCATGTTCTTCATGGGCGTGCACGTGGTCCTCGGTCAGATCCTCAATGCACGCGGCCGGTTCGGCGCGATGATGTGGACCCCCGTCCTCAACAACATCGTCGTCATCGCCACCTTCGGGGCCTTCATCTGGGCCTTCGGCGGTTTCACCACCTCCGGAGTCAGTGCCACCACCGTCACTGCCGACGGCGTCCGCCTGCTCGGCCTCGGCACCCTCCTGGGCCTCACCGTCCAAGCGCTCGCGATGCTGCCCTACCTGCGCGATGCCGGCTTCAAGCCGCGCCTGCGGTTCGACTGGCGGGGCCACGGCCTCGGCAAGGCCGCCCGCCTGGCCAAGTGGACGTTCTTCTTCGTCCTCGCCAACCAGATCGGCCTCGTCGTCGTGACCCAGCTCGCGACCTGGGCCGGATCCGTCGCCGAGAAGCAGGGCCACCCGGGCACCGGCATCACGGCCTACAACTACGCGCTGCTGCTGTGGCAGATGCCGCAGGCCATCATCACCGTCTCCGTCATGACGGCCGTCCTGCCCCGCATTTCCCGCTCCGCCCACGACGGGGACGCCGCCGCCGTCCGCGACGACATCTCGTACGGGCTGCGCACCTCGGCCGTCGCGATCGTGCCGTGCGCCTTCGCGTTCCTCGCCCTCGGCGTCCCCATGGCCACGCTGCTGTACGCCGGTTCCGGCTCCGGCGCCCAGAACATCGGCTACGTCCTGATGGCCTTCGGCCTCGGGCTCATCCCGTACTCCGTCCAGTACGTCGTCCTGCGCGGGTTCTACGCCTACGAGGACACCCGGACCCCCTTCTACAACACGGTCATCGTCGCCACCGTCAACGCGGCCGTCTCCACCGCCGCGTTCTTCGTGCTCCCCGCACGCTGGGCGGTCGTCGGCATGGCGGCCGCCTACGGCCTCGGCTACACCGTCGGCGTCGGCGTCGCCTGGCGTCGGCTGCGCAACCGGCTGGGCGGCGACCTCGACGGCGCCCATGTGATGCGGACCTACGCGCGCCTCACCGGTGCCTGCGTCCCCGCGGCCGCGGTGGCCGGTGCAGCCGCCTACGCTGTCACCCAGTGGCTCGGCAGCGGAGTCACCGGTTCCTTCGCCGCGTTGGCCGCCGGCGGTGTCGCGCTGGCCGTCGTCTTCCTCGTGGCTGCCAAGAGGATGCGCATCGAAGAGCTCAACGCCATGGTCGGAATGGTTCGCGGACGCATGGGGCGCTGATGCGCACAACCGTCGGACCCCTTCGCGTGTCGTGCATAGCGCGGGACTGTGGGCACAATTGGCATGGCTTCGCAGACTGGCCGACAGCGCGTAACGGATGGGGAGGCAGGAACGACGGTGGCGGAACGTAGCACGGCTGCCGTCGACGTGGCCGACAACGGCGGCGACGAGCCGCCGGCCGCAGATGCGGCAAAGGTCACGGCCGACGGGGTGGACACCCAGAACGGACGAGCCGCGGACGGACCCATGCCAGAAAAGGACGGCGAACGCAGAAAAGCGGCCCCTGCTGCCGCCCCCGAACTGCACAGCGGCCACAAGCTCGCGAGGCGCTACCGTCTCGAAGAGTGCGTCACCCGTCTGGACGGATTCAGCAGCTGGCGCGCGATGGACGAGAAGTTGCGCCGGGCCGTGGGCGTCCATCTGCTGCCTGCCGACCACCCTCGGGCCCGCGCCGTCCTGGCCGCCGCCCGCTCCTCCGCGCTGCTCGGCGACCCGCGGTTCGTCCACGTCCTCGACGCCGTGGAAGAGAACGACCTCGTCTACGTCGTCCACGAGTGGCTGCCCGACGCCACCGAGCTGACCGCACTCCTCGCCGCGGGCCCCCTGGAGCCCCACGAGGCCTACCAGCTCGTGACCCAGGTCTCCCAGGCCATGGCCGCCGCGCACCGCGAGGGCCTCGCCCACCTGCGCCTCACGCCGAGCGCGATACTGCGCACCTCCACCGGCCAGTACCGGATCCGCGGGCTCGCCGTGAACGCCGCGCTGCGCGGCATCACCAGCGACACCCCGCAGCGCGCGGACACCGAGGCCATCGGCGCACTGCTGTACGCCGCCCTGACCCAGCGCTGGCCGTACGAGGTCGACGCCTACGGTCTCACCGGCCTGCCCAAGGGCGTCGGGCTGATCGCCCCCGACCAGGTCCGCGCCGGGGTGCACCGGGGGCTGGGGGAGCTCGCCATGCGTGCCCTCGCCAATGACGGGGCCACCGCTTCCCGTCAGGAGCCCGCCTGCACCACCCCGGAGGAACTGGCCAAGGCCGTCGCAGCGATGCCCCGCATCAAGCCGCCGGAGCCCGCTTTCACCGCGCCTCCCGAGTACCAGCACACCACCTACCAGCAGGGCAGCTACGGCCGGCCTCCGACGCACCCCGGCGGGCGCGTGCCCCAGCCCGTCGCCGTCCCGCCGGCCCCGCTGCAGAGCCGCACCGGCCGGGTTCTGAAGTGGGGTGTCGCCGCCCTGCTGATCGCCGCCCTCGGCCTGGGCAGCTGGCAGCTCGCCGACACGCTCCTGGACCGCGGCAAGGGCGACAACGGCGGTACCAGCAACTCTCAGTCCACGAAGACGAACGAGGACGAGAAGAAGCCCAAGGAGAGCAAACCGCTGCACATCGGCAGCGCCGCCACCTTCGGCAAGGACCCGATCAAACCCGAGGACGCCGGCAAGGCCGTCGACGGCAACCCCGACACCGCATGGATCACCAAGATCTTCTACGGCTACGGCGGAAAGTTCGGCAACCTGGACAGCTACGACGACGGCAGTGGCATCGTCGTCGACCTCGGAAGCGTCCAGGAGGTGACGGGCATCGAGGCGGACATGTACGCCGCGGGACACAAGGTCGAGGTCCGCGCCGCCGCCCCCGAGGCCTCCTCGCCGCACGGCATCTCCGACTTCCCCCAGGAGCTCGTCAAACTGGGCAATACGGGGAAGAAGTTGCAGGCCACCGTGGACACCCCGATTAAGACCCGCTTCGTGCTCGTCCACATCACCACACTGCCGTCCGACGGCAGTGGCGACGGCTACCGCGGCGGAATCGGCGAGATCAAAGTGCTCGGCCCGGCAGGCTGAGCCCACCGCACGGCGAGGGAGCCATGGTGCGGCCGGGGAGTCCTGTCCTCCCCCCGGCGGACCGTGGCTCCCGGCGTGTGAACCGGCCCCTCGTGCGCGGCTCGCACAGGCTCTACGCTCCATCCCGGGAAGAAGCGAGGTGTGATGCACTCTGCAACGGGAGACGACCGGAGCGACCAGGAACTGCTGGCGCTGCATGGCGCCGGTGATCCCGACGCGTTCGGGGAGCTCGTGCGGCGGCACCGCGACCGGCTGTGGGCGGTGGCCCTGCGCACGCTGGGCGACCGCGAGGAGGCCGCCGACGCCGTGCAGGACGCCCTCGTCTCCGCCTACCGGGCCGCCCACACCTTCCGCGGGGAATCGGCCGTCACGACCTGGCTGCACCGCATCACCGTCAACGCCTGCCTCGACCGGGCCCGCAAGACCGCCTCCCGCAAGACCGCACCCCTCGACGACACAGAGCGCCTGGAGCGCCTCCTGGAGCCCCACGAGTCCGCCGAGGCCCCCGCGGAGCGCCAGGAGCTCCACCGGCAGCTGCTGGCCGCCCTCGGCACGCTACCGGCCGAGCAGCGGGCCGTCCTCGTCCTCGTCGACATGCAGGGATACCCCGTCGCCGAGGCCGCACGTATCCTCGACGTCCCCGCCGGCACCGTGAAGAGCCGCTGCGCGCGCGGCAGGGCGAAACTCCTCCCGATGCTCACTCATCTGCGCTCGAATGCCGGGGATAACACCGCCGCGCAGCGGGGAAGGAACCGGACGCCGGGGACGCCCGTCCCACCAGCGGCAGACCCCAGTCAGCCAGCCCCAGACGCAGACACGGTGAAGGGCGGAGGTGGACGAACGTGACTCCCACAACCGGCACGATCCGGCACCCTGACGTCTCGGAGATCTCCGACCTGACCGAAGGGCTCCTGTCCCCGGTCCGGACCGCCGAGGTACGCAGCCATCTGGGCGACTGCCCGCTGTGCGCCGACGTCCACGCCTCCCTGGAGGAGATCCGGGCGCTCCTCGGCACCCTGCCGGGGCCCCCTCGCATGCCCTCCGACATCGCCGGGCGTATCGACGCGGCCCTCGCCGCCGAGGCCCTCCTCGACTCCACCACGCCCAGGGCGGGGGCTGCCCAGGCCTCCGAGCCCGGCACGCCACGCGATGTTTCACGTGAAACATCGCCTGCCGCACCCGCCGGTCCGGGTACTCGGCGGCCCGCCGGTCACCCGGCCGGAGCAACCGGCCCGGGACGCCGCCGCGCCCGCCGCCGCATCGCCGTCATCGCGGGCCTCGCCGGAGCGGCCGCCTGCGCCCTCGGCATCTTCCTTGCGGGCAACCTGCTCGGAACCGGCTCTCCGGACACCGCCGCCCGCAAATCCGGCACGAGCACGGCTGCCGAGGCCCCCACGGACGGTACGTACACCGCGCAGGGCCTCCAGGGCAGCGTCCGCAGGCTCCTGGTCCCCGGGCAGGGCGCCAAGACCTCGCCGCAGGGAGAACAGCCGAACAACACGTACGGGTTGGAGAACACCACTCCCTCACCTGGACCGGTCCCCGGTGACCGCAACCGCACGGAACCCGCCCCGGTCCCGCCCTGTGTCCAGGGCGCCACCGGTCGCCCCGACACCCCGCTCGCCGCCGAACGGGGCAGCTACGAGGGCACGGAGGTCTACCTCCTCGTACTGCCGCACCCCGGCGACTCTGCCCGTGTGGACGCCTACCTCGTGGGTACCGAGTGCACGAACACCCCGTCGGACGGCCCCAGCAAACCATTGCTGACCAGGACATACCCCCGGAGCTGACACCTTCGGGACCGCGAGGGAGCGGGCCGGGAATGCAAGCGCCGTAGGATCCGTTGGGTGGGGTGAGAGTCCACACCGGCCCCCCGGCAAGCAGTGCGCAGTCCACAGAGACGAGGAAAAAACCCGTGAGCGACGTACGAAACGTGATCATCATCGGTTCCGGGCCGGCCGGTTACACGGCAGCCCTGTACACCGCACGCGCTTCGCTCAAGCCGCTGGTCTTCGAAGGCGCCGTCACCGCCGGTGGTGCGCTGATGAACACCACCGAGGTCGAGAACTTCCCCGGCTTCCAGGACGGCATCATGGGTCCGGACCTCATGGACAACATGCGCGGCCAGGCCGAGCGCTTCGGCGCCGAGCTGGTTCCCGACGACATCGTGTCCGTGGACCTCACCGGTGAGATCAAGACCGTCACCGACACCGCCGGCACCGTGCACCGCGCCAAGGCCGTGATCGTCACCACCGGCTCCCAGCACCGCAAGCTCGGACTGCCGAACGAGGACGCCCTCTCCGGCCGCGGTGTCTCCTGGTGCGCAACCTGCGACGGGTTCTTCTTCAAGGACCAGGACATCGCCGTCGTCGGAGGCGGCGACACCGCGATCGAGGAAGCGACCTTCCTCTCCCGGTTCGCCAAGTCCGTCACCATCGTGCACCGCCGCGACAGCCTGCGTGCCTCGAAGGCCATGCAGGACCGCGCGTTCGCCGACCCGAAGATCAAGTTCGCCTGGGACAGCGAGGTCGCCGTGATCCACGGCGAGCAGAAGCTCTCCGGCCTCACCCTGCGCAACACCAAGACCGGTGAGACCTCCGAGCTCCCCGTGACGGGCCTCTTCATCGCCGTCGGCCACGACCCGCGGACCGAGCTGTTCAAGGACCAGCTGGAGCTCGACGAGGAGGGCTACCTCAAGGTCGACGCCCCCTCGACGCGCACCAACCTCACCGGCGTCTTCGGCGCCGGCGACGTCGTGGACCACACGTACCGTCAGGCCATCACCGCCGCCGGCACCGGCTGCTCCGCGGCCCTCGACGCCGAGCGCTTCCTCTCCGCCCTCGCGGACGCCGAGAAGGCCCACGCGACGGTCTGACCCTCACGCACACCCCCCACCCCACACCCCGCAGGAAGAAATAGGAGGCCGCTGTGGCCGGCACCCTCAAGAACGTGACCGACGCTGACTTCGACACCGAGGTCCTCGGCAGCGACAAGCCCGTCCTCGTGGACTTCTGGGCCGCCTGGTGCGGACCGTGCCGCCAGATCGCGCCGTCCCTCGAGGCCATCGCCGCCGAGTACGGCGACCAGATCGAGATCGTCAAGCTCAACATCGACGAGAACCCGGCCACCGCCGCCAAGTACGGCGTCATGTCCATCCCGACGCTGAACGTCTACCAGGGCGGCGAGGTCGCCAAGACCATCGTCGGTGCCAAGCCGAAGGCCGCCATCCTGCGCGACCTCGAGGGGTTCATCCAGGCCAAGGCCGTCTGACGGCCGGGGCTCCGCCCGGCAGCAGCCGGGTGAGTTCCACGTGAAACGGGGCCGCCCCCGCGAGGGGCGGCCCCGTTCGCACATCACAGGCCGTCCGGCCGTCACAGCGGACGCAGCGCGGGCTCCTTCCGCGCCGCACCAAGCAGCCGGTCCAGCGCGAGTTCCACGTCTTCCTTCCACGAGAGCGTCGAGCGCATCTCCAGCCTCAGCCGCGGATGCACGGGATGCGGCCTTACCGTCTTGAAGCCCACGGCCAGCAAGTGGTCCGCAGGCAGCAGGCACGCCGGGCCCTCCCACCGCGCGTCTCCGAACGCCTCGATCGCCTTGAACCCGCGCCGCAGCAGGTCCTTGGCCACTGTCTGGACCATCACCCGTCCCAGGCCCTGCCCCTGATAGCCCGGCATGATCCACGCAGTGATCAGCTGCACCGCATCCGGCGACACCGGACTCGTCGGAAAGGACGCGGCCCGCGGTACATACGCAGGCGGCGCGTACAGCACGAATCCCACCGGGACATCGTCCACGTAGACCACGCGGCCGCACGAACCCCACTCCAGCAGGACGGCGGAGATCCACGCTTCCTTCTCCAGCGCCGGAGTCCCTGCCTTCACGGCGGCCTCACCGCTGACCGGATCCAACTCCCAGAACACACAGGACCGGCAACGCCTGGGCAGGTCCTGAAGGTTGTCCAGCGTGAGTGGTACCAACCGACGCCCCATGAGCGCATCGTATCCACTGCCCGAATCAGGAGAAACCGCTACAAGGCAAAGGGGCGGACCGCGCCGGTTCGCACCGGCACGACCCGCCCCTCGGCGGCCGGGGACTTCACTCCCCAGACAGACCCTGCTCCAGCACCCGGCCCTCGCCCGGTGCCAGCGTCCCCAGAATCCGCTCCAGATCCTCCATCGAGGCGAACTCGACGGTGATCTTGCCCTTCTTCTGACCCAGATCCACCTTTACGCGCGTCTCGAACCGGTCGGACAGCCGCGTCGCCAGCTCGCTGAGCGCCGGAGCCACCCGGGCGCCCGCCCGCGGACCCTTCGGCTTCACAGCTCCGGAGGGCTCCGAGCCCATCAGCGACACGATCTCCTCGACCGCGCGCACCGACAGGCCCTCGGCCACGATGCGGTGTGCCAGACGGTCCTGGACCTCGGACTCCTCCACCGACAGCAGTGCCCGCGCATGTCCCGCGGAGAGCACACCCGCGGCCACGCGGCGCTGCACCGGCGGCGACAGCTTCAGCAGACGCAGCGTGTTCGACACCTGCGGGCGCGAGCGCCCGATCCGGTCCGCCAGCTGGTCATGCGTGCAATTGAAGTCCTGGAGCAGCTGGTCGTAAGCAGCCGCCTCCTCCAGCGGGTTCAGCTGCGCCCGGTGCAGGTTCTCGAGCAGTGCGTCCAGCAGCAGCTTCTCGTCATCCGTCGCACGGATGATCGCCGGAATGCGCTCCAGCCCGGCCTCCCGGCACGCCCGCCAACGGCGCTCACCCATGATGAGCTCGTAGCGGCCCGGAGCGGACTGCCGCACCACCACCGGCTGCAGCAGACCCACCTCCTGGATGGAGGTCACGAGCTCCGCCAGCGCGTCTTCGTCGAAGACCTCACGAGGCTGCCGCGGGTTCGGCGTGATCGCGTCCATCGGGAGCTCGGCGAACGTCGCCCCGGCGACCACATTGGCTTCGGGCTCCCATGCCGCCGGCTCATCCGCCACTGCGACCGCAACCGCCGATGTTTCACGTGAAACATCCGCCTGCGCCAGCGAAGCCAGCTTCGCCGCCGCGATTCCGCGCTCCGATGTCATGACCGGCACCGCCGACGGGGACATCGACCCGGCACCGATCACCGGCGGCGTCTTCTCCTGCGGAGCTGCGGGGATCAGTGCACCGAGCCCCCGTCCCAGACCCCTACGTCGCTCACTCACTGGATCCCCTCCGCCACACTCTGCGTGCTGTTCATGCCCGCGCCCAGATGGGCGTGCTGGGCGTCGTACGAAATTCCGGCCCCCCGCAGCGCGATCTCACGCGCCGCTTCCAGGTAGGAGAGAGAACCGCTGGAACCCGGATCGTAGGTGAGCACGGTCTGGCCGTAGCTCGGCGCCTCGGAAATGCGCACCGACCGCGGGATGCTCGTGCGCAGCACCTCCTTGCCGAAGTGGGTGCGCACCTCCTCCGCCACCTGCGAAGCCAGCCGGGTCCTGCCGTCGTACATCGTCAGCAGGATCGTCGAGACATGCAGCGTGGGGTTCAGGTGGGCCCGCACCAGGTCGACATTCCGCAGCAGCTGACCCAGACCCTCCAGCGCGTAGTACTCGCACTGGATCGGGATCAGCACCTCGGCGCCGGCCACCAGCGCGTTCACCGTCAGCAGCCCCAGCGAGGGCGGGCAGTCGATCAGGATGTAGTCGAGCGGCTGCTCGTACGCCTGGATGGCCCGCTGCAGCCGGCTCTCCCGGGCCACCAGCGACACCAGCTCGATCTCCGCACCCGCCAGGTCGATCGTGGCCGGAGCGCAGAAGAGCCCCTCCACGTCCACCACCGGCTGGACGACCTCCAGCAGCGGCCGACTGTCCACGAGTACGTCGTAGATCGAGGGCACATCCGCGTGGTGGTCGATACCGAGCGCCGTGGAGGCGTTGCCCTGGGGGTCGAGGTCGACCACCAGGACCCGCGCTCCGTGCAGAGCCAGCGAGGCCGCCAGGTTCACGGTCGTCGTGGTCTTGCCCACGCCGCCCTTCTGGTTGGCGACCACGATGACCCGCGTCTGCTCCGGGCGGGGCAGCCCCTCGCCGGCGCGCCCCAGTGCCTCGACCGCCAGCTGGGCGGCACGGCCGATGGGTGTGTCGTTGTCTACAAGGGGCGAGGATGTTTCACGTGAAACATCCTCGCGCGCCGATTCAGAGCGGGGACCGGGGACCGGATCGGCCATCGGCCCCGCGAGGTTGGCGTCGGACCGCACGGTGTCACTCTCCTCGACATCAGGCTCGCGATGAACAGAGCCTGCCATGGCATGTGGGTCGCGAACCAGCGGGGGCCGTACTCCTGTGGATGAATCCACCGATGTGGACAACTCCGTCCCCCCTTCGTTCTTGCGTGGGCGGGGGGACGCAGCCGCACGGCCGCGGCTGATGATTCCGTGCAGCAGAGAGCGACGTTTCACGTGAAACACGATGCCCGGACGGAGTCATCAGGCCGCTACGACACTCCGAAATGCATACCTATAGGGCTCAAAGCACCCGAAATCAGCGACGCCGACGGGTGCGGCTGGTGCGAGCGGCCTTAGCCCGCTTGGCCGCGAACCTCACCCCACCGGGGCTTTCTCCCACCTCGACCCGGACCACGGTCGACATGGGATCCACCACACCCTCGCCCACGTGCAGCACCGAGGTCTTCACCACACCCAGCTTCGCCAGCGCGACCTTCGCCGCCACCAGCTCCTCCTCGGCGGTGTCGCCCTTCAGGGCCAGCATCTCCCCGTACGGGCGCAGCAGGGGCACGCCCCAGCCCGCCAGCCGGTCCAGCGGAGCCACGGCGCGCGCCGTCACCACATGCACCGGCTGCACCTTGCCGAGGACCTCCTCGGCCCGGCCGCGCACCACCGTGACATGGTCAAGGCCCAGCAGCTCCACGGCCTCCTGCAGGAACGTCGTACGCCGCAGCAGCGGCTCCAGCAGCGTGATCTTCAGATCGCGCCGGACCAGAGCCAACGGGATACCGGGCAGGCCGGCACCCGAGCCGACATCGCACACGGTGACGCCCTCGGGCACCACCTCCGAGAGCACCGCGCAGTTCAGCAGGTGCCGCTCCCACAGCCGTGGCACCTCACGCGGGCCGATCAGGCCGCGCTTGACCCCCGCGTCCGCCAGCAGCTCCGCATACCGCACAGCTTCCGGGAAAAACTCACCGAACACCGCGCGCGCCTCTTCGGGCGCCGGGGGAAGCTCCGCTGCTGCCTCCGTCACGGGGACCGTCCTTCCGTACCGCATGGATCGTTGAAAACGCACTGCTCAAAACTGGTACCGCCCGAACGGGCACTGCCAGGCTGACAAACTTCGGCCCCGTCTGCGAGACAGACGGGGCCGAACAGTCAGGGTCGCGATCAGGCCGGGAGCACGACGACGAAGCGCTGCGGCTCCTCGCCCTCCGACTCGCTCTTCAGACCGGCGGCCGCCACGGCGTCGTGGACGACCTTCCGCTCGAAGGGCGTCATCGGCGCCAGCTTCAGCGGTTCACCGGACGCCTTCACGTCCGCGGCCGCCTGGGCGCCCAGGGCCGCCAGCTCCTCGCGCTTCTTCGCACGGAACCCGGCGATGTCCAGCATCAGCCGGCTGCGGTCCCCGGTCTCCCGGTGCACGGCGAGGCGCGTGAGCTCCTGCAGAGCCTCCAGGACCTCACCGTCGCGGCCCACGAGCTTCTGCAGGTCACGGCTGGCCGAGTCGCTGACGATCGACACCGCGGCCCGGTCGGCCTCGACGTCCATGTCGATGTCCCCGTCCAGGTCGGCGATGTCCAGCAGACCCTCGAGGTAGTCGGCCGCGATCTCGCCCTCCTGCTCGAGGCGGGTCAGGGTGTCGCCACTCTCAGCGGCGGCGGTGGTGGTGCCTTCCGTCACGGGAGGGACTCCTTCTTACTTCTTGGAAGAGGGCTTGGGGGGCGTCTGACGCTGTGACTTCGACTGCCGCTTCGGCTGTTGCCGCTTGGCGGCACCACCGCTCGCCGCGTCCGAGTCGGCCGTGGCCTCGACGCTCTTGATCACAGACCCGTCCGCCTGGGCAGCCAGACCCTGCTTCGTGAGAGCCGTGATGAACTTGCGCTCGTTGTCGTTGCGGTCCGGCCCCTTGGCCACGATCGCCGCGACGATCTTCTTCTTGCCCCGGCCCTTGACATCGCCGTGCGTGGTGACGTGCTTCAGCAGACGGGTCAGGTACTGGTCCTGCGCCTTGCTGCCCGGCGTCGGGTTCTGGTTGATCACGTACATCTGCTGGCCCATGGTCCACACGTTCGTGGTCAGCCAGTAGACGAGGACACCCACGGGGAAGTTGATGCCCATGAACGCGAAGATCAGCGGGAAGATGTACATCAGCATCTTCTGCTGCTGCATGAACGGCGTCTTGACCGAGAGGTCGACGTTCTTCTGCATCAGCTGACGCTGGGTGTAGAACTGTGACAGCGACATCAGGACGATCATGACCGCGGTCACGATGCGGACGTCGGTCAGGGAGGCGCCGAGCGAGGCGACCTTCTCCTCGCTGTCCGTGAACTTCGCTGCCAGCGGGGCACCGAAGATGTGTGCCTGCCGGGCACTCTCCAGCAGCGACTCGTTGATCACGCCGATGGTCTTGCCGTTGGCGATGCTCGCGAGCACCTGGTAGAGCGCGAAGAAGAACGGGGACTGCGCCAGGATGGGGAGGCACGAGGAGAGCGGGTTGGTACCCGTCTCCTTGTACAGCTTCATCATCTCTTCGGACTGGCGCTGCTTGTCGTTCTTGTAGCGCTCCTGGATCGCCTTCATCTTCGGCTGGAGCGCCTGCATACCGCGCGTCGCCTTGATCTGCTTCACGAAGAGCGGGATCAGGCAGATACGGATCAAGACCACCAGGGACACGATGGACAAGCCCCAGGCCCAGCCGCTGTCCGGGCCGAAGAGGGCGCCGTACAGGCTGTGGAACTGGACGATGACCCACGAGACGGGCGTGGTGATAAAGCTGAACAGACTGGCAATCGTGTCCACTAATCAGGCTCCTTGAGCATTGCGAGATCTACGCAACGCACTGCGCAGCTGCTCGTGCCAACGCGGGCGTTTACGGGGTGGGACATGATCGACACCACCGGCGGACCACGGATTGCACCGCAGGATCCGCCAGCCGGTCAGAACCGTCCCCTTCACCGCACCATGCCGGTCGATGGCCGTGAACCCGTAGTGCGAGCACGAGGGGTAGTAACGGCACACCGGCCCGAGCAGCGGACTGATCGTCCACTGGTACAGCTTGATCAATGCGAGCAGCGGGTACTTCATCGAGCCACGCCTCCCAGGAGCCGCGACAGGGCGGCATCCAGGTCCCGGGCCAGTTCGTCGGCACCGGCATCACCCGCGCCGGGCAATGCCCGTACCACCACCAGGCTACCGGCGGGCAGCTGGGACAGCCGCTCGCGGACAAGATGGCGCAAACGGCGCTTCACCCGGTTACGGACGACGGCGCCACCCACGGCTTTGCTGACAACGAAACCCGCACGCGTCGAGGGATCGATCTCCCCCGGCTCGTGCGGGTCCGTTGCACCGCTTGTACGTAGGTGGACGACGAGGAGCGGGCGACCAGCCCGCCGGCCTCGACGTACCGCGCTCGCGAAGTCCTCACGCCGCCTCAGCCGATTCTCGGGAGACAGCACGACGTCACGACCTGCGCGTTGTTACGCGGAGAGGGCGGCGCGGCCCTTGCTGCGGCGGTTCGCCAGGATCGCGCGACCGGCACGGGTACGCATCCGCAGGCGGAAGCCGTGGGTCTTGGCACGACGGCGGTTGTTCGGCTGGAAGGTGCGCTTGCTCACTCGGGGGCTCCAGAGAATAAATCGTTGTGGCGGGACATCGCCTGGCTGTCACCGTGCGCCCACGAGGAAACTCGCGTGTTCGCCCGAGTGGCACCGCTAAACGATCACAAAAGGTGACCTTCGCCCATCGGTAGGCAGGCGGCAGCAGCCATCGACAACTCGACCTCGTTACGGTACGCGCGGCTACGCCATCCGGTCAAACCGAGGCTACGTGCCCCCACACTGTGCACAGGCTGTGGACAACGACTTGAACCGTACCCGTCGGCCTGACTACCGTTGTCTGATCCCGGATTTTTTGTCCCGACCGTCCCAAAGAACCACACATTCGTGGGACCCCTGTGAGAGAGCGTGCTCTGTGGCTGACGTACCTGCCGATCTTGCCGCAGTGTGGCCAAGGGTGCTCGAGAAGCTCCTCGGGGAGGGACAGCAGGCGATCGAGCCCAAGGACAAGCAGTGGGTCGAACGCTGTCAGCCCCTGGCTCTCGTCGCCGACACCGCGCTCCTCGCCGTCCCCAACGAGTACGGCAAGCGCGTCCTGGAGGGCCGGCTCGCCCCGCTGATCAGCGATGCGCTCAGCCGTGAGTGCGGCCGCCCGATCCGCATCGCCATCACCGTGGACGACTCCGCCGGCGAGCCCGCGCCCCTGGCCGCCCCCGCGCAGCAGCGCCCCGAGTCGTACGAGCCGTACGGCGGCCAGCGCCCCGGCGGCCCCGCCGACGACCAGCTCCCGACCGCCCGCCCCGCCTACCCGGACTACCAGCAGTCGCGCCCCGAGCCCGGCTCCTGGCCCCGCGGCGGCCAGCAGGACGACTACGGCTGGCAGCAGCCGCGCCTCGGCGGCTTCCCCGAGCGCGACCCGTACGCCTCCCCGCAGCCGGGTTACCTCCAGCAGTCCGAGCCGGGCGGCTACGAGCAGGGCGGCTACGAGCAGGGCGGCTACGAGCAGCAGCAGTACGAGCCCCGCCAGCAGCAGTCCCATCAGTACGAACAGCAGCAGTACGAGCAGCCGGCCCCCCGCCCGGCGCCCGGCCGGCCCGTGCCGCCCCCGGCCCCGTCCGGCGGCTCCACGTCGGGCCCGCTCGAGCCGACCGCCCGGCTGAACCCCAAGTACCTGTTCGACACCTTCGTCATCGGCGCCTCCAACCGCTTCGCGCACGCCGCCGCGGTGGCCGTCGCCGAAGCGCCCGCCAAGGCGTACAACCCCCTCTTCATCTACGGGGAATCGGGTCTTGGCAAAACGCATCTGCTGCACGCCATCGGGCACTACGCGCGGAGCCTCTACCCCGGCACCCGGGTGCGGTACGTGAGCTCCGAGGAGTTCACCAACGAGTTCATCAACTCGATCCGCGACGGCAAGGGCGACGCGTTCCGCAAGCGCTACCGCGAGATGGACATCCTCCTCGTCGACGACATCCAGTTCCTCGCGAGCAAGGAGTCGACGCAGGAGGAGTTCTTCCACACCTTCAACACGCTCCACAACGCCAACAAGCAGATCGTGCTGTCCTCCGACCGGCCGCCCAAGCAGCTCGTCACCCTCGAGGACCGGCTCCGCAACCGCTTCGAGTGGGGCCTGATCACCGACGTCCAGCCGCCCGAGCTGGAGACCCGTATCGCGATCCTGCGCAAGAAGGCCGTCCAGGAGCAGCTCAACGCCCCGCCGGAGGTACTGGAGTTCATCGCCTCCCGCATCTCGCGCAACATCCGCGAGCTGGAGGGGGCGCTGATCCGGGTCACAGCCTTCGCGAGCCTGAACCGGCAGCCGGTCGACCTGGGCCTGACCGAGGACGTCCTCAAGAACCTGATCCCCGGCGGCGAGGACTCCGCGCCCGAGATCACGGCGTCGGACATCATGGCGGCCACCGCCGACTACTTCGGCCTCACCGTGGACGACCTGTGCGGCTCCTCGCGCAGCCGCGTCCTGGTCACCGCCCGGCAGATCGCCATGTACCTGTGCCGGGAGCTCACGGACCTGTCCCTGCCCAAGATCGGGGCGCAGTTCGGCGGCCGCGACCACACCACCGTCATGCACGCGGACCGCAAGATCCGCGCGCTGATGGCGGAGCGGCGGTCCATCTACAACCAGGTCACCGAGCTCACCAACCGCATCAAGAACGGCTGAGGACGGCCAAGCCGAGCCTCTTCAAACACATCCAGAGGGCGCTCCCGGGGTACTTCGGGGGCGCCCTTCTTCGTCCGCGCGCCTCCGACCTGTTCGAATACGCCCCCTGTGGAGCAACTCATCCACAGATTCCCGGACTTTCCTCCGTCCACAGGGTGGGGACGGCTCCCGTCGCCCACAATCTGTCCACAGGGGTGCCGTATGAGCCCCCATCAACCCTGGTCAGCCCCCTGTGGAATTGTGCGCAAGCGTCATCCACAGGCTGTGGACAGAAGTTTCGTCCACAGGCTCGTCCACGCCTCTGTCCACCGCCGACCCACAGGTTGCCGGATGCTGTGCACAGGATCCGACGAGTTACCCACACCGTTGTCCACTGTTCGGCAACATTGCACCCCCCGTCACTGCCCCGAGTGAAAGCCGTCACACAGAAGTCGACGTTTGGGCTGTGGAGTACCGGGGGAAAGCTGGGGACACACCTGTGGAGTAGTCGGGGTCCCCTGGGGACGGACTGTGCAGAACTTTTCGTTCTCCACAGAGACATCGTGTTGTCCACCGGTGTCACCCACAGGCCCGGTGGATAAAAAACGCGGGTTGACCTGCGAGAACGGGCTTATCCACCGTTTCCACAGGCCCTACTACTACCCCCATAGAGAGTTAGGCCGGTTTCGGTTTTCAAGCGGGTCCTGTGCACAACTCGGTGGGCACGCCTCCCCGACGCCTCGCTCCCGACTTGACCTCCGGCAGCAGCGACTGTCGGCGCCGTACGTCAGACTGGTCCCCGGCAACGAGGCTCCGAGCCATCGAGGGCATCGAGGATCGAGGCATCGAGCCGACGACGAAGGCCGGCAGACGAGCGAGCAACAGCAGGAGGCGGTTCCGGTGAAGATCCGGGTGGAGCGCGACGTACTCGCGGAGGCGGTGGCTTGGGCTGCCCGTAGCCTCCCGGCCCGGCCGCCGGTGCCCGTTCTCGCGGGCCTGCTGCTGAAGGCCGAGGAGGGCACCCTGTCCCTCTCCGGCTTCGACTACGAGGTCTCGGCCCGCGTCTCCGTCGAGGCGGACGTCGAGGAGGACGGCACCGTCCTCGTCTCCGGCCGGCTGCTCGCCGACATCTGCCGGGCCCTCCCCAACCGCCCGGTGGAGATTTCCACAGACGGTGTACGGGCGACCGTGGTCTGCGGCTCCTCGCGATTCACACTCCACACCCTGCCTGTGGAGGAGTACCCGGCGCTGCCGCAGATGCCGACCGCGACCGGCACCGTGCCCGGTGAGGTCTTCGCCTCCGCGGCCGCCCAGGTCGCCATCGCCGCCGGCCGCGACGACACGCTGCCCGTGCTGACCGGTGTCCGCATCGAGATCGAGGGCGACCGCGTCACCCTGGCCTCCACCGACCGCTACCGCTTCGCGGTCCGCGAGTTCCTGTGGAAGCCGGAGAACCCGGACGCGTCCGCCGTGGCCCTGGTGCCCGCCAAGACGCTCCTGGACACCGCCAAGTCCCTGACCAGCGGTGACACCGTCACCCTGGCGCTCTCGGGCTCCGGCGCGGGCGAGGGCCTCATCGGCTTCGAGGGCGCCGGCCGCCGCACCACCACCCGCCTCCTCGAAGGCGACCTGCCGAAGTACCGCACGCTGTTCCCGACGGAGTTCAACTCCATCGCCGTGATCGAGACCGCCCCGTTCGTCGAGGCCGTCAAGCGCGTGGCCCTGGTCGCCGAGCGCAACACCCCGGTCCGCCTCAGCTTCGAGCAGGGCGTGCTGATCCTGGAGGCGGGTTCCTCCGACGATGCACAGGCTGTGGAACGTGTGGACGCCAAGCTCGAGGGCGACGACATCTCGATCGCCTTCAACCCGACCTTCCTGCTGGACGGCCTGAGCGCGATCGACTCCCCGGCCGCGCAGCTGAGCTTCACCACGTCCACGAAGCCGGCGCTGCTGAGCGGCCGCCCGGCGGTCGACGCCGAGGCCGACGAGGCGTACAAGTACCTGATCATGCCGGTGCGCCTGTCCGGCTGACGCACGCCTTCGTCGGGCCCGGTCTCGCAGGCTGCGGGGCCGGGCCCGACGGCGTTCGCCCCACACGCACCCGCACACGCCGTCCAGTGCCGCGTACGGCCGCCCCAGGAGCGCCCGTGGCGCCGCGCGGCACCGCCCGGCGTAGGCTCGGAGCCTGGGTACCCCAGGGGATTCCGGGGAACCCGGCACAGACGGCCACAACGCTTAAGGAACCACCTGATGGAGCTTGGTCTCGTCGGTCTCGGCAAGATGGGCGGCAACATGCGCGAGCGCATCCGCCGTGCAGGCCACACCGTCATCGGATACGACCGCAACCCGGACCTCGCCGATGTCCACAGCCTGCGGGAACTTGTGGACAACCTGCAGGCCCCCCGCGTCGTGTGGGTGATGGTCCCGGCGGGTGCGGCGACGCAGTCCACCGTCGACGAGCTCGCGGAGCTGCTCTCGATCGGCGACATCGTGGTCGACGGCGGCAACTCCCGCTGGACCGACGACGAGAAGCACGCCGAGCAGCTGGCGGCCAAGGGCATCGGCTTCGTCGACTGCGGTGTCTCCGGCGGCGTGTGGGGCCTCGAGAACGGCTACGCGCTCATGTACGGCGGCGCGAAGGACCATGTGGCACGGGTCCAGCCGATCTTCGACGCCCTCAAGCCCGAGGGCGAGTTCGGCGCCGTGCACGCCGGCAAGGTCGGCGCGGGCCACTTCGCGAAGATGGTCCACAACGGCATCGAGTACGCCATGATGCAGGCCTACGCCGAGGGCTGGGAGCTGCTCGAGAAGGTGGACTCGGTCACCGACGTCCGCGAGGTCTTCCGGTCCTGGCAGGAAGGGACGGTCATCCGTTCCTGGCTGCTCGACCTCGCCGTGAACGCGCTGGACGAGGACGAGCACCTCGAGCAGCTGCGCGGCTTCGCGCAGGACTCGGGCGAGGGCCGGTGGACGGTCGAGGCGGCGATCGACAACGCCGTGCCGCTGCCCGCGATCACCGCCTCGCTCTTCGCGCGGTTCGCGTCCCGCCAGGACGACTCTCCGCAGATGAAGATGATCGCCGCGCTGCGCAACCAGTTCGGCGGCCACGCGGTCGAGAAGGCGTAGCCGACCGCCGAAGAGGCACGGCACCACAGCAGCACAGAGCAGAGCAGCAGGAAGCCGGGGGAGGTCGGCGTCGCATGCATGTTTCGCATCTCTCACTGGCCGACTTCCGCTCGTACGCCCGGGCCGAGGTTCCCCTCGACCCGGGCGTCACCGCCTTCGTCGGCCCCAACGGCCAGGGCAAGACGAACCTGGTCGAGGCCATCGGCTACCTGGCGACGCTGGGCAGCCACCGCGTCTCGTCGGACGCGCCGCTGGTACGGATGGGCGCGGACCGGGCGATCATCCGCGCGGCCGTCACCCACGGTGAGCGCCAGCAGCTGGTCGAGCTGGAACTGAACCCGGGGCGGGCCAACCGCGCCCGGATCAACCGGTCCTCGCAGGTCAGGCCCCGGGACGTGCTGGGGATCGTACGGACGGTGCTGTTCGCGCCGGAGGACCTGGCCCTGGTGAAGGGGGATCCCGGGGAGCGCCGGCGGTTCCTCGACGAGCTCGTCACGGCCCGCTCGCCGCGGATGGCGGCGGTCCGGTCGGACTACGAGCGGGTGCTCAAGCAGCGGAACACCCTGTTGAAGTCGGCGGCGATGGCCCGCCGGCACGGCGGCCGCTCCATGGACCTGTCCACCCTCGACGTGTGGGACCAGCACCTCGCGCGCGCGGGCGCGGAGCTGCTGGCGCAGCGCCTCGACCTGATCGCGACGCTGCTGCCGCTGGCGGACAAGGCGTACGAGCAGCTCGCGCCCGGCGGCGGCCCGCTGGGCCTCGCGTACAAGTCCTCGGCAGGCGGCGAGACCTCCGAGACCGCCGGGGCGGTCGACGGCGGTTCGGCGCGCACGCGCGAAGCGCTGTACGAGGTGCTGCTGACGGCCCTGGCCGAGGTGCGCAAGCAGGAGATCGAGCGCGGCGTGACCCTGGTGGGCCCGCACCGCGACGACGTGCTGCTGCGCCTCGGCGACCTCCCGGCCAAGGGATATGCGAGCCACGGCGAGTCCTGGTCGTACGCGCTGGCGCTGCGGCTGGCCTCGTACGAGCTGCTGCGCTCGGAGGGCGTCGAGCCGGTGCTGATCCTGGACGACGTCTTCGCGGAGCTGGACGCACGCCGCCGGGAGCGGCTGGCCGAGCTGGTGGCTCCGGGCGAGCAGGTGCTGGTGACGGCGGCGGTGGACGACGACGTTCCGGGTGTCCTGGCGGGAACCCGGTTCGGGGTGTCCGGCGGTGAGGTGACCCGGCTGTGAGCGACGAGAAGAAGGAACCCCGCAAGGTCCCGGAGCCCTCGGGCGTGGACCTCGCGCGGCAGGCGCTGGCGGCCGCCCGGGAGCAGGCGCGGGCCCGGGGCAATGCGGCCGGCGGGAAGAAGGGGAGCCGGCAGCCGGGACTGCGCTCGGGTGCGCGCGCGGACGGCCGGGACCCGATGCCGCTGATGGCGGCGCTGGACCGGCTGCGCACGGAGCACGGCTGGGAGATGCCGATGGCGGTCGCGGGCGTGATGGAGCGCTGGCCGGAGATCGTCGGGCCGGAGATCGCGGCGCACTGTGAACCGGAGCGGTACGAGGACCGTGAACTGGTCGTGCGGTGTGATTCCTCGGCATGGGCGGCCCAGCTGAAGCTGCTGGCTCCGCAGCTGGTGGCGCGGCTCAACGCGGACCTGGGGCAGGGAACCGTCCGGATGATCAAGGTCCAGGGCCCGGGCGGACGCCCGAAGCGGTACGGACCGCTGCGCGCGCCGGGCAGTACGGGCCCGGGGGACACGTACGGCTGAGCCGGGGCCGCGGGTGGCGTCCCTCACGGTAGCGGGAGGTTGACAGGCCGAAGCGCTGGGTGCCCGTGTGAGCCTCTTTGAGCCCCTTCCCGGATATGGGGAGTCGGAGAGAGGAGGTTCAGGGCGGCACATGCGGACTCAGGTACCGGCAAACCCCCATTCATGTCCGTGGTACCGGTAGACTGAAGCGAATCCCGCCCGCTTGCGGGATCTAGCTGATACACGCTGACAACGCAGATCGACGCAGCCGCTCCTGCTTGCATGCCTGCTGGCCCGGAGTTCGGCCTGTGCTGTGCCAGAAAGGGCGCTTCGTGGCCGATTCCGGCAACCCCAACGACAACCAGTCCACAGCCGGCGAGAACGGCGAGGTAACCGCCTCGTACGACGCCAGCGCGATCCAGGTCCTCGAGGGCCTGGACGCGGTCCGCAAGCGGCCAGGCATGTACATCGGCTCGACCGGTGAGCGCGGGCTGCACCACCTCGTGTACGAGGTGGTGGACAACTCGGTCGACGAGGCCCTGGCCGGGCACGCGGACACCATCGACGTGACGATCCTCGCCGACGGCGGTGTACGGGTCATCGACAACGGCCGAGGCATCCCCGTCGGCATCGTGCCGTCCGAAGGAAAGCCCGCCGTCGAGGTCGTCCTGACGGTCCTGCACGCGGGCGGCAAGTTCGGCGGTGGCGGCTACGCCGTCTCCGGCGGTCTGCACGGCGTCGGCGTCTCCGTCGTGAACGCCCTGTCGACCAAGGTCTCGGTCGAGGTCAAGACGGACGGCCACCGCTGGACCCAGGACTACAAGCTGGGCGTGCCGACGGCCCCGCTGGCCAAGAACGAGGAGACCGACGAGCACGGTACGTCGGTGACGTTCTGGGCCGACGGCGACATCTTCGAGACGACCGAGTACTCCTTCGAGACGCTGTCGCGGCGTTTCCAGGAGATGGCCTTCCTGAACAAGGGCCTGACCCTGTCGCTGACCGACGAGCGCGAGTCGGCGAAGGCCACCGTCGGTGCGGACGACCCCGACGCGGACACGGCCGAGCCCACCGCGCGCACGGTCAAGTACTACTACGAGGGCGGCATCGTCGACTTCGTGAAGTACCTGAACTCGCGCAAGGGCGAGCTCATCCACCCGACCGTCATCGACGTCGAGGCCGAGGACAAGGAGCGCATGCTCTCGGTCGAGATCGCGATGCAGTGGAACTCGCAGTACACGGAGGGCGTCTACTCCTTCGCGAACACGATCCACACCCACGAGGGCGGTACGCACGAGGAGGGCTTCCGTGCGGCGCTGACGGGTCTGGTGAACCGTTACGCGCGCGACAAGAAGCTGCTCCGCGAGAAGGACGACAACCTCGCCGGCGAGGACATCCGCGAGGGTCTGACGGCGATCATCTCGGTCAAACTGGGCGAGCCGCAGTTCGAGGGCCAGACGAAGACCAAGCTGGGCAACACGGAGGCCAAGACCTTCGTGCAGAAGGTCGTCCACGAGCACCTCAACGACTGGTTCGACCGCAACCCGGTCGAGGCCGCGGACATCGTCCGCAAGTCGATCCAGGCGGCCACGGCGCGCGTCGCGGCCCGCAAGGCCCGGGACCTGACGCGCCGCAAGGGTCTGCTGGAGAGCGCCTCGCTGCCGGGCAAGCTGTCCGACTGCCAGTCGAACGACCCGACCAAGTGCGAGATCTTCATCGTCGAGGGCGACTCGGCCGGCGGCTCCGCGAAGTCCGGCCGCAACCCGATGTACCAGGCCATCCTGCCGATCCGCGGCAAGATCCTGAACGTCGAGAAGGCCCGTATCGACAAGATCCTCCAGAACACCGAAGTCCAGGCGCTGATCAGCGCGTTCGGTACCGGTGTGCACGAGGACTTCGACATCGAGAAGCTCCGCTATCACAAGATCATCCTGATGGCGGACGCCGACGTCGACGGCCAGCACATCAACACCCTGCTGCTGACCTTCCTGTTCCGCTTCATGCGGCCGCTGGTCGAGGCCGGTCACGTGTACCTGTCGCGCCCGCCGCTCTACAAGATCAAGTGGGGCCGGGACGACTTCGAGTACGCGTACTCGGACCGCGAGCGCGACGCCCTGGTCGAACTGGGCAAGCAGAACGGCAAGCGGATCAAGGAAGACTCGATCCAGCGCTTCAAGGGTCTGGGCGAGATGAACGCCGAGGAACTGCGCGTCACCACCATGGACGTCGACCACCGCGTGCTCGGCCAGGTCACCCTGGACGACGCGGCCCAGGCCGACGACCTGTTCTCGGTGCTGATGGGTGAGGACGTCGAGGCACGGCGCTCCTTCATCCAGCGCAACGCCAAGGACGTTCGGTTCCTCGACATCTGAGTCGGTCCCCGCTGACCGCCTGAAAGGACTTCTGACCAGCAATGGCCGACGAAACCACCCCCACCGCCGAGAACCCCGCGGAGGAGCAGCCCGTGCTGCGCATCGAGCCCGTCGGGCTCGAGACGGAGATGCAGCGCTCCTACCTCGACTACGCGATGTCCGTCATCGTGTCCCGCGCTCTGCCCGACGTACGGGACGGCCTCAAGCCGGTCCACCGCCGTGTGCTGTACGCGATGTACGACGGCGGCTACCGCCCCGAGAAGGGCTTCTACAAGTGCGCCCGCGTCGTCGGCGACGTCATGGGTACGTACCACCCGCACGGTGACTCCTCGATCTACGACGCCCTGGTCCGCCTGGCCCAGCCGTGGTCGATGCGCATGCCGCTGGTGGACAGCAACGGCAACTTCGGCTCCCCGGGCAACGACCCGGCGGCCGCGATGCGCTACACCGAGTGCAAGCTGATGCCGCTGGCCATGGAGATGCTCCGGGACATCGACGAGGAGACCGTCGACTTCACGGACAACTACGACGGCCGCAACCAGGAGCCGACGGTCCTGCCGGCGCGCTTCCCGAACCTGCTCGTCAACGGCAGCGCCGGTATCGCGGTCGGTATGGCCACGAACATCCCGCCGCACAACCTGCGCGAGGTCGCGGCCGGCGCCCAGTGGGCGCTGGAGCACCCGGACGCCTCGCACGAGGAGCTGCTCGACGCGCTCCTGGAGCGGATCAAGGGTCCCGACTTCCCCTCGGGCGCCCTGGTCGTGGGCCGCAAGGGCATCGAGGAGGCGTACCGGACCGGGCGCGGCTCGATCACGATGCGCGCGGTGGTCGAGGTCGAGGAGATCCAGAACCGCCAGTGCCTGGTGGTCACCGAGCTTCCGTACCAGACCAACCCGGACAACCTGGCGCAGAAGATTGCCGACCTGGTCAAGGACGGCAAGATCGGCGGCATCGCCGACGTGCGCGACGAGACCTCGTCGCGAACGGGTCAGCGCCTGGTGATCGTGCTCAAGCGCGACGCGGTCGCGAAGGTCGTGCTGAACAACCTGTACAAGCACACCGACCTCCAGACGAACTTCGGCGCGAACATGCTGGCGCTGGTGGACGGCGTGCCGCGCACGCTGTCGATCGACGCGTTCATCCGCCACTGGGTCACGCACCAGATCGAGGTCATCGTCCGGCGGACGAAGTTCCGTCTGCGCAAGGCGGAGGAGCGGGCGCACATCCTGCGCGGCCTCCTCAAGGCGCTGGACGCGATCGACGAGGTCATCGCCCTCATCCGGCGCAGCAACACCGTCGAGATCGCGCGCGAGGGCCTGATGGGCCTGCTGGAGATCGACGAGATCCAGGCGAACGCGATCCTCGAGATGCAGCTGCGGCGCCTGGCGGCCCTGGAGCGGCAGAAGATCGTCGCCGAGCACGACGAGCTCCAGGCGAAGATCAACGAGTACAACGCGATCCTGGCCTCGCCGGAGAAGCAGCGCTCGATCGTCAGCGAGGAGCTGGGGGCGATCGTCGAGAAGTACGGCGACGACCGGCGCTCCAAGCTGGTGCCCTTCGACGGGGACATGTCCATCGAGGACCTGATCGCCGAAGAGGACATCGTCGTCACGATCACGCACGGCGGCTACGTCAAGCGCACCAAGACCGAGGACTACCGCTCGCAGAAGCGCGGCGGCAAGGGCGTGCGCGGCACGAAGCTGAAGCAGGACGACCTGGTCGACCACTTCTTCGTCTCCACCACGCACCACTGGCTGCTGTTCTTCACGAACAAGGGCCGGGTCTACCGCTCCAAGGCGTACGAGCTGCCGGACGCCGGCCGCGACGCCCGCGGGCAGCACGTGGCGAACCTGCTGGCCTTCCAGCCGGACGAGAAGATCGCCCAGATCCTCGCGATCCGCGACTACGAGGCCGCCCCGTACCTGATCCTGGCCACCAAGGGCGGCCTGGTGAAGAAGACGGCGCTCAAGGACTACGACTCGCCGCGCTCGGGTGGTGTCATCGCCATCAACCTCCGGGAGACCGGGGACGGCAGCGACGACGAGCTGATCGGCGCCGAGCTGGTGTCCGCCGAGGACGACCTGCTGCTGATCAGCAAGAAGGCGCAGTCGATCCGCTTCACGGCGACGGACGACGCGCTGCGCCCGATGGGCCGTGCGACGTCGGGCGTGAAGGGCATGAGTTTCCGCGAGGGTGACGAACTGCTCTCCATGAGCGTTGTCCGGCCGGGTACGTTCGTCTTCACCGCGACCGACGGCGGCTACGCCAAGCGGACGCCGGTCGACGAGTACCGCGTCCAGGGTCGTGGTGGTCTGGGTATCAAGGCCGCGAAGATCGTGGAGGACCGCGGGTCGCTCGTCGGTGCGCTGGTGGTGGACGAATCGGACGAGATTCTCGCCATCACGCTCAGCGGTGGTGTGATTCGTACGCGAGTCAACGAAGTCAGGGAGACCGGCCGTGACACCATGGGCGTCCAGCTGATCAACCTGGGCAAGCGCGATGCCGTGGTCGGCATCGCCCGTAACGCCGAGGCCGGTCAGGATGCTGACGAGACCGAGGCAGCCGAAGGACCGGCCGCCGAGGCCGCCGAGGGCACGCAGCCCTCGGCCGGGGAGCACGAGGAGTAAGTCGTGAGTGGAGCCACGGGCGCCGGACCGGCCAAGACTGGGGACGACGGTGCCCGTGGCCCCGCCGCGGACTCCCCCGGTGGGGGCGCGGCCGCCGAGGGCAGGGGGAGAACCGTGACGGACACCCGCAAGCAGGAGCAGGCCGCGGCCGGCCAGCAGCCGGAGCAGCCGTACCACCCGCCGCAGGCCTACGCGGCGCCCCCGGGCCCGGGCGCGCCGCGGGGCGCCGGGGACGCCGGTGCGCAGCGCAAGCCGCGTACGGGGGCCCGTACGACGCCCAGGACGCGCAAGGCGCGGCTGAGGGTGGCCAAGGCCGACCCGTGGTCGGTCATGAAGGTCAGCTTCCTGCTGTCGATCGCGCTGGGCGTCTGCACGATCGTGGCGTCGGTGGTGCTGTGGATGGTCATGGACGCCATGGGCGTCTTCTCGACCGTCGGCGGCACCATCAGCGAGGCGACCGGGTCGAACGAGAGTAACGGCTTCGACCTCCAGTCGTTCCTGTCGCTGCCGCGGGTTCTGATCTTCACGTCGGTCATCGCGGTGATCGACGTGGTGCTGGCGACGGCGCTGGCGACGCTGGGCGCGTTCATCTACAACCTGTCGGCGGGCTTCGTCGGCGGTGTGGAGCTCACGCTCGCCGAGGACGAGTGACCGCCGGATGACCTGCGGGGACTGCCCCGCGGAACGGATTTTGGCGTGACCGTGTCTGTGCGCTAATCTTCAGGAGTCAGCGCGCAGCGCGGATGGGGCTATAGCTCAGTTGGTTAGAGCGCATCCCTGATAAGGATGAGGCCACAGGTTCAAATCCTGTTAGCCCCACAGTGACGAAGACCCCCAGGCCCACGGCCTGGGGGTCTTCGTCGTAGGGCCGGTTGAGGCCTTCCCAGGTCACCGAACGGTATCGGTGCGTGTGTATTGTTGGCCGTCAGAAGTCCCCAACGTCAACGAAAGACGAGGTCGCGCGGTGAAGAAGCTGCTCCTGGTCGCACTGGCCGCCATCGGCGGGCTCCTCGTGTACCGCCAGATCCAGGCGGACCGCGCCGAGCAGGACCTGTGGACGGAGGCAACCGACTCCGTGCCTTCCGGTTCCGGTGTGTGAGACCGAAAGCTGATCTCATGAAGCCCCGGCTGCCGCTGCGGCCGGGGCTTTGTGCTGTTCTGTGACAAAAAGTTGCGTTATGCAAAGATTTGGCTTGCGCTAGCAAAACCGGGGTGGGCGTGATGGCTGGGGTAGGGAAGACGGTGCTGGTGGGGGCGGCGGCCCTGGGGCTGGCCGTGGGCCTGCCGGGGGCGGTGCAGGCCGCCACGACGCCCCCGCAGCCGCTGCCGGCGTACCAGGGCGCCCCGGGCGCCAGGAAGATCGAGGGCAAGGCCAGCAGCGCGGACGCCCCGCTCGTGGCGGCCGGGCAGGCCTACACGGACACCGTGGCCCCGGGCGAGCGCGTCTACCGGCTCAACCTCGACGACGCCTCCAGCGTGTACTTCTCCGCGGTGCTCCAGCCCCCGCGCGGGGCCAAGGTCGGATACGGCGACGGCCTCGAGGTCGCCCTCATGACCAAGGAGGGTGCGCGCTGCCCGGACAACCCCGGCAAGGCCGGCTTCGGCTACGACCCGGTCCCGCTCGGCGCCGTCGCCGTACGGCGGCTCGAGGAGGACGCCGAATGCCAGGGCGCCGGGGTCTACTTCGCCAAGGTCACCCGCACCGCCGCCAAGGACTCCGACCAGAGCGCGTGGCCGGTGGAACTCCTGCTCCAGCGCGAGCCCGGCCTCGCCACGGGCAGCGCCCCCACCACCGCGCCCAGCGTCTGGCCCTCGGCCTCGCCGACGCTGCCCGGCAGCGAGCCGGTGGCGCGGAGCGGCGGTACCGGCTTCAACGACGCCCGCGCCCTGGGCCGCGGGGTCTGGCGTGACGACCTGCGGCCCGGGCAGACCCGCTTCTACCGGGTACCGCTGGACTGGGGGCAGCAGTTGGGGCTCAGCGCCGAGGTCGCCGACGCCAGGATGACCAAGTCGTACGGGTCGGCCTCCAACGGGCTCACCGTCGCGCTCTACAGCCCGTACCGGAGCCTGGTCGCGGACAAGGACATCTCCTACAGCGGCAAGCAGGCGGGCGTCACCCTGCCGAAGACCGCCCCGGTGGCGTACGAGAACCGCTTCTCGGGCACCGACGAGGTGGCCGGGGCCCGGGTGGCCGGCTGGTACTACATCGCCGTGACCCTGGGCGGGAAGGTCGCCGAGTTCACCGAGGACGCGAGCCCCGTGCCGCTGACCCTGCGGATGGACGTCGTCGGCAGCCCGGCCAAGGGGCCCGCGTACAAGGAGAGCCTGACCGCCGCCGGGTTCGGGGTGGGCGCCGACGACCGGGCCGCGGCCAAGGACGGGCTCACCGCCCCCGAGGCCTCGGCCGCGGCCGGCGACCGCTCGGTGATGCGGGTGGTGGCCGGCGCGGGCTTCGGCACCGGGACGGCGCTGCTGCTGGTGCTCGGCGGATGGATCCTGCTGGCCCGGCGGGGCAGGAACGCATAGCCCGCCGGGGCTTCAGACCCCGGTCAGTGCCCAGACGCCCACGGCGAAGCAGAGCAGCGCGGCGACCAGGATCCCGACGGTGACCTTCGGCGGGGGCGGGGCGATGCCGCCGGTCCGGACGGGAGGCGCGGCAGGGGCGGCCGGCTGCGGGACGGCCGGCGGCGCCGGCGGAGCCAGGTGGAAGCTGCCGGTCCCGCCGGTGGGGGCCGCGTACGGGGAGGCCGGGGAGGCCGCGTACGGGGAGGCGGGCGAGGGCGCGTACGGGGAGGCCTGGGCCGTCATGACCGTGCCGCGGGGATCGGTACGGGCGGGCTCGGCGGCCGCCGGCGCGGTCTTTGCCGCCGTCGGCGGGGTACCGGACGGCTGCACCGCCGCCGCGGCGGCCGTGGGCGCCTCGGGGGTCACCGCAGCCGTGCTCTGCGGCCCCTGGGGGCCGAAACCGGCGGGGAGCGGGCCGAGTTGGTCGAACACCTCCACCGGGTCCTCGTCCGGGGCCGGCGGCGGGAGCAGCTCCACGGCCCCGGCAAGGGCCTTGCGGGCCCCGGTGGCGGTCCGGAACCGGCTCTGGGGGTCCGGCTGCAGGAGGTTCGCGACGACGTCCCAGAGCGGCGCGGGGACGCCCTCGGGGGCGCCGGGGGTGCCGTGGGCGAGGAAGTGCTCCACCAGGGCCTGGGAATCGGGTTTGCGGCCCTGGAGGAGGTACAGGGCGACCAGCCCGACGGCGAAGAGGTCCGCGGTGAAGTCGGGTTCGGAGCCGAGCAGTTGTTCGGGGGCGAAATAACCGGGCGTGCCCACCACGTAGTTGGTCTCGGTGAGCCGGGGCTCGCCCTTGCGCATCGAGATGCCGAAGTCGGAAAGCCGCAGGTGCGGCCGTCCCGTGCCGGTGGCCTCCATCAGGATGTTGGCCGGTTTGATGTCGCGGTGGACGACACCCTCCGCGTGCACCGCGGCCAGCCCCGACAGGAGCTGGTCGAGCAGCGTGCACACGAAGCGGGGCGGCAGCGGTCCGTAGTCCCCGATCACGTGGCCGAGGGAACCCCCGGCGACGAGGTCCATCGTGAACAGGACCTTGTCGTCGTCCGCCGCCCAGCTGGCCGGGGCCAGCACGTGCGGATGGTCGATGCGCAGGGCCTGCTCCCGCACGAAGCGCAGCAGGGTGTGGGCGTCGCTCTGCTGGAGGACCTTGGCGGCGACGTACCGGCGACGCCGGTGGTCCCAGGCCCGCCATACGGCGCCCACGCCGCCACGGCCGATCGGATCGATCAGCTCGTACCGGCCGGCGAAGATCTCACCCATCGCTGCGCCCGTCCCCCGTTCCCGTCCGTCGTGTCAGTTCTGGTGCGACTCGTAGTGGGCGACCGCGTCGGCGGTGCGGCCCGCGCCGTAGACACGGAGGAACTCTGCCAGTTCCGGATGGCTGGGGGCGAGGGAGTCGGCGGCGTCGATGATGTCGCCGGCCGCGGAGACGGAGCGCAGCAGCGACTGGATCTCCCGGACGACGCGCTTGACGGTGGGTGCGCCGGAACTGGTCGTGGTCTGGCCGCTGTTGCTGAGGACGGAGCCCCCCTGGGTCTTCTTGATCTCGTCCATCCGGTCGGTGGCCTCGGCCGCGCTGACGCTTCCGTCCGCCACCTGGCCGGCGAGGTCCTGGAGCGCCTGGACGCGCTGGACCACGGCCGGATTCCCGATCTTGGCCCGCTGGCCGCTCATCAGCTGGGAGAGCATGGGCGCGGACAGTCCGAGGACGGCAGCGAGGCGGGCCTGGTTCAAGCCGAGGTCATCTATGAGCCGGCGGAAGAGGGCACCGAGCGGCTCCCCGTACCAACTGCGCTGAAGCTCCCGGGCTCTGGCCGTGGCCTCTTGCTGTACAGCGTCCACTCTTACTACTCCCCTACTTCGCTGGTGCGAACCTCGCGAGCATCTTACGGAGAGTGGTCGCACGGCGGGAGTCCCTATCATTTTGCGAGATGCGGGGGTACACCCGGTACTCTGTTCTGCGGAACGGCCACTCCTTCGCGGGAGACGGTCGCGTCCACCGTTTCGGGGCTTTAGCTCAGTTGGTAGAGCGCTGCCTTTGCAAGGCAGATGTCAGGAGTTCGAATCTCCTAAGCTCCACAGCATCAGAGGCCCCCTGGCCAGCGGAAACGCCGGTCAGGGGGCCTCTTCGTGCAGGGGGCGGGGACTGCGTGCGGCCGCCGCTAGAGGTCGATCCAGTAGCGCCGCTTGGGGCCGATGAGCGTCTCGCGGACGTCCTCGAGGACGCCTCCGCCGCGCTCGATCGTGCGCACGGATCCCGTGTTGTCCGGGTCGCACGTCAGCAGGACCCGGTCCATTCCCATGATCCGGGCCTCGTGCAGGACCTCGCGCAGGGCCCAGCCGGCCAGGCCGCGGCGGCGGGCGGAGGGCCGCACGCCGTAGCCGATGTGGCCGCCGGCGTCGAGGAGGAACCCGTTCAGGTAGTGGCGCAGGTCGATGGCGCCCAGATAGGTGTCGTCCTCGGTGATCCACCAGTACGTGGCGTGGACGCGGCCCTGCTCGACCGGGAGGGTGCGGTCCCCGTACCGGTGCAGCCGCTCGGTCCAGGCGGCGAAGCCCTCGGCGCTGTCGACGTCGTCGCCGGAGCCGAGACCGGCTCCGTCCATGTGGGCGTCGGGACCCCATTCCTCGTGGGCGGCGAGCCAGGAGGCGTGCAGCCGGGGGGAGGGGAGGATGAGCTCGGGCATCCGGGGACAGTAACAGCCCGGCGGCAGACCGGGCGGCCCGTCGGCGAGCGGTTGCGGTGTCCCCCGGTTGGCGCCGTCACAGGGCCGGGCGGCCGCTCCTGTCCGACAGTGGGGGAAGGCACCGAGCCAGGGGGCGACACCACCGCCGGAGGCGTACAGACATGGGACTCTTCGACTTCCTCAAGTCCGACAAGAAGAAACACGAGGCCGCCGAGAAGGCAGCGGCGGCCTCGTCCGCCGACTACGCGACGAAGTACAGCGACGCCGTCTCGGCCACCAAGGCCGCCGCCGAGCGGATGGCCGCCGCGGCTCCGCCGAAGGCCGCACCGGCTCCGCCCAAGCCGACCGCGGCGCCCCACTCGCCGTACACCCCGACCCCGGCGTCCGCCGCGCACAAGGCGGTTCCGGCGGCCCCGGCCCCGGGGCCCGCGCCGGCCGGCGCGCAGCTCGTGTACACCGTGCGGGCCGGTGACTCGCTCTCCTCGATCGCCCGCCGGGAGCTGGGCAACGAGGCCCGCTGGCGTGAGCTGTACGCCATGAACAGGGGCGTCATCGGCTCCAACCCCGAACTGCTCCGCCCGGGGCAGGTGCTCACCCTCCCCCGCTAGCCGGGCGGGAGGGCGGGAACGGCGGGAGGGCCCGGATCCACCGGATCCGGGCCCTCCCGCCTGCCGTCCGCGTCAGGTGCCTGTCCGCTACATCGGGTTCTCGTCCGCCGAGCCCGACCCGGTCTCGCGCTCCTTCGCCGCCAGCTCGTCGTCGAAGCTGGCCTGGTCCCGGGACAGCTCCGTGGCCTCGGGCGGCTCGACGAGCCAGTCCGGGTTCGACTGCTGGTCCCACCAGCGCCACGCCATGTACGCGCCGACCGCCACGACGCCGACCACCGCCACCCACTTGAACGCCCGGCCGGTGCGGGCCCGCCGCTCGTTGCGCCTGACCAGCTTCTGCACTTCCTTGGCCGACACCTGGCCGCGCAGCGCCGCCAAGGCCGCCGTCGACCGCGACGCGGCTTCCTCGGCCACCGGCTGGGCCGCCGCCAGCGCGCTCTCGAGCCGCGGCTGGGTGTAGTCGGCCGCCTGGCGCGCCGCCCGGCGCGTGTGGTGGACCGCCACCGTCGCCGCCCGGTCGACGTTCGGCGGCACGTGTGCCCGCGCCGCCTTCATCGCCGGGTGGACATGGCAGTCGTACGCCGTACGGGCTTGCCGTGCCGCCTCGGCGGTCGCGTACGACACCTTCGGCGCCAGCCGCTCGTTCGCCTCGGTCGCATAGTGCACCGCGGCTTCCCTGGCGGTTGCGGCGTACGGCGCCACCGCTTCCGCGGCGTGCTTGACCGTGTCCCTGGCGCTTTCGGCGGCCAGGTGCACGCTGTCCTTGCGGGTCACGGGATCCTCCTCCTCGGTGGCGGACACAGTTCACCTTTCCACCCTTTGTCGGATCATGCCTGCCATACCGCTGGGCGGCATGCGTGACAGGGCATACGGGTGGAGGATTTCTCTGCCGTGCAGCCCTCCGTGGGAGGATCTGGAACCGACAGTGATGACTATGGAAGGCAGATCCGTGGCCGAGAAGCTCTACGCCACCCTGAAGACCAACCACGGCGACATCGAGATCGAGCTGCTGGCGAACTTCGCCCCGAAGACGGTCAAGAACTTCGTGGAGCTGGCCACGGGCGCCCGCGAATGGACCCGTCCCACCGACGGCCAGAAGACCACCGATCCGCTGTACGACGGCACCGTCTTCCACCGCGTCATCAGCGGCTTCATGATCCAGGGCGGCGACCCGCTGGGCAACGGCACCGGCGGTCCCGGCTACCAGTTCGGCGACGAGTTCCACCCCGACCTGGCCTTCACCAAGCCGTACCTGCTCGCCATGGCCAATGCCGGCCCGGGCACCAACGGGTCCCAGTTCTTCATCACCGTCGCGCCCACCGCCTGGCTGACCCGCAAGCACACCATCTTCGGCGAGGTCACCGACAAGGCCAGTCAGAAGATCGTGGACGACATCGCCGGCCTGCAGACGAACCCGCGCACCGAGCGGCCCCTCGACGACGTGATCATCCAGTCCGTCGTCGTCGAGAAGCGCTGACCCCCGAGCCGTCGCCCCGGGAACCTTTCCGCCCCGCCCGTCCGTCCTGGATGTGTACCGGACCGGCGGGGTGCACCCCCTGCCCCGCCGCTGATCGAGGGGACCGATGGACACCGACCGTCTGCCGGGCTGCTACCGCCACCCGGACCGCGACACGGGGATCCGCTGCACGCGCTGCGAGCGGCCGATCTGCACCGAGTGCATGATCAGCGCCTCGGTCGGCTTCCAGTGCCCCGACTGCGTCCGTGACGGCTCCGGCACCGGCAACGGCCCGGCTGCGACCGCGCCGCGCACCCTGGCGGGCGGGGTGGTGGCAGCCGATCCCCACCTCGTCACCAAGGTCCTCATCGGGATCAACCTGGCGCTGTTCCTGGTGGGGCAGCTCGCGCCGGCGCTCGTCGTCCAGCTGGAGCTGCTCGGGCGGTACGTCGAGTACTTCGGCGGCCCCGTGGAAGGGGTTTCCACCGGCCAGTTCCACCGGCTGCTGAGCTCGGTGTTCCTGCATGTGGAGTGGTGGCACATCGGGGGCAACATGCTGGCCCTGTGGGTGATCGGCGGACCGCTCGAAGCGGCTCTGGGCCGGGTCCGCTACCTCGCCGTGTTCGTGCTGTCCGGCCTCGGCGGAAGTGCCCTCGTCTATCTGCTGACCGCCCCGAACACACCGACCCTCGGTGCCTCCGGCGCCATCTTCGGCCTGCTCGGCGCAACCGTCGTCCTCGTGCGCCGGCTGCGCTACGAGATGCGGCCGGTGATCACCATGGTCGTGCTCATGCTGGTGCTGACCTTCGTGCCGTTCGGAGGCAGCCTGTCCGTGTCCTGGCAGGCCCACATCGGCGGCCTGGTGACCGGGCTGCTGGTCGGTCTGGGCATGGTGGGACCGGCCGCCGGCAGGACGCGCACGCTCGTCCAGTGGGGGACCTGCGCGGCGGCATTCCTGCTGGCAGCGGCGGTGGTCCTGATCCGTACGGCCGAACTCACCTGATCACACCGGCGTCAACACTCCACAGGGTTATCCACAGATCTTCTGTCTTTTCCTCAGGTGTGGATGACGCTGTGGATAACTCATGGGGAGAGCTTGTCGGACCCGGTGCGCCTGTGCTTGCCGGCGCTCGGACCGGGGCCGGCTACTTCCACTGAGTGGAGACGCCGAACCCCGCCGCGATGAAGCCGAAACCGACCACGATGTTCCAGTTGCCCAGTGCCTCGACCGGCAGCTGGGTCTCGGTCACGTAGAAGACGACGATCCACGCGAGACCGATCAGGAAGAACGCCAGCATGACCGGGGCGACCCAGCTGCGGTTGGTCAGCCTGATGGTCTGCGCCTGCTTCGCCGGCGGCGGCGTGTAGTCGTCCTTCTTGCGGATACGTGACTTCGGCACGAGGGGCTCTCCTGTCGATGCGCTGGGGACCTTGCCTGCCCCGGGCGTCCGTTAGCGTAGTGGACCTGTGGCGTTGAAGGAGAAGGGTACGTTGAGCAATTCCGACGACTCCTCCGCGGGTCCCCGTCGCCGGGCCAGACCGGTCCGGCTGCTGACGGCCGCCGTGTTCGCCCTGGCGGGCCTCATCTTCGTCACCAGTTTCAACACGTCCAAGGGTACGAACATCCGGACGGACGCATCGCTCCTCAAGCTCTCGGACCTCATCCACGAGCGCAGCCAGAACAATGCGCTGCTCGAGCAGAGCACCGCGGCCGTCCGCAGCCGGGTGGACGCCCTCGCCGAGCGGGACGACGGCAGCACCAAGGCCGAGGACGCCAAACTGGCCGCCCTGCGCATCGCCTCCGGCACCGAGCCGCTGTCCGGCAAGGGCCTCACGGTCACGCTGAACGACGCCCCGCCGAACGCCACGGCCCGCATCCCCAACGTGCCCGAGCCGCAGCCCAACGACCTGGTGATCCACCAGCAGGACCTCCAGGCCGTGGTGAACGCCCTGTGGCAGGGCGGCGCCCAGGGCATCCAGGTCATGGACCAGCGGCTGATCTCCACCAGCGCGGTGCGCTGCGTCGGCAACACGCTGATCCTCCAGGGCCGGGTCTACTCGCCCCCGTACAAGGTGACGGCGGTCGGCGACCCGGCCGCGCTGCGCAAGGCGCTCGCGGCCTCCCAGGCCCTGCAGAACTACCAGCTGTACGTGACGGCGTACGGGCTCGGCTGGAAAGTGGACGAGCACAAGGAGCTGACACTTCCCGGGTACTCCGGCACAGTGGACCTCCACTATGCGAAGCCGCTGGATGCCTCTTCCGCGACCAGTACGCCGTGACGTCGTACTGCGCCTGGCGGTGCGGACCTTCAGCGAGGTGTGCCTGACGGCGGGCACGCTGATCGTGCTCTTCGTCGCGTACGTCCTGCTGTGGACCGGGGTCAAGGCCGACCGGGCCATGGACGGGGAGATGGCCCGGATGCGCGACCGCTGGGCCTCGGCCGCCGCGCCCGAGGCCGCCCCGGCCGCGAGCCCTGCCGCAAGCCCGGCCGTGAGCCCGGCCGCCCCGCAGCCCGCGCCCTCGCAGCCGGCGCAGGACCAGCCCGGTTACGTGCCGGGCCGGCCCTTCGCCGAGATGTACATCCCGCGCTTCGGCCCGGGCTGGAACAAGCCGGTCCTCGAGGGCACCGGTACGGAACTGCTGAAGAAGGGCCTCGGCCACTACCCGGGCACGGCCCGCCTCGGCGGCACCGGGAACTTCTCCGTGGCGGGCCACCGGCGGACCTACGGCGACCCCTTCAAGGACTTCCCCGAGCTGCGGCCCGGCGACGTCGTGATCCTCAAGGACGCGACGGCCTGGTACACGTACACGGTCCGCAGCGAGCCGCTGCGCACGCTGCCCACCGACATCGGCGTGGTCGACCCGGTGCCGCGCAGGTCGCCGTTCACGGGCCCCGGGCGGTACCTGACGCTGACGACCTGCGATCCGGAATGGGGCCACAGCCACCGGCTGGTCGTGTGGGCGGAGCTGACCGGGACCCGTACGGCCGCCCAGGGCCGCCCCGAGGGTTTGCCGAGCTGACCCACCGGGCCGGGCCGCTGCCTTTAGTCTGTTCGCGTACCGCCCCCGCGGTGCGGTGGGTAGTTCGTGGACGGATAAGGAAACAGACGGCATGTACGGCTGGATCTGGCGGCATCTGCCGGGCAACGCGTGGATCCGCGCGCTGATCTCCCTCGTACTGGTCTTCGCGGTGGTCTTCGTGCTGTTCCAGTACGTCTTCCCCTGGGCCGAGCCGCTCCTGCCGTTCAACGACGTAACGGTGGACGAGGGATCGGGAGCCACTCCGTGAGCGCGCGCATTCTGGTGGTCGACAACTACGACAGCTTTGTCTTCAACCTGGTCCAGTACCTGTACCAGCTCGGCGCCGAGTGCGAGGTGCTGCGCAACGACGAGGTCGAGCTCGCCCACGCGCAGGACGGCTTCGACGGCGTGCTGCTGTCGCCCGGGCCGGGAACGCCCGAGCAGGCGGGCGTCTGCATCGACATGGTCCGTCACTGCGCCGACACCGGGGTCCCGGTCTTCGGCGTGTGCCTGGGCATGCAGTCCATGGCCGTCGCGTACGGCGGCGTCGTGGACCGGGCGCCCGAGCTGCTGCACGGGAAGACCTCGCCGGTGGTGCACGAGGGCCTCGGCGTCTTCACGGGGCTGCCGTCGCCGTTCACCGCCACCCGCTACCACTCGCTCGCGGCCGAGCCGGCGACCCTCCCGGACGTGCTGGAGGTCACCGCGCGCACCGAGGACGGGATCATCATGGGACTGCGGCACCGGGAGCACGACGTCGAGGGCGTGCAGTTCCACCCCGAGTCGGTGCTGACCGAGTGGGGCCACCGGATGCTCGCGAACTGGCTGGTCCGCTGCGGGGACGCGGGGGCCGTCGAGCGCTCGGTGGGGCTGGCCCCGGTGGTGGGCAAGGCCGTCGCGTGACCGCGGTCGCGCCGTCCGCGCCCACGGAGGGCCGGCCCGCGCGGCGCAGGGCAGCTCAGGAGGCCGCGAAGCGCTCGCGGAGGCGGGGCGGCGGACGGCGGCGCAGGCGGCCCGTGTCGGGCGGCCCGGTGGTCGTCGCGAGCCGGCTGGCCGGAGAGCTGTTCATCACGTTGGGCGTGGTGATGCTGCTGTTCGTCGCCTACCAGCTCTGGTACACGAACGTACTGGCGCAGCGGACGGCGAACGGGGCTGCGGGCTCGCTGCGGCAGACCTGGGAGCAGGAGCCGGGCGGGGCCGCTGCGCCGGCCGTCTCGGCGTTCGAGCCGGGGCAGGGGTTCGCGATCCTGTACATCCCGAAGCTGGACGTGAAGGTGCCGGTGGCGGAGGGGATCAGCAAGCCGAAGGTGCTCGACAAGGGGATGGTCGGGCACTACGGGGACGGCGCGCTGAAGACGGCGATGCCGGCCGACGAGCAGGGAAATTTCGCGCTGGCGGGCCACCGCAACACCCATGGCGAACCGTTCCGCTTCATCAACCGGCTGGTGCCGGGCGACCCGGTCGTGGTCGAGACGCGGGACGCGTACTACACGTACGAGATCACCTCGTCGCTGGCGCAGACTCCGCCGACGAACGTGTCGGTGATCAAACCGGTGCCGGAGGGGTCGGGTTTCACCTCTCCGGGCCGGTACATCACGCTGACGACCTGTACCCCGGAGTTCACGAGCACCTACCGGATGATCGTATGGGGCAGGATGACCGGTGAACGCCCCCGCAGCCAGGGTGCTCCGCCCGCGCTGACGAGCCCGTAAGGACGAACAAGCAGTGTCACGTGCCGCACCGCCGCCCCACCAGAGCCGCAGCGTGCTCGCCGGGTTCCTGAGCCTGCTGGGCGAGTTCCTGATCACCGTGGGCCTGGTGCTGGGCCTGTTCGTCGCGTATTCGCTGTGGTGGACGAACGTCCTCGCGGACCGGCAGGCCTCGGCGCGCGGCGACGACGTCCGCCGGCAGTGGCAGAGTGCCCCGGGGGCGAACGCGCCCGCGGCGCCGGGGGCACTGGACACCGAGGACGGCATCGGCTTCCTGCACGTGCCGGCGATGAAGAACGGCGAGGTCCTGGTCAAGCGGGGCACGGCGCCGGACATCCTCAACGACGGCGTGGCCGGGTACTACACCGACCCGGTGAAGGCGGCCCTGCCGTGGGAGCCGTCGGGGAACTTCTCGCTGGCGGCGCACCGGGACGGGCACGGGGCGAAGTTCCACAACATCGACAAGGTGAAGAACGGCGACGCGGTCGTCTTCGAGACGCGGGACACCTGGTACGTGTACAAGGTCTTCGCGGAGCTGCGCCAGACGTCGAAGTACGACGTGGACGTGATCTCGGCGGTCCCGAAGGAGTCGGGGCGTACGGCCCCGGGCCGCTTCATCACCCTGACGACCTGCACCCCGGTGTACACCTCGAAGTTCCGGTACGTCGTGTGGGGCGAGCTGGTGCGCACGGAGAAGGTGGACGCGAAGCGCACGCGCCCGGCGGAGCTGCGCTGACACGGGAAAGCCCCTGTGAGCGGCTCTGAGGCCGCCCACAGGGGCTTTTCCGTGTCTCCAGGCGGTTCGGGCCGCCGGTTAGCGCCGGCCGCCCGTCAGGCCGCCGAAGAGCGTCCCGCCGTCGTTGCCGCCGTTCTGCTGGCCGGGCATGGTCTGGACGTTGATGACCCGGCCCGCCTCGACGGGGGTACCCGCCGGGGGATCCGTCTGCACGATGATCGCCTTGTCGTCCGTCGCGCCCACGATGACCTGGAGGCTCAGGCCCCGGCTCGCGAGGTCGGCCTTGGCCTGGGCGACGGTCTTGCCGATCAGCTGCGGGACCTGGGTGTTCTGGCCGGCCTTGGCGATCTGCACGTTGACCGTCGTGCCCACCGCGAGCTGCTCGCCCGGCTGGTACTGCTGCTGGACGATCGTCTTCGGCGGGGCACCGGGAGAGTCGACCTCCGTCACGCTGCCCAGCTTGAGCTTGGCATCGTTCAGAGCCTTGACCGCTGCCTCCCTGGTCTTCCCGAGGAGGTCCGGCATCTCGGACTTCGACTGCTCCTTGGCGACGGTCAGCGTGACGGTCGAGCCCTTCGCGGCCTTGCCGCCGCTCTTCGGGGTCTGGTCCAGGACGGTGCCGGCGGTCCGGTCGGACTCCTGGGTCTTCTTCTCGACCGCGAAGCCCTTGTCCTTGAGCGCCTTCTCGGCGTCCTCGAACTTCACGTTGAGGACGTCGGGGACGGCCACCTCCGGCGCGCCCGAGGAGATCTTGACCTTGACCGTCGAGCCCTTGTCGACCTTGGTGTCGGGCGCCGGGATCTGCGAACAGATGTTGCCCTTGGGCTGGTTGTCGCAGGCCTCGTCGGCTTCCTTCTCGACCTTGAGGCCGACGTTGTCGCCGGTCTTCTGCGCCTGCTCGAGGGTCGCGCCGATGAGCTTGGGCACGGTGGGCCGGTTGTCGGCGCCGCCGCTGAAGAGGGAGCGGCCGATGAGGATGGCGCCGACCAGGACGAGGATGCCGGCCGTGACCAGCAGGATCGTCGAGGCCTTGCTCTTCTTCTGCTGGCGGCGGCCGTGGCCGCCCTGGTCGTAGCCGCCCTGGCCCTGGTCGCCGTAGCCGTATCCGCCGTCGCCCGGGGCCATCGGCGGGAGCATGGAGGTCTGGCCGGCGTCGGCGGCGCGCAGGGCGGTGGTGGGCTGGTCGTACCCCTGGTGTCCGTAGCCGTGGCCCTGGTCGGGGTAGCCGTAGCCGGGGGCGCCCATGGCGGCGGCAGCGGCTACGGGCTGGCCCTCGAGGCAGGCCTCGATGTCGGCGCGCATCTCGTCGGCGGACTGGTAGCGGTAGTCGGGGTCCTTGACGAGAGCCTTCAACACGATCGCGTCCATCTCGGGCGTGATCTCGGGGTCGAAGTTCGACGGCGGCTGGGGTTCTTCCCGTACGTGCTGGTACGCGACGGCGACAGGGGAGTCGCCGATGAACGGGGGCCGGACGCTGAGGAGTTCGTACAGCAGGCAGCCCGCGGAGTAGAGGTCGGAGCGTGCGTCGACCTGCTCGCCCTTGGCCTGCTCCGGGGAGAGGTACTGGGCGGTGCCGATGACGGCCGCGGTCTGCGTCATGGTCATGCCGGAGTCGCCCATGGCGCGGGCGATGCCGAAGTCCATGACCTTGACCTGGCCGGTCCGGGTCAGCATCACGTTGGCGGGCTTGATGTCGCGGTGCACGATGCCGGCGCGGTGCGAGTACTCGAGGGCCTGGAGGATGCCGATGCACATCTCCAGGGTGCGCTCGGGCAGCAGCTTGCGGCCCGAGTGCAGCAGCTCGCGCAGGGTGGAGCCGTCGACGTACTCCATCACGATGTACGGGATGGAGATGTTGTCGACGTAGTCCTCGCCGGTGTCGTAGACCGCGACGATCGCCGGGTGGTTCAGCGACGCGGCCGACTGGGCCTCGCGCCGGAACCGGGCCTGGAAGGACGGGTCACGGGCGAGATCGGCGCGCAGGGTCTTGACGGCGACGGTACGGCCGAGCCGGGTGTCGTGGGCGAGGTAGACCTCGGCCATGCCACCGCGGCCGAGCACGTGGCTCAGCTCGTACCGGCCGCCGAGGCGACGCGGCTCTTCCATAACGTTGCAGCCCTCTCCGTCAGTCCCGACCGCACCCGTGTGTGGTCCGGCGGTGTGCTGTTCGCGCAAAGGCTACCGGCCGATCGTCGGTGATCGGTTCGTGACCACAGGCTGATACCGGACCGGTACCGTACGCTCGGATCCGGGCGGGAACAGTGATGTGGATCACTCCAGTTCGGCCTTTTGTGCCCCTGTCGGCCGTTGCGCTCCTCCGTCAGCCCTGGTTCTTCAGGACGGCCTCCATGACGGCCTTCGCGACCGGAGCCGCGAGGCCGCCACCGCTGATGTCCTCGCGGTCGGCGTCGCTGTCCTCGATGACGACGGCGACGGCGACCGGGGAGCCCTTGTCGGTCTTGGCGTAGGAGATGAACCAGGCGTAGGGGCGCTTGGCGTTCTTCTCGCCGTGCTGGGCGGTGCCGGTCTTGCCGCCGACGGTGACGCCCTTGATCTTGGCCTTGCCGCCGGTGCCGTTCTCGTTCTCGACGACGTTGACCATCATCTGCTGGAGCTTCTGCGCGTTGGCGGGCGAGAGCGGGCGGCTCATCTCCTGCGGCTCGTGCTTCTCGATGACGTCGAGGTTCGGGGCGGTCAGCTGGTCGACCATGTACGGCTTCATCAGCTTGCCGTCGTTGGCGACGGCCGCGGCGACCATCGCCATCTGCAGGGGGGTGGCGGCGGTGTTGTACTGGCCGATCGCGGAGAGCGAGTTGCTCGGCCGGTCCATGTTCTTGTCGTAGACGCTGGCGAACGCCCGGACCGGGGTGTCGATCTTGTCGTTGTTGAAGCCGAACTTCTGCGCGGTCTCCAGCATCTTGTCCTTGGTCACCTTGTCGGCGACGTTGGCGAAGACGGAGTTGCAGGACACCTGCAGCGCGAAGTTGAGGCTCGCCTTCTCGCAGCCCTTGGCGTGGTTGACCATCGGGGTCTTGGTCGTCGGCAGCAGGAACGGCTCGGGGGTGTCCGTCGGCACGTTGATGTCGGTGACGACGCCGTGCTCCAGCGCGGCCGCGGCGGTGACGACCTTGAAGGTCGAGCCGGGCGGGTAGGTCTCGCGCAGGGCGCGGTTGACGAGCTTCTTCTCCGGGCCGTCCTTCAGCTCGACCCAGGCCTTCTCGTCGGCCTTGGAGTTGCCGGCGAAGCTGGACGGGTCGTACGACGGGGTGCTGACCAGGGCCAGGATGGCGCCGGTACGCGGGTCGATCGCGGCGACGGCCCCCGTCTTGTCGCCGAGCTTCTCGAAGGCGGCCTGCTGGGCCTCGGGCATCAGCGTGGTGACGACGTTGCCGCCGGCCTTCTTCTCGCCGGTGAACATGCCGATCGTGCGGTCGAAGAACAGCCGGTCGTCGTTGCCGGTGAGGATCTTGTCCTCGAGGGACTCGAGCTGAGTGGAGCCGAAGGCCTGGGAGGCGTACCCGGTCACCGGTGCCCAGAGCGCTCCGTTGGAGTAGGTCCGCTTGTACTTGTAGTCGCTGCCGTCCGTGGTGGCGGAGCCGGTGATGGCCTGGCCGCCCGCGACGATGATGTTGCCGCGCTGGGTGGCGTACTGGGCGATCTGGACCCGGCGGTTCTCCTTGCGGGTGCTGAGTTCCTCGGCCTGGACGTACTGGAGCCAGTTGGTACGGATCAGCAGCGCGAGGACGAGCAGCCCGCAGAAGATCGAGATGCGGCGCAGGGGCTTGTTCATGACGGGCGGACCACCTGGGTCATCTCGGAGTCGGGGGACGGTGCCGGGGCCGGGGCGGGGCGGCGTGCGGTGTCGCTGATCCGGATGAGGATCCCGATGAGGGCCCAGTTCGCGAGGACGGACGAACCGCCGGACGCGAGGAACGGCATGGTCATGCCGGTCAGGGGGATGAGGCCCATGACGCCGCCCGCGACCACGAAGATCTGCAGGGCGAAGGCGCCGGAGAGGCCGATGGCGAAGAGCTTGCCGAAGGGGTCGCGGGCGGCGAGAGCGGTGCGCACGCCGCGCTCGATGATCAGGCCGTAGAGCAGGAGGAAGGCCATGACGCCCGCGAGGCCGAGCTCCTCGCCGACCGTCGAGAAGATGAAGTCCGAGTTGGCGGCGAATCCGATGAGGTCGGAGTTGCCCTGGCCCCAGCCGGTGCCGAGGACCCCGCCGGAACCGAAGCTCATGATCGACTGGCCGACCTGCTCGCAGGCGCCCGACTTGGAGTAGCAGGCGAAGGGGTCGAGCCAGGCGGTGACACGGGCCTTGACATGGCTGGCGGTCGCGCCGACGACGGCGGCGCCGGCCACGCTCATGACCAGGCCGATGACGATCCAGCTGGTGCGCTCGGTGGCCACGTACAGCATGATCACGAACATGCCGAAGAAGAGCAGCGAGGTGCCGAGGTCGTTCTCGAAGACGAGGACGAGCAGGCTCATCGCCCAGATCATCAGGATGGGGCCGAGGTCACGGCCGCGCGGCAGGTAGAGGCCCATGAAGCGACGGCTGGCCAGGGCGAGCGCGTCGCGCTTCACCATCAGGTAGCCGGCGAAGAAGATCGCGATGACGATCTTCGCGAACTCACCGGGCTGGATGGAGAAGCCGCCGACGCTGATCCAGATCTTCGCGCCGAAGACGTCGGCGCCGAGGCCCGGCACGACGGGCAGGATCAGCAGGACCAGCGACGCGGCCATGGAGATGTACGTGAACCGCTGCAGGGTGCGGTGGTCCTTGAGCAGCAGCAGCACGCCGGCGAACAGGGCGATGGCGAGTGCCGTGTACATCATCTGCCGGGGGGCCGACTCGGAGAAGTGGCCGAAGCTGCGCTTGGCCAGGTTCTGCAGCCGCTCCGACTGGTCGAGCCGCCAGATCAGGACGCAGCCGAGCCCGTTGAGCAGTGTCGCGATCGGCAGCAGCAGCGGGTCCGCGTACTTCGCGTAGCGGCGCACCACGAGGTGGGCGATGCCGGCGAGAACGGCGAGGCCGCCCCCGTACGCGACCATGCCGGGAGGCAGCTTGCCGTGGATCGACAGGCCCACGTTGGCGTAGGCGAAGATCGGGATGACCACGGCGAAAACGAGCAGCAGGAGCTCGGTGTTCCGCCGGCTCGGCAGCTCGATGGCGCCGATGGTGGTCGTGTTGGTGACAACGCTCATGGTGTGGCAGGCCCCCTGTGCCCGCGGGTGTCTACTACTGCTTGCCGCAGAGGCCGACCAGCGACTGCTCCGTGGGAGTCAGGCTGGGGCCGGGTGCTGGTGGGTTCTGCGCTTCCGCGGCGCGGCGCTCCTCGTCCTTCTTGCAGGCGGTGACCTGGGCGCCGAGTTCGTCGATCTTCTGGCGGGCGCCGTCGAGGCTGGTCTCGGTGATGGTGGCCTCGACCAGCTTGCGCTTGAAGGGCGGCAGGTACTTCAGTTCGATGTCGGTGCGGTCGGTCTCCACCTTGGAGAGCTCCAGCGGGCCGAGGTTCTGGCTGATGCCGCGGAACAGTGCGACGTGCTCGCCCTTGACGCCGATGTAGAACTGCGTCTGGGTCCAGCGGTGGGCGGCGTAGAGGCCGCCTCCGACGACACCGGCGACGATCAGCAGGATCAAGGTGCGGGTGGTCCACTTGCGCCCTTTGCTGCGGCGCCGGCGGGGGTGGTCGTACGTGTCGTCGTAGCGGGAGTCGTCGTCGTACGGGTCGGGTTCGCCGAAGCTGCCGTACGCGCCGCCGCCCTGGCTCTGGTCGGGGTATCCGTAGCCGGGCGCCTCGCCGCTGCCGGGGGGCCCGAAGGCACCGGCCGGCGGGGGGACCTGGCGGCCGAGGCCGGAGGCGCGGCCCGCCGGGGTCTGCATGGCGTTGCCGCCGTCGAAGAGCTGGTGCTGGTTCTCGGCGACCGCGCCGACGACGACCGGGGTGTCGTTCAGCTGGGCGGCGAGGGTGTCGCCGCTGTCGGTGTCGAGGACGTCCGCGACGATGCAGGTGATGTTGTCCGGTCCGCCGCCGCGCAGGGCGAGCTGGATCAGGGCCTGCACGGTCTCGTGGGGGCCGTGGTAGTCGGCGAGCGTCTCTTCCAGGGTCTGGTGCGAGACGACGCCGGACAGGCCGTCGGAGCAGATCAGGTAGCGGTCGCCGGTGCGGACCTCGCGGATCGAGAGGTCGGGCTCGACGGTGTCACCGCTGCCGAGCGCCCGCATGAGGAGCGAGCGCTGCGGGTGGGTGGTGGCTTCCTCTTCGGTGATGCGGCCCTCGTCGACGAGGCGCTGCACCCAGGTGTGGTCCTGGGTGATCTGCGTGAGGACGCCGTCGCGCAGCAGGTAGGCGCGCGAGTCGCCGACATGGACGAGGCCCAGGCGCTGGCCGGTCCACAGGAGCGCGGTCAGGGTGGTGCCCATGCCCTCGAGCTGGGCGTCCTCCTCGACCATGACGCGCAGCTGGTCGTTCGCGCGCTGCACGGCAGTGGCGAGCGAGGTGAGGATGTCGGAGCCCGGGACGTCGTCGTCGAGCTGCACGAGCGAGGAGATCACCTCGGAGCTCGCGACCTCGCCGGCGGCCTGGCCGCCCATGCCGTCGGCCACGGCGAGGAGACGGGGCCCGGCATAGCCGGAGTCCTCGTTGCCCTCGCGGATCATGCCCTTGTGGGATCCGGCGGCGAACCGCAGGGACAGACTCATGCGCACCTGCCCAGTCGACGCTTCCTCCGGGTACAACCGGTCTCGAGCCACACTGCCCACCCTCCGGTCGGGAGCGCGCTCGGGTCCGTGTCCTGGGTGGTCCGGACTGCCGCGGCTCGCTCGCTCCGCTCGCTCATTCTCGTACTACTTCCGCAGCTCGATGACGGTCTTGCCGATGCGGATCGGGGCGCCCGGCGGAATGGGCGTCGGGGTGGTCAGCCGGGTCCGGTCGAGATACGTGCCGTTGGTGGACCCGAGATCCTCGACGATCCACTGGCCGTCACGGTCGGGATAGATCCTGGCATGGCGGCTGGAGGCGTAGTCGTCGTCCAGCACGATCGTGGAGTCATGTGCCCGGCCGAGCGTGATCGTCTGGCCCGCGAGGGCGACGGTGGTGCCCGTGAGGGTGCCCTCCGAGACGACCAGCTTGGTCGGCGCTCCGCGGCGCTGGCGCTGCTGCGGCGGCGCGGCGGTCTGCCGGCCCCCGCCCTGCGCCGGCGCTCCGGCGGCGGCGCTGCCGCGGCGCGAGCCGCGCTGCGTGACGCGCGTACCGAAGAGGTCGCTGCGGATGACCTGGACGGCCACGATGACGAACAGCCACAGAACGGCCAGGAAACCCAACCGCATGACCGTCAGGGTCAGCTCTGACATTGCCCCCGCTTCACCCTTCGGCTTGCCGGTAAATGATGGTGGTGCTGCCCACGACGATCCGCGAGCCGTCGCGGAGCGTAGCGCGGGTGGTGTGCTGCCCGTCCACCACGATGCCGTTGGTGGACCCGAGATCCTGGATCGTCGAGGGCGTTCCGGTCCGGATCTCACAGTGCCGGCGCGAGACGCCGGGGTCGTCGATCCGCACGTCGGCTTCGGTGCTTCGGCCGAGTACGAGCGTGGGGCGCGAGATCTGGTGGCGGGTGCCGTTGATCTCGATCCAGTGGCGCCGGGTGGCGCCGCCTGCGGTCGGTACGGGGGCCGGCCCGCCGGCGCCCGGCCGGCGCGCGGCCGCGCCCGGGGGCGGTCCGGCCGGCATCGGCGGTGCGGCGACCGGCGGATAGCCGTAGCCGCCCTGCTGGTTCTGGGGGGCCGGCGGCTGCGCCTGGGAGGTGCTGGAGGCGAGCGTACGGCTGCGGACCCGGTAGAGCCCGGTGTCGAGGTCGTCGGCCTTCTCCAGGTGGACCTTGATCGGGCCCATGAAGCTGTAGCGCTGCTGCTTGGCGTAGTCGCGGACGAGGCCCGCGAGCTCGTCGCCGAGCTGCCCGGAGTAGGGGCTCAGGCGTTCGTAGTCGCCGGCGCTGAGCTCGACGATGAAGTCGTTGGGGACAACGGTCCGCTCGCGGTTCCAGATCGTCGCGTTGTTGTCGCACTCGCGCTGGAGCGCGCCGGCGATCTCGACGGGCTGGACCTCGGACTTGAACACCTTGGCGAAGGTGCCGTTCACCAGACCTTCGAGTCGCTGCTCGAACCGCTTCAGGACTCCCATGGGGCACCTCCTCCGTCGTTGTCGCCCTGTACTGCTTACTGATCGTATCCACGCGTGGCGGATTCGGCTGGTTCCCCCTGGGTCCCGTGCGCAGGAGTGTTGGTCCTCACAAGGGATCGTAGGGGCGCTCAGGGGACAGTGTCCCGCACCGGACGTGCGGTGCGGGAGGGGACATCGGAGCCGGGTCGACCGGTGAGGGGAAAGCGATGTGAATCCACCCCGTCCGACGTGCTAATGTTTCGACGTCGCCAGGGGAACGGACCGAAAGGGAAGATCCACTGGGGCGCTGCTCGGGCGAGTGGCGGAACGGCAGACGCGCTGGCTTCAGGTGCCAGTGTCCTTCGGGACGTGGGGGTTCAAATCCCCCCTCGCCCACATCGACGAAACGGTCGTCATCGCGAAAGCGATGGCGGCCGTTTCGCTTTTCCCGTGCCCTGGTGGGGTGTTGACCCTGAGGGGGTCACGCCGGCGGACCGCCGGAGGGCCGATCCCGTTCCGTGCACCGGGAGTTGGGAGCGCAGCCGGAGCGGCCGCGGGGTCGGCCCCACGACTTTCGTCACGCAGGGCGCGACGAAAGAGGGCGGCCGGGCGGGAGCGCGGATGTCTAGGGTCGGTCGCGTGGATGCGACGGCGAGGATGCGGGCGGGCTGGGACTGGTTGACGGGCCCCGAGCCGTGGACCCGGCGGATGCTGGCGGGGGACCTGGTGATCGCCGGGCTGCTCGCACTGCTCGGCCTGGGGGTCGAGGAACTCGACAACGGCAGCGTGCAGCGGATGATCGGCAGCGCCGCGGCTGTGGTGCTGCTCACGCTGCTGCGGCGGCGCCTTCCGGCGGCGACCCTGGTCGTGGCGTCGGCGGTGTCCCCGTTCCTGCCCGGCTCGTTCCTGGTCATGATCCTGCTGGGCTGGTCGGCGGGGCGCCGGATCGTCGGGGTGGGCCGGGCGTTGACCGCGTTCACCCTCGCGTTCCTCGCCTCGGTCGGCTTCGGTGTGCTGCAGGCGTGGTCCGACAAGCGGCCCGTGCTGGTGATCGTCTTCTCCACCCTGATGTTCCTCGCCATGACGGTCATGCCGGGTCTGGCCAGCCGCTACTGGTCACAGCGCCGGACGCTGCTGCAGGCGCTCCAGGAGCGCAACGGGCAGCTGATGCGGGAGCGGGCGATGGTCGCCGGGCAGGCCCGGCTGCGCGAGCGGCAGCGGATCGCCCAGGACATGCACGACAGCCTGGGCCACCAGCTGGCGCTGATCTCCGTGCACACCGGCGCCCTGGAGGTGGACCCGGAGCTCACCGACCGCCAGCGCGAGACCGTGGGGGTGCTGCGGCAGGCCTCGGTCGCGGCGATGCACGAGCTGCGCGAGGTCGTCGGGATCATGCGGGACGGCGTCGAGGCGCCGGTGCCCGTCGAGGAGGCGCAGCCCGCGGCGCGCGGGGTGGCGGGGATCGCCGGGATCGTCGAGGCGGCGCGGAGTGCGGGGACCGACGTACGGATGACGTCGGCGGGGCGGCCGAGGCCGCTGGTCGCGGCGTGCGACCACGCGGCGTACCGGATCGTTCAGGAGGCGCTGACCAACGCGTACAAGCACGCTCCGGGGGCGCCGATCGCGGTGGAACTGCGGTACGAGGACGACTCGCTGGTGGTGGAGATCGCCAACGGGCCCGCGGCCGGTCCGGGAACGGGCGAGGTGGTGTCGGGCGGGCAGGGGCTGACGGGGCTGCGCGAACGGGCCCGGCTGGTCGGCGGGATGGTGCACGCGGGCACGACCGAGGACGGCGGGTTCCGGGTGGCCGGGGTGCTGCCGTACGGGACGGAGCCGGCGGGGGTGGACCACATCGCCGACGACTTCGGGCAGCAGGCGCAGGCCCATGCCCTGGGGCTGGCAGGCGCCCCGCCGATGGACTGGGCGGCGGTGGACCGGGAGCTGGCCGTACGGAGCCGCAGCCGGACCGGGGGCATCGCGATGGGCTGTGGGATCGCCTTCGCGGCGGTGGTGCTGCTGGTGATCGTGATCGGGGCCGGGGTGGTGCTGCTGCTGGGCACCGCGGGCAACGCGATGATCAGCCGGGCCGACTACGACGACGTGCGGGTGGGCGAGCCGGAGGAAGCGGTCCGCAGGCGGCTGCCCGACGGCGAGAGCTTCCTCACCGAGGGCCTGGACCGGAAGGGGCCGGAGCGGCCGGAGGGCACGCAGTGTCTGGCACTGCTGTCGTCGGACGACTCGGGGCTGTCCACCGATACCGTTTTCCGGTTCTGCTTCAAGGACGGCAAGCTCGTCGACAAGCAGGCGTACGAAGTCGAGCAGTAGGAGCGCGGGTGACAGCCAAGGTGATCCGAGTGGTGATCGCTGACGATGAGCCGCTGATCCGGGCCGGGATCAGGATGATCCTGACCTCGGCTCCGGACATCGAGGTCGTCGCGGAGGCGGCGAACGGCCGTGAGGCCCTGGACCTGGCCCGCGCGCACACGCCGGACGTGATGCTGCTGGACATCCAGATGCCGGTGATGGACGGCCTGACCGCGCTCGGTGAGCTGGGGCGGGCGGCACCGGAGGTCCGGGCGCTGATCCTGACCACCTTCGGGGAGAAGGAGAACGTGCTGCGGGCCCTCGGCTCCGGCGGCGCGGGGTTCCTCCTGAAGGATTCGGCGCCGGGCGAGCTGATCGGCGCGGTGCGGGCGGCCGCGGCCGGGGACGCCTACCTCTCGCCGGGGGCGACCCGGCACGTGGTCGACCAGCTGGCCTCGGGGCGGGCCGCGGGGCGCGGCGAGGAGGCCCGGCGGCGGGTGGCGGAGCTGAGCGAGCGCGAGCGCGGGGTGCTGTCGCTGCTGGGCGAGGGGCTGTCCAACGCGGACGCGGGCCGGCGGCTGCACATGAGCGAGGCGACGGTGAAGACGTACGTGAGCCGGATCCTGGCGAAGCTGGGCTGCGAGAACCGGGTTCAGGCCGCCCTGCTGGCCAGGGACGCCGGGCTGTAGGTACCGTCGGGCCGAATTGATGATGTTGGCCGGTGGCGGCCGGGACAGTACGACGGGTACGGGCGGGGGCGGCACGGATGGTGGCGGTACCGGAACAGCGGCTTGCGGAGCCGGACGGGGCAGTGGGCGGCGGGCGGATACCCGGGGTCGAGGGGTTCGCCCCGCGGGCCGTGGCGGGCTCGCCCAAGGAGGCGGGCAGGGCGCTGCGCACGCGGGTGCCGCGCTCGGCGCACGCGCACTTCGAGGCGCCGGCCGGGCGGCCGGACGCGGTGCAGGCGGTCGAGGACTCCAACGTCGGGCGGGTCGCCGAGCTGGCGCCGATCCGGGTGGGCCGGATGGCTGCGAACCCCTTCGCGTTCCTGCGCGGAGCGGCCGGCTTGATGGCGCACGACCTGTCGGGCGGCCCGGTGACCGGGGTCGGCGCGCAGATCTGTGGTGACGCCCATGCGGCGAATTTCGGCCTGTACGGGGATGCGCGCGGTCGGCTCGTCATCGACCTGAACGACTTCGACGAGACCGTGTTCGGCCCGTGGGAGTGGGACCTGAAGCGGCTGGCGACCTCGCTGGTCCTGGCCGGACGGGTGGCCGGCGCGGACGAGGACACCTGCCGGGCCGCGGCGCACGACACGGTGGGCGCGTACCGCCGCACCATGCGGCTGCTGGCCAAGCTGCCGGCGCTGGACGCCTGGAACGCCATCGCGGACGAGGAGCTCGTCTCCCACACCGATGCCCGGGACCTCCTGGGCACGCTGGAGCGGGTCTCGGAGAAGGCCCGTAACAACACCTCGGCGCGGTTCGCCGCCAAGTCCACCGAGGCCGGCCCCGACGGCGGGCGGCGCTTCGTGGACGCCCTGCCGGTGCTGCGCCGGGTCGGCGACGCGGAGGCGGCGGCCGTGGCCGCCTCGCTGGGCCCGTACCTGAAGACCCTGCAGGGAGACCGGCTGCCGCTGCTGGCCCGCTACGCGATCCACGACGTGGCCTTCCGGGTGGTCGGCACCGGGAGCGTGGGCACCCGCTCGTACGTGGTGCTGCTGCTGGACCACCGGGGCGAGCCGCTGGTGCTCCAGGTCAAGGAGGCGCGGCCGTCCGTGCTGCTGCCGCACCTGGCCGCGCTGGGCTTCGAGTCCGCGGTCGAGGAGCACGAGGGCCGCCGGGTGGTGGCCGGGCAGAAGCGGATGCAGGTGGTCTCCGACATCCTGCTGGGCTGGACCACGGTGGAGGGGCGGCCGTACCAGGTGCGGCAGTTCCGCAACCGCAAGGGCAGCGTGGACCCGGCGGCGCTGGCCGCCGACCAGATCGACGACTACGGGCGCATGACCGGCGCCCTGCTGGCCCGCGCGCACGCGCACAGCGCCGATCCGCGGCTGCTGGCCGGGTACTGCGGCAAGAACGACGAGCTGGACGAGGCGATGGCCACCTTCGCGGTGGCGTACGCCGACCGGAGCGAGGCCGACCATGCGCACCTGGTGGCGGCGGTGCGGTCCGGGCGGATCGCGGCGGAGGCCGGGGTCTGAGCGGGTCATCGAGTCCCGTTGCGGGTCACGGTCCCGGGTCGATGTTTCACGTGAAACATCGACCCGGCCCGCCCGGCCTTAGGGTGGCCGGGTGAGCGAGCAGCAGACTGAAGACACCGGCGACGAGCGTCCCGAGGCGCGCCTGGAACGGGCCGTGCGGGCCGCCGAGCAGGCGCTGATCGAGTTCGAGATCGCCGTGGAGACCTTCCGGGTGGAGGTGGAGAACTTCTCCCGCCTGCACCACCAGAAGCTCGGCCCGATGTACTCGAGGCTGGACGAGCTGGATGCGCTGATCGCAGAGGCGAAGGCGGCCCGGAGCGGCGATGCCGAGGATCTGCGACGGGCCCGGGACGCCCGCTCGCTGGTGATGCCGATGCCGGGCGTGGACGAGCTGTTCCACGACTGGATGGGTCCAGAGGGCATCTCCGACGACGCGTCCGCGATGCTCACCGACCGCCCGGTGCGGCCCCCGGAGCGGGTCCGGCCGACGGAGGAGGTACGCCGGCTCTACCGCGAGCTGGTCCGCCAGGCGCACCCGGACCTCGCCCGGGACGACGCCGAGCGGGAGCGGCGCGATGCGTTCATCGTGCGCGTCAATGCGGCGTACGCGCGGGGCGAGGAGCAGGTGCTGCGTGAGCTGGCCGAGGAGTGGGCGGCGGGTCCCGTGCCGGAGGCCGTGCGGCTGCTGAACGAGAGCGAGGAGCTCTACGCCCGGCTGGAGTGGCTGGCGCAGCGCAAGGAGATGTTGGCGGCGGTGGCGCGCGAGCTGGAGGACAGCGCGATCGGCTCGATGCTGCGGATGGCGCCGGAGGACCCGGACCGGCTGCTGGAGGAGATCGCGGAGCAACTGCTGGCGCAGGTTTCCGAGCGGGAGTCGGAGCTCGCGGAGTTTGGATAGGTTGGGAGTCAGACCTGCGATGAGAGAAGGCGACGTATGAACTTCGGACCGCTTCCCTCGGTGGACGCCGCCGCGGTGCCCTCCGAAGGCTTTGTCCTCGACGTCCGTGAGGACGACGAATGGGCTGCCGGACACGTGGAAGGCGCCCTGCACATCCCGATGAGCGACTTCGTGGCCCGCTTCGGTGAGCTGACGGAGGCCGTCGAGGACGGCCGTCGCGTCCACGTGATGTGCCGGGTCGGCGGGCGCTCCGCACAGGTGACCCAGTACCTGGTGCGCCAGGGCATCGACGCTGTGAACATCGACGGCGGCATGCAGGCCTGGGACGGCGCCGGGCGCCCGATGGTGACCGACCACGGGAACCCGGCCTTCGTGCTTTAGAACGCCGGGCGCCGGCCGTCAGGCGAGGGCGTGGGCGGCCAGCAGGTCGCCGAGCGCCTCCTCGTGCGCGGCGGCCGGGCCCAGCTGGAGCTCCAGCTGCTTGGCCCACGCGTGGTAGCGGTGCAGCGGGTAGTCGGTGTCGGCGCCGAAGCCGCCGTGCAGGTGCTGGGCCGTCTGCACGACCCGGCGTACCCCCTCCGAGGCCCAGATCTTGGCGACGGCGACGTCCCCGGCGCTCGGCAGCGGCCCGCCGGCTCCGCCCGTCGCCGCGTCGAGCCGCCAGGCGGCCTGCCAGAGGGTGACCTCCATGGCGCGCAGGTCGATGTAGCGGTCGGCGGCCTGGACGGCGACGGCCTGGAAGGTGGCCACCGGGAAGCCGAACTGCTCGCGCTTGCTGGTGTATTGGCTGGTCATGGCGAGGACGCCCTCGCCGAGCCCGAGCGCCAGGGCGCACGTTCCGGTGGCGAGGAGCTGGCGGAGCCGCTCCCAGGCGCCCGGGGTGTCGATGAGGTGCGTCGCAGGCACCCGTACGCCGTCCAAGGCGAGTTCGGCGAGCCGTTCCCCGCTGGTGGAGACCTGCCCGGCCAGGGTGAGGCCCTCGGCGGTGCGCGGGACGAACGCGAGGACGCCCTCGCCTTCGCCCGTGTGGGCCGGTACGGCGATCCAGTCGGCGCCGTACGCCCAGGGGACGGCCGTCTGGACCCCGTCGAGGGTCCACTGCGTGCCCTCACGGCGGGCGGTGACGGCGAGTTCCGCGGGATCGTGGCCGCTGCGCCCGTGAGCGGCGGCGGTGAGGACGAGCGTGCCCCGACCGGCGCCGGGCAGCAGGGCGGCGGCCAGTTCGGGGCTGCCGTGGGCCTGGACGGCCATGGCGGTGGCGCAGTGCTCCAGCAGCGGAACCCGGGCCAGCACCTTCGCCGCCTCACGCAGCACCAGGCACAGGGCGATCGCGTCGAGGCCCGCCCCGCCGTGCTCCTCGGCGAGGACCAGGCTCAGCAGGTCGGACGCGGCGAGCTGGGCCCACAGCGGCCGGTCGAAGTCCTCGGCGACGGCCCCCGGGGTCAGCGCGGGGCTGGGCACGCCGTCCGGGGCGACGTCCGCGAAGACGGCCTTCGCCGCCTCGACGGCGGCCTGCTGCTCCTCGGTGAAGGTGAAGTCCACTGCCTGTCCTCCCGCGCGCACCGGATCCCGGTCAGGCCCGGTCCGGACCTGACGGTGCGTCAAGATAGAGCACGCAGTGGAAAATGCACAGTGAAGGAAACGGCCGGCCTCAGCGGTCGAAGTCGATCTCCACTTCCTCGGTCACCGCGTGCGACTGGCAGGCCAGCACGAACCCGGCCTCCGTCTCCTCCGCCTCCAGCGCGAAGTTCCGGTCCATCCGGACCTCGCCCGTGACCAGGAACGCCCGGCACGTGCCGCAGACCCCGCCCTTGCAGGCGTACGGGGCGTCCGCGCGGTTGCGCAGCACGGCGTCGAGCAGGGACTCCCCGTCGCGGACCGGCCAGGTCCCGGAACGTCCGTCGAGGCGGGCCGTGACCCGTACGTGGGCCGGAACCGCGGCCGGGGCCGGCGGAGCCGTGTCCTCGACGTGGAAGATCTCCTCGTGGATCCGGGTCCGGAGGACGCCGAGCGTGCCCAGCGCCCGTTCCGCGCCCACGACCAGCCCGTACGGGCCGCACAGGAACCAGCCCGTCACGTCCCCGACCGGGAGCAGCGCGGGCAGCAGGGCCTTCAGCCGCTCCTCGTCGAGGCGGCCGGACGGCAGCCCGGCCTCCTGCTCCTCCCGGGACAGGACCGTCACCAGCTGGAAGCGGTCCGGGAAGCGGTCCTTGAGGTCGGCGACCTCGTCCAGGAACATCGTCGACGCCGCCGTACGGTCGCTGCGGACCAGGCAGAACCGGGCGTCGGGCCGCGCCGCCAGCAGCGAGGCGGCGATCGACAGCACCGGGGTGATCCCGCTGCCGCCGACGATCGCCGCGTAGTGCCCGGCGGCCGGCGCGGCGGCCGGCTCCAGGACGAACCGCCCGGCCGGGACCATCACGTCCAGCACGTCGCCGGCGGCGATCTCCTTGTGCGCGAATGTGGAGAACTCGCCGCCCTCCACCAGCCGCACGCCCACCCGCAGCGATGCCGGGCCGAGACCCGCGGGGGCCGGGGCGGGCGAGCAGATCGAGTACGTACGGCGGATCTCTTCGCCCTCGGGGGTGCTGCGGCGCAGCGTGAGGTGCTGGCCGGGGGCGTGCAGGTACTCGCCGCGCAGCTCCTCGGGGACGCGCAGGGTCAGCGCCACGGAGTCGTCGGTGAGCCGGTCGACCGCCGCCACCGTCAGCGGGTGGAAGGCGCCGTGGCGCGCGGGGCGCCCGGAGCCCGACGTGGGCGACGGCGTGGACGCGGCCATCTACAGCTCCTTGAAGTGGTCGAACGGTTCACGGCAGGCGGTGCAGCGGCGCAGCGCCTTGCATGCGGTGGAGGAGAACCGGCTGAGCAGTTCGGTGTCGGTCGATCCGCAGTTCGGGCAGCGGACCGAGAGGGTGACCGGGACCGGCCCGCCGGCCGCGTGCGGCCGCGGCGGGGCGATGCCGAACTCGGCGAGCTTGCGCCGGCCCTCGGCGCTGATGTCGTCGGTCGACCAGGCCGGGGCCAGGACGGTGCGCACCTGCACGTCCGGGATGCCGTGGCCGGTCAGGACCCGCTCGATGTCGGCGGACATGGCCTCGATGGCGGGGCAGCCGGTGTAGGTCGGGGTGAGGGTGACCTCGACGTGGCCGTCCTCGTGCATCCGCACACCGCGCATCACGCCCAGCTCGGCGAGCGTGAGGACGGGCAGCTCGGGGTCGGGCACGGAGCCGGCGAGCTCGGCCAGCTCCGCCTCCAGGCGGGTCATGGCCTCGGTGGCCCCGGGCCCGCCCGTGGGGGCCGGGGCGCGGGGCGTGTCCGTCACCATGACGCCCCCGGATGGCTGCGGTGCAGGTGCTGCATCTCGGCGAGCAGCCTGCCGAAGGACTCGGTGTGCAGTCCCTGGCGGCCGGCCCCGGCGGCCCAGGCGCCGGTGCGCGGGCCTTCGGGGAGCGCGAGTCCGGCCCGCTCGAGTACGCCGCCCACGGCGGACAGCCAGCGCCCTTCCAGGGCGGCCCAGTCCACGCCGTCGATGCCGTCCACCGGCTGGAACATCTCGCCCGTGAACTTCCACAGCGCGTCCAGGGCGGCCTGCATGCGGGCGTTGCTCTCCTGCGTGCCGTCGCCGAGCCGCAGCGTCCACTGCTCGGCGTGATCGCGGTGGTACGCGGTCTCCTTGACGGCCTTGGCCGCCAGCGGGGCGAACGGGCCGTCGCCGACGGCCAGTTCCGCGTACAGCTCGTGCTGGTGGAAGGAGAAGAACAGCTGGCGCGCGATGGTGTGGGCGAAGTCCCCGTTCGGCTGCTCGACCAGCTGGAGGTTGCGGAAGGACCGCTCCTCGCGCAGGAAGGCCAGCTCGTCCTCGTCGCCGGCCATGGACAGCAGGACGCGGGCCTGGCCGAGCAGGTCGAGCGCGATGTTCGCGAGGGCGACCTCCTCCTCCAGGACGGGGGCGTGACCCGCCCACTCGCCGAGGCGGTGGGAGAGGATCAGGGCGTCGTCCCCCAGCGCGAGGGCTGCGGACCGGACGAGATCGGGCTGAACGGCATCGGTGCTGGTCACAGGTGGTGCACCCCCTCGGGGATCTCGTAGAAGGTCGGGTGCCGGTACGGCTTGTCGGCCGACGGGGCGAAGAACGGGTCCCGCTCGTCCGGCGAGGACGCGGTGATCTCGGTGGAGGGCACCACCCAGATCGAGATGCCCTCGCCGCGCCGCGTGTAGAGGTCGCGGGCATTGCGCAGGGCCATCTCCGCGTCGGGCGCGTGCAGGCTGCCCGCGTGCGTGTGCGAGAGGCCGCGGCGCGAGCGCACGAACACCTCCCACAGTGGCCAGTTCTGCGTCATACCCCTGCCTCCTCGTTCGTTGCCGTGCTCTGTACTGCGGTGTGCTCGGTCCGGGCGGTGTGCTTCCCGGCGTACGCCGCGGCCGCCTCGCGGACCCAGGCGCCTTCCTCGTGGGCCCGGCGCCGCTGGCCGATCCGCTGCTCGTTGCACGGGCCGTTGCCCTTGAGCACGTCCCAGAACTCGGCCCAGTCGATCGCACCGAAGTCGTGGTGCCCGCGTTCCTCGTTCCACTTCAGGTCCGGGTCGGGCAGGGTCAGGCCCAGCGCCTCGGCCTGCGGAACGGCGATGTCCACGAAGCGCTGGCGCAGCTCGTCGTTGGAGTGCCGCTTGATCCGCCATGCCATGGACTGCGCGGAGTGCGCCGACTCGTCGTCCGGCGGGCCGAACATCATCAGCGAGGGCCACCACCACCGGTCCACGGCGTCCTGCGCCATGGCGTGCTGCGCCTCCGTGCCCTTGGAGAGGGCCATGAGGAGCTCGAAGCCCTGGCGCTGGTGGAAGGACTCCTCCTTGCAGATCCGGACCATCGCGCGGGCGTACGGCCCGTACGAGCAGCGGCAGATCGGCACCTGGTTGGTGATCGCCGCGCCGTCCACGAGCCAGCCGATCGCGCCGACATCGGCCCAGGTCAGGGTGGGGTAGTTGAAGATCGAGGAGTACTTCTGCTTGCCGGAGTGCAGCTTGTCGAGCAGCTCGTCGCGACTGGTGCCGAGGGTCTCGGCGGCGCTGTACAGGTAGAGGCCGTGCCCGGCCTCGTCCTGGACCTTGGCCATCAGGATCGCCTTGCGGCGCAGCGAGGGCGCGCGGGTGATCCAGTTGGCCTCGGGCTGCATGCCGATGATCTCGGAGTGGGCGTGCTGGGCCATCTGGCGGACGAGCGAGGCGCGGTACGCCTCGGGCATCCAGTCGCGCGGCTCGACGCGCTCGTCGGCCGCCACGGCGGCGTCGAAGGCCGCCGCGAGCTGTGCCCCGAGGTCAGCCCCGAGGCCTGAGTCCTGCCCCGTTTCCGGGGTCACTGCCACCATCCCGGCCCCCTGCCAGAGATTGTTGACCGCCCGACCGACCGATCGTTCGGTTCGTACTCTTCAATGGTGGGTCGGCGGCCCGTAGGGTGTCAACCTCTGAGGTCAACCCTGTGGACGCCGGACGATCGGGGCGGGATGGATTCGAACGAGCGCGAGCCCGCGGAAGAGGCCGTTCCGCCGGTCGTTCCGCTGGTCGTTCCGCCGGTCGACCGCCCGGCTGTTCCGTCGGCGCGCCCGCCCGTGGATCCGCCGGTCGAACCGGCGGCCGAACCGCGTCCGCCGGGCCCGGTGGCGCCGCGGGCGCCCGGGATCGCCGGTCTGTCCGCCCCGTACCGGGTCGTCGCGGCCCTGGCGCTGGCGGCCGTGGGCCTCGCCGCCTGCGGGCACCTGGCGCTCGTCTTCCTGCACGTCGCCCCGTCCAACACGGTGAGCAAGCAGCACGCGCAGACCGTCGACGACTGGATCTACCCCGAGTTCGAGCAGAACTGGAAGCTCTTCGCCCCCAACCCGCTCCAGCAGAACATCGCGGTGGAGGTACGGGCCGAGGTCCGCCCCGACCTCGGCGGCGAGCTGGTCTCCGTCGGCTGGCGCGACCTGTCGGCCGAGGACGGCGCGGCCATCCGGCACAGCCTGCTGCCGAGCCACACCCGGCAGAACGAGCTGCGTCGGGCCTGGGACTTCTTCACCGGCTCGCACGACGAGGACAACAAGCCGATCGGCGAGCGCGGGGAGCTGTCCGAGCAGTACCTGCGCCGGATCGCACTGAGCCGGCTCGCGGACGACGGGACCGGCCTGCGGGGCGAGATCGTACGGATCCAGCTGCGCTCGGCGACGCGGGCGGTGGCGGCGCCGCCGTGGAGCGACGAGAAGACCGACACCGAGACCTACTACCGGGAGCTGCCGTGGTGGACGGTGTGAGGCGGGCGCGCGCCGCCGCCGGCCGGGCGGTCGCGCAGGTCACGGGACGGGCGCTGGGCCCTTACCAGAGCGCCGTCGTCCGCATCGGCTTCTCCGCGACCTGGCTGTTCTTCCTGCTGCGGGAGTTCCCGAACCGGCACGAGCTGTACGGGCCGGACGGGCCCTGGAGCTTCGGGCTGGCGGAGCGGCTGGTCGACTCGAACCACGCCTTCACGGTGCTGATGTGGTCGGACTCGGCGCTGTGGTTCGAGTCCGTGTACGCGGTGTCGGTGCTCTCGAGCGTGCTGCTGATGCTGGGCTGGCGGACGCGCGCGATGTCCGTGGTGTTCATGGTCGGGGTGCTGTCGCTGCAGAACCGCAGCGTGTTCATGGGCGACGGCGGGGACAACGTCATCCACCTGATGGCGATGTACCTGGTGCTGACGCGGTGCGCACAGGTGTGGTCGCTGGACGCGCGGCGCGCGCGGCTGCGCGGGTCGGCCTCGGCGGGGGTGGCCGGGCCGGTGCTGTGGGGTGTGCTCGGCGCGGTGTTCGCGTACGGGGCGGTGGCCGCGCGGTTCAGCTACGGCTGGCTGGCGGCCTTCGCGGCGTTGTGGGTGGTCTGCGCGGTGTGGTGGATGGTGGACCGGTACGAGCCGCAGGGCGAGGGGCGGGCGGTCCTCGACGTCCTGGCGAACCTGGTGCACAACGCGGGGCTGCTGGTGATCATGGCGGAGGTCTGCCTGATCTACGCGACGGCCGGCTGGTACAAGATCCAGGGGTCGCGGTGGCAGGACGGGACCGCGCTGTACTACCCGCTCGGGCTGGACTACTTCACGCCGTGGCCGGGGCTGTCGGCGGTGGTGGCGGGGAGCGGGACGCTCGTGATGCTGCTGTCGTACGGGACGGTGGCGGTGCAGGTCGCGTTTCCGTTCACGGTGTTCAACCGGCGGATCAAGAACGTGCTGCTGGGCGTGATGATGCTCGAGCATGCCGGGATCGCGGTGCTGCTGGGTCTGCCGTTCTTCTCGTTGGCGATGATCGCCGCGGATGCGGTGTTTCTGCCGACGGGGTTCTTGGTGTGGCTCGGGGTGAGGGCCTCCCGCCTGGTGGAGACGGCGGGGGCTGCGGCGGTTCCGGCGGAGGCCGAGGCGGCTGTCGCGCCGGCGGGGCCGAGTCCCAGCGTGCGCTGAGCCCCCGGCGCGTGCGGCTTCCGCTGTGCGGGGCTCCTCCCCGCCCCGCCCTTTCTCCGTTTCTCCCCGGCTACCGCCGGGAGGTGCCCCCAGGGGCACGCCCCGGACCCCTGCGAGTGCGGGCCGTTGCGGGCGCGCTGCCCCCGGGCACCCGCGCCGCTGACGCCGACGGGGCTGAACCTCCGGACCGTCCGCGTTCGAGGACCGGGTCCGGGCAGCGCCGGGGAACGGGCGAAGGGCGGGCAGGGGGCAGAACTCCCAGGCCACGGCCCGTACGCTCGGCGGTATGACTGAGCAGCATGGGAGCCCCGACCAGACCGCACGGCAGTGGCGGGAGGCCGCCGAGTGCGGGGACCTCGTACTCCTCGACGGGTTCCATGCGCTGAAGCACGCCCTGCGGTTCGGAGCCGATGTGCGGGCCGTCGTCGCCGACGATCCGGATGCCGTACGGGCGCTCGCCGGCGAGCTGGCTCCGGATGTGGCGGGCGAGGTCGGGCGGCTGGTGCGCAGGGCCGAGCTGCGCACGCTGCTGCCGCGCGTCCATCCCACCGGGGTCGCGGCGCTGGCGGTGCGGCCCGACCGGGCCGAAGGGCGGGCCCGGCTGGAGCGGCAGCCCCGGACCGCGCCCGTCGTCGTGCTCGACAACCCCCGCAACCTCGGCAACGTCGGCGCCGTGGTCCGGCTCGCCGCAGGCTTCGGCGCCACCGGCGTGGTGACCCGCGGCGACCTCGACCCCTGGCACCCGAACGTGGTCCGGGCCGGGGCCGGGCTGCACTACGCCACCACCGTCGACCGCGTCGAGATCGACACCCTGCCCGCCGGGCCGCTGTACGCGCTCGACCCGGAGGGCGAGGACATCCGTGCCCTCACCCTCCCGGACGACGCCCTGCTCGCCTTCGGCTCGGAGCGGCACGGCATCTCACCCGAGCTGCGTGACCGCGCGGACCACCTGGTCTCCCTGCCGATGCGGCCGCAGGTGTCCAGCTACAACCTGGCCACCAGCGTGGCCATGACCCTCTTCCACTGGGGCGGGCCCCGCGACGACGCCTAGGCCTGGCGGCGGATCTCCACCATGCGGAAGCGGTTCGAGACGAAGGCCCCGTCGCACAGGGCCGCGTTCGCCGCCGGGTTGCCGCCCGAGCCGTGGAAGTCCGAGAAGGCCGCGGTCTGGTTGACGTAGACCCCGCCCGTCAGGTTCAGCGACAGCTGCGCCGACTCCTCGAGGCAGACCTCCTCGATGGCCCGCTCGGTGTCCGCGGACGTCGTGTACGCGCCGACGGTCATCGCGCCCTTCTCCCGCACCGTGCGGCGCAGGAGGTCCAGGGCGTCCGCCGTGGAGTCCACGGCGACCGCGAAGGAGACCGGGCCGAAGCACTCCGAGAGGTACGGGGCCGAGTCGTCCGGCTTGGCCGCGTCCAGCTTGACCATCACCGGGGTGCGGACGACGGCGTCCGGGAACTCGGGGTTGATCACCTCGCGGGAGGCCAGTGCCACCTCGCCGAGGCCGGTCGCGGCCTCGAGGCGGGCCTTGACGTCCGGGTTGACCAGGGCGCCGAGCAGCGCGTTGGCCCGGGCGTCGTCGCCCAGCAGGCCGCCGACCGAGGCCGCGAGGTCGGCGACGACCTCGTCGTACGACTTGTGGCCGGCGTCCGTCTCGATGCCGTCCCGCGGGATCAGCAGGTTCTGCGGGGTGGTGCACATCTGGCCGCTGTAGAGCGAAAGGGAGAACGCCAGGTTGGACAGCATCCCCTTGTAGTTGCCCGTCGAGTCGACCACGACCGTGTTGACGCCGGCCTTCTCCGTGTAGACCTGTGCCTGGCGGGCGTTGGTCTCCAGCCAGTCGCCGAACTCGGTCGAGCCGGTGTAGTCGATCAGCTTGATCTCGGGGCGGACGGCCAGGGTCTTGGCGATGCCTTCGCCCGGGCGCTCGACGGCCAGCGCCACCAGGTTCGGGTCGAAGCCCGCCTCGGCGAGGACCTCGCGGGCCACCTTCACGGTCAGCGCCAGCGGGAGCACGGCGCGCGGGTGAGGCTTGACCAGCACCGCGTTGCCCGTGGCCAGGGAGGCGAACAGGCCCGGGTAGCCGTTCCACGTCGGGAACGTGTTGCAGCCGATCATCAGGGAGATGCCGCGCGGGACGGCCGTGAAGGTCTTGCCGAGCTCCAGCGGGTCCTTCTTGCCCTGCGGCTTCGACCAGTCGGCCTGGCCCGGGACGCGGGTCTGCTCCTCGTACGCGTAGGCCACCGCCTCCAGGCCGCGGTCCTGTGCGTGCGGGCCGCCCGCCTGGAACGCCATCATGAAGGCCTGGCCGCTGGTGTGCATGACCGCGTGCGCGAACTCGTGCGTGCGCGCGCCGATCCGGGCCAGGATCTCGATGCAGACCAGGGCGCGCACCTCGGGACCGGCGTCCCGCCAGGCGCCCATGCCGGCCTTCATCGCGGGCAGCAGGACGTCGGGGTCGACGTGCGGGTACTCGACGCCCAGCTCGGGGCCGAACGGGGACACTTCGGCGCCCGCCCAGCCGTCCGTGCCGGGCTGGCCCAGGTCGAAGCGGGTGCCGCGGACGGCCTCGAAGGCGGCCAGCCCGTCGGCCGGGGCGGTCTCCCCGTAGGCCTTGGGGTGCTCCGGATGCGGGGACCAGTAGGCGCGGCTGCGGATGGCCGCCAGGGCCTGGTCCAGGGTGGACCGGTGCTTGTCGGACAGCTGGGGGACGGTGAGCTCGGCGGCCATCAGGGACCAACTCCTCGTTGAGCCGGGCAAGATCAGGCTGGGTCGCAGACTGAGATCAGGCAGGGGCGGGTGAAGAAGAGCAGACTGGAGTTAGAGTAACCGAACGATCGGTCGGGACAAGAGGGCCCGGCAGGCCTGTGGATAACCCGGTGCGGGAGGATCAGGACATGACAGCAATCGAGCGGTCCCGCACTGTGGCGGTCGTCGGCGCCGGCACCATGGGGCAGGGCATCGCCCAGGTCGCCCTCCTCGCAGGTCACCGGGTGCTGATCTACGACATCAACGCCGAGCTCGCCGCCGGCGGCGTCGGCATCGTCCAGGACCGCGTCGACCGCATGGCCGCGAAGGGCCGCCTCGACCCCGCCGAGGCCGAGGACGCGATCGGCCGGATCGATGCGGCCACCGCCCTCACCGACCTCGCCGGCGCCGCGCTCGTCATCGAGGCCGTCGTCGAGGACTCCGCCGTCAAGCGCGCGCTCTTCGAAGCACTCGAAGAGGTGGTCGCGCCGGACGCGCTGCTGGCCACGAACACCTCCTCCCTCTCCGTCACCGAGCTCGCCGCCGGCCTCGCGCACCCCGGCCGCTTCCTCGGCCTGCACTTCTTCAACCCGGCCCCGCTGCTCCCTCTCGTCGAGGTGGTCAGCGGTTTCGCGACCGACCCGGCCGCCGCCGAGCGCGCGTACCGCACCGTCCTGGGCTGGGGGAAGACGCCGGTCCGCTGCGCCGACACCCCCGGCTTCATCGTCAACCGGATCGCCCGCCCCTTCTACGCCGAGGCCTTCGCGGTGTACGAGGAGCAGGGCGCCGACCCGGCGACCATCGACGCCGTGCTCCGCGAGTGCGGCGGCTTCAAGATGGGCCCGTTCCAGCTGACCGACCTCATCGGACAGGACGTCAACGAGGCCGTCACCCGCTCCGTGTGGGAGTCCTTCTTCCGGAGCCCCAAGTTCACCCCGTCCCTCGCGCAGCGCCGGCTGGTCCAGTCGGGCCGCCTGGGCCGCAAGTCCGGGCACGGCTGGTTCCCGTACGGCCCGGACGTCCAGGCTCCGGCCCCGCACACCGCCGGTCCCGAGGAGTCCCCCGAGAAGGTCACCGTGGTCGGCGACCTCGGTCCCGCCGCCGGGCTCGTCGAGCTGCTGGAAGAGGCCGGGATCGCGGTCACGTCCACCGAGCACGGGGGCCCGTACATCCAGCTGCCCGGCGAGGGCCAGCTGGTGCTCGCGGACGGCAAGACCTCGATCGAGTTCGCCGACGTCGTCTACTTCGACCTCGCCCTCGACTACCGCGGGGCCACCCGGATCGCGCTGTCCGCCGGTGCGGACACCACCGAGCGGACCCTGGCCGAGGCGGTCGGTCTGTTCCAGAAGCTCGGCAAGAAGGTCTCCGTCATCGGCGACGTGCCCGGCATGATCGTGGCGCGCACGGTCGCGATGCTGATCGACCTGACCGCCGATGCCGTCGCGCGCGGTGCGGCCACCGCCGAGGACATCGACACGGCGATGCGGCTCGGCGTGAACTACCCGCTGGGCCCGTCCGAATGGCACGGCCGGCTGGGCCGCGACTGGGCCTACGACCTGCTGCACCACCTCGACGAGCGCTGTCCCGGAGGCCGCTACGCGCCCTCGCTGGCGCTGTTCAAGCTCGGCTACGCGGAGGACGCCGAATGACCACCGCCAGGCGGGACACGTACACCCCCGAGACGCTCCTGTCGGTCGCCGTCCAGGTCTTCAACGAGCGGGGCTACGACGGCACCTCCATGGAGCACCTCTCCAAGGCGGCGGGCATCTCGAAGTCCTCGATCTACCACCACGTGGCGGGCAAGGAGGAGCTCCTGCGCCGGGCCGTCAGCCGCGCGCTCGACGGGCTCTTCGCCGTCCTGGAGGAGACGGGTGCCGTACGCGGCCGGGCGGTCGAGCGGGTGGAGTACGTCACGCGGCGCACGGTCGAGGTCCTGGTCGCCGAGCTCCCGTACGTGACGCTGCTGCTGCGGGTGCGGGGCAACACCCGGACCGAGCGCTGGGCCCTGGAGCGCCGCCGTGAGTTCGACCACCAGGTCGCGGAGCTCCTCAAGGCCGCCGCGGCCGACGGGGACCTGCGCGCGGACGTGGACATCCGGCTGGCGACCCGCCTGCTGTTCGGCATGGTGAACTCCCTGGTGGAGTGGTACCGGCCGCACCCCGGCACCACCGCGGACCAATTGGCGGACGCGGTCGTCCACATGGCGCTGGACGGACTGCGGACCGTACGCGGTCGGTGACCGGCCATGATCCGTACGGTCTGGCCGCAAATGCCGGCTGAATCGCCGCGCGGGGTCTGTACGATGAGCAGGCTTTCGAACATGTTCAAGCAGTAATAGAAAATGGGGGGGCCGGTGCGCAGTCGCCGTCTCGTAGTTTCCGCTGCCGTCGTCGTCGCGGCCAGCGTTGGTTTCATCCCGGGCACGGCCCAGGCGGCCGGTCCGGCCGCGGGTCCGTCCGCACCGGTGGCCAAGGGGGTGTCCGCTCCCGCGGCGGACCTGGCCAAGCTCGGTGCATCCGAAGTCAAGAAGTTCCACAGCCCGGCCGAGCACTCGGTCCGCAAGGCCCTGCCGGCGGCCAAGGGCACGGCTGCCGCGACCGCCCAGGGTGCGGAGACCGCCGCGGGCAACCCGGACCTGGGCCTCGTCCTCGACGCGCAGAGCACGTCCGCGCACGGCATCGAGCTGAAGGCCCAGGTCCTCAGCTCCCCGGGCGCCAATCTCCGCGTCGTGTACAGCTGGGGTGACGGGACGACCGACAGCACCCAGGCCCTCCCCGGCCAGGAGGTGTCGCTGAAGCACAGCTACGCCGAGCTCGGCGAGTACAACGTCAAGGTCACCGTGACGGACTTGGCGAACTCGGCCGAGGTCGTCAACGAGCTCCCGCTGTCGACGGTCGGCTCGGACTTCACCCCGTACGCCCCGACCCGTCTCCTGGACACCCGGACCGGCACCGGAGCCCCGAAGGGCATGGTCCAGGCGTACTCCTCGGCCAAGGTGAAGATCGCCGGCAACGGCAAGATACCGGCGGGCGTCACGGCCGTGGCCCTGAACGTCACCGTCACCAACGCCGCCAACCCCGGGCACGTCACGGCCTTCCCGGGCGGCGGCACGCGTCCGACCACCTCGAACCTCAACTTCGAGGCCGGCCAGACCGTCCCGAACCTGGTGGTCGTGCCGGTCGGCAAGGACGGCACCGTCGAGCTCTACAACGGCAGCTGGACGGCGGTCGACCTGATCGCCGACATCACCGGCTACTTCACCCGCACCGCGGCCAGCGGCTACACGCCGATGGCCCCGGTCCGCGCCGTGGACACCCGCTCCGGCCAGGGCGCGCCCCAGGGGCAGGTCGCGGGCCGCGGCACGATCGGCGTGCAGCTCGGCGGCTGGTACGTGCCCTCCAACGCCACCGCCGTGGCGCTGAACGTGACGGCCACCGGCCCGCGCGAGGACGGCCACCTGACGGCCTACCCGAGCGGCCAGCAGGCCCCGAACACCTCGAACGTGAACTTCAAGGCCGGGCAGACCGTCGCCAACTCGGTGGTCGTCCCGGTCGGTGCCGACGGGAAGGTCAACGTCTTCAACGGCGCCTGGGCGGGGACCGACGTCATCGTCGACGTCGTCGGCTACTACAGCCCCGACAGCTCGGGCGCCTTCATGCCGGTCACCCCGGGCCGCATGCTCGACACCCGTGCTTGGGGCCAGGGGCCGATGTACCCCCGCGGCTACATCTGGATGCCCATCTCCCACGGCGAGCAGGGCATCGCGGGCTACGTCCTGAACACCACGGTGACCAACACCAAGGACGCGGGCTTCCTCTCGGTCGCCCCGGACACGAACACGCCGGACCAGTACGAGAGCGGCACCGAGTCGCAGCTGACCCGTCCCACCGCGTCCACCCTGAACTGGACGGCCGGCAAGACCGTCCCGAACCTGGTCCAGGCGAGCTCCGGCGGCGTCAACGGGGTCGTCGACTTCTGGAACCAGAGCTGGAACACCACCGACCTGATCGTCGACATCTTCGGCTACTACGAGACCAAGTGATCAACCCGTAGGCGCCTCGCACAGCGCCCCGGGAACCGCCCTCCAGGCCGTTCCCGGGGCGCTGTCGCGTTCCGCAGCCCCTGTTGTCTCGGGGATCGCCTACTCCTCGGAGATCGCCGGTCCGCCGTTCGGGCCGGTGTCGAGGAGGTCGGTCTCCTCGAAGACCAGCAGCGTGCGCGTCGAGAGGACCTCCGGGATGGACTGGAGGCGGGTCAGCACCAGCTCGCGCAGGGTGCGGTTGTCCGGCGTGTGGACCAGGAGCAGGACGTCGAAATCGCCGCTGACCAGCGCGATGTGGGCGGCGCCCGGGAGCTCGCGCAGCTTCTCGCGGACCGTGCGCCAGGAGTTCTGGACGATCTTCAGGGTGATGTACGCGGAAGCGCCCTGGCCTGCCCTTTCGTGGTTGACGCGGGCCGTGAACCCGCGGATCACCCCGTCGTCGATCAGCCGGTTGATCCGGGCGTAGGCGTTCGCGCGCGACACGTGGACCTGCTCGGCCACCGAGCGTATCGACGCGCGGCCGTCCGCCTGGAGCAGGCGCATGATCGAACGGTCGATGGGATCCAGGGCGCGGGGCGGGGCCTGTGGGGCGGAAGGTGCACCGCCCGGTGGGACCGGTGCGGAACCCGCTGCGGCCATTTGTTCATCCGGCATTGCCCACTGCCTCCCTCTCCTGGACGTCCTGCACCCATCCCAGGGCCCCGGCGTCACTTTGTCCACAGCCTGGAGCCGCCTGTAGCCAAATTGCGCCATCGACCGAACAATCGGTTGGTGAGGCGCCTCACATGCCCCCGGCCACCGCCGGGGGTGCCCCCGGGGGTGCCCAGACGACTTCCCACGAGGAGGTGTACGCCGCCATGACGGTCCAAGAGCTGCCCGGTGCCGGTGCGTCCTACCGATCCACCCCGCCGCCCGCCTGGAGGCCCCGTACGGATGCCGCTCCGCTGCTCCCGGACCCCGAGCCGTACCGGGTACTGGGCACGCCGGCCGCCGAGAAGCTCGACCCCGAGCTGATGCGGCGCTGCTACGCCGAGCTGGTGCGCGGCCGCCGCTACAACGCCCAGGCCACCGCCCTCACCCGGCAGGGCCGGCTCGCGGTGTACCCCTCCACGGTCGGCCAGGAGGCCTGCGAGATCGCGGCCGCGCTGGTCCTCGAGGAGCAGGACTGGCTCTTCCCGAGCTACCGCGACACCCTCGCGGCCGTGGCGCGCGGACTCGACCCCGTCCAGGCGCTGACGCTGCTGCGCGGCGACTGGCACACGGGCTACGACCCGCGCGAGCACCGGATCGCCCCGCTGAGCACCCCGCTCGCCACCCAGCTGCCGCACGCGGTCGGCCTGGCGCACGCGGCCCGGCTGCGCGGCGACGACGTGGTCGCCCTCGCCCTGGTGGGCGACGGCGGCACCAGCGAGGGCGATTTCCACGAGGCGCTGAACTTCGCGGCCGTCTGGCAGGCCCCGGTGGTCTTCCTCGTCCAGAACAACGGCTTCGCCATCTCCGTCCCGCTCGCCAAGCAGACCGCCGCCCCCACCCTGGCCCACAAGGCCGTCGGGTACGGGATGCCGGGCCGCCTCGTCGACGGCAACGACATCGCCGCCGTGCACGAGGTGCTGTCCGAGGCGGTCCGGCGGGCCCGGGCCGGCGGCGGACCGACACTGATCGAGGCGGTCACGTACCGCATCGAGGCCCACACGAACGCCGACGACGCGACCCGCTACCGCGGTGACGCCGAGGTCGAGGCCTGGAAGGCGCACGACCCGGTGGAGCTGCTGGAGCGCGAGCTGACCGCGCGCGGGCTGCTGGACGCGGCGGGCATCCAGGAGGCCAAGGACGCCGCCGAGGCGATGGCCGCGACGCTGCGCGAGCGGATGAACGCCGAGCCCGTGCTCGACCCGATGGACCTGTTCGAAAACGTCTACGCGGAGCAGACCGGCCGGCTCCGCGAGCAGGCGGAGATGCTGCGCGCCGAGCTCGACGCGGAGGAGCAGTCGTGACCACGGTGGCCGTGAAGCCGGCGACGATGGCGCAGGCCCTGGGGCGGGCCATGCGCGACGCGATGGCGGAGGACCCGACGGTCCACGTCATGGGCGAGGACGTCGGGACGCTGGGCGGGGTCTTCCGGATCACGGACGGCCTCGCGAAGGAGTTCGGCGAGGACCGCTGTACGGACACCCCGCTCGCCGAGGCCGGGATCCTGGGCGCTGCGGTGGGCATGGCCATGTACGGGCTGCGGCCGGTCGTGGAGATGCAGTTCGACGCGTTCGCCTACCCGGCGTTCGAGCAGCTCATCTCGCACGTGGCGAAGATGCGCAACCGCACGCGCGGCGCGATGCCGCTGCCGATCACCATCCGGGTGCCGTACGGCGGCGGGATCGGCGGGGTGGAGCACCACAGCGACTCCTCCGAGGCGTACTACGTGGCCACCCCCGGCCTGCACGTGGTGACCCCGGCGACCGTGGAGGACGCGTACGGGCTGCTGCGCGCGTCGATCGCGAGCGACGACCCGGTGGTCTTCCTGGAGCCGAAGCGGCTGTACTGGTCGAAGGCCCAGTGGAACCCCGAGACGCCGGCGGCCGTGCCGGGGATCGGGAAGGCACTCGTCCGGCGTACGGGCACGAGCGCCACGCTGATCACGTACGGGCCCTCGCTGCCGGTGTGCCTGGAGGCGGCCGAGGCGGCGCGCGAGGAGGGCTGGGACCTGGAGGTCGTGGACCTGCGCTCGCTCGTCCCGTTCGACGAGGACACGGTCGTGGCGTCCGTGCGCCGCACCGGGCGCGCGGTGGTGGTCCACGAGGCCAACGGCTTCGGAGGACCGGGCGCGGAGCTCGTCGCCCGCATCCAGGAGAAGTGCTTCCACCACCTGGAGGCGCCGGTGCTGCGCGTGACGGGCTTCGACATCCCGTACCCGCCGCCGATGCTCGAGAAGCACCATCTGCCCGGTGTGGACCGGATCCTGGACACCGTGGCCCGCCTGCAGTGGGAGAACTGATGCCGCAGGTAATGGAGTTCAAGCTCCCCGATCTCGGGGAGGGACTGACCGAGGCCGAGATCGTCCGCTGGCTGGTGGCGGTGGGCGACGTCGTCGCCGTCGACCAGCCGGTGGTCGAGGTCGAGACGGCCAAGGCGATGGTGGAGGTGCCGTGCCCGTACGGCGGTGTGGTCACCGCCAGGTTCGGGGAGGAGGGCACGGAACTCCCCGTCGGAGCACCGCTGATCACGGTGGCGGTGGGTGCGGGCGCGGACGGGGCGGTGGAGCCCGAGGACTCCGGCTCGGGCAACGTCCTGGTCGGCTACGGGACGGACCACTCGCGTACGGCGCGTCGGAGGCGGGTGCGACCTGGCTCCGCAGCGCCGGCTGTCGCCGCTGCTTCCGCACCCGCTCCCCTCGCGCCCGCTGCCGCTCAGGCTCCTGCTCAGGCTCCTGCTCCCCTTTCGGCCGGGCCCGTCGCCGTGATCTCGCCGCTGGTGCGCAAGCTGGCGCGGGACCACGGGATCGACCTGCGCGCGCTGCACGGATCCGGACCCGAGGGCCTGATCCTGCGTGCGGACGTCGAGGCGGCGCTCCGCGCGCCGGAGCCGGTGGCCGTTCCCGTTTCCGCCCCCGTGGCGGCCGCGGTGAGCGGTGAGCGGATTGCGCTGAAGGGCCTGCGGGGCGCGGTGGCCGAGAAGCTGTCGCGCAGCCGCCGGGAGATCCCGGACGCCACGTGCTGGGTCGACGCCGATGCGACCGAGCTGATGGCGGCGCGGGCCGCGATGAACGCCGTGGGCGGGCCGAAGATCTCGGTGCTCGCGCTGCTGGCCCGGATCTGCACGGCCGCGCTGGCGAAGTACCCGGAACTCAACTCGACCGTGGACCTCGCGGCGAACGAGATCGTGCGGCTGCCGTCCGTGCACCTGGGCTTCGCGGCGCAGACGGAGCGCGGGCTGGTGGTCCCGGTGGTCCGGGACGCTCAGGCGCGCGGCGCCGAGTCGCTGTCGGCGGAGTTCGCCCGCCTCACCGAGGTCGCCCGGGCCGGGAAGCTGGCGCCGGCGGATCTGACGGGCGGGACGTTCACCCTGAACAACTACGGGGTGTTCGGTGTGGACGGTTCCACGCCGATCATCAACCACCCGGAGGCGGCGATGCTCGGCGTCGGCCGGATCGTGGCGAAGCCGTGGGTCCATCAGGGCGAGCTGGCGGTCCGCCAGGTCGTCCAGCTGTCGCTGACGTTCGACCACCGGGTGTGCGATGGCGGCACGGCGGGCGGGTTCCTGCGGTACGTCGCGGACTGCGTGGAGTCGCCTGCGGTGCTGCTGCGTTCGCTGTAGCGGGGCCCTGCGGGGCGAGTCCCCTCCCCGCCCTTCTCCCGTTCCCGGGGCGGAGCCCGCTGAACGGGAGAAGGGCGGGGAGGGGCAAACCCCGCGCGGCAAAGACGGTCAGGTGGTGAGCAGGAGCTTGCCTACGTGCGTGCTCGATTCCATCGTGCGGTGGGCCTCGGTGGCATCCGCCATCGCATACGTCGCGTGCACCACCGGGCGGACCCGGCCCGCTGCCACCAGGGGCCACACGTGCTCCCGTACGGCGGCGACGATGGCCGCCTTCTCCTCCAGCGGGCGTGCCCGCAGGGAGGTGGCGGTGATCGCCGCCCGCTTCGCCAGCAGCGCGCCGAGGTTGAGCTCGGCCTTCACCCCGCCCTGGAGCCCGATCACCGCGAGCCGGCCGTTCACGGCCAGGGCGTCCAGGTTCCGCGCCAGATACTTCGCGCCCATGATGTCCAGGATGACGTCCGCGCCGGCGCCCCCCGTCGCGGCCCGCAGCTCCGCCACGAAGTCCTGCTCGCGGTAGTCGATCAGGATGTCCGCGCCGAGCTCCTTGCAGCGGGCCAGCTTCTCCGGGCCTCCGGCCGTCACCGCCACCGTCGCGCCGACCGCCTTCGCCAGCTGGATCGCCATCGTGCCGATGCCGCTGGAGCCGCCGTGCACCAGCACCGTCTCGGCAGGGCGAAGGTGCGCCACCATGAACACGTTCGACCACACGGTGCAGACCACCTCGGGCAGCGCCGCCGCCGTCACGAGGTCCACGCCCGCCGGGACCGGCAGCAGCTGGCCGGCCGGGACGGCGACCCGCTCCGCGTACCCGCCGCCGCCGAGCAGCGCGCACACCTCGTCGCCCACCGCCCAGCCGGACACTCCCGGTCCGAGGGCGGCGATACGCCCCGAGCACTCCAGGCCGGGGTAGCGGGAGGCGCCGGGCGGGGGGTCGTAGAAGCCCTGGCGCTGGAGGATGTCGGCGCGGTTCACGGCGCTCGCCGCGACGTCGACGAGGACCTCGCCCTCGCCGGCCACCGGATCGGGTACCTCGGCCCAGACGAGGGCCTCGGGGCCGCCGGGCTGTTCGATGGTGATCGCATGCATGGCCCGGAGGGTACGCCACCCCGGCGGCGCGCCGGCTAGTCGGCGGGTCCCATCGTCATCGGCGACGAGGCGAGCGGCGCCGCGCGCACGATGGTGATGAGACGGTCCGTCAGCTGGAGCGGGCTCGCGTGCGGGTCGTCGTACGCGAGCAGCCGGTGGCCGCGCAGCACACTCACCACCAGGTCCTCCGTCTCCCGTACGCCCTTGCCCACCTCCGCCTTCCTGACGGGCCGTTCGATCAGGTCCAGTCCGCTGCCCTGCTGGATCAGGTCCTCCATCACCGTGCCCGCGCTCGGGCTCAGCACCGAGAGCCCCAGCAGCCGGCCGGCCGCGCTCGCGCTCGTGATGACCGCGTCCGCACCCGACTGGCGCAGCAGGGGCGCGTTCTCCTCCTCGCGGACCGCCGCGACGATCTTCGCGCCGCGGTTCATCTGCCGAGCCGTCAGCGTGACCAGTACGGCGGTGTCGTCCCGCTGTGTGGCGATGACGATCTGACGGGCCTTCTGCAGCTCGGCGCGCAGCAGGACATCGGAGCGGGTGGCGTCGCCGACGACCCCGGTGAATCCCTCCGCGTTGGCCGTGTCGATCACCTTGGCGCTCGGGTCCACGATGACGACCTGCTCCTTGCGCAGGCCGGTGGCCAGCAGCGTCAGCAGCGCAGAGCGGCCCTTGGTGCCGAAGCCGACGACGACCGTGTGCTCACGCAAGTTCTTCCTCCAGCGGCTCAGTCGCCATTCTTCGCGGGTCTTCTCGGTCAGGACCTCCAGGGTGGTGCCGACCAGGATGATCAGGAAGAGCACGCGCAGGGGCGTGATCAGCAGGATGTTGGTCAGCCGCGCACTGTCGCTGTACGGGACGATGTCGCCGTAGCCGGTCGTCGACAGGGTCACCGTGGCGTAGTAGACGCAGTCGAGGAAGTCGACCTGCTCGTTGGCGTTGTCGTGGTACCCGTCGCGGTCGAGCCACACGATCAGGACCGTCAGGAACAGCACGAACAGGGCCATCAACAGGCGTCTGCCGACCTGCCGGAGCGGCTTCTCCACGACGCGCTTGGGCAGTTTGATGCGCCGCGAGACGAGTTTCTCGTCGGCGCCACGGGCCATCGCGTCCTGGCCGTGGAGTTTCACGTGAAACATCCTCCCGAGACCCACGGCAGATCCAGGATCTCGAGGTCCTGCCCGTCGTGCGCGCCGTGCGGCGGTACGACGGCCAGCCCGTCGGCGGCGGCCACGCCGCGCAGCATGGCGGGGCCGTTGTAGCGCAGCGGCACGGCGTGCTCGTCGGTCAGCAGGACGGGCACGAGCCGGGTGTCGTACGGGTGGCCGGGTACGTCGCCCTGCACCGGGACCGTGTACCGGGGGCGCTGGCGGCGGCCGGCCAAGGCGCGCAGCAGCGGTTCGGCGAGGGTCAGCAGTCCGGATACGGCGGCGAGCGGGTTGCCGGGCAGGCCGACCAGGTGGCGCACCGCGTCCTGGCCGGAGGACCTGTCGCCGAGTCGGGCCAGCAGCATGGGGTGCCCGGGGCGTACGGCGACCCCGTCGACCAGCAGCTCGGCGCCGGCCTCCTGCAGGACGGGGTGGACGTGGTCGACGGGGCCGGAGGCGGTCCCGCCGGTGGTGAGGACCAGGTCGGCGTCGGAGCAGGTGATGGCGTCCAGCAGGGCCTTGGCGCCCTCGGGGTCGTCGCCGAGCCGCCGGGTGGCGGTGACCTCGGCGCCGAGCCGGGTGAGCCAGGGGCCGAGCATGGGGCTGAGGGCATCCCGGATCAGGCCGTCGTGCGGGCGGCCTTCGGTGAGCAGCTCGTCGCCGAGCACCAGGATCTCGACGCGGGGCCGGGGCCGGGTGGCGAGTTCGTCGTACCCGGCGGCCGCGGCGAGGCCCAGGACCGCCGGAGTGACGAGGGAGCCGGCGGGCAGCAGGAGATCTCCGGAGCGGCACTCCTGACCCCGGGGGCGGATGTCCTGGCCGGTGAGGACGGTCCGGTCAGCGTGCAGCTGGGTGCCGGACTCGCGGGAGTGCTCGCTGCGGATCACGGCGGTGGTGTCGGCGGGGATCCGGGCGCCGGTGGCGATCCGTACCGCCTCGCCGTCGGCCAGCGGCTCGGGCCGCTCGGAGCCGGCCAGTACCCCGCCGCCGGGACGGACGGTCCAGGGGCCGGGGCCGGCGACGGCCCAGCCGTCCATGGCGGAGGTGTCGAAGGACGGCAGATCGGTGAGGGCCTCCAGGGACTGGGCCAGCACCTCCCCGAGCGCGTCGGCGAGGGGGACCCGGTGGGTGCGGGGCCGGAGGGCGGAGCCGGCGCGGGCGGCGGCCTCCCGGGCCTGCGGCCAGGCGGCGGCGCGGTGGGTGCCGGCTGCGCCGGGCCGGGGATCGCGGCTGACCAGGGCCAGGGCCTCGTCGAGGGCCTGGAGGGTGTGGTCGGCGTCGGTGGGGGTCATCCTGAGCCGTTCTGTTCGGCCTCGGCCTCGGCTTCGGCGGCCCAGCGCAGGGCCAGGTCGGCCGCCTTGCGGGAGGCCTCGGCGACGGCGGTGGCGGGGTCGGTGCCGGTGGCTTCGGCCTGGGCGGCCGCGTAGCCGACGAGGAAGGTGGTCAGGGGGGCGGCGGGCCGGGCGACACCGTGCGCGGCGTCGCGGGCGAGGTCGAGCAGGGTCTTGGTGTCGACGGCGAGGTCGATGCCCAGCTCGGTCTTGACGGCGTTGATCCATTGGTCCAGCACGCTTCCATGCTCCCTGATCCTGGCGCGGGCGGCTGCGAGATCGTCCCAGGTGTCGCAGTCGAAGGAGGCGAGTGGCGCAGTGTCCGCCACCTTGGCCAGGTCCAGCTCGGCGGTGAGGGCGCGCAGGGGGAGCCCGGAGAGGCCGCCGTGCTCGGTCGCCAGGAGGGCGATCTCGCGGCGCAGGGGTTCGGCGCGGTAGGCCGCGACGAGCGGCTGGTCGCGGCCGGTGGGGTCGCGCAGAAGGGCGCCGTCGGCTCCGGCGGAATCCAGGAGCGTGCGGACCGTGGCCCGGTCGAGGAACGGGAGGTCGGCGGAGAGTACGAGGACCAGCTCGGCGGTGGTCTGGCGCAGACCGGCGTCGAGGGCGGCGACGGGGCCGGCCCCGGGCGGCTCCTCCCGGGTCCAGCGGACCGGGCGGGAGGTGGGGCGGCGGCCGCCGACGACGACGGTGGTGGTGGCGTCCGTGCAGGCGTCCAGGACGCGGTCGAGGAGGGCGCGTCCGCCTACACGGAGGGCGGGTTTGTCCGCGCCGCCGAGTCGTCTTGCGGCGCCGCCGGCCAGGACGATCGCGTCGTAGGTCATACCCATGAGTATGCGGGGGCCATGTCCCCTGCGGGGAGCTGCACTTCCCGGGGCACTGCCCCCGGACCCCGGCGCCTCGGACGCCGACGGGGCCCGGATGGTGCGGCGGGGCCGGGAACGACAGTGGCGGGGCCCGCAAGCCCCGCCACCACCGTTGTCTACAGGTACGGGCCCGAGCGGATGGCGCCGTGGGCGTCTTCCTCGTCCGTCGGGGCGCCCGGGGGGAGGGCGCGGCGCATCTGTTCGAGCTGGGCCCGCGCCGCCATCTGCTGCGCGAACAGGGCCGTCTGGATGCCGTGGAACAGGCCTTCCAGCCAGCCCACCAACTGGGCCTGCGCGATGCGCAGTTCCGCCTCGGAGGGAATCGCCTCCTCCGTGAACGGGAGCGACAGGCGCTCCAGTTCCTCCACGAGCTCGGGAGCCAGACCGTCCTCCAGCTCCTTCACGGACGCTGCATGGATGTCCTTGAGACGGACCCGGCTGGCCTCGTCCAGAGGTGCGGCGCGGACCTCTTCCAGAAGTTGCTTGATCATGCTGCCGATCCGCATGACCTTGGCGGGCTGTTCGACCATCTCCGTCACCGGGACCTCGCGCGACTCGTCATCGGCGCCGCCGACCGGCATCCCGTCCTGTCCCACGATCAGGCCGTGCGGGGGGCTGTCCTGCGACCGTTCACTCCTCGGCATCTCCATGCCGTCATTCTCTCGCACACCGTCTTACTCACACGGTGTGCCCCCGTACGGGCGTGATCCACCCTGTACGGGGGCGTGAACGCACAGTGACCGTCAGCCCGCCGCGCGCCGGGCCATGGCGCCGCTGGACTTGGTGACCAGGGCGGCCAGCAGGGCCGCGCCGAGCGGAACCACGACGAGCAGCCCGCCGAGGGTCTCCCACGGCACCGCGATCGGCACGAACAGCTTGTCGTTCGCGTCGCCGGCCATCTCCATGAGGTGTTCCGTCTCCCGCCGCTGGACGAGCCGCAGGCCGACCGCCGGCAGGATGCCCGCCGCCGAGCCCAGGACCACGCCCATCAGGGCCACCACCCCGCACTGGAAGCCGCTGAGCGTGCGCCGCACGCGTGGCGGTGCGCCGACCGCCGCCAGGGTCTTCAGATCGGCCTCGGCATCGGCCTGTGCGAGTCCGGTGGCGATGCCGGCCGCGCCGATGGTGACCAGGCCCGCGAAGACGGTCAGGGCCAGCATCGTGATGTCGGCATCGGCCTGGTAGCCGGCCTCGATGGTGACGGGGGCCTCCACGCCGATCTGGTCGATCCGCGCGGCCACCCGCTGCTTCTGCCGGCTGGTGGCGGTGCCGTCCAGGGTGAAGTACGAGGCGAACGGCAGGGTGGTCAGCCCGGCGCTCTTGGCCGCGGCGGGCGGCAGGACGAGCTCCAGGCCGTACCCCTCAGCGGTGTCGGGCGCCTGGTGGACGGCGAAGACCTTGTCCTCCCCCTTCGGATCGACCCCCGGCTCGAAGACGTCGTTGTTGTTGTCGATCAGCCGGACGGTGACCTTGCCGTTCTTGACGTTGCGCTTGTCGAAGGAGACGGCCTTGCCCTCCTTCAGGGCGGAGACCGCGCCCGGATCGGTGACCGCGAGCGCCGTCAGCAGCTTCTCGTCGGCGACGACCACGTCGAACTGCGCGGAGTGGCGGTTGTACGTGCATCGCGGGTCCTTGCGCAGCGCCTTCCTCTCCGCCGGCCCGAACGAGTCGGCCCCGTCCTTGGCCTCGTAGAGCGGGCAGCGCTGCTCCTTGGGCCGCATGATCTCGGCCCGTCCGCAGCCTTCGCGGCCGGTGAACTTCTCGCAGCCGGGCTTGCCGTACGAGATGTAGTCCACGTCGGCCCGCACGGCCAGCGGGAGTTCCTGTGTCACCGCCTCGCGGACGGCGCCCATGTCCTTGCTGCGGCCGAGCTCGTGGACGGCCACGACTCCCGCGCCGTCCGGGAGTTCGGCGATGTACTCGTGGCGGGCCTGCAGCTCCATGCTGTGCTGGTACGTGGCCACCGCGACGGTGCCGGCGACGGCGGCCAGGACGGCGGCCACGGCAGGCGCCGTACGGCCCCGGTTGCGGACGGCGTCGCGCAGCGCGAGCCGCGGCGACAGCGGCAGCCAGCGCCCGAGCCGCCCGAACAGGCCGACCAGCACCGGGGTGAGGGCGACGATGCCCAGCTCGGCGATGGCGCTGCCGCCCGCGACGACGGTGGCGCCCATCTCGGAGGCAGTGCCGTAGAGGGCGATCGCGGCTCCGGCGCCCAGGGCGATCAGGCCGAGGACGGGCAGCACCCGGTTGGCCCGGCGGACCCCGCGACGGCCCGTCAGCGAGGCCAGCACGGTCTGCCGGGAGGCGGTGACGGCCGGGGCGATCGCGGCCAGCAGGCCGGTCACGACGGCGAGCAGGGCGATGCCGAGGATTTCCAGCGGGCGCAACGTGAACCCGCCGAAGCGCGCGCCGAGGTATTCCTCCAGCACCGGCCGCAGCCCCACGGTCAGGGCGATGCCGAGGACCGTGCCGCAGACGGCGGCCGCGGCTCCGATGACGAGACCGCCGGAGAGCACGATGGCCCGGATGTGACGCCGGTCGCCGCCGTTGGCGCCGACCAGGCCGAGCTGGCGGCGCGAGCGACGGGCGCCGACCGCGAAGGCGGGTCCGGCCAGCAGACAGATCTCCAGCATCGCGAGGCCGACGACGGTGGCCAGGACGGCCAGTTCGGTGACCGGGAGCTCGTTGTCCGGGTGGTAGTAGCCCAGCTCCTTCTGCTGGGCGATGTACGGCACCTCGGACTCGGCCGGCGGGTCGAGGTGCACGGCGCGGGAGACGACCTGCACGCTCTTCGCGTTGAGCTCCTTGACCATGTTCCACGTGAAACCATGGCCGCCGACCTTGACCAGGTAGGTGTCGGTGGCGACCACCCCGGGGACCCCGGCGGCCTGGAAGGCCTTGTCGAGCGGGGCCAGCAGGGTGCCGGGCGGGGCGAGGACCTCGGTCTTCTTGAGCTCGGACGGCAGCTCGTACGCGCCCACGATCCGGTACCACGTCTCCGAGCCGCGTGCGCGGAACTCGGAGCCCACGAAGAAGCCGGACTCCTCCAGGAAGGCGGCCGTGGCGACGACCTCGCCAGCTTCCTGGGGCAGCCGCCCGCGCTTCATCTCGATCATGCCCTTGACCAGCGGACTGGCCGTGTCGATCTCCCGCAGATCGGTCTCCAGCAGGCCGTACCGGGTGCGGATCTTCGTGTGCGCGGTGCTGTCCTTGAGGGACTGGGCACCCGCCGGGATCAACGAGGTCAGCAGGTTCGGATTCGACTCCGCGCCGGGGACGTACTTGTCGTAGCCGCCGACGGGCATGGAGGTCCTGCCCTCGACGTCCTGGTAGACGGGCCCGCCCAGGTCCGAATCGCTCAGCCGGGCGTCCGCCGCGCCGATCTGACGGGACACCTTCTGCTCGGGCGAGAGCTCGGCGCTGCGCACGGTGAGATCGGCGGCGCTCACGCCGACGATCGGCAGGGCGATCATCGCGAGGACGAGGGCGCTGCGGCCCTTCGCGCGCCAGGCGTCGCGGCGGGCGATCCTGATGGCCGCGATCCAGGAGTGGTACGAGGACTTCACCGGCCGGCCGCCTGCCCCGAGAGCAGCGAGTCGGCCTGGCTGCGCAGGGTCTCGTCGACCACGCTGCCGTCGCGCAGGAAGACCACGCGGTCCGCCCAGGCGGCGAACCGCGGTTCGTGGGTGACGAGGATTCCGGCGGCGCCCGCGTCGCAGCGCGAACGCAGCAGGGCGAGGACGGATTCGCCGGTCTCGGAGTCGAGGGCGCCGGTGGGCTCGTCCGCGAGGACCAGGCGGCGGTCGCCGACGAGGGCGCGGGCGATGGCCACGCGCTGCTGCTGGCCGCCGGACATCTCGTCGGGGAAGCGGTCGGCGAGCTGCCCGAGGCCCATCTCCTCCAGGGCGGCCAGGGCCGAGACGCGGGCCTTGCGGGCGGAGGTCCCGTCGAGTTCACGCGGCAGGGCCACGTTCTCGGCGGCGGTGAGGGCCGGGATCAGGTTGTAGTCCTGGAAGACGTACCCGATGCTGCGGCGGCGCAGTGCGGCCAGCTGCTTGCGGTTCGCGGTGGTGATGTCGGTTCCCTCGACGATCACATGGCCGCTGGTGGGCGTGTCGAGGCCGCCGGCCAGGGTGAGCAGCGTGGACTTGCCGGAGCCGGAGGGGCCCATGACGGCGACGAGTTCGCCGGGGTAGACGGCCAGGTCGATCCCGCGCAGGGCGTGCACCTCGGTGGCGCCGCTGCCGTGCGTACGGGTGAGCTTGTCCAGCTGCAGCACGGGCTGGGCGGACCGTGCGGGCTGTATGTGGGGCGCGGACTGCTGGTCAGGCATGGGAGGTCCCCCCTGGGACGGTGGTGGCGTCAGCTCCGCGGCGTGCGGGAGGCGCGGGGCTGGGGTGCGGTGACGGCGACGCCGTCGGTTTCGGCGGCCTGCGGCGGATCGGGCTCGGCTCTCCGGTCGGCCGGCAGGGAGAGCCGTACGAGCCGTGATTCCGAGTGGTCGAGCCAGCGGGCTTCGGCCTCGGTCTGGAAGATCAGCTGTTCCAGGACCAGGAGCCAGGCCACGTCGTCGCGTTCGCGGGACTTCCCGGTCTCGATCGCGGCGAGCGCCTGTGCCTTGAGGCGGGTGTAGTCCTGCATCGCCTTGATCGTGGCGTGCCGCTGGGCCTGGATGACGGCGCGGATGTCCACGCCGGGGGCGCCCACGGCCATGGCGAGCTTGATGGACAGCTCGTCACGGGGCGGGTTGGTGCGGTCGACGGGACGCTCGTACCACTGGTGCAGTTCGGCGCGTCCGGAGTCGGTGATGGCGTAGAGGGTGTGCCCGGCGGAGTCCTCGCCGCCGGGCGCGACGAGGCCGTCGCGTTCCAGCCGGGCGAGGGTGGTGTACACCTGCCCGACGTTGAGCGGCCAGGTGGAGCCGGTGCGGGATTCGAACTCGGTGCGCAGCTGAGAGCCGTACCGAGGACCCCTTTCCAGCAGGGCGAGAAGGCCGTGGCGGATCGACATACTCAGTATGTATACCGAGTATGCCGATCGCCGCAACCGTCCTGAGGAGTACGCCGGAAGGGGGAGGAGGGGCCTCGCATCCGGCGGGGAGGGGCCTCGCGTCCCCTGGGGAGAGGGCCTCGCGCCCCACCCCGGCCGGGGTCACAGGCCCTTGCGCAGCCGCATCCCGAGGTAGCCCAGACCCAGCCCCATCAGGGCGAAGCCGGTGCCGAGCGGCAGTATGTGCGCGGCCAGATCGGCAGCGCGCTCGTTCCGCCCCGTGCCGAGCGCGGTGACTGCGGACGGCGGACTCGGCGGCACCGGCTGGACCGGCGGCACCGGCGGCACCGGCGGCACCGGCTGGACCGGCGGCACCGGCTTCTGTCCGGTCGGCCGGTGGTGCGGGCGCGCCGGGAGGGGGCGGGCGGCCAGCACGGTGTCCGGGTTCGCGGGCTCGGCCGCCGGACGCCCGGGGCGCTCCCGCCCGACCCCGGCGGCGCTGCCGGCGAGCTCCTCGTACGCCTCGTGGGGTACGTCGGCCACCGGGTCGGTGCCGGCGGTGTCGGAGCCGTCGCCGGTGTCTGCGGTGTCGTCAGGATCGGCCTTCGGCGCCCTGCGGGTGGCCGCGGCGGAGGTGTCCGGGGCGGCCGGCGCGCGCGGGCGTACGGCCGCGGTCAGGCCGGCGGGGGACGAGGCGGCGGCGGACGAGGCGGACGCGGTGGGGGCGGCGGGGGACAGCGCGGCGGCGGCCACTGCGGCTCCGGCCAGCCAGCGCTGTGCGCGGAGGCGTTGAGTCACGGCGGAGCCCTCCCGTCCCGAGCGCCGAGATGTTGTGCTCAGGTTGGCACGGTGGGGCAAAACAGGCATCCCGGGCACCCCGTCAGGGTCGCCCGGGATGCCCTCCCGTTGGTACGTATTGCCCCGGCTACTCCGGATTGCCGGTCGACACGGTCAGCGTGTACTCCGTGCCTTCCTTGTCGATCTTGTCGCCGGGCCGCGGGTTCTGGTCGAGCACGGTGTCCTTGCCGTACACGGCCTCGTCCTTCTCGACGATCTTGTACTTGCCGCCGGAGGCCTGGATGCACTCCTTGACCGAGAGCAGGTTCTTGTAGCGCAGGTCGGGCGCCGTGTACTTGGTGGCGTCGCTGTAGTGCTTGCTCGGCTCCTTGCACTTGGACGACTCGATCGTGCGCGAGACGTCCGGTCCCTTGAAGCCTGCCTTGGCCGAGGCGGACGTGGAGGCACCGGGCGAGGCGGCATTGTCGCTGCCCTTGTCCTTGTCCCCGTCGCCGTTCATCGAGATCGCCGCGATCAGACCGCCGACGGCCAGCAGAGCCACCGCGATCGCGCCGACGATCACCGGCATGTTGCGCTTGTCGCCGCTCCCGGAGCCCCCGCCGGCCGGGGCCGCGTTGGCCGACGGCGAGATGGTGAACGGGGGCGGGGTCTGCGGCGCGTACTGCTGCTGGTGCGAGACCGGCTGCTGCTGGGGCGGGTACGCGTACCCGCCCTGCCCGTGCGGCTGCGCCACCGGCGGCGGGGTCTGCGGTGCGTACGGCGACGGCGTCGGGGCCGGCGCGTACGGCTGCTGCACCGACTGGGCGGGCGCCTGGAACCCGGAGTCCACCGGCGGGAACACGGCCGAGCTCACGCCCGCCCCGCTGGCGCCCGGGTGCGAGCCCGGGACGATGACCGGGGCACCGGTCTGGCCCGCCGACAGCACCCGCGCGACCTCGTCGCGCATGGCGGCGGCCGTGGGGAAGCGCTCGTTCGGGTTCTTCTTCAGGGCGCGCGCCACCAGCGCGTCCATCGCCGGGGTGACCGAGCGGTTGATGGAGGACGGGGCGACCGGCTCCTCCTGCACGTGCGCGTACGCGATGGCCAGCGGGGAGTCCGCGTCGAACGGGATCCGGCCCGTCAGCAGCTGGAAGAGCATGATGCCGACCGAGTACAGGTCGGAGCGGGCGTCCACACCGCGTCCCAGCGCCTGCTCGGGCGAGAGGTACTGCGGGGTGCCGACGACCATGCCGGTCTGCGTCATCGAGGTGACCCCCGACTGCATGGCCCGGGCGATGCCGAAGTCCATGACCTTGACGATGCCGCGCTTGGTCATCATCACGTTGCCGGGCTTGATGTCGCGGTGGACCAGGCCCATCTCGTGGCTGACCTCCAGCGCGGCCAGCACGTCGGCCGTCACCTTCAGCGCCTTGTCCGCCGGCATCGCGCCGTACTGGCGGATGTCCGTCTCGAGCACCGAGCCGAGCGGCTGGCCCTCCACGTACTCCATCACGATGTACGGCATCACCGCGGCGTCGCCGGCCCCGGTGTTGCCGAACGTCACTTCACCTTCGCCCGTATCGAAGACCGAGACGATGTTCGTGTGCGACAGTTTCGCAACAGCCTGTGCCTCACGGCGGAAGCGCTCGCGGAACGACTGCTCGCGGCCGAGATCGCTGTGCAGGGTCTTGATGGCGACCTGCCGGTCGAGCGCCGAGTCGTACGCCAAGTACACGGACGCCATGCCGCCCGCACCCAGCAAGTCCCTTAGCTGGTAACGGCCACCGGCCAGAGAGCCGCCCGCGTACTGGCCCTGAGTGCCGTCCTGGCTCATGACTGTTGCTTCCCCTCGGGATGTGTCCCTACGCCTCTGGCTGAGCGCATGTCGGGCCCAGTCTGCCGGAGGGCAAGCACACGTCAAGCCGGGTGCCCGTTCCGTGACCACAGGGCCACGGCGCGCCATTGTCCGGACGGCGACCTGTTCCGAGGCTGTAGCGTTCATCGGAGCACCCGAAAAGGACCTACCGCTGAGCGGCGGCCGAGAGAGACGACGGCGAGGACTGATGGCACCCGAACCCGAGGGAAACGGCGCCGGGATGGCCGACGGTCCTGAGCATTGGGGCGCCGGCGGCCTGGTCGGCGACGGCCGGTACCGGCTCACCCACCGTCTGGGCCGTGGCGGCATGGCGGAGGTGTTCGCCGCCGAGGACGTCCGCCTCGGCAGGACCGTCGCCGTGAAGCTGCTGCGCGCCGACCTCGCCGAGGACCCGGTCTCCAAGGCCCGCTTCACGCGTGAGGCGCAGTCGGTCGCCGGGCTCAACCACCACGCCGTCGTCGCCGTGTACGACTCCGGCGAGGACAAGGTCGGCCCGAACACCGTCCCGTACATCGTCATGGAGCTGGTCGAGGGCCGCACCATCCGCGACCTGCTGATGAGCGCCGAGGCCCCGGGCCCCGAGCAGGCGCTCATCATCACCTCGGGCGTGCTCGAAGCCCTCGCTTACTCGCACCAGCACGGCATCGTGCACCGCGACATCAAGCCCGCGAACGTCATCATCACCGAGACCGGCGCGGTCAAGGTGATGGACTTCGGCATCGCCCGCGCCCTGCACGGCGTCCAGTCGACGATGACGCAGACCGGCATGGTCATGGGCACTCCGCAGTACCTGTCGCCCGAGCAGGCGCTGGGCAAGGCGGTGGACCACCGCTCCGACCTGTACGCGACCGGCTGCCTGCTGTACGAACTGCTCGCGCTGCGGCCCCCGTTCACCGGCGAGACCCCGCTGTCGGTGGTCTACCAGCACGTCCAGGACGCGCCGGTCCCGCCCTCGCAGCTGCCGGAGGGCCACCACATCCCGCAGGAGCTCGACGGGCTCGTCATGCGCTCCCTCGCCAAGGACCCGGACGACCGGTTCCAGAGCGCCGAGGAGATGCGCGGGCTGGTCCAGTACGCGCTGCAGATGCTGCACGACCAGGGTCCGAACACGGGCACCTGGAACACCGGCCCGGTCACCATGTCCCTGCCGCACGGCCGCGGTGGCGCGGCGCAGACCACGGCGATGCCGCTGGGCCAGGCCGGTGGCCAGCAGAACTACCCGGCACACGCCACGACCTCGGCGTTCCAGCAGCCGATGGTGCCGCCGCTGAACCCGGACGACGGCTCGGCCTTCCCCGGCGGGGGCGGGTACGACAACCACGGCCACGGCGGTGGACAGGGCGGCCAGGGCGGCTACGACGGCTACGACGACCGCGGCAGCAGCCGGTGGAAGCTGTGGCTGTTCGCGGTGCTGGCGATCGTCGCGATCGCGGGCGGCGTGGCGTACGCCGTCAACTCCGGGTCGGACAAGACCAAGGACGACAGCACTCCGCCCGCCGTCCAGAGTTCCTCGAGCGGCCAGCAGACGCCCCCGTCCGCATCGCAGAGCACGCCGTCGCACGACACGCAGCCCTCGCGCTCGTCGGAGGAGTCCTTGCCGCTGCCGAGCCGCAGCAGCAAGTTCACGCCGAGCACGAGCCCGTCCACGTCGCCTTCGACCAGCCCGTCGACGTCGGCGTCGAGCAGTCCGTCGAAGTCGCCGTCGAAGTCGCCGCCGCCGTCGAAGAGCGTGAGTCCGCCGGTGGACCCGCCGAATCCGCTTGACGAGCTTTAGGCGCTACGGGTGAACGGGCCCGGTGGAATTCGATTCCGCCGGGCCATCCGCGTTGTTCGGTGAATGCGCAGCTCAGAGGGTCCACGAAATGCGGGACCGGTCCGAACAACTCGAGTTCAAAGAGGAAGCCGCCCCGACGGTCGGGGACGTTGGTCCCGAATGAACGGCGCGGTCAGCCGATCAGGCGCCGGCAGGTCAGGCGCGCTTCTCGGCCTGCAGCCGGGCCACGTACGCGGCGGCCTGGGAGCGGCGCTCCATGCCCAGCTTGGACAGCAGGCTGGAGACGTAGTTCTTGATGGTCTTCTCGGCCAGGTGCAGGCGCTCGCCGATGACGCGGTTGGTCAGGCCCTCACCGATCAGGTCGAGGATCTTGCGCTCCTGCTCGGTGAGGTTGGCCAGTCGGTCGTCGCCCTTGCCGTTCTTGCCGTCGCGCAGCCGCTCCAGCACGCGCGCGGTGGCGACCGGGTCCAGCAGCGACTTGCCGGCCGCGACGTCCCGTACGGCGCTCAGCAGCTCATTGCCGCGGATCGCCTTGAGCACGTAACCCGAGGCTCCGGCCATGATCGCGTCGAACAGTGCCTCGTCGTCGGCGAACGAGGTCAGCATCAGGCACTGGATGTCCTCGTTCCGGGACCGGACCTCGCGGCAGACCTCCACCCCGCTGCCGTCCGGCAGGCGCACGTCGAGGACGGCCACGTCGGGCCGGGTGGCGGGAATACGGGCCAAGGCGTCCGCGGCGGTACCGGCCTCGCCGACGATCTCGATGTCCTCTTCGACCGAAAGGAGCTCATGGACACCGCGACGTACCACTTCGTGGTCGTCCAGGAGGAATACCTTGATTTTTCCGTCTTCGCGCACGAACTCAGTTTCACACACTCACCCCTTCCCTGGCGTCGTTACCCGGGATAACGTGCCGTTGTTCCGGCCCCCTGCAAGGCTGTGACCAGTGGTTGTTCCCCGCACTGCCGATTTACTTGGAAATCCAAGCAAAAACGCAGGTCAAGTGGGGTTTCGCAGTTATGCGGCGCACTGGGTAACGTGCATTGCGCAGGGCACTTGCCGGGGCACCTGTCACGCTCGAATCCGCACACGAAGCGCACCCACCCCGTGCGCTGGTACGGATCGGGTGAGCCGCACTGGACCCCGGAGAACCCGGGAGCCGGACCGACGGAGGAGCAACACGTGACCGTGGAGAGCACTGCCGCGCGCAAGCCGCGACGCAGCAGCGGCACCAAGCGGGCGGCAGGCGCGGCGAGCGCCGCCAAGGCCCCCGCTGCCAAGGCTGCCGCCACCGCGCAGAACGCCGAGCCCCAGCTCGTACAGCTGCTGACGCCCGAGGGGGAACGGGTCAGCGCCGCAGACAATCCCGATGCTGCGGAGTTCCTGTCCTTCGTCGAGGACATCACCACCGAGGACCTGCGCGGGCTCTACCGCGACATGGTCCTGACCCGCCGTTTCGACGGCGAGGCGACGGCCCTGCAGCGTCAGGGCGAGCTGGGTCTGTGGGCCTCGCTGCTCGGCCAGGAGGCCGCTCAGATCGGCTCCGGCCGCGCGCTGCGCGACGACGACTACGTGTTCCCGACGTACCGCGAGCACGGTGTGGCCTGGTGCCGGGGCGTCGACCCGACGAACCTGCTCGGCATGTTCCGCGGCGTGAACCACGGCGGCTGGGACCCGAACACCAACAACTTCCACCTGTACACGATCGTCATCGGCTCGCAGACGCTGCACGCGACCGGTTACGCGATGGGTGTGGCCAAGGACGGCGCGGACTCCGCGGTCATCGCCTACTTCGGCGACGGCGCGTCCAGCCAGGGCGACGTCGCCGAGGCGTTCACCTTCTCGGCCGTCTACAACTCCCCCGTGGTGTTCTTCTGCCAGAACAACCAGTGGGCGATCTCCGAGCCGACCGAGCGCCAGATGCGCGTGCCGCTGTACCAGCGCGCCCAGGGCTTCGGCTTCCCGGGCGTCCGCGTCGACGGCAACGACGTCCTGGCCTGCCTGGCGGTCACCCGCTGGGCGCTGGAGCGGGCGCGCCGCGGCGAGGGCCCGACCCTGGTCGAGGCGTTCACGTACCGCATGGGTGCGCACACCACCTCCGACGACCCGACGAAGTACCGGCGCGACGAGGAGACGCAGGCCTGGGAGGCGAAGGACCCGATCCTGCGCCTGAAGACGTACCTGCTGGCCAGCGGCGGCGCGGACGAGGCGTTCTTCGAGTCCCTCGAGGCCGAGAGCGAGACGCTGGGCAAGCGGGTGCGCGAGGTCGTACGCGCCATGCCCGACCCGGACACCATGGCGATCTTCGAGAACGTCTACGCGGACGGGCACGCGCTCGTCGACGAGGAGCGCGCCCAGTTCGCCGCCTACCTCGCTTCCTTCGAGTCGGCCGAGGAGGGTCACTGATGGCTGTCGAGAAGATGTCGATCGCGAAGGCGCTCAACGAGTCCCTGCGCAAGGCCCTGGAGACGGACCCGAAGGTCCTGATCATGGGCGAGGACGTCGGCAAGCTGGGCGGTGTCTTCCGCATCACCGACGGACTGCAGAAGGACTTCGGCGAGGAGCGGGTCATCGACACCCCGCTCGCCGAGTCCGGCATCGTCGGCACGGCGATCGGCCTGGCGCTGCGCGGCTACCGCCCCGTGGTGGAGATCCAGTTCGACGGGTTCGTCTTCCCCGCGTACGACCAGATCGTCACGCAGCTCGCGAAGATGCACGCGCGGGCGCTGGGCAAGGTCAAGATGCCGGTCGTCGTCCGCATCCCGTACGCGGGCGGCATCGGCGCGGTGGAGCACCACTCGGAGTCCCCCGAGGCGCTGTTCGCGCACGTCCCGGGCCTGAAGGTGGTCTCCCCGTCGAACGCGAGCGACGCGTACTGGATGCTCCAGCAGGCGATCCTCAGCGACGACCCGGTGATCTTCTTCGAGCCGAAGCGGCGCTACTGGGACAAGGGCGAGGTCGACACCGACGCCATCCCCGGCGAGCTGCACAAGGCGCGCGTGGCGCGCGAGGGCTCCGACATCACCCTGGCGGCCTACGGCCCGATGGTGAAGGTCTGCCTGGAGGCGGCGGCCGCGGCGGCCGAGGAGGGCAAGTCGGTGGAGGTCGTGGACCTGCGCTCGATGTCCCCGATCGACTTCGACGGGCTGCAGGCCTCCGTGGAGAAGACCCGCCGGCTCGTGGTCGTCCACGAGGCACCGGTGTTCCTGGGCACGGGCGCGGAGATCGCCGCCCGCATCACGGAGCGGTGCTTCTACCACCTGGAGGCTCCGGTGCTGCGCGTGGGCGGTTTCCACGCTCCGTACCCGCCGGCCCGCCTGGAGGACGAGTACCTGCCGGGCCTGGACAGGGTGCTCGACGCCGTCGACCGCTCGCTGGCGTACTGAGGAGCCACGTTCATGACCATCCGCGAATTCAAGATGCCCGACGTGGGCGAAGGCCTCACCGAGGCCGAGATCCTCAAGTGGTACGTCCAGCCGGGTGACACGGTCACCGACGGCCAGGTCGTGTGCGAAGTCGAGACGGCGAAGGCGGCCGTGGAGCTGCCGATCCCGTTCGACGGGACCGTGCACGCGCTGCTCTTCGAGGAGGGCACCACGGTCGACGTCGGCCAGGTGATCATCTCGGTGCAGACGGGTCCGGCCGAGGCTCCGGCCGCAGCCGCCGAGGCTGCCGCGCCGGCTGCGGCCGAGGCTCCTGCCGCGGCGCCGGCCGCCGCGGCCCGCCAGCCCGTCCTGGTGGGCTACGGCGTCTCCGAGGCCTCCACGAAGCGCCGCCCGCGCAAGGCGGCGCCGGGCGCCTCCGTCGCGGCGGCTGCGCCCGTCGAGGCCGCGCCGCCCGCCGCCGCGCAGAGCGGCACCGCCGCTGCGGCCGCCGGGCTGAACGGCAACGGCCACGGCCACGCCGGCGGGGAGCGCCCGCTGGCGAAGCCGCCGGTGCGCAAGCTCGCCAAGGATCTCGGGATCGACCTGGCCTCCGTGACGCCCACCGGCGAGGGCGGGGTCGTGACCCGCGAGGACGTGCACGCCGCCGCCGCGGCCGCGATCGCCCCGCAGGCCGCGCAGGCCCCGGTCGCTGCCGCCGTGCCCGCCCGGGCCCAGGTCCAGGCCGCGGCTCCCGCGCCGGTTTCCGGCGAGGCCCCGGCCCGCGAGACCCGGATCCCGGTCAAGGGCGTCCGCAAGGTCACCGCGCAGGCCATGGTCGGCTCCGCGTTCACCGCTCCGCACGTCACCGAGTTCATCACCTTCGACGTGACCCGGACGATGAAGCTGGTCCAGGAGCTCAAGGAGGACCCGGACCTCGCCGGTCTGCGGATCAACCCGCTGCTCCTGATCGCCAAGGCGGTCCTCGTGGCCGTCCGCCGCAACCCGGACGTCAACGCGTCCTGGGACGAGGCGGCCCAGGAGATCGTGCTCAAGCACTACGTCAACCTGGGCATCGCGGCGGCCACCCCGCGCGGCCTGATCGTCCCGAACATCAAGGACGCGCACGCCAAGACGCTGCCCGAGCTGTCGACGGCCCTGTCCGAGCTGGTCACCACGGCCCGCGACGGCAAGACCTCCCCGGCCGACATGCAGAACGGCACCATCACCATCACCAACGTCGGCGTCTTCGGCGTCGACACCGGTACGCCCATCCTGAACCCCGGCGAGTCCGCGATCCTCGCGGTCGGCGCGATCAAGCTCCAGCCGTGGGTCCACAAGGGCAAGGTGAAGCCGCGCCACGTCACCACGCTGGCGCTGTCGTTCGACCACCGGCTCATCGACGGTGAGCTCGGCTCCCGCTTCCTGGCGGACATCGCGGCCGTCCTGGAGCACCCGCGCCGGCTCGTCACCTGGTCGTAGTCCGATCCTGATCCGGTACCCGAAGCCCCCCTCGCCACCGCACCGCGAGGGGGGCTTCGGTGTGGAAAAGCCCTGGTCGGACGGAAGATCCCGGGCGATGATCACCGGTATGAGATTCCGCGCCGCCCTCGCAGACCCCACCGACATCGACCGCGCCGTCGCCTATCCGGCCGACGGGCCCGTCGAAGCCCTCTCCGCCGACAAGATCCGCGAGGAGCTCGCGGAGAACCGGTTCCGCCCCGAGTGGATCTGGTGCGCCGAGGACGAGAACGGCGAGATCCTGGCCCGCGCGCTGTGGTGGGGCCGCGCCGACAGCGAGCGGCCCATCGCGCTCGACTGCCTCCAGGTACGGGAATCGGTCGCCGACCCGGCGGGCGTCGCCGCAGCGCTGCTGGCCGCCGGGCACGGGGCCTTCGGGAACCTCCCGCTCTACAACGTCTCGCTGCCCGGCGACTGGCGTACCCGCCCCGACCTGGTCGAGGCCGTCGCCTGGCGCCGGGAGGCCGCGTACAGGGCGGGTCTGACCCGGGAGATCGAGCGGCTGCGCTACGAGTGGACGCTCCCCCAGCTACCGCCGGGGGCACTCCCAGCCGCCGGGACCGCGGAGCCCACCGGGCGGCTGGTGTTCCGGAACGGCACGGACGAGGAGTTCCTCGAGGCCTTCGTCCGGCTGTCCGCCGGCAGCCTCGACCTCGCCACGCAGCACGAGCTCCGCTCGATGGACGCGGAGCAACTGGCCCGCGAGGACATGGAGTTCTACCTCGACTGTCCCGGCGAGCGCTCCTGGTGGCGCCTGGCCGACCTCCCGGACGGCACCCTCGCGGGCATGGCCATCCCCTCCGCGACCCCGTACCACCGCAATGTCGGGTACCTGGGCGTCGTACCGGAGCAGCGCGGCCGGGGCCTGATCGACGAGATCCTGGCGGAGATCACCCGCTTCCACGCGGCCGCGGGCGCCGAGCGCATCACCGCGACCACGGACACCGTCAATGTGCCCATGGCCGCGGCGTTCGACCGCGCCGGCTACGAGGTCACGGAGATCCGCCTGGTCCTGGAGGCTCAGGAGGTGTAGTACCCCTGCACGTCGACGACCAGGTCGGTGCGGCCGTGCGGGTTGTACAGCTCGATGTAGCCGTCCGCGCTGACCGGGACGATCGTCATGGACGCGATGTCCGTCCGGGACCGGTAGTTCAGGTTGGACGTGTTCGGCACCGGGGTGCCGGCGGCGTGGGCCGTGATGTGGCCGTCCTCGGTGGCGTTGGTCGAGGTCAGGTTGATGACCACGGCCGCGACGTTCTCGGGGACGCCGTTCAGCCCGGTCACCTTGACGCGGGTGGCGGAGCCCGGTCCGGCCTTGCTGGCGGGGGCGCCCTGGCCGATGCGGGTGTCGAGGACGCGGGTCGGGTTGGCGGGGACGAACAGGCCGCTGGTGCCGACGTCGCCGTCGTACCGGTTGTGCTTGAACCGGCCGACGTAGTCGACGATCAGATCGACCTGGCCGGCGTTGTTGTACAGGCCGAGGCCGCCCCGGCCCACGTCCATGTACGAGATGTTGGTGACGGTCTGGCCGCGCCCGAAGTTGAGGTCGGAGGTGTTCCAGACCCGCTGCCCGGCCGGGTAGACGGTGACGTGGCTGGCCTCGGTCGGCTCGGTGGCCGTGACCTGGAGGGCGAGCTCGGTGTCGGGCTGGGACGGGTCCATGACCGAGGAGACGTCCGCGGCGAGCGCGTTCTGCTCGCCGGCGCCCACGCGGCCCTGGCGGTCGCCGATGGTGGTGCGGGTGTCGAGCAGGCGCTTGGGCGTGCCGATCGTGAACGTGGAGCCCGCGTAGCCGCTGTTGGCGCCCTTGGCGGTGTAGAAGCCCTGGAGGTCGACGACCACGTGGGCGCTGCCGACGTGGTTGTAGAGGTCGACCACGCCGTTCGCGCCGACCTGCACGGTCACGCGGTTGGTGGTGACGGTCCGGCCCGCAGTGACGTTGAGGCTCGAGACCACGGGCATGGCCTGCCCGTCCGGGTAGGCGGTGATGAAGCTGTCGACGGTCGGATCGACGACGGTCACGTTCATGACGACGGCGGTGGGGACGGCACCGCTCGTCAGGCGGAGCGCGTTGGATATGTCGATCTTGGTGACGCTGTCAGGGCCCACCTTGCCGGACGGGGCTCCGTTGCCGACCCGGGTGTCGACCAGGCGGTAGTTCGACACGGAGAAGTAGGTGCTCGCGGCACCCACCTGCGGACCGGCGGCGGCAGCGGCGGTACCGATGGGCAGCAGGGTGCTGCCGGCCAGAACGACGGCGGCCAAGGCCGCGGCGCGAGATGCGCGCATGAGTTTTCCCCCCAGGAAAATGGCGATCAAGTAGTGCGCCAGCCATCTCATCACACGGTTCGTCTCCACGGCGTTCGTCTTCACGGTGTCCGTCTTCACGGCGCGAGGCCGGGCCGGGCGGTAGCCTCCCGCCCGGGGAAGGGGGGTCGAAGTGGCCATCGCCGAGTTGCAGGTGTACTCCGTCGAGGAGGCCGACATCACGGGCGGCGTGTGCGTGGTCCGCTGCCTCGGCGGGGTCGCGCGCGCCGGACAGGTCTACGCCGTCGGGGAACTGCGGCTCGGGCTGCGGCGGATCGAGCGGTACGGGCGCTCCGTGGCCTTCTTCGACGCGGGGCACATGGCCAAGGTCCACCTCACGGGCGCCCTGGTCGCGCTGCTCACCCGGGGGCAGGTGCTGACCGCGGTCCCGCCCGGAGGGCATGCGCTCGAGGACATCGAGGCCTGGCTGGCCACCGATCCGCCGCTGCAGGACGAGCCGCATCCGCTGACGCTGCGGACGCTGGCCGTGGGCCGGATGCAGGGGGACTGGCTGCCCGAGGAGACCCGGCTGCGCTGGGGCCGGGTGGCGCTGGCCGCTACACACCGCAAGGCGGAGTGGGCGGGGTCGCACGAGCTGGACCGTGCGGTCGAGGTGGCCGCCGTACGGGGTTACCTGCTCCGGCAGTTCGGCCCGCGCCGTGGCGCCGACCCGGCGGCACTGTGCCGGGACGCGCTGGCCGCGATCGACCTGACCCCGGCGGAGGCGGCCGCGGAGGCCCGCACCTGGCGGGACCTGCCGCGACCGCGCATCCAGCACCTGCGGCGCATCAAGCTCCTGCTGCCCTGGCTCGAACTCGCCCGCCCCCACCTTCCGGCCGGCGGCCCCCTCGCGGAGGCGGTGGACGCCTGGTCGGAGGTCCGGCCGCTGCTGCCCTAGCCGGCCTTGGCGGCGTTGCCGAGCACCTTGGTCGGGGTGATGCGGACGACGACGCGGACGCTCTCGGAGAGGGACTCGGTGAACTCCTTGCCGCCGTCCGGCCCCAGGTACTCCTCGGCGATGCGGCCGGCCACCGCGCGACCCGCGTCCTCGGCGAGGGTGGCCGTGCCGCGGATCTCGACGTAGAGGAACGGGTTGGCCGTGTCGAACACGGTCAAGCCGACGCGCCCGTCCCGCGCGATGTTCCGCTCCTTGCGGCGGCCCTGCTCGGTGGAAACCAGCAGATCGGATCCGTCCCGGGCCACCCAGACCACGGAACTCTGGGGACTGCCATCGGGGTTGAGGGTGGAGAGCACCGCGGGGTGCGGAGAGTCCAGCAGGCCGCGTACGGTCTCGTTCAACTCAATCGTCATGCGGCCGAGGCTAGTTGGCAGGGCCAACGGCCGTACAGGAAAGCGCGGCGACTGGGCGAAGTCGGGGGAGCTGACGCGTCCAGTCAGTCGATGGGTGCGCCGTTGCGCGTGCCGCCGACGCAGGTCCACTGGCCGGTTGCGGAGTTGTACTCCACACTTCCTGTGCCTGCTACGCATTCGGGACCGGTGACAGCGGGCGCAGCAGCTTGTGCGGCAGGGACCATCACGCCGAGAACAGCCAGTATGACGGCAGCGATGAGCTCGGGAATTCGGGTACGCATGGAGACCTCCTGTGAGGACAGGCCATGGTCATGACGTTACTCCGATCGGGTCGGGGCGCACTCCAGAAGCGATCACATCCATACGGCGGCAGACTGGTGTCATGGCGAACACACCCGTGGTTGCCGTGGGTCCACCGGATGGCCTTGGCTGGCGGCACGTCACCATCAACGACCGTTTCGCGGGCCAAGTCCGCTCGATGGAGGCGCTCGGAAAGCTCATACGCGGTGCTGGGATCGCATCCGGGATCGAGCCCCATTGGATCGGCGGGAACTGCACAGTCTGGCCGGATCGCCCGTGGTACCGACGCACCATCGGAACTCTGATGGTCGTCGGCCTCTTGGTGACGGCGTGCATGCTCTTCGTGATCGGATTGAAGGACGCCTTCGGTGCGCTCACCTACTCGGGACGCATCACGGGAATCATCTTCCTTCTTGCGGCAGTGCTGGAAATCGGTGCCGCACTGGCCGCTTTCGACTACTGGCACGACCGGAAAGTTTCTTACTCCGGGATGGTTGTCCTCCTCGGTGCTTCGGTGTCGATTGCCGTCGGCTTGTTCATGCTCCTTATGCAAATGATCGACGGTAGGAGGTACACGAATTACGTGCCGTTTTGGATAATTTTCACCATGCTGTCCGTGGGGGCGGTGTGCGTCCTCGTCCGTGATCGGGTGTGGAAGACAACTGCCAATCCCAAGCGGATCGCGGTAGGGGCGATTCTCTCTGCTCTCCTCGCCATCCCCAATGTGACGTATACGCAGATATACGTGCCCTATGCGACATCTCCCATCGTGAACAGTGCGGCTTCCTTCGGGAAGCCGAGTCTGAACGAGAACCGAAAGAGCATGTACCTACCGGTCCATTTGTACGTGAAGAACTCCGGTCAGGTACCCCTCTACGTCCTCGGCTCCATCTACTGGATCCACGGGTACCCGAACATGAAGGAACCGGGGGCGTTCACATTGATCCAGGACGGTGAGTTCATCAAGCCGCCCGGCCGGGAGTTGAATCCCGGAGAGGAGTTCTCGTCGGACGAGGTCGTGGAGATTCCGTATCCTGGCAAGTTCGTGCACGGGAAACTCACCGTCCAGGGTGAGATATATGCGATCAGACGGGACAGGATGACAATAGTGGGCGACTATGAGCGCTCAGGGAAGAATCTGAACGTACTCAAGGAAAAGGGTCTGGATAAAGATCCTCAAGGTCCGCAGTTGAAGGCGGAAAAGGGCGAAACCTACTTCAGGTACCAGACCGGCATCTCGAACAGCAATGAGATCCTCAACGCGACTCGAGGGCGCCAACGCATCACTCTGTGGTATGTGCACAAAAAGGACTACCCCTACATCTATGCGGTTGTGGAGCCGCCGGGTGAAAGGGTAGGTTTCGACATCAACGATCCCAATCGGAACAAGAAAGCCATTGACCGCTACGGTCTGGCGCACTTGCGCAGCTCGATGCAGCAGAAACCCTTCGCGGAACTCATGGACATGGCCAAGGGCGAGCCCTCCACCGGCGAATCGCCCACACCGCCCGGTGCTGAAACACCCTAGCTCCAGGGGATGTTGAGCCAGGGGCTCGACGGCTCGGTGGTCAGGGTCAGGTGCGTGGCGAGGGAGCTCGCGTACCACTCACCGAACTCCTCCTCGTCGAAGTGCAGGCACCGGCCGAGCAGGTAACCGGCGGAGAACTCCGCCCAGGAGCGGTACGTGTCGGCGGCCGCCTCCCCCGCGCGGAGCACCGCGCGCTCTGCCTCCTCCAGCGTGCCGTAGCGCGTGCCGAGGCCCCAGCGGGCCATCTGGGAGGCCCGGCCGATGTCCCAGCCCTCGACGGACCGTACGTATCCCTCCTCGGGGAGCAGTCCGTCGGCCCGGAAGCGCTGCTCGTACCGGGCGATGCGCCCGATGAGGCGCTGTACGCCGGCGATCTCGCCCTCGACCTCCGCGGTGGGGCGCGGCTGCGCCACCGTGACGCCGTCGGGGGTGAGCTGCGGTTCGGCGGCCCGTTCGGCATTGCGGCGCAGGCTGGCCTCGGCGGCGTGCCGCCAGTGCTCGACGTCGACGGGCCCGGCGAAGTCGGAGGCGAGGATCCGGCGGATGCGCAGGGCGAACTCCCATACGGGGCTGACGATCTCGGCGTTCAGCATGCGGTGCAGGACGTCGAGCCACTCCTCGCGGGTGGTGATGCCCCAGGACTTGCGGAGGCGTTCGCGCTCACGGGTGTAACCGCTGCCGTGGTAGGCGAGCGCGTTCCAGAACTCCCCGTTGCTCACGGCAAGATGGGCGCCCACGGCCAGTCCGCGCGCAACGGGCCCGTGCAGCGGCCCCCCGGTGTGCAGGGCGTGTACGGCGCCGGGGGCCAGGCCCCAGGTGGTCGCGGCGTCCCAGTGGGCGCGCCAGCGGGCGAGGTCGGCCGGGCCGGTGGTGAGGTAGGCCTCGGCGGGGCTGCCGGGGTTCACGGCGAGGTACGGGGGGTCGCGGTGGTCCCAGGCGTTGGCGAACCAGGCCAGGCTCTGGCGTACGAAGACGGTCTCGGCAGTGGGGACGGGCAGCATCCCGCGGGTGTAGACGGGGAGGGTGTGGCCGACCGGGTGGAAGCGGGCCTGTGCGGGCTCGGCATCGATCTGGCTGCGGGACTGGGGGAGGAACAGCTCGGAGCGGGCGAGCACGTCGAGGTACCGGCCCCACTCGCCGGCGGCCTTGGCCTCGTACAGCTCTCTCTCGATGGCGCTCGGCGCGATCCAGGTCCCCATACGGGCCAACCCTAACGGGGCCCTCCGACGCCCAGCTCGGCCCATACCGTCTTGCCGATGACCCTCTCGGAGTCCCCCCACCGCTCCGCGACGGCGCCCACGATCTGCAGCCCCCGGCCGTACTGCTCATCGTCGGCAGCCGCTCGCGGTTCGGGCCGCCGTTCGCCTTTCGGATCGGTGACCGCGATGCGGAGCACTGCTCCCGTGAGCTGTACCTCGACCCGTAGGTACCGGTCCCGCAGCGAGCCGTGCAGCAGCGCGTTGGTGGTGAGCTCGCTGGTCAGCAGCGCCGCGTCCGAAGCCAGCTGGGGCAGCCCCCACGCCACCGCGAGCCAAGCGGCTCGCCGCCGGGCCGCGGGCACCGAGTCCTGCCGGGGCGGGTAGTTCCGTACGTCGCATCGTGCCGGCTCGTCCATGTGTACGTGCACCTCCGATGGGCGGTGGCTCCGCCGTGCGGGCAGCACGGTGCACTTCCGCCAACTTGGCTTGATCAGTGAGCAGTTCGTCACCGACGGTAGGAGCGATGAGAAACCGGGGCAAGTGATTCGGGGAATATGTTCCCTGAAGGGGTGACGTGTCGACTTCGACCGGGAAGGGACGCGAAACTGGGCCGGTGAACCAGGGGATGCGAGAAGGCCAGGGCAACCGGGTGTCGACGGTGCTGGGACGCAGGCTGGGTGGCGAGCTGAACAGGCTGCGCACGGCGGCGGGCAAGACCCAGCTGCAGGCGGCCCGAGAGATCAGCGCCACGGCTACGAAGATCGTGAAGATGGAGAGCGGCTGGGTGCCGATGCGGGACCCGGACATCCGCGTGCTGTGCGAGTTCTACGGCGTGACGGACTCGCAGGCGGTGAGCGGGCTGTTGGACCTGGCCCGACTGGACCGTGAGCGCCGCAAGGCCAAGGGCTGGTGGCGGCACATCCCCACGATGGGAAACCTGGCCGAGTACGTGGCGATGGAGGACGTCGCCGTCCGTATCCGTACGTGGCAGCTCGCTCTGATCCCCGGTTTGCTCCAGACCGCCGACTACATCCGCGCGTTGGGCGTCAGCTCCGACTCGTGGACACATCCGGACGAGATCGAGGTCTTGGTGACCTCACGGATCAAGCGGCAGTCACGGCTCTGGGACGACAAGCCGCTGGAGTTCCACGCGGTGCTCTGGGAGGCCGCTCTGCGCCAGCAGATCGGCGGCCCCGACGTGATGAGCGGGCAGCTGAACCACCTGCTGGAAATGGCCAAGAGCTCGTAACACGATCATGATTCGGGCTTGTTGAGGCGTCTCCAGCAGATGAGGCTGCAGGCCAGGGAGACGAAGGCGTCGTGGAGTTCGGTGCGG